>OZ244829.1:4800000-6153064 GCA_965220415.1 Candidatus Poribacteria bacterium
ATTCTGATTGATATTTCCTTCCTCAAGTTCCGTTTCAACTTTTTTCATATCCTCCGCCACCGACTGTAAGTCTCCGAGCGCTTGCGAAAACTGTTCCATCAGTTCTGAAAGCCGCTCGGTCGCCTCGCGAATCAATTGCTGTTCGTAGCCCATTCGCTTCAACATCTGCTCAATCCCGGGCGTTCGACCTTGTTGCCTCATCTGTTCACTGAGATTTTGTGTCATCTCGTTTAACTGCCCCTGGTTTTGCGCAAGCTGCTGAAGCTGCTCAAGCATGTTCTCCATTCCCGCCGTACCCAATTGTTGATTCATCTGATTCATGGCGCCAAGAAGCTGCACCACTGCTTGATTCAATTCGGCGAGCCCTTGTTTCTGAATTGTGGTGGCCAGATTTGCTTTTCTATCTTCCAATGCACTTGCGGCGCGATTTAACGCATCACTTGCTTCATTGAGGCGCCATACCACTTTCGGATCAATTTGCATTTGCTGTTTACCAAGTTCCCAGAGTCGACTTGCAAGTTGATCGATTCCCGTTGCGGCGTTCAACTCCTTCGCGGCAAGTGTTTGCAATCGTTTGATCTCTCCATCAATGTATTGTCCATGTCCCGATTTCAAAATCTCGTTTGTATCCTTTATCACTTCCTCGTGGGCTTCGGAAAGATAAACTCCGCTCCTCACAGCCTCTCTGAGGGCAGTCAGCGCTTCATCTGCATTTGCCCCTTCCATAAATTCGAGTGCATTGTCCAGTCCTTGGGCGAGATCGCTCATTGTGTTCTGCGCCTGCTGCCCCGGCTGAATTGCACGCTCAAGTTGAGAATGTTGCATCTGTGTTCTCGCCTCTTTCAGGTTGGGGACGACGTTTTCATTCCTAGCGAATTGATTGAGCCGGTCGATTTCATCAGCCACTCTCCGGAGATTGTCGTGTTTTGACATTTCTCGCCCAAGTTCGTCTAGTTCATTGTGAAGTCCGTCCATTCCAGCGGCAATGCGTTCCTCCTGCTTAGCGAGTTCATCACCGTGCCTGTCCGGAACTTGCTGGCTTTCTGTGGACTGACTCGCCTCTTTCCGGATAGCTTGGGCAAGATGTTCTTGTGCTTGTTCCATCAGTCGTTTCTGACGCTCAGCCAATTCCTCCGCTTGCCTTGTCACCGCCTCCAGTCGGTTTTGAAGAATCATCTGTTTATATAGTTCCTTCAACTGATCCAATTGCTGGAGAAACTGTTCCTGACTGAAATTCGCGTCCATCAACTCTCTTTCTTGATCTGATAGCTGCTGTTGCTCCAAAGCCTCTGCCAACTTACGCAAAAGTTCTTTATGCTCCTCGGAGAGTGCTTGTTCCATCAACTCCTGCAATTCTTGATATTTCTGAACAGTTTCCAAGTCAAACAGTTCATTCGCTTGCATCTGTTCAGCGGTTTTCTTCATATTATCCACAAGTTCTTCCGCCGTTTGTTTGATTTGACGTTGTGTTTCAAGCACTTGCTGCATTTGTTGTTCGTCTTTTGCTGTCAATTCCTGATTCTTGCGGATTTTGTCCAATAACTCATCTACGATGCCAATCGCTTCGGTCTGTTCTTCAAACAGTGCCTCAAATCCCGCTTGTTCACCTTGCTGGCTTGATTCTATAGCGGCATAGAGTTCATCAAGAGACGGGAATCGAAGGGTGTGTGTATCCGATTTTCCAATATTTGGACCCGTCACATTATCAGTGTCAATCGCTTCCACATGGTAGGAAACTATATCTTCGGGGAATAGACCGATTGGATCCGTATCCCACGAGAACTCGATATACGCCTCTATTTGCTGTGTACCCCATTGTTTAAGTGGAATGACTACCGGATCTTCATCCTTTCCTTCAATTTTGTACACTAAACGAAGTTGCGCTATTCCGTAATCATCTTCGGCATTAATCTTCAATCGCACAATCATCGAATCATCAAGCACGACATCTCTGTTTGGTTCGATTATCCCAACCTTTGGTTCAGCGTCAAGCACGGCGTTTATCGTATAAACAATCGGGTCTGAGTTCGTCATACCTTGTGTGTCAATTAGCTCAATATGATATTTTTCGCTTGTTTGAATAATGAAACTCCCGGCTAACTTGAGTTGCTCTGTGGTTCTTAATGTAACGGATTCCGATTCGTCAAAGACAAGTTTGTTGCCGGAAGAGAGCGGTTTGTTGCCCTCTCCTTCAAACTGCACTTCCGTTCCAGTTAGAGCGGTAATGTCACCAAGGTTTTCCTCTAATATCTGCGAAGAGAGTTGGGTATACTTGGGAAAATTAAGTTTCAACTGGAAACGGCTAAGAATCGGTTCACGTGTAACCGTGACTTTGTAGTGTTCCGACTGTACCTCTTTTGCTTTTACGTAGTATTCTGTGGAGTGCGTGATATTTTCAATAGTTACGCGATAGGCAATCTGTGTGTCGTTTCTCGTCATCAGAACTGATTTCCAACCATTTTCTGGTGATTCCATCGGTTCATTCGTTGAATCTTGTCCTCCGACACGGTAATACAAATGCACGGGTGTGTTGAAATGGCCAGTAACTCCAGCCGAGATGGTCACGTCCGCACCTGATTCGATTCGTGTATTTCCAGGCTTAACTTCGTTAATCTGAACCGTGAGTAACTCTTGCGGAGTTTTGGGGATTTCGTCAAATGCGTCAACGAAGTCGGTCATTGCTGACGAGAAAACAAGGTTTATGGCATAAAGCAGTGCAATCGAGCAGATCGCGAATCCGCCGTATCTCTTTAGACTCAGAAATTCTCGTTCAAAAACCAGCTTTGCCTTGATTCCTTCAATGGATTGGCATGCTTGTTCAGTTAACCTGTTGATGAATTCCACGGCATATCCAAACCGGTTGTGCGCCATCTCGGGCTGAAGTTGAATAGCACTTAAAATTCTGTTCTCAAAACCTGGGTGACTCCGCTCAATATAGGCTGCCACGCGACTAATCGTCAGTCTTCCAAAAACCGGGAGGATGACGTGGAAAATAACAGCATAGCTTCCAATTCCGAGTACCAATAACACAAGCCCCATACGGATTGGACGGGGTACAGGCAGAAGTTGATCGATTACGAGCGCAACTGAAAGGGCCGCTGCTATTACTCCCATGCAGAGGAGTAAGCCTTGAACTATGAGCAGCAGGCGCCATTGTACACCCAGAGAGCGAAGACGATTAACAATTGTCTTATAGGATTGTTCGCTGTGCTTATCTTGCATGGTGGTGCCTCCATCAACGTAAACCAGAATAAGAAACAGGGCTTGTGCAAAAAGCAGAAATGACTATTTTCACCTAAGGTTCCATATTGCGGTCGTCTTGTAGGAAATAACGATTGTTATGTCTACTCTGGAACGACTACGACATCGCATTGTTAACAGTAATCGAACTGGCTCTTAGTTTGTTAAGGCGTAAATCGCAATGTTAATCGCCATTCTTGCCGCGAGCTCTCGAACTTCCGGAGTATCGTTCGGATGAACTTCCTGATCTTCGAGCCCATCTCCGATGTCGGAGCTATAGACGTAATAGACTACCATCCGTCCGTCATGGAACAATCCGAAACCTTGGGCGGGTTCACCATCATGTTCATGGATTTTGGGTAGCCCTGTTAAATCGTAGAAACAGTGATAGATTAAGTGGGAATTTGGTATAGGTTGAAGGTTTTGATCAGGAAATACGCGCAGCATTTCACGGCGGAAACTCTTGTCTAGACCGTAGTCATCATTTACAAATAGAAAACCGCCTCGCTGCAGATAGAAACGTAGCGCCTCGACCTCCTTTTCTGAAAGCCGAATTTCGCCGTGTCCAACGATATAAAGCATTGGGTACTGGTACAAGTCTCGATCTGTAAGTTTCACAATTGCTCGGTCATCGGCAGTCTCAACGTCTGTTCTCCTACTAAGCATCTTTAACCAGTTAGGAATGGTCGTCCGATCGCCGTACCAATCCCCGCCGCCGCCGTAGTGAACTTGTGCAATGACAAACTTATTTCCGCCATAGGCTAGTCCGAGTAGTAGCACACCTAAGGACAGCAGAAGCAGAAGCGGGAATAACTGAGAGGGAACGGAATCAAACCACGTCCATCGTTGTCTAATCATAATCTTCATGCTAGTCCCAATGTGAAAGGGTGTCACCTTGTCCCTATACCAAGCCTCTTCGCTTGCGTAAGAACCATTCCGTTCCGAGCAAGGCGACGACGCAAATCAGCACTAGCGGAGTATCCCACAGATCTCGTTCTTCAGTTGCAAAGATAGGGCGCTGTTGCGCACTAATCTTCTCGGGTAAAGTGGCGGCTTCGGCAAACGAAAGGTAGACACCACCCGTTTTGGCGGCTAACTGTTTCAGCAGAGTTTCATCAAGTTGTGGATTTTCTAATTCTGCCAATTGCAATTGCACAATAATCTCGGTTGAATCTTCTCCTAGCGCAACTTCACCCTGTTTTCCCGAGGCTTTTACATGATAATTACCTTGGCTATCTGCGTTGAACCGTGCCGTGTAGGTGCCTGTACTTGAGGAGTCGGTACGAGCATGAAGTTGAAAGGGCTGATCGTTGGGAGGGAGAACTTCAATGTCAATCACCGCATCGTTGAGGGGCTGATGACTTTCATCATACGCGAAGACAGTAATTTCAACAGTGTCGCCTACCGAGTAAGTGGACAAGTCTGTTGTCACACTAATCTGTTTTTCCTCTCCTCGTGTAGCCATCCAACGAATTGCCTGTGCCCAGAATTTGGGATATGTGTTGCCTTCATTTTTGAAACTCCATACACCGAACCCCCAGTTCCAAACGCCTTCCGCCGCGATTAACAAGCTTTTTCCCAAGCCAGAACGCTGGAAAATAATAATTGGTATAGGTTGGCTCGCTGTGTCCCGTCGATAAACCGAAAGTTCGATGGCGCCGCCTCGAAGTTGTAAACCGGCGAGCCACCGTGATAGGGGCGGCAAATCTCTCCAGATCGCTTCATTGAATGACTTCGTATTAGCAAGGCGCGTAATAGGATGGTATATCCCACTTGGAGTGAGTTCGAGGCTGAAATCTTCATCTCTTGTGATGCCTCCGTTCGATGGAAGCACAACAGGAAGGAGACCTGCAAGCGATGTCTTCATTAAACCGTTGATACCGAGTGAACTCTGCCCTCCGAGAAAGATGATGGCTTTTCCATGTTTTTCAACGAAATCGACAATGGCAGCTTGTTGCATCGCATTCAATGTGTTTGAGAGAATATCTCCCACAATTAACACATCATAAGCCATCAATTCCTCAAGTGTATCTGGAAATTGACGAACTTTATTCAGCTCTTTGTTTTGTGGATAGTAACCATTCGTTGTGGATAACAGCGTATCACGCAACTGGTGCTGCCTTTTGCCCGATAGAATAACGCATGTAGAATCAATATCCGGATCACGTTCGAGCGCCCGCTTTAAATAAACATAGTCCCAGCGAGGACGCCTGTCAATATAAAGGACACGCAGCTTTGTCTTCACAGCTTTAAGCAGAAATACCTTCCTATTGTTCTTTGACGAAAGTTCACCGTCAAGGGTTGGCAAGGACGCGACATATTGGAAATTACCCTCAGATTCGGGAGTCAGGGTGAATTCAACAACTTGGGCAGAATCATCAGATAAGGTAACCGAGGTCGCGTTAACAACACGTTCTTCGTTTTCAGAATCCTCTACCCGCTTTAATGACAAACGCACTTGACTACCGGAATAGCCTTTAGATTGTATGGTAATATGGACTGGAACCTCATGATTCACATAAACGACGGGATTTACTTCTATTTTTGCGATCTTGAGGTCTTTCGGAGGTTCCGGGGCTCCAATGCCGATTGGGTAAATAGGGATTTGCAGCCGCAATACATCTTCGAGCGGAAATGCCGAGACATTGTGAGCTCCATCAGTGATTAGCACTACACCGGCAGTCTGCTGTCCACGCCATTCTTGAGCAGCAGTCTGGATAGAAGCCGCGATATCCGTCAGATCTCCTCTGATTTCTAAGGGATTCAGTTGTTCCGAGATCGACTCCGACTGTTCGTCGAATTGGTAGAGGTGAGTGTCAAAGCGTTTATTGAGACTCGGCAAGAACTGACTTGACGAATCAAACAGAAGGCGATTTACAAGTGTTAAGCGGCTTGAAGGCTCCCCATTGAATTCAACATCTCGAAGTTCCATACTTCGGGAGGTATCAGCAAGAATTGGGAGATTCAGGGAGGGAGTGATGTCCGTCTTCTCGACAAATACCGGCTCCAACAAGCAGAATAACAACACCGATATGGCTAAAACCCTCAAGGCAATAAGAAGAGTTTTAAGCTTCCAATCGATGGGACGTTTCAGAGAGAAGTAGGCATACACCGTAAGACTAGCCATGATGGCAAATCCGAGGATGACTCCCCACAATGGCCAATAATAAGTGAATCGCATTCAAATTCCTTCTTCGCCAAATAGGCGTGTAAGAGCTAGTCGAATTATACCGTACCGCCTGAAAAGCCGTCAACTTCAATCCCGTAACGACTTTGCTCAAGTAGACCACCGAGCTTAGGGTACATTCCGACCGCGATAACGCGGCGGAAGCAGACAAACGGTGTATTTTGAGTGTGGCAAGAGGAACGCATGAAAGGCACATCCTGCCGCACGGGCATTGTGCCGTAATCTCGAAAATAGTGGTTGACAGGAAAAATCGCCTACTGTAGAATTTGCGAGTAATTCGCGTTGAAAAACTAGCTGAGCGTTGTGAGAACGAGGGTGTGGCGCTTAAAGATCTACTGAACGACCTAGTCTATGCGGGCTTCATCACAGTTATGGCTTGCCATCCAAAATATCAAGGTGTGATTGCCGGATTGGGGTACAAGAATTGAGGAAGGAGGGAGAAGCAATCGAATCATTGATAATAGATCGGATAAGCAGTATAGTGCTCAGCTTGAGGGGAGCGATGGTACCGACAGAGATTATACTTAGTCCCGGAACCTATGATAAAATCGTTGCGGAACAGGAGATAACGGAGGGAGACACGGAGAACGATATACGCCTTTTGCTCGAGGATCATTTCTCAATTCCGATCTTAATTCGAGATGAGAATACTGACGTAATTACGGCAAAAGAACTCTACCCTGACCGATGTCCCGTTTGTGGTCGTCGCATTCCATTCCTCCGAGAAATGATTGAACGACTCGAGTCGCGTGCTACGAACAAGGTTCGTTGCCCCTTGGGACACCGATATGAAGGGGAAATTAAAATGTACTACCTAAACATTTTCCAGATTGAGGAAAAACGAGAAGAATCTGAGAGAGTTGAGGTATGTCCAGAATGCGGTAGCAAAGATATCCAATATCTTGGTCCGCGCGAAGTATTCTGTCTTGATTGCGAGTGGGACAATAACATGCTCCCCCGTTTCTGATGTGTGAGAATTCGGCGGCGGTGTGCAGATTGCGGCTAGAGAACTTATCAACTAGAACCCCGATTCCGTCGCGTATGGTTTATAGTAAAACCAACAATTATTTATACACTTCGGTAGGTTGGGTTTCCTAACCGAACCGGTATTTGTCTAGTCTCGTAGGTGTGGTTGGAAATGGATCTCTATCGCCTTCGTTATTCACTCAGTTGATCGCACCTACCGAAAAATGTGTAAATATGAATGGAATTGACTATAGAAGCGTTTGTCTCAACTGAATCTACCCACGAAAAAAGCCACGCTATGCGAGTGTTGAACTAGCGTGGCTTTTTTGTTTTCGGCAGTGTACCTAGTTCCTCTGGAGTGTTCATTGTCCGAAATAAAATCAATCTCGTTATGTCTAAGAGCCTGCTTGAATAATCGGTAGCAAAGCAATTTTGGTCATTTGTAGGAAGGTTTTTCGCGTTTTTATATTTGTCTTCTGCGTACCTGTGGGATTTCTATCGCCTTCGCTGTCCACTCAGTTGATCCCTCTAGGGCTTTTAGAGGCTGGTGCGCAGTGCGCACCCTACAAATGTACTTTTCAAACAAGCTCTAAGTTTCAAAGGTGCTATAGTTGCTTCTCGTTCTGTGTTTGCACCTTGCGATGCAAAACCGCCACCTTTAAATTAGTGGTGATGATGGTGGTGATGTCCGTGCGCTTCGGGTTGTGGTTTCTCCTCAACTTCGGTTACCAGCGTTTCTGTCGTCAACAGCAAGCCAGCAACACTTGATGCGTTTTGAAGCGCGGATCGAACGACCTTTGTCGGGTCCACAATCCCTACTTGAAGAAGGTCTTCGTACTCTCCGGTTCCCGCGTTTAGTCCGTAGGCGCCCTCTCCGTCTTGGATTTTAGCTACGACCACGGAGCCTTCCAATCCGGCGTTTTCGGAAATCAATCGGCTGGGTGTCGAAAGAATTTGGCGAACGATATTCACTCCGACTTCTTGATCTCCGTCAAGATGGAAATCGTCCAATGTGGCGCCGGCCCTCAACAGTGCGACACCGCCGCCAGGCACGATACCTTCCTCAATCGCCGCGCGGGTCGCGGACAGAGCATCTTCAAACCGTGCCTTCCGTTCCTTCATTTCGACTTCGGTTGCAGCTCCGACATTTATTACAGCGACCCCT
This sequence comes from Candidatus Poribacteria bacterium, assembly GCA_965220415.1. Classification (GTDB taxonomy): domain Bacteria; phylum Poribacteria; class WGA-4E; order WGA-4E; family JAJDTR01; genus JAJDTR01. Next base: position 4,808,559 of record OZ244829.1, read on the forward strand.
CCTGCGAGTTTGGCGAGTCGTTCTTCCAATTTCTCGCGGTCGTAATCTGAGGTCGTTCCCTCAATTTGGAGGCGAATTTGAGCAATACGATTTTCAACATCCTCATTCGAACCAGCCCCGTCAACTATTGTGGTATTTTCTTTATCCACAACGACTCTTCTAGCACTACCTAGCATACCGACGACAACGTTTTCGAGTCGGATTCCGCGATCTTCTGAAATGACTTGACCTCCGGTTAAAATGCCGATGTCTTCAAGCATCTCTTTACGGCGATCTCCGAAACCGGGAGCTTTTACGGCGGCGACCTGGAGAGCACCACGCAACTTATTCACTACAAGCGTCGACAGCGCCTCACCTTCAACATCCTCAGCAATGATTAGAAACGGTCGTCTGAGCTGAGACACCTTCTCTAAAATCGGTACAAGCTCAGATATCGCGCTAATTTTTCCCGTGTTGATTAAAATCAGCGGATTTTCAAATTCTACAGCCGTCGATTCAGGGTCGGTCGTAAAGTTAGGAGAAAGATATCCGCGATCGAATTGCATCCCTTCGACGGTATCAACATTCGTATCAGCGCTTTTCCCTTCCTCAACAGTAATGACGCCGTCTTTCCCGACCTTATCCATCGCGTCTGCGATCAAAGCGCCAATCTCACTGTTGTGAGCTCGATCGTTGGCGGCAATTGCCGCTACTTGTGCAATTTCGTCATGAGTGTTAACAGCTCGACTCTGTTCGCCGATAGCATCGACGACCACATCAACAGCTTTGTCGACGCCAATTTTTATTTGCATCGGATCTGCGCCGGCTGTTACGTTTTTGAGTCCTTCATGAACGATTCCTTGTCCAAGCAGTGTTGCGGTGGTAGTACCATCGCCTGCGACGTCATTTGTCTTTGTCGCTACTAATTGTAAGAGTTGAGCTCCCATGTTTTCATATTCATCCGGAAGTTCAATCTCTTTAGCGACAGTTACTCCGTCACTAGTAATAACAGGGGATCCGAACGATTTTTGAATTACGACATTCCTGCCTCGCGGCCCCAGAGTCACCTTTACAGCGTCAGCCAGCGTATCGGCACCTCGCTTGAGCGCTGCTCTTGCCTCCTGATCAAATATCAACTTCTTTGCTGCCATTCAAGTTCTCCTCATTTTCTGTGTTTAAATCGGTTTATCGGAGCGTATTAAATATAGAGATGATGGATAGACACCAACTGTTAGCACTCTCAAGTATCGAGTGCTAACATGTGCGCAATTATATCATGTAAAAATCCCAAAGTCAACAAATATGCTGGCGACGATACCTTTGACAGTTTAGATGGATTGAGCATGTCCCATGGTTACAATCCGATGTTTCTTGGCTAGCGGCGTGCACAATTTTATTTAGACTCGGCGCGTTTACGGAGTTCGTTGAGCCGTCGGAGAACATCCGCCCGGTCCGTGCCCTGGAATCCGAGACTCGATGCTTCGTTAATCACCATTTCAGCTTGAATCTGGCTGTTGTCGATTAGGTTGATGGCTCTCTTGTATGCTTGTGAAGCACGCGATTGATTTCCTCGTTCTTGATTTGTCAGGGCAAGGTAAACAAAGGCTGCTGCTAGGCGTGGCGATTGAGGCCGGCTGTTGATAAACTCTTCAAACGCCAGTGTCGCGTCATTGTAGCGACCATCTTCGTAATGAATCCTTCCGATCCGGAACCGTGCTCGATCCGCAAAACTATCCTTGTAGCCTTCGGCGAGGTATGAACCGCGCTCAGGGTAGGTAATTGTCGTCTGATATGCCTGTAACGCTTCATCATACCGCTGCAGTGTGCGATAAATCTCACCCAATTGAAAATTAGCCATCATTGTATGCGATGATGAAGGGTATTTCTCAATCAACCCTTGATGACTTTGGATTGCCATTTCCGTATCATCAAGGTGTTCCAGATAGATCAACCCGATACGGTACATTGCTTCCGCAGCCCAAGGCGAATCCGGATAATCGTCAATTAGTTGGCGGTAAACTGCGATTGCTTGATGATATTCTTGCAATCCGCGCTCATAGATGGTCCCTATCCGAAATTTACCATGAGCCGCCGTTGGCAATTCTGGAAATTCGCTAATTCGATCTTGCAGTTTCTGAATGGAGGCATATGACGTTATCGAACTAAGTTGGTCCTGCGCTTTCTTTGCGTACTCGCTCTGTGGCACATCTGCAATTAGTTGCTGTGCCAGGTGTAGTGCTTTCACATGGTGTGACATGCGAATTAGCTCGTTAATTTTGTCCCATGCAACCCGAGGCAGTTCAACTTCAAGGAGATCAATCTTAGTTCGTAATGCGGTCTCAATTTGATCGTGACTTTGATCGTGTCTGCCGATTTGCCCGAAGTAAGCGGGTTCAAGGGTTGGAAGGTAGACGTGCAGAAAGGTCCGGTAGGATTGGAGCGCCCTACGGTAGTCGTTGGATTTTTCGTAACAAACGCCCAACCAATAGAATGCAGCGTGGGTATTCCAGAAGTCAGGGTATTTTTCAATAAGCGATTCTAGAATAGATGCGGCTTCTTGATAGTGCCCCTGTTTTTCATTGATGCGCGCAATTTGGAAAAGTGCGTCCGCAGCAAAACTGCTTGTTGGATAGTTTGTGGGAACTTTTCGATAGGCTGAGATGGCGAACTCGGGTTCATTCAGAACCACATGCCACAGATTTCCGACACGCCACTGCGCTTCGGGCGCATTTTTGGCGTCCGGATATTCCTTCAAAATTATCTCGTATTGCGCAATCGCTTGTTCGGGCTGATTTAGTTGGTAGTGACTGCGATATACTTCTGCGATTTGGAATAAAGCTTCAACTGCCGACGGTGTGCCGGAATATGAACGGATGACTTTTTGCTGCGTCTCCAACGTTTCAAGCGCAGTCTGAATATTGCGTATCTTTTGTAAGCCAGTTTTGTGCGCAAAATGGGTAGGCGAAAATTGATTTACGAGTGTCTGGTAGGTACGGATTGCATCATCACACTGCCCCATTCGGCAGTAGACATCGCCCTTCTTAATGTAGGCAAGAAACAGGTCTACCGCCTCTGGAGTCTTTGCCTTTAGTTTAATGACACGGTTGTAAGCGTTTAATGCCTCCGGATAATCACGGGTGTAGTTGTAATGGATTTCACCTAACTGATGATAAATCCAACTGAGTTGGTCGGCATCCTTCGTTGAATTTGCCAGTTCGCGCAACGTTTGTGCTGCTTGATTGTATTTGCCCGTATCAATCAAGGTGGATACATTAACGATTTGTGTTTCCGCGATCGAAAAGATAACATAGTTCAACAATAAAACACTTACTATAAATAGTTGTATACGTCGTCTAGAATCCATCCATAGATGCCATCCCAATCCAGCAGGACATTCGTCAGTACAATTCCCTTTTCCCTTCCAACCTTTACCCTCTTGGTGGTTACTGAGCCTTTTCATGTGGCAAATCTTCTTCAATCGTTACTGAAGTCATCTGATATTGCTAATTGTAATGTTCTCGTAAGGTGTTCCTTGAGCTTGCTCATTCAACATGCGTGCCCAGCCAGCTGTCTCCCATTCATCGTTTCTCAGATGCATGCTGACAAATACATCCTGCAGGCTCCGACGTATGCCCTGCGAACGATACTGCTCAAGTTGCTCGTGTGGGAGCAAATCGTCAATTTTGACCACCGGCAATTTCGTAGATTGATCGCCATCGAACAAGACGGTGGAAATCAACAGCACCACTATCAAGGCACAACCGGTTAACATTCCACGCCAAAGTTGGCGTACTCCGGTGGCACGAAAACCATCCGAGGAAAAGCGTTCCGATTGCAGCAGGAATTTGGATGGAAGCAGTTGACGCACACGTAGGAACAGGGAATCGCCGCTTGCTTGTTCATTTTCTGCCGCTAGACGTCTGTAAACTTCCATCTCAACATCTTTAAGCTCCGGCGCCGTTGATGAGATTTCAGCCTCTGCCTTGTCCGTAAGTTTCAATACTTCTTTCAACGCTCCGATTTCTTTTCTACAATCCGCGCAATCATGCAGATGCGCGTCGAGTTCCGAAATCTGTGCGTCCTCAAGAAGATTGCACACATAGTCAATGTGAAGCGCTTCAAATTGCTTGCAGGTTGTCATTAGCGGGTACCGAGTTTCAGATCTCATTTCCTTCCCAGAGGGGTTGAAGCAGAACTTGCAATTTCTTCATTGCTCGATGCAGGTGAACTTTTACAGTGCCTTCCGCCATACCAAGAACTTCGGTAATTTCCTTGATTTGCAAACCTTCATATCGATTCAACGTAAAGACCGCTTTTTGATTTGGCGAAAGTTGATCGACTGCGGCGCGAATAACGCTATTCCGATCCTTTTCTTCCAACTGCCATGCCGGGTCACTTCCCAAATCGGAGGCTACAGGTTCTTCAATCGCCAACTCTTCGTCATCCAAGGAATAAGTCAGCCTTCGTGATTTTGCGCGATGGTGGTCGATTGACAGATTATGAGCGATTCTATAGAGCCATGTTGAAAATCGAGCTTGCGGCTGCCAGGTATCAAGTGCACGATAAGCCTTGAAAAAGACTTCAATTGTTAATTCTTCGGCGTCCTCGTAGCTTCTTACGGACCTCAGTAAGTATGCATTAATCCTGTGCTTGTACCGCTTCATTAATTCATCAAATGCGTGATGACGGCCAGCCTGGAATTGTGCCACTAACATCTCATCGTCAACCATCGTGTCCATAAAAAAACCAATCCAACATTAGGATTACTCGGGATTTCAAACGACATTTCGTCTCATTAGTTTACAGTTTTCGGGAAAGCCGACTCATTTTCATGCAGAGAATATACTTGATTTCGACTCCGAATTTACTTCAAATGGCAGGTTATTGAATCTTTGCGTACACAGGGCGCTAATTAGACATCTTTCCACAAAATTTTGGAGTCTGACGGCATCCATGTTTGTTCAAATTGACTTGGAAATGACATTAATGGTCAGAACTCCGATGGTACCTGAGTTGTGTGCCCCGCATTGAGTTATATCTCACGTTGCTAGAAATTGCGCTTTTTAAGTTTCAAGGTCTTCACTTCAGGAAACCTCTTTGACTCCCCGGAGGAATCTTTATCGCGGGAACTCCTATGGGATCTCTATCGCCTTCACTATCCGTTCAGTTGATCGCTCCTTATCCAGTCGCTTGATCCTTCTGTTGAGTAAAATTGAGCTTGTTTCCTCGACAATTATGGTTTCTAATACGACTTACACGGCACTAGCAGGTCGCGATTCGGAGATGGAATCTCTATGGTCGTACAGAGGCGATCACAATCTAACAGATTGTGGTACGGTAATCTATGATCTCACTTGATCGTGGCTGCTATTTTACTCGACGCTCGAAAACACGCAATTCCCGGCAACATCAAGTACAGGGGAAACGCATCTAATTTAGAGGATGTCTCATGGCGGTAGAATTTTCGATTAATGTTGGGTTTCACTCATATTTTTTGGCATGTTCATGCAAAGTGGCAACTCGGAAGTGCCTCTAAAATCAACGATCATTAACGAATTTCGTTCAACCCAACCTACGATCTTTAGAAAAATTGCCACAAACTTAGCCTGATTTTCTTTTTGGCCAAGCAGAAAATTTAGATGCGTTTCCGCTGACATCAAGTATATTATCAGAATTTACTATTGGAACTCTATCGCCTTCACTTGAAGATCTCTATCGGAACTCTATCGCCTTCGCTAACCACTAAGTTGATCGGTCGTTATCCACTCTCTTAATCGTTCAGTTGATCGCTCGCTTGATAACATGCTCAAAAGCCATCAATGGGGTTGAGGGAGTGCGTGATGGCAAGCAGAAGCCGGGGGCGGTATACAGTGACGTTGTCGAGATTGGAGCGGACTTTTTTGACAAGCTCTGAAATTGCGCTTGAAGCCTTGCCGGGCGTGGCTTGAAGCGGTGCGCGACACACTTCGCTAAAGTCCGCTAAAGTCCGCGCACATATTTGACTCTCCTTTTTGAGAAACGCTTGGATTTCCGCTTGCTGCGCGCCGCTTTTTCTCATTGAACCGATACAGTGAAAAGAGATGCTAACAAAATGCTAACAGAAAAAAAGATCCGTCACCATGACGTTTTGTCATAGCCCGTTACAATATACCATATACATGTTAAGTTATCAATCTAACATTGACGAGTTGCGGGAGGGAAGAAAAGTTGGCTAACGGTAGTTATCAAGGTATAGTCAAACTGTACGGCTCCAGTCGACGCTCATCAAGGAATATCGGAGTAAGCCCTTGACTCAGGACGTGAAGCAATTCAACCAAAAGTTGACAACACAAAGTGGTTGCCATTGGGCATATCGTCAGACGGTGTAAGACTCCTCGCATCACCAAAGGCATTCCTCGACAAGGCATCAAATAGTATAACTACTCGTAACTGTTTAGTCCATCGGTCTGGATTTGCCAATCCAGACCGAGCGGGGGCAGGAAACGCGCCGAGTAGGGAAGTACAATGCTAATTCCGGCTAATCGGGGCATACAGGCCCAGACCGGACGTACGACGAACTGTAATACTACGAACCAAACGATGCACTAAACAGTTACAGCTATTCTAATCAGAAAGACTACCGCACCTACAAAGAGCTATTTTGGAAAGATGTCTATTATCTGTTCAAGATAGGCATTCTATGTTGCATCGCGGACGTAACCATACTACATAATTGTCGGCACGATGCCGTAGCAGGTCAATTGTTATCTCGAGCCTTAATAAGATCTCGCACGCGTTTCCCATCCACCTCATTTGTAGTTATTCCTTCGCGTTTCAGCCATGTGCCAACAATGACGCCATCGGCACATTGTAATAGGTCGACAATCGTGTCCGCTGCAACGCCGCTGCCTGCAAAGACGCAGGCTTGGGGAACAGCCTCTTTTACCTGCCGTAAATGGTTGTAGCAAGCCTGTTTACCTGTTCCCAAGCCGGTAACAATTAGCGCATCAGCGAGCCCGCGGTAGTATGTGTCTAGTGCATTGGTTCCCAAATCGATGTCTGCAATCGGAGCAGCGTGTTTTACCTCGATGTCAGCAAATATTTTCACGTCGCTATTGAGCGTTGCGCGATAACGAAGCGTCTCGTGTGCTTTTCCTTGCAGAATCCCCTGATCTGTAAGCATCCCTCCGGTATGGACATTGATGCGGATAAAACTTGACTGAGTAACCGTAGCAACTGCCATTGCCGACTTTGCATCATTCCGAAGCACGTTAATTCCTACTGGTGTGTTCGGGTAATGATCGCGAATCTCGTGCGCAATGATTGTCATTGATGCTACGGTGTGAGCTTCCACTTGATCCGGGAAAAAGGGAGCATCACCGTAGTTTTCGATGATAATTCCGTCAATGCCATTATTAATAAGAGTTCCTGCATCAGACAGCGCCCTAGAACGAATGTCTGTAAGTCCAACTGTCGATTTCGGGCTGCCGATTAAAGGAAGCAAATGAACGACGCCGATAATTGGTTTAGAGTGATTGAATAACTTTTCAATTCCGTGCATGACATCAGACGAAGGTTCAAGGCTGATTGCGTGGACTATACGTCTTATTTGTCGGGGCTAACGATGAATCCAATATACGCCAATTCGCGATTCTTTTCTGCTCTGCTAGCCATTTCTCCATTTGTTCGCCAACCTGTTTGTTAATTAGCATCGTCTTAATTTCGTCCTTGACTTCGGTGTAGGCTTGGTGGCGGCGCTTCTCTACACCGCGCGAATTTACGATAAGGAAGCCGCTAGGCGTGTGGATGGGGGAATTCCACTTATTCGTTTTCAATACCGAAATTTCCCTTCCAAGTTTGGAAGTTATATATAATGAATCTGTCCCCGAATCGGGCTTGATGTGCGCGGCATCTTGCTCAATTTGTTGAATCTCATCAATTAGCGTACCGTTTCTTAGTTGTGAGTAAATCGCTTCGGCAGTACGTAAGGCTTGAGTCTCCTCTTGAGGAGAGGCGTCTAACCCCAAGGGAACGAGTACAAATTCAAATCTGACCCGTGCAGCCTCAGAATAGTCAGATTTGTGTAGTTCGAAGTGTTGTAATGATTCTTGATCAATTTTTTCCGCATCTATCCTGTTGACGAATTTGCGGAAGATCAGATCGTCAATTATCAGTCCTGCTCTCATCCATTCTTCCAGCTCGGCATATTCTAGTCCGCTTAGCTTCAATGTATCAGAGAAGGCTAATTCGGACGGGTAAGAATCGATGAGCCTATCCATGTCGTCAGCAACTTCGCCATCCCAACTTGCCAGGAGAATTCCCCAACGTTCTGCTTCCTGTAACATAAGTGTCCGGTCAATGAGAATGTCTAAAATCGTTCGCTGGGCTTCGGTTGACGGATTTTTGAGTTCGTCGAGCAGTGGTGGTAATAATGAAACTAAGGGGTCAACGAAAGCACGGACAACCAACGCGCTCCGGAGTTCGGTCCACGTGATAGCTTGGCCATTGACAACAGCGACTACGTAGTCTGTTCTTTCTTCATTGCCCGCTGCAGACCGATTTCCGATTATAGAGGATACCCCAACTATTGTGCATACTGCTAAGCCAAATGCATATTTCGCGAATGAGTGCCACAGCGAAGCAATAGCAGTGTTCCTGTATTTTCCAAAATTAGATTTGTGTTCAGTTCTTTCAGGCATTTCTCTCCCGAATCCGATTTCGGCTGTTTTTTCGGTCAATGGCGAATCACTGGCGTGAGCACATTGAACTTTTGGTCTGTGCACTAATAAACATTTGGTTCTTCGGAGTCAAGTGTGGATTATGAAATTGATTTAGGACTTAGTGGTTAATTTTCCAAAAAAATATGGTTAGTGTTGGGTACCGGTGCGGTTAGAAACCGCACCTACCGGGGTGGTGGAACGGGTTTATCTTGCCAATCTTATAAGCATTAAATACTTAGAGAATGAACCACTTAGTGGTTAATTTTCCAAAAAATATGGTTAGTATTGGGTGCCGGTGTGGTTAGAAAGGAATCTCTATAGCGTTCCTTATTCAGTCACTTGATCGCACCTACCTGGCAGATGCTTAAAAACACCCAATTTCCAGCAGCGTACAGTATATACCTTGCGTTGGGTATTATTGCGCTTTTTTTCCAGTGATAGTTGTTTCTAATAGGACTTACGTAGCACCATCAGGTCGGGAATCGGAGTTCCCTCGTACAAGAGTCGCGACCTGGAGATCGCTCCTACAGAAGACGCAATTTCTGACAGTGCGGAGTATAATACCATTCTGGCCATGCAATTACGAACGTTTCAGTTTTGGCAAATTTGTTGAGAAATTAGCGTTCAAATACAAATTTTTCCAGGGCTTTGGCGACGCCGTCTTCGTCGTTTGATGCCGTCACATGGAATCCCATCTGTTTGAGTGCCGGGACGGCGTTCTCCATCACAACCCCTACACCGGCGAATTCCAACATCTCGAGGTCGTTATAATTGTCTCCGATGGCAATAATCTCCGTCCGGTCTATGTTTCCTTTCTCAGCGAGAAAGCGAAGAGGTTCGCGTTTGCTTACATCTGGGCTGGTGAGTCCAATGAACGCGCGCTGCCAATCCGTCGTGGTAACAACAATCGACTTGACTTCGCCATCCAGCCGCTCTTCAAATGCCTCGGCAAGTTGATGCAGGTCTACCGTAGGGACGACACAGATGACTTCGATGACGTCGTCCGGCAGATCTGTCGAAAGATTTTCGACTTCGCGTAGAAATCGCCGATTTTCCCGGAGGTATCCCTTTTCCCACGAGTCTAACTTGTCCTCGTAATCTTCGACCAGAACGGCTGCCTCGTCACCGACTCCAGCAAAAACTACGGGATATAACCCCATTTCTTTAGCGACTTCAACCGCCTGATGAGCCGTCTCGCGAGGAAGCAATCGATGATAAAGCAACTCGCCACTAAGTTGCTTGAGAATAGCGCCATTATGCGCTGCAAGCAGCAGGTTTGGAAGTTCGAGTTGCAACACTCGTTGTTTTGCCGTAAAGAATCGTCGTCCTGTTGCAACTAGAATAACTGCGCCCTCTTCAGCAGCGCGGTGGATTGTTTTATTGGTTCTCTCGGTAACTCGTCCGCACGAGTTGAGAAGTGTTCCATCAATATCTAGTGCGATTATTTTGTATCTTGTCATTAAAAGAGATGAAGGTAAGTGTTTAGTGGCTAGTGATTAGTGGCTAGTGATTAGTGGATCTCTACCGCACTCACTATCCGTTCGCTTGCTGGTCAGTAAAACCCCTGGAGCCATAGGAATGGCAATGACTGAAATCTCTATCGCCTTCGTTATTCACTCAGTTGATCCTCTGGAGCGCGGGACTCTGGACATGTCGCATTCTATTGACATCTAAGATCCCCATCGCACGGGATTTACTATCGCCCTCGTTATCCACTCGGTTGATCGCTATACACTCGTTTAATCCTCTGGATCGAGGAAAGGGACTCAGACTAGAACGTGTTACTTGCTGAATGAATTATTCCGCTAGGGATAATGGCATGCTGGCAATTATGATGCGGGATACGGCCAACTGAGAAATTAAACTTTTAGGTGTTCGATAATGCGGAAGATAAGATGAAAGCTTGAGAACGAGGTTTTTTTATAACTGTATCGGCTGAGAAACAGACGCCGCAAGCTGAACAAAATATTAGCACACGAATATGTTTCCATCCAGAGAAATTTCTCACGCCAGCGGTTTTGGCACTTGCGGATACAAGTAGAGCATGACTCGATTCTGGGAACTAAAATCCTCTTGGTTTGTGAGATTAACCATATGGAATTCGCGGTGTAATCAGTTTTATACTCTGCGTTGGGTATTATTGCGCTTTCTTTTCCTGTGATAATTGTTTCTAATAGGACTTACGTAGCACCAGCAGGTCGGGAATCGGAGTTCCTTCGTACAAGGGTCGCGACCTGGAGATCGCGAGATCTCTATCGCCCTCACTGCCCACTCGCTTGATCCTACAGAAGACGCAATTTCTGACAGCGCGGAGTATATCTCCGTTTAGAAGTGACAGAACTCGTCAAACGGTTAATCATATTCGGAGTTCAGGCGGATTTTAAACAATGGCGGAGTACGCTTGTAAACGTGGCTTCTGATTTCCGTTAAAGCATATCCACCCTTAATGAAAGTAGGAGTAGAACATGAAGAAGTTTATTATCACGGAGATTATAGTGATTGTGGTGCTGGTAGCCGGTTTGGCGATCGGTTACGGGATCGGCAAATCGACAAATTCAAACGCGGATTACAATCGATATTACGAAAAAGCCGACAAAGCGTGGCAGAAAGCGCGAACAGAAGATACCCCACCCGTGACTCTCGAAGACGACGATAAGGATCGCATCCGCAAAGTAAGGGGATTATATCGCCAGGTGTTCGAAAAATATCCCGACAGTCTTTGGGCTGATGATGCAATCTATCAACTTGCCACACGCATTGCAAGGACAGATGAAGAACAGTTTGCGCTGTTTCGTCGTTTAATGAACAACTATCCCGACAGCCAATGGATGGATGACGCTTTACTTACAATTGCTGTTGCGAATTATAGAATTGGCGAGGAGGTTAAGGAAACAGAAGTGTTGGAGTCTGCAGACGCGTTTTACGATCGGGCCTGGGTTCTCTTCAATCAGTTGGTTGAGGATTATCCCGGCAGCAAACTTGTGGATGAAGCACGGTTTAGGCGGGCGATGTGTTATTATGGAAAAGGTCTGCTAAATCGTACGCTGCAAGCGTTTGATGAATTGGCGGAGGACTTTAGGGATAACGATCTTATTCACAGCGTCACGTACTACACGGGCGTGGTTTACACCGAGCAACGGAAGTACCGAGATGCCCGTGTGGAATTTGAAAAGGTGGCCAATTCAGGACATGAAGAATTAACTCCACTCGCCCAATTTGGAATCGGACAAACTTACTTTGCCGAAGGGAGATTCGATGAAGCTATTGAAAGCTATAATCGTTTGATCCAAGATTATCCAGATACGAATGTAGCTCAAGATTCTCATTTCTACATTGGTTGGGCGTATCAAAAGATGGAGCAATACGATGAAGCGATTGACCAGCTTGAAGCGGCAATTAGCAAATATCCGGACAACGAGAACGCGTCTAATTCGCAGTTTTTTGTAGCTCAAATCCACTATACCAAGGGTGACGCGGACGGAGCGATTGAAGCCTATAGGAGGGTTGCAAATAATACTACTTTCGATTACGATACGCGCAGACAAGCTCAGTATTGGATTGGACATATATACGAAAAACGCGAAGAGATTAATCTCGCAATCGAGGCGTATCAACGCCTAGTCAAAGACTTTGCGGGACCTCACCAAAACCCAGCTCACCCATCGAACAATATCAACGAAAACTACATTCAGAACCTCCAAGCTAATGAGTTTTGATATAATGTAAGTGTTTAGTGGCTAGTGATTAGTGGATCTCTACGGGATCTCTATCGCCTTCACTATCCGTTCAGTTGATCGCTCACTATCCGTTCGCTTGCTGGTCAGTACAACCCCCGGGAGCCATAGAACGGGCAATAAATAAGATTTCTATGGGAACTCTATCGCGTTCGCTATCCACTCACTTGATCACTCGATGTTCACTCGCTCGATCCCTACTACAAACCGGAAAAATGGGTATCCACACAAGGTGCGCCTAGAAAATGGCAAAAAAGACCGTCTAGATCCATAGTGCTCGACTCCAGAAATCAAGGGCACTAAACAGTTACGATATAATTATCGTGGTGTATTGAATATTACCTGCTACGTCATACCGCTGTTGAGGACAATGCCTGATCGAGGTCTGAGACAATATCCTCGACATCCTCCAAGCCAACGGAAAGGCGAACCAATCCGTCCGTGATACCCGAACGTTGCCGTGCTTCCGCGCCTATATGCAAATGTGTGGTTGAGGCGGGGTGACAGATTAGAGTGCGTACATCGCCTAGACTCACCGCCAGCGAGCATAGCCGAATGCTGTTTACAAGCTGTCTGCCGGCTTCTACCCCATCTTTGAGTTCGAATGCAACCATCCCTCCGAAAGATTGCATCTGCCGTTTGGCAAGCTGATGCCGCGGATGACTGGGAAGCCCTGGGTAGCGCACCCATTTGATGGCGGGATGACACTGCAAGAAGGTTGCGACTTGATAGGCATTGTCACAGTGCCGCGCAAAACGCAATGGGAGCGTCGCAATTCCGTGAAGTGTAAGCCAGGCGTTAAATGGACTGATTACCCCACCGAAATTTCGTAACACCCGCGTCTTCGCGCGTTCGACGAATTTTGCCGAAGCCGCAATGACGCCCGCGATTACTGTACCGTTTCCGCTCAGATATTTAGTCATGCTATGAAGGACGATGTCAATTCCGAGGGCTATAGCCTGTTGTCCACATGGTGAGGCAAACGTATTGTCTATAATTGTCGTGATACCATGGCTCTGCGCGATTTCCGCACAAGTACGGATGTCAACGAGTTTCAGCGTCGGATTCGCCGGGCTTTCAATGTAAACTGCCTTAGTGTTGGGACGTATCGCCTGCTCAAATTCGTTTGTATCCGTTCCGTCTATAAAGGTTGTTTCAATCCCCATGCGCGGCAAATCCTCATTGAGGAGGTTGTGTGAGGCCGAATAGAGCGAGTCCATCGCTACAATATGATCCCCGCACTCGAGCAGTGTGAGTAGCGCCGTACTTATAGCGGCCATCCCCGACGCCGTAGCCAGGGCGTCCTCACTTCCTTCAAGCGCGGCAATCTTTGCCTCTAGCACCGATTGGGTGGGATTTCCCCAGCGGGTATAAACAGAATCCGAGCCTTCATCGGAAAATCCAATTACACATTCATCCGCTGTTGCAAATTGGAATGTGCTGTTCTGGTAGATTGGCGGAATTAGTGGGCCTGTCCTTGGAAGAGATTCCTCGCCAGCGTGTATTGCTTTCGTTGCATACCCGTAGCGACGTGGTTCAGATGCCATTTTTGTCTCCTTTTCTGATGGAGGCGATTCTATATCTTCATTGAATTACCGATTATGGTATGATTTGCTCTGGATTATGTCAAACTTAATTGTGCAGTACAGTCTCCGGAATCGCTGCCTTGATAGATTAGGCATGCGAGGTGCCGGCTAATCTCTGGGCACATGCTGTTTTCTCGTTGATTTCCCGCACTGAGACGTGCAAGCAGGACAAATGAAAACGAAAGGTGCGTAGAATTGAAGCACGAATCGCTTGACATCTCAAAGAATCATCAGTTATGATTAAACAGCAATTCATAACAGACTCGGTTTGATTATGAGAAATAATGATTCGTACCCCATCACTGGCATAGTCGGAATCCTTAACCGTCATGTGCGAATTAATGCCGTGAGCTATTTGTATAGATTCCACTGGTGTTGCAGTGGTGGGCTGGTGTCAACTTAAAAGGTATCTTGAAGGTTCCTTACAAGCATTCAATAATCGCCCATCATCGAAAAACGTAGTCGATGATGGGCTTTTTTATTGGCGGGACAATTAGTATACATAGCGATAGCGAGGTGTTGTCTAGTGGAGAGTGTCTTTGAAACCCTGAAAGAGCGAGGATTTATAAAACAATGTACCAACGCAGACGAAATCACACGGCTGTTGTCAGAAGAGAAGATTACCTACTACGTCGGGTTTGATTCGACGGCGGACAGTTTCCACGTGGGGAGTCTTGTTCCCATTATGGCGATGGTGCATCTTCAACGAGCGGGACATACCCCAATCGCTATCATCGGCGGCGGAACCACGATGATAGGGGATCCGAGCGGTAAAACTACGATGCGCCAGATGATTTCGCGCGAAACGATTGAATCCAACGGGATGAAAATCCTATCTCAACTCAAGCGTTATCTCAATTTTGGCGATGCAAGCGGCATATTCCTGAACAACGCGGAATGGTTACTTCCACTTAGCTACATTGAATTTTTGCGTGACATTGGACGACACTTCCGCGTCAATGAGATGATCAGAGCTGAAGCGTACCGACAGCGCCTCGAACGCGAAGAGGGGCTATCATTTATCGAATTCAACTATCAACTCCTTCAAGCCTACGACTTCCTTCATCTCTTTCGGCAGCATAACTGCGTACTCCAGCTTGGTGGTGATGATCAGTGGGGAAACATCTTGGCGGGCGTTGACCTGGTTCGCCGTGTTGAGGGGAAGACTGTACATGCGATGACGTTCCCACTTTTTACCACGGCGAGCGGGGAAAAAATGGGTAAAACGGCGGGAGGCGCGGTCTGGCTCGATGCTAACCGCACATCTCCTTACGAATTTTACCAATACTGGGTTAACATCAATGACCGTGATGTACAGCGGTTTCTGGCGTGTTTTACCCTTTTGCCTATGGATGAGGTTGTACGATTAGGGAAATTAAAGAGTGAATCAGTTCGAGAGGCAAAGGAGGTACTTGCCTATGAGGTTACCAAACTCGCTCACGGGAAAACTGAAGCCGAGAACGCACGCAATGCTTCACGCGCCGCTTTTGGAGATGGGGGCGTTGATATGTCGTCGATTCCAACGACAACTATTGACGTTGATAGGCTCTCCGGCGGAATCCTCATCGTAGATCTGTTCTGCGAAGTTGGCTTGGGTAGTTCCAAAAGTGCCGTTCGTCGCCTTATTCAGCAGGGAGGCGCATACCTGAATGGAGAGCAGGTGAAGCAGGTAGACGCCATTGTAACAGAAGAACATCTTGATGAAGGTACCTTGTTACTTCGTCATGGAAAAAAACAGTTTCACCGCGTAGCGATTGGATAAAACACTTGACATTTACAAACATATCTGTTACACTATAGTCAGTTTCGAGCAATCTTGTTTTCAATAACTGAGACTTATGTGCTTTTCGCATTTACATACCAGCCCAGCAAATCTGCCCCACGACTCCAGTGATGTATATTACCGCAGTTTCTATGCGTGGGCGCTCTATGCATTGTTGTTGTATTTGCGCTCCGATGGTGGGCTGGTGGCGATTGTAAAGGCTTCATAGAATAATCCACACTAACTTGATTAACAAAGCCCATCATTGACAAGACAGTCGATGGTGGGCTTTTTTTGTATATGGAAGTGAAGTTGAAAACTGTTGAGGAGATAGAAACT
Organism: Candidatus Poribacteria bacterium; assembly: GCA_965220415.1. GTDB lineage: Bacteria > Poribacteria > WGA-4E > WGA-4E > JAJDTR01 > JAJDTR01. Next base: position 4,824,658 of record OZ244829.1, read on the forward strand.
ATGGTGATTATTATGGAACCTGGAGCATCGCAAGAGCAGATTGATCATGTTATCAAACGAATCGAGGCTGCCGGAGTAAAAGCGCAGCCATCTCTTGGTGAAGAACGTACCGTTATCGGAGTCATTGGTGATAAAACAAAACTTGGTGACATGCCAATTGAGTCAATGTCGGGGGTCGAACGCACCATGCCGATAAGCGCGCCGTTCAAGTTGGCGAGCCGTCAGTTTCGTGGTGAACCAACGACTGTCGAAGCCAATGGAACGAAAATTGGTGGTAAAAAGCTCATCGTGATGGCAGGACCGTGCGCAGTTGAGAATAACGAGCAGATTGTCACAATTGCAAAAGAAATTGCAAAATCGGGTGCGACCTTCATTCGAGGCGGCGCATTCAAACCACGCACAGGCCCCTACAATTTTCAAGGTCATGGGGAACCTGCTCTCAGGATGCTGGCGGAGGCAAGGCGGGTTACAGGGCTCGGAATTATCACTGAAGTTATGACGCCACACGACGTTGAGCTCGTTGGAAGGTACACAGATATCTTTCAACTTGGAACACGGAATATGCAGAACTTCTATCTTCTGCGCGAGGTTGGTAGATCGGGCAAGCCGGTTGTTCTGAAGCGTGGATTGGCAGCGACGATTGAGGAATGGTTACTCGCAGCAGAATATATACTAGCCGAAGGTAACCCAAACGTGATTCTGTGCGAACGCGGCATTCGTACATTTGAGACGCACACACGAAACACGCTCGACCTGAACGCCGTCCCTGTAATTAAGGAATTGAGCCATCTACCAATCGTTGTAGACCCAAGTCATGGAACAGGTATCCGAAGTCTTGTTTCACCAATGTCGAAAGCGGCTATTGCCGCCGGCGCGGATGGGCTACTTCTTGAAGTTCATCATGACCCAGACAACTCCATGACCGGCGATGGCGTCCAATCACTATTTCCCGATCAATTCGATCAACTCATGATTGACCTCAAATCAATCGCCAGCGCGATAGGTCGGGAGGTCTAAAAAAGAATGGAGCTCGATACTTAGTCAAGGCGGTTTTGAATCCGCGAAGGAGGTGATGAAGATGGGGTTGAAGACGCCCGAAGAATCGGATTTGCGCGACACTGAACACGGTCTCACGTCTTTGAAACAACGCACCGAAATTGAGGCAATTTTCGAAAAGGAGAAAGACACAATGTCTGAGCAAGTTTACATTTTTGATACAACCCTTCGTGATGCCGAGCAGACCCCGGGCGCCGCGTTAAATCTCGAAGAGAAGTTAGAAATTGCCCATCATCTGGCAAAGATGAATGTTGATATAATTGAAGCGGGCTTTCCAGTATCCTCTCCCGGTGACTTTGATGCAGTAGAACGCATCGCGAACGAAGTCGAAGGTCCAGAAATATGCGCGCTTTCACGAATCGTTGAGAAGGACATCACCGCGGCATGGGGAGCAATAAAGGACGCCAAGAAACCCCGTATCCATACCTTCGTCGGCACGTCGGATATTCACGTCGCAGGTATTACTCGCTCTGATCGTGAGACAATACTAAAGCGAACAGTTGATGCCGTGACTTATGCAAGGAGTCTATGTGAAATCGTTGAATTTTCACCGATGGACGCCGCACGGACGGAACCTGGTTATCTATTCAAAGTGATTGAGGAAGCAATTGACGCCGGAGCAACCATCATCAATATTCCCGATACCGTGGGGTACGCCATGCCGTCCGACTTCGGGACGTTGATTGCAGAGATATTCGACAGTGTAGCGAATATCGGTGACACGGTCATTAGCGTCCACTGCCACAATGATCTTGGGCTTGCTGTCGCAAACAGTTTGGAAGCAATCAAGAACGGAGCACGTCAGGTCGAATGCACCGTTAACGGACTTGGGGAGCGGGCAGGCAATACGTCTTTGGAAGAGATTGTGATGGCAATTCGAACACGCGGCGATTATTTCGATGGGTATCACACCGGCATCGAACCCAAGGAGATTGTGCCGATAAGCCGTCGAGTCAGTCGCACGATGGGGATTCCGGTTCAGCCCAACAAAGCCATCGTCGGTGCGAACGCCTTCGCACATAGCTCGGGTATTCATCAAGATGGCGTGATAAAGCAGCGGGATACTTTTGAGATAATAGATCCCGAAGACGTTGGATGGCAAGAAAGCCAGATCATCCTCAGCCCACGATCCGGTCGGAACGCGCTGAGGCACCGCTTGAGTGTCCTTGGTTACAGTCCGACACAAGAAAAACTCGACAAAATCTATGAACGCTTTCTTGAGATCGCAGACAAGAAAAAGGCGGTGCACGACGCCGATCTTGATGCTATCATGCGCGACGAGGTTCGCTCCGTGCCCGAGACATTCCATCTCGAGTATATCCAAGTCGTGTGCGGAACGAAAATCTCGCCCACAACTACCGTGGGGTTACGAGTGGAGGAGGGGATTATTGAGGAAGCATCAACGGGCGACGGGCCCGTCGACGCAGCCTATAAAGCGATTGATCGCGTCGCTAAAATCCCTCTTGTTCTTGCAGATTACAGTATTAGGTCGGTGACGGAAGGGAAGGATGCTATAGGAGAGGTTACAATCAGGGTACAGGACAATCAACATTCGATTGTCGGTTACGGTGCGAGTACGGACATCATTGAAGCTAGCGCGAAAGCATACATTGACGCAATTAACAAAGTTGTCCATTTGCGCCAGGAAGTGTAGCATCTAGAATCTAGAGAAAGGCAATATGTAAGTGTTTAGTGGCTAGTGATTAGTGGTCAGAAAAACCCCCGGAGTCATAGGACGGGTAATTACCCTACATGCGGGCGATATCCCTAGTGGGAGGGGCATCTTGCCCCGATATTCCGCGTTCACGATAAATCAACTCCCTAAACAACTATGCAATGAAAATCCACTTTCGATAGGGAATCGTTCCTGCATCGGGGCAAGATGCCCCTCCCACATATAATCCAAGAATACCCCGCCGCCGATAGTCAGGCGCGATACGCTGCCAAACTAATATTGCCACTCGTTTGGGCTGAACTAAACAGTTACGTTTTTTCTTGGAAGTTGCTTAACCTGATGGAGGCGCGGAAACATGCGAATCCTCTCTTTTTGCTTCAACGTCTTCAGCAACACCGACCTCTGGTAATGCCCTAACCTCTGCTGAACCGATTTCCTTGTGAAGCTGGACTTGGGTGAGTTGCTGATGCCTTAACGTCTCCGTATCAGTGAAAGGATCGTAACTCTTAACAAAACATCCATCTCGAAACAAAACGACCTCACTGTTTTCCTCGCTGACAAGGATCGCCGCCAAAACTTCGTCCAATGATGACGCATAGATGCCCGCATTGCGCTTGGCACTTCCCTTTTGCAATGCCTCCACTCTTTCGTACACTCGATGTGTTCGAACTCCTTCAATCATAGTGCATGATCGGAAAGCATAGCCCTGTAAGTTAATTAGCAAGGCACCATCTCGTTCTTCATATCCGGTAACCGCCCCGCCCTTATCCTCTATCGCAACTTTCTCACCCATATAGTCAAGAACTTCATCAATATTTGAAGAGAAGATATGGGGTATTCCGTCAATCTCCTTGTATTTTTCTTGAGTGAGGTACTCTGTCTGACCGTCGTGGAACTCCGAGAAATTGTCACTCACCATGTTACGCTGATCAACGAGCAGCAGGAACAAACCGCGGTTCTTTCTCATCTCTTTGTTCGACATGGCGAACTTTTTTGCGATTGAGTACAGTTTTTTGAGGAACAACTCAATGAGATCGTTTCTGTCTGCCCAAAGCGTCTCGACTTGAGCAGGACTAAGTCTCAATTTCTGAATTTCTTTTTCAATTCCCTCTTCAATTTGGGTTTCTACATCGTCTTTAAACTTCTGAAATCTTGCTTGGAGAGATTCGTAATCTTGTGCTTGATGCCGCAGCTTTTTCAGTCGTGCATCAAGATCCGCCCGCTCTTTCCGGTACTCCTTATTTAGGTCCTCTTTCTCTTTCTCCAAGAGTTTGGCATTCATCTCAAATTGCCTGCACTGTTGCCGAAGATGTCTTGATGCGTCAAGCAATTGTTGGTACTGTTTTCGCCTCAAGAACTTGAAGAAGAACATGCGTTTACTCCCTTAAAGCACGAGAGATTGGGAAACATGGCTGTCCGCACAAGTCTCTACAATGCGCTATGGGTCACTCCCCGCTTTTTTCTCCGAAGAAATTTCCTCGCGGTATAGCCACCGGAGATTAACACAACAACCAGAAGAACAATGATTGCCCCGTTAATGATGTAATGGGTAAAATTTAACTCTCGCAATCGTCTCGACGCTAAGTCGTATTCCACCGTCCCTTTATTTGTTTGCAACTTAACTCGGTTCCAGTAGATTTTGGAAGATTCTTTATCTCCAAACCTATCTGACAATTGTGCCGTAGCCACTATGTAAGCGATATTTTCTATATCCATACTGTCAACGGCAGCCGAGAACGACTTGAAAAGGAGCACGGTCAACTCCGGAGATAGCGGCGGAATCTCCGTCGTAATTTCAATTCCGTTTTGAAACGCGGCAATCGCGCCTTCATTATCCTTTTTATTGAATCGTTCTTCCGCGACCTCAAACCACGTTTTTTCAGCAAGCGTCAAATCGCGTTCAATTGCATCATGTCCTTCAAAGGTAAAAGTGGTTTCAGCGTGGTAAATCTCTGCTGCCTCCGCTTTTAGCGTGTAAGTTTTTCCTACCGAAAGTAAATCATCAATGTCCCAATCCTCAAAGCGATAATGTCCGTCCAAGCCTATTGTCTGTTTGTGATTCGTATCCTCAATCCACACGGTTATCTGTTCAAGGACCTTACCCTCGGGAAGATTAATTTTTCCATACACCGTAATCGGTTTTAGCGCCCACGAGACTTCAACCGCTTCACCTTGGCTCATGCCGATCTCCGTAGAGCGCATCGGCGGCGCAAAATAGCCTTGCATCTTAACCTGTATTTCGTAGTTTCCCCTCTTTAGGTTGTCAATCACGCGTTGGGGGGTCGCGCCTATATTTTCGCCATTAAGGGATATTGATGCTCCCGACGGATCGGTAGTGATTTTGAGCATGGGAGAGAGTTTGAGAATGGGCGCATCCACATCGCCGGTTGGTACGACAATGCTTTCTTGCGGCGGTGCTTTAGTGACAAGATGCTCGTGGAGTTCTCCAAGGGTAACCTTCCGATTATCATCTAAATCACTTGCGTCAGTGTTGAGCGCCGACAACACCCTTTTGAGCAGGGAATCTTCGTGCTTTTTGGTAGCGCTAATCGACACGAGTGCCGCTGCACCAAGCAGTTCACGGTTAGCCAGATACGCGTAGATGTTCCGATCATTGGTGTAGCTATCAAAGAGAACGGTCACATCTTTAGCGCCAGCGTCGTGGAACCAACGGTTCAGTTGGCGATCTTCCACGGCATTTGCTAAATTCGTTGATTCCGCGCCGTGGGTTAACAAGTATATCGAGTTTGTTCTAGGCGGTTTGGTCACCCCTCCTTGATAGAAAAAGATGAACCGCTCTCCATGCTGTATACGGGATGTAACTTTCCGAATTGTTTCGTTAATTCCTGACTTGGTGCATTGCTCCGCCTTAATGTGCCGTATCCGATTTGAAGGTACGTTTCCGCGAGTTGCCAATAGGTCGGCGAATGCTTCGAAATCCGCATGTGAATGGTCATCAGGATTGATGTCCGCAAGCAGCCACCAGACGGTCGTATCTGTAGGTTGGGCAAACGTCGGTAAAATGCCGACCGACAAGTATCCACTTAAAACTACAATGAACAAAAGTTCACGTTTCATCATTTACCCCAGTAAAGGCGAGCCTCGCCGAGTTCCCTTCACTGCCTCATTTTGACTTCACCGTTTTCAACCGTAACCTCATACGTTTCGACTCTCAGTCGTGTGTCAGTACGACATGCCCCTGTCTTGGTGTCATAGGCGTAACCGTGAACCGGACACGTGACTACCCCATTTCTAACTCTGCCTCTTCCGAGCGATCCCATTGCATGGGCGCAGGTATTGCTCAAAGCACAGAAATCTCCATTATCGTTAAAGACCGCAATTCGGCGTCCTTTGAACGTGAACGCTTTACCACGTCCCGGACGAATATCAGAGGTTTTGGCGACCGATACATAGTTTGGCATTAATGTTTCTTCCTTTGTAAAGCGTTGCCAACACTGAAGAATACTCACGTTAAGCATAACAAACATAGCGTGTTTTCGTCAAGTTAAAAGCAAGCTGTTGTCGGGGGCAGTCGCATGTGATTGTACGTAACCTCTGTTGGTGTCGGCAGTGATGCCTACCGGAGATTCGAGACGAAAGAGCCGTGATACAATTGATGAATTTGGATGCCATTACCCTCAAGCCCCAACCTTTTGCTTGCTTGACACGACGAATTGTGGCAAAATACGATGGGGATTCTGTCTTGCTACTCATAGGGATCAAGTTAAGCGTTTTAGGGTGCAAGTCACGCGGCTTCAATGTCTTGAACTGTTAATTTCCATGTAGACGTGAGCGAGGGAATACCAGTTCATTCACTGATGGGTGCGCCACAAAAGATGACTCATGGCACTGGTTTCCGTGGGTGCCGGTGCGGTTGGAAAGGGATCTCTATCGCACTCACTATCCGTTCGCTTGATCGCACCTACCGTGTGGGTGATGATAGAGATTTCCTCCCCATCCTATGGGACTAAGTTAAGGGTTTTGCGTCGGAGAACACCACCGATACTAGACGAAATCCCTTAAGTTGATCCCAATGGGGGATTCTGTCTTGCTACTCCTTGTGTGCCAAATTTGGTACCGAAGCAGCATCGGGCTGAGTCTCGGCAATACAACTCGTGTGCTAATACATAAGAATCTTGAATTTGTAATCCTGAGTTTAACGAACCGGAGATATTGAAATGAGAAAGGGATTTGGTTTAGTTGTTGGAATTTTGTTCGGATTTGTGGCCGGTGTCTACGCAGACATTGAGCGTTGGTCACCGCTTGGCCCACTATATGGCGGTGTTGTCAGGGCTATGGTGTCAAACGGTCTTCATGTCTATGCCGGCACACGGGGAGATGGGGTCTTCCGGCGGGAAATAGCCTGTGCGGACTGGAAACAGATTGGTCTTCGGAATTTAGCTGTTAATGCATTGGCAGTTCACCGGCAAGTGCCCGGTACCTTGTTTGCCGGCTCGCAGTCAAACGGATTGCATGTCAGCCGTAACGGTGGACTGACATGGGCGGAGACGAATCGATTCACTCGAGACAGTATACTCGACTTAGAGTGGCATCCAAAATCCCCCGATTCGATTTGTCTAGTAGGATACTTCAGTGGGATTGTAATCAGCCGTGATCAAGGACTGACTTGGGAATCGAGGAATAATGGGCTTGAAAACGCCACCGTTGTACGTTCCGTTGAATTTCATCCTGAAGATGAAAATACTATATTTGCGGCGACCACTGGAGGAGGTGTGTTTAAGAGCGAGGATGGCGGCACGACGTGGACCCCGGCTAATTCCGGGATTACCTCAAAGGACGTTTTCTGTCTAGCGTATCAGCCTCTGACAGACGTCTGGTACGCGGGAACATACGAACATGGCGTTTTTCGTAGCCATGATATGGGTGAAAGCTGGGTGCCGATTAATTCCGGGATTCCAAGGGGATACCCTTACTCCTATATCCAAGTCCTCGAAGTTGACCCTCGCGATCCAGATCGAGTATACGCAGGTTCACGTGAGGGATTTTTCATTAGCCGCGACCGAGGAGATACTTGGGAAAGCGAGGACGCGCTCTTACCGTTTGATGTTCGTACGATTGAACCGCTGGCTACGGGCCTTTTGGTAGGCACATGGGCCGCCGGCGTGTTTCAGAAGACGGAATCTACCGCATGGATCCTGTGGAACGAAGGGTTGACCAATATAAACATCAGCGGTTTCGTCATAAATCCCGCAGATCAGAGCATGATGGTTGCAACTACTTGGGGGGCAGGGTTATATGTCACAAGGGACGGGGGTAAAAGCTGGCATCTGTCAGATTCAGGAATAACCAACAAGATGACCATTGACACGGTTATCTCACCAGGCAACCCGACTCGGATTTATACGACCTCTGACGGGAAGGGAATTTTTCTGAGTGAGGATTCCGGAAGGACGTGGCGACCCATTAATCAGGGGTTAAATGCCGGAATTGTCACTAGCATATTGCTCGATCCGGTACACCAAAACCGAATATGGGCAGGCACCGAATATCGCGGCGTTTATCGTAGTGATGACGCTGGAGAAACTTGGCAACAGACTGGATTGGATCGCTATGCGATTTGGGAAATAGCTGTTAACCCCCAGAATCCTGATATCATTTATGTCGGAACTTGGGGAATAACGGCGTATGCTTTTGAGGGACTTGCTGTTCTACGCACGTTAGACGGAGGAGCGACTTGGGAGATAGTGCTTGAGTTGGAAGACGCCGCACTGGCTCTGGCAATCGATCCGAGTTGCCCGGATTGTATTTATGTGGGTACGCATGGCAGCGGAATGTTCAAAAGTTTGGATGGCGGCGAGACATGGCAGCAGATTAATCAAGGGCTTCGTGAACTGAAGATTTGGGATCTGGTGATTGCCCCATGGGACCATAATTATCTCTTTGTTGCAACTGGCGGCGGCGGTATTTACTACTCAGCCAATTCAGGCGATCACTGGGTTGAAATGAACAACGGTCTCGACAATCTGAATTTCTCCGCCATCGGTCTAATCCCGGGGGAGATGAATCAACTAATAGCTGCCGGTACCTCAGGCTTTTACTCCTATACTTTTTCTTCGCCAGGGTCCGAAACTACTTCCGAACCGACCGAAGTAGTTGAGCCGATAGTGGAAAGAACAGAAGTATTTGGCAACTTTCCAAATCCGTTCAAATCCCAGACGTGGATACCTTATCAACTTACGGACGGCGCCGATGTAAAAATTTCGATTTACGGTGTTGATGGTCATCACTTACGGACACTGCGGGCGGACGCTCAAGACCGTGGCGAATACACCACGCGCGGTTCAGCCGTGTATTGGGACGGCGAAAACGACCGGGGAGAACCGGTCGCCAACGGGACTTATTTTTACCATTTTCAAGCGGGCGATTATCGTGCCTCGAAGAAACTGGTGATTTTGAGGTAGTATTACGTTAGCGTTTGTGCGGGCTGCAATGATTATGTTTTGAGTTCGCGGTGTAAGTAAAGACGATTAAAGAATTTGATTCTTTGGTCAATCAACGCCGTGAAAAAAGCCCGAAACAACCGGCATTGTTTTGGAAAGATGTCTGCTTTGGAATTAGTGAATCCATTCCATCAATGCGCTCTCCGGGCACTTCGTGACACCTGATTAGTAATTACGAACCTTTTAAGGAATAAATTCCATGAATGGTCGCCCGTGCACAAATCTTCTGAACTCCAAAAAGGCCACTCGGGACAATATTTAGACTTATTTCGTAATCTTTGGAAGCATGAGAGGAAAAATCACGGCGCATTGGTCTAGTAGACAGGAAACAACCAAATTTTATAAATAAACGAACCTAAAAAAACGCATGGAGAATTCCCAACTCCATCAAACGTCCACCCAACTAGCTCGTAATTTTTCACCACCCGCCTGACTTGTGTCAATACCAAATGCGTGTCGTAAACCTCCGCATGGCATCTGATAATGATTGGGATTGTACCGAATACCCTTTTTCGACTCGTATGGCATTTCATTGAGAGTGACGTACGGTAGTAACATTATTCCCGAAAAAAAGATGAGTAGTGTGATAATTTCCCTCTGTAGTGCATCTATACTAAGAGAGGGTATGACCGCAGGCAAAAGGCAAGATCTATTCAGAATTTGTCACGCATTCAATTAACTAAGCTTGGGAGTCACGGATGCCACTCAGCGACATAGAGTTAATCCAGCGTACATTGGCGGGTGACGAAACCGCATTCGGCTTTCTTGTAGATAAATACAAAGGGGCGGTGCACGCTTTGGCATACCGTAAGCTGGGGGATTTCCAGCTTGCCGAGGAGATTGCACAAGACACATTTCTAGCAGCGTACCAGAAACTGGGGACGTTGAGGGACCGCGCCCGGTTTCCGGGCTGGCTCTACGTCATCGCTTCCCGTCTCTGCTTGATGTGGCAACGGAAGAATAGACTGCAGGTACATTTAAATGAGGACATGGAAACGGGCGAAATAGATGCGGTGGCTTTGAGTAGGCACGCTGAAAAACAGTTGCAACAGCAGATTCGTGATGCACTTGATGGCCTACCGGAAAGTGAGCGGACAGTCTTAACATTGCACTACCTTGCGGGGATGACCTGTAAGGAGATTGGACAGTTTATTGGTGCATCGCCTAGCGCCGTTCAGAATCGGCTGTATCGCGCACGAGCCCGCCTGAAAGAGGAGATAATACCGGTATTGCGGTCAACTTTGGGTGTAATTCAACTGCCGCCGACCTTCACCGAACAACTCGTTCAACAGGTTCGAGAACTTCAACCAACACCCGCGTCAAGCGGGAAACCAATGCTCCCGTGGATTGCCGCCACGACACTTGCCGTGATTGTGCTGTTCATCGGATTTGGGAATCAACAGACGACATGGTTTCAACGTCCCTACAGCCTCAATGCGCCTGAATCGGCGACAATGGTCGAAATCGTGGATGCGCCGGTGGTTGAGAGTTTAACGTCGCAACGGCTATTATTCGTCCAGAGCGCGTCGTTGAACGCGGGCGATGCTGGCAATGGAGACCAAATCGATGATGCTAATTCAAGGAATGCGATGGATTCGGCAACGCAAACCGCAACAGCAGATGGCGAGTGGACGCCGATGAATGGGCCTTACGGTGGCACGATTCTATCTCTGCTTGTTACGCAAGAAGGCACAGTTTTTGCCGGCACAGATAAAGCTTATCTTTTCCGCTCAACTAACAGAGGTGAATCATGGACACGCATACACACTCCCCTAGATCATTTACCGGGCAGGAGGAGGTTGTCCGCACTGACGGAGATTGAAGATACACTATACGCGGTGGGGAGTTATGTTGTGTCCTCAATGGATGGGGGCGATTCTTGGATTGTAGACTCTCGGTTTGAAGAAGAGGAAGATAGCTATTGCGGCATCGCTATAGTTGATGATGCACTGTATGTCGGAAGTTGGGAACAAGGGGTTCTACGTTCAGACGATGGCGGGCAGACATGGACGCCGATTAACGAAGGCTTGACCGTTTCTTCAAATCCTCAATCTGAGAATACACAGAGCGTGATGTGGGCACATGCAATCAACACCTTCCGTTCCGAGGGACAGACACTTTACGTCGGTACAGATTCCGGAGCATTCCAGCGCAAGGCAGGTGATGACCGATGGGAGCCGTTGCACAAATTTATACCCACGGATGTGATGTCTGGTCTTGAGCAACCCGTGGAAGTCAATCCACCATCGTCAACCCAACCCTTTAGTTCTGTCCGTTCACTTGCCGTAGAAGGCGAAGAGTTTTATATCGCCACGCTTGAGTCCCTGTATCACTCCTCAGATGGTGGAACTTCGTGGGAACAGATTCCGGGGACGCATTTCATGCGTGGCATGATTGGTTCGATTGCTGGGTCGGGCAAGATTATCTACGTCGGTGAATACGTCAGAGGAGTTTTTCGTTCTACCGATGATGGACGGTCCTGGACACCAGTCAGCGCTGGAATAACCGATTCGATTGTTGAAGATGTAGAGGGGCTAAACGGTATGGTTTACGCGATAAAGGGCTGGAGGAGATACAACATCGCTCGCTCAGATGATGGCGGCACATCGTGGGCAACCATCGACGACGGCCTACGAGACGAAATCTATGGCAAGATTAGAGAGCTTGTCGTCTCGGAAGGAACACTTTACGCCGCGTTCGACAGTCGCCCGGGACTGATTTATCAATGGGAAGAAACGACAGATTCATGGTTACAAGTTGCCTCACATACACAACTTGCTGGCATCAGTTCTTTGACGGTTGATGGCAATGTGTTCTATGCGGGAACGTGTCGCAATGGCGTCTTACGCTCTACTGACGGCGGTGAAAGCTGGGTAAACGTCGGACTTGAAGGGAAACGAATTAATGTATTGGCGGCGCATAGAATGACCATTTATGCAGGTACAGAGGGTGAAGGGATTTTTCGGCTGGAAAACGGCACCCATTCATGGAAACAGCTTGGAGTGAGTTCATCAATTCAAAGAGTTAAGGAGTTGGCAGTTTCAGGGGGAATTCTTTACGTCGCTGGAATTACGCGCGGCGCTCGTGTTCCTGGAGATTCTGGCGGTACTGCCGATCAAGTTATTAACGGCGTCCTTCGCTCGTTTGATGGCGGCGATACATGGGAGAAGGTCAGTACCGGATTAGAGGTTGGGATGGGTATCAGTTCTTTGGCGGTTTACAATTCTACCCTTTATGCAGGTGCCAAAACTAGAGTCTATCGGTTATTGCCGGGGACAGATTCATGGGAACTTGTTAGCCCTAGGTTCCCCGATATGCCCAGTAATGTACGCTGCCTGGGAATAGAGGGGAAAACGCTCTATGCCGGCACAGGCGGCGCCGGAGTTTTTAAGTTCTCGCTGGATGATTAAAGCGAGAGTTTTTGTATCGAGATTTTTCTACACCATAGCGGCCGATACCACAACGCGCCGACATGACACTGACGAAACGCGATTAATCGGTACCGCAAAGCACGCCTATACTGATGATGCCATGTCTTCAATGATGCTGCTGACCAATCATGACCGAGTTTTTAAATTCGAAAGTGATGTACAATAACACTTCTCAAAGTAACAATCGCTGCAACTCGCACTAAACGCTCCGTAACAGAACGGATTTCGCAGTTTATTCTAATATCAGCCAATACACGATAGTTTTTTCCCGATATTGAGGATACCTTGATGAATTATACTCCGCGCTGTCAGAAATTGCGTCTTCTGTAGGAGCGATCTCCAGGTCGCGACTCTTGTACGAGGGAACTCCGATTCCCGGCCTGATGGCGCTACGTAAGTCCTATTGGAAACAACTATCACTGGAAAAGAAAGCGCAATAATACCCAACGCAAGGTATAGTTATCGCCCTGCAAAGCGCATTGACGCCAGTCGTAGCTGGTCATTCGATGCTCTTCTGGGCGATTTTAGGGATGGAGGCCTTGATGGCTGGCATGGCGTCGGAGTCTCGCGTAAAGTTCTACCGGCTGACGTTGCAATGATTGAAGGTCAACATTCCGTGGTAGGCACTCAGGGGAAACATATCTAATTATAAAGGCTGTCTCATGGCGGTAGAATGTACGATTAATGTTGGGTTTCACTCAAATTTTGGCAGGTTCAGGCAAAGTGGGCAATCGAAAACTCCTCTAAGATTAGCAATCATTAACGAATTCCGTTCAACCCAACCTACGACCCCTAAAAAATTATCACAGACTCAGCTTGATTTGCTTTTTTGTCAGGCAGAAAATTTATACTCCGCACTGTCAGAAATTGCGTCTTCTGTAGGATCAAGCGAGTGGACAGCGAGCGCGATAGAGATCCCTCAAACGAGCGTATAGCGATCAAGTGACTGAATAGGGAACGATCAACCGAATGAATAATGAGGGCGATAGAACTCCCATAGTAGCTCCCGTGCGATAGAGATCCCGCAATCTCCAGGTCGCGACCCATGTACGAGGGAACTCCAATTCCCGACCTGCTGGTGCTACGTAAGTCCTATTAGAAACATTTATCACTGGAAAAGAAAGCGCAATAATACCCAACGCAGAGTATAGCTATGATTAAGGAGGAAAAAATGTCTTTCAAAGTTGGACGCTTGTTCGCAGCAGCGCTTGTCGTTGCCCTGTTAATCCAGATGCAGCTTGCGGAAATCGGTTACGCCTCTCGCAGAACCAAGATTGCCTTCTCCTCTACACTTGACGGGAGGAATTTGGATATTTATGTCATGGACAGCGACGGGAGAAACCAGAGAAGATTAACGGTAAATCCAAGCGTGGACCGCTATCCGGCATGGTCTCCCGACGGCAAAAAGATTGTCTTTGTTTCCAATAGAAACAACGTAAACAAAGATCACAAGCAAATCTGGGTGATCGACGCCGACGGGAAGAACCCGATTAGACTGACGGACGGATTGGTGGACGCAAACCCGGACTGGTCGCCAGACGGAAAGAAAATTGTGTACGACACCTTTGATGTTCCAAAGGATCATAATTTAGCACCCGGTGGCATCACTGTGATGGATGCGGATGGGAACAACAAGAGGTTAGTTAAGAATGCAAGAGGCGTACATCCGACCTGGTCGCCCGATGGAAAACGAATAGCATTTATCGCCGGTAAAAATCCTGGTGACGACGCTCAAATTTATGTAATGGATGTCGACGGACGAAATCGGAAGCGGTTAACGCGTGACTTTACGCACAAACGTTTGCCATCATGGTCACACGACGGGAAGCGCATCGCGTATGCGGGCGATAACGTGATTTGGGTGGTGGATAGCGACGGAAAGAATCCGAGGCGACTCACGGAGGAGCATGTTATGGAAGAACACCCTACATGGTCACCGGACAGTGAATCCATCGCGTTTATCTCTTATGGAAGGGATCCTGGAATTGTTGGGATTTACACGGTGGATGTAACTAACGGCGCTGTTGACGCTTTGCCACGTGATCCCTACGCCACGACTTACGATCCGGATTGGCTCTATCCCGGAGGACTCTCGGTTTCGCCGGAGGGTAGCCAGATTACAATTTGGGGGAGGTTGAAGGAAATCGCGGGGAGTCTCCGGTGAGGTGTAAGCGGTGCGGGCGGTACGAGAGGAGGCGTCGGCGATTCGACGATTGCCGGTTCCGCCCGAAAGTTCGAAGTCTTTAGTACACTTGTAGGGTGGGATCAAAGGAATGAACAGCGATCAACCGACTGATTAGAATCAAGCGAATGGATAATGAGCGATCAACTGAGTGGATAACGAAGGCGATAGAGTTCCCATAGAAAATCCACTGCCCACCAGCCTTTGGGAGCGCCAGCGGCGCGAAAGTATATAGCTTGTAGGGTGGGATCAAGGGAGTGGACAGCGACCGCGATAGAAATTCCATAGAAATCGACTGCCCACCATTTTTTATCGGGACCAAAAGAACGAATAGCGATCAACCGAGTGGATAAGGAGGAAACAATGCCATTCAAAGCTGGACGCTTGTTCGCAGCAGTGCTTGTCATGTCTCTGTTAATACAGATGCAAATTGCGGTAAACGGCTACGCCTCTCGCAGAACCAAGATAGCCTTCGTCTCTACGCGTGAAGGGAATGAGGAAATTTATGTCATGGACGGCGACGGGAGAAACCAGAGAAGAGTAACGGTAAATCCAGCATTGGACCGCTATCCGGCATGGTCTCCCGACGGCAAAAAGATTGCCTTTGTTTCCAATAGAAACAATGTAAACAAAGATCACAGGCAAATCTGGGTGATCAACGCCGACGGGAAGAACCCGATTAGACTGACTGACGGGTTGGTGGATTCTTTTCCGGATTGGTCTCCGGACGGCACGAAAATTGTGTACGACACCGCTCGTGTTCCAGAGGATCATAATCTAGCGCCCGGTGGGATTACCGTGATGGATGCGGATGGAAACAATAAGAAGGTATTAAGCCGTAAAGGCTTCCATCCGTCGTGGTCGCCCGATGGAAAACGAATCGCATTCATCTCCTTTAGAAATGGTAATGAGGCTCAACTTTACGTAATGGATGTCGACGGACGAAATCGGGTGCGGTTAACGCGTGATTTTGTGCACAAACGTTTGCCATCATGGTCACACGACGGGAGACGCATCGCGTATGTGGGCGATAACGTGATTTGGGTGGTGGATAGCGACGGAAAGAATCCGAGGGAACTCACGGAGCATGTTACGGAAGAACACCCTACATGGTCACCGGACAGTGAATTCATCGCGTTTACCTCTTTTGGAAGGGATCCTGGAATTATTGGGATTTACACGGTGGACGTAACTAGCGGCGCCACCGACACTTTGCCACTTGATTCCTCGTTCATTAATGCCGATCCGGACTGGCTCTATCCCGGAGGACTCTCCGTTTCGCCGGAAGGTCGCCAGATTACAATTTGGGGCAGGATGAAGAATGCCGCGCTCAGCCTCCGGTGAGGGGTGCGCTTGGTCAGTGGCAGTTAACGTTGTCTGAACTGTGATTCATGAGAATACGGGATTATGGCGGGGATTGTTGGCCCCGTAGGACTAGCTGTGGCCCTCGCTTCCAATACAGCCGTAAATTGGGGTAGGTTGAAGAAACTCGTGCCCAATCCCCGCTGATTTGTGTCAACCTCGCTCGGTTGCGACGACTGGTCAAGGACAATTGATTAAAATATGAGAGCCAGATTGTTTTACGTGAAATGACAAGACTCGACAGAGTTTTTTGGAGAATGAGTGGACACCTGCCTTAAGATTTGTCCGGGTTGCCCTGAAGTGGAAATCTTGGCAGGCTACGGGGACCGGCGGGATTTTTCGTGACGAAATTATAGGGATCTCACGAAGCGAACTCGGAGCATCCTCCGCCTTGTGGAGCCCGAGAGCACTGATATCTGGGCTGCGTACGGGAAACTTGCCCTGAATGAACCCAAGCTGGATGGGAGTAATCGTACTGAAGAGTAGGAATAATCTAACCGGCAAATGAGCCGTGGACTATCAAGGATTAAAGTGAAACGTTAGTGTTGGAGTGTACCATTTGGAGGCAGATTGAACAGGTGGCGAAATCTCTCTCAACGGATTCATTAACAGCGAAAGAAGCGTTAGAACGACTTCATTCCGGCTTCCCTGTATCGGGCAAAAAAGCCGGTTGAGGAACTCCTTAGTCCGTAGCTGACCAAGGGGAGTTATCCTATGAAAGGAGGTATAACCCTAATGAGAAGCCATTTGAGATCTGTGACCAAGCGGAAAGTGTCCGATTTCCTTCTCCGCGAAGAGGGGATGGTCGGCAACCGCAGCGCCTTTGCCACGGCGGCATTGGTTAGTACGACCGCTCTGGCAGCGGCTCTGCTTGCTGCCCCGGGTGCCGAGGCCCATCATACCATCCCGTGCAACGGCGCCAATGCCGGTAACTACTGTTGGGCCAATCAGTGGTGTTGCTTCGATCCTTGCACACAAAACAACTATTGCGCTAACACCGCGTGCTAGGGCTGTTGGTAATCCCATTTGGTCAAATTTGGCACATAGGTCATCCTGAATTATTCAATATCCTGTTGTTTGTTCATGACAAGACTTTCCCTTGGGAGTCCGCTTGTTGGCAAGCCTGCAATCAAGCGCTCAAACCATAGGCACGCGAATTTGCGTCGCTACCGGTTTGTTCCTTATTTGCTAATCCGCTGGCGCGCTGAGAGAGGGTTGGGTTTTGTAAATGTGCACGGAGATTGAAAATTTGGGATCATCTATGCGTTTGATTCTCATCATTACAACATAAGGAATAGCTTCGTAAGCCCGATTCCTGTCGGTCGCTTCTTTATTATTCGAATTAAACCGAAGAATTAATTTCTCTGGTTTGTGCCGTAATCGGTTGGCTTTTTGCTCGGCCCAAAACTGGGGGTGTAATTATTGATTTTGATCGTTTTCTTAAGCGATTCACATGCTTTTTGATAATATTGCGACGCAACTAGACATGAAACCTAGGAGTTAGAAAAATGCGATTCAAGTTGATACCTAGATATCTACTGTTTGCGGGGCTGTGCGTCTATCTGACGAGCGAGGAGCTGTGGTTGAGAAACGCCCTCGCCTTCAACACTGGTCGAATTGTCTTTACATCCACGAGAGATGGCAACACTGAAATCTATGCGATGGATGCTGATGGAGGAAACCAAAAAAGACTAACAAACAATCCAGCGGATGACAGCGATCCGGCATGGTCTCCTGACCGGACGAAGATTGCATTTGTTTCCAACCGAAACCGTGGGTTTGTTCAAATCCACGTCATGGACGCCGATGGAAAGAACCCGATAAGCCTGACAGATGGGCAATGGGAGAAGCATCCAGAATGGTCTCTTGATGGGCGAAAAATAGCATTCACCTCTAGGAATGCACAGGGCGTGGGCCAAATCGCCGTGATGGATACCAATGGACATAACCTCTTGAAGCTAACTGAGGGGGAAAAGCCGTCATGGTCTCCCGATGGCAAAAGAGTAGCATTTGAACTCCGGAATGAGGAGCAGCACTCTCAAATTCACGTGATAAACGTCAACGGACAGGGGTTTGTAAGTTTGACGCGCGATTTGCCGCGCAAAACAGAACCAGCGTGGTCTCCTGATGGGCGAAAGATTGCATACGTTGCCTCCGAAGAAGGATTCTATCAAATCTATGTGATGAACGCTGATGGTAAAAATCACAAAAGGCTTACAAACAATCGAATACACAAGCGAGTGGATAACATACAACCCACATGGTCACCCGATGGACGAACGATTTCCTATGTAATCTTTGAACTGAATGATGTTGGTCGTGGTAGAAGAACGATTCACTTGATGACCACCGATGGACAATATCTGAAGCAACTCAGCGATGACCACAATGGCAGCGATTATCACCCCGATTTTGGCCCAGGAGGACTAGCGGTGTCCCTCACTTCCAACAAAATCACAATCTGGGGAAGGTTGAAGAAACTCGCGCCGAACCTCCGATAGGTTGCGCGAACAGCTTATGAACTTAGATTTGTGATGATGGAGGCAAGACGAAGGGGCGAGTCAATGACAACTTCTCGAGTGTTAAGAGCGTCACTTAACGATTGAGAACGTGTCCCGACACGGGACATTTTTCCTAATGAACTCAACGTATTGGACAGGATGCAGGGAGCATCGCAGTCCTGACAGTTGACACCGTTTCCAAGCTAATTCGAGAAAAAGAAGACGCCATCGCCCGCTGAGATTATTCTGGAAAGATGTCGATTGTGTAGACAAATAAGGGATTTATACTTGACGCTGGTGAAAATTGCGTGTTTTCAAGCGTCTGGCGGTAGGTGCGGTTGGAAACCGCACCTACAGGGAACGCATGTCGCGACCTGGAGATCGCTCCTACAAAAGACGCAACTTCTGACAGCGCGGAGTATATAAGGGGTACGGTATACTTTCGAATCCAATTGCCATTACCCAAAATCCCGCATCGCGATAGACATTCCAAAGCCGTACGCGCGGTCAATTACCTGTCTTTTCTAAGCCGTGAATTTGATTTACAGACCACAGCAGCACCGTGCCGTCATTACTCGCACTCGCGAGTACACTTCCATCCGGGCTCAACGCAATACTCCTGACCGCATCCGTGTGTCCGGTTAGAGTGTGTTTTTGTATCCCCGTCGCCGCGTCCCACAACCGGATGGTATAATCTCCGAACACGTCCCCGCTCCCGCTGGCAAGCATCACGCCATCCGGGCTGAACGCCAAACTATTGACTGAATCCGTATGTCCGGTCAGAGATCGTTTTTGAAGTCCCGTAACCGTATCCCAAAGCCGAATGATTGTGTCGTCCCACTTACCGGCACTTGCGAGAGTCCCGCCATCCGGACTGAATGCAATACTCAGAACCGGATACGTATGTCCTCTGAGTTCGTGTTGGAGATTGCCCGTAGCTAAATCCCAAAGGCGTACGGAATGGTCTCCATAGCTAGTCCCACTAGCTAACGTCTTTCCATCCGGGCTGAGTGCAACACAATTGACCGAACTCCTATGGCCTTTAAGCGTCAGTTTGTGTTCCCCGGTGTTGGCATCCCACAGGCGGACAGTGTTGTCCCAGCTCCCGCTAGCGAGAGTTTCTCCGCTCTGGCTGAAGGCAACACTATAAACAGAACTGGTGTGCCCTATGAGAGATTGCTTTTCAGTTCCTGTGACGGCATCCCACAGGCGGACAGTATTGTCCGAGCTTCCACTGGCGAGCGTATCCCCGTCTTGGCTATAGGCGACGCTAATGACCCGATACGTATGTCCGGAGAGGATTTGCTTGGGGTGCCACGTCATCGCATCCCATAGCTGAATGAAATTATCGTCACGCCCAGTGGCGATTGAGGAGCCGTCCGGGTTAAAAGCAACGCTGTTAATTGAAGCTTCATGGCCGGCAGAAATCTGCTTGTATTCACCTGTAACGGTGTCCCAAATCCTGACGGTATTGTCGTGACTGGCGCTAGCGAGCCTGGAGCCGTCAGGGCTAAAGGCGACGCCGGTGATGGGATCTGTGTGTTCAGAAAGCGTTTGTATGTGATTTCCTTTGACACTGTCCCAAAGCCTAACGGTAGTATCGCGACTCCCGCTGGCGAGGATAGTACCGTCCGGACTGAAGCTGATGCAAGTGATCGAGCCGCTATGTCTATTGAGAGAGTTCTCATGTTTGCCGGTCAATGCCTCCCATACGGTCATCTTCTTCGGTTTGGTGAGAGTCCGAAGATGCTTTCCTGTTAATGCATCCCACAGTCGGATAGTCATGTCACGACTCGAGCTCGCCAGTGTGCTTCCGTCGGGACTAAATGCAATGCTGGTGACCCAATCCGTATGCCCGGTGAGCGTTTGCTTAGGCTCCCCGGTCGCCGCATCCCACAGCCGGATGGTGAGATCGCGGCTGGCGCTAGCGAGCGTGCTTCCGTCCGGACTGAAAACCACGCAAGTAATTCGGCTCGTATGCTTGTCAAGAGTCTGATTCTGTAATCCTGTGCTATCTCTCCATAGCCGGATGACGCCGTAACGACTTGCGCTGGCAAGCGTGCCTCCGTCCGGGCTGAACGCCACGCTTGTAACATAACCGCGATGCCCTGTGAGGGTACGCTTGGGTTTCGCTGATGCGGCATCCCACAGACGGACGGTATTGTCAAATCCGCCATGTGCTTCAGAATTCCCGCCTCCACTGGCAAGCATGTTGCCATTTGGGTTGAAAGCGACGGTCGAAACCTCATCCGTATGCCCCGCGAGTAGGTTCAGTTCTTGGCAGGTCTCCGCATCGTACAGCCAAATACCAATCGTACAAGCAACTGCAAGTTGCGACCCGTCGGGCGAATACGCGATGTTACCGGAAATCGACCCCTTGCCGAGGCGTGCTACGGCGCCACTGGGCAAGCCCCATTGCGCGTAATCTTGTGCGGAGGCACTCTGTAAAAATAGAATAGTGATGAACCGTAGGATATAGTTCGGAAGCCGCGCAATTCTCACCTTGGTATCCTCCGTTATTTGGTTGTATGCACCCAACTAAATGGTTTATTTTCCAAAAAAATATGGTTAGTGTTGGGTGTCGGTAGTTCACATTGTCTGAACTGTGATTTATGTGATGAAGTGATTGCCATGATTATCAATCCTTTGTTGCCCGCGATGAGTGGATTCAACCATTACCTTGAAGCCACTTTGACTCCGGGAAGAAACCGAGTTTTGAAGAAAAAGGGATCTCTATCGTACTCATTATCCATTCGCTTGATGGTTTCATTAAGGATTAAATACTTAGAGTATGAACCACTAAAACATAAGTCGGCTAGCGCAAAAAGGGGGATTTGTGTTATTCGAAGAAGCGATTAGAAACATCACCGACAGCGGAAATATAGTCTATCGAAACCCTCGAAAATCTTCAATAGATTTCGCTCCACAGCCAAGAGAATTGTCCCTGCATTTTGCTGTCTATGTATTGGTCAATCGCCGGTGCTTTTCCTATTTTTAGAATTACGTCGAGTGAATGTTCTCGCCACATTTCCACCTGAAAACGGGTCACACGGGCGCGCGAATTACTTCACGCTAGTCACCGCTGTTTTAGCCGCAACCCACTTTAGAATTCTAGATGTATCCGCTGTGGGTGCTTCCAGGAAATTTCATGCAAACCTGCCTATTATGTGGTATACTAAATTATCCTCAAATCCCGATAGCAGATTCAGTACAGCGCTTCAGTATTGACTTTCTCTGAGCGGGCAGTTCTCGCGAATGAAGACTTGGCAGCCATTCAAAGAGTAGAGTTAACGACTGACATCAACTAGCCTATGCAACTTCATATCCTTGTTAGTGGTCGGGTGCAGGGTGTCGGTTTCCGTGAATTTGTACGACGAAGTGCAGAAAGATTCGGGGTTTGCGGCTATGCCAAGAACCTTGTTAGCGGTGACGTTGAGGTTGTCGCCGAAGGGAACAAATTAGCGCTGGATGAGTTCCTTGTTCTGTTAGAGAAGGGCCCTCCCGCAGGTAGAGTTGACCGTGTCCAGATTGACAAACGCGAGTGCGGTGACGAATACACGGGTTTCGATATTCGGTTCTAGGTTTATGGGCTAAATCCTCAGGGGAAACGCATCTAATTTAGAGGATGTCTCATGGCGGCAGAATTTACGATTAATGTTGGGTTTCACTCATATTTTTGGCATGTTCATGCAAAGTGGGAACTCGGAAACGCCTCTAAGATTAACAATCATTAACGAATTTCGTTCAACCCAACCTACGACCGCTAAAAAATTATCACAAACTTGGCTTGATTTGCTTTTTTGTCAGGCAGAAAATTTAGATGCGTTTCCCTTGGCTAAATCCTTTTGTTGTTGGGACTCACTCTCCGTATTCTTACATATAGAGCGTCATGCATCTCTCACTGGAGTTGTCCGAGAAAGTCTGAGTCATTCGCGTCTTATGCCAACAACTGTTAAAATTCCCGGGATACTTCTTGCCGCAGGGCTATCTACCCGAATGGGGGAACCAAAACAACTACTTCCCTTCGGAAACAGTACCATTATCGAAACGATAATCGATAATATGCTCGGGTCAAATTTGGACGAAGTCATCGTCGTAATCGGCCACGAATCGGGGAGGGTGAACGATAGAATCCGAAATAAGCCAGTCAAGGTTGTATTCAACCCCAACTATGAACGGGGGATGCTTACGTCCGCCCAGTGTGGGGTCCAAGCTCTATCTGATTGCGCAGATGCGTTTGCGCTGATGCTTGTCGATCAGCCGTTTATCACCTCGGATCTCATCAATCGCGTCGTTGATGCCTATAAAGACTCGGATAAAGAAATTGCGCTGCCAAGTTATAATTATCGACGCGGGCATCCTGCTATTTTTAATCGGCGCTACGCATCCCACATCCTCTCTCTCGACGAGGAAAGCGGTGGCATTAGATCGCTTTTCAAAAGATATGCTGACTTAATCCATTACGTCATCGTTGACACGGACAGCGTCCTGAAAGACATCGATTATCGTAAGGATTACGAGGAAGCGCTTCAGAGTGAAAGAATGATGCGGCAGCTGCAATAACTTCACCGGCTAGTCACATACGAATTTTACCGGACCAAACTTTAGGTTAAGTGTCGATGTTTGAATCAATTGAAAAAGTTCAAGATGCGTGCGCTCGGGGAGAATACATAACCGACCGAGCGTTGGCGACGACTATCTACTTAGCTCACAACCTAAACAAACCAATTTTTCTTGAGGGTGAACCGGGAGTTGGCAAGACAGAAGTCGCGAAAGTCCTAGCGAACATAACAGGTGGCAAGTTAATCCGTTTGCAGTGCTATGAAGGTCTCGACACAAACAGTGCATTGTACGAATGGAACTATACCAAGCAGATTCTACAGTTACGCATTGACGAAGCACAAGGGATTGACAAAGACCGAATTGGCGCCAACCTATTCAGCGAGGCATTTCTCTTAAAGCGTCCACTGCTTGAAGCAATTCAGAGCGATGGCGGTGCGCCACCAGTGTTACTTATTGACGAGGTAGATCGCAGCGACAGTGAGTTTGAGGCATTTCTGCTTGAGATTTTGTCCGATTTCCAAATCACGATACCGGAGATTGGCACGATTCGCGCAAAGCATATTCCGTACGTTGTGTTAACTTCAAATCGTACGCGCGAGGTTCACGAAGCCCTAAAACGGCGCTGTCTCTATCAGTGGATTGATTACCCGTCTTTCCAAAAAGAATTATCAATTGTGAAAACCAAACTCCCGCATATCAACAATCATCTTGCGAGGCAGTTGTGTAACATGATGCAGATTTGGCGGGAAGGCGACTATTATAAGAAACCGGGGGTAGCTGAAACTCTAGATTGGGGGCTGGCGCTTATTGCACTGGGGAAAGACGCACTTGATCCGGAGGTTGTTGATGAAACGCTTGGTTGCCTCTTTAAATATCAGGATGACGTTCAACGCGCGCAGGGAGCCGACCTGCATGAGTTCATCGCTCGGGCGAAACGCTTGTCGGATTGCTCTTCTGATGAAAAATCAGAGAAAGAGGATTGGGTCTATTCGCAAGGGTAATTCTATGAGACAACAGACACTATCTCAAGAAATTACTACCTTCTGCCGTCTGCTCAAGCAGATGGATATCAACGTTACGACGACGAATCAGATTAGTTTCTGCCGGAGTTTGGAACTCATCAACATTGCACAACGTGACGAATTTTACCATACTGCCAGAACGAACCTGATAGCAAATGAGTCGGACCGTGAAACTTTCGATCTGGCATTTGACTTGTTCTGGAAATACCCTCGTCCGGCTCCTAACCCGTTAGAGCGTGATGAAGATGACACCGGTGCGCCATCGGCTGACGAATCCTCACTTCAGGAACTCACTGACATTGTGAAGGACGACGGAGGCGATTTTACTGTAAATGAGTGGCTAGAATTGAACAGCGAAGAAAACGATGAACAGGAAGCCGGTGACACGATTGCCTATAGTCCCGATGATGTGCTGACGCAGAAGGATTTCAGTAAGCTTTCACCCGAGGAGATTGAAAAGGCTCGCGAAGCCATCGCAAAATTTGCGGCGTTACTTGCCACAAAATTGAGCCGGCGCAAGGAATTAGCGGTCAAGGGTAAAACCATTGACTTCAGAAGAAGCTGGCGTAAAAATATCGCCTATGGCGGTGAACCGCTAACCCTCGTCCACAAACGCCGCAAGATAAAGAAAAATAAGATTCTCTTACTCTGCGATGTCAGCGGGT
Organism: Candidatus Poribacteria bacterium; assembly: GCA_965220415.1. Lineage (GTDB taxonomy): Bacteria > Poribacteria > WGA-4E > WGA-4E > JAJDTR01 > JAJDTR01. Next base: position 4,849,576 of record OZ244829.1, read on the forward strand.
CAATGGATTGTTACTCGAAATTCCTCATTCAATTCATCTATGGTATGCAACAAGAGATTAAAGAGATTGAAGTCGCGGTGTTTAGCACTCGTTTGACGAACATCACCGGACTCCTTCGCCGAAAGGGTGTCGAAGAGGGACTCCGTGAGATGGCAGAGGTGGTGCCCGATTGGTCTGGTGGAACGAAAATTGGTGAAAGTATTATTGGCTTTTACCGTGAATTTGCACGATCCTTCACAGCCGACCGATCCATTGTCATCCTTATCAGTGATGGCTGGGATCAAGGCGATGCAGATGTGTTACAGCGATCGATGGAAATGCTAAATCGACACGCATATAAGTTAATATGGCTCAACCCGTTACTTGGTAGCAGCGGATATCAACCGGTTTGCCGAGGGATTCGTACCGCTTTGCCGTATGTTGATTATTTTCTACCCGCTCATAATTTGGAAAGTCTAGTGAAGTTGACCAAAGTCCTTATACCAATCTGGTCTCGCTAAGTACGTGTTTAGAACTTGTTTGAATAATCAATGGCAAAGCCACTTTTGGTCATTTGCAGGAAGTTTTTTCAGGTTTATATTCTTGTATGCTACATACCTGTCGCCCCTCCGGAGTTCAGGTGCACGGGGTTTTGGCGTTTCTACACACCTTCAAGATCTCTATCGCACTCGCTATTCACTCGTTTGATCCCCTCTGGGGCTTTTAGAGGCTGGTGCGCAGTGCGCACCCTACAACTGTACTTTTCAAACAGGTACTAAATGATAGAGGGCACCGCCACTTTTTGAGCATTTGAGTGTTATTACCTGTGGAGACTTTATCATACTCGCTTGAACTGGCACGGAAGGGTGTCGGGTCAGTACGGATTTGCCCCAAAGGCTGAACAATAATTGTCATAGACCGCTTCGGCAAAATATGGCCGCTTCAACGATTGGAGCGACTCAGTGAAATTTATCTTGAAACGACCGTTAACATGATAACTCAGCACTTTTAGCCGTGAAGGCGTGAATTCTTTGCCTCCAACTTTGTACGGTAGGATTGTTCTGGATTTACGGAGACGACGACATGCGTGGGTATCAATCTAGGTTTCTGATATGGGGAATATTGCTTATTTGTCTAATCCTTTTCCCTGAGAAGCATCTGGTTGGCTCGACTCTGTTCGAGACTATTGAACGTGCAGAATCATATATCCTTGCTGCGCAAAACGATGATGGCGGTTGGCCTCTTATATCGGGTGGAGCGAGTGATGTTGAAATCACCTCTTTTGCCATGCAAGCCCTTATGTTCAAGGGTTGGGGCACAGGTTCAACCGTTATTCGTCGAGGTGTGAAGTATCTGACGCGTCATCAAAAGCAAGACGGAAGCTGGAACGGTAATACGGCGCATACAATCTTTGCACTAGTCACGCTTGCTCAGGCGGAGACGGATGATTCGGAGGTAAGATTCGCAGGATTGAAATGGATTAGGGACGTACAGAACGAGAATGGAAGTTGGGCGAGAGAGATGCATAAACCCGGCAATCCATTGAATACCGCAGCCGTCCTAGCCGGACTGAAACGGATGGGGTTCAAAGCAAACTTTTCGCCCGTCTCAAGAGGCGCCGATTGGCTCGCCGAGCAGATCAATGTCGATGGCGGATGGTCCTTGAAGCGCGGAGGCCGCTCGGATGTACTTGTCACATCGTGGGTGTTGCAAGGGTTGGCGCCCGTGTATGACATTGACACCCAAATAGTATGGCTGAAACAGATGCAGAATGAGGATGGCGGTTTTGGCAGGACGAAGGGAGAGAAGAGCGATCCCGAGATTTCAGCCTATGCCGTGATGGCACTTGCCGCGGGAAAAGATCCGCTGAATACAGACCGTGTTACGCTGGGATATCTGACAACCGTTCAGCAGGAAGACGGCGGCTTTATCAGTGATACACCCATTGAATTGCAAGAACCGGTGGCAAACTTACAATCAACTTGCTTTGCGCTCATCTCGATGTATGCAAGAAAGCTTGAGGAAGACTTAGAAGATTGAGGTTTTTGGATTCAGGCTTTCTCATCCCATTGGAACTTCTCCACTAGGTTTGGCGTACCAAATCCAATCTGTGTGATATCCTGCCCCGCGTATCAATCCGTCTGATACGATTTCAAATTCTCAATGTTACAGTCGATTTGAGACGTGCAATGAATGGGATCTCTATCGCAGGGGATTTTCCATCAGGATCTACTATCACACTCATTATCCATTCGCTTGATTCCTCCTTAATCAGTCGGTTGATCGCTTTTCGCTCCTTTGATCGCACCCACCGGCGTGGTAGAACGGGTTTCTTGTGCCATTGTGCCACTCATAGGATTCGAATTGCCGAGTACGGGCTACCATGCACCTATATGTTTGACGACAGCCTAGCAAAATGACCAGGGTTTAGAGCCTGTTTGAAAATCGGTAGCAAAGCCATTTTTGGTTATTTGTAGGGGGCTTTTCATGCTCTTATTGTCGTCTACTACCTACCTGTGGGATTTCTATCGCCTTCGCTATCCGCTCAGTTGATCCCCTCTGGGGCTTTTAGAGGCTGGTGCGTAGTGCGCACCCTACAAATTGTACTTTTCAAACAGACTCTTAGCTCGACTTTGTACATTTGAGCGGTACAACAAATGGTGTTGCTCAAACGCTGAAGAACACCGGGGGAGATTTTAGCCATCTGGCCTATTTGGTAGACCATTGAAAAAGTCTCAGCGGTTTCTAGTGCCATCGCAGCGGGGCAAGATGCCCCGCCTACGGGGTTGGTTTTGCGCGGCTTTCCGTACGATCTAATCGTTGTACTTTTGTACAAAGTCGAGCTTAGCGCAAGCGCGGGATAACTGACTAGAGCATGTAACTATAAACTAATTTCTACTGGTTTGAGGGGTTAGTTAGAGGTTTCGGGCATGACGTAATGCACGCCATTTGTGGTCTCAGCGACCCGTTTCTGAAATTCAACGGAAGGAGACACAGCGCGGCCGCCAAAGCGGCCTTTGTAGGAATGAATACTCATCGAAGATTCTCCGATGACATTCACTTGCGCCCCAGCCTTTCGGCAAACTCCAATGGCTTGATTGACCGTGTACCCTTTTGCCGCTCGATGTCCTGCCGAACCATCGGTAACGATTACGAGAACGAGCTGACGATCCGCAGGCGTTTTGATTTTTGGTACACCCTTTATTACCGCTCCCAGAAGATGTTTATCGCCTTGCTTGGGTGCGCGATAAAGTCGCTTTACTTGTTCGGCGTTCAATGGTGGCTTGGAAAGCACGACGACGCTTTCGCCACTACCAATTGCTGACCAAAAACGGATAACGCCAAATCGATAGTTGATTCCTGCTGAATTCAAAATGCTCGCCATTTCATCAATGCCAGCGCAAATTTTATCTGTTTTGGTTTTGTTGGCTTTTGCCGCCATACTTAAACTTGAGTCAAACATAAAGACAACGTCAGCTTGTTGCTTTATTGTTGCGGCAATATGCTGTGCAGTTAGCCTGAAGACGCCTTCAATTTTGAGAATCGACTTGTCTAAGTCGCCTAAGTTAACGAATTTTACACCCTTCTGACCACTGCCAGAGATTGCGTAAAATTTGCCCTCCGTCTTAGCCGTCAACTGTATCTGCGCGCTTTCGCTTTTCCCGATGATGTTAACATGTATATTGTCTTGTTTGCACAAGTCGACAATCTCCTTCACGATTTTGTCTTTCGCCTTTTCTGCGGTCCAGGCGGTCTGCAAACGTGAATTGGTTACAACCAGAATATGTTTCCGCGCTTCCAGTCGAAAGTTGGTCTCCCTTATCGTCTGTAGAATTGCATCAAGGCCATCACCGGTCTCGCTACCCCGCGACATTTTCAATTTACGGAACCACGCTTGACTAGCAACAAGATCGCTCTCGAATGATTGAATGGTGGTTTTTGGTGTCCCACCGACTTTCTCGAACGAGACATGGGCAAATTGATAGTCAATCAACTCCTCCTCGAATACATTTGCCATGTCAATGAGACTTTTCTGAATTACCGAGATTCCGTCCATCATATCCCGGCTGCTATCAATGACGAACACAAGATCTACCATCGAATTCTGGGATTGATTGCTCACTCGCCGTGCAATCGCAAGGAGATTTGATTTCAAATCTGTCGTAATATCTGTATTGGCTATTTCTTGGCGCTGTTGAGGCATTACTACTCGCTGACGTCGAATCCGCCGTGCTTGTGCAGCAACCTCTAATGCGACTGCACCATCAATAATCAACAAGAGCGTTATTAACGCCCAAGCAATCCGTTTCGTCAAATTTCTTGAGTATTCCATTGGTCCCATTTCCCGTTTATTCGTGTCGATTTGTGGTACATGAAGTACCTGTCGGAGTCATGAAATGTGCTTTAGATTCATTGAAAACCGCTAAACAGTTCTGTTGTAACCAATTGTTGTCAATTGACAACAATTGAAGTATATCATATTCCAATCCCAGCCGCAATTCTAGCAGTGAATTGGGCTTGAAAGCACTGTGTCCCTGTGCTAAACTTACGTCCGAGGTGGCAACGGTCGAAATCGATTATAATTGCAAGGAAGACCTATTGTGAAACGGGAAGTTGAAATTTCACGCAAAACGCGGGAGACACAAGTTGAGCTACAGTTGAACGTTGATGGTACTGGCAAATCCGAAATCAAGACAGGGGTAGGCTTCTTGGACCACATGCTTGAACTCTTTGCCAAACACGGCTTTTTTGATCTTACGGTGGACGCGACTGGCGATCTCCACGTGGATGCCCATCACACCGTTGAGGATGTGGGTATTTGTTTGGGCGAAGCATTTAGCCGAGCAGTGGGCGATAAAGTAGGAATGTGCCGCTTCGGGAATTCTTCCGTACCAATGTATGAAGCACTAGCGCACGTCAGTTTAGATATATGCGGACGGCCATTTTTTCGTCACGACACCTCACTTCGTCACGGCAAGGTAGGGAATTTCGATGTTGAACTCGTGGAAGAGTTCTTTCACGGATTCGTCAATCACAGCGGTACAACGCTTCACGTCAGTGTTCCTTACGGAACGAACCATCACCACATTATCGAAGCCATTTTCAAAGCATTTGCGAAGGCACTCGATCTCGCGACTAGCATGGACACTCGCGTGAGCGGTGTACTGTCGACAAAAGGGACGCTGTAGTAAGGATGTTAACAATGATTTCGCGAAGTACGAGAGTTCCAATGTCTAAATCTGCTGCAAATACACGGTTAGAAAGCTCCGGACGAGGATCTTTTTTGTGTACGTCCGTGTTCAACGGGAACACAGTATAGTTAATGAACGAAGATAAGGTTATTGCAGTCATTCTAGGAGGCGGAAGGGGAGCACGACTATTTCCTCTGACGAGGGAGCGAGCCAAACCGAGTGTGCCAATCGCCGGTAAATTCAGGCTCGTCGATATTCCCGTCAGCAATTGTCTGCATTCTGGAATGGAGCGAATTTTCATTCTTACTCAGTTCAATTCGGTTTCGTTGAATCGCCATATTGCCCAAACCTACCGATTTGACTCTTATCGTCGCGGATTTGTGCAAGTATTGGCTGCCCAGCAGACATTGGCAGGTGAGGAATGGTATCAGGGTACGGCGGATGCGGTTCGGCAAAACGGATCGTACATCATCAGCCCGCGATTTACGGATGAGTATGTTCTCATCCTTGCCGGTGACCAACTTTACCGAATGGACTATCGCAAAATGTTGACCGTCCATGTCGAATCGAAGGCGGACGTCACCATCTCCGCTATTCCAATCCATAAGGAAAATACCAGTGGTTTTGGTATTTTGCAGACCGATGATGACGGACGAGTTACCGATTTTGTGGAAAAGCCACAGACTGAGGAAGAACTCCAGCGGTTAGCAGTTCCAGAAGACACTTTCAATTCAAGGGATATTGATCCCCGCGGCAGACAACACATTGCTTCGATGGGCATCTACATCTTCAATCGGGCACTCTTGGAGCAGGTGCTGTCAAATGAGTCGCACGTCGATTTTGGCTTGGATATTATTCCAAACTGTATCCATACACACCGGGTGTTCGCTTACTTCTTCGACGGCTATTGGGAGGACATCGGAACCATTCAGGCTTTCTATCAGGCAAATATCCGACTCACAGATGTTGCACCACAGTTCAACTTCTACGATGAACAGACGCCAATATACACTCACCGTCGTCATCTTCCGAGCACAAAGGTGAATAATAGTAGCGTCCGGTCCTCAATTCTTTCAGAAGGCTCGATTATAGACGATTCTGAAATCGATCGCTCAATTGTTGGAATCCGCACAGTAATCTCAGCGAGAACTCGGGTCTACCAATCTGTCCTCATGGGAGCAGATTTCTATGAAACGGACGAGCAAAAAAAACAGAATCAGAAAGCCGGCATCCCGAATATTGGTCTCGGGAGGGGTTGCTTGATTCGAGGGGCAATCATCGACAAGAATGCGCGCATCGGTGAAGATTCAATTATTGCAAACACTGAACAGAAAAGTGACTTTGATGGGAATGACTACTATATCCGCGACGGAATTGTCATTATCCCGAAAGATGGCATCATTAAACCGGGAACAGTCATCTGATAGCAGGTTCGGTCAATGTTAGAAATTGTAAGATAGGAGCAGATGGCTGTGTTTTAGTTATTGAAGAGCACTTTAGCTATACTTCACACTGCTGAAAATTGCATGTTTTCAGGCGTCTGGTGGTAGGTGCGGTTGGAAACCGCACCTACCGGGAACGCAGGTCGCGACCTGGAGATCGCTCCTACAAAAGACGCAATTTCTGACAGCGCGGAGTATAAGTGGCATTGACCGAGATAGCGAATAAACACTGTGGCATCTAATTCTCCTCTTCTAAGCCGAAATCAAATACTTCTGCCTCAGTCGAGCTATGTACTTTCGATTGATCCGCCTCAGATACAGTTGAAGCGGTCGAATCGAGTCTAGGCGACCGCAACCCAAGAATGGTGAGCGAGATTAGCGACAGAACCGATATGCTGGTAACGATAAAGGCGACAGGACGCTTATGAAGTGGCAATCTCTCTTTTCGACCAAGAAAAGGAACCAAGAAGAGAAGAAGGATTGCGACTGTAGGAATTACAAAAGTGCCGACTACTTCAAAGCGCCCTTCGAAATATTTGAGAAGTTGAAACAGGAAAAGGAAATACCACTCCGGACGTGGATCGTACGAAGCGTCGGTCGGATCAGCAATTTCTTCTGTGGGCACTGGAACGAACAGCGCCATCAACACTAGAACGCCAAATAGGATGAGAATCGCCACACCGTCTTCAAAGAGCTGATCGGGGTAGAACGGCTTTCCCGCGTCCATGTCCTTGGCGGTATTTTTTGGCAGTCCGGACGACCCGAGATGGCGTACTAAGAAAAGATGTAAACCAACCAGTCCAAATGCAATCCACGGTAGCCAAATCGTGTGGATGGCATAGAAGCGAGTCAGCGTTACGGCACCTACCTCCTCACCTCCTCTCATGATTCTGCCAATAGCATCACCAATAATAGGTACGGTGCTTGCGATCTTTGCGCCCACCACAGTAGCCCAGTAAGCCTTCTGGTCCCACGGCAGGAGGTAACCGGTGAATCCGAATCCCAACACAATCAACAGCAGTAATACGCCAACAATCCATGTTAATTCACGCGGTGCTTTGTAGGAATCGTAAACCACGACGCGCAACAGGTGCAAAAACACGACGATGACCATGGCACTCGCACCCCAATGGTGTAGCCCGCGCACGAATCCACCAAAAGGAACTTCCTTACTGATGTAGTTCACAGAGTTGTAGGCATGGTCTGGAGACGGAGAATAGTATATTGCCAAGAACGCACCGGTTGCGGCTTGCAATATCAACAAGAACAGCGCCATAGCTCCGAGTGAGAACAGCCAGTTGATATGCTTCGGCAGCGGCTTCTTGACATGAGTTTCAATTGAGCGTATCGGAATTCGCTCCGCCAAGAATTCAGTAATCTTCTCCTTCAATCACTAAGTCTCCTTAACATATAAAACGCCATCTTCTACCTTAACAGATAACTTTTCTAAGGCTCGTGGCGGTGGTCCTGCGACGACATTCCCTTCTTCGTCAAACACTCCGCCGTGGCACGGGCAAAGGAACTGTCGTTTCGATTCTTCCCAACGAACGAGGCAGTTGAGATGGGAACAGACTCTAGATAAGACGACGAAGTTTCCATTTCCCTCATCAGTTACGTACACAGAACGTTTTCTGTTGGTTTGTATCCAGCCGTCTTTAGATTGAAATGTGTAGTTTACTTTTCGGTATCGGCTTCCCTTGAGGAGGTCAACAATTCCCAGAACCACGTATTTCTTAGGCGCTTTTTTTAAAGCAGGCAGGATTGCAAAGCCGAAAAGGGGTACCGCGATAACTGCACTGATAAGACCGCTGATGAAGAGTAAACCCGCCTTGAGGAATGAGCGCCGTTTGGGGGATTCGAGATTTTCGGCTTGAAGGTTCATTTTGGGATTCTCCCAGTAGACTACACGTGCTTCGGGGTTATTTCTAATCTTCGTCTAGTTCAACTTCGTCTATACTGAACCGCAAGTGTGCTTTATCGACCAGGTCTAAGATGCTTTTCCATTGTTGTCTACTATTGTCGGAAGCTCCTTCTTTGTCCAAAGTATCGACAAGCCGGGAAAGAGATGCTGAGACTTGATCCTGGAAATAGGTGTATTCTTCGGTCTCGTTCGGGTTGTTGGGCGGCTCAAAATAATCTATGTACTGAATGTAGTTTTCAAGTTGCTTAGCCGCTTTCACTGCGACTGCTTGATTCGTTGGAGATTGAAAATACTCGCGAATTACAATATATTCTTCATTCATCATCTCCATTAGTTCTAGAAGTGTTTCTGGCTCATAACCTCCATTAGGGGACCCTTCAAACACATCCGACGACTCGGAAATTTGCTCTGACTCCTTAGAAAACAGCGCATATGTCATTAGGAGCGCCTTCTGAGGCAAGAGTGCGATCGATTGAGAAATCTCCTCCTGTCCGGCGATAGGTTTCACATCTGTCCCTACTTGGAATACGTTCTCGATTCCCATGCCGGTAAATTGGTCGAGAAATTCGCTATTCATTATGCTAGTTGCGCCGGCGTTTTCCAATATCGCGACACGTACGACTTTTCCTTGCATGTCGAGGCCGATTCCACCCTTGAGTTCCCCTTGAGGGCTATCAACGTCAAGGAACAGCACGGTCCCTAACGGTTTATTGTTGGAGTCTGTTGCAATATGAAAGGTTGGCGTGTGATCGCTAGGCTTAAGTGTTGTCCCAAGGGCACTCTCAATGGACGAGACCATATCCGCTAGCAATGTGGGGTTCTTCAAAACGAAGTTCTGTGCGTGCGGGAAAAACTGGGAGGGTGTTTTTTCAGGGCTTGGATTTTCGCTTGTACAACTTGTGAACGAGAGTGTACTCCAAAAAGCGATTAAGAAAAATATGAATGGTTTCGTCTTCACTTTTTTCCTTCGCGAGATTGATGGAGTCAATTCTTGTCAACTCTAACTTCCTCGTACCGATGTTGGTCAACATTGCGCATTCAGTCGGAGTCTTCAGGGAAAGGGCATGTTCAGATTCAGAGCGAACTGATAAGCAATGTCCAAAATAAGCAGCGCCAAGAATCTGATGCGGCTAACCTATTGTCCGGTGATTAAGAACTGACCGTTCGTCCTGCACACAATTTTTTTGGAGCCTATACACTCGATTAATTCATCGCCGCCTGCTCGCGATGCCAGTCCTGTACTGCTTGAGGAATAGCCTTGAGGTTCTCAAGAGCCGTCTGCAGCGGGATGGCACACTCTGGTCCAACGAGTTGTACTTCAGCGTCGAGGTTGCTGCGAACCTCCTGACGAACATCCTCGGGTTCCTTCGCAAATAGCGTCTCGGGATTATTTATGTTTCCCACAAGAGCGATTCGATTCGCAACTGCCTCCATAGATTCGGCAGGTTTGTTTTTGGAATCGTAATGGAAAGCTGCCATCCCCGTTTGAGCGATGTATCCCATGCGGTCCACCGTACGACCACAGATATGAAGAATCAGAGGGATGGGGAGGCGTTCAACGAACTCAATGTGCAAATCTCTCAGGTACCTCTTGTAATAATCCCCGCTGACCAAGTCACCTGTCGCATGGTCCGGTATAGTCAGTGCATCGGCCCCAGCCTCTATCTGAGCTATCCCGAATTCTATAGTTGCATCTTTCATCCTGTCTAGTGCGAGTTTAGTTTGACCGGGATCGTCCAGCGACAATAGCAGGAAAGGTTCTACGCCGAAGCAGTGGTAGCCCAACGACCAAGGCCCCATGGTCTTACCAATGATAGCGACCTCATCACCGTATTCCTTCTTAAGAATTTTGATTGCATCAAGAACACATTGGGTATCTTGGTGGGTTAAAAAATTGGACGGGATTTTAACATCATCAACGTCTTCCCAAATTGGCTCTCGCATTTTCACCGTGGGCCAATTATCTTTCTGTTCCCACTGAATCTTGCAGCCAAGAGCCGATGACTCTTGGATAATTGTAAAGACCGGCATAATCGTGTCAAAGCCCAGCTCGGTATAACCGGTGGCTGCCAAACGCGCCATCAACTCAGGTTCGCGATTAGCGTCTGGGAATGGAGCATCTACGAGATCCATCAATTCCACCGTGGCAACAGAGGTGGGATTACATACCGGCGTCCGATCTACGGGATCGCGGCGCAGTGCCGCCAACACTCGTTCGCGGCTGGTCATCGAACCGACTACCTGTGATTCCATAGTGTTATCCTCGCTATTTACGATCACTACCCTTCTCTTGAGAACCTGTTTGAAAAGTCAATGGAAAATCATTTTTGGAGGTTTGGAGTGTTATTACCTACCGCCCCGCTGGTGTTTTTAAAGGCTGGTGCGCACCCTACAAATGTACTTTTCAAACAGGATCTGAGGTTATTCTTGCTGACTTGGAGCTGAAAGTACTCCGCGTGATGACGCCATCTCCTGTTCCCGCATAATTGCTCTTACATTCGGAGCGCGAACTAGCAACAAACCGACCAGGGCGTCATGGGACTGCCCGCAGGCAAAAGAAACCCGATCTACTCGTTCGTCTACCATCTGTCCCAACTTGATTAAACCGCCTGCAATCGCCGATACTCGTCTTTCCTTGCTCTTGGCTTCTCCTTCGGCGCCAACAATGTAAACCCCGGCGCCACTGCTGGTAACGGTGATATTTAACCCAGATTTTTTGTCCAATACATTCAAAGGCCGCGGTTCAACCGGTTCGTCCGAACGAAACTTGCACGCTTCTAGGAAAACTCGTCGACACGCCAGTTCATGACTATCTTTACAAGGAAATTGGAGTTGCCCGTCGGAGGTCAGCTCCATTCCACCCAAGATTTGCATCGCATTGACAATCGATGCAATGCGCCCCTCAGAACCTCCGATACGGCTATAGGAATGAACCACATATGTAGGTTCTTCATTGCGCCACTGAAGATAGAGAGCAACGGTTATGTTGTGAAAATGCGCGTCCATTGGAACGATCTCGATTCGTCTGCCGAGGTCCAGTGTTTCGCCCATAATTATAGTCCTCCAAGAGATTAAGTTTAACTCATACTGAGTGAATTGTAAAGCGATATTTTTGCTTCCGGCTGCGAGTGATCTTGATAAGATTGCGTCCAAATCTAAGAGCCTGTTTGAATAATAGGTGCCAATCCCATTTTTTGCCATATGAGGAGTGGTTTTGCATGTTTCTGCCGTGACATGTTGTACACCTGTGAGATCTCTATCGCACTCGCTATTCACTCGTTTGATCCCACGCTGGGGCGTAGGTCCGTGGGGTTTCGATGTTACTACACACCTTCAAGATCTCTATCGCCTTCGCTAATCGCTCAGTTGAGGGATCTACTATCGCGCTCGCTATCCACTCGCTTGATCCCTCTGGGGCTTTTAGAGGCTGGTGCGCAGGAGATCTCTATCGCAGTCGCTTTTCGCTCCTTTGATCGCACCCTACAAATGTACTTTTCAAACAAGCTCTAAGCATATATGTGTCGGTTACCTCCATCTCAACTCCGCATGGGACTGCGTTTCCGCTTGACACTGTATGTCCTGACGTTATAATGCCCTCGATTTATGGTATCCAAGTCAGGTTTAACGATGTATCGAAAATTCACCATGTAAGATAATGGACTGACAAGAAAAATGGAAACAGATGAAAAACTGGTTAACTTCGAGACAATACGCGTAAAGCACACCCCGGTACTCACGTGTGAAGTAAACCGCTTTTTGGTGCCTAAGAGTATTGGGGTTTACGTTGACGGGACTGTCGGTTTAGGAGGCCATGCCACCGAGATATTAGAAGCGTCCGCGCCAAGCGGTCAACTCATCGGAATTGACTTAGATATAGAAGCGCTTGCTATAGCAGAGGAAGAATTACGTGGTTATAAAGAGCGATGTGTATTAGTCCAAGGGAATTTCGCCAATCTAAAGGAGTTACTAACCGCTCAATCAGTCACGCAAGTAGATGGCGTTCTGCTAGACTTGGGAGTTTCGTCTTTGCAACTCAATACACCATCTAGGGGATTTAGCTTTTCTCAAGCGGGAAAGTTGGACATGCGCATGGACAGAAATCAATCGCTCTCGGCAACAGAGGTAATTAACGACTATCGCGAAGATGTACTCTCCGACATTTTTGCTCGATTTGGCGAAGAACGTTGGTCAAGAAGAATTGCACATCAGATTAGCCGATCCCGAAAGATTGAGCACATCACAACGACTCTTCAACTCGCGGATATTGTACGGAAGGCAATTCCCAAAAAGGTTAATCGTGGACGAATTCACCCCGCAACGAGGATTTTTCAGGCACTCCGAATTCACGTCAATAACGAATTGAAAAACCTCGACACAGGATTAGATGCGGCGGTAGCGTCTCTGAAACCTGGGGCACGGATCTGTGTAATATCTTTTCATTCGCTTGAAGATCGAATTGTGAAGCAACGATTTCGTGCTTTATCGCGAACCTGTATTTGCCCACCCAGTGTTCCTAGATGTGAATGTCGACAGGTTCCCTCCCTTGAGATATTGACGAAGCGCCCTATAACTCCAACCCCTGAGGAAGTTCAACGCAATCCTCGATCCCGAAGTGCAAAATTACGCGCCGCAGTCAAAATCCGTGAATCTTGAGAGCTAAATTAAGCGTTTTTCTGCTTGAGTGAGGCTGCGCGATACTCAGCGACTTTCAGAATCAGAATCTGAGACGCACGGTAAGATACATTTTTCAACGAATGTAAATTCGGCATCAGGCTTGATAAATGAATCGTCAAGAACCAAAATCAGCAGGAAAACTTCCCCTACTCGCATATTTTCTCTTGGTCTGTTATATCTGCATCGCCTTTGTAACGGCTTGGTATTCCTCCGATCAGAATAGGATTGCTTTACAAATTCGCGAGGATGTGGAAAAAGAAAAGAACCAGCTAACTAACGAAATTCGCAGACTGCAACTGGAGGAGGCACGGCTTACTTCCGCCGAACGCATTCACGCGTTCGCTCGCGAACTTCAAATGGTTCAGCCCTCACCACCGGCGCGTGATTTAGAAGAATAGCTATGAATGGAGGGGATTGGAAAAGTTGAGAAATCGATTTGTTGGCAAGCGCCACAATCAGGAAATCAAACCGCGGATACGCAGGTTTGTGAACAAAATATTTCAAAGACAAGATACCTCGACGCGCGAATGGGACTCTGATGAGTACGAGGAAAAAATCGTCCGTATATCTCGGACGCGTATCGCCATACTGTTCATCAGTTTGCAAATAGGTTTTGGTCTATTGATCGGAAGACTCGTTCTGGTCCAATTGTTGCATAATGATGAATTGGCTATGCGATCTCAGGGACAGCGGCAAATTCAAGTTCCAAGAGTTGCAAGAGGCAGAATCTATGACCGCCATCACAATTTACTTGCCCTCAATCTAGATCTCGTTTCGGTATGGGCAGATCCGAGATTTTTTAACGCTGACGCCCACAAAATTTCATCTCAACTTGCGCCCATACTAGAGGTGCCAGAATCCGAAGTCCTGTCCTCACTTCAAAGGAACGAGCGACAATTTATCTGGTTGGCGCGGGATTTGCCATATGACCGTCTAGTTGACATTCAATCGATAGTTCGACCGATTCGCGGCTTAAAGTACCAGATTCACGAAAGACGATTTTATCCAAAAGATAATCATGCATGTCATATCATCGGACATACAAATTTCGCCAATGAAGGAGTCGATGGGATTGAATATTTACATGATTCTCATTTGCTAGGAAACGCTAACGATTCGAGGGTTAAAAGTCCAGAATCATCTAAAGATTTAGGTATCGCAACCGACGGAAAGAAGCGCCCCATTGATCCTAGAGCGATCTATGAAACTATGTCCGCCAGTGGAAATGACATCATTTTAACTATCGACGACAATATTCAATTTATTGCAGAACGGGAATTGATGGCCGGATGTAAAAAATGGAGAGCAAAAAGGGGAGCTGCCATCGTAATGCATTCCAAAACCGGTGAAATTCTCGCAATGGCAAATTATCCAACTTATAATCCGAATGCGTACTCCACGAGCCAAGAAGCTACTAAACGCAACCACACAATCTGGATGCAGTACGAACCTGGCTCCGTCTTCAAGATTGTTCCCGCCGCTGCCGCATTAGAAGAAAAACTCGCCACTCCGGATTCTCGGGAGTACTGCGAAGAGGGCGCATATCGCATTTCAAGAGGGCATATAATTCATGATGTCAAGCCAAACGGTTGGCTAAAACTCAGTGAAATCCTCCGAAAGTCTAGCAATATCGGGATTCTGAAGATTGCAAACCGACTCTCCAAGAAACAATTTGAATCCTATACCCATCGATTTGGGTTTGGTGAAAAAACAGGAATCGATCTTCCTCACGAACAAATCGGGAAACTTCGCGGCTTTGACCACTGGGATGCCTTCTCAGCCGCCTCCGTACCGTTTGGACAAGGGATTTCAGCAACCCCGATCCAAGTATTGAATGCAATGAATGTTATCGCGGCCGATGGTGTATTGCTTCAACCCTATATAACAAGAGAAATTCGCGGGGCAGATGGAAAACTGATTGAACAAAGAGCAAGAAAGCAAATTCATCGTGTTATCTCGCGTAAAACGGCTACACAGATGGCGGAGATGCTCGTTGGCGTCACCGAAGGCGGGTCCGGACGAAATGCACGTGTTGACGGTTATCGCGTGGCGGGGAAGACAGGCACTGCGCAGAAAGCGGAAAAAGGGAAAGGGTATGTCAAGGACAAGGTGGTTACGACATTCGTTGGGTTTTTGCCTGCGGAGGCCCCGCAAGTCTCGATTGTCGTAGTTGTAGACGAGCCGGCGGGTGGCGCTTTAAGTAGTCGCGTAGTTGCGCCGATTTTTAAGAAGATTGCGAGTGAAACCATCGCGTATCTGAATCAATCAGATGTATTCGCCCAGCCGGCGTTAGCTGAACGGCGTTGACCTATAAGGAAAGCGACTTTGAATCTTCAGCACCTGCTACAGCATGTAGACATAATTTCAACAGTTGGAGATTGTGATAAAGAGATTTCGGGCATCGCGAATGATCACCGGAAGGTGGAACCGGGTTACGTTTTTATCTGTTACGAAGGGGTGACGTTTGACGGGCATGAATTCATTTTCCAAGCGATACAAAATGGAGCCGGGGCAGTTGTTGGAGAGCATCCGCCGCCAAAAAAACTTCCGAGAGGCACTGCCTACATTCAGACTGAAAATGGACGAGCCACGCTTTCCCTCGTTGCTGCCAATTGGTATGGAAATCCTGCGGAGTGCCTGAAGTTAATAGGCATAACCGGCACGAACGGTAAGACATCAACTGCCTATCTCGTTCACTCAATTTTCGAAGCAGCAGGGTTGAAGTCAGCGATTATGGGCACAGTCGGCCATCGCTTCGGTGACGTAGTGGTACCAGCGACTACGACGACTCCCGATTCTTTAACTCTTCACGGTCTATTTCGCCAATTCGTTGCCAGAGGTTTACAATACGTTATCATGGAAACCTCCTCTCAAGGCTTATCTCAACATCGGCTTGCTGGCCTTGAGTTTGAAACCGCAGCCTTCACCAATTTGACACAAGACCATCTCGACTACCATGAAACCATGGCCGAATATCTAAACGCTAAAGCCATGTTGTTTCGACAGATTCAGCGGGAAAATGGTCTGGCGATTCTTAACGCGGATGACCCTGCTTCAGATCTAATTCGCCAAAACACAGATGCAACAATCCAGACCTATGGGCTTGGCAACTGTGAGGATTTTACCGCTCAAGACATCGAGTCGACGCTCAGGGGACTTGTCTTAACTGCGGTTACGCCTCTTGGAAATATTCGGGCGAGATTGCGTCTTATGGGAGATTACAACCTATACAACGCTCTTGCTGCGATTGGTGTCGCCCAGCATCACGGATGTTCTACAGATGAAATAAAAGAGGGACTTGAAAACACGATTGTTCCTGGCCGCTTTGAATTAGTCGACAGAGGGCAAGATTTCGCTGTCGTCGTTGATTATGCTCATACGCCCGATGGACTTGACAACCTTCTGACCGCCGCACGCCGGATTACCGAAGGCCGCTTAATTTGCGTTTTTGGTTGCGGCGGGGATCGGGACCGTGGCAAGCGCCCAAAGATGGGAAAAATATCTGCCGCTATCGCTGATCACAGCGTAATTACTTCAGACAATCCTCGTACAGAGAACCGGAATCGGATTCTTGATGATATCCTCGCGGGAGTACCGGGTGGCACGAGTCATGATTGCATTCCTGATCGCAAGGAAGCAATTATTCATGCAATCAGACTGGCGAAAGCTGGCGATCTTGTCGCAATTGCTGGTAAGGGCCATGAAGATTATCAGATTTTAGGTGACCAGACGATTCATTTTGATGATCGAGAAGTAGCTGCAGAATGCCTTGAACATTACGGTTGACGCACGACAATGAACCTTAACGTCACTGAAATCCTACAGGCAACGCGGGGAAAACTCATCCGGGGGGCTCTTAGTGCGGTCATAACGCAAATCTCGACGGACTCACGGACAGTCAGTGAAGGTGACCTATTCATCGCGTTGATTGGCGAAAATTTTGATGGGCATGAGTTCGTAGATGCCGCACGCCGAGGAGGGGCTAGTGGTGTGGTCGTGTCCAAACGAATCGAAACCGACTGTCCGGTTGTGATTGAGGTCGAGGATTCGCAGGTTGCGTTGGGAGACATCGCCGCTTTTCACCGCAGTAAGTTCGATGTTCCAATCGTCGCCATCACGGGCAGTAATGGCAAAACAACAACGAAGGATATGACCGCATCGGTGTTGTCCCGCCAGTTTTCCGTATTTCAATCCGAGAAAAATTATAACAACCAAATAGGCATTCCATCGCGACTACTGGAATTGGATGAAAACAGCCAGTTGGCGGTATTAGAGATTGGGACGAACCAATCTGGAGAGATTGAACGACTATCCCAGATTGTCAAGCCAACCGTGGGCGTAATAACAAACATTGGACATAGTCATCTGGAATTGCTCGGTTCCCTTGAGGGAGTTGCCAAAGAGAAAGGTTCTCTGGTGGAACGGGTCGAGCAAGCCGTATTGAACGCCGATGATCCGATGACACCGCAACTAGCTCGCAGAGTATGTGGTAAGATAGCCACGTTTGGATGTAGTAGTGATGCGGATATTTCGGCACATGAAATAGAAATTCAATCCCTTGGAAAACCTTCCTTTACGCTGCGAATCAAGGGACAAAACGCGACTCGAGTGAACCTCCCTTGTCTCGGCACGCATAACGTTTCAAATGCGCTTGCTGCGGCGTCCGTTGGAGTTTGGGCCGGGTTGACGAGCGCCGAGATTCGCGACGGACTGGAGAACTACCAGCCGGCAAATATGCGTATGCAGCCAATCGAGTGCAATGGATTGTGTATCATCAACGATGCTTACAATTCAAACCCGGATTCACTGAAGCATGCGCTAGAGTTTCTCAGCAGAACGCGCACTTCTGGCAAGCGAATTGCTGTGCTTGGTGACATGCTTGAGCTGGGTAAAGATTCCAAAGAATTACACTTCAATGCCGGAATGAATCTGCCCCCTAATATTGATATGTTAATCTCCGTAGGAGCGCGTAGTCTTGATATTATCCGCGGTGCAGCCGATCACATAGAAACAACATTCGCCTGTGAAACTCCGGAGGAAGCTGCAAGACAGTTACGGGAATTTTCTCAGTCGGGCGACTTAGTTTTGATTAAGGGATCGCGCGGTATGAAGTTAGAGCGGATTGTCGATGAATACCGCATCAATTGCCACTCCACACGCTATTCGTAAATCTTTTCATTTATGCTTTACTATC
Source organism: Candidatus Poribacteria bacterium (assembly GCA_965220415.1). Lineage (GTDB taxonomy): Bacteria > Poribacteria > WGA-4E > WGA-4E > JAJDTR01 > JAJDTR01. The sequence continues at coordinate 4,867,978 of OZ244829.1, forward strand.
TGTTTTTTGAACAACTTGCCGACGCCTTTTCACCGTTCAATGTCTTTCGTTACATCAGTTTTCGATCCATATACGCTACCGTAACTGCTCTGTTAATCTCCCTGCTTTTCGGGCCGTTCGTCATTGAGCGCTTGAAGCGATTGCGCATAGGAGAGCAGATTAGAGACGAAATCCCCGAAACCCATCAGACCAAGGCTGGTACGCCTACGATGGGGGGAATCCTGATTATTTCGTCTGTACTAATCTCAATTTCTCTCTGGGCGCGACTGGATCAGCCGTACATATTTCTTCTCATCTTCAGCCTATTATGGTTTGGCGCCCTCGGATTTTTGGATGACTACAAGAAAATTTCGAATCAACAATCATTGGGACTGCGCGGCTGGCACAAGATAATACTGCAAACAGTTGGTGCGCTGGCAATTGCTTGTTTCATTTATCGTTGGGGACCAATTCCGAAAGACGGCTTAACATCACAGACATCAATCATCATTCCCTTTTTCAAAGACCTGCACCCCGATCTGGGGATTTGGTTTATCCCATTTGCTACCTTCATCATTGTCGGCACTTCCAACGCCGTAAACCTTACGGATGGCATGGATGGTTTGGCAATCGGCTGCACACTGTTTGTAGCGGCGACATTTGGCATTCTGGGTTACTTAACCAGCCATCAACAACTGGCTGGCTATCTGGATATCGTACACCTGCCGGTAGTTGGAGAATCGGCAACCGTCTTTTGTGCCGCACTAATCGGAGCGGGGTTAGGATTCCTATGGTACAATTGTCATCCTGCTCGAGTTTTCATGGGTGACACCGGTTCTTTATCCCTTGGCGCGGCGCTTGGTACGGTATCAATATTGATTAGAGAGGAGTTTTTGCTTGTAATTGTTGGTGGGATTTTCGTGGCAGAAGCTCTTTCAGTGATTCTTCAAGTTTGGTCATTTCGGACTTATAAGAGGCGTATTTTCAAAATGTCACCTCTGCATTACCACTTCCTATTAGGTGGCTGGGAAGAGTCAAAAGTAGTCATTCGATTCTGGATCGTTGCGTTGCTCTTGATGTTAATGGCGTTGAGTACGCTCAAGTTGAGATAATATACCGTGCGTTGGGTAATATTGCGCTTGTATTTTCAGCAAAATTAGTTTGTAATAGTACTTACTCAGCACCAGCAGGTCGCGATTCGGAGAGGGAGCTCTATGGGAGTTCTATCGCCCTCTAACCACTCAGCTAATCGCTCCTACAAGCGGATTTGGACGCTTTACTGGCTAGATAGCATGACGGCGGAAGCTATCGTCGTACAGATGCGATCACAATCTAACAGATCGTGGTACGGGAATCTATCGCCATTGGGATATGCTCCCTTGAAGAAACGCGACTTCCAGCAGCGTGGAGTATAGATACTGAAACGGCGTCATTGGCGGAAGATGAGAATTATACATGAATCCTGCAGACTTCAAGGGACAGAAGGTCACTGTGTTTGGCATTCATCGCAGCGGCGTTGCTGTTGCGAAACTGCTAGATGATCTCGGCGCCAGCGTGCAGGTGACGGATCCAAAACCGGCAGATGAACTCCAATCTGAAATCAATGAATTGAGAGATCGAGAGATCGATTTCTTTCTTGGAGGACATGAGAATCGGTGTATCGAAAATGTAGACTTTATTGCCGTTTCTCCCGGCGTGCCACTGGATATACCGGTCCTAAGGACAGCACGGTCCTTGGGCGTCCCGATTATAGGGGAACTCGAGATCGCGGCAAGTATCTGCCGTGCTCCAATCGTGGCTATTACGGGAACAAAAGGAAAATCTACAACAACTCTCCTAGTGGCCGAAATACTCGAACAGAGCGGGAGGTTTCGACATGTCAGCGTCTCAGGTAATATTGGGATTCCGTTATCAAGCAATGTCCAAAGGCTAACCGAGGAAGATTTAGTGGTGTTGGAGGTAAGTAGTTTCCAGCTTGAATCAACCACGTCATTCCGGCCAATGGTAAGTGTTGTACTGAATCTTACTCGAGATCATCTTGACCGCCACAAGACAGTGGAGGCCTACCGCGATGCAAAACTCAAAATCTGCCAAAACCAAACCCCTGCGGATTCTATTGTGTTGAACGCAGACGATCCTGTCGTCTCCGGTTTCGCTGTGGAAACTGCGGCAAGACCAATCTTTTTTACGGAGAATGTTGAGAATTGGAAAGTGGACACCTACGACAAGGCAGGTATGTACAATACAAATTTAACGGTGATGGGAAGCGATACAGAAATACTTACGAGGCAGAACGGTGAATATCATCGGATCTGTGACATAGCAGATATTTCTATGGTTGGCCGGCATAACGTCCGCAATGTGCTCGCCGCGACTGCCGTGGCACGTATTCTTGATGTATCATGCGAACAAATAAGGTCTGCAATTTGCCGATTTCGTCCTAAAGAACATAACGCCCTTGAGCACGCTTTGGAACTAGCAAGAACAGTGCGTGGCGTGAAAATTGTCAATGATTCCAAGGCTACAAATGTTGATGCGGTTAGAGCCGCGATTGAATCGATATCCGACCCTCTTCTATTAATCATGGGAGGATATGATAAAGGAAATGACTATACTCCGTTAATAAATCTCGTCAAATCTAAAGTTAAGGCATTGATTCTACTTGGCAAGCATACAGGAAGAATCCGAAACGCCCTAGAACCTCACGTCGTTACGTGGGATGCAATGACAATGGAGCACGCCGTTGAGGTAGCTTACTCACATGCCGTTCCGGGGGATGTTATCCTTCTGTCTCCAGCGAATGCTAGCTTTGACATGTTTGATGATTATAAAGCGCGTGGATGTGCTTTTCGGGAGGCGGCAATAAGACTTGAAACGATGGATTCAGTGGATCAATTACCCAGTTGTAGCCACCAATAAGGCTGACAAGGGTATCGATCACGTTCTCCTATTTCTGACGCTGTGCTTAGTTGCCATTGGAATCCTAATGGTCTATAGTTCGAGCAGTATGCTGGCATACGAACTTTACCAAGAGGATAGTTTTCGTTACCTTAAGGTTCAATTGGTTGCTAGTGTGTTGGGCTTCATCGGCATGATGTGTGCCTCACGTTTACCATACCAATACTACGAACGACACGCCAAGAAAATACTTATCCTCAGCCTCATTGGCATGCTGCTGGTTTTTTCGCCGATCGGCTATAGTGTACGTTCTGTAACGGGTAGTGAGTTTTCTCGATGGCTACGAATTGGTGGGGCACAATTCCAGCCGGTTGAAGTGGCAAAACTGGGTTTGATAATCTACATTTGCCAGTTTCTCCAACAAAAGCGCAACAGAATTCATACTTTTGTGCGTGGAATGCTTCCAGGCCTACTCATTCTCACAATTGCTTTTCTGCTGTTGTTTAAACAGCCTGACTTTGGTTCGGCGGTATTATTATGCGGCGTGGTTCTCGTTCTATTGTTCGTCGGAGGTGCGCGTGTCTGGCCGATCGTTTTCCTTGGCGTCTTTGCGCTCGGGCTCTTCTACGTTGCAATACTCCTAGACCCCTATAAATTGCAACGCTTCCAAGATTACATTCAATCTCTGAGGTCGCCTTATTCGGGGAGTTATCAAGTCTCTCTTTCCCTGAATTCGCTCGCTCTTGGCGGTGTTCTCGGGTCTGGGGTTGGCGACAGCATCTATAAACTGTTCTACCTCCCTTATCCTCACACAGATTTTATCTTTGCAATTATCGGCGAGGAATTGGGATTTCTTGGATGCCTTGTTGTAATTCTGCTCTTTATGCTACTCATCTGGCGTGGTATATACATAGCTCGACGGGTTAAAGATCGATTCGCCGGTTTACTTGCAATCGGGATTACAACGCTCATTGGTTTGCAGGCATTGGTGAATATTGGAGTCGTAGCTGGCATCCTACCCACCAAGGGTATTACCTTGCCCTTCATTAGTTATGGTGGTTCGTCCTTACTCGCCAGCATGGTTTGCATCGGAATCCTGTTGAATATATCGCGCAAAGTGAACATGAAGATAGAAATCCGGCATATCTCTCCACTCTCGTAGTCCCACCAGTTAGACCCGCCAACACGTTAACGATAAGGAAAAGCCGTGCCGCTAATTGTGATTTCGGGTGGTGGAACAGGTGGCCACATCTATCCAGCAGTCGGACTTGCTCAAGCCATTGTGAAGCTTGAACCGGAAACTGAGATTTGCTTCATCGGCGGCGCTGATCGCCTAGAATCAACAGTAATACCTCAGCACGGTTTCTGTTTCTTGCCAATTTCTGTAGCCGGTTTTCCGAGAAGATTAACTTGGAAGTGGCTACCGGTTCTCGGGAAGGCGTGTCGCGGATTCACACAATCCTTGCGGTTTCTTGGTAACCTGAAACCAAGCGTTGTTGTTGGTACGGGAGGATATGTGTCAGGACCCGTGCTCTTTGCAGCTTCGAGACTCGGTATATCAACTGCTATTCAGGAACAGAATGCGTCTGCAGGATTGACGAATCGCCTCTTGGCGCGTTGGACAAAAGCGGCTTATTTGGGATTTCATTCAGCCGCGAGTGGATTTCCCTCCGAAATCGTAAAAATCACCGGAAATCCGATTCGCCCGCAGATAACCTCGTTTGCCCGCTCTTCGTCAACCTACGAAAAATTGGGTTTGGATCCAAGTCGGAGAACGATATTCATCATGGGCGGCAGCCAAGGAGCGCATGCAATTAATCAAACTGTAATCAGCATGTTGCCAGAGTTAGCACCTTTCCATGAGCACCTGCAACTCGTTCATCAGACAGGGAGAATAGACTTTCAACAAGTGCGCGAGCATTATGTTGGTTCACCATTGAAGCACCTTGTTCAGCCTTATTTTGATTCAATCGGCGAAGTATACAGTGTTACGGATTTGATGGTTTGTCGGGCGGGCGGGATGACTGTCTCCGAGATTACAGCATGTGGACTTCCCGCCATTTTTATCCCTTTGCCCTCTACTCCGGGAAATAATCAAGAGCTAAATGCACAAGTGGTATCTGATAGCGGGGCGGCGGTGGTCCTAAATCAAGAAACCCTAACAGGACGGCTCCTAGCCGAGAAAATCACTAGTATTATTGAAAATCCCAATAAACAACAGCAGATGTCAGAGGCCAGTCGCCAATTTGGCAACCCGCACGCAAGCGAAGAAATTGCAAAGTCAGTCTTATCTTTAGCGCAAAAGGGCTAAAGGGCGAAAAATAGCCCGGATTTCAAAACGCACTTGTGATAATGGACCATACCTATGTTCGGAAAAACACGTCACGTTCACATCGTTGGGATCGGCGGTGCGGGACTAAGCGGAATTAGTGAAATCCTGCTTAGTCTCGGCTTTCATGTGTCCGGATCAGACATGAATCGCACTGAGATTACTGAGCATTTAATCAAGCTCGGCGCTTCTGTTTACTACGGTCATGAAGCTCGCCACGTCCCGGATGCGGATGTTGTTGTTGTGTCCCCTGCGATTCCTTCCGAGAATCCTGAAATTCTCGCGGCTAAGGCACGAAAAATTCCAGTCATCCGTGGTGCTGAAATGCTTGCCGAAATTATGAGAATGAAGTTCAGTGTTGCAGTCAGTGGAACGCACGGAAAAACTACGACAACCGCTATAACCGCTGCCGTTTTGGATGAACTTGATCCGACTGTTGTCGTCGGCGGTAAGCTGGTAAGCCTCGGAAGTCACGCTCGAATCGGGCGCGGCGAAGTTATGGTTGTTGAAGCCGATGAAGCCTATGGATCCATTGAAAAATTTTTTCCGACAGTCGCCGTTGTTACCTCAGTTGATGCAGATCACCTCGATTATTATAACAGTATTGAGGAAATCGGTAAGACATTTTTGGAGTTCATCAACAAAGTGCCTTTTTTTGGCGTTGCGGTGCTATGTATGGACCAAGAGAACATACGACAACTGCTCCCCCAAGTTGAGAAACGTCACATTACTTACGGCATCGACGCTGACGCTGACTTGATGGCAAAAGAAATCCGGGTGAAGGGCCCTACTTCTCGGTATCAGGTGAAATTCAGGGGAGACGTATTGGGCGAGGTACATCTCAAGATGCCAGGGCGTCACAATATCTCCAACTCACTCGCGGCAATAGGTGTTGGGATTGAGTTAGACATTCCGTTCAATCGTATCCGAGCCGCGTTAGAATCTTTTCAGGGGATTCATCGCCGATTCGAGATTGTCGGAGAAGCCCAAGGCATCATTATTGTTGATGATTATGCGCACAATCCGGCTAAACTCAGAGCGGTTTTCAGTGCCGCGCGCGAAAGCTATAAACGTCGCATAGTTGCGGTTTTTCAGCCGCACCGCTACCAACGAGTCAGGCACCTTGCCGATGAATTCTCGAAATCGTTTTACGATACGGATGTATTGATTGTCACCTCAATATACGGTGCAGGTGAAACGCCCATTGAAGGTGTTACAGGTGAGAATTTGGCGACTGCTATTAAAGCACGTGGGCATCAACATGTAATTTATGTTCCTGACAAAGATCGAGTAGTGGACGAACTAATGTCCGAGATACGGCCCAATGATATTGTAATTACGGTCGGGGCGGGAGATATCTCGCAGGTTGGCCGTGACTTATCAAGAAGACTTCGCGGAGACTGCGAACATGGGAGTTAAGGTAGACTTGAGAGACTATAAGTGCACAACATGAGCTGTCCATTAACGGACTTCGAGGCAAGATTAAAATAAATTCACTCGATGCATTAGTGGTTTGTTTTCTAAGTCAATATGGTCAAGTGTTGGGTGTCGGTGCGGTTTCTAACCCCACCGACACCCAACATTAATCGTAAATTCTACCGCCATGAGACAGCCTCTAAATTAGAAGCGTTTCCCCTGTGATTTACTACTGTACACATAGCGAAATATCTGGTATACTATAGTGTTAATAGGGTCCTTCCGCTTGATTTGCCGCATCAATGTTTACGTGCGCTTTCTTCTAGTCGACTGAGTAAAATATGTGCTAGAATATACCGTCCTGATCTGAGTTCATGTCGCAACTGTTTCCGATTACACGGAGCATCCAAAATTGAGGCAGGATTCTTTCTGACCATTTGGAACCGAGTTTGAGCGGATTGTGGTCGATGGCTTAACGCGAGATTTTATAATGTGTGCTGGTTCCATTTTTCCAGCGGCGCCATGGCATGGGGTGCGGTATGAGAAGCGTCCGATTCTGTTATTTCAGACACTGTTTTCTATATCAACCCAGCAAATGATTCTTAACTAAGTGGTTCATTTTCCAAAAAAATATGGTTAGTGTTGGGTGCCGGCAGTTAACATTGTCTGAACTGTGATTTATATGATGAACTGATTGCCATGATTATCAATCCTTAGTTGCCCGTGATGAGTGGATTCAACCATTACCTTGAAGCCACTTTGACTCCGGGAAGAAACCGAGTTTTGAAGAAAAAACTCGGTTTCATTAAGGATTAAACACTTAAGAACCTGTTTGAATAGTCGGCATCAGAGCCATATTCAGTCATTTGAAGACGGTTTTTTCATGTTGTTGTGATTGCCCGCTATATACCTGTCGCCCCGCTGGGGCTTGGATGTGCGGGATTTCGGTGTTTCTACACACCTTTCGCCCCTCCGGGGCTTTTAGAGGCTGGTGCGCAGTGCGCACCCTACAAACTGTACTTTTCAAACAAGCTCTAAGAGAATGAACCACTAAGTGGTTTATTTTCTAAAGACATATGGTTAGTGTTGGGTGCCGGTGCGGTTGGAAAAGGAGCTCTATGGGAGCTCTATCGCCTTCGTTATTCACTCAGTTGATCGCTCACTATCCGTTCGCTTGAGGGATCTCTATCGCGCTCACTATCCGTTCGCTTGATCCTCGCTCATACGATGGGGACTTATCGGCGAATTATAGACGCGCCTTACATAAATGTCAACACGCCCTAGTTACACGAAAGTTAGATGTAGACCGGTTGAGATTTTTCGACTCTCCGGATAAGTGACGCTATCTGAGGAGAGGAGGAGTATGAATGCCTAAAGAGGATATTGTTGTCGGTTTGGACATTGGTACTAGCAAAATTGCTGTTATTATTGGCAACACATGGCAGGGCGATCCTGAAAAGATAGAGATTATTGGTGTGGGGACCGCACCTTCTGATGGATTACGTAAAGGCGTTGTCGTCGACATCGATCTCACTACTGCCGCAATTCGTCAGGCAGTTGAAGCGGCAGAATTAATGGCGGGTGTGGAGATTGGGTCTGCTTACGTCGGAATTGCCGGAGGGCACATTAGTGGCCAAACTTCGCCTGGGGTGGTTGCAGTAGCTGGCGAAGGACACGAAATCACCCAAGCAGATGTTGACCGGGCCATTCGAGCTGCCCAGGCCGTATCGATTCCGGTTGAACGCGAAGTCTTACATATTATTCCGCAGGGTTATGCTGTTGACAATCAGGCTGGTATCAAGGATCCAATCGGGATGTCGGGAGTGCGTCTTGAGGTTTATGTCCACATTGTCACGGGCGCTGTCGCCGCAGCTCAGAATCTTCTCAACAGCGTCTTCAAAGCAGGACTGTCAGTAGAGAACATCGTTTTGGAGCCGATTGCCTCTGCTGAATCCGTATTGACGCACGATGAACGCGAGGTAGGCGTTGTACTTGCTGATATGGGGGGTGGCACCACAGATGTTGTTATCTACAAGGAAGATGCACTCCATCATACCGCGGTACTTTCGACCGGTGGGGACCATGTGACAAGTGACATCGCCCAAGTATTGAGAATAACACCGCAGGAGGCAGACCGACTTAAACTACACAAGGGAAGCGCCTCAATTGATTTGGTGGACATAAATGATACTATTCAAATTTCGACCGTAGGCGGTGCGCGTCGACCGCGTTTCCATCAGAGGCGAGATCTTGTGGAAATCATTCAGTGCCGAATGGAAGAGGTTATGACGCTGATTGGAAACGAGATTTCTAGGAGCAAACTGGTTACCCCGGGAGGCGTCGTGTTAACTGGTGGAACATCCCTGTTGGACGGTCTTATCGAACTGTCTGAAAAAAGATTTCCCTTCCCGGTGCGAATCGGCTATCCTACACCGCTAAAGGGCTTAACGGACCGCGTTCATAGCCCAATCTACGCAACGGGCGTCGGCCTTGTCCTTTACGGAGCAATGCTACGCCACAAGAAGCCGCAACGGACTTTCATCAAGGGGAACAACCTATTTGAGCAAGTGCTCAAACGCATGAAAGATTGGTTCCGAGATTATTTCTAGATTTAGGACATCTGACATTTGCCAAGGTATTGCCAGCCTCAAGATTCTGCCGTATGGTGTAAATTCGAACCTCCTTGAATATTCCAAGTCCTTCGTAGGACAAGGCTCGAGAGAGAAGTTTCGTCGAGATTGGACAGCTTTAGCTTCAGATGATGGAATATGACTCTTGGACCTTCCTTCAAAGGAGGGCTCAGGCAGGGAAAGCAAAGAATATTCTTAAATATAGCAAAAACCTGTTTACACGACAGCTAGAGCGCCGCATTGCGAAAAAAACCGTTGACTTAAGCTGAAAAGTACATTATAATCTGCCATGGGCGATGCAAAGATGAAGACTGTATTAGCTTATGTCCTAACGCGAAGGAGGAAATTAGGTTGCTGAGTTTCTTAACTAGTAACTGAAGCTAATTATGATTGAATTTGAACAGGAGGACTTTGAAGCGCTTGCAAAAATCAAAGTCATTGGAGTCGGCGGTGGCGGAAGTAACGCTGTGAAACGCATGATTGAGCAAGCCATGGCAGGTGTTGAGTTTTACGTGGTCAATACTGACCACCAAGCGCTTCAGGCGTGCCCAAATGCCACGAGGATTCCAATCGGTCAGAATATGACAGGCGGGTTAGGCGCCGGAGCGGATCCGGAGATTGGCAAGAAAGCCGCCGAAGAGGACAGAGAACGGCTCCAAGGTGTAGTTGATGGCGCGGACATGGTTTTCGTCACTGCGGGAATGGGAGGCGGTACGGGTACAGGCGCAGCTCCGATTATCGCCGCACTATCCAAAGAAAGCACAGCCTTGACAATCGCAGTTGTGACACGCCCGTTTGATTTTGAAGGAAAGCGCCGCGCAGAGCAAGCCGAATTGGGTTTAGAAATCCTTCGTGAAAATGCCGATTCCGTAATCGTTATTCCCAACCAACGCTTGATTGACGTGGTTGATCGAAAGTTGCCTATTCGCATGGCATTTCGGATGGGCGATCAGATTCTACATCACGGGGTTCAGAGCATTTCCGATCTTATCACAGTTCCAGGAGAAATCAACCTTGATTTTGCAGATGTAAAGACGATTATGTCCAATGCGGGTGGTGCGCTTATGGGCATTGGGACAGCGTCGGGCGATAATCGCGCAGAACTTGCGGCACAAGAAGCTATTTCTTCTCCATTGCTAGAGGAGGGCTCTATCAAGGGAGCCACCGGAATCATTGTAAATATCATTGGTCCTCCCGACATGACTATGCAAGAGCTGGAGGAGGCAATGGCGGTGATTAAAGACGCCTCTGAAACGGAGCAGGTAATCTTTGGGCTCGCATACAATGAGGAACTGCAAGAAATGTTGCGTGTTACTGTAATTGCAACCGGTTTCAACAATTATCATGAACGACCACCAATTGCCACGACAGGTCCCATTGAGGACATCTTTCATCGCGATTATTCGCCCGGTTCATCCGGCAATCGTCCTAGTCGTCAAAACCTACAGCCATCTAGGCAACCATCAGGTTCTTTTACGGAATCTACTTCGCGCCCCGGTACTGAACCGCCACCAACAAAGGAGTTTTCACGACGCGATGTTGACGACAATCCAGACGAAGTATTAGATATTCCGGCGTTTCTCCGCGTCCGAAATTCCAAGGACAAGAAGTAGATAGTGGGCAGAATGAAATCAAATCTCCGCCAAACGTACGCGGAACTGTTAGCTGAGGAACAACGCCCCCGCCATAATTTCCGGAAAGAAATCCGTTCTGTACTGGTCTATCCGAGTACCTATGAACTCGGAATGTCAAGCCTTGGTGTCCAAGTCGTCTATTCGACGCTCAACGGGCGTGATGATACTTCCTGCGAACGTGCTTTCTTACCACATCTTCAGATACAGCGGCAACTCCGTCAAAACCGGACACCGCTCTTTTCGTTTGAAACTCAGACCCCGCTCAACCAATTCAATCTAATCGGATTCTCTGTTTCGTTTGAATCGGATTATGTTAATATTCCGCTAACATTAGAACTGGCACATATTCCACCTGTAGCTGCGGACCGGACGGACAGGGATCCGTTGATAATCGCTGGAGGCATAAACATCGCGTACAATCCGGAGCCCATCACCGATTTTGTTGACATATTTGTCGTCGGGGAGGGGGAAATCACAATCCATCACTTGATGGATTGTATTAGCAACTGGAGCAGAACTGGCGCTAGTAAAGCAGATTTGCTACGCTCCGTTGCAACAGTCCCGGGTTTCTATGTCCCTAATTTTTATCATGTAGATTATCGGGACGATGGAACGATTGAACACACGAGAGCTGAAACTAACGCTCCCGCAAAGGTTCGCGCTAGCGCCGTAGCGAATCTTGATGATGTTGAAACTTGCACTCAGATTCATACCCCTAACACCGAATTTTCCAACGCCCATCTCATTGAAATCGTGCGCGGTTGCGGACGACAGTGCCGCTTCTGTGTTGCAGATTATGCTCGCCGATGGCCTAGGCATCGTTCAGTCGAAAACACATTAAAATTAGCTGAACGCGCGCGTGGTATTACCGACAGAGTTGGCTTGGTTGGTGCCTCCATCTCGGATCACCCTCAGATTGATGAGATTGCCACTGGCCTTGTAGAGAAAGGATTCAGAATCTCATGTGCTTCGCTAAGGGCGGAAACTGTTCGTCCTCCCCTGCTTGATGCACTTGCCGAAAGTGAACAAGGAACCATTACCATTGCACCGGAGGTGGCGACTGAGAATCTACAAAGGGTCGTAAACAAAGCAATTCCGCGAGAACGACTCTATCATGTCTTTGAAGAAGCCTTAAAGCGTGACATTCTCAATTTGCGTCTGTACTTTCTCATTGGTGTTCCGTACGAAACCGCCGCCGACGTAGAGGCAATTGCCAATATGGCAAGGGAGATGCGCTCGATTCTTCTCCCTTATGCTAAGAAAACGGGACGCATGGGACGAATCAGCTTTACAATATCTCCGATGGTTCCAAAACCCCATACCCCGTTCCAGTGGGTAGAGATGGAAGATCAGAAAACTATTGCTCGCAAGCTAGATTTTCTTAAACGGGAAATCAACAGTATGGGAGGATTAAAGGTATCGTCCGCAAGTGCCCGTTTAGCGTATCAAGAAGGTGTTTTTGCTCGCGGCGATCGACGGCTTGGGAAAGTCATTCTAGATCTTTCACGGGGCATGCCATGGAAGCAGACCTTTAAGAAACATCGAATTGACCCGGATTTCTACGCACTTCGACCACGTTCACTCACTGAAGTCCTTCCTTGGGATCACTTTGACTTGAATGTTAAGCCTGAATATCTTAGTCACGAATTCAAGAAACAGGTCCACGGATTTATGACCAGTGAGTGCGACACAACCGTTTGTAAGAAGTGCGGGGCATGCTGACCGATGAAGTTACGATTTTGATAGTCCAATTCATGTTGCCGTTCTAACGCAGACCGAGGTTTGTAAAACGACTCGGAACGAACCGCCCATTCTTCCGCCGTTCCAACCCTGTTCTTCCAATCTTCGCAGCCAATTTGGAGGTGTCAGTTGGTGCCAACCGTCAGTTGACTGATATACCGTCTTATATTTTCAAAATTATTGAAGCGCTCTTTAGGTAGGCCTACCGAATCCTATTGAGCGCTTTTTTCGCGCCAACTTGATGAATGACAGATTTTTACGGAGCACAACCGTATTCATGACTGAAGTCGAAGGAATGTAACATGGAGTCTCAATTAGAACTGTTTATTGAAAATCTCACGGCAAAGATTGAGCCACTTTCCAAACGGTTGGCAGAAGCATATTGGGAAGCTAGCCTGACAGGGTCGGATGAAGCGGCTCAAAAAGTTTCAGAACTAGAAACAGAATATCGTCTTATCTTCGCAGATCGCGATCGATTCGAGCAGTTGAAGACATTCCAAGCGGCGATTCAGAATCTATCTGCCCAATTGTCACGCCAATTGCATTTGCTGCTCTTGGAATTTACATCGGAACAACTGCCTCCCGAGACAATCAGAGAGCTTGTCAGACGGCAGACCGCTATTGAACAGGTCTTTACTCAACATCGCGCCGTTGTAGAAGGAATAGAGATGAATGACAACGCTATCCGCGATGTATTGAAGTCAGAAATTGATTGCAAAAAGAGACAAAATGTTTGGGAAGGGAGCAAGCAGATTGGAGGCAAAGTTGCGGCGGATTTGGTCGACCTAGCCCACTTGCGTAACCAGGCGGCACGCACGGTTGGGTTTGACGACTACTACCAGATGTCGCTGAAACTGCATGAAATTGATCCCACATTTCTCGCCGAAACAGTCAGTCAGATGGAAGATTTAACGAACAATCCATTTTCGGATATAAAATCAAAGCTGGACAACAACCTATCCAAGCGCTATGGTGTTGAAGTAGAAGCGCTTCGCCCTTGGCATTATGCGGATGTTTTCTTTCAGGAAGCACCAAATGTTAGTGAGGTTGATTTTGACGAACTGTTCGCCGAGTTGAACATTATCGACCTTACAGCAGATTTCTTCCGAGGCATCGATTTGTCCATTGACGAACTTGTTGAAAAGAGCGATCACTACGAGCGTCCCGGTAAGAATCAGCACGCTTTCTGCATACATATTGATCGAAAAGGGGATGTGCGTGTGCTTGCGAACGTAAAGCCGACTGCGAAGTGGATGGAAACCATGCTACATGAGTACGGACACGCTGTTTATGATAAACAGTTGGACCCTTCCCTACCATTCACGCTACGTACCCCCGCGCACTTAATCACGACGGAGGCAACCGCGATGCTTATGGGACGCTTGGCTCATAACGCAGAGTGGCTGGATCGTATGATTGGTCTTTCTCTCGCCCTAAAGCAGCGTATTTCGGCTGAAATGAAGAATACCTTTCGTTTGCGAATGCTCATCTTTGTTCGGTGGGCGATGGTAATGATTTGCTTTGAACGGGAGTTCTACCGCAATCCGGATCAGGATTTAAATTCACTGTGGTGGGATTTAGTCGAGCGTTTTCAATTTCTAACTCGACCCGAAGGCAGGGACGAACCCGACTGGGCAGCGAAGATTCATATTGCGACGGCACCGGTCTACTATCACAATTATCTCTTGGGGGAGATAGTTGCTTCGCAATTCCAGCATACCATTGACCACCATGTCTTGAACGGTGCGGGAGTCGCAGAGACGGGATATGTCAACGAACAACGAGTCGGTGAATACTTGCGTCAGAAGGTCTTTAAGCCGGGCAGCAGTATGCATTGGAATGAATTGCTCGTTAATGCAACGGGGGAACAACTCAATCCACAATATTTGGTGAATCAGTTAGTAGGCTGATTGTATTATACCGTGCGCCGTCAGAAATTGCGCTTTTCAAGAATTAAGGCTTGCTTCGCCGATTGTACAGAAAGCACCAAGCGAACGAATATTGAACGGGGTAACGTCCGCAGTTTCCACCTGTGGGATCCCTATGGGATCTCTATCGCCTTCGTTATTCTCTCAGTTGATCGCTCATTATCCATTCGCTTGATCCCTCTGGGGCTACCAAGATTAAATAGGTCGCGATTCGGAGATCGCTCCTACAAACCTTCGGTGCGCAATTGCGCAAAATTAACCGGCGCTGAGTATAAGTTTAGCGCAAGATAGTGCTTAAAAAGGCACTTTAGAGGTCCAACCAGAAAGAGGAACGTGAAAACCGTCCTTCGTCTACTATCAATTTTTCCTTTCGTCAGATTTGATTCTTGCCCACACTGCCGGTAATTTCTGTGCTTCCTCGACTGCGCGTGGGCGTCCGGGGCCACCGTTCTTGATATTTGGCCCACTGATCTCGACATCATCAAATCGGGCGCGCGCATCGGAAACTACCAGTCCAGCTTGTCCGCCTTTTAACGGATTTAAATCTCGTCCAACAAAAACCTGATCGTCAACCTGAAACTCCCAGAACTCACCGTTGATTGTAGCTTTCAGTTGATACCACGTATCTATCTCTGTTACAAACGGAAAAGTACGTACGAACCAACCGTCCGGTGAAGCTATGACGATTCTGACGACACCGAGCGTGATTTCAACAAAGAATAAGTAGCGACTGTCCTCTTCCCCTCTATCGTGGAGGGTGAGACCGACAGTAGCTGGATGGTTTTTCTCCTCCACCAGTTTTACTCGGCACGAAACTGAATAATCACGCCAACTTAGCTCTCCCGTCAACCATAGGCTCATGAATCCCGGATGAAAAATCTCGCCCACAGCTTCTCCGTTGTCAATCCACCACTTCTCAACTCGGCGGTCTAGATTGTAAATTGTCCATTCAGTGGTTGCCTTGTCTTCGAAATCGTCCCGCCACGTTCCAGACTGAACAATGTGGCACGGGCAAAAAACGAGCAGAAAAATTCCAATAATCCAATTTATAAGCACGGGTTTCATTTGGTTGGTACCTCCTGTCTCAAATTTGGATCGTGTAATCCATGAGTTCCCTGCTAAATCAAGAAGCACCGTGCTGTGATTACCAATTTTGCAACGCACCGTCTACACCCTTAAATTCTGTTTTAGACCTACAACCATTATAGTTGGATTATCGGACGGTGTCAAGCTATCTGCATTCTGTTCTAGGGGAACCGCAGCTAAAATCCATAGGGATCAAGTTTAGCATTTTAAGGCGAAAGGGGCGCCGCAGAAGATGACCCATGGCGTTGGTTTCCGTAGGTGCCGGTGCGGTTGGAAAGGGATCTCTATCGCACTCACTATCCGTTCGCTTGATCGCACCTACCGTGTGGAAGGTTATAGAGATTTCTTCCCACCCAAGGGGACGAAGTTATGGGTTGTGCGGCGAAGAACTCCGCCAATACTAGACGAACTCCCTTAACTTGATCCCTATGGGGAATAGCATCTAAAATCCATTGGTTGCGTTGCGAGAATCTGGTTACGAAACCACGTGCCCGCGTTTTTCCCTTAGGGTACAAGAACGCCCGTATACTGTAGGTGTGAACCGCAATGTTCGCCGTCTTGTCACGGGTGCTTAGATGGAGGATTGCATGTAGCTAGTCGGTGTAGCCGTTACTATCTTGTATAGGATGGGACGGAACACACTCGTCTAAACTGTTTTTTTTTTGCAGTTGACACAACTGTAACTCCTATGTTAGAGTTAGGGCGTTGCGCGGATTCCAATAGCCGACCTCCAAGGCTCTCGATGAACGATACGTTGCCGTGTGTTGAGAATCTCGAAACTTATTTCCAAGCTGTTGAGGGACTCGACCACGCCGTAAGTGGTGTATTGATGGAAATCGGGAGTTAAGAGAATTCGCCTTGAAAGTGGGGTGCCATCTCCCAAAAATCCGCCGACGCGCTTTCATGTTTGTCCCCGTTGCCCTGAAGAAACGGTGCATTGCCGTGAAGCCTATCCATCCGTGCCCGTCTTCACCGATTTGCATGCCCGCCACTGTCATCTTTATGCCGTGGATAATTAGACTTTCTCAGTATCCGCTATGCCTGTGTCTACCATCCGTTGTCAAGATTTCCGACGTACAGAATTGCCAATTTCTACTATGCTTAACATCTGCTTAGCAAGGGCTAGTTATGGCGAAAATTAAAATCCTACCGCCCGATGTCTCGAACAAGATTGCTGCTGGGGAGGTTGTTGAACGTCCAGCTTCAGCGGTTAAAGAATTAATTGAAAATGCAGTTGATGCACAGAGTACGAGTGTTGGAGTTGAAGTCCGTGCCGGAGGTAAAAGACTCCTTCGCGTTTCGGACAACGGGACGGGAATGACTCGCGAGGACGCTTTGATTGCATTAGAGCGACATGCAACGAGCAAAGTTCGTTGCATTGAAGACCTCCAGCGAATCCAGACGTTCGGTTTTCGCGGTGAGGCATTGCCGAGCATTGCTTCTGTATCACAGTTTGAGCTTTTGACCCGAACTGCAGAGGCACTTGAGGGCACCAGAGTAACTGTTGAAGGCGGTGTAGTGCGATCTGTGCAAGAGAGCGGTTGTTCACCAGGCACTCATATAACCGTTAACAACCTTTTCTACAATGTTCCGGCGCGCCAAAAATTCCTTAAGAGCGGAACAACCGAACTTAACCACATCACAAACCAGGTTATGTGGGCGGCGCTTGCACATCCGAAGGTTCAATTTTCCCTTGCCCACAATGGACGATCATCAATTGATGTGCGTTCTTGCGATTCGCATCTTGAGCGAATTCGCTTGTTATATGGAAAAGAATTTGCCGCGAATTTGATTGAATTTGACGCCGACCTTGCAAAGCTTCACTTCCACTGTTTCATCGGCAAACCAGAGTTGACGAAATCAAATCGAAACTATCAGCTTTTCTTTCTGAATCGACGTCCGATTCGCAGCAGAATACTCGGAGCCGCGCTTACCGAAGCGATGCGGTCAATGGTTCCCAAAGATCGATATTCTGTCGCTTTCCTGTTTCTGACTATGGATACTGAGGAGGTTGATGTCAATGTCCATCCCGCTAAAATTGAGGTGCGATTTCGGAATGAACAGGGAATGTACGGGGGTGTGGTGCGGGTGATTCACAGCGGCGTCCACAAGCATAAATATATTCCAAGAATAGAAACTGATGGACAAGACTTACCTGCAGAGGAGAAGAAAGAAATCTCAGACGAAGTAGGGGGAATTACTGAGCCATCGCAAGGGAACGTGGCGGGAGCGGTAGAAAATAGAAATTTTTCGACTAGTGACGATTTTGCAGCACTTGCCAAAGGAGTAAGAACCGGAGTATCTGCTCAACCAACCGAGACTGTACCGATAATCCCTCGAATCGATTCTGTCGCAAATGAGAATAGCGAAACATCAAACGATGAATCGAAAACACAGCATCAACAGATTTCAAGTGCCGTTCAACCGCCTCAACGGGCAGTTCCAGAAGGTGTAACCCTTGATTTGTTTGATTTCGAGAAGGTAGAGTTAAAAACCAATCTCTTCAACACCTACATTGTTGCGGAAAGTCAAGACAGGGTGTTTATCATAGATCAACATGTGGCGGCGGAGCGGGTGCTCTACGAACGATTCGTTGAGCAGTTTAGAGCCGATGGCATACCGGTGCAGGGGTTGTTGCTTCCGGTGACGGTGGAAGTGAACTCGCATCAGTTGAACACCTTGAACGCACACGAAGGTCTCTTCAGATCGTTGGGATTCGATGTCGAGCCTTTTGGAGGAAACACGATTCTCGTGCGCTCTATACCCGCGCCGCTTCCCGTTCGCCTTGCCTCCGACACAGTGATAGATCTCCTAGACAAGATTGCAACCATCGAGCAACCCGCGGTAGAATTGCTTGAGATTCAAGATCGAGCATTAATTACGCTTGCCTGTAAATCTGCCGTCAAGGCGGGAGATCCACTGACTATGGAGGAGATGGTGAACCTGGTTAAGGAGTTATCACAGGCGAAATTACCATTCAATTGCCCGCACTCTCGGCCGATTACTATTGAAATGAGCAAGAATGAGTTGGAAAGGCGCTTTCATCGGCGTTAATGGGGAAAGGAAACATGAGCACAACCTGATACGACAAGCCGAATGTTGGACTTGATGGGAAAAAATTGCAGTTCACACGTAAGTAGCGAGAATTGGGAGAAGAGGTCATGCCAAAGTATGGGGTCAACCTGCTGTTGTGGGCGGACAAATTCGACCGCGATACCGTCGACTTGATTCCAAAAGTCGCGGAGATGGGTTTCGATGGCGTTGAAATTCCCATCTTCGACCCGGCAACTGTTGATATACCGCACACGAAGACGGCGTTAAAGGACACGAATCTACATCCGATTGGCTGTGCCATCATGGCGCATAATCGCAACCCAATCCACGAAGATATTGCAAATCGCGAGAATGGGAAGGAGTATCTGAAGCGTTCGATTGATGTTCTCGCAGAGTTGGGCGGTGACACGCTTGTTGGTCCTTTGTACAGCGCTGTCGGTGCCTTGGTTGGACGTGGTAGAAACCAGCAGGAGTGGGATTGGTGTGTTGACATTCTCGGCGAAATAGCAGAATTTTCGGGACAACGTGGTGTTACCGTCGCAATTGAGCCTTTGAACCGTTTCGAGGCGTACTTCATTAACATTACTGCCGACGCTATAAAACTGGCAACTGCCGTCAACAGTCCATTCTTCAAGATTCATCTGGACACATTTCACATGAATATTGAGGAGAAAAACCTAACGCGAGCCATTGCCGACACGGGCGAGTTGTTGCATCATCTCCACGCATGCGAAAATGACCGGGGAACTCCGGGCACCGGATTAGTTGATTGGGATGGAGTATTCAGCGCGCTAGCAGCAGTCCAATACGATCGGTGGTTGGTAATCGAGTCGTTCACGCCTGCTGTTAAAGGAATCGCAGCAGCGACTGCAATCTGGCGGGATATCGCTCCGAGCGCCGAAATCTTGGCAACGGAGGGTTTAGCGTTTCTCAAGCGGATGGCAGATAAGCATCTGCACTGAAGAGCGATCTTCGTAATTGTTTAGTTCAGTCCAGAACTTACGCGCCAGCAGGAAATCGCGACCTGGAGATCGCTCCTACATTACGCTCATGGGGTAGGAACAGGGATTAAACTGTAGCACAACGATCCAACATTCCCAAAACAGATTGATAGACTAAACAGTTCCCGATCTTCTATCTAGTACAAGCAGTCTATTGGCTTAGCAACCTATGGATTTTTTGAACGAGTTCCTAGTACCGTACTCTGTGGCAACGGTTGGATCTATTGCCCTCAAACTGTTGCTCGCTTTTGCACTCGGCATTGTGATTTCCGTCGTATACCATTGGACGCACACGGGGATTGCCGAGCGGTCCTTCACGGATACGCTTATCATCCTCTGTATGTTAATATCGGTTGTGATGGTTGTTATCGGCGACAGCGTGGCGCGAGCGTTTAGCCTTGTTGGCGCGCTGTCGATTATTCGATTCCGCACCGTCGTGCAGGATCCACGAGATATTGCGTTCGTATTTTTCGCACTGGCAACGGGGATGGCTGTTGGTGCAAGTGATCCACCCATAGCGATTCTAGGTACGTTTCTGATTAGCGGTATCATCATGCTACTTCATTGGTGGCATGGAAGACACCCCAATCGCGAGACATTTCAACTTACCTTTAAATCACATCTTGATTCCACCTCTGAGCCAGTTGTCCGTTCCATTTTCAGCAAGCATCTCATCCACGAACGACTCGTCCATCAGGAAACGTCGAAAACGGGCGGAGTCGAACTCAGATATCACATTACCTTTAAAGATCCTGAGGGCCGGGAGCCGTTTTTCCAAGAACTTTCCACTTTAGAAGACATTCAAGGAATCAAGTTAACAAAGCGATTAAGCTAACTCTTTTCGAATCCCGAGATTATCTTCCGGCTGTCATTTCTTGGTGAAGGAACGCGATAATATCGGCGATATCCTGATCGGACAACCGATCTTCCGAGTAAAATGGCATAATAAACCCGCCACCTCGAATCTTGGCTGCATATTTGTGCAACGTTTTTTGTATGTTAGAAGGTGGTTTGCGACGAATTAGTTGCGATCCGATTCCCGCCTTCCGCGCGGTAGGGTGGCAGTAGTTGCAGGCTCGGCTATACAACTTCCATCCCTTTTTGGCATCACTCTCCATTGCCACGATTTTGTCCGCCGCTGAAATCGCCGCTTCCTTGTCGAGTTCTTGGAGTTCAAATTGCGGACCCTTATTCTCTCCTGATACATGCTCGAAGTAAGCCATCAACGCCTCTGCTTGTTCCTCCGGGATAGCAGTTGGGTCCACTTTGTTGGCAGGCACACGCTGAAGAAAACGCTGGTAGCAGAACCCGCCGCCGCCTGCTGCGCGTCTGAATATGTCAGCTTTAATCATCCCGCCTTTTGCCTCTCCGCGCTGCGGTACACCGATGATACTGTGACCTGCCCTGATTTTGCCATCGGGATTAGCATCTTCGTCGAAATCTGCATGGCAGTCTGCACAAGCAAGGCCGCTAATCTTTTTGGGATTGAGCGTACCTCCGAAAGATGGATCGTAAAATAACTCGCGGCCGAGTTGAGCTTGTTCCGATATCTCGGCTTGGGCTAACGGAGTGGAAAAAAAGAGGAGGCATGAGGCCAACAAGGTTGAGCCTAGTCCAAAGCTAATATTACGCACGAAACTCTCCTTTCAAGTTGTTTGGAAGTAGAGAATGTTAATTTTTGACTAAATCCTTGAAACTCTATTGACAAACAGATTCTAATACTAGAGCGATGTCAACTACAGGATTTTCTTATAAGGCATAGGTGTTCCTGTACATTGTTATTTGGCACATATAAACATTACCAGGTTAGTGAGAATCTGTCAAATGCATAATCAGGTAAAGCGTATCCATTGATGGGAATCAAGCGTGTATCACAGCCATCTTTTTTCTAGCACTGTGGGAATTCTTTAGACCCCACGCTTCGTAGGAGTCCGGCTGATTGAATGTTGAGCGATAATCTTAGCTTCCTCCATTCTGAACTTTTCAAGGTATTTTCCGGGTGAATGGTAAACCGAAACATCCTCAAGTAGCGGCGAAATCGGCGCCCTTCTTTTTAAGACTGAACGACAATAATCCTCAAGACAAAACGGTTCATTCCGTGATTTACAGTATGCGTGAATACCTGCGACTGCCGCTCCTAAAGCCGGTCCTCCTTTTTCAATAGGAATAATCTCACGATTCCAGATGGCTGCGACACGCCTCATGATTTCCGGGCTGTCTGTCGCGCCGCCGGTGACGAATAAGGATACATCCCCTGTTCGAGTGAATTGTTTCGAATGCACGTACACCGCAGCCAAACTTGTCTCAATAACTCCCGAATAATCTAATCCCAAACCCGTATCCGCGTGGGCGGCAACTCGGATGATATCGAAGCTGCCAGAAGGGGGCAACGACTCGTTTTTTGGCTGCCAGAATGTCATGGAAGATCCGGGAGTAACCTGCTTTAACGCCGCTTCTCCCGGTTCATAATCCTCTTTTTCCAAGCCGTATAGCGATCTGACTCGGTCCCAGACCATCGCGCCATTCGTCCTACAGCCGAATATGAACGGTCTTCCGACACCGTCATACATGGAGTTTGCCAATCCACGCATATCCCGCATGTCAATGCCAGTTGACACCATATTGACAAAGCTAGTTCCCAAACTGAGTAAGTCTCCCGCCACCAGTGTTTTCGCTTGAGGATTATCCCCGGACCCAGCGATAATCTTGCATTCCGGCTGAAACCCATATTTTTCCACAAAATAGGTTCCAATTTTTCCCACTACTGTGTCGGGAGGTACTAGGTTCGGTAATTTCTTTGCCAGCACTCCGGCGCCTCCCGGTAATCCCTCAGATGTTGCCTTGAGCAACTCAGGTGCCCAAATCTTCTTTTCATAGTCCATGAGGGACATGCCGCAGGCGTTGCTGTAATCAACAGGCGCTTTGGAATTTCCCGTCAGAATCGAAGGTATGAGGCTACTGATCAATTGGATGTTTTCCGTTGTCCGATAAACATCGGGAAACTGTTCGGCGACCCGCCTTATTACTGCTCCCGTGAACCTTAACGGTGCATTCGATCCGGAAAGGCGAATCATTATGTCGCTTCCCCCAACTCCTGTTCTTACACAGTTTGCCTGATTTACGGTATTGGATGTCATCCAGATGGGCGCTGTTAGGTACGAAAAACTTCCGCTAAGTAGTTTTGCGAGAGATAATTCTCCGCAGTCCGCTTTCCTTAGTTGTGCAAAGTGGCTTTCAGCCCGATTGTTCAAATACACATGCCCATGCTGCTGACCGGAACTGTTTATGAGAACGATGTCCTCGACAGCGACGCCCAAAGTTTGTAAATCGTCGAACATTGCATCCACGGATGCCAAAAACATCTCAGGCGGTTGGTCCGCCTCACCATCAACTCGTGGCGGGATAATGTAGTCATGTCCGATTCCAAAATTGTTAATCCTATTATCCCTCCGATAGTCTAGCGAATGTTCGAATAGCTTCTCTGCGGTATCAACGTCAACGATGATTGATGATAGGCTTTGCGTACTGGAGTCTAGTCCCAAGGCTAATCTCGCCATTCTTCGTTTCCTCGTTGATAATACTCGCGTTCTTGTGTTCTTAAGAGGCTGGTGGGCAGCGCCCACCCCATAGAGATCAAGTTAAGCGTTTTAGGGCATTAATCCCGCGGTTTTATTGTCTCAAACAGTCAATCTGAATGTAGCGGACGCGAGGATACCAATCCGTTCATCAATGGGACCGCCACAGAAGATGATTTATGACCGCTCGTTTCCTGTAAGGGCGTAGCCCGGTGCGGTTGGAAAGGGATCTCTATCGCACTCATTATCCATTCGCTTGATCGCACCTACCGTATGGGGGCGACGGAGAACTTCGCCAATACTAGACGAATTCTTCTTAACTTGATCTCAATACTGGTGGGCAGTGCCCACCCTACGTCGACTCTGGTAGGCGCGGTTTCTAACTGCACCGACACACTTATCCGTTCGGAGACAGCATTAGCGCGGTTTGTCGCCCGCCAATGTCACGCGATGCATCACCCTTCGATAGCCCTCATAGTCGTTCACCGGATTGTGCTGAGTACTTCGATTATCCCAGAACGCAATGCAGCCTCTGCTCCAACGGAAACGGCAGGTAAATTCCGGTTTCACTTGGTGGTTGAAGAGATGGTTTAGCAAAGGTAGGCTTTCTTGCTCTGTCCATCCTTCGAACTTAAGTGTATGCGCGTTATTGACATACAGGGCTTTCCGACCAGTCTCCGGATGCGTGCGTACAACCGGATGCTTACTTACTAGCGCCTTCAACTTGTCACCGGACTCGCGCAAACGGTGCTCTCGTGTCTTAGACACCTCAGGTTTCGTCGAGACATTTACTGCGATGAGACCATCAAGTGTTTCTTTAAGACCGTCTGAAAGGGTTTCGTAGGCTAGGTATTGATTAGCGAATAGCGTGTCACCACCGTAGGGTGGAATCTCAACCGCATAAAGCATGCTTGCGGCAGGCGGATACTCCAAATACGTGGTGTCAGAATGCCACACCCCACCAAAATTCGCACGTTCGTGTTCCAATTTGGTTACGGCCGTGACCAGCGGACAGTCTGGCAAACCCTTCAATTGCGGATATTCCATTGGTGAGCCAAAGTGCTGGGCAAAGGCAAGTTGTTTTTGGGGGGTGAGTTCTTGGTTAGGAAAGAAAATTACGAGATGGTTGAGGAGAGCACCACGAATCTCCGCAGCCACCTCAGATGCTAACTGCTGCGACAGATTCACGCCACGAATCTCAGCGCCGAGAGCACCAGAAATTGGTTCTACAGTAATGTATTGATAGCCCGTATTTACCGAGTTGTCCATCGCCCGTTCTGTAACCATTTCGGGTTGCAGGTAGGGTACTTTGGTGGTTTCGTCATTATGCACTGCCAGTTACTGAATTCAGAATTTGTAATTGTTTAGTCCATCGGTCTGGATTTGCCAATCCAGGCCGAGCGGGGGCAGGGAACGCACCGAATAGGGAAGTACAATGCTAATTCCGGTTAATCGGGGGCTTACATGCCCGGACCGGTCGTGCGACGAACTGTAATACTACGAACCAAACGATGCACTAAACAGTTACCAGAATTTGAATTGGGTTGCGAGACACGTTGATTGAGTCGGACTCAAAATTTGATAGTCAATTCACCGGCAAGCTTCTTCATTTCATTACGACTTCCAAATACTTCGTAAAGATCTCCCGACACGTCAAAATAGCGCCGAACGAAATTACGGCTAGTGTCCGCAGGGTTAAAGTTAGCATATTCCATCCAGAGATTTGCTCTAGACAGAATGTCCCAATTCAATCCTACGGAGAGGGCGCTGGCATCACCTTCGCTGTCCTGACGTTGTTTGTTGACCTCTTGGAAGATTGCCGCTTGATCAAGATCTGACGTTCCATCAATCCGTTCTAGGTAAATATTCAGTTCCTTGTAACGATACGGATTTGGATCGGTAATAAACTTTAGGTTAGCCGCGAGGGTATTTGTTAGCGATTTTGTCTGAAGGTCGTAACTATCTTCGGCTTTTGGCGGCGTTACGTACCGCTCGTCCAGTTCACTGTATGAGAGCGTGTCGGCGAACATCAGATTCCAACGCTCCGACAGATTGTAATTCCAGAGAAAAGCGTTGCTCAATTCCAGTTGATTAATGTCGTCTTGAATGTCGGCATTCGGATCGATGTCCTCATAGTCCTCTGAAAAGCTATTATCAACATTGGATGCCCGTGCATTGTACAGTCCGTCCATCTGAGATGGTCTTAGGCTAAACCCTTCCACCGAATATTGACGAATGACAAGGTCGCTTCCATCCCTCAGGTAGATATGTCCAAGTGCATCCAGCGCGAGAAATGCAACATCCCGGTTTTTTTCGTTCTGTTTATCAATTTGATATATTATTCGCCCTAGATACTTACCATCGCCGCCAAATCTCTGCACACGCATAATCACGTTATGGTAAACAGTGGCTCGGATGGTTGCCGCTTTCAAATCCTCATCTTCCTCTTTCCTATTTTCGTCCTTGTCGCCTTCTTCATTATCATCAAAATATTCGGTAAAATAGCGCCTATACTCTGCTTCCTCCAGGAGACGGATGCGACGATTCAAGGCATCGAAATTGGACCGCTCGGTGAAACCACCACCAAGTAGCGCAGAGCGGGATCTGCCTGATTGAATTACCGAATCTCCTATTCCTGCTGCTGTCGGTGGAATAAGGCTTAAGACGCCGCCGCTGGGTAACTCGCCCAAATGTCGTTTGAATTGGCTAGAATCCTTGACAAGAATTTCGCCCGTTATCAGGGGCGTAATTGCAATGGGCTTTGTGAATTGACCATCGTTGCGTCCTTTAACGCCAAAATTCAGGATAAACTGTCCCTCGGAATCGAACTTGACTACGCGATGATTTCCGGTATCTGCAACCAATACGTTATCCCGTGTATCAATTGCAATGTCGGAAGCGTCCCGGTCAAATTCGCCATTTCCCGCGCCGTATCGTCCGAACACACGCAGCTCTTTCCCGGCAGCGTCAAACTGGTGGATGCGTCCTCTTTTCGCATCAAGCACAAAAAGCCGGTTCTGACTGTTCACTGCGATGAGGAGTGCGCGGTCATGACCTTTTGGTCGAATGCCAAATGCTGTTTTTCCTTCTTCGTCGACGATTAAGCTAGCAGCCAACACTTGCTTTGGACGCACGTCGACCGGATCGACAAAGTAGGTGTGAATTAATTTGCCGCTTGAGTCAAATTTGTGGACGCACGGGGCAAACATATATATCTTTGGGTCATCAGTTTCAGCGATGTGATGTGCGGTGGTCTCAGCCACATAGATATTTCCATTCCCATCAATTGCAATATCACCGGGTTTCTTCAGTTTATTGTCAATCGCGTGCGGATCCTCGGGGATTTGCATTAGAAATTCGCCGCTGGATGAGAGTTTCTGTATCAATCGATTGTCGGCATCGCTCACATAAATCTGTCCTTCAGCGTCAAACGCAACGTGGATGTTCGCGCTAAAAGCCCCGTCTGTTGAGCCTTTACCGGAAAATTCACGTTCAAACTTCAGGAAACTCACTCCAAACGCCGAACTGACACTGAAGAAAATACCTGCACACAACACAGCGAACAGGAACACGCGCATGTTCTTCATTCACACAATCTCCTCGTCATAATTTGTGCCCCTATTTTCCGATTCCACCTGCATCAAACCCTTTTAACCCCAGAATCTGTTGTCCGGTTGACTTATTTACACTCGCCGTTTAAGTTTTCCCGCATAATACATGTTCCATCAGTAGCTATACTCTACGCTGTTGGAAGTTGCGTTTTTGAGAGTCAAGAAATGGAGCATGAGTTTTGCAGGCGGTAGGCGGGAATTCCGATACCCGACCGTCGCGATTCGGAGATCGCTCCTACAAACCTTTCGGTGCACAATTGCGCAAAACTAGCCGGTGCTGAGTATAACTAATCGAATGCCTCACGCATACGATGCAACAACACTCATTCAAGCAGACGCCGAATGATAAATTATCCGTCTCTTTCAAATTACTGAATTTCGTGGAAATCGAGCGTAGGATTTTTCAATATTACAGCGTTTCTTCAAATCAATACTGTCCTAATCAATGTCAGAAGTGTACCATTTTCTCGCGTTTACACTTAAACAGAAAGATTCCTGTCGAACGCCGTGCAGTCTAGCGCGCCGTGTGAGTTATTCTACATAATGGTGAGGGACTTGGTCAACTCTTTTTGCGAAGATGCGGGTAGATTGAGTTCAGTGCGGCATGAGTGCCCCCTCCACTCTGTGGTTGATAGAATTCGCAAGAGACGCAAACTCTCGAATGTCTAATGTTTCGCCACGACGACGTCCGTCAATACGGAGGTCTTCAAAGATTTCATCAAGTACTCCGTTTGACACTGGTAATCCAGCTCGCAGCATTGCGTTCCGCAGCGTCTTGCGCCGAAATTGGAACGCCGCACGAAGAATTCGGAAGAACAGTGCTTCGTCCCCAACTTCAACGCTGGGCGTTTCTTCTATTCTTAGTCGGACCAAAGCGGAATCCACACCGGGAATAGGGTAAAACTGATTTGATGAGAAAGATCGAAGAATCTCGGATCTGGCATAGTAGGAAACTGCGACAGAAAGTGCGCCGTAGTCTTTGCCACCCGGCGACGCCACTATGCGTTGGGCGACCTCTGTCTGCATCATTAGCACGCAACTACCGATTAATTCACAGTGCGCCAACAACTTCCAGAGAATTGGCGTAGTAATGTGATATGGAAGGTTGCCAACAACTTTGGCGTTAAGACGGGGGACGCCGGCGAGAATCGGGAAAAGATTTAACTTAAGAATATCTGCCTGAACAATACGGATCCGGGGATAATCTTCAAACTCGTGCTGTAATTCGGCGTATAGATCGGTATCGACCTCAACACTGACTACGGTTTTCGCATTGTCTCCCAATGTCTCGGTAAGATATCCGAGTCCTGCGCCAATCTCAAGAACAAGATCGGCGTCTTCTATCTCTATAGCCTCAATGATAATCGGTAAGACATTCGGATCGATTAAGAAGTTTTGGCTGAGGCGCTTTTTGGGACGCTTTCCCGTGCGTCTCAGGTATTCGTGAACTTTCTGATATGGAGTCATGGAGATTAAGAGCCTGCTTGAATAATCGGTAGCAAAGCAACTTTGGTCATTTGTGGGAAGTTTTTTCGCTTTTTTATATTTGTCTGCTGCGTACCTGTGGGATCTCTATCGCACTCACTATGGGATTTACTATCGCCTTTGCTATCCGCTCAGTTGATCGTTTGCTTGATCGCTGCTGGGGCTCTGGTGAACGGGACTTTGGCGTTTCTATACACCTTCAAGATCTCTATCGCCTTTGCTAATCGCTCAGTTGAGGGAATCACTATCGCGCTCGCTATCCACTCGCTTGATCCCTCTGGGGCTTTTAGAGGCTGGTGCGCAGTGTGCACCCTACAGGTGTATTTTTCAAACAGGATCTAACACACTCCGCAAGGGAAACTTGCGCATAGAAACTGAAAATGAGTCGGCGTTACTCCCGGCGAATCAAAGCATCCAGTCGGAGCGACAAAACCTCGCTAGAATTGTCAGAACTCAAACTGCGTCGCAGTAGATTAGACATCTTTCCAAAATAATGTCTGTTGCATCGGGATTTATTCACAGAGTTGAGTGACCCAACGCGCAAATGCACTGTCAAGAGATTAAAGGGATGCACCTCTATGCTTGTTTTCCTGTTTGACGCCTCCGCATCTTCTTGATTTGATTAATGCAAGTTGCTACCTGTCGCCCCGCTGGGGCTATATATGTTATTTCAAATTGACTATCAATCGGCAGCAACTAAGGTTAATTAGGAAAGATGTCTATTATTGATTCACGTAGGTTTCGTTGAGGTAGCGGGCAATAATCTCTATTTCCTCCTCTAAAATAAAGAGACCGTTATCAATCATCCGCGAGATGAGTTCGCCGGTTTCCGCTTCCGTTGTTGGGGGTGCAATGTCAACATCTGAAAGATCGTGGCATTGGGAGCATGTAACCTCAAACAGAAGCTGTGCTTCCTCCGGGTCGTAACTCGAATCGTCCGGATCTTGGATGACTGCGCTGTCCGGGTTTTGTATAGCATCGGGAGACGGAATCGAGGCGGACTGAAATGCTTCCTGTGCCATGTCTGTCTGAATCTCCTGTTTTCTCTGTTCTTTCATGGCGATCTGTAAATCGGGTGTAATCGCGATTAGGTATGCCGACACTGCCCATGATTCCTTTTCTCCAATCGGTTCTCCAATTACCGGTTTTAGCGTCATTCGATTGACCAACCGAACCCAGTCAGATGGGATGCGTGGACGCGCCAAGATTGTGCGCAGGTCGTGGCACTGAACACATTTTTTCCGAAGCGTATTCTGACCGTCCCTAAGTTTCCGTTTGGTAGCGAGTTGGTCAAGCGGCGCTTCAGGAGGCAAGCCGGCGTTATTCAGAAGTTTGCGTGTCCTCTGCATTCCGGCTTCGCTAAATGCGCTGGTCTGGAGTGTAGTTTCGCGAAGACTAAAGGGCACAGAAAGGCCAATTAGTAGCCAAGTACACAATAGAAGCGTTGTTCCAAGATACGGCATGGCTTCCTCGAAGTGCCTGAAGAAGCGGAGGATAGCAATTTTGACAAGAAGCAGCACACCAATCGTGATGCCCAGCATCAAATGAGCAACAGTGCGCGGCGGTAACTCAATCTGATAATTCCACAAGCGGGGCACCATGTGCCACATCATGAAGACATAAAGTATTGCGTAAGCGTAGCCAATCAAACGGTGCACCAACATAAGTGACCGAGGTGCGGCGCTTGTGCGAGTTTCATGATCGAACGGATACCCCCACAGTTTATACATCAAGAAAACGGAGGCATTTCCAAGACCAAGAAACACAAGACCAAGGATTGTGCTTGTTGCTGTTGACATTACGAAATTTATCTCTCCTTCTAAACAAATTCGGTGTTAACTATTAGCTTCTGAAACATTTAGTGGTTTATTTTCCAAAGAATATGGTTGGTGTAGGGTGCCGGTGCGGTTAGAAAGGGATCTCAATCGCACTCATTATCCATTCGCTTGATCGCACCTACCGGGGTGGTAGAACGTGTATATTTTGCCAGCCTCGTAAGGATTAAAAACCTAGAGAATGAACCATTTAAGCGGTCTCACACTCCCGACTGTGGTAATTTTTGAGTTGGCACAAATTCGTCTCCATGATATAATACTGTCCGTTATTAAGTCAAGGAGGGATTTGCGCTAACATCGCTCAGGTCGTCCAAGGACACAACAATTCGAAAGGAGTTAGCTCATATCAAAAGAAAGTGCAAAGAGGCTTTGAGAAACCGAGTTTTCATGAAAAACTTGATTTCTTGCACATATTCTTAACATGAGCGAAGGAGTTTTCTGTGGAACGGAAGATTTTGTTTGCACTGACATGTATTGCTGTCATCTTCGTTTTCGCATTTGGCATCTATAACCAAGCGGACGGAAAATCACAAGTTCAACCGATGTACGGCAGTTTACTCATTGATGGTTATGATTTCAAGAACGATGTGGGGCCGAAGGGAACCATCATATACGATCCCGAGAAGAACGAGTTTAGAGGTAGCTATATCGGGTTAAAAATGCCCGAAGGACGTCGATCCATTTTTGCTTGGGTGCACGACACTGTCAATCAGAAATCGGAATATATAGGTCCGGTAGGCTGGCTGAAAAACAACACCGGTGGGAAGAGAAGAGGTAAATTTACAATCAGTGTTCCCGACAAGTTCAAAGGTGGGAATTTCGGGGCGTACGAAATTATCGGTTTTACAGCCGAGAAGACATCGTCTCTGAAAGTCACTAAAGCGGGTATTGAAGTCTTAGAGAAACCCGCGGAACCATCTGGCAGCGATATCAGGGAAAACCTGAAGCCTGCCTTTTATCTTTACGCGCCATTGCCCGGTTCGGACACAGAAATCCACTACTGCGGGCACGGCGGAGACTTCTTCTTTGCCAAAGACTTAGACAAACAGTTCTGTTACGACTGACTGTGCGGCACGAAATATTCGAAATGTAAAGAGGCTGGCGACAAAGCCCATGAAAGCCGCTAACATTTTGAATATTGCCTCAACCCGTGTGGTTGAGGTTGCTTGAATCGACAACATCTATTAACCCCGAGGAGTTCTATAATTCCTCGGGGTTTTTTATTGACCCTACACTCCGCACCTTATAAGTGCTAATTTGGGTATTTTTGGTATCGTTCCAGTGACTAGTAGTGATAGTATATACTGTGTTCTCATTAAATATAATGTACTATATATTGAAATTTTAATGTAAGACTGATACGAACATCAGCCATCAAGTAACACCTGCCAAAAGCTAGTCATAGGGCGAAAAACGAAGGTTTATGGACAAAAGAATTGTACCGCCAGGGATAATGGTGTAATATCCACATTGAGGATCTCTATCGCACTCATTATCCATTCGCTTGATCTCCGCTGGAGCGCGGGAATATGGACATATCGCATTCTATTGACATTGCGCTCCTCTGGAGCGAGTTACTTGCGGAAAGAATTATTCCGTTAGGGATACTAGGGTGCTACCAATAAATTCTGTAAACCCACAAAATAGGTGCGGAGAGTAGGATTGACTGTCGATTCTATTGGCGGACACAACGAAAACCAACACTATCGACTTTGCCTCTAGGCCCGTTTCCATCGCGGTATGCCACGCGAAGTCTGCGTGAAGCCGCATCCCAGCCGCCGCCCCGAACGACACGACGTGTAATAACTTTTCGATAGCTATCGTCCAAAAGAGATATCCGAGGTCCTGCAACCGGGTTCTTGTCGGGGCTCGTCCCATAGAAATCCGCAATGTACTCGTCAATACACCACTCCCACACGTTGCCAACCATGTCGTGCAATCCGTAACCGTTGGGCGGGTATGAGCCGACCGTAACCGTTTTTCCGGTGCCGGAGTCTTCGTAGTTGGCTTTTGTGACATCAAGCGCTTCGTTTCCCCAGGGGTAAACCTTTCTTTTTAATCCGCCGCGCGCCGCGTATTCCCATTGTGCCTCCGTGGGGAGCGTTTTTCTTGCCCACTTGGCGTAAGCCATGGCATCGTACCAACTGACATTTACCATTGGGTGTTGATCGGTTTGCGCATAGCGCGCCACCTCTTCCCAATCGGGGAATGCCGCGCCCGTTGCCCGAACGAACTGGCGGTACTGTCCGACGGTGACTTCGTATTTGTCGATGTAGAATTCGCTTAGGCGAACAGTGTGAACCGGTTTCTCATCGGGCGCCCCATCATGGCTGCCCATCTCAAATTCCCCTGCCGGAATCAGAACCATCTCTGCCCCACTTGGCGGATATTGCACTGGCGCATGTCGGTCATCCATTGTGTTTGACTGGTCCGGATTCGGTCGAGAATCCGCCATGCAGCCAAAAAGGCCGAAGCACGCCATGAAAATTAGGAAATGGAACATTCGTGAAGAGAGAATTTGAGATAGAAAATTTCCCTTAACTGCTTTCGACATTCTCATCAATTGCCCGTTTTTGCAACATATGATTTCGTTGGCTGGATGTGTTTGGATTTGTAGTAGTGGATTCCGATTGTCATTGGGATAATCTTGAATGCGGTGCTCCCTTTGATCCCTTCCTGATTAAGCTTGCTATACTTTGCGTTGGGTATTATTTCGCTTTCTTTTCCAGTGATAATTGTTTCTAATAGGACTTACGTAGCACCAGCAGGTCGGGAATCGGAGTTCCCTCGTACAAGGGTCGCGACCTGGAGATCGCTCCTACAGAAGACGCAATTTCTGACAGCGTGGAGTATAGCTTTCTTGCTTCTTAATTGTTTAGTCCATCGGTCTGGATTTGCCAATCCAGACCGAGCGGGGGCAGGGAATGCGCCGAGTAGGGAAGTACACTGCTAATTCCGGCTAATCGGGGGCATACGTGCCCAGACCGGACGTGCGACGAACTGTCATACTACAAACCCAACGATGCACTAAACAGTTACCTTGCTTCTAAAGCCGATGCTCAATTCCGTGCTCCAATCATCGCCACGACCCGATCGAAGATGATTTCGGCAACTTCTCTCTTGGAAAGTAGGGGCAATTGTTCCTGTTCATCCGAGTTTGACAATAACGTTACAATGTTGGTGTCATCTTCAAATCCAGCGCCTTTGGCTAATATGTCGTTCGCTACCATCAGATCGCAGTTCTTGTTAATTAACTTCGATTGGGCGTTTTCCAAGAGATCGCTCGTCTCGGCGGCGAAACAGACCAGAATTTGTTCTCTCTTGCGTTGACCTAGCATCTCGGCAATATCAGGATTTCTCTTGAGCGGTACCGTCAACTGGTCGGCTGATTTTTTTAATTTGTTCGGCGAAGATGTCTGCGGCCGGTAATCTGCGACAGCCGCTGCCATCACGGCGATGTCCACGTTATCGTACACTTCAAGAACCGCATCTTGCATCTCGCTTGCCGTTTCAACGTAACACAGTTCGACCCCGATAGGAGGCGAAACCGTCGTTGGTCCACTGATGAGGGTGACATCCGCGCCACGACGCTGGGCTACTTCGGCGATAGCGTACCCCATCTTGCCGCTGGATGGGTTGCTAATGAAACGCGTAGGATCGAGGTATTCTCGCGTTGGTCCAGCCGTAACCATCACCTTTTTTCCCTTTAAATCCGGCCGTCCAGTCAACAAATGAGTCACTCGACTGAGTATGCAGTCGATAGTATTCAGTCGACCTATCCCCTGGTGACCGGAGGCAAGATCGCCGTGGATAGGTTCTACAATTTCGACGCCGTGCGATTTCAATTTCTCAATGTTCGTCTTAACGTATGGGTTGTGGTACATGTGCTCTTCCATTGCCGGCGCGATTACGATAGGGCAGTGAGCCGAGATTGCGACGGTACTCAGCGCGTCGTCGGCGATGCCGTTTGCCATTTTGCCGATGAAGTTTGCAGTGGCGGGCACAATTGCCAAGAGGTCCGCACGTTCGGCAATGTCGATATGCAAGGGTTTCCACGTGGCGCCTACGTCGAAAAGGTCAAGCAACACCGGGTTTCGCGAGATGACTTGGAATTGGAGTGGTTGAATCAATCGCGTGGCGTTTTTCGTCATCACGACGTGCACCGAAGCGCCCTGCTTGACCAATCGGCTTACCAAGTCGAGGGATTTATGAATTGCGATTCCGCCGGTCACGCCGAGGATGATTTTCTTGTTTTCGTATTCCATTTTCGAATTGCCTCGCTCAGGGATTTGGATTAATGGGTAGCCTCAGGAAGAGTAGGTTTTAAGCCACGTCGTCTATTAGGTGCATTGATGCGCGGTGATCGGGGGCAAGGCTTGAAGCGTGGTGGGCAGTGCCCACCCTACAAAACAACTAGAATTAAGGGTTTTATACCACCCAATTTCACCGAGATTCAGAAAGTCCAACCCTCTCTTTTCATTAATCCCTAGAGATTTGTACAGTCAACCCCATAATGCTCACAAACGTTCGGGATTTTCGCGGCATTGGGTTTCAGCGTTTCTTCTGTGACAACGCAACCATCTATTGACTCCGCTTTTGCAATCACGAATGGATCGGCACATGGGATACCCGTTAAGCGATTCTGCACTCTCACTAACGTTCGACAATGTTCAATTGAAAAAATAGATGTGATGAACCGCGTCTCCGCGTCGGTGGGGAGAATGAAAATACCTTTATGATCTTTCACCCAATTAGACAGCGGAGGCTGTACTTGGGATTCGAGTTCTCTGTGGACTTCCTTTACAGAGATTATCTGTATATTGATTACGGCATGATTGAACTGTCTCCAAAAAGTAGGGAACCGATCGGGATAGTAGTTACCTAGCACTCTAAAACTGTTCGTGTCAAATACGTATGGCATTAACGAGTCGCCTTCCTCAATAGACGGTCTTCCAACCCAGGCAAATTCTTTACCTTGACATGCAAATGCTCGGCAAGTTCCCCAATTGAACACCCTCCTTGATGATATCTGCTGAAGGCTAGTTCTAGAAACCTGTATCCTAGGTATACTGCGCGGGTATTGTAATAGTCTCCGCCACCAGTTTTTTTGCTTTCCCCAGTTTTCTCAAGGTTAAACTCGTATGACTCTTTCCATTTTTTTGTCTTCTGCTTAAAGTCGAGTGGTTTGAGGAGGCGTCGATCAATCAGTTTGAGCAAAATAACCGATCGACTAACCTTATAATGACTTGCCAGCCTCTCTATGGCGGCATCCTCGTAATCTGGGAAATTAAGCCGTGCTTCCAAATCGGAAGATGGCACCAGAAATTCAGCGGCAAATCGATTGCAGAAACGCTCAATTTTCTCCCCTCCAATTTTGATGCCGCGTGTGACACCATTCCGCCGGAGCAGTACGTGAGCCAATTCGTGAAAAAGTGAAAAAATCTGTCTGACATGGGGGCTACTATTGTTCAGGTAGATAACGGGAAACTGGTCATGGACGAGCGAAAACCCATCAACGAATTCATCCTGAAATGCGTCCTTGAATACGAAGACGCCTTTATCCTGAACGCGGTCTCGCCAGATTTCGAGGGCTTTCGTCGAGTCGTTCCAACTTGCTTGTGTTTCAACGTTGACTTCCAAGTATTCCCGCGCTTGTTGCGCTAGCTCTACTACAGAATCGTCAATTCGAGCCTGAAGGTCTCTAAAGATCTTCAGTTCCGCAGGATTCACGCCCATATTCAAATCCATCAATGAAATCTGTCTGGCGGTGGCCTGGCGCAATAGCAAGCGGATTTTTGGGTTTAATTCCTCAAGTTCGGAACTTCGCAGTGCGAGTCGGTCCAGCAGATTGGGCTCATGGGGAACTTCGGGGAAGAAGAACAGGGCGATGGGACGTTTGCATTTGTCGGCTAGTTTTTCAAGTTGGGCATAGGTCGGTGCTGAAGTCCCAGACTCCCAGTCGGAGATGGTTCCAGGGTCCTTGTTGACGGAATCGGCGACATCCGTAAGCGTGTATCCCGAGCGTTCTCTCGCCCACTTGATTATATCGGGATTAATCCCTGTCATGTATTCAGCCATGAGGATTGTCTCGGATATTGGGAATGAATTCGTTGGTTGGCCGTCAGAGTAAAACGCTGCATTTAAGCGGTAAAGCCTTGATATTATACTACAAAATTGAAAGGAATCTCAGTATTAATAACTCTCAGCAACACTCAATTCTCGTTCAAAGGGGCAAGACTCGCAGGAACACTGACGAGACCGTTGCCAAAATGAATCCGAAGGTTGACAGTCGGCTCTTGGCGGAATATGAACGCCTGGTTGCCGCATTGGGGAGTGGAATTCGCTCAAGAAAGCAGGGGCAGACTATCATTTGTCGCATCTATTCGGATGCAATGACGTGCCTACAGATCCCCGCGAGATTGGAAAACGGTTGAGCGACATGAAGCGCACATAGCCCGTGGCAGAGGCTGGTGGGTAGGGGGTTTCTATGGGAACTCCATAAGGATCAAGTTATGCGTTTTGGGTCACAAGTCGCTCGGTTTCTAATGTCTTAAACTGTTAATCTCCATGTAGACATGGGCAACGGAATACCAACCCATTCGTTGATGGGTGCACCACAGAAGATGACTCATGACGCTGGCTTCCGTAGGTGCCGGTGCGGTTGGAAACCGCACCTACCGTATGGGGTGAGATTGAGATTTACTCCTCGCCCTATGGGGGCTAAGTCAAGGATTTTGCGGCGAAGAACTCCACCAGTACTAGACGAACTCCCTTAACTTGATCCCTATGGGGGGCTATGGGAACTCTATCACGCTTTTTGGAATTCTTGGGAGGTCCAAGCTATGAACGACTCATTTATTCGGCAGCGTTGGGCAGCAATAATGTGACGAATCTGTTGCACGGCTTGAATTATATTGCCATCAGGATTTATCACGCAGTAGTCATAATCTCCTAAACATGCAATCTCAGATTTAGCAATTGCCAAGCGTTGCTGAAGTTCTTGATGTGATTCGGTTTGTCGGCGGGTGAGGCGTTTCTCTAGGATCGCGAACGAGGGTGGCAAAATGAAGATGGATAGAACCCGGGGATTCCACGCCTTGAGCGCCATAGCACCATGGACATCAATCTCGAAGACTAGATCTTTGCCCTCCGCCAAAAGCGACTCAATCTCCGACTTTAGCGTACCGTAACAGTATCCACCGTACCGGGTCCACTCGACGAATTCGCCTTTCTTGACGCGCGTTTCAAAATCAGAAGGTGATAGGAAATGATAGTTGACGCCGTTAATCTCATTGGGTCTAGGGGGACGCGTCGTCGCAGAGACAGAACATGTCAATGTTGAGTCGGATTGGAGGAGTGCGTCAATAACGCTTGTTTTGCCGGCGCCGGATGGGCCTGAAATGACAATCAGTGAACCTTGGCGGGTAAGCGGCTTATTCGACATTCTGAACGATTTCTCGAATCTTTTCGATTTCGGTCTTGAGAGAAACACAGACGGAAGAGGGTGCCATTGATGAGGCTTTCGAAGCAATGGTGTTGACCTCGCGATTCATCTCTTGAAGTAGAAAATCGAGTTGTCTGCCGACCGGTTCCTTCGCACTTAGGTAATTCCCAAATTGTGCGCAGTGGCTATCGAGCCTGACAAGTTCTTCCGTGACATCGGAGCGTGACGCTATTACGCCGGCTTCCATCATGATGCGATTCTCATCAATCTCAATCTGTCCCTCAAAGAGTTCATTCAAAC
Source organism: Candidatus Poribacteria bacterium (assembly GCA_965220415.1). GTDB lineage: Bacteria > Poribacteria > WGA-4E > WGA-4E > JAJDTR01 > JAJDTR01. Next base: position 4,905,923 of record OZ244829.1, read on the forward strand.
GGGTCTCTAACCTGCTCTTGGTTGTTTCGACCAGATTCCCGCGTGCACCGTCAAGTTCCCGAAGGTAAGATTGAATTGATTTCAAGAGTTCGAGAATCGCTTCAGACATCACTTGACCTTCCGCTCGTTTCATCTCATCCAGGCCATCCAGCGTTTGCTCTAGAAGTGGTTGGACTTCGATCCACGCGGACTGTTCATCAATTGTCGGTTCATCGAGATTGAAAACGCCGGGAAGCCGCGCCAATACCGCCAACGAGATCTCATCTTGTAACTGGAGTTCGTTTCGGATTTCGGCAAGACCTTGGTGATATTGTCTCGCCAAAGCGAGGTTGAACTTTAGGTGGGAATCCGTGTCCGAGTCGTTCTTGGAGAGTTCAATACTGACTTGCGCTTGTCCTCGGTGTATGCGATTCCGTACCGCAGTGCGAATGGGATGGTCAAACTGCGAGAGGAGGGGCGGGAGTCGGACGGACACATTGGAGTGGCGGTGATTCCACGTCTTTACTTCAATTGTCAAGGTGCCGAAGGAGATGTACCCCTCCTTGCGGCTGTACGCCGTCATGCTTTTAATCATGATCCGTGCGAGTTTCTTAGTCCGCAGCTTCTTCTAGTTCAACAAGCACCGGCGACTCAACTCGAATTGCGTCCTTAATGCAGACTTCCTCGCAGAGTTTACAACCGACACAATCCTTGGGTTTGACGAGTTCGCAAATCCCGAAGAAACTCTCGGCGTGTTCACCTGTCTCGGGATCTTTCAATTCGAGGCAATCCCAGGGACAGATGTGTACGCAAAAATCACATCCTGAACAGAGTTCTTCGTAAATGACTGCAATGGGTCTATGCGTCGGACGCCTTATGAATTTGCAGACCTCTCCATGCTGGTCTCGAATAGCCTCAACAGGACAGACCATTCCACAAGCGCTACAATCAATACACACGCCCGGATCGATGATGTGCAATTTATTCCGATCACCGGTGATTGCATCAACGGGGCAGTTCGTTAAGCACGCCATGCATCCGATGCACTCATCTGTAATATAGTAAGCCATTTGGGTTTTCCTTCCGCCTATGGTCTGACAAGTTAGCCAGTTAACTTGGGCTGGTATTAGGGCATTGTAATTATAACATGTTTTGCTCAGTTAAGCAAGTGTGAGTATTTAAAGAATGGAAGATCGGAAGGATGGAAGTAATAGGCACGAATCGACACAGGCAAACACGGCTTAAGGTCCGAAAACAGCCACAGAGTGCTAGTGCAAAGAGAGGGAAGAAAATCAAGGATTTAACCATTGAAGATTGATCGATTCGGTTGGCTTGACTGAAACTATACCGTGTGCTATAATCGAGAACAGTGTCATAAATTCGTAGAGATGGAGAAGAGGTTGAAACATGAACATAAAACATCGACTAGACGAGACAATCGCAAATTGGAATTTGCTTGAAACCCAGTTTTATCAGGCGTGGAGCGATGGGACATTACCTCAGGAAGCACTGCGCACCTATGCCGGCGAATATGGTGCACTCATTTCTCTTATGCCAAGTGGGTGGGAGACACTGGCGGATTACGAAATCGCTCAAGAGGAAAGAGGGCATCTGGAACTGTGGAACGATTTTGCCCAAGGCTTGGGTACCAAGGCTGGGCGAGCGCAGATCGCGCAGGTCAGGAAACTGGTCGATACAGCGCAGCGTCTTTTTTCCGTTCCGACCACCGCACTTGGAGCGCTTTACGCCTTCGAATCCCAACAACCTGCCACCGCCCAGTCGAAACTTGAGGGCTTAAAATCCTTCTACAACCTTCCTCAAACCGTGGAACCCTACTTTGAAGTCCACTCGCACAACCAGCATGAGAGCGAAAAGCTGCTGGATCGGATTGAATTGCTGTCCTCGGACGAACAGGAAGAGGCGCTGGACGCTTGCAGGACGATGAGTGTTGCGCTGTGGGATGCGCTCGACGGAATCTATGAGGCTGAATGTTAGCCTCTCGACAATCGGCAAAGGGGATGGTGATATCGTAGGGTGCGCTTGTGTCTGCTTCCCCTTCTTATACATCCCGTCTGCTCCAATGCCCCAGAATTGAAGACACGCATAAAGATGCCCTCTACAAATCTCACCGGTGCGCATCGTACCGTCACGGAATACTTTGATGCCCTGGTTTTAGGGGATGTCGAACGTCTGACGAGAATGATGTCTGACGCGGAATCTTACGTGAAAATCGGGACAGATGTGGACGAGGTGATTGAGGGCGGTGAGAACGCGCTTGAATATTATCGCCATCATGCGGAGTGCGCGGAGGATTTCTCCATTAGGTTTGAAAATCTTGATGTGCAGGAGCGCGGTAGCGTCGCATGGTTTTATACGCGCCAGCGGTGGTGCCTCAAGTGGTCCGGGGTTCGTGAGGAATTAGCAATGCGCATGACTGGGGTGCTCGAAAAGGAGGACGGACACTGGCGGTTTGTTCAGATTCACGCGTCGGTAGGGGTAACCGCGGATTAGCCTGCTAATCTTGTATTTCGCGTATTTTCAAATAGTAGGCCACAATCGGTCTCGAGATCTCAAGGATTGAAGAACGATGGTGAACAAGGGATCTCTATCGCACGGGATTCACTATGAGAATTTACTATTGCAGGATTGGCTATCGCGGTCACTATCCGTCCTTTGATACCACCCTACAATTGTTCTTTCAACGTTTCACGCATTAGACATCTTTCCAAAATAATCTCAGTCGTTTCAGGATTTCTCCACAGCGTTGATTGACCAAAAGATCAAATACGCAGTCAGGAGATTGAGGATATGTTCCTGCATGTATACCCGCTTACCTGCTTCCTTTTCTACTCTAAACCTCTGTATCTTCGTGACTCAATAAACGCAAGTTGCCACCTGTCGCCCCGCTGGGGCTATGCGATCTAATTTGATAAAGCTTCAGACACACCGTTCCACCGAAGCGAAAGGTTGAGCACTTCAATTTTAGCTTTAAACCGATGAATTTTCAATCGGCGGCGCCCAGGGTTAATTAGGAAAGATGTCTATTGTGTGCTCGGTGTAGATATCTTAGGTTGAAACGATGCAGGTAATCAAACTGAAAAAGTTGGATGGGAAGGAATGGAACGATCAACGGGAAAAGCGAGTGAACCTCGCGCAATGCTGCGACCCGAACTCACTTCAGCAACTTTTGAATCGGCATTGGACTTGGCACTACGATGACTCCCTGGCAGATATTGCCCGCCTTCTACTGAGAGCGGAACTGAATTGGGAATATACGCCAAGGGAATTGACCCCACCCGTTGAATCAGTTTCATCGCCGTTGGGATATGCACTCGATCATGAGGACGTGAGTATACGAGAAGGAGCTTTGCGATTATTGGACAGCACGGTAAATGTGCCGGCTGGCGAAGTGTTAATCGGCGAAGAGTTGGAACCGGTTCAGGTGGATGAATTTCAAATAGGGCGATATCCGGTCACGAACGCTCAGTATCGGCGATTTATTCAGGAGACTGGGTATCGCACACCGAAGGGATGGGAGGCAGCCTCATACCCGGAGGAACGGGGAGATCACCCGGTCACATGGGTCAATGCCGAGGACGCGGAGAATTACGCGAGTTGGGCGGGAGGCCGTTTGCCTTGCTTTGAGGAGTGGCAGCGCGCCGTTCGCGGGGATGATGACCGATTGTTCCCATGGGGATATGAGGTTGATAAGCCGCGCTGCAATACGGCAGAACTCCGTGCCGGAGACACAACACCCGTGGGCGCATTTCCCGAGGGCGCCAGTCCTTTCGGTTGTTACGACATGCTCGGAAATGTGTGGGAATGGACGAGCACGCCGTATGATGACGACGCACCGGATTTCCGAGTGGTCTGCGGCGGCGCTTGGTACTACAATCACGACCACAGCACATGCATCAGTTTTGATTTCTTCAGCAGAGACTATACGGAGTTTGTGCTAGGATTCCGCATTGCCAAGTGAGTGGTCCACTTTTTTGATGAGGTGTACCACTACCTCACCAGCCGATGGCGTACCCGTTCACTCGCGGGTCTGATCCTCCACTGAGCGCACCCGAGTCGGGATCTCGGATAATGACTTGTGCGTTTCCGGGAGCGTGCCAGTCACCCAAAATCTCCAGTTCATGCCCTTTCCGCATAAGGCCTTCACGCACCGCTTCAGAAAATCGGTTCTCCAGTTGTAGGTTATTGGAACAAGTGTGCGGCACGGTCGACTCCATCGGGTTTTGCAGACTGCGCCAGCGCGGCGCTTCCACGGCTTCTTGAGCATTCATGCCAAAGTCGATGATATTTGTAATGAGTTGGAGGTTGGTTTGTACTTGTGTATCTGCTCCGGGTGTGCCGCAAGCTAGAAACGCTTTGTCATTTTGAGTTACGATGACAGGGTTCATCGTGTGGCGAACGCGTTTCCCCGGCATAAGGCAGTTTGGATGGTCTTCCTCCAGATGCCAGTAGGTCATGCGATTGTTAAGCAATACCCCGGTGTTGCCCGCGATTAAGCCCGAACCAAATCCCATCTGTATGCTCTGTAGCATAGAAACGACATTTCCCCAGCCGTCAGCGACACAGAAGCAGGTCGTATCTCCAAACAGCTCAGGCCCACCGGCAGGTACATCCACGGCTGCTCGGCCGGGGTCGATGCGTTTCGCCTGTGCGGCGGCGTACTCTTTCGACAACAGCCCTTCAATCGGAACATCTACCCAGTTTGGGTCCGCTATGAATTTTTCTCGGTCTGCAAAACTGAGTTTTTTGGCTTCGACCATCAGATGAACGCATTCCGTTGTGTTATGTCCCAACGATACGAGATCGAACAACTCGACAATGTTTAGCTCTTGGAGAAGGATGTGACCGCTAGAATTGGGAGGCATTTCGTAGACTTGGTAGCCGCGATAATTGGTATGGATGGGGTCGTCCCAATGTGCATGATAGTCGGCGAAATCCTTTTCTGTAAACAGTCCATCACACTCATCGCTAAACTTCACAATCTCTCTGGCGATTTCGCCTTCATAGAAGGTTCCACGTCCATCGGCAGCGATTTTTTCCAAGGTGTTGGCAAGATTTTTGTTGTGCAGCATTTGTCCTACGCCGATAGGCTTGCCGTCATCGGTGAACACGGCTCGTGAATATGGGTTTTCGTTAAAAAAGGGAGTCGTGCTTCTGAGCCCTGCGGCTAGATTCTCGCCAACGGGAAAACCGTTTTCGCACAGCGAGATAGCCGGATCGAAGACCTGATCTAGTTTCAATGCACCGTAACGGTTATGCGCCAACAGCCAACCATCGACAATTCCAGGCAGAGAAACACTTCGTATACCCCTCATAGGGATTCCGCCGTCTTTGAGATACACTTCACGGGCGGCTGCGTAGGGCGCGGGGCCCGTTGCGTTGACGCATGTAACGGAGTTGGATTCCGCCCAATAGATCATAATGAATCCATCGCCGCCTATACCGGAATTCGCGGGGTCAACGATGCCGAGGGCAGCCGCAGTCGCTATTGCTCCATCAACTGCGTTCCCGCCTGCCATCATGGCTTGAATTCCTGCTTGCGAGGCAAGGGGATGCGCCGATGTAACCATGCCGTTCTTTGCCATTACCGGGGCGCGAAACGCTTCGAATCTAATACCGTGGGGGGATTGCATAAGCCGTGTTTTCTCTGTAGTATGTGAAGGGTTAAGGTTGTTTTTACGGACGGTATTTCTAGTTGTACAGTTTTCTCCGGGTCATTTTCTATTGCCCTCAATTAGAATGGTAAACTCTCCGCGGGGAGGGGTAGCTTGGAATTTCCGGATTGCCTCGCTTACAGAGCCACGAAAAATCTCTTCGAACTTTTTTGTCAATTCGCGCGCAACGACGATGTGACGATCGCCTAGAATTTCTAGAGCATCCTGGAGGAAGAACATGATCCGATGGGGAGATTCGTAGTAGATGAGCGTCCGTTTTTCTCCGCACACTTCGGTGAATTTCCTCCTCCGTTTCCCCGACTTTGGAGAGAGGAAACCTTCAAAGACAAAAGCGTTTAACGGCATTCCAGCTACTGATGCCGCCGTAATGCATGCGGTTGTTCCCGGAATTGGAATTATATTAACGTTTGCATCGATGCATTGAACGACGAGTCGATGACCCGGGTCGGAAATCGTTGGTGTCCCGGCTTCCGATACCAAGGCGATTGATTCCCCCGCCTTTAATCGTGCAATCAGTTTCTCACTTTTGCTCTTCTGGTTTCCATCAAAGTAGCTTGTCAGCGGCGTGTGGATGTCATAGTAGCTGAGCAACTGGCGCGTGCGTCGAGTATCCTCTGCGGCGATTAGGTCCACCTCCTTGAGGATGCGAATAGCGCGCAGGGTAATGTCCTCCAAATTGCCGATAGGGGTGCTCACAATGTATAGCACGCCGTTCTCGTGATTGTCATCAGTGGCAACTCGTGTCGTCATTGTAGGCGATAGCAGGAACAACGGGAAGCATTGTTAGCAGAGCACGGTGTATTGTAACATTCATGCCAAAAAAGCACAATTAGGTTTCAAGGTGGGAGATTGGAAGAAGGGAAGGGTGGAAGGCTGTGGACAATAGCCGGTACTCCAGTAAAAGAGAGTAAGTGTTGAGAGATGGGGAGACGCTAGATTGGGATGAAGCGACGCCTGAGACTTCAAAAACAAAGTAGTCTCTCGGCTGTAACATATGTAAATTTCCATCTCCTCTGGAAATAGAACGCTCGTGAGTCGCGAGATCGTTAAAGAAATCTGTATAATTCAATAAATTAGTCAAAAAAACTTATTGATAAAGCTTGTTCACATGGGTTATAATATAGTATCTTTATATTTTGGTCATCCCCATAATAGATTTGGGTACAACAGAAAATTGGCGTGTTATACACTGATTTCATGACACGCTTTGGAATTTCACAACCATTTCTTGAATTGAGATGTTCAGTACCACATTTCTTGAAATGACAAACATAATATGAAAGGTGTAATTTTGATGAAGAGCCAGAAGATGGTTAACCGAGGATCGTTATTCTCACTTTTCACCGTTTTGATGATGTTGTTTGCTCTTCATGGGACAACATATGGTCAAGCGGTTCTTTCGATAGATCCGGCGGAGGTTGAGTCCCCGGCGGCAGGAGAGCAACTTACCGCTAATGTCGATATAAGCGGTGCTGCAGCGGGTGTCACTGGTTATACAATTGACATCGTATTTGATCCAACTGCGCTATCATTTGTCGGAGTTGAAGTCGGCGATTTTCTTCCCGGCGCATTGATCCTTATTCCCCCAGCGGCCGTGGATATAGCGGAGGGGCCCAATACCGGTCTTGCCGTGGTAAGTGTCACAGGGATAAGCCCAGGGGGACAAGGCGCCGAGATGGGTACGGTGTTGACATTGACATTCGATGTAGTTGAGGCTAAGGGCTCATCGTTGCAGATCGCGAATGTGCAGATTCCAGATCCCGCTGACCTCACCGCACTGCTAGCCGTAACGACCGCAAATGGTGTAATCACTGTTCCAGCGCCAGAAACCCCTGAAACCCCGGAGATGCCAGAAACTCCTGAGACTCCAGAGGTGCCAGAGACCCCTGAGACTCCGGAGACCCCTGAAACCCCTGAAGTACCAGAGACTCCTGAAACTCCGGAGATGCCGGAAACCCCTGAAACTCCAGAAGTACCAGAGACTCCCGAAACCCCGGAGATGCCGGAAACTCCTGAAACTCCAGAAGTACCAGAGACTCCTGAAACCCCGGAGATGCCAGAAACTCCTGAGACTCCAGAGGTGCCGGAGACTCCCGAAACTCCGGAAGTTCCAGAGACCCCTGAAACCCCAGAGGTACCAGAGACTCCAGAGGTACCAGAAACTCCGGAGATGCCAGAAACCCCTGAGACTCCAGAAGTACCAGAGACTCCCGAAACTCCGGAAGTGCCAGAAATTCCGAAGCCAGAGATGGCATCTTTCTCCATGATGTTAGATAAAGGGCTAAACATGATTTCTCTGCCGCTGATGCCGGAAGAGGCGTTCACTGCCCAATCCTTCGCGGACGCGGTAGGCGCTACCGTCGTCATTAAACTTGACGCGGCGAGTCAGAAATTCGTCGGATTTACGGCAGGTGAAGGCGGTGATGGATTCGCTATCGAAGGCGGTATGGGTTACATCGTCAACACACCGAACGGTGGACCGGACGATGGTTCCGTTACCTTCAAAGGAACCGCGTGGGATAACCAATCGACCGCCACGGCGCCGGGTATCAATTCCTTCAGAGATGCGTGGGCATTTGCTATAAGTGGCAATTTACAAAATGCCGATCCGCATACGAACTACACTTTGGTAGCAAAGAACCTGCGCACCGGCGCAGTTGCAACCGAGCCAATCTCATCGAGCAAGATTCACTCCACGGCTGTTTGGGCGAATCTCAATCGGAATAGTGTCATAGAGGCTGGCGATCGGCTGGAAATCACGGTGGTTGATGACCGCGGAAATATCGTGTCAGGACCATTCGCGCACACGGTTGACATTGCGGACATCAGACAGGCTTACCTGCGTCTGTCGTTGGTGGTTGGTGATGTACATCCGGAACAGACGCGACTGGCACAAAACTTCCCCAATCCGTTCAATCCAGAGACGTGGATGCCGTTCCAACTCAGCGAGTCCAGTTTCGCTTCCATTCAGATTTATAGCGCGTCCGGTCAACTTGTACGGACACTGGATCTGGGAATGAAACCGGCTGGCTTCTACATGACACGCTCCACTGCCCCGTATTGGGATGGGCGCAACGATACCGGCGAGCATGTCGCTTCAGGTGTCTACTTCTATACTCTGAAAACGGACAGTTTTGCTGCTACGCGCAAAATGCTGATTTCCAAGTAGACGAAGTAAATTTCCAGTAACTACAACGCCCCGCTTAAACTAGTAACCAACAGTTTAAGCGGGGCGTTTTTTGTGGTATCAAGTTGTGCCGGAAAACCCGAGTCTTATTAGTCGCCGTGTCACGGGCGATTAGCAGATTAAAACTGATTTTGTATATAGTCATTCCGATTTATATTTTCATATATTAAGATTTATGCACTTGAACAGCCGAAAGTTCGTAGTAGGGCAATTCATTGCCCGTATCTACGTCGAACCGCACGGCGGGTCAAGAGCAGGACGCGCAATGAATTGCGCCACTACAAGCCGAACTACGTAGATCGAATATGTGTAATTACTGGTCGGAATGACTATAGTTTGTATTGATACACAGAAAAAATCGGCTTCGGTAAGCCCGTTGCGTTAAACTAATGATATGACTATTCTCGAGGCGGTTGTGCTCGGTATTATACAGGGCATGACAGAATTCTTGCCGGTAAGTAGCTCCGGACATCTGGCGTTAATGCAACATTTTCTGGGATTGAAAGAGTCGCAGGTATTTTTCGATGTCATGCTACATCTCGGCACCCTCGGTGCGGTTGTTATCGCGTATAAACGATCAATCCGGAAACTTGCAGGTGCGAGCCTTTCGGCTATTGGGAATCCTCGGTTTTACCGACGACCGATTTCCACCATAAACGGCTCAACCGACCTCAAGCTGATTTGGTTTATCCTACTCGGTTCAGTGCCAACGGGAGCAATCGCCATCGTGTTTAAGCAGGAGCTTGAGGCGCTCTTTATCAAACCGACAATGGTCGCGGTGATGTTGATAACTACAGGCGTTATCCTACAATTACCACGACTCCTGCGGGGCACCGTTCATGTGGATAGGCGCTTACGGTTTTGGCATTCACCGCTTATCGGGATAGCCCAAGGATTAGCTATCACACCCGGAATTTCAAGGTCGGGTGCTACAATCTCTTTGGCGCTACTTTTAGGTATTTCGCCGAAGCAGGCAGCACGGTTTTCATTTCTTCTCTCCATTCCTGCAATCCTCGGCGCAGTTTTGCTTAAACTCGAGGACGTGGGGAGCATATCAGTGAACCCGATGGCTGTCGTTGTTGGTACACTGACATCGTTCTTGGTCGGCTATATTGCATTGCGCGTCCTGCTAGCTGTGATTGATCGGGGACATTTTTCGGGATTCTCATACTACTGTTTTGCAGTCGGTATCGTGGTATTGATTTTCAGAATACTAAACTAACTGGAAAAAAGGAGGGTGGGAATGGTGGAGGGACGAAAGATGGGAGTGCAGAAAGACTTGAAAACGAGAAGAACCAGAGATGACATGAACTGCACTTATACAAACCGGGCATGAAGACGGAGAAACGGGTTAAGACAAGAGTGTCAAGGTGCAGAATGACCCACGTAGGAATCACTTAAGTCTAAAGGGGATTTTGGTACCTGCGGATTTATTTGCCTAAAATTTCCCTGACCTTTTTCAAAAACCGCGGGATTTTTCCTTCGGTCATCCGACGCATCCAGAAATCTGGAGACGTAGGAATCTCCTCCCATTGGGCATCCGTGTTGTACAGGAAATAAACATCCCACGGAATATCCCGCGTGCCAAGGACCGGCTTCCACAATTTTCCGGTGAATCTTTCTTTGTCCCAGTAGTGGTGAATCCTATCGTCGGCAAATTCGCTCGCGCGTCTTTCCGCAGCCTCGCGGTCGTCACTGCGAAGAACGGGCTGCCAGACAACATACACAGCAGGGTAATCATCTGAAGAATTATCAAGTACGTTTTTGATTTCGGAGACCCCCCGACGACATAGTGGTCAGTTTGGAGAGACAAGCGCCACAATGCGCACACGTCCAATCTCGTGCATGAAAGCGGCTTTGAGTTTTTCCCAATCGTTTAGGTCCGTCAGATTTCGGGTTCCATCAGCATCCCTTTCCAGTCCTTCTTCTGATAATTCTTTGGCACCTTCGGACGGGTCGTCTTGAGCGTCTTGTGACTGAATCACGCCCAACTGCTGAAGTAGCGCGATACCATCCAGATGTCCCCAGCGTTCACTGAATTTCTCGCCAACGATTCCGTATATCTCGATTGCCGAAATGTCGATTTGCTTGCCTGTGGGCTTGACCCCCATGAATTCGCCCTGATGTGTTCCTCGCACTCTGATGCGAGCGACTATTCTGTCTCGACCAGAGATCGAATCTTTGACACGAATATTGAGATCGGGGAAACCGGTGCGAAGCAGTTTCGCGGTATGTTTCAGACCATCAATTCCAGATACAGATTTGGGATCGATGGGATTGTGATCGATGTAGTCGGAGGTTATAAGATTTCGAGCTTCGGTTAGATTCGGAAGGTTGAAAACCGCGTCATAGAAATTCTCAAGGCGGTCCCTATATTCGGACTGCGAGGGTGAGAGATTCTGACTGGACGGGCTGGCTTCGGTTTTCTCTGCAAATAGTTTTCTAACGAAGAGTTCAGCCGTTACGAGAGTAATTAGGACTATGCCTATCAAAAGTAAGCTAGATAGTCGAGTTGTGGTAGTGTTGCGCGCCATTGTTGTCGTTGTTCGATACGTCTTCCCTTCGTTCCAAGATTATAGGTCTAGGACATTTATCATCCGTTTCTAGGCTTCCATAATACTCCATGAGATGCCTTGATGTCCACACTAAAATTTGGACTATCACATCAAATTTTGGGGCGAAAGATTGTTCGTTGTGGTTGCCGTGATTTAAACCGGACATGCAAATAACGGGTTTCCATTTAAGATAAGAAAAGAGGCGAAATCCCCCTTTTTTTGATTGAAGATTGCACCTAAAAACACGACGTGGAATGAATTGCACTACTACAAACCATTGTGGGTCGAATGAGATTTCGTATTCGGTTTGATGGTTTCAGAAGGATTTCTATGGGAGTTTTGTCGCACAGGAATTTCTCCGGGATTTCTATGGGAACTCTTTGAGAGTTCTATCGCACTCGCTATCCGCTCGTTTGATATCAGTTTAGCTTCCATAATCGGGTGCGCTTTCCACGCAATTACCCTAAATTCGCCTTGACGAATTCGATGGCGCTAGTCTAAAATTCCGGCATGATGCTCATGGCGAGCGCACTAATTATCCCTCTCAAAGGAGAAGAACAATGGGACAACCCGTAGTACACTTTGAAATCGGTGGTAGAGATGGTGAACAGCTTCAGGGGTTTTACACGGAGCTCTTCGATTGGAATTTAACCGTGGCTGATGATCTAAACAACTACGCAGGGGTGTGTGCGGAGGAGGGTGGAATCGGAGGAGGAATTATGCCGACGACCGAGGACATGCCGCCTAACCATGTCACCATCTACATTCAGGTAGATGATCTCCAAGCGTATCTGGACAAAGTCGAAAGCCTAGGCGGCAAGACCATTGTGCCGCCAATGCTTATCCGCGATGATGTTGGTTCGATTGCGATGTTCAGTGATCCGAGCGGCAACTGTATCGGACTCTACAAGTCGCCGGAGGGGCAAGGCGATCAGTAGCAGGAAGAGGAATGGGAGATTGGAAGAAGGGAAAACTGGATGGACTCGCAGATCTTCAATTCCTTTCTTCCACAAAATGTAAGGTTGATTCTTAATACTTGGCTAACCCAAGGGAGTTAGGAGGGATTTATGGGAAAACCTGTCGTTTATTTTGAAGTCGCAGGACGTGATGGGGAAAGATTGAAGGAGTTCTACGGTGACCTCTTCGATTGGAAAATCGCGCGTCATGCGCCAGCCGGTGACTACTGGTACATTGAGAATGTCGAGGGAGGCATTCCCGGGGGCATTATGCAAACGACCGACGATATGCCGCCAAACTATGTCTCCATCTACATTCGGGTGGATGACATTCAGGCTTGTTTGGACAAGGCGGAGAGTCTTGGCGGCAAAACGATTGTGCCGCCGACGCCCATTCCCGGTGGAATGGGACACATGGGTATGTTCATCGATCCTGCCGGCAACAGCATCGGTTTGCATAAATTCTGAAAGCTGAATTTTCAGATAGGATGACACCAAGATACTGGCGCGATCTCTGTCTGAGTAATGCTTTGTGCTAGGAAATATCAATCACCTGACCGTCATAGCCGAGGTAGACATTCTCGGGAAGATCGATATTTTGGTCCTCGCACTGTGCGGGGAAATGGCGGTGATCGAGGCGGTGCATGATGTGGGTAAAATAGGTTGCTTTCGGCTGTAAATCGTTGCTGACCGCGATCGCCTCGTGTACGGAGAAGTGGGTTGGGTGCTTCGAATTAAAACTGAGTGCGTCAATAATCAGCACGTCAATTCCGCGCAGCAGTTTCTTTGAAGCGTCTGGCAGGTGCTTAACATCGGGAATATAACCGAAGTTGTCGATTCGGTAGCCGTAGGTTTGCACGGCAGCGTGTTCGACGGGAATGGGTAATAGTTCGCACTCCTCAATCTGGAATTTCCCGTCGACGATGTTTGGAATGAGGTGGGCTATGCCGCCGCCTTGGTATGAATTCTTACTGAACATATAATCAAAATTGCGCTGCAAAATTCGTATTGTTTCCTCGGGGCCATAAATCGGCATGTCCATCTGTTGCTTTCGGCACGGCATTACAATGTCATTTGTCCCACTGACATGGTCTGCATGGCAGTGCGTGAATACAACTGCGTCAATCCAATCCACCTTGTTACGGTCAATCTGATCCATAAAGTTGGGGCCAAGATCGAATTGTAGGTGTTTGCCATCTTTTTCGATGTGAATTGACGGGCGGGTGCGATAGTTCTTTGATCCGGTGCGTCGAGCGTCTTCACATGTATCGCACTCGCATTTGTATTCGGGTACACCCGTGGAGGTTCCAGAACCGAGAATCGTAATCTTCACACATGACTCCTTGATGCGCGATTGTGATGAGAATCGGAGATTATGATATATCAGGATGGGTTGGAATGCAATGACGAAAATATCGATTGAGCTGAGTGTGTGGTTTAAGCAACGCGTATGGAGATGGTGGGCGGTAAGAGAAGAAATCTGCGATTTGATGATCGCAGATCCCACCCTACAATCACGACAGTGGTAACGTTGGCTGACCGATGTCCCTTTTGCAGAGTGCTTGAATCGATTGTAATTGTTTCAAAAACAAAAAAAGCGCCCCAATAAAATGAGACGCTTTTACTTAGAACGAACGAAAAGGTTAACCTCGTCTTCGTCGCCACATATCTTCGGATGATTTATTTCGGGATGGCAACACTACGCGATCACCTTCAAACAAACCGCTCTTGATAATCACTTCCGTTTCGTTTTGCATACCTGTTTCAATCGGGATTTTCCTTCCTTTTGATTGCCCCTTGCGTTTTTCTTCCGTTTCTCCGTCATCCAAAATCACAAGTTTTTCCTTGACTACGTCAATTGTGCCGGGGACACCATCCGCTATCTGTTTTCCCTTAGCCAAAAGGGCGAGGGTCATTTTGCCGGGACGCAATCCTCGCTGCGCACTGTCAAGGCTGATTTCCAAAGTGGATCCACTAATCGACATCACTCGTCCTTTGAAGGTTTTCTCGGTTGGCGTCATGATTTCAATGGGTTGTTTCTCTTTGAAGGGAGACGCGTCGTTAACTTTCGCAGTGACAGTGACGGAGGTTTTGTCCTCAATCGCATCGATCGGCAGTAGCAGGACATTCTTTTCCTTGTAGGTGATGATATCAACATCAGCGCTCATGCCGGGCATCAGCTCTGGAAGAGAACCGACGACTTCGACCATCACCTCAAATGTAATAATGTTGTCACGCTCTTCTCCACTGGGAGAAATCTCTGCCACGCGCCCCCTGTATTTCTTCTTCGGAAATGCATCAACCTTGATTTCGGCTTCTTGATCGAGTCGAAGGCGTTCCATATCAACTTCGTTGATGTAGGTTTTGACGACCATCTTTGAAAGGTCGGCAATTGTCATGAGCGGCGGGCTTTGGGAGAACGCGGATCGCCCGGACGTGACGATTTCCCCCTCCTCTATCTCCAACAAGGTAACGGCGCCTGCCATCGGTGCTTTTATGGTGGTCCACTCTAGACGTTCCTCCTGATTTTTTAAGCTACTCTGGTTTCGCAGTAGGTTGGCTTCCGCACCGACTTTCGTCTGTTTCGTGACCTCCTCCTCCGCCTTGATTGACTTTTGTATCTCTGTGAGACGTGTTTCGGCAATTTGCAACTGAAGTTGCGACTCTTTTTCTTGTGCCTGTCGCATTTCCCCCAATTTTCCGCGATTTAATTCCTGAAATTCCAGTGTGGCTTTGCGAGTTTCAATCGCACTTTGTCTCGCGTCAATGGTCTTCTTTTGAGAATTGACGGCTTGCTGTTGAGACTCAAAGCGCTTCACGGCACTATTATACTGGGATAGCGACGTAGCATGTCTCGTTTCGACCTCTTCGAGCGATTTCTTGGCAATGAGTTTCTTATCGAACAGTTCCCCACTCCGCTTCAATTCGGCTTTAGCAGTATCCAGTGCAACCTTCGCCGAGTCGCGTTCCACCTCGAGTTCAGCCAGCCTTAACTCCGCTTGTGTGAGAGCAATCTTCGCTTGTTCTAAAGCGATGTTGTCTTGCGCTAGATCGTTCTTCGTGGTTTGAATTTGTGTATCTGCTTGCGTAAGTTGTGTGCCGGAGGTCGCTTTCGTCGTAGTCAAATTCGCTTTGGCGATTTCAACGCTGTCTTTTGCCTGCCTCAACCTGCTGTTAAGTTCCTCAATTTTCAGATTAATGTTTAGCTTTGCCTGTTCAAGTTGCGCTTCGGCTGCTTTGACATTGGCTTTGGCTTGTCTTTCACCCTCCTGGATTTGCTCCGGATCAATCTCAAGCAAGACCTGATCCTGCTCTACATGTTCTCCCTCGCTGACATACAACCGCACGACCTCGCCTTCGACGTTTGATTTGACCTCAACATCAACCAAAGGTTCAAGGTTACCGGTTGCGCTAATCCTCGTTTGGAAATCCCCGCGCTTTACAACTTCAACCTTTTTCTCGGCGGACTTGCCATTGCCATCAATGGTTGATTTAGGAACTATATTAACCCCAAACTGGATATCCACTCCCCTCAGTCTGAGTATTCCGACAATAGCCACGACAAATACAATAACTATAATGCCAACAATTTTCTTGTTCACGTTATACAAGTTCCTTCTTGGAGTGACAATCAGAGACTACTAATTAACCATTGAGTGCTATTCCGATCTCAGCGCTTCGACCGGAGTTAACTTGGCAGCCTTATTGGCGGGATATAGTCCAAAGAAAATCCCTACGCTTATAGAGACCGTCATCGCGAGAATGATTGTGCTCAAAGAAATGACGGAGGGCCAATTACTGCCGGGCCACACGTATTTTTCAATGAGTGCCGCGGTACCTTGCCCCATGAATATGCCAAGTACAGCACCTAAAATTCCGCCGAACAGTGTAAGCGTACCGGCTTCTATGAGAAACTGCAACAAAATGTCGCGCCGTTTAGCGCCAAGTGCCTTTCGCAAACCGATTTCCTTCGTTCGCTCGGTAACGGAGACCAACATTATATTCATCACGCCGATCCCTGCCACGACAAGTGCGATTCCGGCAATACCTCCCATTAACGCTTTCATGGTTCCGCCGATTTTTTCGGCGGTGGCAAGTTCCTCTGTCGCGGTCCAGTATTGATA
This sequence comes from Candidatus Poribacteria bacterium, assembly GCA_965220415.1. Classification (GTDB taxonomy): domain Bacteria; phylum Poribacteria; class WGA-4E; order WGA-4E; family JAJDTR01; genus JAJDTR01. Next base: position 4,922,417 of record OZ244829.1, read on the forward strand.
CTCGTCGCCCGAGTTGTTGTGTATTCTTCCCAATATGCGTTTTGAATCCTCTTTCACGGACGCAACGTTGTCTACGTCTTCGGCTTCAACCCGGATACGCTCAATGTCCTTTCTTCCCTTGAATCTCTGTTGGAGTGTCGTAATCGGAATGATAAAGCGATTGTCCCAGCCTTGAGTGTCCATGGCGTCACCTTTCTCCTCCATGACCCCGATAACCGTGAGACGCACGTCATAACGACGCCCCCTCCTCGAACTCGTGCGTGTCGCTTTAATCTCAGCGCCAATCGGGTCCGCATTTATGAATATGTCTTCATAGATTTTAGAACCGATTACGGCGACATTACTGGCTGCGTCCACCTCTTCTTCCGTGAAGAATCGACCTATCTGCGGGTACCAGTTGTGCGAGTGATCGTAGCCGGCTGTAGATGCGACAATGCGTGATTCCTTGCTAGTGCCTTGATAGTTGACGTTCCAGCCGCCCATGTCATCTTCGGCAATAACGTGTGTGACCCCTTTCGCTTTCTCAAGAATGGCGTATGCGTCGGAAGTTTCCAAATGCTCCGCGCGGTTGCGTTTCCAGCGTTTGCTCCGTACCGTTCGACCGGCTGCGCGGGTCAATGTGCCCGACTGCTTGTCCCAATCGTCTCGGTAGATTTCGATCATGTTTATTCCACCGGTACGTTCAATCTCCCTCAGAACCATGGCGCGGGAGCCGTCGCCGACCGACACCATACTCACGACCGCGCCCACTCCAACAACAATGCCCAAAATGGTCAACGAGGTGCGCAATGTGTGGCGGCGCAGGCTAGAAATTCCTACAGAAACGCATTCGATGATATTCATCTTGATCGCCTTTAGACTATTGCAAGTGTACTAGTTCATACCATTTCTATAAAACGCGAGTGCATTGATTACGTGATTTATAGTAAAACCAAAAATTCTTTATGTACAGTGGTAGGTTCGGTTTCCGTAATTGTTTAGTCCATCGGTCTGGATTTGCCAATCCAGACCGAGCGGGGGGCAGCGAACGCGCCGAGTAGGGAAGTACAATGCTAATTCCGGCTAATCGGGGGCTTACATGCCCAGATCGGTCGTGCGACGAACTGTAATACGACGAACCAAACGATGCACTAAACAGTTGCCGGTTTCCTAGCCGAACCGGTATTTATCCAGTCTCGTAGGTGCGCTTGGAAAGGGTTCTCTATGGCAACGCTATCGCACTCGCTGTTCACTCCCTTAATCCTTGCCTACCGATTTTGGTTTACCGGGCACAGGCTTCGATGGGAGAGAATTCTTAAGTTGGAGGTGACTGACTATTCCGTTCTCAATGCCTCAACCGGTGATAGTTCCGACGCTCGAATTGCAGGATACAGCCCAAAAAAGATGCCAATTGCGGCTGAAACTGCCACCGAAATAACCATCCACTCCGTTGATATTATGGCGGGCCACTCCGGTACAATCTTGACGATGCTAACAGCAATGTGCGCCATACCTTTGCCCGCAAGGACGCCCAACCCGAGGCCGATCAGTCCCCCCGCGCTGCACATTAAAACAGCTTCGACCAAGAACTGAAAGAGAATGTCTAGCCGCTTGGCACCGATTGCTTTTCGTAGGCCGATTTCCCGAGTGCGCTCAGTGACCGACACCAGCATCATGTTCATAATGCCGATACCGCCGACGAGCAATGAAAATCCGGCAATTACACCAAGCGTGATTTTAATTACCTTGCTAATCTTCTCCAGTTGCTCCATGCCTTCCTTCAAAACCCAGACGTTGAAAAAATTATCTTGGTTATGGTGTCTTTTCCTAATGACAGATTTTACCTCCTCGGTTGCTTTGTCAAGCAGGTCGGCACTCTTCGCGTGAACAGAGAGCATGACAACTCGGTCGTTTCCCGTGAACCGCTGTTGAACGGTCGTAAGGGGCATGAAAATGATGTTATCAAGGTTCCAACCGAAGCGTAGGCTTCTGCCACGCGACATCATCGTGCCAACAACGGTGAAGCGTTCAGTACTCCGATCCTGCTTCTCTCTCTCCCATCGGCGGTAACCGGTGCCGCGAGCTATCTTTATTTCCTCGCCAATCGGATTGCGATTGCCAAACAGTTCACTCACGACTTCCGACCCGAGAACGCAAACCTTCGTACGGTTGTTGATGTCTTCAGTCGAGATGAATCGTCCCTGTTGGACGTCCCATTGCATAGATGCCGGGAATGAATCGTTAACGCCATTATATCCGGCGCGAGTTTCCGTTCCATCGGCGGATTGAACGAGAACACCTCGCCACTGGGGTATTCTGGGCACGACCAATTTTACAGAAGGACATTCGGCTTCAATAGCTAACACGTCGTCATATTCAAAATATTCGCTACTCCGGTTCGGCACCCATCGATTGCCTTTTCTTATGTGGGAGCTGCGATACATCGTGAACTGATTAAGACCGCCCAGTTTTTCGGCGTCTTGGAGGACAACAAGCTTGGCGCCATCGCCAATTGCTATCATCGCAAGTACAGATGCCACGCCGATAATGATGCCGAACATAGTCAGCAGCGAACGCATCTTATTTATGCGGATTGCAGCGAATCCAACTGAAATTCCCTCTACAAGTCTCATCCGAGCCCTCTTACATTATGGATCGCCAGACCGAAAATATCAGCATTATTTGACGATGGGGTTAAGCATTGGTTTACCCACCGAGTTAATCGTGAGACAGCCCCACTTCGACAATACCACAGATATGACAATCGACTTGAGCATATGCTAATCCTAGTGTTATAATTCCTTCTCGTGGAATACAAGCGTTGGCACCCGCGTATAGTTCCGAAGAACGTCTAGATTCGTCAGGGAGATGAGAAGGGAGTTTTAGTATAACAGTTTATGCTCAAATTGGGAAGAAAGAATGCGTGAATGGACAGAGGAAACGCATCTAATTTAGAGGATGTCTCATAGCGGTAGAATTTACGATTAATGTTGGGTTTCACTCATATTTTTGGCATATTCATGCAAAGTGGGGACTCGGAAACGCCTCTAAGATTAACGATCATTAACGAATTTCGTTCAACCCAACCTACGATCTTTAGAAAACTTGCCACAAACTTAGCCTGATTTTCTCTTTTGCCGAGCAGAAAATTTAGATGCGTTTCCCATGCGCCAATTGAGGGATAAAAGATAGGAAGGTTGAAAGGAAGGAAGGACGAATTTGATGGAGACGTTTTATATTGAGGTTGAAGTTTCACCAATTGGCAAGATTCCCGTTTTTGTAAGAAGATGGGGCAGCAGCAGACGGAAAATAGTTCTTGTCCATGGCTGGATGGATTCAAGCCGGAGATGGCATCGACTCGCGCCGTACTTGGCATCTCAGTATGAAGTGTGGGCGTTGGATTTGCCCGGCTGCGGTCACACCCCGCTGATTCCACAGGGTCATGCGACGTTAACGATGTACTCAAAAGTTGTCGCAAGTTTATCAGAGCAAATCTCTAAAGGAAAGGCGCTGCACGGCGTCATGGGCCACTCAATGGGTGGAATATTGTCGCTATTGCTCCTCAAGGCGCCGTACCTTGCGGTGAGACGAATTATCGCGTGTGGTCCGCCCATCAAGGGAGTAAACTACTTAAAACCTTTAGCGAACCGGACGCATTTTGTCGCCATGTGCTTGCGCGTATTTCAAACATTTCGAGCAGGAGTTAGAAGACTTACTGCCGAGCGGGTTACCCTAGGCGCCCATGGAGTGCCGGGGTTTCCTAAGGATGGCCGACGAATCTTGCCGGATGCCTACGCGGATGCCCTTACGGCTGCTATCCTTCTGAAGCAGACATGTAACTACAATCTTTATGGCGACCTCCAGGTTCTTCAAGAGAACGCATCGCAGGAATTGGCATCTTTAGATATTGGGTTTCGGTGTTCCAATACGGCTACTTTCATCGTGCGCGGTCAACATGATCCCTTTTGTTCCCATCATGCCGCACTACAACTCGCAGAGGCGCTCGGGAGTGAATTCCATGAGGTTCCGGGATCCTTGCATGTACCTTTTGTTGAGCGGCCTGGCGCTACCTATCCCGTTCTAAGGAAATTTTTAGATCGAAGTTATTGATGTTTCTCAAACTCCTTCTACTCTTCATCGTCACGCCCTTGGTTGAAATGGCAATCTTGATTGAGTTGGGCAGACGTTTAGGCACGTGGCATACCATAGGAATCGTCCTCCTGACCGGCTTGATCGGCGCCTCTCTTGCGAAGGCTCAAGGACTACAGGTGTATAGGAATCTCACGACGTCTTTGTATAATGGAGAGTTCCCACACAATCATCTGATAGAAGGCCTCTTGCTTTTCGTCGGAGGCGCACTTCTCATCACGCCTGGGGTGTTAACCGATATTGTCGGATTCGTTTTGGTGCTGCCGTGGACGCGGCGGATGGTGCGCGAACAAGTGAAATCACAACTAAGAAAGCGTTTGATTTACGGCGGGAACAGCTCACATTAACGCTAGGAATGAAAGTCAATATTATGATATACCGGATGTTTGTTTACATTTTCAGCTTTATACTTTTGCTCGCTTTTCAGTCTTCGGATGCATCTAATCACCTACCCCAATTTGTTGACATTACGAAGGAAGCCGGCATTGATTTCGTTCATAACAGCGGTGCATTCGGCGAAAAATATCTGCCTGAAACAATGGGATCAGGGTGCGCATTCATAGACTACGATAACGATAACTGGCAGGACCTCCTGTTGGTAAACGGCAAAGACTGGGAGGGCCACCCGACCGAAAAACTTCAAACTATGCGCCTTTACCGAAACACCGGGACTGGTGCTTTTGTCGATGTTACCAAGAAGGCGGGGCTTGATGTGCCTTTATATGGGATGGGTGTTGCGGTGGCTGATTATGACAACGATGGCGATGCAGATTTCTATATCAGTTGTCTTGAGGCTGACCGCCTATTCCAGAATCAAGGGGACGGAACATTTACCGATGTGACCGTAAGTTCGGGAATCAGAAATCCCGGGTTTGGGACGAGTTGCGCTTGGTTCGATTATGATCGGGATGGCAATTTAGATTTATACGTTGCCAATTACGTTGAATGGACAATTGAGACCGACATATTTTGCACGCTAGACGGAACGAATAAGTCGTACTGTACGCCAGAATCTTACAAAGGGCAATCCAGCCGGCTTTTTAAGAATCGGGGTGATGGGACTTTCGCCGATGTGTCACGAATCGCGCGAATCGAGGACCCGGAGAGCAAATCGCTAGGCGTCTGTATCTTTGATTTCGACGACGATGGGTTTCCCGATATATTCGAGGCAAACGATACTCAACCCAACAAACTCTATCGGAACAATGGGGATGGAACCTTTATTGAAATGGGGATGATCGCCGGCATTGCCTACAGCGAAAACGGTGTTGCGACGGGCGCCATGGGCATTGACGCAGGGGATTACGATGGAAGTGGCAGAGAAAGCCTTGTCATCGGCAATTTTTCTAACGAGATGATCAATCTCTATCACAACGAAGGAGATTTCTTCATTGACGATGCCCCGGTTGCCTATATCGGGAGCCCGAGTTTGCTAACACTCACGTTTGGCTGTTTCTTTTTCGATTTCGATCTTGACGGTAAGCTTGACATTTTTACCGCTAATGGACATGTCGAGAACGAGATTAACGCCGTTCAGAGCGAGGTTACTTATGCGCAATCACCCCATCTATTCCGCAATCAGGGGAAGGGAAAATTCACGGACGTTGCGATGCGCGTCGGTACAGATTTTTCAATCCCGATTGTTGGACGTGGGGCAGCCTACGGAGATATTGACAACGATGGCGACTGGGACCTCCTCGTTACGACATCCAATGGACCGGCACACCTCTATCGCAATGATGGAGGCAACAACAATAATTGGATTAAGCTGAAACTCAACGGGACAAAAAGCAATCGTGACGGTATCGGCGCGAAGATAACGATACATGCCGCATCCGGTACGCAGACACGCACCATCAAGAGTGGCTGCAGCTACTGTTCTCAGAGTGAGCTTTCTGCCATCTTCGGAGTTGAGGATGGCAGCCGAATCGAATCAATCGAGGTTGCGTGGCCCAGCGGAACCGTCGATAATTTGACCGGAGTGAGTCCGAACCAACTAATTGTCGTTGAGGAGTAAAAGACAGTAATTTTCCGCCAATACATACGCCAAATCGGCACACCTCCTACCCGTTAGATTTCATCCTGTCAATCTGGCACGTCGCACAGCATGTAGACTGCCGAAAACACGCCTTTTTCCTCTCGAAATTGTTGGCATTTATTCTGCACTAGAATGGATATACTCCGCACTGTCGGAAATTGCGTCTTCTGTAGGAGCGATCTCCAGGTCGCGACCCTTGTACGAGGGAACTCCGATTCCCGACCTGCTGGTGCTACGTAAGTCCTATTAGAAACAATTATTTCTAGTAAAAAGAAAGCGCAACAATACCCGGCGCAAAGTATAGCTAACAATTTGAGCAAAACTACCAATCTGTGAAAGAGAGGAATATCACAATGAGATTTGACCGATTAACAATAAAATCACAAGAAGCCTTGCAGGCTGCGCAAGATTTCGCGAGCCAAGGGAGGAGTCCCGATGTTAGTGTCGAACACTTACTGATCGCTTTAATCGATCAGCAAGAGGGAGTTGTAACTCCGATTCTCCAAAAATTAGGAGTTGATGTACAAGCCATAAGATCGGAGGTCGATGATGCGGTTCGAAAGGGACCTCAGGTTCAAGGAGGCAGCCAAGAACTGCGCGTTTCGCCGGCGCTGACGGCAGTATTTGACAGGTCTTGGAAAGAGGCGACCAACCTAAAAGATGAGTACGTCAGCACGGAGCACCTGCTAATCGGATGCGCGGAGGACAAAAATTCCTCGGTCGGGAAGACTTTAAAAAACCACGGCGTCACGAAAGATAAGATTCTTAAAGCCTTGGTCGATATTCGCGGCGGACAACGTGTTACAGATCAGAACCCTGAAGACAAATATCAGGCGCTAACAAGGTTCGGGCGGGACCTAACCCAAGAAGCAATGTCCGGGAAGCTCGATCCTGTTATAGGACGGGACGATGAAATCCGCCGAGTCATGCAGGTATTGTCTCGTCGGCGCAAGAATAACCCCGTGTTGATTGGTGAACCGGGAGTTGGCAAAACTGCCATTGTTGAAGGGCTTGCACAGCGCATAGTCGATGGCGATGTGCCCGAGAGTCTGAAAAACAAGCGTCTCATAGGACTCGATCTCGGCGCAATGATTGCCGGGTCGAAGTATCGCGGCGAGTTTGAGGACCGGCTAAAGGCGGTGCTTAAGGACATTGAACAATCTGAGGGGGAGGTTGTGTTGTTCATTGATGAACTCCACACAATTGTCGGCGCAGGGGCAGCAGAGGGGGCGGTGGACGCTTCCAATATGCTAAAGCCCGCGTTGGCGCGCGGCGAGTTGCATTGCATTGGAGCAACCACCCTTGATGAATACCGCAAACACGTCGAAAAGGATGCGGCATTAGAACGGCGTTTTCAGCCTGTCATGGTTGAGGAGCCATCGGTTGAAGACACAATCGCTATTCTTCGCGGGCTCAAAGAGCGCTATGAAACGCATCACGGCGTTCAGGTGCAAGACAACGCAATTGTCGCGGCGGCTGTGCTCTCGAAGCGATACATTGCCGATAGGTTCCTGCCCGACAAGGCTGTCGATCTGATTGATGAGGCAGCTTCACGGTTACGAATTGAAATTGATAGCGTACCGGAAGAGATTGATGAGGTAGAACGCCGCATCACCCAGTTAGAGATTGAACGGCAAGCACTTGAAAAGGAGGAGGATACCTCCTCTCAGGAACGCTTGGCAAAGTTGCTAGAGGAGCTCGCCGAGTTGAAGGAAAAGGGGAGTCATCTCAAAGCGAATTGGCAGAATGAAAAAGAGGATATCCAGCGCGTTCGTGACCTGATGGAGCGGATCGAAGTGCTGAAGATTGAGGAGGAGCAGGCGCAACGTTCAGGCGATCTCGCCAAGGCTTCACAGATTCGGTATGGGGAACTGTACGAACTTGAAACTCAACTTGCGGAGGCGAAGAAGGACGAGCAATCTACCCACATGCTGAAGGAGAGGGTCGATCAGGAAGATATCGCCGAGATTGTTTCCAGATGGACTGGACTTCCAGTTTTCCGGTTAATGGAGGGTGAGGTCAAAAAGCTGCTTCACATGGAGGACCGACTCAAAGAACACGTGATTGGACAGGATGAAGCGGTTGAAGCCATCTCTAACGCCATCCGGCGCTCGCGCGTTGGACTGCAAGACCCCGAGCGGCCGATTGGTTCTTTTGTTTTCATGGGACCAACAGGTGTTGGAAAGACGCATGTCGCAAAGTCACTTGCGGAATTCCTGTTTGACGATCAGGACGCCATGGTGCGAATCGACATGAGCGAGTATATGGAGAAGCACACCGTATCAAGGCTTGTCGGCGCACCGCCGGGGTATGTCGGCTACGACGAGGGCGGGCAACTGACGGAAGCTGTCCGTCGTCATCCGTATTGCGTCGTCTTGTTTGACGAAATTGAAAAGGCGCATCCCGATGTGTTCAACATTCTGTTGCAGATGCTAGATGATGGTCGATTAACGGATGGGCATGGGCGCACGGTGGATTTCAAGAACACTGTGGTGGTCATGACGTCAAACATAGGCAGCCAGTGGATTAGCGACAGCAAACTGACAGCCGAGGAACTTAGGTCTCGCGTGCAGGAAGCATTGCAGCAACAGTTCCGTCCCGAATTTCTGAACCGTATCGACGATCTTATCATTTTCGATAGGTTGGGCTTGAAGGAGATTAAGCAGATTGTGACGCTTGAACTCGATGTGCTTAGCAGTCGCCTGGCGGACAAAGAGGCTACGCTGTCCATGACGGAACCAGCAAAGGAGGAACTCGCAAACCGTGGTTATGACGAGGTTTACGGCGCGCGGCCATTGCGTCGGACTATTCAGCGCGACATCCTGAATCCGCTTGCCATTCAGATGCTTGAGGGACACTTCGGCGACGGGGTTGGAATTGAGGTTGATTTCGAGGATGGGGAGTTCGTTTTTCGCGAGGTGTGATTCGTCTATATCACGAGGGTTCCGGTAGAACAAACAGCAGCAAAAAGCGCCTCCTTTTCAGTGATATACTGATGGGAGGCGCTTTTCTAGTGGGGGTAGAGATTGTTCCTGTTTGTACATCGCGGTAGGTCCGGTTTCCTAATCGAACCGGTGTTTATTCAGTCGTGCAGGTGCGGTTGGAAAGGAATCTCTATCGTACGGGATTGACTATGGGATCTCTATCGCCTTCACTATCCGTTCAGTTGATCGCTCATTATTCATTCGCTTGATTGCAGGGGATTTCTATCGCCCGCGTTATCCACTTGGTTGATCGCACCCTACAGATTTCCGTATTGTACAAAGTCGAGTTTCGGCCATTGTGAAAAAAAGAAACCGAGTTTTCAGGAAAAACTCGGTTTCTAGCGCTAATCGGGTTTACTTCTTGTCTTTATCAGCGTCTTCATCAACGACCTCGTAATCAGCGTCGATAACTTCGCCTTCACCATCGGGTGCGGCGGCTTCATCGGTTGGTGCGCTGCGGGGATGATCGCCGGTCGGCGCTTCGCCTTGTTCAGCAGATGCCGTTTGTTGATATAATTCGGCGGAGGCTTGATGCCAAATCTGGGTCAAATCTTCAGAGGCGGATTTAATCTCTTCTTGATTTTCACCTTTCAAGGCTTCCTTGACTCGTGCAACCGCGCCTTCGACCTTGCCTTTTGTTTCAGCATCCATCTTGTCGCTGAATTCGGTCAAGCTCTTCTCCGTCTCGTACACTAGCGAATCCGCACGGTGGCGAACTTCAAAAGCCTCGCGTTTCTGCCTATCTTCATCGGCGTGGGTTTCGGCATCCTTGACCATCTGCTCGATTTCTGCATCGGACAGACCGGAGGAGGCGGTGATGGTAATGTGTTGTTCCTTTTCGGTGGCGGTGTCCTTCGCGGACACCTTGAGAATCCCGTTCGCGTCGATGTTGAACGAGACCTCAATCTGCGGCATCCCTCGAGGCGCTGGCGGGATCCCATCCAAGCGAAAACGCCCAATTGTTTTGTTATAAGCCGCCTGTTCACGCTCCCCTTGAAGTACGTGAACATCCACGGAGGTCTGGTTGTCATCGGCGGTCGTGAATATTTGAGATTTTTCCGTGGGGATGGTGGTATTGCGTTCGATTAGTTTGGTAGACATTCCACCCAAGGTCTCAATACCTAACGAGAGGGGTGTCACGTCAAGCAGGAGAATGTCCTTAACCTCGGAGTCACCGGAAAGAACTCCACCCTGTATGGCAGCGCCGATCGCGACCACTTCGTCCGGATTAACTCCTTTGTGCGGTTCCCGTTCAAAAAGTGCCTGAACTGCCTCTTGGACTTTGGGCATCCGTGTCTGCCCACCGACAAGAATGACTTCATCAATCTCCTGAGGAGATAAATCGGCATCGGCAAGCGCTCTTCGACACGGTCCAAGCGTGCGTTCAACGAGATCGTCTGTGAGTTGCTCAAGTTTTGCGCGAGAAAGGGACACATTCAGGTGTTTTGGTCCGCTCGCGTCGGCAGTGATGAAAGGAAGATTCACGTCGGTCTGCAGCGCTGTTGACAACTCGCACTTCGCCTTTTCCGCGCCTTCCTTCAACCGTTGGAGCGCCATGGTGTCTTTGCGCAAGTCGATGCCTTGTTCACGTTTGAACTCTTCGGCAAGCCAATCGATAATTTGCTGGTCGAAGTCATCTCCGCCAAGGTGGGTATCACCATTCGTGCTTTTCACTTCAAAAACGCCTTCGCCAATCTCTAGGATTGAGATGTCAAAGGTTCCACCCCCCAAGTCGTAAACAGCAATTTTGAGGTCTTTTTTGTTTTCTAGCCCGTATGCCAACGACGCGGCTGTTGGTTCGTTGATGATCCGCATCACGTCCAAACCGGCAATTCTACCGGCGTCTTTCGTTGCTTGGCGTTGCGAGTCGTTGAAGTAGGCAGGTACGGTGACGACCGCCTGCGTGACTTCTTCGCCGAGGTAGGCTTCCGCCGTTTCTCTCATTTTTTGCAGCGTCATTGCGGAGATTTCGGGCGGCGTATAGGTTTTTTCTTCAATCTTTACGGCTGCGTCACCATCTTTGTCGGCGATCACGTCATAGGGCACGCGTTTGAGCTCTTCTCCAATCTCGCCATGTTTTCTGCCCATGAACCTCTTTATTGAGAAAACCGTGTTTGTTGGATTAGTAATTGCCTGACGTTTGGCAACTTGGCCTACGAGCCGTTCGTCATCTTTCGTGAACGCGACAACCGACGGAGTTGTGCGAACACCCTCGGCATTTTCAATCACTTTTGCGTCGCCGCTTTCCAAGACTGCGACACATGAGTTGGTAGTTCCTAAATCGATTCCAATAACTTTGCTCATTTTGTATATCCTCTATTTTTCTAATTTTTGGTTAACTTCACGATGCGAGTCCATCTAAAGAAGATTGATTTCCTTATCTGAATAGTGTTAGCGCGTCGCGGAGAACTTGCAGCGGATTGCTCTTTGAAACCTATTGCACGCCTCACGAATTGCAGGAATTGGCGTAAATCTATCGGTTTCGGAATAAAAGTGAACGCGCCCGCCTCGAATACGTCAAACTTGACGTTTGTCGAGGTGTTTGCGCTCATTATAATGACAAACATACCAGGTCTAGTTCGCTTAATATGCTGAAGTAGTTCCAAGCCAGTCGTATCCGGAAGATCGTAATCGAGAATCGCTAAATCTAGCGGCTTCTCTTGGATGATTTTCACAGCGTCGTATCCGGTGGATGCCGAAAATGTCCGGTAGTTGGCACGGTTCAACACTTCGCTTAACACTTCCAATGAAGCGATATCATCATCGACAATTAGAATACGATGTGCTTGTCCGACCATTGGACATTTTCCCCTCTCTGCTAAGCCGATTCGCACCGGCGGCGCAGTGGCATCAACATCTTCCACAGGTGGAGAGCAATATCTGTGCCATAACGTAACCTACAAAGTAAAGAGTTGCGCAGTATCTATAACTGGAAATATAACGCGGAATTTCAGTAATTTGTGGTTGATTGATGACCAAATTTCACTATTTGTGTTGGAGAATATGCTGTTTTATGCCACGAACGGTCTGTTGATTGAATGTTTCAACTTATGCCAGATTGGCAATATTGCTCATGTCCCTGTCAATCTGGCGTATGCAATGAATTCATTGCATGTAACCGTTTAGTCCACCGGTCTGGATTTGCCAATCCAGACCGAGCGGGTAGCCGAGTTGTAGGGTGGGCATTGCCCACCATCAACGCGGTCACGTTGCGCGCCAGGGGAGCCAACCATTTATCCCAAACTGATTGGAATGGTGGGCAGTGCCCACCCTACAATCACTATTACAAACAGTAATTACCGGGAAAGAAAGCGCAATAATACCCAACGCAAAGTATAGTTTACAAGCGGCGAAATTTGCCGGGCGTATATCACGGAAATCTCTGCGACTCTATTTAGGCAGGCCCTGTCTTATCTGCTTGCGGAAATGGGTGCTCGCGCCGTTGTCAATCATCCCGTAAGTCTATCATAGAGATGAATTCGAGTCAATTTTTTGGTGTCGCAAAGGCAGGGGAAGCGCATCTAATTATAGAGGATGTCTCATGGTGGAAGAATGTTCGATTAATGTTGGGTTTCACTCAAATTTTTGCACATTTAGACAAAGTGGGGACGCGAAAACTCCTCTAAGACCGACGATTATTGACGGAATCCCGTTCAACCCAACCTACGACCCCTGGGAAAATTATCACAAACTTAGCCCGATTCTTTTCTTTGTTGAGTAGAAAATTTAGATGCGTTTCCCCTGTTCGCAATGGGTAACCAAGAATCAGCCATGCACATAGCCTCCAACAGCAAGCGTCGCTTCCATATCTCATTGGGAGATGGTTTCTCACATTAAGCCATTCTGACGTTTGCGGATAAAGCTTGGTATCAATGATACCAGAACAATACATACAGCCGCACCTGCAAGATAAAGCAAAGTCTTCTTTATGTTTCCTTCGCCAACATTTACCGCTGCGCCCAATTGGACATAAGCGGCTGTGCCCGGCAACATACAGACCCATGAAACAAAAAAGAACGTGAGGAACTTGATCTTCGTGAGACCGTAAGCGTAGTTTTGTAGATTGAACGGGAATATCGGGAGCAGCCGGGTAATCATCAGCATTCGCCAGCCTTGGCGCCTCACACCGTCGTCAATTCGTTGAAACTGCGTGTTGCGGTCAACCCATCGCTCAACCATGCCGCGGGCAATATAGCGTGCAATAAAAAAGGCGCACGAGATTCCAATAACCGATCCGATAGAGGCATAGACAACACCCCAGAGCGGCCCAAATGCCAGCCCGGAAAGCATGGTGACCGGCAAACCGGGGAGGAAGAAGATGGTCGCCAGCACATAGAACCCGATGTAAACAAGTGGCGCAAAAAAGCCGAAGTTGCCAATTTCAGCTTTGAGTATGGGGATATTGTCGCGGGAGATATTATCAGAGATGCCAAGATGCTTCAAAAGAAGGTACACAACAGCAATCAGAGCGATAAAACAGATTAATTTAATCAAATGTTTCTTCATAGGAAGCGTTGACCGGTACACTTGTAGGGTGGGCACTGCCCACCAACCTTTAAAAGCCCCGGAGGGGCGGCAGGTGTATAGATACACCGAAACCCTTGCACATCTAAGCCCAGCGGGGATCAACCGAGCGGATAGCAAGGGCGATAGAGATCCCACAGGTATATAGCGGACAATACAAAAACATGAAAAAGCCTGCTTCCAAATGACTGAATATGGTTCTGCTACCGACTATTCAAGCAGGCTCTTAGGGATTCGTGATAGCCTCCAGATAGTTACCAATTAACCGCTGGTACCGCACAGGGATACGATTGTTTCCAATTGCTTCGGCATATTCCTGCTTCGCATTGAGAATCACCTCGCGGTACGGTATATATTCGGCTTCATCTTCGCCACTCGGAGCGTCACTTCCTACATAGACATTGGTATCTGCGAGGGTACTTGTATCCGATGAGGGAGCCTTCAACCTCAGTTCCGATCCGTCTGTTCGTAGAGATTGCGGCATCTCCGTTGCGGTCAACTGATTTTCGAATTCCGCCTCTTCAACTGATTTTCTCGGCTCGAAGTCTGAATCTGCAGCCGCAATTGTCCCCCGCGTTTCTCCCGCCGTCGATTCGTCGCCGGCGCCACCTTCACTGTCTGCTATCCCACCGGAACTTCTATCGATTTCGAGATCTAAACTTGCCAATGCAATATTCTTACGGCTCGTCGTAATCTGTTCCAGCACCCGTTCCAACTGCTCACGGTTGCTCGCCAGTTTATCCATATTTGCCAACTGGCGAGCAATCTTCTTCAAAGTATCCGGACTGACCGTTTGCGTTTGAAGTTCATCCAATTCTTTCGTGAGGTTTTTGGCGACACTATTGTCCTTCAATCGTTCGGCGAGTTTGTTGAATAGCGCTCGGAGTTCTTCTTGAAGCTCCGGAGTGAGATTTTCCTCATTCGCGAGTTTTTCCAGCTCCTCGGCAAGTTTGCCGGGACCCATGTTCTTGAACCGGTCAGATTCGTCGCTGACTTCGGCGAAAGTCTCGCTCACTTCTTCGAGTTCATTCTTGGTGAATGGTTGCTTCCGGGCGCGTACCTTATCGCGGAGTTTGCTCAATCGATCTTGGACTGTGAGACTGTCAGTGTTTTTAAGCCCTTTTATGGCGTCTTGAATGTTCTTGGCTAATACAGGGTCGTCAATTTCACCTATCATTCGATTGAAGTTCTCCACAATCTCTTCAATGGCTTTCTGCTCGGCGGCGGTTGGCGGGGGAGGCAGTTCATACATGCGTGGCATGGCGACGGAGGCTATGAGCAGTAATATGGGTATCGGAAACCATTTAAGAACTGGCGGGAACCTATATGGTACGACCGCCGACGGGGAAGTCCGGGTACAAATGGTCGCAGTATCACGAACCTGTAAGTGACTAAGATCGTCCGCTGCTTTTCTTTGAATCAATTCGATGGCGGTGCTGAAGCGCTCTTTCAGGTTCAATTGTTTGTCAATGTAAAGGGCAGTGGCGGAGGGAGAACCTCGTCGCACAAACGCCAATCCGATCGCTAGTATAGCAGCGAGGATGATTGGTATGAGAACAACAATGGTCGGGATGTTCGGCAATCGTACGAATCTGCCAAGGAAAATCATCGCACTCGTGAGGAGCAAAGCCCAGAATGCATAGCGAGCTAACCGCGTGAAGATGGATTGCACGCGCATACGACGCTGGATGATAGACAGCAGGATTTGAATAATCGGTTGGTGCTGACTCACGGGCGGACCTGCGGTGCGAGATTTTATTTTTGCAGATGACAATCTATCTCTTGTTTGCATTGGTAATTTCCCCATAGGGCTCAAGTTAAGCATTTTGTGGCGCGGGTTGCACACTTTCAATTCTTCAATCTGTTGATATTCACGTAAACTTGGACGAAAGAATCCCTTTTAATTCATCAGTCAGTCCGACTAAGAAGATGTGCGATAGCGCTCGTTCTCGTAGGGGCGGGGTTCCCCCGCCCGATAGGGACTAAAGTTAGTAATTTCACGAGGGAATATCCGGCGATACTAAACGAAATCTCTTAAATTGATCCTTATGGTTTGCATTGATAATTTCCCTACCAAGTAACACACCACATTGCGCTCCTCTGGAGCGCGGGACTCTGGACACATTGCATTCTATTGACATTTCGATCCTCTGGATCGAGGAAAGGGACTCCGACCAGAAAGTGTTGCTTGCTGAATGAATTATTCCGACAGGGATAGTGGCGCGCTACCAAGTAACACACCACATTGCACAGGATCTACTATCGCACTCGCTATTCACTCGCTTGATCCTCTGGATCGAGGAAAGGGACTCTGACTAGTAAGTGTTGCTTGCTGAAAGAATTGTTCCGACAGGGATAATGGCATGCTATCAATTTCCTTGCCATAATAGACTCTGTTGGGGGATGAAGCGTTTAATAGTCATTTACATTCATATTTGCACATATTATGCGCAAATTGAGAGTGTTCACACATAGATAGTAAGTGTTTAGTGGCTAGTGATTAGTGGTTAGCAAAAATCCTAAAGCCATAAGACGTGCAATGAGTGGGATCTCTATCGCACTCACTATCTGTTCGCTTGATCGCACCTACCGGGCCTGGGCAAATTTAGGATTACCGATTTAAAAAATTAAACTTCATTTAGTTTGCGCATTCCACAATCTAACAGATCGTGGTACAAAAGAACGTAATAATCCACACGGGCGTGTAATTATTAGTTGCAGTGACCATATAGTCTGTAATTCGCGCGTCTTTAATTTTCAGTTGCAAGGGTTGCGTCTAGGCATTCTTGCACGGCAGATACCACTTCTTCAACGGCAATCTCCTCCATGCTGTTGCGAGCTATAACCGTATGTTGGGGCCAGATGGGCGCCCATTGAACAGGATTTGACGCACCGAAAAGAGCGACTGTAGTCGTTTTAAGCGCCGTGCTCAGGTGCATGGGTCCCGTGTCATTGCTTATAAAAAGATTGCATTTCTGAATGATCGCGGCAAGCTGCATGGGCGTAGCATCGGTAATAACGGTTGTTCGACCGTTTATTAACGCCGCCAATTCGAGCGGTAGGTCTGCCTCTCGCGGTCCTCCTAAAATAATTAGTTGGGCATTATACTCCACCTGAAGCCAATTGCCAACTTCTGCGAACCGTTCTACCGGCCATCGTCTATAAGTCGTGCCGGAACCCGGATTGAGTCCAATCACAAGGGAGTCACCATTAATCTTGGCGTTACGAAGAAATTCACTTGCCCATGCTTGCGATTTCTCATCCACAAAGACTTCCGGCTCATCACTCTCCGGCTCAATGCCAAGTAGGCGCGCCACATCGAGGTATCTAGCGGTTTCGTGTTGATTCGTGTTGTTGGGCGCTGCGAGATGCAGCAGCCTTCGTCCACCGGAGTTGGTCTCAAATCCGACCCGATACGGGATACCGGCGAGAAAAGTGTGCAATACGAGACGAAATGTCGGTTGAAGAATAACAGCCAATTGAAATGACCGTTTCGCCATGCCATAAATCAGCCTTGGCAGCGACGATTGATAAGGAATGACTTCGTTAAGATTTGGATTCGCACGCACAAGATCTGTACGAATCGAATCGGACATGCACGCAATATGTGCATCCGGAAATCCCTGCCGCAGTGCGCGAATCACAGGCGTCATCAAAACGGTTTCGCCCAAGGGCGCAAGTCGGATAATTATGATGCGGCGAATCCGTTCAAAGTCGATGTTTTTCTTAGACGGCATGTTGTATGTTTCGTAATAGACTATTGCCGGGGCAGTGCATCAGAAGCAACAGGCTGGGATTTATCGACGCGTCGAAGAGGCAATTCTGTTCGGATGCGCGACCATTTCGGTTTACTGGCGTTTTGCGACATAAAAAAGGCTCTCAAACTAATGAGAGCCTTTTCCATGCGACACTCAGTTGGGAGGTGTGGACGATACGCGTTTCAGATTTTGAGCACATTCTCAGCTTGAAGCCCTTTGTTTCCTTGGACTATATCGAACTCGACTTCCTGGTCTTCATCAAGGGTTTTGAATCCTTCGCCCTCAATGTTGGAGTAGTGCACAAAAACATCTTGACCATCATCGGTTACGATGAAACCGAAACCTTTCTGGTCGCTGAACCATTTGACTCGACCTGTTGCCATTATATCCTAAGTCTCCTTAAGTCCCTTTCGGGACCCCTTCAGAGTTAATCCATTTGAAATTCAATATAACCAACCACAGATAGGGAATACATCATATATTCCCTATGATTCTTAATTGTAGCCTATTTTCCCGCATATTTCCAGAATATCTTTATCCAGACGACGAATACGGAGAATGTTCTAGTTCATCTGCATCTCCTTGATGGAACTCATTTCGGAAAATTGTACAATGGGATTGGAATCCGTGCTATAATCAAACGCTGTACGGTGGATAGAAAACGCCATGAGTATTGAAGAGAGATTGGTTTCCCGGTAGCGTAAGACATGGGATTTATGTACACGAGTTTCCCGGCGAATCACAGAGGGGATATAGAAATATTGGAGGTTCCCTAGTGAAGACCACTGATGAATTTCCGAAACTGACGACAGATTTCGCACTTGCTGCGGCGAATCTTGACGAATTCGGCTACTGCTTGATTGAAAATGCGCTCAGCGCGGAAGAAGTCATCAGGCTTCGGAGCAGGTTAGAGGAGCAGGCAGCCGGTGAGAAGCAGCGTGGGCTTGCCTCTGAGGATGCGGGGCCGGATGATACCGGAGTGAATCAGCGAGTCTGGTTCTTGGTCAACAAGGGAAAGGTGTTTCGTGATCTGTTGCACCACAAGATCGTGCGAACACTTGTTAGGCATATACTGGGCGATGAATTCCTGTTGTCAAGTTTTACCGCCAATATCGCGAAGCCGGGAGGGGTAATGGGATTGCACACCGACCAATGGTGGATGCCAGAGTCGGTGCAACCTCATCAGGAAACAATTAAACCCGGATCGATGACAAGGGCTCACTTCAGGGGCAGACGCCTTAGCCGAGAGAACGCAGCGCCTTCAAAATCGATGCCGCCGGCGGTGGCTTGCAATGTCATGTGGATGCTTACGGATTTCACCGAGGAGAACGGCGCCACTCACGTTGTGCCGCGTAGCCATTTGAGTGGAAGGGAGCCGGACGTAGACTTGGATGAGGATGTGGAATCTACTCCTGCTGTCGCTCCCGCCGGCACTGCGATGGTCTTTGAAGGGCGATTGTGGCATAGCACGGGTGCGAATGTTAGCGATGCCGCGCGGCTAGGCGCTTTGAGCTATTTCTGCGCTCCCCAGTTTCGGCAGCAGGAGAACCTGATGGTTGGGACAGCTCCGGAAATTCTGAGGGGTGCATCGCCTGAGCTATTGGCGTTGCTTGGATTCAAAGTGTGGCAGGGTTACGGGCGTATCGAGAGTCCCGAGTGTGAGCATATTTCACCTGGTCAAACCTCGCTTGGCGAGTTGGCGCCGGAGTAGTCCAGTTCTCGGGCGCGACTGGGCAAACAAACTGATCATAGAAAAGGATAAGGGCGTAAAGTAATACGTAATACGTAAGAAAATCAATTGCGATCAAGGGAGCGGATAGCGACCGCGATAGGAATCCCATTACGCACATTGATTTGCCGTTTCTTGAGGTTATAAGGTGTTCGACTGCGTAAGTTCTAATAGAATCGTATAAAGGGGGTATTTATGGACGCGGGATGGTTTGATTACTGTCTGAGTGACGATGAACGTCTCGAATTTGAAGAAAACGGGTTTTTCATTGTCGAGGACGCTCTACCACGCGAAATGGTAGACAATCTGATCGCTGTAGTTGACCGGTTGGATGCGCAATATCGGGCTCCGGTTGGAGCGCAGGATATGGGCCCATCGCCATCAAGCGTCATAAACCCCAACCGCCCGCCCGGCAAGTTACTGGGGCCTCACGAACGGTTGAATCTCTCTGACTTCGTGGGGAAAGACGAGATTTTTCTGGAATTACTCGATTGGCACAAGACATTCCCAAAGGTCTGGGATCTGTTGGGGTGGAACATTCAACTCTATCATTCGCATCTTACGGTCACGCCTCCCTCTTTACCGGACGAGACCGAGGCGCAGAAGCGTTTCGGTTGGCATCAGGATAGCGGGCGGTTGAACCTTGAGTTGGAGGGCAATCCACGCCCGCGAGTGTCCTTGAAGGTAGGTTTTTTCCTTACGGACACGAGAACACCGGGTTGCGCGAATTTTTATATCGTACCCGGCAGCCATCTGAAGAATGAGTTGGAGTATCCCGCCGATGGGGTTTCAAATCCTGACGGTACGCTTGAAGTGCGCGTCCCACCCGGCACGGCGGTGTTCTTCGATCGGCGTTTGTGGCATGCCGCGAGCCCGAATCACTCGGACATCACAAGGAAGGTGCTTTTCTACGGCTACGGTTATCGGTGGCTGAGACCGAGGGACGACATGACTGTGTCCCACTTTATGGATCAGTGCGATCCAATTCGACAACAGTTGTTGGGTGCCAGTACCGGTGGTTACGGCTATACATCGCCGCGTGAGGAGGATGTTCCGCTGAAGATGTGGCTGAGCGGGCACTTGGGAGATGAGGCGGTTGCGCCTTGATTTCTTGATGCGGGAGAGAGGCATTTGTTGTTAGTGAGTTAACGCGCTTTGGAAGATTCCGCGAGGAATTCAGGTTCTCCAGTTAGGGTACCGAAAATAGGTTCTTCTATGACGAAAATTCTCAACAGGGAGCATATATCATGACAGAGCAGAAGAAGCAGAAATTGAAAAGTTTGAAGGTTAAGCGCGAATACAATTGGACCAGTTCCATGAGGATGAAGTAATCACCATACTCGGCTGTGTCGTCTTCGACATCGTCGTCAATACCATTCTCATCGCGGCATGTTTCTTGTTTTTTTTTGCCGTTGTTGGTTAGGAGAAATGAGTTGAGCAGACTTAATGGAAGTTTTGTGTCCGAGATGCCAACAATAGCACTCTCTGTTCTCATCAATGCAATCGAGAACAAACATCGCTTTCTTCTGTTTCATAGTCCAGGTGGCGATTTGACATTTCGTAACATTGAGGATTATCCGCATTGGCGTGAGTACGCGCACTGCATGATTTCAATTGACGGATTGAGAAAGCGTGAGATTCTGGATTTCTGCCGAGAACACCGCCTAGACCTTGACAATGACTTGTCCATGCCGCTGAGATCCTTGGGAACACTTCCCATCGGAGCCCTTGCTTGGAAAATCTTAACCGATCGGCGCCGACATCTGTTGGAAGAGGCGATTACGTACTACTTCGAACACTTCAACGATTCCTTGCCACCTGAACCATCGGAAGGGAATAGTTTCGATCAGCTTGTCCCGCGCATTGAGTTGATTGAGAAAAAATTCAAAATCGATTTGTACTTTCTGCGAGATAGGCTTCTGGATATTTACTGCGCTTTTAATGAAACAAGGGACTTACCGTTTGCGCTCGAACTCAATGTAGGGATTTACGAGTTCGGAATGTTCTTGGAGGAGGTGGAGGAAGTATTACGATACAGGGGCTCACGGATCGGATAAGCCTGGATTACATATCAAGGATAATTAAGAAAGGAGGTACTTGTTTAGTCCACTAATTTCTATGATCGAGTATTACGGATTTGCACGGTCTTTTTTGCGATTTTTTAGGTATATTCCGTTTGAATACTCATTTCCTTGGTTTGTAGTAGTGCAATTTATTGTCCCTCATACGGTTTCAGGGTTTTCACTAACCACTAGCCACCACACACTTACGATTAACGGTTGTTGAAAGTGAAGCCAGGCTCTCCGGCCGAATATCCGGCGACGATGATGGTGGGGCTGTGGTCATCTACGGCATGGAAGCGCTTCTGGCTGGCATTGTTGGCTGATTTTTGGGCAGGCGTTTAGGCGTCTTTGGGGATGGAGCTAGGAGTGACTCTCTCCTATTTTACGTTTCCAGAGTATGGAGAGGTTTGAGGCTGGAATCAACACCGGCGGCGTCCTTCCAGCCTCATTCCGCGCTGCCATTCAAACAATCATTAGATTGGTAGGCGGTGTTCGTGGTCTGTACGTTCAATTGTGCCCACCGCCGCCATGCTCACCGCCACTTTCACCGGCATTACCACCTTCGCTCCCGCCTTCGTTGCCAGTTTCACCTCCACCACTCTCTCCACCACTTTCGCCGACTTCGGGGTGTGCTACCCACCATGTAAACGGAGTGCTCGTGGCTTCCAACACCACTGGGATTTTCTCTCCGGGGGCTAAATCTTGCGGGGTTGTCGGTCCCAATTCGGTGCCATTCGACAGGTGAATTTCGACCCGAACTTGATCCAGTGTTTGGGCAGTAGCGTTTTCCACTGTCCCCTCGAAGGCATTGTTAATTGTGTTATATACCAGAATAAGCCTTGCGCCGTTTCTGGTATGGTCGTATGTCTCATCCAAGGTTAGACGATTTGCCGATTCCTCGTCGCTGCTGCCAATGGTTGTGAGTCCTGTTCGGACGATCTCCTCACAACCGCTGAGGAGTATAGCGACTGCTAGGGCTGTAAGGGTTCTGCAAATGGTATTGATTAGTTGTTCTCCTTTTGGATCGTTGTTAGTGATCAAAATTAGCGACGTTCACAGTAACGGGGAAGCAATGAGAATGTTTACGTTGTTTTTTGCAACTTCTTAGTCCATCGATCTATATCGCCGAAGTCAGTTTATACCAATGTAATACCATTTCTATATATTAGCAGTGCATTAATAGCGTCAATCAAGTCTGTCCAAAGCGGGGCAAGATGGGATCTCTATCAGGATTTACTATCGCCTTCACTATTCGTTCAGTTGATCGCTCCTTGTTCAGTCGCTTGATCCCCGCCTACCGGGTTTGGTGCAAAGGGAAGCAGTTACGTTTGACTTATACCGAACAAACAGGGGAGACTCATTGTGGGGATGGGAATGCCGCTTGTGCAAACCGTAGATTCGAGAGGGGGCAATAGGTAGGTGGAGCGTGGTGCACGCTAATGTCAATTTTGACACGGTAGACTTTCGGTGGTCGGAAAGGTTGGGGACCTGACCAGCCGAAAACAACCGCTCAGATCCTTATCTTGACGCCTATTTCTTCCTCTGCTGTAATCCTTTCAAAAAGTGTGGGCGTTCAGGGACTGCGTAACCGTATTGTGAGGCAGTACCGTTTCAAAATCGTGATGAAAAAACTCAGAAAAGGAGACAATCAATCATGTTTCACATTCAGAGAAGCATCGCCGTAATCGGTGTTATACTGGTTGCCATTCTCACCGGGTGTTCAAGCGATGATACGAAGCCTATATTGTACGACACGGGCGACGAAGAATCAAACATCCAGCTTACAGTCAACGAGAGTTACGACGCAGTGCGAGCGGGTGCCCGATTGATTCTGGCATACGACACACAAAGCAAATCCTTCAAAGGTACGGTGGAGAACACCACCAATAGCACCTTGCAAAATGTTCGGGTCGAAGTCCACTTGTCAAATGGGACAGAACTTGGTCCCACCACGCCGGTAGACTTATTGCCGGGAGCAAAAATGGACGTACAACTCGCCTCGGCAGGTGAGACTTTTGACAGATGGACCGCTCATCCTGAAGTCGGTACAGGCGGCGGCGGCGGAGAAGGTGGATCCTCTGAAGGGACTGGCGAACATAGCAGTGGCGAAGGTGGCGGAGAACATGGCGGCGGAGGCAACCACAATTAAGGCTTCACAGGCTTGACCGCCAACCACGTATACTGTCAGCAAGAAGAGCACTAGCGAATAGTGCTCTTTTTTGTCTCGTCTCGGCACGATTCGCATCAAGGATTAAAATAGGGCAAAAATGAAAACACGGCATGACCAAGAATGAATGGACAACAGCCGTCCATAAGTTTTCGTAATTGTTTAGTCCATCGGTCTGGATTTGCCAATCCAGACCGAGCGAAGGCAGGGAACACGCCGAGTAGGGAAGTACAATGCTAATTCCGGCTAATCGGGGGCATACATGCCCAGACCGGACGTGCGACGAAGTGTAATATTACGAACCAAACGATGCACCAAACAGTTGCTTTTTTCTAATCACGTATCAACCAACAAAAAGGAGATTTATGATCGATATGGGTAACATCACAAGATTTGCGTTTGTATTGGCGATTGCGGCTATGGTTTTGGGGCTTTCAGGCTGCGATCAATTACTACAGATTCTGTCGGACGACCAGATGGCCGATTCGGACGTGCCTCAATTCACGGAACTCAGTGGAGACATTACGGTTGGCGTTGTTTTGCCGCTTACCGGAAGGTTTGCGGAACTCTCCGGAGTGCCCGTAGGCAACGGTCTGGAATTGGCGATTGAAGAGATAAACGACGGTCAGCTCGGTGACGCAAGAATCAGATTCATCGTAGAGGACGATATGAGCACCGTATCCGGCGCGGTTGCAGCCTTCAATAAACTGATTGATGAAGACGGCGTGTCGATAATCCTGGGGCCCGTATCATCATCAATGACCGCAGAGGCGTTTCCGGTCGCCCAAGAAAGCGGCATTGTTGCGATAAGTCCGACATCGTCCGCACGTGGTTTGAGTGCGTTAGGCGATTTTGTGTTCCGCGTTTCGCTTGCGACAGATGTGTTGATACCCAACGGCGTCGCGGCGACTCATGCGAAACTGGGGTATCAACGGGTAGCCACGCTGTATGATGCCGTGGATGTGTTCAGCACAGACAGCGAGAATGCGTTCCAAGAATCGTTGGCAACGCATGGGGTGGAAGTGGTGGCGGCTGAGACCTTTGAAAGCGGTAACACGGACTTTACCGGTCAGTTGACTCGGATAATGGAGCTGAATCCGGATGCCGTGTTTGTGTCGTCGCAACCTCAAGAGAAAGCCGGCATTCTGAGTCAAGCGCGAGAGGTCGGTATTCCGGTTAGCGTGCCGTTGATTCTGCGGACATTGACCTCGACCGAATTGGCGGCGGTAGGCATGGCGGCGGAGGGCGCGATGACGTTTACCGAATGGACAAGCACGCTCGACAACCCGAAAAACTTAGCGTTCGTGCAGAATTACACGGCGGCATACGGCACGGAACCGACCAACTTCGCCGCCCGCGCCTATACGGCGGCTTATGTGCTTGCCGAAGGGATTGCGAATGCCGGGGCTACGGATCCGATTGCGGTTCGGGACGCTTTGGCGGCTATCCGGGATTATGACACTATTTTCGGGGGTTTTTCCTTCAATGATGTAGGGGACGCGGTTTACGAGCCGATGGTGCTGGTTGTAGAGAACGGAGAGCTCAAAATCTTTGAATAGAGTATTGTGCGTCATGTCCACACATACGGAGAACCCCGTCAATTTGCGAAACTTCTTGGTCGATTTATTCTCTTTCACTAATGCTCATCTTATAGTATCCCAAGAACAGCGCGTGGGGTTCTCCTCCCCATTCACCGGTTGAGAGTGGGCGCGAGAGTTTTTGATACCGTTAATTTTCGATCTTAGAGTTTGTTTGAATAATCGGTAGCAAAGCAATTTTGGTCATTTATAGGAAGTTTTTTCGCGTTTTTAAATTTGTCTTCTGCGTACCTGTGGGATTTCTATCGCCTTCGCTATCCGCTCAGTTGATCCCGCTCTGGGGCTTAGGTGCACTGGGCTTTGGCATTTCTATACACCTTCAAGATCTCTATCGCCTTCGCTAATCGCTCAGTTGATCCCCGCTGGGGCTTTTAGAGGCTGGTGCGCAGGGGATCTCTATCGCAGTCGCTTTTCGCTCCTTTGATCGCACCCTACAAATGTACTTTTCAAACAGGCTCTTAACGTCCTCGCCAGGGGAAACACATCTAATTATAGAGACTGTCTCATGGCGGTAGAATGTACGATTAATGTTGGGTTTCACTCAAATTTTGGCAGGTTCAGGCAAAGTGGGCACTCGAAAACTCCTCTAAGATTAGTAATCATTAACGAATTCCGTTCAACCCAACCTACGACCCCAAAAAAACTATCACAAACTCAGCCTGATTTGCTTTTTGTCAGGCAGATAATTAGATGCGTTTCCCCTGACGCCCTACCGCTTTCTCTTGACCCTCACCTCCGTTTCTGTTACCATCTCCGACATCGCTTTCGACAAGGGTGTTACGGCAGCCAAGGAATCTCTATCGCACTCACTAAGGGATCTCTATGGGACTTCTATCGCAGGATTGGCTATCGCGCTGGGATCTCTATCGCCTTCGCTGTCCACTCAGTTGATCGTTCGCTTGATCCTGCTGGCGCTTTGAAAGGCTGGTGGGCAGTGCCCACCCTACAAACTGTATTTTTCAAACAGGCTATTAACCAGGACTGACCGGGCTTATGGCAAAAGCAAAAATCTTAATTGTCGAGAACACCGCGCCTTTCGACGGAGAGATTGAGGAACGACTAAATTCTCTTGGATATACCGTTTGCGCGTCGGTTTCGGATGGGGCGCAAGCCATTGAAAGGGAGCCGGAATTGCAGCCCGATTTAGTCATGGTCTATATAGGACTTGAAGGCACGATGGATGCCGTCAAAGCTGCGGAGGAAATATATTTTCGTTTCACTGTTCCCGTGATCTGTCTGATTGATTCAATAGAGAAGGATGTAATAGAACGGATAAAGCGGGCTAAGGTACTCGGTCATATCTTCAAACCGTTCGACGAGGATCAATTATGTTTGGGCATCGAACAGCAACTTCACTGGCATGGGTTAATACACGAAGCCAAAGCACGCGATGAGCTGCAGCGCAATAGTATCAACATTTTCGGTGATGCGATAATTTCAACTGATCGACAGGGATTGATAACATTTATGAATCCGGTTGGCGTGACGTTAACAGGTTGGGAAATAGAGGAAGCGACCGGAAAGCAGGTTACGGATATTCTCGATATTTATGTTGGAAACGAAGGGCACCTTAAAAGAAGTAGGATTTTAATAGACGCACTCCAGAGCGGAATTGTTACCGCCGGGGGATTGACTTCTGCGCCCGATGTAGAACACAATACTTATCTCGTTGCGAAATCTGGTCGAGAGATACCTATTGACTATAACGTTACGCCCGTCAAAGATGAGGAAGAAACCCCCAACGGGATCGTTATAACTTTCCGCGATATCGCCAAATACAAAACGACGGATGAGCAATCTAACCAGACTATCAGCGAATTGCGCCGCCAAACCCAACTGATGAAGACCGTATTTGATAGTATGTATGACGGCATCGTCGTCTTCAGTTTCACAGGCGAGATATTGTTCCTCAATCCGATTATACAAAAAATGGTCGGTAAGGAGACCCCAAGTAAGTCGCTCAGCATATGGTCTGAAACACACAGTGTGTTTTATGCTGACAAAGAAACGCTCGTTCCAGTGGCTCAACTCATGTTCACACATCTCGCCGAGGGTAAGGAGATTAGAGATCTAGAACTTTATGTACGCAATAAGGAACAGACAGAGGGAATTCACTTGATGGCTAGTGCTCTACCCTTGTTTGATGAGAATCAGGAGATAGTTGCCAGCGTGTGTATTGTTCGCGACATCACAAAGGACAAAAGAGCAGCGACACAGTTGGAACACACCATGCAGCAACTGCGGAATCAGGTTCGATTGACAGATACCATTTTTAATAGTATGAGTGACGGAGTGATCGCTACCGATGCAAGCGGCGCTTTCACCATATTTAATCCAAGCGCCGAACGAATTCTCGGCATCGGTCCGATAGAAACCTCCCCAGATAAATGGAGTGACAACTATGGTTTCTTTTTCCCCGATCGAGTTACGCCCTTTCCAACAGATGAACTGCCGCTTGCGCGCGCTCTCAGAGGTGAGGTTTCGGACGAGGTGGCGATGTTTGTTCGCAACCCGGAAGTGCCCGACGGCGTTTTTATCAGTGTCAGCGCGACTCCGCTACAGGATAGCGAGGGTACCGAGAAGGGAGGCGTGATTGTATTCCGCGATGTGACGCACCGCGTAGTCGCCGAAGAGGCGTTGGCGCAAGCATTCGCACAAGGACGATTGGAAATTGTTGAGACAATCCTCCATAATATCGGCAACGCAATCAATAGTGTAGCGATCGGAGTCAACGTCCTCCAAGAGAATTTAGTTGATAATCAACTCATGCGCGACTTCTTCGCGTTTGCCGATGTGGTAAAAGCACACCAAGAGGATTGGGTTGATTTCATCAAGGATGATCCGAAAGGACAGCAGGTGCTCCCGTTTATAATCGCGCTCGCTACAGATTTTACGGATCAGCATAGAGAAGTGGCCGAGACGCTTGAGCGTGTCAGTGAAAGAGTAACGCATATCAACGATATCATCACTACGCAAAAGTCCTCTAATCAGGCCGGTGTAACGCGGAAAAACATTAATCTTCAAAGAGCGATCTTGAGTGCGATGAGATTACAGCAAGATTCGATCGACAAAAGAGGTATCAGAGTAAATGTCGACTGCGCGAATGCACCCGAAGAGATTCGGATTCAAGAGAGTCAATTTCATCAAATGTTGGTAAATCTGTTCAAGAATTCAATTGAAGCCATCGATGAACTCACACGATTAGGCAGACTGAGTGAAACGCCGCTCATCGGCATCAAAGCCTATATCAGTGAGGATTTCGTCTGCCTTGATATTACCGATAACGGCGTCGGTGTTGAACAGAAAAACTTGAAGCTGATTTTCACGGCTGGATATACAACGAAGGATTCGGGGAGAGGCCTCGGCCTCCATTCGATCGCGAATTTTGTAATCGGATCTGGCGGGGAAATATACGCCTTAAGCGAGGGAATTGGCAAAGGTACGACGATGCGAGTTATGCTGCGTTACTCCTCGGTTGTACCGTAGGGGGGCATCTTTGTTGCCGTTTGTCGAACGGGCGAGTGGAGATCGCTATCGCGGAATTGGTTAGCACCCTCGCTATTCACTCGGTTAATCTTATACGATTTCATAATCTATACCTTGCGTTGGGTATTATTGCGCTTTCTTTTCCAGTGATAGTTGTTTCTAATAGGACTTACGTAGCACCATCAGGTCGGGAATCGGAGTTCCCTCGTACAAGAGTCGCGACCTGGAGATCGCTCCTACAGGAGACGCAATTTCTGACAGCGCGGAGTATAAATGTTACAGCCGATTCGGGACGCGCAATGAATTGCGCTACTACGAGCCCCCGGTTTTTGTAACTTATGGATTACGAATCGGTATAACTATTTGTCTTCAGATCCTGTTTGAAAAGTCCGTAGCAAAACTATTTGAGTCATTTGAAGACAGATTTTTTGGTGTTTGTGTGATTGCTATACATTGCGTTGAGTAATATTGCGCTTGTTTTTGCGGCACAAGTGTGTTGCGATTTGGAAATCGCAGGTAGTTCTATCAGGATTAGCTATGGGATTCACTATCGCACTCATTGTCCATTCGCTTGATCCTTCGTTATTCACTCAGTTGATCGCTCACTATTCACTCGCTTGATCCTCTACGATTCTTGGGTTTGTTTAATGGAAGCAAAAGAACATTGGAATAATCGCGTTTTGATTGTTGATGATGAAGCCGGGATCCACCGCGACTTCAGAGATATGTTGAATCCCAAGCATAGAAAGAGATTAACGGCTGAGATTGCGGAGACCTTTCTTGACAGGACTCCGCAGAAAAAATCCTTCTTTCTGCCCAACTTTGAACTCCTTCATGCGACTAGCGGCGAGGAGGCGCACGATATCATATGCACGGGGAAGGCATCAAACCGACCGATTGCGGTTGCATACATTGATGTCAGAATGCCACCGGGCATTGATGGAGTGGAAGCGATCCGTCGAATCAGATTGATCGAAAAAGACATTGAGATGGTCATCATGACCGCTTTCACGGATAAACCGCTGCCTGAGATTGTGCGCGATATGAAACTGCTGAACAAACTGCTCTACATCCGAAAACCTATTGCACCGGAGGAGGTTCAGCAGATTACGCTTTCTCTTGTCGAGAGGTGGAATGTCGAACAGGAGTTAGCCAAAAAACAGCAGAAATTCGTAACGGATAATCAAGACCTCGAAATCAAGAATCAAAGGCTCAGAACGGTGCTTGATTCCGCGGGAGACGCGATCGGAATGTTTGATGACGACGGACACCTAATGTTTGCAAATCAATACTACCAGCAGCTGTTTGATTTAACAGAAAACGAACTTAGACAGATGCCGCCGGAAGATCTCAAAGCACGTGCGGAAGCCCGTTTCCAAACGCCGGAACTACCGCAACCCGGGGCAAGTCCCTTCTCCGATAAACTCGTAAACGTGGTACAAGAACACGGAGAATCGAGCCAGTCGGAACCGAGGTTGCTTTATCGATCGGTTACCCCGGTGGGGAATAATCAAGGCAATCTACCCGGTAACGTTGTCAATTACCGAGATATGTCTAAAGATATCGAAATCCAGCAGATGATAGCGGAGGTGCTCCGCTATCGCGCCGAACTTGAAACGAGCCACTCCTTCGATGAAATTGTAGCCAAAAGCCTAATTATGCAGCAGATGTTCACTTTGATCCAACTAGCGGCTGAAAGTGATATCACCGTGTTTATCTCAGGAGAAAGCGGGACCGGTAAGGAATTGGTCGCACGTGCGATCCACGCTAATAGCCATCGAAGAGGGCGACCATTTGTTACAGTCAATTGCGCCGCCATTCCAGAAACACTTATTGAAAGCGAGTTGTTTGGGCATGAACAGGGGGCTTTCACCGGTGCCACAACAAAACGAATCGGCAAATTTGAACATGCAAATCGAGGGACTATCTTTTTTGATGAAATTGGTGAACTGCAATGGGGTCTGCAATCGAAATTGTTGCGTGTTCTTGAAGAAAGGCAGATCCAGCGTGTCGGCGGCACCTCCAACATCCCAATTGACATCCGAATACTAACAGCGACAAATCAGATTCTGGAAACTGCGGTGGAAGCGGATACGTTCCGGCAAGATCTCTATTATCGGATTGCCGCGTTCCCAATTGAAGTGCCTCCCCTTCGGGACCGCCGCGAAGATATTCCACTCTTGGCGAACCATTTTCTGAAAAAATACGCCGGGAATGTGGCAAAATCCATTAATGCAATTTCCGCCGATTCCTTACGATTATTGATGCAGTATGACTTTCCCGGCAACGTACGCGAACTGGAAAACATCATTGAACGCGCTGTTCTGCTTGAAACCACAGAACTGTTACAACCGAGTAACTTGCCCCGACGGATTTCGTCAATTAATTCTTCCCACCGCAACCCATTTTTCCTTGACTTAACCAAAATTCTGCCGTTTGAAGAGGTGGAACGTCGAACACTGGCACACGCACTCAAGATGATGGATAATAATGTGACGCAAACTGCCCAAGCCTTGAAGATGCCCCGATCCACGCTTTACCGGAAATTAAAGTTCTATCAACTCGTTGCTTCGGATTAAGGTGCCACAGGGCCTGCTTGAAACCGATTTGTCGTTTTGTGAAACATGAAGAACGGAGAGTGGACCCCATCTCGTTTTCTCATCGTGACGTAATGTACAATTGAACTCTTCTCAAGTGTCCCAAAATGGGATTGTGTCCCATTTTGGGACAAACTCGCCCGAAGCCACGCCATTACAGGCTTTCTGGCAATATCCTTCCCATATAATCCATTTCAACTGTCCCATTTTGGGACACTATCACCGCATCCACTTCTGTCTGTCCGTATCCTTCAAACTCAAGCCTATCAAGGGATTTCCCCGTCTCGTCCTCGTTTAATCCAACGTTGGCACAGTTTATGCTATCATCCCAACGATGTCTGTTTTTCAAACGGACAGGCATTGATTGGAACCTACAAACGCCCATGTGAGCGGCGGATTGAAAGGGTTGCTGTTAACAGTCCACGGGGTGGAGCACTAATGGCAACCCTTTTTATTTGCAGATGTTGCTAGGATAGCGCTATTCCTCATTTTTAACTCATCTCAATATCTCATCACGGCGTAATGTAGCTGTGAACTTTTCTCAAGTGTCCCAAAATGGGACACCAGTCCCATTTTGGGACAAACTCGCCCGAAGCCACGCCATTACAGGATTCCTGGCAATATCCTTTCCATATAATCCATTTCAACTGTCCCATTTTGGGACACCATCACCTCATCGACTTCTGCCCGTCCGTATCCCTCAAAGTCAAGCCTGGCAAGGGTTTTCGCGGTCTCGTCCTCGTTAGATCCTGCGTTGGCACAGTTTATGCTATCATCCCAACGATGTCTGTTTTTCAAACGGACAGGCATTGATTGGAACCTACAAACGCCCATGTGAGCGGCGGAAAGAAAGGGTTGCTACTAACAGTCCACGGGGTGGAGTGCTAATGGCAACCCTTTTTTATATGCGGATGTTGCTATACCGTGCGTTGGGCAATATTGCGCTTGTATTCTCAGCAATATTAGTTTGTAATGGTGCTTACTCAGCACCAGCAGATCGCGATTCGGAGAGTGCACTCTATGGGAGTTCTATCGCCTTCTAACCACTCAGTCGATCCGTTCCTAGTCCAGTCACTTAATCGCTCCTACAGCGGATTTGGACGCTTTACTGGCGCAGATAGCATGACGGAGGGAGCTATCGTCGTACAGATGCGATCACAATCTAACGGATCGTGGTACGGGAATCTATCGCCATTGGGATAGGCTCCCTTGAAAAAACGCAACTTCCAGCCGCGTGGAGTATAGAATAGCGGTATGCCTCATCGTTGACTCATCTCAATATCTCATCACGGCGTAATGTACTACTAAACTCTTGTCAAGTGTCCCAAAATGGGACGGCGTCCCATTTTGGGACAAACTCGCCCGTAGCCACGCCATTACAGGCTTCCCGGCAATATTATTCCCATATATTCCGTTTCAACTGTCCCATTTTGGGACACCATCACCTCATCCACTTCTTCCCGTCGGTATCCTTCAAAGTCAAGCCTGGCAAGGGTTTTCGCGGTCTCGTCCTCGTTCAATCAAGCGTTGGCACAGTTTATGCTTTATACAGTGCGTCGTCTTTCTTTTCGGCTGGACCGAGAGATTGACGCTTCCAATAATCCTTCCCGCGGCAGGAGGCGACGTCACTGCTCAGTGATGCCTGCCGCTCCCCTTCGCCGGGGAATGGAAGGAGGGAAGGAACGTTCCTGTAGGTATTACAATAGACTTTATGAAGGCTGGCTCTGTTTCGAGCCGGCGACGGGTATTACCGCCCGCACTCCAATCGTGATTGGAATGTCTATCTCACACCCGATGGAAATCACGACGCAATAGGGCGCCTTTCATATGGTTGCGGGTCAACTTCTACTCGGCTGACTCCGCCGGTGCCGCACATTGCGATGCAAAGCAGTAGGTTTGCGACAAGGCAGAAGCAAAGCGCGATGCGGCAGTCGCGAAGATTACAACTCCATCAGTTTCGTCATCAACCGCCGTTGGCTGGTCTTCGTCGAGTTGATTTCCCTGAAGTCCGAAAATCGTCATTATAGGACATTTTCATTTTGAAGTATTATGCACATACCGGTCGCGTATCTGTACATCTTTATAGGAGCTGCCGCTACCTTTGCTATTTTCACGATGTCTATGATCGTCGCCAACTATCTTGCCGATTCGAAACAGAGGAGGCACTTTAAGAAGTTTAACAGCGCTCCGATTGTCATCAATCCGTACTACGTTGTGTCCGTTGACTTGGTATCCGCCAACGACCACACCGTGGTTCTGCAGCTTCGATTCCATCTGACGAAGGACAGCGATAAACCGAGTTTCAACCATACCTTCGAGAATGGTCAGATCGCCCGTCAAGCCTTCAACGAAATTGCGCGATACCTTGAGACATTTTAACCACGAAAACCCGTAAAGATTCTTATGCCGTAGATGAATGTACGATAAGAGCCATTCTCAGAAATTGCCAGTATTTGACCGGGAGGTATTACCAAGCAACAACTAATTACCGGCACAAACGAGTAGGTGTGGAATGTGCAGTATTAAGTATCACGACAAGTGCCAAGCGAGGAATCGCAGAAAGGACTACCAGTCTTTACACGGCTGATAGCGAACAGGTAGCTTACGAGGTCCTTCGACACATTATCAGAGCCGCCCTTGACGGAAAGTCTGCTGTCCATGTCAGGGCACTTGAGGGCGAAATTCGGAAAGAGCGAAGCTCCCTATTTGAGTTAGGAATAAAAGCGTCCGATAAAAAACCGGTAATCGAACACAAAGTGCAGCGACCACAGGTCTTTTGGAGTTGAACACGCGGACGCAGACGATCCCCCACCCGAAGCAATGGAAGGTGGGAAGAAGCATTCGGATACGTTGTCTCGCAGAATCGCGGGGCAAGCACTCGTGCGGCATATACTAGAAACACTGGAATAGGCATGACCGGAAGACTGGCTCTATATGCAACGCTATATCTCGCTCTGCTGTCGGGGTGCGCTGATAGCGAACCTGCGAACACGGCGCCCGTCATCGACCGCTTTATCGTTCCGGAACAAGTCGATCCCGGCGCCACCATTGAGTTGCAGGTGCTCGCCCACGACAGTGACGGCGACGCATTGACCTATGTGTGGGAGGTGGACGACGGGGAACTCGAATCAACGACCGGACAACTCGTCAAGTGGACGGTCCCGACCGATGTGAAATGGACAAACGTCAGAGTTTATGTCAATGACGGAACGCATCGACCGAGGACTCAATCGAAGGAGGTGGAGATTAACATAAAGAACGAGCCGCCGGCCATCGCGGAAATCGTCGTGCCTGAATCCGCGTTCGGCGGAAGTACCCTCGAAGTTTCTGCCAAGGTTAGCGATCCCGATGGTGACGCGCTCAGTTTCAAATGGCATGTCGAAGACGGCGAAATCGACACAGACTCCTCCAAGACTGTCAACTGGACCGCACCCATCGATAGAGGGTCTGTCGATATTACCCTCACCCTTAGCGACGGCTTAAACAAACCGGTAACCAAGACAACGTGGGTGAATGTGGTTCACTCCCTCATTATTCCCGGGGAAGGGGCTGCCGGGATTCTAGTGGGAGACAAGACCGAACGAATTGAAACGCTGTATGGCGAGCCGGAAGACCGTGCGGCAGGAGGGTGGTTTTACTATAGGGAAATCGGTTTGACTTTCAAGAGTGAAGACGGTTTAGTGGTGAGTATATTTATTCGCAAACCTAATTCCGCTAGAACAGAGGGTGGCACCGGACCCGGCAGTCGGCAGAAAGATGTTCTGGAAGAATTTGGGGATGCTGAAGAAATCAAGGACGAAGGGGCAAGCCATTGGTATTGGAATCAAGGGATTGAATTTTCTTACGACGACGGGTTAAGAGTGGAGATGGTTTATGTCTTCGAACCCATCGGTGTCAGGCGTGCTGCACCGGCAGCCGTGCGAGACCTTGACGCACAAAAACGGGAGCTGCGCCGGCGAGCTAAAGAGCAAAGCAGACTTGGCTATGAAACTTCATTTTGACCTCAATCCTTTTTTATGACTGGCTGCGGGTGTCATCGCCGGATTCGTGATAGTAGTCATGGTGGAGCTCTTGGTGCTCGATTTATTCCTGATGCGATGAATCGCGATTACCAGATACAGTGAACGTCCGATAAGAGGGATTATCGTACACCTTTTAGTTGATTACGATGACGGAAGGGCGAACCCAATTCCTCCTATTCTTTTTTCTGCCAAGCGCAGCGAGAGACGGCGTTTCCCTCAAGTAACACACCACATGGAGGATCTCTATCGCGTTCCCTATTCGGTCACTTAATCCTCTGGAGCGCGGAAATTTGGACATATCGTATTCTATTGACATCGAAGATCTCTATGGGAGTTCTATCGCCTTCGTTATTCACTCAGTTGATCGCTCGCTATTCACTCGCTTGATCCTCTGGATCGAGGAAAGGGGTCTCTGACTAGTAATTGTTACTTGCGGATAGAATTATTCCGACAGGGATAATGGGGTGCTACCAAGAATTACTATACTTTGCGTTGGGTATTTTTTCCCTTTTTTCCCAATTGTTTCTAATAGGATTTACATAGCACTAGCAGGTCGCGACCTGGAGATCGCTTTCACAAAAGACGCAATTTCTGACAGCGCCGGAGTATATATTGATTATGAATGCAAGAGTGTTATGGGGCTTAATTCGATCTATACCGTACTCGTATATCGGGAGTAACGCAGAACTCGAAGCGGGTGGGGCACTCCACCCCATTCTCAATAGAGAGAGGGTACAAGGGGTTTCCATTCATTTTCCACTTGTACCCTTCCGCACTCCGACCGAGAACCACCTAAGCCAAATCCTGTCCAGCTTATCATGCGCAACATCTTCGCCCGCATGTGGTACTGGGTGACGACCCTCATGCTTTGCTGGGTGTGCTAGTTAGCCATTGAGAGATCGCCTCTCGGCGAGAACAAAGTCGTCGTAGTGTGCTTTGCGGTACTGATTGCGGGGCTGCGTTGTATCAGCCTTTTTCCGAACGGGAAAGAAGATTCGCGCTTTTCGGACAGATGGAGGATTAAAGCTAAATACTAGCCAGTTGTGCTTTCAGTGATTCTAGATTGATTCATCAAAGGAGGTGTTACCATGCCTACAAAACTGTCTACACAGAAGCCTGCGCTCCTCAATGGAAGATTCTTGTATAGACTATCAATCGTAATGCTCATCACCACACTACTCGGCTGTGGTACCAGATCAGGTGGATACTCCGAATTCGGGCCATCATTAGAACGTACCAGTTTTAGTGAGGAATGGTCAATCTATAATCAAGACGATAATCTATTAGAATCAGGTGCAATAGATGATTCTAGTTTTGAGCCTGCCGCATATGTGAAGTTAGGGCTCGGACTCGGAGAGCAGACTATTGTTCATACAATACTCAAAAATGGTAGTCCGAGTTCTATTGGTGGCGGCTTAACCATTTTCTTTAAGAAAACAGCGCCTTCAGTATTCTTTGATGTTTCAATTAATTCTCTAGGCTTGCAAACTAACATTCTTAGAAGTTACGACTTCCGTACAGGTATTCGGGGTACAGGCGTAACTGTAGGTGCAGGCTATGAGTTCTCGGGCAGGTATGCACTGAAACTTGACCTCACCAAAGGGGAGTATGAGATATACCAGAGTAACTCTGATGCAGTTGATGTGCTTGTAACCTTCCTTTCACTGTTCACCGAAATACCAGATTACGAATACATCGAAGGTAATGCTGATTCATTCACAGTTTCACTGAAGGGTATCGTCCTTCTATACTAATATCTTTTTCTTATCTTCCGCATAATAGACTTGTGTAGTCTCGAATTGTCACATATCAGATCTTGGGGAATATATTTACAACCGAGTAAAATCACGAAGGTACTACCGTGAGTCCGATTGATTGACCTGTTTGCCCTTCCATCATCAACTTCATTTTTACGAAGTAACACACCACATTGAGGATCTCTATCGCGCTCATTATCCATTCGCTTGAACCTCTGGAGCGCGGGACTCTGGACATGTCGCATTCTATTGACATCGAAGATTACTATGGGAGCTCTATCGCCTTCGTTATTCACTCATTTGATCGCTCGCTATTCACTCGCTTGATCCTCTGGATCGAGGAAAGAGACTCCGACTAGAACGTGATACTTGCGGAAAGGATAATTCCGACAGGGATAATGGCGTGCTGTCAAGTATGATGCAGGATACTGCCAACTGAAAAATTAAACTTTTAGGTGCTTGATAATGCGGAAGATAAATTTTTAGATACTTATTTCGTAATTGTTTAGTCCATCGGTCTGGATTTGGCAATCTAAACCGAGCGGGAGCAGGGAACGTGCCGAATTCACGGATACTGCTATGTGGAAAATGGCGGGAAATACCCTAACCATCATTGATTAGGAAACTACTATTGTATTGATTAGATCACCATAGAACGCACTAAAAATTGCGTGGAGGAAGGCTGGCGATGCCATTTCAGAACCGACGACAAATAAGAAACATGATTACACTTCTTGTGGTCATGCTCTGCATTTCTAGTTGCGCTGCTCTTGAGGAGGCAAGCAAGCGCCGGCAGGAGAAGATTAAACAGCAGCAGAGCAAGCGCTACTTGACGCTGGCACGTCCGGATGCACAGATTTCGGTGTCAACCGGCGCACTGGAGATTGGAAGCGACCATTATACACTCACGTTCCACGAAGACCTGCTCAAAAACAAAGCCTTCGACGAACCGAGAGAGCGCGAAGAATTCGGACGCGGCGCGCTGGTGTATATGGAGAGCCTTTATACGTTCATTGAGGAGTTGTTCGGCATCGAACCGCCAGTCCGCCGCATTGGTATTATACTTTACGAGGTGTTTCAGGGCACGACGCGAGTTGCCATAACGGAGACGAATTACAGCATGACGCCTCAGGGCAATGAAGTGCTGCGAACGGTGGGCAAGGTAACGATGCACTTCCCGATGGCGATGTTTGACCAGAGAGACGTGCGGGCACACGAGTTGACGCATGCGTTTACTACGGTTTACTACTTTCCCGTATGGTTCACCGAAGGGATAGCCGTGTTTGTACAGAACGAGTACGCCAAAGGCTCAGGGCATTTAGAGATTGATCTTCATAACCAGATGAAACTCGACATGGACAATGTGAACGCTATCCAAACGTGGGAGGGGCACGGATCACACGATTCGGAGTGGGGCTACTCCTACTCGTACTCGATCGCCAAAGCGTTGTACGAGCGATTGGGCGACGATTTCTACCCCGAACTGTTCCGAATCATCAAGCAGGAGCGGCTCCATCAAAAACTGCCGCGGCAGATGAAGACGAGCATGCTGATTTACTACATGAATCAAGCTGCAGGGGAAGACCTTGTTCCGTTCTTTCAGGAACTCAAATTCAATGTCCAACGGTTAACACGACGGGAGATCGAGTCGGTTATCCGGCAGGCAACACCATCTCGATAGGGAGGAACAGAAGCGCATGAATATACCATCAACAATGACAGTTGTCTTGATTGCAGCAATCATCGCATCATCGACCGGGTGCGCCAGTATATCTGTCAAGCAGGCGTGGAGCAGCAACTTCGCTCTCACCGACGGCACAACGGCAAACGATCCGGCGATTATAGACGGAAACGTTGGAACGCTTGGGCAATCGCAGTACGTAGAAGCCACCGGCGATGCGATTATGGGTATGGAGGCGCAATCCGAAGCTATCATCCTCCTGCCCGAACCCAAGTCCATCCACCGCGTCGTGATTCATTCGCCCAATTTGCGCGCATTTGACATCTGGATAACTGACGCGCAAGGCAGGTGGGAGAAAATTAAGGAGGTACAGAGTAACAAGAAGAAGATTATAGACCTTCGATTCGGTCGGACCGTGTATACGGCTGGCGTGAAGGTCAGGGTGCGCCGCACTTCCGACGATGCGACGCTGCGCCGCAAGAATGTTCGCAATGTGCGCGGGTGGATCACGTATAGCGGAAACACAAACGCGCCTGCAAAGATTGCGGAGATTGAGTTGTACGGTTTTGTCTCGGAGTCCGATGGTGCGAGCACCGTCACTCAAACGTCTACCAGTAGTACAACCGAGGAGGAACTTGACGAGATAGATCTGTTTTTGAAATGAAACAATAGACATCTTTCCAAAATGGATCTGTGTAGTTACAGTAATCTTGGAGACTAGAATAACTACACCGATAATGGTTTGGAGATTGCTCTCCAATAAGTGCTTTCGATTCTTCAGTGAAAGCACTTTAACTAACACATCAAGTATTTGATGATAGGTAATTGTTTAGTTCAGTCCAGAACTTACGCGCCAACAGGAAATCGCGACCTGGAGATCGCTCCTACATTACGCTCAGGGATCTCTATCAGGATCTACTATCGCCTTCACTCTTCGTTCAGTTGATCACTCGCTATTCACTCGCTTGATCGCACCTACCGGCATGGTAGAACAGTTTCTTGTGACAGTTTTGTAAGCATTAAATACTTAGCGAATGAACCACCAAACAATGAAAACTGCCATTTCCCTCATCGCCGGCGTCCTGCTGCTGTTGGTGTGGCATTCGGGTTGTGCATTCATCATGGAAGAACTTCCCGAACTCGAACCCGTCGAAGCCGTATTCTATTACGATCCGCATTCGGCATCCATAGCCAGCGCTTACAGCGCAAAGTTGCCGAAACGGCGGTTGATTAGGCAAGTGGTCATCCACTCGCTCGACCCTATCCGCGGCACGGACATCTATGTACGAGACGGAGAAGATAATTGGAGAATTGCCAAGGAGGTAAAGAGATCCATCAAGGGCGCCACCCGCATCAGTCTGCGAGCCACCGGCGACGCGGTTAGGGTTATTCCCAAAACCGATGCACTGGGCGTTATCACCAAGGTTGAGGTCTTTGCTGTGCCGGAGTGAGGGGAAATCATCATGAAGCAGCCTTTTTTCAAATTCAGATGAACCCGGGAGGAAAACAGTAGTGAGTCATATCGTAATGTGGGGGCTAACTATTCTGCCGGCTGTGAATATCGCCGTCATCGTTCTTGTGTTCATGCGGTTGATTGCAATACAGAAGAACAATGCAGCAAAATCAAAAAAAGAAGATTTCCATTTCCTTCGATGGGTTCAATCTGAATACAGCTACTCGATAGCGCGTCGCAATCGGAAACCAATAACAAGGAGTTAATGATGAAAACGCTAATTGTAAATCGAAATATAATTGTCTCAATTTTTGCCGTAATGTTGTTGGTATATGGTGTGCAAGGCATCAGCTATGCTCAAGGTAGTGCACTCACTATTACACCGGGCGAAACCAATACAACAATTAGGGTTAATTTTCGCGACACTTTCTACGCTTATGATGAGAAATCTTATCAGGTTCAACTGCGACAGAAAGGACCAAAAGGAGATTGGATTTTGAAATGCGGTACAATTCAAGATTTCTTCGATTCCGGTGTCCGTACCTTTACTGTTATCTTCACGGGCCTTGAACCCGGCACTACATACCAAGCACGCTGGCGGGAGGCCAACCAACCGAATTGTGCTGGTAACCCACCTAACCCAGATCCTTGGTCCCCGATTGGTGAAGGAACAACCTTTTTAGAAACACCTTCCCGTGTAGAATTTGTTGATGCAAATTTAGCAAGAACGGTACGCAATAGGTTAAGACTTTACACTGTAGGTGCAGACCTTCTCAAAATCCCTGAAGCGGAATTGACAAAACTGACACACCTTAAAATTAACAATGACTCGGATACACCCATGCAATGGAGGATAAGTAATCTAACAGGATTGGAACATGCGACTCAGCTCTCTACGTTATCTCTCCAATATAATAACCTCCGTGATATAACGCCCCTCGCACAACTGGCACAACTGACACAGTTAGACCTCGGTGATAATAACATCAGCGACATCACGCCTCTCGCACAACTCACACAACTGACACAGTTGGACCTTGAGGGCAATGACGTCAGCGATATAACGCCCCTTGCACAACTGACACAACTGACACGGTTATTTCTCGGAAGATCTTTTCATGGGAATGACATCAGCGACATCACGCCTCTCGCACAACTAACGCAGCTAAGGGTGTTACGCCTTGGCGCGAATAGCGTTAGCTCCCTAACCCCCCTTGCACAACTGACGCAACTGACGGATTTAAACCTTAAGAGCAATGACATCAGCGACATCACACCTCTCGCACAACTCACACAACTGACATGGTTAAGACTCGATGGTAATAATATTGACGACATCACGCCTCTCGCACAACTCATACAACTGATGGAGTTGTATCTGGCGGACAATAATATCAACGACATCGCAGCCCTCGCACAACTCACACAATTGACACAGCTAGATCTCTCTGTTAATAACATCAGCGATGTTACCCCTATCACAGAATTGGTATCCCTTGAATGGTTGTTTCTTTTGCTTAATCCAATTGAGGATACGTACCCACTTAACGCACTCCTTGAAGCGAATCCAGATGTGTATATAGATATTGGAATTATCCGGGAGGAAGGGGGACCAACAATAACGGTATCAACGGTTCAACCGCTGACTGGATCAACATTGGACGGTGCCGTAGTGAAATTAACGTTGAGCAGCGGTGCTTTCGACAAGTGGATAAGTGGTTTTAGAGACGCATTCACGATTTCCGGTATTCCCGGTATAGACATTGGTCGGTATGGAACTGACGCAATCGAAGTAGTCAGTGATACGGAGGTTAAGATTAAACTTATATTTGAAGGCGACGTAATCAACACTGATTTTGTCTTAACTCTTACCGTGGGACCAAAAGCCGTAACTGGTTACAACAGTGATGCCTACATGTTAGAGATTCCTGTTACCGGTGTAACTGAAGCTGAATTATCTCAAGCAGTAGTGGCATCAGCACCGTATCTTTTGACAGCGACAACGTTGCATGGAAGCATAGTAACATTAAAACTGAACGGTGCGGTTTTCGACGTAGACAAGTACGCAAACGTAAACGTATCTGGAATTCCGGAGGTCACTATTGCAAAGCGTGGGTTGAGGAGGGCTATAAGAAGAATAAGTGACACAGAAATAACGGTTGAGCTTAGATTCTTAGACAACATTACCGAAGATGCCACGTTAATATTTACCGTCGCTTCATCTGCAATAGATAGGTATAACGGTCCTCCACTCACTGCAGAAATACCCGT
The DNA here is from genome assembly GCA_965220415.1 of Candidatus Poribacteria bacterium. Lineage (GTDB taxonomy): Bacteria > Poribacteria > WGA-4E > WGA-4E > JAJDTR01 > JAJDTR01. Next base: position 4,964,673 of record OZ244829.1, read on the forward strand.
CTCTGCAACAACTGAAGTTGAGCCTACTGGGGAATTAGTTGCATCAACTGCCTCGCCGCTGACAAAGGCGACGCTTGATGGAAGTGCGGTGACACTAACCCTGCAAGACAAGTCCTATGAACTTGGTCGCGGTTTCTCCGCTGCTGGCGGAGGCGTACGCGTACTGGGCGTTCCCGGCGTCACTGTTAGAGGATTCGGGCTAGGCGTATTTCGCTTGAGTGACACGGAGGTATCGGTTCGGCTTAATTTCGGTGGCGATTTCGATGATGACAAAACCCTAACCTTTTTGGTCAGCGCCGAGGTAATCGCCAATTACAGTGGTCCTCCTCTCGCGGCGGAGTTGCCAGTGGCAGCAAACGCGGAAACGCCCACCACTCCCCAGATACCAATCTCCGACGCTACGCTGAAGTTCTTTCCCTCCCCAGTCCAATCCCCGGCTGTCGGAGAACAGCTAACGCTCTCCCTAAACATCGCAAATGGAGAGAGCGTGGCGGCTTATCAAGCGACTGTTCAGTTTGACGACACCGCACTCCGTTACATCTCAAGCGCCATCGGTGATTATCTCCCAGCGGGCGCGTTTCCGCTGCCCGTTGACGCATCGGGGAATACGGTAACGATCGGAGCAGTGTCTCTTGCAGGAGAAAGCAATGGCGATGGTACACTTGCCACGATTACTTTTGAAGTCATCGAAGTCAAAAAATCCACGGTGACGTTGTCTGATGTCATTCTCTCTGACAGTGCTGAAACTGCAATCAAACCGCAAGTTGAAGATGCGCAGATTATCGAACCGTCGCAACTGAATGAGGATGTCAATGGGGATGGGGATGTGAATATTCTGGATTTGGTCAGAGTCGCCGGACAGCTTGGACAATCCGGACAGAACAGCGCGGATGTCAACGGGGATGGGATTGTGAACATCCTGGATCTGGTCGCGGTCGCAGCTGCGCTTGGGAACGCGGCAGCGGCGCCGTCAGCCTGGTATCGCGACCTGGAGATCGCTCCTACAAGAGCGGATGTGGGAGAGTGGTTGGCTCAAGCGCAGGGACTAGACCTGACGGATGCAACGTCGCAGCGGGGGGTTCTTTTCTTGGAGCAACTTCTGGCGGTGCTGACACCCAAAGAGACGATGCTTTTACCGAACTATCCGAATCCGTTCAACCCGGAGACGTGGATACCCTATCAACTCGCAACAGATGCGGATGTCACGTTAGCTATCCACGCCTTGGACGGTCAGCTAATTCGGCGTTTGGCATTGGGATACCAAGTTGCGAGCACCTATAATAGCCGCAGCCGCGCCGCGTATTGGGACGGCAAGAACGACTTCGGTGAGCCGGTGGCGAGTGGAGTCTATTTTTACACCCTGACGGCGGGAGATTTCACCGCGACACGGAAGATGCTGATACGGAAGTAGGAAGTAGTGGGCATACGCCGGTAATCCCCGTGATACGTGGGCGGACGGCACGCGGAGCGTGCCTGCTACCATATAGAATTCACTGCTACGAGGAAGATGCTGATACGGAAGTAGGAAGTGGTTGGCATACGCCGGTAATCCCCGTGGTACGTGGGCGGACGGCACGCGGAGCGTGCCTGCTACCGTCAGAGATTTCACCGCAGCACGGAGGATATTGATGCGAACGAAGCAACGAGTTGGCAGAAGTGAGACAGGCGTTGTTTGTTTCGTTTTCATGATGTGTTCCTTGGTCAATGAGATAACGTTTATTCTAACTCAATAAAAGGAAAGTAGATAGTATGATTGGACAAGTAATTCCCGGTTCATTTTTGTGGTTCGTTTGTCTTTGTGCGGTTCTTAGTATCGGAATCATCGGTTGCGGCGGTGGTGAGGACGAGAATGATTGGGTCGGTACATGGGCAATGGAAAGCGTTGATGGTCAGAGTGTAGAACAAAGTATGCAAGAAGATTTTGGCGATGAAGCGGACGTTTCCATTGTTACCAACAGTTGGAGATTCAATAGCGATGGTACGATGGAAGCGGAAGTCCGCGTCAAAATTGAAGGGGGAGAGGGAGGCACTGAAATTACCGCAACGAGTGCCCGGACCGCAATGGGCACTTACTCCTTATCTGGTTCCAGCTATACACTCACACTCGAAATAACTATTAACCTTTTTGGTGAGGCAGCGACCGAAACAGATGTAGACATCGGTACATGGTCTAGAAAAGGGAATACGCTTACGTTGATCAGCGACGAGGGCGAAACTATCGTTTTCAAAAAGAAATAAAGCCTAATCAGGTTGGCACCTTCGAAAGATATGCAGAGTTGGGGATCATGGCGCTAATCACACCGTGAATTCCGTCGTGGTGGCGCTTGTAGAGCTGGTCGAACGCATCAAAGTTACCATCCTGAGAACGTTGAATCAGGAAGGCGTCGGGGGCATTATTTACGCTTTGAAGGAAAGCGGACATGGATTGTGCAAGGGAACACCAAGACGTTTTTGTCTCATCACTTACACAGTAGAATGCACGAGAGTGTTTCAATAATCAAATGGCTTTAGCCGGATTACCAAGTAATGTTTTAACGACGTGGGCAGCGGCCTCCTACCGCTGTTTCCTACGGGAAGGGGTGGCGTGTGGGCTTTTTAACTTTCAACCACACTCCACCTTCCACATTTATGTGCTATAGTCAATTCCATTCATATTTACACATGTTTGTAGGTGCGGTTGGAAACCGCACCTACGAGACCTTATAAATACCGGTTCGGTTAGGAAAGGGATCTCTATCAGGATCTACTATCGTCTTCACTATTCGTTCAGTTGATCCCTCGTTATCCACTCAGTTGATCGAACCTACCGCAGTGTATAAAAAAATTATTGGTTTTACTATAGTTTGAAAGAAAAGGGGTGTTCTTTGGATTGGTTAGAAATATTGATTGACGTGATTGTCGTTGTGTTGCTGTTGGGGATTCTTATCGTCGTGCTGCAACTGAAGAATCTGCTCAAACACATGATGAGCACGCTTCGAAGGGATGTAGAATCGGTGAAGAAGGAGATCGAGGCAGACATCCAGGATGTCCGAGTGGATACTAAAGAGACTCATGGGGACGTGCTGCGTATTCTGAGATCAATGCATAGGTCAATGCTGGACGATCTCGACGCCATCCGTAAAAGCGTCAAGAAAATTACCGAATCCGAGAACAGGGATTCGCGCACGGGACCTAGTCGAAAAAAAGGCAACGCGCACCTAGATGAGTAAGAGCGTAGTGCATGAGATTTACAGAATGAAAGGAGTGACGAGCGTGAGTGGCGCAAGAAGTGATTTCAATGTCCCGAGCATCACGACCTGTACCGCTCACATAGGGGGATGCCAAATCTAGCACCGCCCATAATCGGCATCCCCCTTTTACCGATGCATAGCGGAAAACGCACAGAGTCGCATGCTATGCGATTTTTTGCCATCGCCCTGTCTTTAGATTCGTAAGCATCTAATCTCTAGCGTTTTGTGTCAAAACGTTAGAATGCAGGATATTGAATCACGTTACTAAATGGTTTATTTTCAAAAAAAATGGTTAGTGTTGGGCGCCGGTAGTTCACGTTGTCTGAACTGTGATTTATGTGATGAAGTGATTGCCATGATTATCAATCCTTAGTTGCCCGTGACGAGTGGATTCAACCATTTCGTTGAAGCCACTTTGACTCCGGGAAGAAACCGAGTTGTGAAGAAAAAACTCGGTTTCATTAAGGATCAAAAACTTAGCGAATGAACCACTAAAAGGAGAATTGGCATCAATATGGATAGAATCACGAGATTTACGCTTGTATTGGCAGTTATGGCATTGGTTGTGGGGCTTTCAGGTTGCGATCAATTACTACAGATTCTGTCGGACGACCAGATGGCCGATTCGGACGTGCCTCAATTCACGGAACTCAGTGGAGACATTACGGTTGGCGTTGTTTTGCCGCTTACCGGAAGGTTTGCGGAACTCTCTGGAGTGCCCGTGGGCAACGGTCTGGAATTGGCGATTGAAGAGATAAACGACGGTCAGCTCGGCGACGCAAGAATCAGATTCATCGTAGAGGACGATATGAGCACCGTCGCCGGCGCGGTTGCAGCCTTCAATAAACTGATTGATGGGGACAGTGTGTCGATGATCCTGGGGCCCGTGTCATCATCAATGACCGCCGAGGCGTTTCCGGTCGCCCAAGAAAGCGGCGTTGTTGCAATTAGTCCGACATCGTCCGCACGCGGCTTGAGTGCGTTAGGCGATTTTGTGTTCCGCGTTTCGCTTGCGACCGATGTGTTGATACCCAACGGCGTCGCGGCGACTCATGCGACACTGGGATATCAACGTGTAGCCACGCTGTATGATGCCGTGGATGTGTTCAGCACAGACAGCGAGAATGCGTTCCAAGAATCGTTGTCGGTGTATGGGGTGGAAGTGGTGGCGGCTGAGACCTTTGAAAGCGGTGACACAGACTTTACCGGTCAGTTGACTCGGATAATGGAGCTGAATCCGGATGCCGTGTTTGTGTCGTCGCAGCCTCAAGAGAAAGCCGGCATTCTGATTCAAGCGCGAGAGGTCGGTATTCCGGTTAGTGTTCCGTTGATTTTGCGGACATTGACCTCGACTGAATTGGCGGCGGTAGGCATGGCGGCGGAGGGCGCGACGACGTTTACCGAATGGACAAGCACGCTCGACAACCCGAAAAACCTAGCCTTTGTGCAGAATTACACGGCGGCATACGGATCGGAACCAACCAACTTCGCCGCCCGCGCCTATACAGCGGCTTATGTGCTCGCCGAAGGGATTGCGAATGCGGGGTCTACGGATCCGACGGCGGTTCGGGACGCTTTGGCGGCTATCCGGGATTATGACACTATTTTCGGGGGTTTTTCCTTCAATGATGTGGGGGATGCGGTTTACGAGCCGATGGTGCTTATTGTAGAGAACGGGGCACTCAAGAGGTTTGAATAAAGGTACCTGTTTAGTTATGCCAAAACGAGTGACAATATTAGTTTGGCAGTGTATCGCGCCTGACTATCGGCAGCGGGGCATTCTTGGATTATATGTGGGAGGGGATCTACTACCGCGCTCCCTATCCGGTCGCTTGCTGGCATCTTGCCCCGATATTTCGCGTTCACGATAAATCAACTCCCTAAACGACTATGCAATGAAAATTCACTTTCGGTAGGGAATCGATCCTGTATCGGGGCAAGGGGAATCTCTATCGCCTTCGTTATTCACTCAGTTGATCCCACCCACAAGGGATATCGCTCTCATGTTGGGTCCATGAGAGAAATTGCCATCGGTCATGGAATAAAGGATGCGCCTTGTATTCGCCGCAAGGCGTCAATGGACTAAACAATTACGAATAAAGAAAGGAGATATAGTATGAATGATTCCAAGTTACGCACCGAATTGGACGCGATGGTGAATGCGTTCGAGGAACACCCCGATCAGCCCGACGTGGACTGGGACCGGTACAAGGAAGTCACCGAGCTGCAAGAGCGGCGTCTGTACGATGAACTGTCGAAACCCCACAACAACCCGGGCAATCCCGCCTGCAATGTGAATGAATTAATGGATGGAATCTTTTCTTGATATGACTACCACAGAGCTGAAAAACGAAAACAGAGCGTTAAGAACCGAAAACGAAGAGTTGAAGACGGAGAATCGCGAACTGCGAGAGCAGCTAGAACGGATGACAACAATTTTCGACAGTCTCAGTGAGGGAGTTGTTGCTACCAGCGTCAAAGGTGAGTTTCTGCTTGCCAATCCGACAGCCCAGGGAATTGTTGGCATGGGACCAACCGAAAATCCGCCGGACGAATGGAGCGAGCATTACGGCACGTTTTATTCGGACAAGGCTACACCCGTACCTAACGAAGAACTCCCGCTGATGAAAGCAATGCAGGGCGAAGTTACAGACGACGTTGAATTGTTCATTCGCAATGAACAGAGACCGCAGGGGGTTTTCATCAGTGTAAGCGGGAGACCGTTAAACGACGCTTCGGGCAAATTGATTGGGGGCGTAATTCTGTTGCGCAACATCTCCGAACTGAAGGGTATACAGGAGCGATTTACCGAGACGATGTCCAATTACCAAAATCAAACCCAGGTGTTGGATGCCATTTTCAATAGCATTAGCGATGGTTTGATTGTCGTCAATGAGTACGGCGAATATGTGATGTTCAATGCACGAGCCGAAGAAATGGGGGCAACCAAGCTGCAAAAGAAGCACATCAAGGACGCGCCCAGGCTGATAGGCTTGTTTCGACCGAACGGCGAATCGCATTATCCCGTAAACGAACTGCCGCTCACACGGGCGCTACTGGGGGAGAACGCGGATAACGTCGAGATGCTGCTGCGGAATGAGACACTGCCGCACGCCATACATATCAGTACCAGCGGACGCCCCATATTGAGCAAGGAGGGTCATGTGACGGGGGCAGTCGCGGTTCTGCGCGACATTACGCAACTCAAGAAGACTCAGGAGCAGTTGACAGGGACTATCACGGAACTCGAACGTCAGACTCAACTTTTTGAATCCGTCTTTAACAGCATGAGCGACGGTGTGGTCGTTGCCGATGAACACAACATCTTTACCATGATTAATCCGACCGCCGAACGGTTCATCGGCGGAATGCCCACGGATCTCCCCTCCAAAAGATGGTCGGCGGAATATGGGATGTTTTATCTGGATACCACGACGGCGTTTCCGATGGACGAACTTCCGCTTTTCCGAGCTGTCGAGGGTGAATCGACGGACAACGTCGAAATGTATGTACGGAATCCCAATATACCGGAGGGAGCTTATGTCAGCGTGAGCGGCAGACCACTGCGGGATCGGAACGGGAAGCAACAGGGCGGCGTCATTGTTTTTCACGACATGACGGAGAGATTCCAGACCACGGACCGTTTGAATCAGGCGTTTGCGCAAGGACGGTTGGAGGTGGTCGATACCATCTTGCACAATATCGGCAATGCCATCAACAGTGTCGCGGTCGGTGTTAATTCCGTCTACGAACAGCTTGCCAGCGATGAACTGTCGTCCCGACTGACTGCCCTCGCCAATGCACTCCAAGCGCATCAAGAGGATTTGGGGGAGTATATCACGAATCACCCGCAAGGGCAGCAAGTTTTACCCTTCATTCAAGCTCTGGCATCCGACTTAAGCGAGGTCGACCACGAACTGAAGGAGACGACCCGTCGCGTTCGGGAAAGAACCTCCCATATTGTGGATATTATCCGGACGCAGAAGTCGCATGGGAGCGAGCAAGATATGCGAAAAGACATCAATCTCGCCGAGGCGTTTTCATCGGCTATCAAAGTATTGCACGATTCTATTGCGAAGCGGGACATACAGCTTGAGATAGACTGTGAAGATGCGCTGGAAGAGATACGTATTCAGGAGAGTCAGTTTCATCAGATGATAATTAACCTTGTCAAAAATTCGATTGAAGCCATTGATGAGTTGGAGGTACTGGACGAAACTCCCTTTATCCGGGTTCGAGCAGAAAGCGATGCGGACTGGCTTCGCATTGATGTCACGGATAACGGGATAGGACTCGACACCGACCAATCCAGGGAAATTTTTTCGGCTGGGTATACCACTAAACATAAGGGGACGGGGCTGGGGCTGCATTCGAGCGCCAATTTTGTGATTGCGACCGGGGGCAAGATAAGTGCGACGAGCGATGGCTATCGGAAAGGCACGACGATTCACATCGTATTCCCTTGCTCCAGGATTTCCGCCCCCCCCCCCGCTGATGGGTAAGATGGACTAAGCAGTGACCAATTTTCGTAAGAGCCTGTTTGAAAAGTACATTTGTAGGGTGTGCACTGCCCACCGGCTTCTAAAAGCCCCAGAGGGGCGGAAGGTGTGTAGAAACGCCAAAACCCTGTGCCCTAAGCCCCAGAGGGGCGACAGGTACGTAGAAGACAGTAATAATAACATGAAAAAACTTTCTACAAACGACCAGAAATGGATCTGTTACCGATTATTCGAACAGGCTCTAATGGTAAGTGTTGGGTGCCGGTAGTTTACATTGTCTGAACTGTGATTTATGTGATGGAGTGATTGCCATGATTATCATTCCTTAGCTACCTGTGATGAGTCGATTCAACCAGTACTTTGACGCCACTTTAACTCCGGGAAGAAACGGAGTTTTGAAGGAAAAAGGGATCTCTATCGCACAGGATTTTCTATCGCCCTCACTATCCATGCGGTTGATCGTTATCCACTCGGTTGATGGTTTCATTAAGTATTTATTATAGAGAATTAGTGGAGTAATCGCGACCTGGAGATCGCTCCTACCCGTTGGTGTAAGGTATTACAGCACACGCCGTGTGCCGTAAATAACCTAAGCTCGACTTTGCACACTTAATCGATATAACGGACGGTGCCAACAAAGCTTCCAAGCAAGGCGCAGAAGATTTTAACTGTTTGGTCTTTCGGCAGACCATTGAAAAAGTCGTCAGTTTTATATCCTAGAATGTGCCGCCCCGCTGGGGCTTTGGTGTGGTGTGAGTCGGTGTTGCTATACACCTGCCGCGCCTCTGGCGCTTTCAAAGGCTGGTAAGATTGCGATAGCACTGGAATTTCTGTTGCGCTCCTTATTCAGTCGCTTGATTTATCCGCTCGGTTGATCGCACCGTACAAATGTACTTTTCAAACAGGATCTAAGTCCTGAGTTAACCAAGAGAGTAGAAGTCAATGGATAATCGTAACGCGCGCGTTTTAATCGTTGACGACCAAGAGAGTATTTATATCGACTTCCAGGAGATGTTGGGGGTTAAGGAGAGGGGACGCCGTTCAGATGAACTCTCCGACTACTTTTTGTCAGCAGGTAGGGACAATAAGCGAATCAATGATGTGCCGTCTTATGAGCTTTCATACGCTGCGAGCGGCGATGAAGCTTATGAGATGATTAAGCTGGCGAAGGAATCGAATTGTCCGTATGCAGTGGCGTATATCGACATCCGAATGCCGCCGGGCATTGACGGGATTGAAACTATCCGCCGGGTACGGAAATTTGAGAAGAATCTTGAGATTGTTATCATGACCGCCTATAGCGACAAACCGATGTCGGACATCGTGAACAACATGGAATTGCTCCACAAACTGCTTTATATCCGGAAGCCCGTCGCACATGAGGAGATTCAGCAGATTACACGCGCGCTTGTCGAAAAGTGGAACTTGGAACAGGAGGCATCGCGGCAACGCCAGTGGCTGAAAACCGTGCTGGATGCCAACGGCGATGCTATCGGGCTGTTTGGATGGGACGGTAAGTTATTGTACGCCAATCGTCCGTACCACGAACTGTTTGAGATCTCGGGAACGGAACGATTGTCACCGGAAGACCTAGCGCAACGCGTCGAGGCACGCTTGCGAAAAGTAGTGCACCATCAGGCAGGAGACATCAATAACTTGCAGAATGTCGAAGCCATTATGGAGGAAGTAGGAACTCGCCCCGCTTCCGAGCAGAGGTTGTTTTACCGGTTTACCATGCCGCTGGATGAAGGTGAAGCCGAGGATTGCGGCAGCATCGTCAGCTATCGTGATGTGTCCAAAGAGGCTCAGATTCAGCGCATGAAGGCTGAAATTCTGTCCTTGCGGCACGAACTCAAGGATTCCTACTCCTTTGACGGCGACGGTATCATCGGCGACAGCGCGGCGATGCGGAACGTCTACGAAAAGATTCATCTGGCAAGTGAAAGCGACATCACCGTGCTCATTCAAGGGGAGAGCGGTACGGGCAAAGAGTTGGTGGCTAAAGCTATCCACTATAACAGCGCTCGAAGCGCCAAGCAATTTGTGGCGGTAAACTGCGCCGCAATTCCGGAGTCATTGATTGAGAGCGAGTTGTTCGGGCATGAACGCGGTGCCTTCACCGGGGCGACAACCCGACGCATAGGTAAATTTGAGGAAGCCAACGGGGGTACCATATTTCTGGACGAAATCGGTGACATGCCGCTCCCCGCCCAAGCGAAGCTACTGCGAGTGCTCCAAGAACGGCGGATTCAGCGCGTCGGGGGTACGACTCGCATTGACCTCGATCTTCGCGTGATTGCGGCTACGAACCACGACATTGAAGCCGAGATGAGAAAAGAGGGCTTCCGCGAAGATTTATACTATCGGATTGCAGCCTTCTTCATCACCATCCCGCCCTTGCGTGAGCGGCGCGAAGACATTCCGCCGTTGGCGAATCATTTCATCCAGCACGCGCACAACCCGCGAGAACCCATCGACTCCATCGCTCCGGATGCCTTGGGCGTTTTGATGCAGTACCGATTCCCCGGCAATGTGCGGGAGTTGAAGAATATCATTGAGCGAGCCGTTCTGCTTGAGACGTCGGACACGCTGCAAGCGAGCACGTTGGCCTCCCAGATAACCGGTGAGTCGGCGAGCGACCTTGAGAGTTCGTTTCATCCGGAGGACCTCCCCACACTAGAGCAGCTTGAGCGCCAAGCCATACAACACACCCTGGAAGTTACGGGCAACAACATCTCGCAAGCGGCGCAGGTGTTGGGCATTGATAGATCGACCCTGCACCGGAAAATGAAGACCTACAGCCTCCAAGAATGACATAGCCGACTGCCCACCCTCAACTGTGGCATAATGCCGCAGTGCTGCGTTTCGCGCCACAAAGCGCCGCACGCCTTGCTATCACTGCCTTCCCGCACTATTTTCCCAACTTAAACCCGCCCAAACTGTTGCAATATGCCACAATCCGGCAAAAATCGGCGTATTTCCCTTCACTGTGGCATAACGCCACAGGTATTGCATTTTACCACACAAGCGCCGCACGCCTTGCTATCACTGCCTTCCCGCACTATCTCCATACCTCAACCCCGTCTGAACTGTTGCATTATCCCACAATCCGGTAAAAACCGGCGTATTCCTCCGAACCCGCGCTATTACAGGCTTTCCTGCCTTTTCTCGCCGTTGGCACGGTTCTTTCTATAGTATTCACCCAGTTGCAGTTCCAAATCTATCACACATCATCAAGTAATCAAAATAAAGGGAGAATACTTGACTATGAAATTTGTTGTACCGAGAGATGGGGCAAACGCACCCCAAACCCGAACTTTTCCGAAGCTGTACAGGTTTTTTTTCCTGCTAGTTCTTTTCGCCGCGCCGCTAACGGATGCGATGGCTAATTCAGGGCCTTCAACGAGCCCGGTATCGGCTATGACAATAAGTAAAAGTGGTGGCACAGTCACCAAGTCGCTAACAAGCATCTTCAGCGATCCGGACGGAGATACGCTCTCTTATTCAGTTGAATCCAGCGATACATCTGTTGCAACAGTCGGATTGCGCTTCTCAACAGTTAAGGTAGGGGATTTCACGTTCTTTGTAACCGACAAAATCGGCATCACGCCGAAGGGGAAAGGGAAGACGAAGATAACCATTACAGCGACGGATCCCGGTGGCAGGTGGGCGAAGACTGCCTTTGGGGTGACGGTGACCAATAGCGCACCTACGGGTTCGCTTTCTCGCGTAAACCTTACCGTAGCGGGCGGCGCACAGACTGTTGATTTGTCAAGCAGCTTCAGCGACCCGGACGGGGATACGCTCAGTTTCACGGCAAGCTCCTCTCATACGATGTATGCGACCGTGAGTGTATCGAGTTCAACGCTGACGATTACTCCGGTAGCTGAAGGCGCTTCCGACATATCGGTAACGGCTAACGACGGGACAACGAGCACAACCGCGTCGTTCTTGGCTTCGATAGGCAACAGTGTGCCTACGGGCTCGGTTTCCGCTGTAACGCTTACGGTAGGGGGCGGCGCACAGACCATTGATTTGTCAAGCAGTATCAGCGACGCGGATGGGGACGTAATTACTTTCACGGCAACCTCCCTTCTCACGAGATATGTAAGTACGAGTGTTTCAGGTTCAACGTTAACGCTTACTCCGAAGGCTAAAGGCTCTTCCGGCATTATTGTGACGGCTTCGGATTACACAGCAAGCGCGAACATTACATTCACGGCTACTGTGAACAATAGCCGGCCGCAGGGCTCGCTTTCCAATGTAACGCTTACGGTGGGGGGCGGTGCACAGACCATTGATTTGTCGAGCAGTTTCAGCGATCCCGATGGAGATTCCCTCACCTTTTCAGCAGGCTCCTCAAATACAAAGTATGTTACCGCGAGCGTGTCCGGTTCAACGCTAACGCTGACTCCGGTGGCTGAAGGCACTTCTACCATCTCGATAACGGCTGACGACGGGGAAGTAGGCTGGGTACCGCCGCACTTCACGGCTACGGTGAGCCCACCGGTCAACAACGCGCCGACGGGTTCGATTTCCACTGTAACGCTTACCGTAGCGGGCGGCGCACAGACTGTTGATTTGTCAAGCAGCTTCAGCGATGCCGACGGGGATACGCTCAGTTTTACGGCAAGTTCCTCCAACACGTCGTATGCGACCGTGAGTGTATCGGGTTCAACACTGACGATTACTCCGGTGGCTAGAGGTGCTGCCGATATATCGGTGACAGCTAACGACGGGACAACGAGTACAACCGTGTCGTTCCTGGCTTCGATAGGCAGCAGCCCGCCGACAGGATCAATCTCCGCCGTAGCACTCACCGAGGGGGGCAGCGCACAGACTGTCGATTTGTCAAGCAGTTTCAGTGATCCCGATAACGACGTTCTCAGTTTCACGGCATCCTCCTCACAAACGAGTTTTGTGACTGTGAGCGTGTCCGGTTCAACGCTAACTCTTACTCCGGTGGCGGTAGGTTCTTCCAGCATATCGGTGACGGCTGACGACAATACGGGATTGACCACAACCGTGTCATTCACGGCTACGGTATCCGAAGGCGCCCCCGAGGACGATCCAGATTCTCAGCCGCCCGAAGTCATCACTAATCCCAATGCGCCGAGCAAAAAACCCACCAACCGTCCACCCCAAGCGGTGGGTACTATCGCCGACATCGCGTTGGCTGTGGGAGACTCCCAAAGTGTCCAAGCCCAGTTCAGCGACCCGGACGGGGATACGTTGAGTTATTCCGTGGCGGGCGGCAACAACGCCGTGACAGTCAGCTTGTCGGGGAACACGGTGACAATCACGGCGGTCGCCGAAGGGAGCGCAACCGTCGCCGTGATAGCGGCAGATTCTCACGGTGCAAGCACCACCCAACTCATCGACGTCACAGTTGTACAGCCCAGCGAAGCGCGACTGTCCACTGCCCGACTGTTGCTCAAAGTATCGGGCGACAATCAATCGGCTCGAATTCACACCACGCTTCCGAATCCCCTCGTGGTTGAGGTGCGAGATGAACAGGAACGTGTGGTAGAAGGGGTCACGGTTCAGTTTGAACTCGGCGAAAACGGATTGGCGCTGGATTCCACACCAACCACTGACGCCAATGGACAAGCTTCTGCCACAATTAGGTTTGGCGATACTCCCGGCGAATTCACGGTCGAAGTGTCTGTGGCGGGAATAGACGAACCTGTCGTGTTTACGGCTACAGCCATAACGTCATCGGGCGATGTCGTGTACATCGACGCACTTGAAGTTGCACCCAATCCGGACGACCTGACGATGAACAGGGTCTACGGCGTCGCCTACAGCCCGGATGGGAAAACGCTTGCCAGCGCGCACGGTGATAGGACTGTCCGCATGTGGGATGTTGAAACCCGCGAACTGAAGCGGACTCTAGGCGGTTCACTCACAGCCACCAGCCTTGAGCGTAGAGGCCATAAGTACGCGGTGCGTTCGGTTGCCTTCAGTCCGGATGGAAACATACTGGCAAGCGGCGGCAGGGGTGGACGAATGCTCTTATGGGACGCCGGTACGGGTAGACTCAAGCAGTTTGTGCTCAGGCACGCCGGCGCCGTCTGGAGCCTAGCCTTCAGTCCCGATAGTAACACCCTGGCAGCCGCAACGGAGGGCGGGTATGTTTATATCTACGACGTTAGCAACCCGCAAAGGGTAGAGCGTAAGCATCGTTTGCGCGCCCATTCGGTTCGCGCGTGGAGCGTCGCCTTCAGCCCGGACGGAAGATTTCTTGCCAGTGGCGGCGGTGATACGGTTATCCGACTCTGGGATTATGAGACAGGTAGCATAAAGAAGGTGCTCCAGGGACATGAGGAGCAGGTGTTGAGTGTCGCGTTCAGTGCGGACAACACCCTCGCCAGCAGCAGCGCGGATGGCACCGTCCGCATGTGGGATGTCGAAACCAAATCCTCTCGTATTCTTGACGGGCATACCGACTGGGTGTTCAGTGTGGCATTCCACCCGAACGGCGACATCCTTGCCAGTACGGGAAAGGACATGAGCGTGCGGCTCTGGGATACGACATCGGGTGTGCCGCTCAACGTTTTGGAACGCCATACGAGATGGGGGCGTGATGTCGCTATCAGTCGAGACGGGATTCTTGCAAGCGCGGGTTACGACAATTTGATTCACCTGTGGGATTTGGGGGTGAGGTCGGACGATGCGGTAGACAACGACGAAGGCGGGGCTACGGCACAGCGACAGACGACAGTTCAACTACTGCCCAATTACCCGAACCCGTTTAATCCGGAGACGTGGATTCCGTATCGGTTGGAGACCGCCTCCGATGTGAGTTTGTCCATCTATGACGTGAGCGGCCGCCTTGTTCGCACGATTGATGTGGGTTATCAACCGGCGAGGCGTTACACGAATAGAAGCGATGCCATCTACTGGGACGGTAGAAACACGCACGGCGAACACGTGGCAAGCGGCGTGTACGTCTATCGACTGACCGCGGGCGATTATTCGGCGTCGCGCCGCATGGTCATCGTGAAGTAGACGGGTGGTGGCGGGTTAGACGCAATCCACAACATATTCTCCCTGCGTGATAGCAAGTTACAGGTGGATTGAGTTTGACCCGTCGCGGCTAGTCGACGGCAAACACGGCGGCTTGACGTGTGATTCTTCTACTTCGCGATAGTAACAAAAAGCGTCTCCTTTTCGGTGAAGACCTTACCGGTGGGAGGCGCTTTTTTTTTGTGGACAAAGAGCTTTGCTACGAATATCCCAATGGGGATCAGGTTAAGCGTTTTAGGGTGCACGTCACGCGGTTTCAATGTCTTGAACTGTGATTTATGTGATGGAGTGATGGCAATGATTATCAATCCTTAGTTGCCCGCGATGAGTGGATTCAACCATTTATCCCAAACTGATTGGAATGGTGGGCAGTGCCCACCCTACAATCACTATTACAAACAGTAATTACCGGGAGAGAAAGCGCAATAATACCCAACGCAAAGTATAGCTTGAAACACTTTGACTCAGGGAAGAAACCGAGTTTTGAAGAAAAAACTCGGTTTCTAGCCGCACCGGCACCTAACGCTTGCCATATGTTTTTGGAGGGGTTTTGGTGATTGTCTGAATCACAGATTACACAGATTAAAGGATTTCGCGGATTATACTCGCCCCGCCAAGAGGTGGTTTTCTTGCTATAAGTATGATGGTAGCGGGGCGAACGGACGGTACGCGGGAATCTCTATCGTAGGGGATTTTCTATGGGAACTCTATCGCCTTCGTTATTCACTCAGTTGATCGCTCGCTATCCACTCGCTTGATCTCAACTGATTAAAAGCGAAATCGTTCCGTGATATACCGGCAAGACGCATTCAAGCCATGGGTTTAAACGGGCTCGCAGTTGGATAGATTGTCGTCTCGCTTTATCGCTTCATCAATACCTTGAATCAGACCGTTGAGGAGATCCGACGAGTCCTTCCGTTCTTTATACATCTGTTCAGCGAGGTTGAGCGCAACAAGAATTGCTACAGTGAGTTCATCGTATCCCTTTCGACCAACCTGACGCATCAGTTTGTCCACATAACTCGCTAACGTACGAATATCGTCTTCAGTCAAATTATCGGTAGGTTTAATAACGTACTGATGATTAAAGATATCGACTTTTACTGGTTCAAGTTCTTCAGAGTCCATAAATCACCTTCTGGAGATGTTGCAAACTTCGCGGAGTGCAGCATCAAGAAATGGCGAATATCTTTGCAAATTCATTCCGTGTACCTATCACAATTCAACGTTCGTTCAGTGCAAGGTTTGTTGCAGTACCTGTTTCATGGTTTTAACGGGCGGCGCTACTTTCGTCCATTTCTCAAATGCAATTGCTCCTTGATAAACAAGCATGCCTAGCCCTTGAATTGTGTGGCAGCCTCGTTCGGCAGCCTCTAGTAAAAGACGGGTCTCCGGGGGCGTATATACAATATCATAGACGGCAGTTTGTGGTCGCAGCCATCCGGTATGAATTAACGGGGCCTTTGATGCATCCATGCCAACCGATGCTGTGTTGACCACTAATGCGACCCTATTAACGATATCTGCCAATTGTGGATTATCAAGTCCGATTCCGTGAATCAATGTGCCAGTCGTGCCGGAAAGGTCTTCAGCAAGTTTAATGGCTTTCGATATGGTGCGATTGGCGACGAAAATGGTTTCAAGTCCGATTGAAGTTAGTGCGACGATAACTGCCCGTGCGGATCCGCCAGCCCCAATCACAAGAGCGGACGCGCCCTGAGGTAATTCAAGCCCGGTTTCTCGCATCCCTTCCAAGAATCCCAAGCCATCCGTGTTGTCACCCTTGATTCGACCGTTCTCAAACGTCAGTGTGTTGACAGCGCCAATTAACTCGACTTCGCGCGAGATTTCATCTAAAAACGGGATGACCGCTTGTTTGTGCGGAAGGGTTACATTAAGCCCGACCACGTTGATTGCTTTAAACCCTTCAATAGCTTCGGGCAAGGCGTCCGGTGGTATGTGGAATGGAACGTATACGTAATTCAAACCCAACTCTGCAAAGGCAGCATTGTGCATTTGCGGAGAGCGGCTATGTTCAACGGGATCTCCAATTACCCCAACAATCTTCGTCTTTCCCGTGATTTGCATCATCAAAACAGGGCTAAGGTCAACTAAAACATCTACAATCCCTAGTTTCTGTTGGCATTTACGTGAAGTGTGTATCCATCGTAGGGGCGAGGTCCGCTCGCCCGTTGCCCAACGTGAAGAACGAAACCGTATGAGTGTGGCCAGATTGTAGTTCGAGATTCAGATTTCGATACTCTAATGTCGATTTGGAAATCCGTCGACAGGAGTCCGCAATGGTCTCCGATGTATCGCCAAAGGGTTGGGAAACCCAACCCCTACGGAGGACCATGTGTGCTGCACACCCTTCGACTATGTGATTGCGATGAAATGTCAACAGAGCCTAGTTTCTATGACCGATTAATGCTTCAACCTTTTCTTTGGCGGCTTCCATTTTTGGATATCGTACTTCTCGGTAACCACGGACCTCCTCGGGAGTTTCTAGGGCTTTTACATGCTTTTCGTAACTTTCCGTATCCGCCGGTGCGAAAGTATCGACTACGTCCGAAACATACCAGTCTCGGAATGTCTTTTCGTTTGCATGCCACTGCGAAAGCCAACGCCGAAGAAACTTCATCCGTTTCATCAAACTCAGTTGCCAGTTGTGTGTATTTATCTCACCTTCAAGGTCAATCCCCTTGATTCTAAAATGTGGACGATTGAGGTGAACATATTTAATCTTGTCACCATTGGATTCGTCAATACCATAACGTTCTTTGTCTCGTTGGAGTTTCTCTTGACTTGTTAGCAGGTGCGATACATAAATCTCGTCCTTGATAAGCATGACCTTGTGCAGATACTTAATGGCAGCTTTGGTAGCTCGGTGATTTCGGTCGTTAGAATCCTTTCCGTAGACCAGGCTGATTTTTTCAACATATAAGCGGGCATACTTCAGATTTTCGAACTGAATCAAGTCGTATACGCGCATAGCCATGCCACGGTTCGTCTCGTCATCCAACTGCATCGTGTCCACGGCTGATTGGACCAACGCCGAATAGTCACGAGCGATGCCTCCGCCTCGCCACCGTTTCGCCAAGATTCGGGATTTTTCGTGGAGGGTGTGCTTGTAAGATTTCTTTTCGGGTGTTCCGGCGAAAGCCGTAGGATGAACAGCGATCCGACGGCCAATTTCAAAGGCACGAAGATTGGAGTCCAAATCGCTCGGTTTCACCATCTGTTTCAACGCCACTTGTATCGCTCCGAGTTCAATCGGAATGAGCGCACGTTGAAACGCTACGCCTAGTAGCATAATGTTCGCGTAAAGTTTGCTGCCCAACTGTTTCTCGGCGACATCGAAAAGGTCCGCACCGAGGTATTCGTCAGTTTTGGTATGCAGTCGCAGCCGTTCCTCAAGAGTCGCAACTTCGAAACCATCCTTCCCGATTAACGACGTCACGGTTTCGGTTTTCGCCGTATTAACAATTGCTGCTGTTTGGTCTGGAGAGGCGACACTGAATCCTGCTTTCGGATCGATGCCGCGTACAGCCTCCAAAATATCCAGTCCAAGTAACAGGTCCGCTTTCCCATACGGAATGAGGGGCGAAATGTGGTTTTCGGTCTTCGAATAAATCACATGGGTGTAAACGCCGCCATTCCTAATTGCGAGCCCCTTTTTGTCGCAGAATTGGACGTGGTATCCTTGAATGTGCCCGGCAACCACCAGGATCTTTGAGATTGTGCCAATTCCCATGCCGCCGACGCCTGCGGCGTAAGCACTCCATGTCTTATCGAAACCGGCGAGCCTTGGCGGCGGGAGATGTTGCATAGACATGTCGGCTTCGCCTATCTGAATGAGGCTGGATTCCACGGACTTCCGCGGCGGACGTTTGCGGGTGATGGTTACTTCCTCAAAGGATGGACAAGCCCACTTTATTCTCGCGCAGGCGCCATCGGATACACAGTTGGATTGGTCTATACCGATCTTGGGACCATATTCCGTTTCAACAATGTTTAGTCCCGGGCATCCCGTTGCTTTCGTACACTCCAAGCAAAATTCGCAAACTTCCTCCGTGATGTTGATGTGTTTTTCGGTCTTCAGGAAACCGTGTTTCTTTACGGTTTGCTGCTGATTGTGCCGCACTCGCCGGTGGTAGGTAATTCCGCACTCTTTGTCGGCAACGATAATCTTGACGCCCGGTTTGAGAATGGATTCTTCAAGCAATTTCTTGTATTCAAATCGGTTCTCGGGGTCGATACGGACGATTAGCGTATCAGATTCGGCAACAATGCCGCGAGCCACTTTTTCGATGTCTTGCGCGAATGTGGGATTGCCCAGAATGTCCTCTCCGGTCGAGGGCGTCGGCTGATGCCCCGTCATCGCGGTGGTTTGATTGTCCAAGATTACATAAGCGATATCCTGACCGTTCTTGATTGAGTCTGATATTGCAGCCATGCCGCCATGAAAG
Organism: Candidatus Poribacteria bacterium; assembly: GCA_965220415.1. Lineage (GTDB taxonomy): Bacteria > Poribacteria > WGA-4E > WGA-4E > JAJDTR01 > JAJDTR01. The sequence goes on from OZ244829.1 coordinate 4,983,900, forward strand.
AAGGTTGAATCACCCATAAATACAATCTGCTTATTCTTGATGAACGGATCGATGCCCGCGCCAGTTCCGCCTCCCAAAGCCATTGCAGACAAATTGTGCATCAGTCGTGGGTAGGGCTCGTACTTCAACATGGAATAACAACCGATATCTCCATGAAAAACGAGATCGATGGGCGGTGAATTGTAGTGCTTCTTCATGTACTCGGCGTTCATGAACTGCTTGACGACATCCAGAAAAACACTTGCAGAGTCGCGATGCGGGCAGCCCGGGCAAAATGTAGGCGTTCTGCCGGGAATTTCGACTTCGTGCGAATTAGCTTGTTTTATGCGCTCCTCTTCCTGAAGGAGTACCCCGTCATCAATCTTCAACTTCATCAAATATCTTGTTCGCAGGAGCGGAATAAGCTTCTGCATGATAACCGATGGGTTGAGTCCGACCATTTCGGGGATTCCTTCCAGTCCATCGGGAAATTGCTTTCCCCAGACCTGCACAAACAGGTCGATTTCACCGTTTTGATACAGTTGGCTAAGACTGGCTTTAACCTCATTTTCCAAGAGTGGACGATTCTCTTCAATGACGCAGATTTCACGAACACGCATCGCAAACTCGCGTACAATTTCGTCGTCGATTGGGTGGGTCAAACCAAATTTGAGGATTGGGATTTTGCCTTCGAGTCCCAATTCGTGTAGCGCGTGTTGAAGATAAGTGTAAGCTACTCCGGAGGACACAAATCCGAACTCATGGGTGGAGTCGTGCGCGCAGTAAATCTTGTTGAGTTTGTGCTTTCTTGCGGCTTTGACGGCGTTGGGCAAACGCTCTTTCAGGGTTTCGATACCAATCCTAGTCGAATCTGGCGGCAGAACGACTCGATTTGATGCATCAATCAGTTCTGTGTCGAGCGTCAGTTTAGTCTTCGTGTTGATCTCGGGGTAACGGTTCGGACGAAGTAGAACATCTCCTCCACCGTCCGCCTGATTCACGGTGACCAAGTATGTTACGAAAAGGTTCGATTCGACCGAGATTTCGAAAGCGGCACTCAACCAATCCTTGATTTCCTGAAATGTGCTCGGTTCCAGCACAGGAGTATAGACGTGGCGGGCTAAGTACCGTGAATCCGCCGGTGCCTGCGTGCTTCCCGAACCGGGATCATCGCCAACAACAACGACCGCTCCCCCGGTAGTTCCAGCCAGATTGCTGATAGCGAGAGCATCGGTCGCCACATGAAAACCAACGTTTTTCATGAATGCAACAGCCCGCAGATTTGCCATCTGCGCCCCATTGAGCCGTGCAACGCTCAACGCTTCGTTGTTCGCTATTTGAGCGACAATCCCGTTTTCTCCGAACAGATCGGCGTTGTGCTCAAGAACATCGAAGACTTCCGCAATGGGCGAACCGGGATACCCTGTTATCAGGCTAACATTGCTTTCAAGTGTTCCCTTGACCAGGAGTTCACAGCCTGTATAAACATTGGCGCCGCTGGCTTGTATTAAACGTGCATCCATGATATCCGACTCATTCTCACATTATACATATGTAGGGTGGGCACCGCCCACCATTCCTTGTAAATGCGCATTCCGCACCCTATTATCTCAATAGCTCCCGTGCGCGTGCAAGTGCAGCGTCTGTCAACTCGCCGCCGTGCATCCGCGCGATTTCTTCCACCCGTTCTTCGGTCGATAGCTGTTTGGCTGTGATAAACGTTTCATTTTCTTTGACGTATTTTTCGACACGGAAGTGTCGATCGGCTAAACACGCAATCTGCGGCAAATGGGTGATACAGATGACTTGGCGAATATTTGCCAATTCTTTCAATTTACCGCCAACCACATCCGCGGTGTGCCCTCCAATTCCCACATCAATTTCGTCATAAATCATGGTTGGGATATTGTCGATTCGCGCAAGAATGGTTTTCAAGGCAAGCATGACACGGGAAATCTCGCCGCCCGAAGCAATATTTGCCAACGGCTGGGGCTCAGACCCTACATTGGGCGAGATTAGGAATTCAACTGTGTCCATACCATGCGATTTTAGTTCGTATCGGTTGTCGTCAATTTGCAGAATACCACTTGAGGAGAGCATCGGTGCTACATGAACCTGAAAAACGGCTTTTTCCATCCCAAGTGTGTGAAGTTCCTTTTCTACGAGAGTTTGCAATTCAGAAGCGACAGTCTTGCGTTTATCCGATAGATTGATAGCAAGCTCCCGGGCTTCGCTTATCGCAGTGGAAAGATCCGCCGTTAGTTCTTCGGTATACTCGGAGCCAAGCTGTAAATCTTTCAGCTTTTTTTCAATTTCCGCCTGATAAACCAGTATCTCCGGGATAGACTGCCCATATTTCCGCTTGAGTTGATAAATCAAATTTAGGCGATCTTCAATTTCAGAGAGGCGATATGGGTTGAATTCAATAGAATCACGATAATCCCGCGCCTGATGAGCGACATCTTCCAACTCATACAATGCGGATTCCAAACGATCGCTCAATTCCTTCAAGCGCTTATCCATCTCCCCCAGTTTGGAGGCGGTACCGCTCACGTTCCTCAGAAGGTCGAGAATAGCTGAGTCGGGTTGACTCCCGCCATAGAGTTGTTCATAAACGAGGCTTGTAGCTTCAAAGAGATTTTCCGCATTACCGAGGATGCGACGTTCCTCGTCCAAGGATTCTTCCTCATTTTCTTGGAGTTCCGCCTCATCGAGTTCTTTACTCTGGAATTCCAACAATTCTTTTTCGCGTTGGCTCTGCTCCAACATTTGAGAATGGCTATGAAGTTGCTGCTGCAAATCTTGGATTTCACTGTATTTCTGCGCTATCTCCGCACGTTGTTTGTCAAGCCCGCCGAAAGCGTCAAGCAGGTCGAGGTGAACATCGGAACGGAAAAGCGACTGGTGATCATGTTGACCATGGATGTCTACCAGCAGGTCGCCAACCTCGTGCATAAGTCGAAGATTCACCGTCTGCTCGTTGACATGGCAGCGACTTCGCCCACTGGCATTAATCTGCCGAGATAGAAATAAGGGGTCGGCCGCATCCACTTCGTCAATCAACTCGGAGTCGGTCAGCCGTTGCCACGTGGGATGATTGGAGGGCAGTGCGACGGAAATTTGGACTTTTGCGTTGGATTCACCAGCGCGTACGACGCTAGCTATTCCGCGCTCGCCCAGCGCCAACCCTACGGCTTGCAGGATAACCGACTTGCCGGCTCCGGTTTCGCCGGTTAGCACATTTAAACCCGGGGCAAGCTCCAGTTGGAGTTTATCGATGAGGGCAACATTGCGGATGGAAAGTTCTTCAATCATGGGACAAACGGGGCTTTGATATCAACCACTTACCAGCCACTTCCCGTCGTTAAGAACCTGTTTGAATAATAGGTGCCAATGCCATTTTTTGCCATTTGAGGAGTGGCTTTTCATGTTTTTGCCGTGGCTTGTTGCACACCTGTCGCCCCGCTGGGGCTTTTAAAGGCTGGTGCGCGGTGCGCACCCTACAAAGGTATTTTTCAATCAGGCTCTAAGTTTTGCGGTTTGGCGTTTCATGTGCTAGGCTTGCGACCCTCTCCCAGCATGAGTTTTGTTCGTAGGACTTCGTAGTAGCTTCGGCGTTGAGAACGGATGAGCTTAATGGTTTTCTCTGCTTTGCGAACACGGATTAAACAGTCAGGTGCGAGGCAATGCGTTTCACGGGGGCCGTCAACGAACAGATTGACACTGCTATAGTTGGATTTCATGGCAACTGAAATCTCCGAGTCGCCATGTGCAATGTAAGGGCGTACAGTGAGCGAATGGGGCGCAATCGGAGTAAGAAGGATTGCGTCAAGCCGCGGTTCAACAATTGTTCCACCACTAGCAAGCGAATATCCGGTCGAACCGCTGGGGGTGGCGATGATTAAACCATCGGCATTATAGGTGATAAAAGGTTTCTCATCAATATACGTGTCTAATTCGATGAGCCGTGTGTTGTGGCGTATCACGACCTCATTGAGTGCGAAGGAGCGCGAATGCTCCAGATCGTCGTTGCCTCCACTGATTTCCAACATCATCCGCTGATCAATCTCGAAACTTCCGTTTAGAATGTTGGTTAGTGCAGGATAAAGTTCATCTAGCGAAACTTCTGTGAGAAAACCCAAGTGACCAAGATTGACGGCAAGTATCGGCACGTTTTCAATCATGGGAGTGTGTACAACACTTAAGAGCGTTCCATCTCCGCCGAGTACCAACAGAACGTCCGATTGCGCGACAACTTCGTTCTCGTCTGCCCCACAGCGAGGTACGCCGAGAGTTATTGCCTGTTCATCAGAAACGAGAGGCTTGATTCCGTGACGTTGAAGCCAATTGGAAGCCTCAACGACGACCTGAGCGGCTTGAGGTTTCGATGTATTGACAAAAAAACCGACAGTTTTCATGACCTCAGTTTGTGTCGGTGCGTTTGGTGAATCCTGATAAGGGGAATTGCAAATGGATCAGGGAGTCTTAATCGAATCCTTTTAAGCAAGAAAGCTTCCCTGTGACACATCTGTTTTAGGTAATTTTCTTTCAAACCGCGAGAACAGTAGAATAATGCCTGCTCCAATCAGAAATGCCGCGCCTGTGATCATCAAATTCGCGTTTGCTTCCGGAACAATATGGGCGAGGTCGACGCGCTCGCCACCAATGATTTCATGATTGCGAAAGGGCCAGAGACCGTACAACGAGCCGACCATTAAGCCTATCAGGAAGGAGATTGTCAAACTGTAGAAGTGCTCGAAAACGTAGTTTAGCAAACGCGTAAACGCCAAGAGTCCAATGCCACAGCCTGCGGCGAAAATCGACAATACGAACAGATCTCGATTATTTATGGCTGTAAGGATGTCAAAATAGGTGCCGAAAAGAAGCATTACAAATGCGCCACTAATTCCGGGCAAAATCATCGCCGAGATGGCGAACGCCCCACTGATAAACAGGTGTGCCAGTTTACCGATCGAAAATCTGCTGACAACTACCGCTTCATTTGAAACAGGTTTCGGAGACTCCTTTACTTCAAGGCTTTCCTTATGTTTCTGTTTCTCCAGGTTTTTCTCGCCCATGCTCATTGAGAGTCCGATAGTCAGGGCAACAGCCGCTATGAGAGCCATCAGTTCTTTCCAACCGAATCCCTTAAGCAACTTGGCGGGAATGGCAATCGAAGCTAGAATCAGTCCGGAGAAGAAGCCGTAAGTCGGATCGTGTTGTTCATTGAGCAGATAAATCATCAATTTAGAGGTCCCGACAACGGCAATAACTGCCCCGATTCCCAAAAGCACCAAAAAACCGAAATCAATCCGACGCAACTCTAACACGGCATCAGACATCGCCGTCTTTTTCAATGTTACGGCAGCCAATAATCTTTGCGCCGTTTTCGCGCCGATGTTGTGCAACGCCCTAATCAAACGTTCATAGATTCCCAGAATAAGTGCAAATGTACCTCCACTGACACCCGGAATTATGTTGGCAAGACCGATTAAAAATCCTTTAACAATCAGATTTAGGTAGTTCAATGCTTGTCTCTACATCCTCTTCCAAGTTTTCGTCTTTCAACCACTGTTTCAGGGGCTCGATTTCATGGTGCGCGGTAAAGTCAAGCTGAACAGGAGTAATTGACACGCATCGTCTCTTGACAACGTTAAGATCCGAGTCCTCCCGCGCATCCACTTGAGCGCGTTCTCCGCCGATCCAATAGTAAGGTTTGCCCACGCGGTCCACGCGCTTGATTGCGGTTGCGCTGTATGTCCCCAAATCTTGGCGCGCTGCTTCAAAGCCTTTGATCATGGAAAGGGGGCAGTTTGGCACGTTTACATTTAGTAAAATCCCCGGCGTCAATCCGTTCGCCAAGATAAGTTTTGCGAGTCGGCAGGCAGTAGAGGTTGCTGTCTCGTAATGGAAGGGCGGTCCAGAGATTAACGATACCGCCATTGACGGAATTCCCAAGAAGGTGGCTTTTTTCGCCGCCGCCACCGTGCCTGAAAAATGGATGTCTTGCCCCAGATTTTGTCCGTGATTAACGCCAGAAACCAGCAGCTTCGGGCGTTCTGGAAGCAGTGCACTCACCGCGAGGTCTACACAATCTACCGGGGTGCCATCAACCGCCCACGCGCGATCGCCAACTTGCTTGGCTCTCAAGGGGTGGTCAAGCGTGATTGCCATCCCGATCGCACTGCGTTCACGATCCGGCGCCACGATATAAACTTCATCAATACTCTCCAGCGCCTGCGCCAGGGCAGTCAATCCGGGCGATTCGATGCCGTCGTCATTGGTTACAAAAATCATCTAAGTCGCGATCGCACAAGACGTGCACAGAGGCTTTATTCTCGTCAACGTCCCGGCGTAAAAGGAAATTTGCATCGTTGCATCAGATTCGGTTATCTGTCCCGGAGACTGGCGATGAGTAGTTTTGTGAACAGCCGCATTTCGCGGAGTGGCTTGATATGACTGATTTCTTCCCCATAGACTGCCCGAATTGGAATACTCTCAATCCGAAATCCAAGACGCCCGGCTTTGATTAGCAATTCCGATTCAGTCTCGTATCGCTCCGTTTTCAGTGAAACCGCCTTCAGAACCTCGGCTTTTATCAACCGATAGCCGGATTGAAAATCTGGCACATGTTGTCCACATAGCGCCGAACCCACCGTAGAAATCAACCTGTTGTTTAATCGACGATGGAGCGGCATGGCAGTCCTGTCTTCAAAGCGCCCACCGATGAGAATGTCTGAATCTGCCAGTCGAAAGCGGTCCAGGAATCTCGGCAGGTCGCTAGGGTTATGCTGTCCATCGCTGTCCATGGTGAAGATGAGTTGGTATCCAGCTCGAACCGCATAATCGAATCCGGTTCGTAACGCCATGCCCTTGCCGCAATTGTGGGTATGCTCCAGCACCACCGCTCCACATGCGAGTGCAATTTCTGCCGTTTTATCGCGTGAACCATCATCGACAACAATGGTATCGCCAACAAATAAATTTGCTTCTCGAATGATCTGTTTTATGGTGCGAGATACATTGTAGGCTGGCAACAGAAGGCAGGTTTTCATATGTCGCCTCGCAATCGTCACGGTCGCAATCGGAGTCTAAACCACCATACTAATTATACTATAGATGACCGGTAGAGTCAACTGTGGATTTACCGGGAAAGCCACGGATAGAAGCAAGTTGAAGGGCGAGAGGTTGTGGGCTGTTTACTCGCTATGTCTTGATTCAAATTGAAAAGAGCAGGTTGCAAGAGCCGGAATATTATGCTATTATGAACAACTACCGACAGATATGTATGAGGAATCTGTCGGGTAATCAACCCTTATTCAGTTGTTTTACTGTTCTAAAACTTGGGAGGTATTTAACGACATGGCGAGTGAAGCTTTGGGATTGATTGAAACAAGAGGTCTTGTCGCCGCAATTGAGGCGGCTGACACAATGGTTAAGGCGGCAAATGTCTCGCTGATTGGCAGAGAGCAGATCGGCGCAGGATATGTTACTGTTATGGTGAGAGGCGACGTGGGCGCGGTGCAAGCGGCAACGGACGCGGGCGCGGAAGCAGCGAAAGTTGTTGGCGAACTTATTTCTGTACATGTTATCCCCCGTCCACACTCAGACGTGGAAAACATGCTTTCTCAGGGTTAAAGATTCGGGAATTCGGCATTGGACGATGGAGAGGGTTAAACCGTCCCCAATTTTTTGTCTCCAGTCCATAAATCTATCCCCCGGAATCGGAGGTATACATGGCGGAAATTAACCCTGAACAGATTGAAGAGATTGTTTCGCAGGTCATCAATAATCTTCGCAGTGAAGGGCGTATCCCAAGGGATCAGGCGAGAAGTTCGAAAGTCGGTATTGGTGGTTCTAAGTCGCAATCCGGGATCCATCCAGGCACCGATCAAGCGATTATGGCAGCCAAGCAGGCGCAAGCGGAATTTGTGCAGCTCGGGTTTGCCAAGCGTAGGGAAATCATTGAAGCGATTAAGCGCGCCGCCCTCGAAAATGCTCAACGTCTCGCTGATTTGGCGGTTGAAGACACGGGAATGGGAAACGCGGCGCACAAACTGATGAAGAATGAAGGCGCGGTCAATCTCTCGCCAGGGGTGGAAGATTTACGGTCCGAAGCCTCTACAGGCGATGAAGGAACGCTGCTCGTGGAGTATGTTCCGTTTGGCGTGATTAACTCGATTACACCCACGACAAATCCGACCTCGACGGTTATCAATCACGCGATAATTATGTTGTCGGCAGGGAACGCTATTGTGTTCAGTCCGCATCCGAATGCGGCAGTCTGCACGCATGAAACTATGTGCGTCATCAACGAAGCAATCGCGAAGTCTGGCGGTCCGCCCAATCTGCTTACCGCAGTTGCCGACGCGACACTTCGCACAGCAAAAGAGATAATGAATCACGACGACATTTCCATGGTTGTAGCGACCGGCGGTCCCAGCGTTGTGAAGGCGGCATTGAACAGCGGGAAGAAAGCGATTGCGGCGGGACCAGGGAATCCTGCGGCGCTTATTGACGAAACTGCGGATGTGGCGAAAGCCGCCAAAGACACGATTGACGGAACGAGTTTTGACAACAATCTCCTCTGCATTGGTGAGAAGGCGCTGTTTGTGGTCGAATCTGTCGCGAATGAAACCGTTCGAGAACTCAAGAAGAACGGGGGCTATTTGCTCAATGCCAATGAACTCAAAGCCGTGGAGAGGGCCGTGATTAAGGATGGGGATGTCAACAAGGATTTTCTCGGGAAAGATGCGCGGGTCATTTTGGATGCGGCTCGAATAAGGGCATCGGCTAACACCGTTGCCATCGTCGCTGATGTCCCGGCAGACCATACTTTTATCATGGATGAGTACCTCATGCCTATCCTTCCCGTTGCGCGAATGCGAAACTTTGATGAAGCGCTTAAAGGCGCTGTGGCAGCCGAAGGCGGGCGCGGGCATACTGCGATTCTCCACACCAACGACATGAAGAGAATTACACAGTTTAACAAGGCGATGGATTGCAATATCGTGGTAGTGAACGCACCGTCTTATGCGTGTGCGGGTCTGGGTGGAGAAGGGTTTTTGGCAATGACGATTGCGGGTCCAACAGGTGAAGGATTTACACGACCACGCACTTTCACGCAACAGCGACGATTGACCATCGCGGGCGATTTGTCGGGGCACACACTGTAATTAGTGCGTTCGTGGCGACTAGCACTGGATTTCTGAACGAGGGTAGTATGGAATTAAGCGATGTGAATCAGGTCGGGGTTGTTGGCGGCGGGATGATGGGTTTTGGTATCGCAATCAACTTTGCGTTAGGCGGATACTCCACCGTCATTTCCGACTTGAACGATGAGGTTCTTAAGCGGAGCACTGCTAACATCAAGTCGGCTTTGAATCTCTTTGTTGAGGAGGAATTGATAACCCGAGGACAAGCCGAAGACGCCGTAGACAGGATAAAGACAACCACCGATTTGGCGGAAGTCGCTAAGGACAGTGATTTTGTTACGGAAGCGATTGTCGAAAGATCGCAGGACAAACGGGAGCTATTCAACAAACTTGACGAATTGTGCCCGCGCCATACGATATTGGCAAGCAATACGTCGGGACTGGTGCTCAGCGATTTCGGCTCTGATGTTGCAAGGCAGGACAAGCTCGTCATAACTCACTACTTTACACCGCCGCACATCGTGCCGGGGGTGGAGGTTGCCAAGGGGCCCGGGACATCCGACGAAACATACGACATCACCTGTGACTTGATGGAGCGCTCGGGGAAAATACCTATTCGGCTTCGCAAAGAATTACCGGGTTACCTGCTTAACAGGTTACAGAGCGCAATGAGTCACGAGGCGCTTCAATTATGGGCTGAAGGAATGGCAACCGCGGAAGACATTGAGCTTGGCGTCGTTTCTACCTTTGGTTTCCGAATGCCGCATGAGGGACCTTTCCGACATTATGATTTGTCGGGTGTCTGGAAATGGCCCGAAGATATACGAGTTCCTGGCAGCATAGCGAATGAGAAAACCAGAGGTCGCCTGGCAGAAGGCACACCGTGGTTTGTTGATCCAGAGAGGTTTGACGATGCGCTGGAAAAGAGAGATAGAGAATACATTCGCCGCCTCAAAGAGTTATATCGGTCAAAAATAGATTAATACGAATCGAGGGGAGAGCATCAATCAAGGCTTGGTTGTGTCATTATCTTACATGTCATCTCCAGTCCTAGAAGAGAATGCAATCGAAACTGCGCCGAGTGAAAGCCTATGATAAACCTAAGCGTAAATGTGAATAAAATTGCGACACTGCGAAATTCGAGGGGTGGCGATTTTCCGAGCGTGACGCAGGCGGCGCAAACTTGCATTGACGCGGGGGCGCAAGGTATCACCGCTCACCCAAGACAGGACCAACGCCACATAAAGCCGCACGATGTTTACGAACTTGCCGAGATGGTTACTGTAGAATATAATATTGAAGGCGATCCGCGGCCCGATTTCCTTGACATGGTTACGGAGATTCGTCCGACGCAGTGTACTCTGGTGCCTGTTGTTGCGGGAGAAATCACGAGCCACACGGTTTGGAATCTTGACAGAGACGGCAACGAACTAAAACCGATTATTCACCGTCTAAAAGATGCGGGAATCCGCGTGAGTCTATTCAGTGGAACCGATCTTCACCAGATTGAGATGTCAAGAGAAGTTGGTGCAGATCGTATCGAGTTTTATACCGAGCCGTACGCCTCCGCGAAGACGAACGAGGAAATTGAACGCCAGTTCGGTTTGCTTGTCAGGGCCGCCGAAAAGGCTGTCGAGGTGGGGGTCGGTATCAATGCCGGACATGATTTGAATCTGGACAACCTACCTCCGTTACGGAATCTACCTATACTTGAGGTTTCTATCGGCCATCACCTGATTAACGACGCGATTTACATGGGGCTTGAAAACGCGGTGAAGGCGTATCGCAAAGCAGTGGGACAAAAGGTGGAGTGACGCAATGAGTTCTTGTGCAATCTTCGATCTTGACGGCACTATCATCGATTACTCTTCGGAGGGAGTTTTCCTCAAATATCTTCTCAAGGAAGGCGAACTCCCGATGTCCAACCTATTGGATTGGACCTCCTATTTTCTCAAAACGCAAGATCTGCGCAGGGCAAAAGCGTACAAGATGTATCTTCACGGATTGGATTATCAGCGCGTCTGTAGCTTGGCGGAATCGTGTTTCAAAGAGCGGCTTGTCGATCGAATTTCCCCGCGTGTTTCCGACCTCATGGCATTCCACCGTTCCGAAGGCAGAACAATTGTGATTCTTTCCGGATCGTTGCAGGTGCTTGTCTATCTGTTTCACAACTATCTGGAATCCGATCTCATGATTGGGTATGAGTTGGAGACGGTTGACGGCTACATTACCGGACATCAAGTGGGTTTGAATCCGCATGCCGAGAATAAAGCCGTACTGGTCAAGGAATTGACGAAGACGTACGCTTTTAATCTGGCTGACTCTTACGCCTACGGAAATCACCATTCGGATGTGCATAAGCTACGGCTGGTAGGTCACCCTGTAGCCGTAAACCCCGATCGTAAACTGCGCCGAATTGCTATGGAAAATGGTTGGCAAATTGAGCAGTTTCATGTCAAAACGTAGTGGACGACTCCCAATTCCCGAGGTCCACCTTATACTCAGTTGAATTACTCTCTCGGAATTTGATTTCGTGACCAATGTAATAACGGAATACCCTCTAGGTAGTGAAAAGAGACCGTTACGAGTGGCTGTGGTTGGCGCAGGTCCATCCGGTTTCTATGCGGTCGATGCCTTGTTGCGGCGAAAAGATGTCCTGATTGAGGTGGATACGTTTGATCGACTTCCAGTGCCTTACGGTCTCGTTCGATTTGGAGTCGCTCCGGATCATCAGAACATCAAAGCCATCATCAAGGGATATGAGAAAATTGCCACAAATCCACGGTTTCGTTTCTTTGGGAATGTCCAATTCGGACGTGACATTAATTTGGAGAATCTCCAGGCACATTACGACCAAATAATCTTCGCTGTCGGAGCCGAAACAGACCGCAAACTCAATATTCCGGGTGAGATGTTGTCGGGTAGTTATACCGCTACCGAGTTCGTTGCTTGGTATAATGGTCACCCCGACTATGTGGATGCGCAATTTGACCTGTCGCATGAACGAGCCGTCGTCGTTGGAATGGGTAACGTGGCGATGGACGTGACGCGTATGCTTGCAAAGTCGCCCGACGAATTAGCTGGCACCGACATCGCAGATTACGCATTGGAATCCTTACGCGCAAGCAAAATAAGGGAAATAGTTATTCTAGGGAGACGGGGTGCTGCACAGGCGGCTTTTACTCCCAAAGAAATCAAGGAGATCGGCGCACTTGACGGAGTGGACATCGTGGTCGATCCCGCAGATGTCGTGCTAGATGAGGAGTCCAAGAAGTCACTAGAAACGGACAAACAGGCGCGAGCTAACGTCCAATACTTGACCGAGAAGTCGCAGGAAGGTCCCGGAGCAAGCACTAAGAAAGTTCACCTTCGTCTCCTACGATCGCCCGTGGAAATCATTGGGGAGAATGGGCACGTTGTTGGTGCGAAAATTGAGCGCAACGTGCTTATTAAGAGCGAGTCGGGGGAAATGCGACCTCGGGGATCGGGAGAGTTCGAAAGTGTTCCTTGCGGCGCTATCTTTCGCTCCGTTGGCTATCACGGCATTCCATTGCAGGGTGTACCTTTCGATCGGGACGCCGGAGTCATCCCAAACGAGCGAGGGCGCGTCGTTAACCCTGACAGCGGGAAAGTGGTTCGGGGACAGTACGTCGTTGGTTGGATTAAGCGAGGACCTACGGGACTCTTGGGCACGAATAAGGGCGATTCCGGTGAAACCGTTGACGCCATGCTAGAAGACATTCAAGGTCAAACTGCTCCGATGCATGATGAACAAGAACCCGGGTCTATTGAGTCGTTTCTGAAATCCAAAGAGGCTTCCTATCTGACTTTTTCCGATTGGAAAGAACTAGATCTCCTCGAAGTTGAGAAGGGCGCGGCATTAGGCAAGATTCGCCAGAAGTTTGTGCACCTGTCGGATATGCTTGAAGCGTTGAATAAGGAAAGTGGATAATCAACTGCGTTCGAGAACCGTCCGTGACGAAAGTGAATGGAAGGATGGAAGATCGGAAAGTTGGAAGATTTTTTCCACGTACCGCAGAATTTTAGATTTTGCTTCCGCATCCGATTTTTTATATTAAGGCTAACCAATCTGTATTCACAAAAAATCTCATCTTCGATTTGACGATCGGAGACCTCCTTTCTGGCGAAAAAATAGAAGTTGAATCGCCTAGAAAGTTTGCCGGGATTTCCAACCAGCAGGAATGACCAGAAACCTTCCCCTGTACCCTCCTCAAAATACAAGGTATATTCTCTAAACGTGGCTTAATGCGCCTTGAAAAGTATCTTGCCAAGTCTGGCATCGCTTCACGGCGAACCGCGCGGAAGCGGATAGCAACCGGCAGAGTTACCGTCAACGATGAACGTGTACTTATTCCAGGTACACACATTGAGCCCGACAGAGATCTGGTTAAAGTTGATGGGCAGTGCGTTGAAGGGACGCCCAAGCAAATCTATTTGATGCTCAACAAGCCGCCGGGATACGTGACGACAGTGCGCGATGAACGTCACAGCCCGACGGTAATGGAGTTTGTCAACGACATTCCCGAAAGAATTTATCCCGTGGGGCGGCTAGACCGAGATACGGAGGGGTTGCTCCTTATGACTAACGACGGCGAATTCGCAAATCGTTTAACGCACCCTCGGCACGAAGTAAAGAAAACATACGTCACGTGGGTGTGCGGCAAACCTAGCCGGAAGGCGATTCACCAATTGCGTAAGGGAGTCAGAATCGAAGGGGGACTTACATCTCAAGCGGAAATTGCGCCAATCTTACATCGGAAAGATTGCACACAATTCAGGGTTACTATCCACGAAGGAAAGAAACGGCAAATTCGCCGTATGTTTCAAGCGGTGGGCCATGAAGTAACCTTCCTGAAGCGCGTGTCAATCGGAGCGCTGGTGCTGGGTGATTTACCGATTGGTCAATATCGAATGCTAAGCGCGGCTGAGATTGATAGTCTCCGAAAGTAAAAACGCCTATACCGTAAACGATATAGGCGTTCATTTTTACGTTAATCCAGATAAGGAAGATGCGACACAAGGTTCTTCATTTCCGTGCTTTAGCTTCTGCTCTGGCGATTTCCAACATCTGCATTGCAGCGGATCTGGTATCTGAATCTGATGCGTTGCTCAATTTTTCAAGCAGTGGAATTGCTTTGTCGTACATTTCTTGAGCGACGAAGATTACAGCCAAGTAGTAATGCGCCGGTTCATAATCCTTGTTTTCGGGATATTGCTGAATGACAGCTTGAAAGTGACTTTCCGCTTTTTGGAAGTAATCTTCAGCGTTTTCGTCATCAATGTGATTACCGTAGTATAGCCCCAAGCTAATGTGTAGCGCCGGCAGATGTCCCGTCTTGTTCTCCGGATCTAAAGTAAACGCCTTATCAGCTAACGGCATCCCCTTTTCCAAATTGCTTCGTTCCAGATAGATAAGCGCGAGTTCGGCATTCGATTTCGGATTATCGGGATTCTTCTCTAATTCTGCCTTTAACCGCTGGAGATTTTCCTCAACTTCAAGCGTATGTTCCATCTCCAGAACAAACTTTTCGGGGTCGAATGCTAATGCGATTTCAGGCTTGCTAATGAGGTTGCCCTCGAAATCAACAAATGCGATTGCCGGAACTCCGGTGCCTTCAGTATATTTCTTGAAGGCGGCGAGATTATCGGGATCGGCTTCAACATCAATTTTCAGGTTTACAAATTTTTTCGACAGTTCGGCAACTTTTTCATTATGAAATGTAGCGGCATCCAGCTGCTTGCATGACCCTCACCACTCCGTAAAGAAGTCCATTAGTATCGGCGTACCGGTCTCTTTGGCTTTTTTCATTCCCTCCTTTAAGGACTTTTCCCACTCAACCTGATTTGCTGCGAATAGAGGCGAGGCTATAACGGCAGCCATTGACATGGCGACAAATAGAGTTGCCCATTTATGTCTTCGGACTTGACTCAACATGAATTTTCTCCTTAAAAATTAGGTAACTGTTTAGTCCACCGGTCTGGATTTGCCAATCCAGACCGAGCGGGCAGAAAACGCACCGAGTATGGAAGTACAATGCTAATTCAGACGAATCGGGGGCTTACATGCCCAGAACGGACGTGCAATGAATTGCACTACTACGAACCAAACGATGCACTAAACAGTTACAAAATTAGAATACATTCGGGATGAGAAGATTGTATCCCTGTTTGGGTTTCGGACGGTTGTCGGTTTCGCTTCGTTAGGGAGTTTTGAGACCATTTGTGTCAGAGATTTGTTAATCCTGACGACACGGGTTCTATTCTTTTTCGGCAGATTCCGTTTCTTTCGCCATCGGTTCTTCCGTCTTTTGCTTGAGGACGGACGCGCTTGTTGTCTTACTACTCAGTGTTGTTCGGCACTTTCGACAGGAGACAACAATCTTCGCCAACTTTCCGAGTTTCCCAACTTTGGAATGCTTTACCTCAGTCGCCACATAGCGATTGCAACGATGACACCATTGTTCTTTTGGAGTTAACATTAACTGCTCCTTTGCCAACGTCAGCCAAAGAGACAACCCAATGCTAATTTTGGAAAGAAATGAGATGGCGAATCATCCTTGTCCTATTGCAGTGAAACACCGCTAGCACGATTTGGTTGCACTCTGCGACCTTGGTCTTTTTTCTCTCATATACTTTGAGTCAGCAAGAGCCTGCTTGAATAATCTTTAGCCAAGCCATTTTTGGTCGTTTGTAGGGGAGTTTTTTCATGTTTATATTGTTGCGTGCAACGTACGTGCGGAGATCTCTATGGGAACTCTATCGCACTCCTTAATCAATCGGTTAATCGCGCCCTACCGGAGATGGTGGGCGGTGACCACCCTACAAATTTACAAATTCTTGTAGATTTTGAATTAAGAATCACTTGCCGATACAAAACTGCGAGAAGATGCGGTCAAGAATATCCTCGGTTGTGGTTTTGCCGACAATTTCGCCGATAGCATCAAGACTACTGCGCAAATCAACGGCAATGAGTTCGGGCGGCATTTTCGCATCAAGGCTTTCTATCGCGTGCGAGAGAGAGGCTTGTGACCGGCGTAAAGCGTCGTCATGACGAACATTGGTGATAATGGGTGAGTCTCCCAGGACAAAGTCGCCTCCAATAACATGCTGAAGCACCGCCGATTTCAACTCCTCAATCCCCGCTCCATGAAGCATTGAAGTTTGAACCACCGTTTTTTCGGGGGCATAGAGTTGCAAGTCCTTGGGGGTGGTCGCGATGGGCAGGTCCATCTTGTTCAAAACGAGAATGGCGCTTCGCGAGGATACCTCCTCCAGTAACTCTATGTCTAAATCTGTCAATGACTCCGACGCATCAAACACCATCAAAATCAAGGCTGCACGGTCAAGATAACTCTTACTCCGCTCCACGCCTTGTTGTTCAACAATGTCCTCCGTCCTGCGTATCCCCGCCGTGTCAGTTAAGTTAACCGGGATGCCACGGAGATTCAACGTTTCCTCAATTGTATCCCGTGTTGTACCCGGGAGTTCTGTAACTATTGCGCGCGACGATTTGAGCAGTCTGTTCAGCAGGCTTGATTTACCGACGTTTGGTTTACCCAGAATCGCGATATTTATTCCATCTCTTACGATTTTACCGTCTGATGCCGTCGCTATCAACTGTTCCAATCCTTCTTGGATAGCCTTCACGGTTTGACGCATAGCATCCAAATTCAAGAAATCAAGTTCTTCTTCAGGAAAATCAATTGAAGCCTCGACTTCTGCGAGAAGATTGGCGAGCTTTTCGTTGAGAAAGTTTACTTCACTGGAGATCCGACCTGTCAATCCGTCCACCGCAATCTGACGGGCAAGATCGGTCTTTGACCGAATGAGGTCGGCAACTGCCTCGGCTTGGGCAAGATCGATTCTTCCGTTAAGAAAAGCACGCCGAGTAAATTCACCCGGTTCCGCTAGGCGCGCGCCTGCTTGCAATGTCAAATCGAGGACTGTGTTTAGCGGGACGCTCCCGCCGTGACAGTTGAATTCGACGACATCTTCTGCCGTGTAGGATTTTGGGGCACGCATAATGCTCAGCATTACCTCATCGACGACATTGCCTTTAGTCGGATCGACGATATGTCCGTAGTTCAATGTATGCGAAGGAAAATCTGCAGGCGAGGCGTGGTGTGGAGATTTGAAAATCTTGCAAGCGATCGATACGGCGAGGCTGCCACTGACACGAACGATCCCGATACCGCCTTCCCCGTGAGGGGTTGCGATCGCCGCGATGGTATCAGACAGGAGCATCTTCCTCTGAGTCCCCATTCGATACCTCACGCGGCGTCACAACGATATACCGCATCAGTCCTTCACCACGGCTGTATGTGTGTACATGTTTATCTGATTGCAAGGCAAGGTGTACGACGCGGCGATCCCGTGGTGGCATAGGGTCTAGAACGACCTCTCGTTTTGTTTCTTTGACTTTGTTTGCCGTGATTGATGCGAGGTCTGCAAGCATCTTTTCTCGGCGTTCGCGATAACCTTCAGCATCAATATGCACTTTCCGCTTAACGAGAGATGACTTGCTCAGGATGCAGTTCAGCACGTGTTCAATTGCATCTAGTGTTTGTCCATGTCTTCCAATAAGCAACCCGGGCCTATCGCTACTAATGGTGAGGTGAATGCTTCCATCAATGATTTGAGATTCAGTTGTCGCCTTAATTTCCATCCTGGAAAAGATCTCATCAAGAACTGCTTCAGGCGTAGCGGAAATGTCCTCCTTCAGCGTTACTCTAACCTGAGCGGGTTTCGCACCTAACTTCAGAATTCCCTTAGTCGGTTCACGCAGTACCTTTACATGGACCAAGTCTCGATCAACGCCAAATTCTTCAAGGGCACGGTTCAAGGCTTCTTCAGTCGTCTCTCCTTCGATTTCAATGTATTGTTGCACGCTTAATTTCCTCCTAGAATGGCCCATCAATGCGAGTCAGAAAGGAATAATGCGCTGTACCTACATCTATTTTTTTCGCTTCTGTTTTGGTGAAGGGAGAGGTTTTTTAGACGTAACAGGCGATTTAGTCGACGCGGCGGGCTTCTCAATTGTTTCATCCGCGCCATTTGACCCCCGCGACTGGAGATATTGTTGTGCAACGGTGAAAACGTTGTTACATAACCAGTATAGCACGAATCCCGATGCCCAATTATAAAAGAGGAAAACGAAAATGAGCGGCATGAACTGCATTATTTTTGCTTGCATATTATCGGTAACGGGCGTCATATTGCCCATGACCTTCTGTTGTAGCCACGTTGTTAGCCCATTAAGTAGTGGTAGAAGCCGAAGTGTATCAATGTTGACGAGAGGGATGGTAAAGGGAAGAGCCATTATGGCATCGGGAGCAGACAGATCGTTAATCCATAGAAGAAATGGAGCGCCACGGAGTTCGACCGCACTGCCTAGCAGCGAAAATAGTGCAATGAATATTGGTATCTGAGGCAGATAGGGGATACAGCCCCCTAGTGGGTTTACGCCGTGTTCCTTGTACAATCGCATCGTTGCCTTGTTCAGTTTCTGCGGATCATCCCTGTATTTCTCTCGCAGTTCGGTAATCAACGGTTGCAATTTCTGCATCTCTTTCATGGATTTGTGGCCCTTGTGCGTCAGCGGATATGAAACTACCTTTACTAGCGCAGTTAGCAGAATAATGGCGACGCCGTAGTTCCGGAAGATTCCATGTAGCCCATTCAAGAGCCAGAGCAGTGCCCAGGCGACGGGCCAGAAAAACCCAAAATCAATAATTTTTGAGAGTCTAATCGGCGTTTCAGGTGAAACGGGAGCTTGCACCTGTTTTAAGATTTCAGCATCTTTTGGCCCGACGTAGATGCGAAATAGGTGTGTCTTCCTACCGTTTGCCTCCAAAGGAAAGCCCGGAATTATTAAACTTGCCGATTCGGTTGGCGCTGCAACATTGAGTGTGGGCGGTGTGCCGTTGTCTTTCAGTTCCTCTAAACGATATCGGGCATTTAGCCCGGGTTGGGGAATCATCAGTGCGGCAAAGTAATTATTGTTTAGTCCCGCCCATAGGACCGATTCTCTGAGTTGCGAGTCACCGAGTTCTTTTTCTGCCTTGCCAACCCCGGTATAAGCTTTTGCACCTGCGCTTTTTCCCCAGCGGCCTTGCCCGCCGTGCTTTTGTTCATGAAGTAGCAGATCTGCGTCAATTCCGGGACCGCAGCGAAGTTTATATCCATTTTCTTGGTTTTCATTTGTCACTTGCAGTACCGGCAGGGTCTCATCCAATAGATTCTGGAATCTTAATTCAAGATCGACGTAATAGCTGTCTCGATAAAAAGTAAACTCTTTTGAAACCTTTAGGTCGTCTCCAATCTGCGTAGTAAAGGTGATGGAGTCCTCCATTTCAGGTCCCTCGCCGGAAAGGTTTACCTCGGACTTATTTGCCTTCCACGCTGCACGCATTGCGTCTATCTGTAATTGCGGATGAGAGAACTGCACCGCTAACCAATTGAGCGAAGTTGATGGGATCAGGTTCAATGACTCGCCTGCTTCGGAACGATTTTGATATGTCTTCAAAGCCCATTTCTTGGCAATCGCCGGCTCGACTGCAAAAGTAATCTCGTATCTTTCTGTCGAAACGTGGGCTTCCGTACTTTGTTCAATTTGTGTATAACGTTCTATCTCATCGGTACCGTGTTGCCCGTCCGCTTCGGTTACGTCTGTGTCACCATGTGAAGATTGAGTTTCGCGTGCCTGTTCGGAGGTTTGCCCTTCTTTCTGCGCGGTTCTCTGCTTTGAAAATCGGTTGCCGAATAATAGGCTCCAAGCAAACATCACAACAATCATTAGTACCAGTGCCACGATGTAACGTTGTCCCATGAAATTTAGAAGCTCCTTGAAGAAAGATATAAATTGAGGCTCTGCTAATCTATGGTGCTATAGCAGGATTTGGATTCAGACTCTTCGTGCGAGTGTATGGGCGGATCGTAGCCGCCGGGGTGATAGGGATGGCATTTTGAAAGACGCTTTATTGTTGCCCAGCTACCCTTCAAAGCCCCATACGCTTGAATGGCTTCCAATGCGTATTGAGAGCAAGATGGATAGAAACGACAAGTTGGCGGAAATAACGGAGATATACACATGCGATAAAAGCGTACAGCGTAAATTAGGAGGTAACTCATCTGCAAATTCTCACTTTTTTCTCAGAATATGAGCTTTCTGAAAAAGACGTAGAAGGGTTTTTTGAGCATCCCGATATCCAAGATGGATAGAAGGCGATCTGCCAACTACGATAATGTCATACCCGGGATAGATTCTTTCTTTTGATAGCCTAAACACTTCTCGAATTAACCGTTTGGCGCGGTTTCTGTGGACACTCTTCCCAATTTTCTTACTAGCTGTGATGCCCAAACGCGAGCTATTAAATGTATTTCGATACACGTAAATGACAAACTCCCGATTCCAATATTTTTGTCCTTTTCTATAGCCTCGCTGAAATTCCCACCTTTTTTTCAGCTTTTCAGGGTGCGGTGTGTGTGCCATATCAAAATTTGTCAACTCGCAGTTGACTCTCCCACTCCCTTACGTTAATTCGTCCTTCAAGATAAGCTTTGTAGTTTGCAACTTGTGTTTCCAACCGCATTTTTGGCGCGCCATCGTCATCTTCGGCTATGGCTCTGACAACATCAATAGTGTCCGGTTCCAATTGCGCTCCATGCACGATTGCACAAACCATTAGGAATTCTTGTTTAATTGCCCGATTCGAAAGCGCGCGCGGGATAAAATGAACTTGGACTACATTCCGTTCGCCCTCAAGTCTCCCATCTTTAGATCTCCAATGGGTTACCCGGATATTTTGCTCCAGAAAGGTTTGACGGAGTGCGTCTTGTTGCCATGAAACGGGTACCTTGGGCAGTATACGTAGAGAGGGTTGGTCTGTAGATTGAGGTTCGGGGATTTTGTACGGCTTGAAACCGATTAGTTGTGACGGCGCTTTTCCCATCTCGAAGGCAACTGCAAGAGGCTGCGATTTTTCCGGATGGGTAACCGTTTGTAGCGGATTACGACTAGTTCGCCGTCGATTGTGTTCGCCCCATTCTTCCATGAGTGTGAACTCGAAATAGTAGTCCTTCGGCGCACGCGGGCCACATGAAAGAAACAGTAACGACACGCTGAAAAGTACAATAAACGACTTTAAGATTGGAAATCTCGCCATCTCAGTTGATGTACAGGTACTTCTTCCAGGCAGGATCGTAGCCGCGAAAATGGCGATTGAGGTGTAGATATGTAAGAATTGACGGGGCTTTGGGTGATCGTTTGGTAAACATTCTCGCTTCATAGGGAGTCTGATTCCCTTTCTTAGTGTTGCATTTTTTGCATGCGGTTGCAACGTTTTCCCAAACGGTCGCGCCTCCACGGGAGCGGGGCATGACATGATCGAGTGTAAGTAAGGCCGGAGGAAAATTCGTATGGCAGTATTGACATGTGTACTGGTCGCGAATAAATACGTTTTTACGAGAAAACTTCACAACGCAGTGAGGAATATGTACATAGGTTACAAGTCGAATTACAAGAGGAATGGGCATTGAAGTCGTTGGAGAATGAATCTCTCGGTCGGAAACTTCCTCCATACGTGCAGCGCCCTTGACAATCATCTTCACAGCGCGCCTGAGGTTACAGACGTTAATTGCCTCGTAACTCGCATTCAATACCAACACGGATGTGTTCATGCCTATCCCCACGGTGGGAAAAACAGATATCCAAGATGTCTCACATGGTGGCTCAAAGAGATTGTTGTGTCAATACCACGCCCAAAATCGCCAAAGCATCATCACATGTATGAATATGGCGTTGGGTAGATGTCGCTCAAATTCACCTCAATGTTAATATAGTTCCAGTCACATTGTATCACACCTCTTTCTAACCTGCAAGAAAAATCTCGTCGCTGGATTCCTTGAAGAACTTGATTGAAAGGGTGTGAACAGGCACATGATTTACTAGTTTGAATTGACAGATTGAACTTCTGCCAGATGGGGCACGATGCCGTGGGATGATGGCAGAACCACCTCCCGAGATTATCGATCTCACACCTCCAAATCGATTTCTAACAGGTTCCCTATGTGGAAGACACACGCATCTTCGCCATTATCTTGGTAATACCGCCGCCGAATATGTACAAGCCGAAATCCCAACTGACAGTAAAGGTTTTGGGCTGGAATGTTACTCCGACGCACTTCCAGATGAACTTGGCGTCCGCCTTGGTCACGAATACATTCCAACGATTTTGCGAGCAGGTATTTTCCGAGGCCTGTGCGCCGGTGTGCGGGTGATACAGCGAAATTTACAATGTGGGCTTCGTCTAGGATCAGCCAATAGTTCACGTATGCAACCGGAACCTGACTCAGCCTGGCGACATGGAAATGGGAATGCGGGTTCTTTCCGTCAATTGCTTCTCGGAGTGTGGGCAGGCTCCATGGATCTGAAAACGATTGACGCTCAATTTCTGCGACTATCGGTAAATCGCTCTGCCGCATATAATCGAGCTCAATGTCCGGAAAGGATTTCTTAATTCTCACTGCTCTCTGCGGTGGTTTGGCAAAGGTGAATGAATCGCAAATTGAAAGATGGGTCCGATTGGCAGGATAAATGAGAGCACCTTCTCTTCTTCATTCTAGCACTTCAAAACTGAGGGGTCAATCGTTAACGTCGCTTTGTTGCAACTAGAGAATAGTTGTCTTTTTTGTCTCCGGTTCATCAGGTACTTTTTCTGAGGATTTTTCGCTGCATATGTGGTAACATACTTTAACATCTGACGCTGGAATTTAGCTGCCTACGTACCCCATAACTAGAATACCTGAGACAATTCAAGGATCGAATTATGAAAGACTTCGCTTTTACCGGAGGCCGCCCTGACCCGTTCACGTTTCCAACCGAAGCGTTAATCGAAGCGAGCGCAAAAGCGCTCCGAGATCTAGGCGGCAGCCTCGTGAATTATCCCGGGGATAATGGATACCGCGGATTACGCGAGTTGGCTTCAATGCGGTTCGAAAGACGTGAAGGCGTACCCCTTCCCGTAGACAACATCTCCCTTACATCGGGCTCAATGCAGGCACTGGATCTTGTGCTAAGCACCTTTATTGAACCTGGCGATACAATTCTGACTGAAGAATTAACTTACAGTGGTACACTCGGTATAATGAGACATCTCAAGGCAAATATCGTTGGTATTCCGATGGACTATGTCGATGGGATGAACGTGGACGCACTTGGCGCACGCTTGCAGGAGCTCAAAGCGCAAGGCATCCGCCCGAAGTTGATTTATACAACTGCGAATCACCAAAATCCGACAGCGGCAATCCTCACGCTGGAACGGCGCGAAAGATTGCTTGAGTTGGCAAATGCCTACGACACCTTGATTGTTGAAGACGACTGCTACGGCGATATTGACTTTGTACCCAACCCAACGCCTGATGCCTTGTTCAAACTTGACGACTCCAATCGCGTGATTTTCATCGCAACATTTTCGAAGATTCTGGGAGCAGGAGTTCGGCAGGGGTACTTTGTTGCGAGGCAACCGTACTACGACGCCATTCACGAAAATCGTTGGGATGGAGGAACGAGCGCACTTGCCAGTGCAATTGTCGCAGAGTTTTTTAAGCACCAACTAGACGAACATCTAGCCATAACGAATGAGGCAGTCGGCGCAAAATGTAAGGCAGTGACTGAAACACTTGAAAAAAATGTCGCGGATCTATGTAGTTGGACACAACCACGAGGTGGTCTATTTCTCTGGATTACGTTGCCGGAGACAACGGATATGGAGAAACTCGCGGAGCTTGCCGGCAAACGCAATGCGGGGTTCAGCGAAGGGCGCGCATTTCATTATCGTAGCGATCCAATTAAGTGCATTCGTCTCGCATATGCTTACTGCCATGTAGACAACATTCCAGAAGGAATTACCTATCTGTGCGAAGCCATCCGTGAGGCTCAAGTTGAGTCGATTGACATCGCGGCAGATTAGTGCATAGATTGTGCTTAAGCGACATTCGATTTGCTCGGACGGCTGATTAAGTCGCGGCGAATAGACTATAGCGTTACCGCATACTAAATGTACAGATGAGTCTGGGTTCTACTCTATACTATCAATTTGATCATGGCATTGTTTCAGTTGACCAATGTCCTCATAGAACAACAAGAGGTCGATCGCAGGACAGTGATTCGCAAAGGAGGACTATGGCATGAAACGCTCCCATAATGCTAGGATTCTCGGTGTCTTGTTTGTGGTATGTGCGATGATTTTGGCAACCACTGGTAGCGCGAGGTGTGTAGTGGACGAACAGATTATTGATGTGCTGCCTTAAATCAACAATAGTCAGCGCATTTGGATTAGTATCGGTTTCTGACACCGCGTAGAGAAGCGGGTTTTCCGGCAAATCGTGTATTTCGTGGAACTTCAGTGCGCTTGTGCCTCTGCATCATGATTGCCTTGGTGTTAGCCCTTGTTATTCTATAATCCAAATTGTGTAAGGCATCTCGTTAACTTACGTCACGACCACAGCATTAAGGAAGCAGAGGCGAAAAATTAGATGACACAAGCGAGCCGATTTGACAAAAAGTGGGTTACCATGCCCGTCCTCATCTTACTCTTGGCCTCGGTCATCAGTTGTGCAGCGCTGGAAGAAGCACAATTGCGAAGACAAGAGAGAATAAAGCGGAAACTGGCGGGGTACACGACCCCACCAGAAACGCCTAAAGAACAGTTTCCTCTGCACGGTCAACCTGCCCCGTTGTTTACGTTACAAGATTTGAACGGAAACCAAGTCAGCTTATCGGAGTTCAGAGGAAAACCGGTAGTGATTAACTTTTGGGCGACATGGTGCGGGCCTTGTCGCGTGGAGGTACCACACTTAGAGTATTTGTCCAAGAAGTACAAAGATAGGGGATTAGTTGTTATTGGCTTGAACAATGAGAACAATCACCAAGCAGTAAGAGACTTTGCAGAATCACAAATTTCCTATACTGTCCTCTTAGATGGACACGCACAGTTCCTAGATTACGGTGTCAGAGCTATCCCATGCACGTACTATATTGACAAAAACGGGATTATTCAAGATCGAGATGTGGGCTTTAATGGCGAAGGGGAAATGGATAGGAAG
Organism: Candidatus Poribacteria bacterium; assembly: GCA_965220415.1. Taxonomy (GTDB): domain Bacteria; phylum Poribacteria; class WGA-4E; order WGA-4E; family JAJDTR01; genus JAJDTR01. The sequence continues at coordinate 5,009,159 of OZ244829.1, forward strand.
ATAAAGAATCTGTTTAGCAGTTCTTAACGTTTGGAAATTATCGCCTATCCGTTAAGCCGTCCGATTAGCCGGGCATCATGTTGCAATTAAGAAGGATTGGGAGTAGGGTTCAGCCGCATCAACGGCTTGATTGTCGAAGGATTGGCTTGAACGGATCTGAGTGGTTCCCGCAAACTTACCAATCATAAAAACGACGAATGAGAAGACTTAATCTATTCTACAGACACCGGATGCCGGTGATTGCATTTCTAGCAGTCTCACTCAGTATTTCTAGCTGTGCCTCGCTTGAAAAAGCGCGGGAACGCCAGCAAGAAAAAATCAGGCGGGAGCAGAGCAAGCGTTACTTGACGCTTCCGCGTCCTGATGCTCAGATATCAGTTTCCCCCGATGGATTAAAGATAGGAAGTGACCATTATACACTAACTTTTCACGAGGACTTACTTAAGAGAAGTTCGTTGGATGAGTCCAAAGAACGTCAAGAGATTGGACACGGCGCGTTGCTGTATATGGAGAGTCTCTATAAGTATATTCACGAACTGTTTCGTATTGAGCCTCCGACTCGTCGTATCGGGATTGTACTGTATGAAACTTTTCAAGGTACGACAATGCGGGCAATTACAGAATCTCGACATCAAACAGTTCGTCAGGGAAACGGAGTGCTGAAGACAGTTGGGACAATAGTAATGCATTTCCCCATGGCTATGTTTGACCAGAGGGAAGTCAGAGCGCACGAGTTAACACATGCTTTTACCGCTAATTACCACCTACCGACATGGTTCACGGAAGGGATAGCGGTCTTCGTGCAGATACAGTATGCGAGGGGAGGAGATTTCAGACCATTCGATCTTCATGAGAATATGAAAGTCGACCTTGACGATGTCAACGCGATACAAACGTGGAAGGGGCACGCGTCAGTTGATGCCCAATGGGGCTACGGCTACTCCTTCTCGATTGTGAAAAAACTCTACGATCTGTACGGGGAGGAATTTTATCCCGAGGTTTTTCGCCTTATGGAGGTGGACAAATACCACCAGCAACTTCCCGGAGAGATGAAGACGAGTATGCTGGTTTACTACATGAGTCTGGCGGCGGGAGAGGATCTTGTTCCATTTTTTGAAAATCTCAAATTCAATGTTCGCCAGTTGACTAGAGACGATATAGAATCGGTTATTCGGGAAGCAGCCCCATCTCGATAGAAAGGAGCAAAATCAGATGAATATTCAATCGACATTGGTAGTTCTCACGATTATGTTTGTCATGATGTCATCGTATGGCTGTGCCGGTATCCAAGGCTTTTCTGCCGAGCAACAGTGGAGCAACAACTTTGTCCTAGCCGATGGCGTAAGGGCAAACGATCCAGCAATTATAGACGGTAACGTTAGAACGGTGGGCCAATCTCAATATGTTGAAAGTACGGGAGATATGATCATGAGTTACGGTTCACAATCCGAGTCGATTGTTACCCTCCCGGAACCCAAATCCCTCCATCGAGTCATCATTCATTCTTCCAACCTGCAAGCTTTTGATATATGGACGACTGATTCGCAAGGCAGATGGGAGAAGATTAAGGAGGTTGAAAGCAATAAGAAGAAAATCATTGATATCCGACTGAATCGAACGGTGTATACATCAGGTGTCAAGATTAGGGTGCGCCGTACGTCAGACGATGCAAATCAGCGCCGCCGAAATGTTCAAAATGTCCGTGGCTGGAGGACGTTTAGCGGGAAGATAAATGCTCCGGCAAAGATTTCTGAAATAGAATTGTACGGATTTGTCTCGAAGTCTGATGCGACGGATGCCGCCTCTCAAGCGTCGGGCAGCAGCAAAGACGAGGAACTTGATGAGTTTGATGAATTCTTGAAGTGAGAGAATTCGGTTGATTATACCCGGCTTGATCGCCTCACTATGTTTTGGTGCGCCTTAAAATTAAGTTCTAATGCTTGATTCCCGATTCTGTGTACTTGCTTGAGTAGGCAGTATCACATCAAGTCTATCCGTGAGAATCAGTGAAATGCATCATGCCAATCGTGTTGTGGCTTTTCATGTCAGCCCTACAGGGATATATTGAGTTTTGATGCCCGCAATGCAAACATTCCGAATCTGTAGGGATACAAAAAGGTTTTCCTAGCACGACACCAACAACTATTCCTGCCTTCCCAGTTCGTGTGTGTCAAGAGTCCAAATCAACGGAATCCCCGTCTAATACTCCGATGTACGGCAAATTCCTGTAGTGTTGAGCAAAGTCCAAGCCGTATCCTACCACAAAGGAATTCGGGATCTCAAACCCAAGGTAGTCAATTGTGACGGGCACTTCCCTACGATCAGGTTTATCAAGCAGACTGCATACTTTGACGCTGGTTGGTTCAAACGACTCGATGTGATTCAATAGAAAATCTAGCGTCATTCCCGTATCGACAATATCTTCCACAATCAGCACGTCCGCCCGAAAAAGATCCTGATAAAGTCCTTGAATCATCTGCACTCCGGAAGACTTTGTATCGTTGTGATAGCTAGCGAGCTGAACAAATTCATATCGGGCTGGCACAGCCAACGTGCGTATTAAATCGGCGAAGAACAGGATTGCCCCTTTAAGGACGCAGATCAAAACTAAATCCGATTTATCATAATCCTTGGAAATCTGTTTTCCTAACTCATGGACTCGCTTTTCGATTTGGGATTCAGTGATTAGGATTGACTGCACTGAAGGTTTCATTACGTAAACTCCCCGTAGACACATTATGTGCGAAGATAAGTTCTCGCTCCTTAACAAATCCTAGCCGCTCGTAGATTCGAATTGCCGGTGCATTTTCGGCGACTACAAAGAGGCTGATAATTTGAATCCCCATCCGCCGCAAATGATTCGTAACACCCGCGGTTGCCGCTGTAGCATATCCTTGTCCCCTGAATCTGGGATGCGAGAAAACATTTCCAATCTGTGCAATAAAGGGTGTCACGAAATGGATTCCGGCGGCCGCGATGAGCTGACCATCGTGCCAAACACCATAGAAGGGTCCCATCTCAAACATCAGCGGCGTCCATGCTTCGACGCGATGTTCATTATAAAATTGATTTAACGAATTGAACTCTCCCCTTTGAATCAGTCGGGCAGGTTTTACGGGCGTTGGAATAGGCTCATGAAGCAGCATTTGGAGTTCGATGTGAGAATAGATTCGATTTCCAAATTGACAGAGAACTGAGGACGGTGTGCAGGTCGAAAGTGTAATCCACTCGGATTCAAGGCATCTACTCATTTTTGTCAATAGTGCGTTTTGAACGGTTGGATTGTCTTCAGTAATGATGACCGAAGGAATCGAAAAGCCGTGAAACAGGCTCCCTACGCCAACAATCTGCCCCTCGTCAGTTGCGACATAAATCTCGGAGACACTGATTAAGGGGGGGTATAAATCCCCTAACAACATGAGGTGATGAATCGGGTCGCGAGCTAGCCAGCGAATACACGCCTCCCTGTCTACACCCACCCCGAGGGACTTAACTAGAACTGGCATTATTGTTTTAACTGAGTTTCCGGCTTTTCCAAAGAAACCTGGTTTTAATCTCTAATTTAGAGACAATGAGAACCTGTTTGAATAATAGGTAGCAAGGTCATTTGTGGGAGGTTTCGTTATGCATTTAGTGTTGTCTGCTACATACCTGTCGTCCCGCTGGGGCTGTTAGAGGCTGGTGCGCAATGCGCACCCTACAAATGCCCTTTTCAAACAAGCTCTGAGTTAATCGGTCATGCCTTCGCCTGGATTGAATGAATGATCATCAAAACTCGGTTCGTGCTGCTTGGCTGATTAAGGATGGAACTGGTGTAATGTTACATTATGGAACGCGTTGAGGTCCTGAGGAATAAGTCAGACGGAGAAATCTCCTAGTCTTATTGCTAACTTTGCACTTGTCACTTGTGCGGTGTCCAATGACCCACAAAATCTCATCCCCAGAAACAAGAATAGGTACGCACTTGCGCATTCGTTGAGGTATTTTTGCGTCGATCAAGATATCTTTTACTTTTTTTGTTCCTTTCATTCCGAATGGTTGGAATCTATCTCCCGCCCGCCGACTTCGGATTTTGAGCGGCAATTGAATCTGATCGACATCAAACACGGCTTGAAATTTGCCATCAGTTACGTAGGAGGTTCCGTCGCTTGATGCCTCAGAAATGATAGAAGTCATTACTGCATTTAACGCCGGAAAGTTGTTATCTCCCGGAACAGCAACGTGGTACTCGAATTCGTCAATCTCGCTTATGGCGCGTTGGATAATTAGCTGATTATACGCTCTTAGAAATTCCAAATTGTTGGGAAGATTGAGTTGCCGGTTGGGAGATTTACTCTCGCTTAATTGTAGCATGGATTCAGAATGATTGAAAGCTAACTCTTTCATGTTCCCTTGTGTCTGACAGACGGCTAGGCGGAGGATGCGCCGACGCAGCGCAGGGTGGTGTCGGAGAAACGTCAATCGATCTAATATTACTACATCATGTGTGGCCGGCTCTACGAGGCATACGTCAAGCGCTTTGCGGGCTACGTCCTCAAGATAGTCCGATTCAGCCCGCAGCAACTCGGAGTTCTGAACCAATGTGTTCTGAATATTGCGATTATAATTGCATTTCAGAAGCGGGAGAAGATCCAGCCGAATCCGATTGCGCAGATAATTTCTGTCCCAGTTGGTTGAGTCTTCGCAAGGGTGCAAATCTTGTTCGGCGACAAATTCTTCGATTTCCGTCCGAGAAAAATCAAGCAGCGGGCGGATGAATTTTCCATCTCGAATAGGCAGTATGCCTCTCAAGCCCGTAAGCGCGGCTCCTCGTATTAGATTCATCAACACTGTTTCTGCTTGATCGCTACGATGGTGTCCGAGCGCGACCTTTGTTGCTCCGATCTCCTTTGATACAGATTCAAAGAAATCATATCGTGCCGTACGGGCTATTGCTTCGATTGATTGTCCCCGCTGTCTTACCAAGGATGGTATGTCACTCTTGTTAATTGTGAACGGCAGTTTCAGGGAGTTAACGTATCGCTCTACAAATTCGGCGTCCGAAGCCGAATCTGAACGTAATTGGTGATCTAGGTGAGCGATGTGAAGTTGGCAATCAAGCTGGGGGCGTAGTTCGTAGAGTGCAACGAGAAGAGCAAGAGAATCAACTCCGCCGGAGAAACCGATAACGACTGTTTCACCTGAACGAATCATATCATGCTGCAGAATGTAGCGGTGGGTTCGCTGTAGAAAACGAGAAGATATGCTCATGCCATATCTCCATAAAGGGCGCTAAACAGGCATAAAAAAAGCCGCTTGCAGCGGCGAAAAAAAATGAAAGGGTGTAAAATGCCGGTGCGGAGAGTTGAACTCCGGACAGCACGATTATGAGTCGTGTGCTCTACCACTGAGCTACACCGGCAGAATATGAAAAAGGGAAACGTGCAGCGAAACACGTTTCCCATATTGAATGGTTGCAGGGGTGGGATTTGAACCCACGTCCTCTGGGTTATGAGCCCAACGAGCTACCAGACTGCTCCACCCTGCGTCAAGACGGGTATGGAATGGTGGTCGAGGAGGGACTCGAACCCTCACACCTTTTTACAGGCGATGGATTTTAAGTCCATTGTGTCTACCGATTCCACCACTCGACCCCGGTGCAGGATCCAACTGATTGTCTCGCGTTCAAAGGAGACACAGTAGTATATAATATTATACACCTCTTGTATTTGTCAAGTTTTTTTGAATCATACCTGTCTTTCGTAATTTATCCTTGACCAATCAAGTATCTTGATGTAATTTTGTGTAAACTCAGATGAAGTTGCCAAGAACTCGTACTATATTGCGCTCCGGACCGACTAGCCGGCTTTCTATTCGATGTCAAATGCTTGAATAACTTCATTTGCCAAAAGGCTGCGTGAGATAGTTTCAATAGTGTTCAGATCCAAGTTTCCGAATATCCAATATTTTTGCCCCGTTTGCGCAGCGCATACGCCGTTTATTCCCAAGTCGTGGATTCCCTTAATGACGCTCTCGCCAACGGTATCGGTTACTCCTGGCTTGAATCGGACTTCGACTGTCCGCACGCCCGTTTCCGAAGTTGATGATGCTGAACAACCGTCGAACCTCTGGTAGGAATAATCTTGGGTCACTGGGTCGGCGAGGAGTTCAGAGCACATTCGATTGACTTCTCGAACCTGAAATTCGCCTTCGATCCAATAAACTTTTGCTGTTTGAATTAAATCAACGCCGCTGATTCCGAGATCTGTAATATCTTCTAGTATCCCCTGTCCAGTGGCGTCGGGAATATTGGGTTTGTAGCGAACTTCAATCTTCCATTTCATTTTCTGAATCCCCTACGTTCCAGGAGTAAATTATGCCAACAGAAGAAGCGAGTGCGCGGACACTCATGCTCATTGTCAGTGTCATCGGATTAGTCTTTGCGATTGTCATGGTAATCTTATTTTTTAACGCTGCTCCGGCAAGATCGAACATTCCCGCCCACCGTGAATCAACGGCCCCCTCCGCCTGTTTGGAATGTCATCTCGTTGGAACGGAAGAGTCACCCACCATGCCGCACCTCAACCTCGGCAATTGTATACTTTGCCACGGGCTAGCGGACTCTACGCCGAAGCCGTGAATCAAAACGAAAGCGGATTTTCCCTCATTCATAAGCAAGTTTTAATATAAAAGTTTATCTTCCGCATCGACTGGGAAGAATGGGATTGGAAGGATGGAAGTGGGAAAGGTTGGAAGATTTCTTTTCACGCCATTCTCAATCCTCCGATACGAAAGACTCGGAACTTAATGGTTGCATAAGAACCTGCTGGATTTGCCAATCCAGCGGGAGCGGTTGGGGCCTAGATTGACATGTAGGTTTTTTCTTGGAAGTTGCTTACTTGTACTTTGGAGAAAAGATGTTCAAGATACGTCTGCCGGACAATTCTCAAGATGGGGACAAACCGGTTTCATCAACAGTTACCACAATTGCCTGTGTTACTACTAAGTTTTATTGAAGAAATTCGCCGGGAATGCGGGAGCCGGGATAGTCCTGATCCGCCACCCTATTGAGAATAACCTCGGGAATCTCGCCATCCCAGTACGGAGGTACGTTAATCGTCGGCCGACTGTGCCATGCCAAAATTAGGGTTCTTCTTTGATTTGTCAGATTCCGTCGCGCCGAGTGAAGGATTCGGGAATCCGCTAAGACAAGCGAACCGGCGGATACGCATACATCGACCTGCCCCGGTTGATCACTAAACATGATTGGATGGTCTTCTTCAATGAATCGAGCTCCCTGTTCGTGGGCAGGAACAAGTCGATCGTGAAGCGGGATTCGCTTAAGATGGGTGCCAGGGATTACCTTGAGGCAGCCATTTTCAATTGTTGTATCATTTAAATAGTAAGACACAAACATTGTCTGCGGCCATGGAGAGCAACTAATCGGATCGTTCCATCGCATCCAATCCTGGTGCCAATACAGCGCCGGTTCCCTCGGATCCTTCGTGAGGATAATCACGCCGCCGTTGCTAACAAAATCCCCAAATCCAAGTTGTTCGAGTGCTTGACGTGAGGGTACCCAGTCTAGCAATTTCTGAATGATGGTGTTGTCTGACCCACGCACGTTTACATGTTGCCCCTGATATCTCACGTCCGGATGGGGCTCGTGTGCGTCAATTAGCCGCTCAGTTTCTTCGCGGAGTTGATGTAGAAAGTCTTTGGTCAGAATATCATCTATCACGCAGTAACCATCACGTGTCATCTGTTCCCTTGTTTGGATAGCTGTCGTCGGTGTCATACGGTACCTCCTTGGATTAATGGCTCAACAAGGCAATTACTGGTCGGCTCTTTAGATGTAACAATCGAGCCTGCACATGAGAAATTCGGAGCAAACTGCAAACGCTGAAATTTAGTCTGAACGGCTTTTGAGAGCGTCTCTGCGGACATTGTCTTGGCTGGACCGGGCACCACGTCAAGAAGTACATGCTCATTCGCCAAGGTTCGAATCAGTAGTCGACCGACAGGGTGTTTCTGTCGGTCTATGGTTTTTTCAGTGTTCTCGCGAATCGAATCCGCCAGAACACTTTCTTGTTTGACGTTCTAATCAAATTCCGAAATGCCTATAGCCATTTCTCGTTTTACCTGTTGGGATTAGGCTGCAAGTTTTCAACACGAATCTCACCTTGAAGAAATAGCGAAAATTTATGGAATTTATACTTTCCGTTGGGTATTATTGCGCTTTCTTTTCCAGTGATAATTGGTTCTAATAGGACTTACGTAGCACCGGCACGTCGGGAATCGGAGTTCCCTCGCACAAGGGTCGCGACCTGGAGATCGCTCCTACAGAAGACGCAATTTCTGACAGCGCGGAGTATAGTTACAAAGATCGGTCTCCCAACTTTGCTGAAATTGCTACCCATTCCTCGTCCTGCTCAATGTCTATAGGAGACAATTGATGCAGTTTCAATGCCTTCACAACTTGCGCGGCTTCTTGTTTCATGATTCCCGATAATATAACCACGCCGCGTGCGTTCAGAAATCGTGAAAATTTGGGTATCATCGGAAGCAAGACCTTTGTCAAAATATTGGCTATGATAACATCATACTTGCCAGAACATACATCAAGTCCGTTTCCAGCTTGAAGGTGGATAACCGACTCAACATCGTTTAGCCGGAAATTATTGGAGGCGACCGGAAGTGTGGTCTCATCCAGATCAACCGCATCAATACTGCTTGCTCCAAGTTTGGCTGCGGCAACTGACAAAATACCGGAACCTGTGCCTATGTCTGCCAGTATTTCATTACCCTTGATGGTCTTCTCAAGCAGGAGGATTGATAAACGGGTAGTTGGATGCTGTCCCGTGCCAAAAGCCATGCCAGGATCTAGACGGATTAGAACTTCGGAGGGCTTGGGCACGATTTCAATCCACGTCGGAGCAACGACGATACAATCGCCAATTTTCTGAGGAGAAAATGAGGAACGCCACTCTTCTGCCCAGTCCGCTTCTTGGATAGCTTTCAGCGAAACTGATGACCGTCCAGCCGGAATACCCCATTCTGGAAGCTCGTCGAGGAATTGCTGTACCTTCTGAAGGCGGTCACCGACCAGATCGTCCATCGGAAAGTAGGTGACAAGTGTGGCAGATGAGGAGGTAGGTGTTTGGGGATCTCGAATCTCAACGCCAAGAGCGTTCAAATCAAACAGTCGATTCGCAACAGCTTCCGAGGCTTCTTGGGAGATTGTCACGGTAACTTGCGCCCATTTCATATTAAACTAACGTAATTGTTTAGTTCAGCCAAAACGAGTGGCAATATTAGTTCGGCAGTGTATCGCGCCTGACTATCGGCAGCGGGGCATTCTTGGATTATATGTAGGAGGGGCATCTTGCCCCGATATTCCGCGTTCACGATGAATCAACTCCCTAAACAACTATGCAATGAAAATCCACTTTCGGTAGGAAATCGCTCCTACACCGGGGCAATGGGGATCTCTATCGCGGTCGCTTTTCGCTCCCTTGATCCCCTACCACAAGGGATATCGATCGCATGTTGGGTACATGAGAGAAATTGCCATCGCTCGTGGAATAAAGGGTGCGCTTTGTATTCGCCGCAAGGAGTCAATGGACTAAACTATTCTATTACAAACTAACGAATCAGAACCAATCAGTTGGGACCGAACACAAAGCATAAGGTTACGAGGGGTGCTATTGCCCCAAGCTATTTGTGCTTGTCATCTTCGTCATGGTGACGGTGGAATAGTTTGTCGAAGAAACCGCCGTTTTCGTGCTCGGGATGTTCTTGTTCACCGCGCATAGAAGCGAATTTCGACAACATCTCTCGCTCTTCGGATGTTAGTCTGGTTGGTGTTTGGATGCGGACTTGAACAATCAGATCGCCGGATCCGTAATGGTTGTAGTAGGGAATGCCTTTTCCACGTAGGCGAAACTGTTCGCCATATTGAGTTTCCGGCGGTATGGTTAATTTTTCGGTCCCGTCCACGGTGGGAACTTCAATTTCTGCGCCTAGAGCGGCTTGCACAAAGGAGATTCTGGCTGATGTAATCAGATTGTTTTCTTCCCGAGTGAAGGTGTCGTGGCGCATCACATGAATGGCGACAAACAGGTCTCCCGGGGGACCTCCGTTGGTTCCAGCTTCGCCTTCACCGCGCAATTGGATTTTGAATCCGGTGTCAACGCCCTTGGGAATCCCAACCTTGATTTTTCGTGTCGCGCGACTGACCCCGCGTCCGTTACAGGCGCCGCAAGGATGAGTTACGACACGACCTTCACCATGGCAACGCGGGCAGGTGCGTGACATTGTAAGAAATCCTTGAGAATGCGTAACTTGCCCGCGTCCACGGCAGTCCGGGCAGGTTTCAGGTCGAAATCCCACTTCAGCACCGTTACCATTGCATCTTGTACAGGTCTCAAGTCGAGGAACTTCGATAGTGGTAGTTTTTCCATGGATAACGTCCTCAAGAGAAATCTCCAAATCGTACTGTAAGCTCCGACCACGCCTCGGTCCGGTCCTTCGCCTCGAACTTCCAAATCCAAACGCATCGCCGAGATCTCCAAAAATGTCTCCGACGATGTCCTCAAAGTTGCCGAAATCAAAGCCTGCGCCACCAGTCATTCCCTCAAGACCTGCGTGGCCAAATTGGTCGTACCGACCACGTTTGTCAGAGTCGCGCAGAACCTCGTAGGCTTCGGTTGCTTCTTTGAAGCTATCTTCGGCGTCCTTGTTTCCGGGGTTCTTGTCAGGGTGATATTTGATAGCAAGCTTGCGATATGCTTTTTTTATTTCGTCTTCGGTTGCATTGCGGCCCACGCTCAAGACTTCGTAATAGTCACGCTTTTGCGGCATGCTGTGTTCCCTTTCTCTTATCAGCGTAGATGGTATCCCGCTCCATCGTATTCCTCAGCCGATTATTTGGAAGTCGTCTGTTCATTGGCATCATCCGGTGCATTGGCCTCTTCATCAGCGGCGACTGATTCATTCACTTTCTCAGGTTTACCCTTCGAAACTGACACCATGGAGGGGCGAACCACGCGATCATGAAGGGTGTATCCGCGCTGAAATTCTTCGATGACCGCATTCTCCGGAACCTCCTCCGATTCAACATGCATGATTGCTTCATGGCGATTTGGATCGAAGTTCTCGCCCATAGCCTCAATTGGATTGACATTACGCCTCTGGAGCGAATCAAGAAGTTGTTTGTGAATCAACTGAATTCCCTCGCTGAGTGCATCAAAATCCTTGGATTCGTTCGTTGATTCAATCGCTCTTTCAACGCTATCAATGATTGGAATAACGTCTTTAATGACTCCTTCAACGGCGTACTTAGAGGATTCTTCCGCCCTGCGCTCTGCCCGCTTCTTGGCATTGTCGAATTCCGCAATTTTACGGAGCATCTGGTCGTATTGTTCTTGATATTCAGCTTTGAGCTTGGCGAACTCTTCCTCAATGGACGTTGCGGTCTCCGGTTCGACACTGTCATCAGTTTGAGTTTCATTGTCCTCGTCGCCTTGTGTACCATCTTTCTTTAGCTGGTTCCTGTCGTCAGTTGGCACAGTAGTCTCCGGCGACGCTTCACCTTCCGCTTGGTCAGTCTCTACCTGCATCTCTGTGTCTTCCGACATGTTAGTCTCCTTGTTTTCATAGAGTATGTTCAAAAACTTGGCTCATAACTTGAGCCGTAAAATCGACGATTGACACAATGCGCGGGTATTGCATCCGCGTTGGTCCAATAACCCCTATCGTTCCCATAACATCGCCGCGGCTCGTGTAACATGAATGTACAACACTACACATCTCCATCCCTTCGTAATTGTTCTCGCTACCAATTACCACCTGAATTCCAGACGTTGGCTGCGGAAGAGAAAGCAATCCGGTAATCCTTTCTTTCTGTTCAAGTAAGCGAAACAAAGGCTCGATCTTATCGACTTGTAGAAATTCGGGTTGGCTGAAGAAATTGGATGCGCCGTCCAGATAAATGTGAATTTCCTGATTCAGCGAGAAGGTGTTCCGAGTGAATGCCGCGACCGAGTCCGACAGATAGGTGTCAAAGATTGCTTTTAGGTGCGCCGTGTCTTGAGAGATTTGCTGTATACGTTGCAAAGAAAGACCTACGAGCTTTTCATTCAAGATTCGGCTAATTCGACGAATATCTTGGTCCGTAAGGTCTTTACTGACCGGAACAATGTGATTCTTCACAACTCCCGACGCCATCAATAAAACTGCAAGCACCTTGCCTTGATGTTTCGAGTTGTCATCATCGCCGTCTATTGGGATAAGCTCAAGTCGGCGCAAGATACTCTCATGAAGTTCCGGGGTTAGAACAAAACCGATATAATGTGAGATCTCGGACAGTATTTTGGAAGTTTGTTCAATGACGTGCTCAAAGCCACCGTCAAGTGAGGCGCATCTCTCTTGAATCAATAGTTTTTCTTTGTTGCTAAGTTCCTCTGCTTCCATCAATGAGTCGACATAGACCCTATATCCAATCTCTGTCGGCACGCGTCCTGCAGAAGGGTGAGGCTGAGTCACATAGCCAAGCTCTTCCAGATCCGCCATCGTATTCCGAATGGTCGCAGCGCTGACTCCCATACCGTATCGGCGTTCGATTGTACGGGATCCAACCGGTGCAGCCGTCTGATTGTAGCATTCAATTATTGCTTCCAGGACTTCGCGTTTTCGGAAGTCCATTGTAGGAGTTGCCAAGGCTCTCACCCTAATGCAAATCAGATTTTAGCACTCTCCACTTGCGAGTGCTAATACATTGTGCAAAAATACCATGCTACGCTATGGTTGTCAAGTGAAAATCTGTCGGGACAACTACCCGTGAACCGCATCGGCGAACTGCTTCATCAAGGTCAAAGAACGACTGTTTTCGATGGCAGTACCCGTCACGATGAAATCCGCACCGGCTTCGACTTTTTGAGCAGCAATTTCAGGCGTAGTAATGCCACCGCCAAGTAGAACCGGGATACTTATGTGTTCCTTCACTGCGGCGATCATCTGATCGGGAACAGGATATTCTGCTCCGCTCCCGGCTTCAAGATAGACCAACTTCATGCCGAGATATTCAGCGGCAAGGGCATGCGCCCAAGCAAGATCCAACTTGTCGTGAGGAAGGGGTGTAGTCCCGCTCATGAATCCGACAGATGTCGGGCGTCCACTATCAATCAACATATATCCCGTTGGAATGGGTTCGATTCCGTACTGTCGTAGCCGGGGCGCAGCCTTAACCTGCTCGCCGATAAGAAAGTTGGCGTTCCTACCGCTTATAAGACTAAGGTACAGAATGGCGTCCGCATGGGGCGATAGGTGCATGGCGTCGCCGGGGAAGAGGATGATTGGTATCCGTGTTTCCTTTTTCAGGGTCTCCGCTACCGGCTGGAGATCGGTGGTCAAAAAGCTACCACCTAGAAGAAGCGCATCGGTTCCAGCCTCTTCTGCTTGATGGGCTGATTCGACGCAGTCCGAAACGGATACCTGATCGGGATCGATAAGAACCAAATATCCCGCTTTGTGTTTTGTAATGGTCTCTTGAAGGTAGTTGAGGACAAAACCAGTTTGCATAAGAATGGGAACGACTCGGCTCAATCACGAGATGCCAACGATCTAAGCGCCTTAGCCTTGTTAGACCCAGCCCGCCAGAATCAGATGCCTTAGTTCCAGCAGTAATCGGGGCTGGTGTTTTAATACGGTTTTGAAGATTTGTGTCATGGTAACTTTTTCACTGGGCATTTTCGATATCACGTCAGCACACCTATCAAACATGTCATCACTGAACTTAAACAGCCCGTCCCGTATACGACAAATATGTTTGAAATGCTTTCCTATCTGTTCGTTCCAACGCGTCTGATAGGCACTAAGAGTCTCAGCGGAAACATCGCCGATTCGGATTCCCTCGACTGCGGCTTCCGCTGCGAATTGACCAGAGTACATTGCGTTAGCGATTCCACCGCCGGAGATGGGATCACTGTGGTGTGCGGCATCACCTATTAGGAGGATTCCATCGCCGACAATGTCGGGTAAACTATCACCGACCGGCACACAACCGACGACTTGAGCCAAGATTCTGCCGTCTGGAAATTTTCGTTTCATAAACTCATTCAAGTAATCGATTGCGAGTTTGCCGCCCTTTCCGGATATCGTGCCCCCAATGCCAACCCCTACGTTGGCGATGTTTTTCCCTTTTGGGAAAACCCAGATGTATCCGCGCGGGGCAATCTCGCGTCCGACATAGAAGTCACAATAATCTGGAATGATGTCAATGTTAGAAACCAAATATTGGGCGCAGATATCCACGTCACGCAAATCGTGGGTACTATCTATTCCCGCCCAACGCGCAACCTGGGATTCGATTCCATCGGCGGCAATCACTGTTTTGGCTTTACAGGTGTAGTCACGACCAGAATGACGGAAGGTTACACCGTTGACTGCGCCATCGTCCGACTTGGTGACCGTAGTGACTCTCGCTTTCACTAGCAACTCGGCGCCGGCATCGCCTGCCATCTCCGCGAGTACGCGATCAAAGACTTTGCGTTCAAGGACATATCCTGCCTTCGGGAAGTCAAGTGCCGCTGCTGTTTCGTTAGGCGAGAAGATTCGGGCGCCGTTGATCTGCTGGGATATCCACGATGGATGCGGCTGAATAAATTCACACAGCGACGCTGTGCCGATACCCTCCGCTCAGCGAACAGGGGCGCCAATTTCCTGCCGTTTCTCCAAAAGCAGCACGCTCAGCCCATTTTCAGCGGCGACCTTCGCGGCAATCGAACCTCCCGGTCCAGCACCGACGACAATAACATCAAATTCGGAATGGAACATTAAAATAATCCCCGCCCTTCGTACGCTGGATAATATACCTTACCGTTGCGCTCTAACGCAAGCACACCAACCGGACAACCTTTGACGCAGCGCATGCAGTCAGTGCATTTTGGCTGATCGATTTTAAGGTATAAATCTATCAAATCGATAATGTTTTCGGGACAGACGGCGACACATGCCCCACAGTAACTACAGAGTTCTTCGTTAATTAGGATCATTGTATATACGTTCGTTGAAATTGAAGTGTAAGGGATTCCTCTAGTATGTAAATCAGGCGGGAATCTTCGCAATGTGGCCTCAAGAAAATCATACCCTCCCTACCTGACATGACTTCTGGTGTAGTCCGCTTGTTTTAACAGTTTAACGGTAGATTCCTCCAGAATGGCGATTGGAATGCCTGCCTTTAGAGCCTGTTTGAATAATCGTTAGCAAGGTCAATTGTGGGAAGTTTCGTCATGTATTTAGTGTTGTCTGCTACATACCTGTGGAATCTCTATCGCAGTCGATTTTCGCTCCTTTGATCGCACCCTACAGATGTACTTTTCAAACAGGCTCTAAATCGTCTGTTCACATCATCCTAACGATGTGAAGCCTAATCTTGAAACTTGCTTATGAGGCGTTCAGTGCTGCCTGCCGTTTCCAGACAAATTGCGGCGGCGAACAAGCTCGTACAGCAGCACGCCGGTTGCGACCCCCACATTCAATGATGATTGTCCCGGTGCCATTGGGATGGAGACAAGATTTGTGCAGAGATTTACTATTGTATTCCGAATTCCTTCATTTTCGTTGCCAACGACAAATCCCAAAGGCGGTTTGAGTTCAAGATTATATATGTTATTGTTGGTTTTGGAAGTAGCTGCAATTATATTAAAACCGGCACCGATTAATCTCGCGAGATAGCGCTCGACATCCGAACAGTATAACAGAGGGATTCTCCCTACCGCACCTCGTGACGCCCGAATGCAATTTCTGTGGAATGGGCTTGCACCGTCACCAATAACAAGAACTCCATGCACGCCGGCTGCATCGGCGGTACGCAGAACCATGCCAAGGTTGTCCGGGTTGGCAACGCTATCTGTTATTAGTAATACGGTCTCCGAGGTCAGATGAAAGTCTTCCGCCGCACGATAGTTCATTTGCACCGCCGCAATGACCGATGGCACGGGCCGTGTAGTCGTAAGTGTTCCCATCACTCCATCATTCACCTGATAATGCATCAGGTTCTCCCGGTGCATACGGTTCAGGAGATTCTTACCGTCAGAATCTGACAGCAAATTTGGAGTAAATAATACCTTTTCTACTGGCAAGCCGTCGTCAATCGCACGGTTCGTAAGCGTTGTCCCTTCAACGGTGAATTGCGACAGTTCCAGCTTTCCACCCAGAGAAGCAAGTGTTCGGAATTCAGAGATAACAGGGTGTTTCCGCTTAATCGTCGCCTGATTTCCGTGCTCATTCTCAAATTGCTTCTCGGCAGGAGAAACGGTAGAGAGATTTTGGCTTCCCCGTTTGCTTCCGAGAAAACAGCAGTCGCCACGGTCGGGCAATTCATGGCCGTCGAGAATTTCTCGTAGAGCGTCAAACATCCACTTGTCACCGCAGCGAAAGTACCCAACCTTCGTTCGCGGAAACGATAACAGTAAATCTCTCAGTGCACGTTCGTTAGTCGCCGAAATTTCTACCAATAAGTCCGCATCCAGCTCTTGCGCGGGAGTGAGTATCATTACTCCCTCTGGCTGTACCCAACCGGCAGTGAATATTTGGTAGTCGCGCCGCCATTCGCCAGTCCGCTTTTGGCTATCGTAGTCTTGCTTCAACAGCCCTCCCAAATCGGAGGTTGCTTGCGTAGACCTCGTCGATTCGGGGGGCGCGGGAATCTGGGCAAGACATTTCCTTGAGGTAGATGATTGAAGAAAGTTGATCGCTGTCTCGTAGTCTTTGGTTTCAACCGCCATTTGTCATACGATTTCAAATTCTAAATGTTACAGTCGATTTGAGACGTGCAATGAATTGCACTACTACGAACCCAAGGCTCTTGTAACTTATAGATTGTGAGTTATGCCATTTCTCTAAAATGATTGTGCATTGACCGCGTAAATCAGGTAAAGAAAATTGCATGAACCGGAACAAGATGTCTTGCCTCCGCACAAAGCCGGCGGGGCAAGGGGGATCTCTATCGCACTCGTTATTCACTCGTTTGATCCCCGCCTACGGCATATGTGAATACTATAGTTAAGACATTTTATGCACTATAATTCAAGCGAAATGGTATTAGTACCAGAAACCTGCGAAAACTACGCTTTACTATACAAAGTCGCCAACGCATATTGCACCGAGTCCGACCAATATGTCCCACTTCATCCACTTCTGGATCCGCAAGCTGTTTTCTTTTGAAGCATCTTTCCAGAGTTGAACAAGGAGGTACAATAGAACCAAATCAACGCCAAGGAAAACTATGAGCATGTAACGCCATGAATACCAACCCAACAGATATGGAACCGGACTAAATAGGATAACGCCCACCATGAATATTGAAGCAATCAAAACAGCAACAGATTTGCTGATGACCGCGATTGTGCGCGCGTTGTTTTTTAAGTCACCTTCAGTGTCTTCAATATCTTTGACAATTTCACGCGCGGCGGTAAACAGTAGCGCAAAAGTCGCCGGTACAACGGTGCCTCGCAAAGATTCAAAAACGGCACCTCCCGCGATGAAAGTCAGTCCGGTAAGTACGCCTACAAGGAGATTTCCAGCTATCGGAGTCCGCTTCAGCCAGAGCGCATAGCTGATTAAACTTGCAGAAACTCCCAGAGCGATTAGCGCTACGTATCGATTGACAAAACACCCGAGCGTTGTTCCGGCTGCCATTAAGAGTATGGCAGCGATTAGAGCTTCTCTCCGCTGAATCCGCCCGGACGGGATTGGGCGTCGAGGTTTATTGGTACGATCAATTTCACAGTCGCAGTAGTCATTGAGGGTGTTGCCCGCCGACAAGAGTAGTAGTGCGGAAAATGCCGCCATCAACAATCCAATATCATTGAGGCGAGAGAGTTGTCCCTCAACAGCGAAAAGCCCACCTAGCAGAACCGAGACAAAAGCGATAACACCGTTAGCCGGGCGAGAGAGTTCCAAAAAAGCGCATAGTCGCGTTATTGGCGAAGACATTCATCTACTTAAATGCGAGAGGCGTGAAATGGGCCAGTAAATTGTACATGACCATGAAACCTTAGTGGTTTATTTTCCAAAAAAATATGGTTAGTGTTGGGTGCCGGTAGTTCACATTGTCTGAACTGTGATTTATGTGATGAAGTGATTGCCATGATTATCAATGCTTAGTTGCCCATGATGAGTGGATTCAACCATTACCTTGAAAAGCCACTTTGACTCCGGGAAGAAACCGAGTTTTGAAGAAAAAACTCGGTTTCAATAATGAATCACTTAGCTAGTTTTGAATTACAATATCATGCTTTGGAGCCGGGATATGCGATGCCAAAGCGAGCGCTGTAGTACCAACGAACCAATAGCAAAGCTCCTGCGAATAATATGAAATAGGGCGGAATGAGCATGCAAGCAACAAACGAGAACACGAGAATGCCGACACGTGTTGCCAAGATGATAGCTTGGCGTTTTGGCACGAAATTCATGTACACGAAGAACGGAGCGGAGACCAAACCCGAAATAAGCGCAACTGCATCTTTGACAATCCACGCCGATAGTATTGCCATGACCAAGAGAAACAGACTTAATTGACACGATCGGCGCACGCCCAATACGACTCCGGTTGTCCGATCACCATGCGCCAAGTCTCCTTTCAGATCCGGAAGCGTTGTGTTAACGAAAGCGGCGCCGACACAGAAGACATAGGGAATAGCTCGCTGTAGCGCTTCCGCGTTCAACGTAGCGGTCGCCGCCCATCCGAGGAGGAATGCTATACCTCCATATCCAATCGCGTTTGACAGAAGGTCAAGTATCGGTTTGCCTTTCAATCGAAACGGTCGAACAGAGTAAATCACGCCCAGAGCAGTGGAAACCGCAATAAGCGCGAGATATGCCCAACTATGGTGAAACCACACAACCGCCGCCACAATCGAGGCGATAAACAGTAATGCCGCTTCCAGTTTAATCACTGGTAGTTTTACATATCCGTCGGCGACCAGATAGAGTTTGTTGTTTACCGAATCCGTTTCTTTATCCGTTATTTGGTTTATAATATAAACGGCACCTGCCAACATTGAGTACAAGCACAGCGTAACCCAGACACGGGCATCTACATTCAAGTAGACCGGAATTTCCGCAGCTAGAAACTCAATTTTTAAGGAATGAGAAGTGGGCGCTGCCCCATGGTAATGGCCTAGAAGCACGAGTGTCCAGACAGGAAACAGGAGGGTAGGGCGGAGAACTATTAGGTAATCAAAAAACGGGAGGATGGATTTTGAGAATTGATTCTGCATCCCAGACCGAGCGAAACTTTGTTTTTCCATCTCCGCATTTTCCCGATGTCCTTTTGTCAGTGCCGGAGCCGGTTCAAATAGGCAAAACGGTTTATGACGCTGTTTTTGACACACTCTAACTTGAATCGATGTCGTCCCCGCAAGCCCAACTTTGCCTGAAAGGTGGAAAGCGTGTCACATCGATAAACAGCTATTCGCGGATAACGATAAATAGATTCTGATGCTATCGTCTTGTTTGGCTTCAAGCTGAAAGCCACGCGATAACCAGCAGACTTGACTTGTTCCGCAACTTTGGGGTTCACACATCCGTACGGGTAAGAAAAACTGTGTACAGGGTGATGCAGTAAGCTCTCAAGGATTGCTTTTGATTCCCAAAGTTCGACCCTTGTGTTCGCCTCGTTACAGCGAGTCAGAAAACGATGCTGCATTCCATGGGAGGCAATTCCAAATCCACTTCCAAAAAGAGTTTGAATCTGCTTACTAGTTAAATGTCGTGACTGCTTCAGCCGTAATCGGACATCCCACGTGTTTAATTTTCCGATGAATCCCGCAAGGACAAAAACTGTAGCGGTCATACCATATTTCGTCAAAATAGGGCATGCCGACATATAGAAATCCTCATATCCATCGTCAAAGGTAATCATGATGGATTTGGGCGGTAGATTAAATTCTCCCTTCCGTTCACAAGCCGACTCTTCGCGGGAAAGAGGGGAGGAAGTACGGTCATCTTCCCCCTGTCTGAATCGAGACGTAGTGCCGCGGGGCAACTGGCTTGAGGTGAGGGAATGCTTCTTAGAGTTTTTTTCCTGGCGGGAGAACGAGTCAATCGCCTGAATGAAGCGGTCAACGGTAATAGCAGTATAACCTTGATCGGCAAGAAACCGCATTTGGCGGTCAAACGCTTCGGGAGGAATTGAGTTAACGCCAAGTTCAAACCCACCATCAATTTTATGATATGCCAACACCGGGACGGATAATCCGAGGGGAGTCGTATCGTTGGATGGTTGCGACCTATTCAGATGACTCATCGTCGCTCTGGCGAAGTTGGGCTTCAAGCTCGGCTACTCGTTTCTGAAGCTGCGAAAACTCTGATGGTAATCTATGCCAAGCGCCTTGGACTCGCATTTCTTGAGCGTGAGGTCGTGCCGGAAACCCGGAAACGGAACTTCCAGCCGGTGTATTCTTGGTGACACCCGCTTTTGCGAAGATAACTGTATCATCCCCAATTGTCAGGTGTCCAACAACTCCCGCTTGTCCCGCTACCGTTACCCGGTCTTTCAGCACCGTGCTTCCGGCGATTCCCACTTGGGCGGCGAGTCGACAATCTTCCCCAATCACCACATTGTGCGCGATTTGAACAAGGTTATCAATCTTGGTGCCGCGTTTGATAACAGTAGCCCCATTTGTCATCGTTGCCCTATCAACGGTGGTGTTCGCTCCGATTTCAACGTCATCCTCAATGATGACGCTGCCGATTTGCGGGATTTTATGATGCCGATCACTGACTGTCGCAAACCCGAATCCATCACTTCCGATTACCGCACCGCAATGAATAATCACGCGATCTCCGATTGTTATTTCTTCTCGGATTGTAACGCGGGGATAGATTAACGTCCCACTACCAATCTTGGTGTCATGTCCGATGTATACGAGGGGACTGACTATAGTGTCATCCCCAATTTCGACGTTATCCCCGATGTATGCATGGGCTTGGATTGCCACCCGTTCTCCCACGAGAACGTTTTCACCGATAATGGCAGTTTCATGAACTCCGAACTCGGTCCTGCGATTCTTGCGCCAAGAGAACATTTCGAGGACTTTAACGAAGGAGAGATAGGGATCCGCAACTCGAATTGTGGCTTTCCCGTTACACTGGATGTCGGGACCAATGATTATCGCAGAGGCTTCTGTGTGCTCCATCTCGCTGCGGTATTTGGCATTGGCGACGAATGTAATGTCATTCGGGTGCGCCTCTTTGATTCCGGATACGCCGGTAATCTCCAAGTTGCCGTCACCGGACAAATCTCCATCAATTAACTCAGATATTTCCTTCAGTGTTTTTACCATACTGCCCCCATCCGGGACAACAGGACGGATTGATAGATATTCGCGGTCAATGAACAGTTATCAACCTGTCCCATCCCTCCTTGTCTATTGGGGAGTTTCTGATTGCGCGGCATTCTTTTCGCTTGGCTTAGGCGGATTCGCCTCGTCATACCGCTCATTCAGCGTTTGGATGACGGACTCCGTCAAATCGTAGCTTGGATCGACGTAAAGCGTAACAAGTCGCTTTTCAAGAATCAGGTTATAGCCTCCATCCTTGCCAATTTCCTTGATAAGTGTCTCAATCTCTTTCAGGATTGGTTCAACAAGTTCCTTTTGCTTTGCCAATATTGATTCTTGGCCGATTTCCAACTCACGTTGATATTCCTGCTTTCTCATCCGAATATCGTTTTCTATGCTCTCAGTTTCGGGATCCGGAAGAAAAAGTTTCTGCTTAGTGAGCCGTTCCTCCATTGTTCGAATCTCTTCTCCAACATCCTCCAATTGGGCTCTGAGTTTGTCTTCCGCCGTCTTCAATACCTCTTCGGCAGCTTTCGCGCGCTTATATCCTTCAAAGACTTTCTGCGTGTCAACAACCCCAAGCTTAAATTGATTCTGCGCCACAGCGCCGATGGCGAACACAAATATGCCTATCGCCACAGCCATGTATACTATCGAAATTCGCTTCATATGTCAATCCTTACCATAGTTTGAGATTAAGAGTTAGTTTGTGAAGAATCGTTGTGGTAAAAACCGTTTAGAATCCCGGACCGATTGTAAAATGGAGCTTACCTCCCTTTTCTCCTCCGGGGCGGTCAAATCCATATCCCCACTCGGCTCGCGCCAACATGCCTAGCAGATTAAACCGGATTCCCACGCCAGCACCCTTCCTTAGGTTGATATGCTTGAAAATGTTGGGCTGATATTCATCCCAGACTTGGCCGACATCAAAGAATGCGGACCCTGTCAACTGTGAGCCGAGCGGAATACGGTATTCAAAGTTTGCAAAGAAAACCTTGTTTCCACCGTAGCTGTATAACTCATTACCCCGCGGGGGAGGATAAATGGAGTAATCTTCGTAACCACGAACGGTATCAATACCACCCAAGTAGAATCGTTCGTAGCGAAGGAACCAATCATCGTTGGTCCTACTATTCAAATAGCCCGCTCTCGCGTGAGCCGCAAATACATGATTACGCCATGTGCCTCGGAACCAACTTGAATCCAAGGTATATCTCTGGAATTCACTGTCGGCTCTCAAAAGCCCTCCGGCGTGTTCATAGGAAAGCGTATTCAAGGAACCGGAAACCGGATCGTAAATGCTTGTTAGATAATCGCGCGTATCTCTGGACAGAAATAACGTAACACTTCGAACGGAACGATTGAACGGATGCTGACCATGTCTGTATACATCCAAGTTCAATGCTTCCTCCTCCTGACGGATTACGAACTTCTGCGTAGCATCGGCGCCATCCTCAAGATCTTCAATTCTCCATTCGCGGTCAGGTGAGTAAATCGAAGTAGTGGCGTTTGCAGAAAGAGCAGTCCCGCTTTTCTCAAATTCCGCGCTCAACTCATCCGAAACGCTGCCACTGTTAAGACTTGCTTGGTGATTTAGGTCAATGGAGAAAAGGGGATCGCCACGATTGTCGTGTGTATACTCGTTCCTGAAACGAACGGATAAATCCATGTCTTGCGCAATGGATCTTCCTATGGTGACCGCGCCTCCTTTACGTGAATAAACCGAGCGGTCCGAATTTCGGTCATAGAAATTAAAGTAATATCGGCGAAGCCGTCGTGTGTTGTAGAGGCTAACGTTCAAACGTGTCGGCGTGCCGAAGATCCAAGGAGTGTTAAAGCGAAGTTCGGCGGTGTGACGATCGCGTGTACCAAGTTCTCCTTTGAGGTGCACGCGGTAAGCGCGCCCAAAGAGGTTATTTTCTCCGATTTCCGCAACACCAAATATGCCGCCTTCAGTGCCATATCCGCCGCCGAGGCTGAACATGCCGGTCCTCGACGTTTCAGTGACTTCAACTTTGAGGTCGCGACTGTTCTCTCCGGAGGCGTTTGGCGTGGGTATAAAGTCGATATTTCGGATAAATGGCCCCATTTGGAAGAGCTTCTGGCGAGCTTTGCGCAGCGATTTCACATCAAGAAATTCTCCGCGTTTGAGATTGACTCGATCGAGTTCCCGCTTGACGACATTCGTCTTGGTTTTCTCCAATCCGTCAATTTCAACGTTTTCGATGATAATAACATCGCCTTCATTGATATCCATCGCAATGTCGACAACGCCCGTTGTTTCGTTAAATTGCGGAACTGGTGACAACTCCGAAAGGAGGTAACCTTTATCGTGGTAGGCTTTTTGAATTTTTTCTATCGATTCCTGAAACATGCCTCGGTCAAAGATTTCGCCTTCGACGGGATCTAGCATATCGCGAATCTTATCTTCTGAAAAGGCGGGTTTCTTCGCATGTAGAATTTTGATGTCATAGGCGCCTATTATATATTCGGGACCTTCATCAACGGAAATGTCGATTACCAGTCCGGAGTTATCTGCGGTAAGGTTATGTTCAAATCCTTCAACGTCGATCTGCGCATATCCCTGATCTTGATAGTAATGCCGCAAAAGGGTCATGTCTTCATCCAACAGGTTTTCATCGAAATGCTTACCGACACGAGTTTTGATTTTTTTGCTAAGCGTTTTGGCAGGGATGTCGCTGTTGCCGACAAAATTAATCTCCTGAATCTTGATGCGTTCACCCTCGCTAATCTCAAACGTGACTTCAATCGTATTAGTGTCCCGATCTACATTCGCGTCAGACGTTATCTGGGCAAGGTAATAGCCTTTTTCCTTGTAGACCTTACGAATCGCTCTTTCGCTTTCCCAGCGGCGCTGGTCGCTATAGATTTCACTAGGCTTAAGCGTAATGGCATCCTGAATCTTGCCCTTCTTTAATTCTTCATTCCCAACGATTTTGACACTTTCGATTTTTGGACTTTCAATCAGCTTGTAGATAACTTCCAGACCGCCGCCGTCAGCCGGTTCAACTTCAACTTGAATCGGGGATTCTCCCGCATCACTAAAGTCGGAGAAAAACCCGGTGTTTTTGTAGAGGTTTTTTATGTCTTCGGATAGACGATCGGGGGAGATTTCCTCGCCAACCTTGGTTTGTATATGTAAGGCGAAAAAATCTTCCGGTGTGTTTTTTATCCCTTCAAAGGAAATTTTCTTTACAATTAAAGCGCTGTCAACAGCTTCCGCCGCTTCCGCCGCTTCCGCCGCCGGATTTTCCGTGTTCGCTGCTTCTTCTGCGTGAGCTGGCATTAGACTATTCGCCAACGCAAAAAGCAGAATCAATGTGCTGAATGCAGTTCTGGACATGTCAAAAAACCTCCTGACAGTTTGTTATCGTGAAGTACACAGACTTGCTTTTTAGTATCCGCATCCCGCGGGGCGTCCTAATTGAAGAATTAGTAAAAGAACGTGGCTAATCGTTACAGTTCCAAAACTCAATGTTATACTTGACGCTGGTGAAAATTGCGTGTTTTCAAGCGTATGGCGGTAGGCGCGGTTGGAAAGGGATCTCTATCGCGTTCACTATTCGTTCACTTGATCGCACCTACAGGGAACGCATGTCGCGACCTGGAGATCGCGGGATCTCTATCGCACTGGGATCCCTATCGCGCTCGCTATTCGCTCACTTGATCTATCCGCTCGTTTGATCCTACAAAAGACGCAACTTCTGACAGCGCGGAGTATAAATTCCGCGAAACAGAATCGAGATTACTACACCGCATCTACATATTTTGTCGTGAGAACAGTGCTGGGTTGAGCAGTCTCACGTGCGAGTTTCAATCGACACGAATTCGCCATCCAAAAGGGTCTTCTCTGCGACCGTATTGGATGCCGGTAAGTTCGTCATACAGCCGCCGAGCAAGTTCTCCCGTCTTGCCATCCGCTATCTGGAATTGCTCGCCTTTATAGGATATTTCACCTACCGGAGAGATAACCGCCGCCGTCCCCGTGGCAAACATCTCTTTGAGCGCGCCACTTCGGTAGGCATCAATGACCTCATCAATCGAAATCAGTCGTTCAGAGACGCGTAGTCCCCAACGCCTGGCAAGCTGGAGCGCTGAATCTCGCGTGATTCCCGGCAGAATGGTGCCTTTTAGGGGAGGCGTAACAAGCTCATCGTCAATCAAGAAGAAAACATTGCTTGTACCGACCTCTTCTATGTATTTAAGTTCGTTAGCATCAAGCCATAAAACCTGAGTGTACCCTTTCACCGCAGCTTCCTGCGAGACGAAAAGAGTTGATCCGTAATTTCCCGAGGTTTTCACGTTGCCGACGCCGTGTTTTGCTGCGCGCACGTGCGTGTCAGAAACATAGATGCGAGTTGGATTGAAGCCTTCGGGGTAGTAAGCGCCTACCGGAGAAAGAATGATGTAGAACAGATACCGTTCCGACGGTCGGATTCCAATCATCGGCTCGGTGGCAATCATTGTGGGGCGAATGTATAGAGAAGTACCCTCGGATTTCGGCAGCCATTCGCGATCAATCAGAACTAACTGTTTCATCGCTTGAAGAAACAGTTGACTATCCACCTCTGGCATGACTAACCTTTGCGCCGAGGTATTCATCCGCTGGATATTCTTCTCCGGTCTAAACAGACCGATGCCGCCGTTTTCAAGGGCATAGGCTTTTAAGCCTTCAAAAACCTCCTGGTTGTAATGCAATACCATTGCCGCCGGATCCAAGCGCAAGTGTTGGTAAGGAACAATGCGAGCATCATGCCATCCCTTTCCGAGGGCATAGTCCATCAGAAACATATGGTCGGTAGTGTATTTTCCGAAACCTAACTGCGAATCCTTTGGACGATTCTGCCGGAGATTTGTTGATTTTGTTATCTTGATTTCCATGACTAAACTATCTTGGTACACTTCAGAATTTACGCATGTCGTCCCGATTCACAATGCAAGATGAGGGACAGAGTGATGGGATCTCTATCGCCTTCACTATTCGTTCAGTTGATCGCTGGGGCTTTAGAGGCTGGTGGGCAGGGGATCTCTATCGCAGGGGATTTTCTATCGCCCTCCCTAATCAGTCGGTTGATCGCTTTTCGCTCCTTTGATCCCACCCTACAAATTTTGCCTTGTATGCCTCATTCAAAATGTGATTCATAGATCGACCACTTGGACTTGATTCGAGACCCTTCCATCAACGAGATGAATCAACCGATCCGCTCGCTGTGCCAGGGATTGATTGTGGGTGACTATAATAAAAGTTTGGTCGAAACGATCGTTCAAATCCCACAATAGATCCAACACCGCCGCGCTCGTTTTACGGTCGAGATTACCGGTTGGTTCGTCGGCAAGTACCACTTTGGGCTGATTAATCAGAGCGCGGGCGATAGCTACGCGCTGTCGTTCGCCCCCTGAAAGTTCGCTGGGGTGATGTTCAAGCCGCTCGGACAGTCCGACGTAGTCGAGCAACTTCCGGGCGTCGGCGCTCGCATCGCGACTATTTTTTCCGGCAATCAGCGCTCCAAGCGCTACGTTTTCAATAGCTGTAAACTCTGGCAACAGGTGATGAAATTGGAAAACGAACCCGACTCCGAGATTCCGAAATCGGTCGAGTTCTCGGTCGTTAAAATCGAAGATGTCCTGATTTTCGTAGTAGACTTTGCCCTGTGTCGGCCGATCCAGCCCGCCGATTAAGTGTAGCAGCGTGCTCTTGCCGACTCCCGACGCGCCGATGATTGCGAGAATCTCGCCTTTCTCGATCTCCATATCGATACCTTTGAGAACGGGAAGTTCTTTTGCTCCATCGTAATATGACTTGTGCAAATCAACCGTGCGAATGAGATTATTCATATCGCAATGCCTCAACGGGATTTAATTTTGAAGCCTGCCATGCTGGATACACTGTCGCGAGCCAGCAGATTGCGAATGAAAGAACATTCATAAAACCAACAAAGAGCCAGTTGATTTTCACGGGGAGACGGCTCAACTGATATACTTGGCCATCTATGTATATCGGCTGGGCGAGGCAGTATAAGAACCATCCGATTGACACAATCCACAGCAAGCCAAGCAATGCCTTAATGATGAAATGCAGTGATAACGAGCGTTGAAATGTGATAAAGACCTGAATACCGACCTGAATACCGATTGGAATCAGAATCAATAATGCAAACCAACGTGAAGGTCGAATATTCTGTAGATCAAGCAGCCAAGAGATGCTCACGCCCAAGACTGTCCCCAGTATGCCTCCCAACGCGCCAATGGTACAACCTTGAACCATGAAGATTTTGAGGATGTTATGCTTGGAAGATCCCATCGCACGAAGAACCCCAATATCTCGAGTTTTCTCCATGACCGTCATAATCAGCGTGCTGGCGATATTAAATGCCGCTACCAAGATAATCAATGCTTCAATAATTACGGTGACAATCTTCTCCAACTTTATGGCTTCAAACAGGGGAGCGTGCGTGTCCACCCATGTGTTTACCATAGGTATGCCCCGAATCCCTCCGTCAAGACGGACCGTCGATGCTATACGCGCCCGTACTTCAGATGCGATATCCGCGCTTGATGTACGTACCTCGATCATATTAATCTGATCTGGTAGCTTGCTGTAAAGTTTCTGTGCCGTGTCTAGGTGGATAAAACCGAGTATGTTGTCGTAGGTGTGCATTCCCGACTTGTAAATGCCAACCACGACAAAGTTGCGAATGTGTGTCAAGAAAGTAGTCGGATTTGCGGGATTTGGCACCATTCTGGAGATGAGGCGCAACACATCTCCCTTTACAATGCCCATGTTGTTGGCGCCAGCGTCTCCCAAAACAATGCCGCCAGAAATTGTTTCATCCGCTTGCAAGCGAGCACTTGCAATCAGGGGTGAATTCTTGAAGTCAACAGGAGCATCAAAAAACTTTGAAAAGCGTGTTACCTGATCTTCTTTTTCCGGATCAATGCCCTTTACGAAGATAATCCTGCGAGGCGACTCATCCTGTTTGAGCCAAACCGCAATCGGAGTGTATATTACAGGTGAGGCGGCTTCAACGCCATCAATAGCTTCAATTTGCTTGATAGTTTCTTGATAGTTAGAAAAGTAATTCCCGGCTGCCGATCGAACAGTCACATGGGCTTCGTTCGCGAGGAATTTCTCCTTAAGCCCGTGTTCGAAGCCGTTCATCACGGAAATTACAAGAATAACAACCGCGATTCCAAGCGCAACACTAACGACGGATATGACGCCGATGATCGAGATAAAGGACTGTTCTCTTCGGGACTTTAGGTAGCGAGAAGCGATAAACCACTCAAATTTCATTAGGTGTGACTAGGTAGTTTTTTGGAAGAGAATATGATGATATATGACTTGCATATATTGGATTATTAAATAAAGCCAATACAACTTTCGGAAGAAACCGAGTTTTGGTGAAAAAACTCGGTTTCAAGGGATAAATCCAATTGGATTAGGTTTGGTCTTCGGGTCGCATTTGCGGAAAAAAGATGACATCGCGGATGGATCGCTGATCTGTCAACAACATGGTGAGTCGATCGACGCCAAATCCGAGGCCTCCGGTCGGCGGCATGCCGTATTCCAATGCTCGGAGATAGTCCTCGTCCACCATAAACGCTTCTTCGTCCCCCGCCTCTAATTTCTTGCCCTGCTCAATGAATCGCTCGCGCTGATCTATCGGATCGTTCAACTCGCTGAAGGCGTTTCCCATTTCCATGCCAACCATGAAATACTCGAACCGTTCTACGAAACGTTCATCGCCGCGTTTCTTCTTGGCAAACGGCGACACTTCAATCGGATAGTCGCAAATGAACGTTGGTTGCATCAAATTCGGTTCAACGAGCGTATCAAACAGCGCCGCAATTATTTCCCCTCTTGATTCAATTCCGTCTAAATCAATATTCGCATCTAGTGCGGCGTCCCGAAGTTCGCGGTCATTGAGGGATTCTACATCAATCCCGGTCTCCACGCCGATTGATTCAATCATGGTCAGCCGCCGCCATGGGGGCTCCAGCGAAATCTCTTCGCCCTGAAAGGATATCGTCGTGCACCCAACCACCTCCTGCGCGGTGTGAGCAATCAGTTGCTCCGTGAGGCGCATAATATCTTCATAATCGGCATACGCTTGGTACAATTCAAGCATCGTAAACTCGGGATTGTGATCGCGGTCCATGCCTTCATTTCGGAAGTCTTTTGAGAATTCGTACACGCGATCGAAACCGCCGACAATCAAGCGCTTTAGATAGAGTTCATTCGCAATCCGCAAGTAAAGGGTTTGATCCAGCGTATTGTGGTGGGTGACAAATGGCCGTGCATTCGCTCCGCCGTATATTGGTTGAAGCACCGGCGATTCAACTTCAATAAAATTGATGGCATTAAGATAATCTCGGATAGCTTGAACGATTGAGGTTCGCTTGGCAAAAACCTCCTTTACCTCGCGATTCATAATCAAATCGGCATAGCGTTGGCGGTAACGCGTTTCCTTATCCTGTAGACCGTGCCATTTTTCGGGAAGCGGCCGAAGCGATTTGGACAGTAGTTCAAGTTCGTTCGCCAGGACCGTGATTTCGCCCGTTCGAGTTCGGAAAACCACGCCTTTGACACCGACGATATCGCCAACATCAAGCATTTTGTAGATTTCGTAGAGTTGAGCGCCGACGACGTTCTGGCGGACGTAGATTTGAATCTGTCCTTCGGAATCCTGTAGGTTAGCGAAGCTGCTTTTGCCGTGATCGCGCTTAGTCATGATACGCCCGGCAATGCAGGTTGGTTTACTTTCGTCGGGAGTTTCTTGGATTTCGGCGAACTGTAGATGAATTTCGGAGGTGGTGTGTGTTGGCGAGTATCTGTACGGATATGGATTTGCGCCGAGATTTCGGATTTCGTCTAATTTTTCTCGGCGCTGTTCAATCAGATTTCCGGGCGCTTCCAATTTTCATATCCCTTCAATGTCCGTCAAGCTATAACTTATGTAGTATAGCACGCCCCACCGATTAAGGCAACCAAAATCAGGGCTTATGAACATGCGCGTCCGCGGACGAATTATGTCATGGCTTGTGCTGCTGCTTGTGTTTCAGGTAGCCATCAATAAATGCGTTCAAATCGCCATCCATGACCGAATCCACGTTACCGGTTTCGATGTCGGTTCGCAAGTCCTTGACAAGTCGGTAAGGATGCAACACATACGATCGAATTTGGCTTCCAAAGTTGATGTCGAGTCGTTCCCCTTGCATTTTTGAGATTTCTTCACGTTGCTGCGCTTCATAAAATTCATACAACCGCGAACGTAAGATTTTCATCGCGACTTCGCGGTTCTTGTGTTGTGAGCGCTCATTTTGGCACTGAACCACGATTCCGGTTGGGAGATGGGTCATCCGAACTGCAGAATCGGTTACATTCACGTGTTGTCCGCCCGCTCCGCTTGAGCGGTAGTAGTCGATTCTCAGCTCCGAGGTGTCTATTTCGACCTCAATGGTGTCATCTATTTCGGGGCTGACGGCAACGGCGGCAAAGGAGGTGTGCCGACGGTGGTTGAAGTCAAACGGCGACAGGCGAACCAATCGGTGAATGCCCGCCTCTGCACGCAGATATCCGTAAGCGTATTCTCCGGTCACGAGAATGGTAGCAGTTTTGATTCCGGCTTCATCGCCCGGGGTCAAATCAAGAGTTTCCGTTTTGTATCCACTTCGTTCGCACCAACGAAGGTACATGCGCATCAACATGGATGCCCAATCTTGCGATTCGGTGCCTCCGGCGCCGGGATGGATATATAGAAGCGCGTTATTGATGTCATGATCGCCGTCAAGCATGAGTTTGAATTCGACGCTTTTGACCTGTTTGGAAATTTCCTTCAGCCCGGCATCAATTTCATCGTTGAAACTCTCGTCGTTTTCTTCAATGGCGAGATCGACTAACACTTGAATGTTCTGTAATTCCGACTCTATCTCGTTGTATTGCGTCACCTCATTGCGGAGGTGCGCCATCCGCTGGCTGGTTTTCTGAGCCTGCTGTGGATTATTCCAAAAATCGGGTTTTGAAAACTCTACCTCGAGCGCCGCCAGTTCAGTTTCTTTGTTTTCTAGGTCAAAGATACCTCCGGAGTTCGGCGAGTCGAGTGTTCATGGCATCAACTTCGGGTTTAAAATCTGCAATCATAGTTGTTTCCTTTCAAAGTCAGTGGCTAGTGATTAGTGGTTAGTGGATCTCTACCAAGATTTACTATCGCCTTCCTTAAGAGCCTGTTTGAAAAGTACATTTGTAGGGTGCGCACTGCGCACCAGCCTCTAAAAGCCCCGGAGGGGCGGCAGGTGTATAGATACACCGAAACCCCCGCACAACTAAGCCCCAGCGGGGCGACAGGTAAATAGTGGGCAATACAAAAACATGAAACAACCTGTCTCCAAATGACTGAATATGGCTCTGCTGCCGACTATTCAAACAGGTTCTTAAGGATTCGGGTATAGTTTGTTCACATTTTTGTGAAGACTAGGGGACAGAAAATAGGTACAGAAGAAAAAGTTTGTGTTGTGTGACCGTTTTTGCGCCCCAAGATTTTTGAGACCCAGATTAATTTTGGCACAACGCCGTCATCCACTACCCAAATTATACTTGAGCTATGTAAAGTTGTCAATCTAAAGGCAGTGGCCAGTGATTGAACTTAAGTCGGACAGCTATTGGCAGACTGGTAGTGGGAAATTTGGCTCATTCGACTGTTTAGTGTTTGAGCGCAATTACGCTGCACCTCGACACTTACCACTTGACAATAATTGGGTTTTGTGAGAACATGAAGACTGCGCCACATCTGCATCGGGATACCCGTTTTGCGAGTTCACGAATCTCGGAAATTCATGCCAAAAGAACGTGCAGCGCAGCTCAGTGGAGCCCTCGCTTTTTCCTTGAAAACTTAATTTCTTTGCACTATATTTTTAACCTAAGCGATTGTGGAAAGGGTGACCGAAATTGTAGTTACCAATTATTGTATCGAACTACCCTAACCTTTCACCGTGACCCTAGCTTTGGACAAATGGTGAAAAAACCAGCCGTTGGAAAAAAATACGGAACACAATTGGAGGCGATATGAGCAGCGAAAGTAAGTGCCCAATGATGGGCAACTCTATACCAAGGGGCATCGTAGCGAACCAACAGTGGTGGCCGAATCAGTTGAACTTGAAGATTCTGCACCAGAACCCACCCCAGTCGGATCCTATGGGGGAGGATTTCAACTATGCCGAGGCGTTCAAGACAGTTGACTTGGATGCGCTGGCGCAGGACATCGAAGAGGTGATGACAACATCGCAGGATTGGTGGCCCGCCGATTATGGCCACTATGGACCTCTCTTCATTCGGATGGCGTGGCATAGCGCGGGCACGTACCGCATCGGCGACGGACGCGGCGGCGCAGCCTCCGGCACAATGCGCTTTGCGCCCCTCAACAGTTGGCCCGACAACGCGAGCCTCGACAAGGCGCGCCGGTTGCTCTGGCCCGTCAAGCAGAAGTACGGCAAAAGTCTATCATGGGCAGACCTAATGATTTTTACCGGAAACTGTGCCTTGGAGTCGATGGGTCTCAAGACCTTCGGGTTCGCCGGAGGACGAGAGGATGTCTGGGAGCCCGAAGAGGATATCTATTGGGGATCGGAGACCACGTGGCTAGGGGACGAGCGATACACCGGCGAGCGGGATCTGGAGAATCCTCTCGGCGCGGTTCAGATGGGCTTGATCTATGTGAATCCGCAGGGGCCGAACGGCAACCCGGATCCAGTCGCTGCCGCCGTAGACATTAAAGAGACGTTCCGCCGCATGGCAATGGACGACGAGGAGACGGTGGCGCTCATCGCCGGCGGACATACGTTCGGGAAAACCCATGGCGCAGCCGATGCGGACGAATACGTCGGTCCCGAGCCGGAAGGGGCATCCCTTGAGGAGCAAGGGCTTGGCTGGAAGAACAGCTTTGGCAGCGGCGTGGGCGGCGACGCTATCACCAGCGGGTTGGAGGGCGCTTGGACTAACGCGCCGACGAAGTGGGACAACGGCTTCTTCGACAACCTGTTCAACTACGAGTGGAAACTGATAAAGGGGCCCGGCGGTGCATGGCAGTGGACTCCGGAAGATGAATCTGCACAGGATACTGTGCCGGACGCACATAATCCCGCAAAGAGGCACGCTCCCATGATGCTCACGACTGACCTGTCCCTGAAGGTGGATCCAGTCTATGGAGCGATTTCAAAGCGCTTCCACGAAAACCCGGATGCGTTCGCGGACGCCTTTGCCAGGGCGTGGTACAAGCTGACGCACCGCGACATGGGACCTCGCACACGGTGTCTCGGTTCGCAGGTTCCAGAGGAACCGCAGTTGTGGCAGGACCCCGTTCCCGATGTCGATCATGAATTGATTGATGAGCAAGACATCGCCGCCCTCAAGGGCACGTGCCTTGATTCGGGACTGTCCGTTTCCCAACTGGTTTCGACCGCTTGGGCGTCTGCGGGTACATTCCGCGGCACCGACAAGCGCGGCGGCGCTAACGGCGCGCGCATTCGCCTCGCGCCGCAGAAGGATTGGGAGGTCAACAATCCGTCCGAACTGGGGAAGGTATTCCAGACCTTGGAGGGGATTCAAAGCGACTTTAACGGGTCCCAGACCGACGGGAGGCGGGTTTCGCTCGCCGACCTGATTGTGCTTGGCGGGTGTGCAGCGGTCGAGGTGGCGGCGAAGAACGCCGGTGCCGACGTGCAGGTTCCCTTCGCTCCGGGGCGCACGGACGCAGTGCAGGAGCAAACCGACGTGGAGTCGTTTGCGGTGCTTGAACCGACCGCCGATGGATTTCGCAACTACCTCGGAAATGGACACGAGAAACCAGCCGAAGAGCTGCTGGTAGACCGTGCGCAAATGCTGACGCTAACCGCTCCGGAGATGACGGTTCTCGTCGGAGGGTTGCGCGTCCTGAACGCGAACACCGGTCAGTCGGAACTTGGCGTCTTCACGGAGCGGCCGGAGACGTTGACCCCCGATTTCTTCGTGAACCTGCTTGACATGGACACCGAGTGGGTGGCGTCCTCGACAGCCGCGGATGTGTTCGAGGGACGCGATAGCTCGACTGGCGAGTTGAAGTGGAGCGGCAGCCGCGTCGATCTCGTATTCGGCTCAAACTCACAACTCCGAGCCATTGCGGAGGTCTACGCGTGTGATGACGCACGAGAGTCATTTGTGAGTGACTTCGTAGCGGCGTGGAACAAGGTCATGAATCTCGATCGGTTTGACCTAGACTAATCTGGTATAGGCAATAGAAGTGGGAGCGTGGGATTCCACGCTCCCCTACCCCACCCCAATTCACCCGCCTCTCACAACGTTTGGAATTGATTGAATCCCTTCACAATCTGTATTCTTTGTCGAATATTGCTAGTGCGCTAAGAAAAATAGAAGCTCAGGGAGTTTCTGTGTAAACTAAAAAAGCAATCGATTATCTTGATGTGGGTAGGGAGTTATTTACTCTTAATTGTAAGGAGAAGGCATGAAGTTAGACAGTGTGCCTTGCGATGGGCAAGCGACCGATATTGAAATTCCTCCCGTTATTCTGGAAAATTCAGGATTTTACAGGCGAAGACTACCATTGAATACACAGCGGACATGTTCCTGTAAACCTAATCACTTAAATTGCATGACTGCAAAAGAGTGGTTGAAATCCCAACTAGGGGTATGGCAATTTAGGTATGAAGCTAGGGATATTCGAGACAAAAATGTCCACCCTGCCACGTTCCCTATTTCTTTGGCTCGGAAGGTGATAGAACTTTTCACGCACGAAGGTGAATTAGTGCTCGACCCATTTGTTGGGAGTGGTACAACGCTTGTAGCCGCTAATGATCTGAATCGAACTGCCGTTGGCTTTGATTTGAAAGAAGAATATATTAAATTGTGCAAAGAACGGTTAGCCCCTCAGAGTTTGTTTAATGCCACTCACCCACTAGCTATTCACGATGACGCTAGAAATATAAGTCAGTATTTGTCAGAGAACAGTCTATCACTTATTTTCACATCGCCACCCTACGCGAACTTGTTAAACCGGAAACGCAAAAACAAGTCTAGGCGAAACCGAAAGAATGAACAACTCGGCAAAGTAGAACAGTATTCCCAAGACCCGAGAGATTTAGGAACGCTAGAATTAGAACGTTATGCGTCGGCAATGGGCGATATTTATGAGAAACTATTGCCTATACTAAAGCCGAAAGCGCACTGTGTTATCAACGTTCCTGATATGTGGTGGGAAAATCAGAGAATCACAATTCACGTTTCTCTGATAGAGGAACTCCGAAAGAGAGGATACGAACTGAGAAACATTATCATTTGGGATAGAACGAACATTGTAAACCAAATCGGTATTTTTGGTTGGCCCAGCAATTACATCACAATGGGTGTAACTTTTGAATACTTGCTCGATTTCTGGCGTCCGCCAGAATAACAAAACATGGGAAAGAAAAAGCGTATCAGGTTCAAAAGCATATCAGAGTACAGTTACAGAGAGGCGTACAAAACCCTCTTTGGACTGGTATCGTACATTAAGAGCCTCTAAATTCGCCTTTTTAGAAGGGGATAGTTGATGTTACTTTACACCAAAGAGGAACTAGTCGAAAAACTGAAACAAATCAGAAATCAAGGTTGGATAAAGAATGCAAGAACGGGAAATACAGGGGGTGTAGGCAATACGTTGGAGGACTTGTTGGGCATTGAAGAAAATAATCTGCCCATTCCGAACGCTGCCGAATGGGAACTGAAAACGCGGCGGATCAATACTTCTGCACTTACCACACTTTTTCATTCAGAGCCATCGCCCCGCGCAGCAAAAATAGTACCTCAGATTCTTTTGCCACTGTACGGTTGGAAGCACCAAGAAGCAGGCGGGAAATATCCAGCCGATGAAAAGAGTTTCCGGCAGACCATACATGCTTTAACCAGATCTGATCGGGGTTTTGGTGTAATAGTCAACCGAGAAGAGAGAAAAGTAGAAATCTCATTTGATGTAAAATGTGTTGCTTCACATCATTCAGACTGGTTAGCGTCTGTAGACCAGAGAATTGATCTTAACGAACTTGAGCCCCAACCCTACTGGGGTTTTGACGATTTGACTCATAAGGCAGGCACGAAACTCCTAAACTGTTTCTACATAAAGGCAGAAGTCAAGAGGATTGACAGGATTGAACACTTCCACTATGAGCAGATTTTCGTCTTGCAAAAGTTTAGCCCTGATAAGTTCATTGATGCAATAGAAGCAGGTTCAATACTTGTAGATTTTGATGCGAGAACCGGGCACAATCACGGAACGAAATTCAGAATGAAGCAAGACACCTTATCCCAATTGTATGAGAGTGTAACACAGATTTAATTCTGGTTCTGAATTAAAGAGGTTTCTTTGTCTAGCCCAAAAATAGAAGGAAATAACGCAAGTTGCTACATATAGCAAGGAAACCGAGTTTTTGGTTCGCGCGCTAAATCATAGGTACATTGGGCTGAATTTCGTCAATTTCGTGTTTCCACGTTGGATAAAACTCGGTTTCTGCGCTTCGCCTGACAAACGTGGCAACTTGGTTTATGTAAATATCGTAACATGCGAGGCACTTGCCACAATTCAGATCTTTGCCACAGCTTCCGAGATTGCGGTGATATACCCAGCAAAATGCACTAAAAGGACCTCCTGATGCTCGTTTAACCAGCTTTGTTTTACCGTTTTTGGATGGCCAGCCTCGTTTCGGTTCTCACGATACACATTTCCAAGCCCCGTCAAGCGTTCTTGCACGTCGGTTCTCATACGTTTATCGTCATCAAAGATACTCGGAACAACACTATCAGAAAGATATTGAATCAACCTCCCCACATTTCCACTCTTTTGTTTACGTTGTATTTCTGCCTGATACTCCGGAAAATGTTCACCTAGGGCGTCCGCTAGCCAGTGTATGGCTCGTTCTGAAGCGGCACCAAGGCAAATGACAGAGGAAATGTACAACTCCTCTTGATAGGCTCGAAGACTTTCTAGGTAGTATTGTCGGATGATATCATCAAGCCCGCCGATTTTTTGTTCTAACGCAGCAACAATTTCCTCTGGCTTATCGACCAGAATCAAGGCATCGTCGTCTACGTCAGAATTTAGACCAATAGAGCTAACACAAATCACAGGTGTCATGTCCATGCGATGGTGCACTCTTACCACCAATCTCTTCCTCTCAAGATTAGCAATTGCTTCTGCGAGCTTACGGCTATCTTCTCGTGCGATGTAATCTCCTTCTTCAGGAAAACAGTGCCGTCCTATACCACTGATATAAAACCAATTCGGTGTCTCCGCCGAATGCGACGGCTCCAAATTTGCCTTAAGCCAACGGAATAATATTATCGTGAACGAGTCAATGTCCATGGAACTCATTCGCTCCTGTTCTTCGTCACTAAATGATCTCTGTTGCCCAAGCATCTGATTCACCTCTTTAGCTAACGGATCACGCCACCTGCCCGTCGTTTGCATATCTACGACCACCGCTCCAGCCTGCGAAATTGTAACTGGTGACCTGCTCGAATCATGGAACTCCTTGATGTATGCTGTCAAGGCGCTATCATTCAACGACACGCGGGCCCGCCGTAACAGTTAGAATCAAACCGCAAATTGTTCTCCACGACCGCCAACTATGCCTCAAAATCAATCAACGCCCGTCGATACGCCCGGAGCGTGTCCGCTGTAACGCACGCTTGAATCAATTCTTTCGTCGATGCAGAAATAATCAAGGCGTTCTGTCCCTAGATCGCCACTCAGTCCATTCATTCATCACGTCTCTCCCGCTCTAGCGTTTTACTAACCCGCTGGGGTTAAGCGTCACCGAGGCAGACTTTCCATTGAGGAATCCAGTCACATGAACGAACCCGCCATTTTCATCGGCACTCATCCGTGCTTCCGGAATACTTCGTAAATCTTTCAAATACACGTTAACGTTACCGCCACTCTCATCACCGATGATCGCTACCCGTCCTCCGTTACCCAGCACGTGAACGAATCCACCACCTTCATCCGCGATGAGCACCACCCTCACCCAGTCCCCCTTACTCACTGTCAAACCTGTACAGGTAATCTCGCCCACCTTCAGGTCTACAATTTCATCGTGGGCACCCAGTAGAGAGAACGAACCCACCGCCATGACCAGTACCGCCCCGACAACACTGCCCATCACCGCAAAAAGCACTTCTCTCTTTTTCACAATCAATCTCCTCTTGTTTAGATCTCATTTTGGCTTTCAGACGCAACGCACGTTATGGCATTTATATGGCAGCGCGAATTTAGTCCCACAGCAGCACGGTGCCGTCTGCACTCCCGCTTGCGATTGTGCGTCCATCATCACTGAACGCGACGCTATTGACAGACCTTGTATGCCCGCTGAGCGTGCGCAACAACTCACCGGACTCCGCATTCCACAGCCGAACGGTATAGTCCCAACCTCCGCTTGCGATTGTGCGTCCGTCCGGACTAAATGCGACGCTATCGACTACAGCCGTCTGCCCGGTAAGAATGTGCACTAGCTCGCCTATCGCCCCGTCCCACAGCAGCACGGTGCCGTCTGCACTCCCGCTTGCGATTGTGCGCCCATCGGGACCGAGCGCGACGCTATTGACAGTATCTGTGTGCCCTTTGAGGGTATGCACCAACCTCCCGTTCTCTGCGTTCCATAGCCGAACGGTTTTGTCCGAACTTCCGCTTGCGATTGTGCGTCCATCGGGACTAAACGCGACGCTACGGACAAATCCTGTGTGCCCTTTGAGCGAATGCACCAACCTCCCGTTCCATGCGTTCCACAGCCGAACGATTTTGTCACTACTCCCGTAGGTGAGCGTTCGCCCGTCCGGACTGAATGCGACGCAAGTGACCCAATCAGTGTGCGCATGCGTGAGCACCAACTCACCTGTCTCCGCATTCCACAACCGAACGGTTTTGTCCAAACCCCCGCTTGCGATTGTACGTCCGTCTGGACTGAACACGACACAGTCGCCCAAATGAGTGAGGGTGAAAGTGCGCATCAGCTCATGGTTCTCGTGGTCCCATAGCTGGATACGGTCTCCACCAAACATATTAGATCCACTCAAGTTTGCCATGGTGCGTCCGTCGGGACTGAACGCAACACTATAGACCGATGACGTATGTCCGGAGAAGACTTTCTCCATCTGACCCGATTCCGCGTTCCAGATCCGAATCGTCCAACCATCACCTCCCCCTGCAATTGTACGTCCATCCGGGCTGAATTCCACGCTATTGACCTGATCAGTATGTACGTGGGTGTGTAACAACTCACCTGTCTCCGCGCTCCATAGCCGAACGGTATTGTCCGAACTTCCGCTTGCGATTGTGCGTCCATCGGGACTGAACACGACGCTAATTACCCCACTTGTATGCTCCATGAGGGTACGCACTGCCTCGCCTGACTCTGTATTCCAAAGCCAAACCTTGTCGTCATCACCGCCGCTTGCCAGTGTCCGCCCATCGGAATTAAATGCAACGCTATTGACCCCACTTGTGTGTCCGGTTAGAGTGTGCACCAACTCACCTGTCTCCACGTTCCACAGGCGGATTTTATCGTCATGACTTCCGCTTGCCAGTATGCGCCCGTCAGGACTAAATGCGACGCTAGCGACCAGGTCAGTATGTGCGTCTAGGGTACGCATCGGTTCAGCTGTATCCGCTTTCCACAGCCGAACCGTATGGTCACGACTCCCGTAGGCGAGCATTCGCCCATCGGGACTAAATGCGACACAATATACCAAATCAGTATGTGCGTGCGTGCGCACCAACTCACCTGTCTCCGCATTCCACAACCGAACGGTTTTGTCCAGACCCCCGCTCGCGAGTGTGCTTCCATCGGGACTGAACGCGACGCTATAGACTAGCCTCGTATGATCGGTGAGTAGGTCGATCTCGGCACCGGTGTGTGCATCATAGATCCAAACGCCGATACTTCCCCCAATTGCGAGACGAGTTCCGTCCGGTGAGTAGGCCATGGTCTCCACCGACCCTTTCCCGAGCCGCGCCTTTGCGCTTTCGGGCAATCCAAATTTTGGATTATCTGTGGAGCAGCTATTGAGTGAAGATACGATCAAAAGAATAAGTAAAATCACAGATGTTTTCATCCATAACCTTTCCTATTTTGTTGGAGCTTTGCATTGACGCCTGCGCTATACCGTGTGACCCAATTCATGTGGCCTGTGCTCCATGTTTGTCCTGCCCCAACCATATGGCGGCGGTTCCATCAGGATAGATAACCCAACCCGGCGTAAACTATCTCATCAAACGTACTCCGTCTTGTCGTAAGGGACCACACACAAACTGAAACCAACGGTCAGCCCAACAATGTTAATCATACCGATGTGTGATGAATCCGGTGCTGTTTCAGTTGTCGCGCCTGAGTTTGGATAGAATCCACGATCGGTTTCGATGAACAATTAGTGCTATGCCCACCGACAAACACAGAATTGGAAACCAATCGCCGTAGCGAGTGTAGAGCGTTTTGTTCGTGTTCCGGTGGTTTTTCAGAGGTACGTCTTCTGCTAGAACGCCATCGGGTCGCGGAGATGGTTCGGCTGGCTATCCTCCCGGACGGGTGGATTATGCAGGAAATGCCTCCGTTGGCGCGGCGGATAGGTGTTGGGAACGTGCCCGTTATGCCAGTGCATTATGCGAAAACTAAACTGCCGGACAGAGTGCGGTGGCAAGGTTCATGTACGGCTAGTGGCTAGTAACCTCTTACGATCCATAGGATCTCGTCAATTTCGAGTGTTCAATTACGAAGGCCGTTAGTGCTATTGTATGTGTTGGCAAAACGGTGCGATTCCAAATGTGCGACAAACTGATTGTTGAGTGTGTCAATTCTTTGATTCATACCGTGTATTTGCTGGTCAAGGGTATTAATCATTCCTGACAGCCTCATATCAGCACCGTCAATCTTTTCAGACAGCCTTTTGTCAACAGCGTCAATCTTTTCGGACAGCCTCTTATCAACAGCGTCGATCTTTTCGGACAGCCTCTTATCAACAGCGTCGATCTTTTCGGACAGCCTCTTATCGACAGTGTCGATCTTTTCAGATAACCTCTCATCAACATCGTCAATCTTTTCAGATAGCCTCTTATCGACAGCATCCAGTTTTTCGGAAAGATGATTATGGTTGGATACCATCTGGGAGCGTAAATCATCAATTCGTTTGTGAGTCATGCGGAACATGATTGCCAGTATTGCTATTCCTAGAATCGATGCTCCCGGTGTTAGGAGCAACTCCAAAGTTTCTTTCATTGTGCGATTTTGACAATTTTAATGCCGCCCACTTGATTTAGGTTCACAAGCGTACCATCCTGGGGTTTGGATTAACATTGCGCGAAACGGCTTCTCGTTATTTCGCATTGAAGTATACTGTCTCGTTAACATCTTCGGAATGGTAGCGCAAAAAACTGTTAATGTGCAATTAAAAAAGTGTTCCACCGAGGCAACGCTGGTTTCTTGGACGTGGAGGTATTGATAGTTGCACGGGCTGAGTAACGCCTAATTTGGAAAGCAAAAAGCGGCGGGAGTGTGGAATCAACACCTCCCCCTCTATCCGCCAATTCACCTCGCATTGCCAGCGTTACAGTTCCTCTTTACCTCCTTACTATTTTAGCACGCTTGCGTGGTACTAAATGAGGCGGAGGTTCATCAAATTCAACACCATCCCGCTCCGCTTGTATCTTGCGCTCGTACCACGAAATCCATACTCTATCCCTTTCCATTCTGCCAATGGAAATACCTCTTTGCCTTGCTAACCGTGTCTCGCTGTCGCGTTCTTTTTTCATCCGCCGCCATAGTAGAAATAAATCAATCATGGCTATACCTTATTCAGCATCCTTTTCAAGAGTTTGTTTACAGATAGACGGAGGCTGCAAAACACCGATTCTAGAATCTTATGTGTAAAGAATTTGCCGTAGTTTCAGGTGGCGCGCCTGAGTTTGGAGAGAATCCACGATCGGTTCCGATGTCCGATAAGTCCTATGCCCACCAACAAGCAAAGAATAGGAAACCAATCCCCGTAGCGGGTGTAGAGCGTTTTTTTCGTGTTCCGGTGGTTTTTCAGAGGTACGTCTTCCACCAGAACACCATCGGGTTGGGTCGGGGTGATAGTTGGACTCACTATCCTGCCGAACGGATCAATTATGCAGGAGATGCCTCCGTTGGCGCAGCGGAAAACGGAAATGCGGTTTTCGACAGCACGGAACGGTGCGGCGGATAGGTGTTGGGCGGGTGCCGTCGTGCCTACAAACCACGCATCGTTGGTCAGGATGCCCATGACGCTGGCGCCCCTCGTCACGAACTTGCGGAAGAGGTTGGGGAACACGGATTCAAAGCAGATGGCAATTCCCATTTTGGCATCCTCTACGTCGGCGAGCGGCAGAAGGTTAATCGACTTCCCGTGCGCGAATGTCTGAAATTGGATAAAGTTTGGGAGGGCGCTGGAAAACGGCACATATTCCCCGAACGGCACGAGGTGCATCTTGGAATAGCTGCCAAGTTTTTCGCCTGCCGGGGAGAGGAGAAAAACACTGTTGTAGAACTTCCTATCAGCTTCGCGGACGGGCGCACCGGCGAGGAGATGGATTTGATGCTCCTGGAGCATTCGGAACAGCCGCTGTCTGTACGTTTCCGCCCGCCCGGATAGTATTTGGGGGTGAATTGAGGTTTCGGGCCAGACCATCAGGTCAGGGTTAGCGGCATTCGCCTTTTCGGTTAAACTAAGGTATCGCTTGAAAATCTTGGGGGCGTGTTCCGATTTCCATTTCTCGGCTTGCGAGACATTGCCGGGCACTAGACCGAGTTTTACGCTCTCTGCCGTGCTCTCGGAACCGGACAAACAAACGGCACCGTAAACGTACGTAAGTGCCACAATAGCGACCGGCAATACCGCTCCCTTGATTGCGCTTCTCCAGTTGGAAGACGAGATGATTAGATGTGCGATTGCCGCATTGAAAAGCACTAGGACGAAGCTGACGCCGTAGACTCCGGTAATCGAGGCAATTTGAATTCCGGCGTGATTATTCCACTGCGAGTATCCCATACTGCCCCAGGGGAAGCCTGTCAGTAACCAACTCCTGATCCACTCCAACCCCGTCCAAAACAGAGCCGCGGGAAAAATGAAGGATATCCCCGATTTGTGCGGCAACTGATGCACCAATAGAGTAAAGACGGCA
Source organism: Candidatus Poribacteria bacterium (assembly GCA_965220415.1). Taxonomy (GTDB): domain Bacteria; phylum Poribacteria; class WGA-4E; order WGA-4E; family JAJDTR01; genus JAJDTR01. Next base: position 5,052,714 of record OZ244829.1, read on the forward strand.
AAGTAAAGGGCGGCGTAGGCGACCAAGGCAGCATAGCCCAACACGGTGACAAAGATGTTTGCAAACGGGTAGAGCAGGACAATCCAGTAGAGGAGCCCCCCGAAAAACGTCAATCCCGAAATATAACCAATCCGGACGGCGGATTTCGCGTTTGGAACTAACCTTGCGGCTATCAGTAGCGGTACCAGCCCTACCCATGCGAGCGGGAAAAAGTTAAAGCTGGGGTGGCTTAAAACGAGCAGAATGCCGGAGAGAACTGCGAGAATGGTATTTTGATGATGTTTCATGATTTCGTCCGCGCAATTTGAGATTTGCGCAAAAAAGCCGTATACCTAGAGCATAGTGCAGGGCGGTTCTCGTTTAACTGCCAATGACGCCAAGAATCTTGTCAATCAGGAAATTCTAACCAACGGGCAGGAGGAGTGTCAACGTGAAAAAAGTATAGGTTTTTTGAATTTTCTGTTGACACATCGCAAGAAGTGTGCGATAAGTCTGCCCATCGTGCTGATTCACTTTGCGACTTGCAGGACCAAAAAAATGTCGTAGGGCAAGGGCTGGGTGCGGTTGGAAAGGGATCTCTGTGGGAACTCTATCGCACTGGAGAGATCTATCGCGCGTGCTCAATCTATCCGGTCGCTGAATCTCATTTGATAGATAGGGATCAAGTTAAGCGTTTTGGGTCGCAAGTCACGCGGTTTCTAATGTCTTAAACTGTTAATCTCCATGTAGACATGGGCGATGGAATACCAACCCATTCGTTGATGAGTGCACCACGGAAGATGACTCATGACGCTGGTTTCCGTGGGGACCGGTGCGGTTGGAAACCGCACCTACCGTATAGGGTGAGATTGATATTTACTCCTCGCCTTATAGGGTTGGGGACCCAACCCCTGAGAATTGAGAGTTGGGAGGTCAAGCCCTCTTACCGGTCACAAGCCACTGAATAATGAGGAAGCGCCGTGAGGTTCAACGCAGTTTCTTCATTCAGCATTGCGACGATTTTCTTGTCGTTTCTTATCTCTCTACACGCTTTCTCTCATTCCGAAGCGGTACCCCCGGATGTGCTTGAACTCCTTCCGAAAGGTTATGTCTACGCAGATTACCCCGGCGTTTTCGATGATGTAGAAGGCGACGGACTCACCTTCGAGACGTGGATTTATTTGACTACCCGCCCGAAAGAGAGGCCCAATGGTTTAGTGCCCGACGGACAGTGGCTAATCTTCGCCAAGCCCGGAAGCTACTACGCGACTGTGAGTGCCCGAACTCTCACAGATGGATTTGACCGGACTCGGCCGGAGGGAACCGCCTGGGCGCAGTTTGGAATATCGCGGCGTTGGCAGCACGGATGGTCGACCGCTTTTGTAAAACACGAGATTTCATTCGGCGATTTCCCGATCGCGCGTTGGGTGCATATTGCTTACCAGGTTGCGGAGGCCCCGCCCAATACCCATTGGACACAGTTTTTTGATCGCCAGCACATCGCCCATGATCGCTCGAAAGGACCAATCGGGTACAGGGAATCGCCGCTCCTGATTGGCGGAATTAAACATGTACCGTTTGAGAACGAAACGAGGTGGTTCGGTCCCGAAAACTTTGAATCCGTGAAGGGTTATATTGACGAATTTCGTATTTCCAAGGGGTTGCGTTATGCGAAAGTCGGGAACATCCGTCCTAGGCGCCGGTTTCGGGCGGATGCAAGCACGATAGCGCTTTGGCACTTCGACGAGGGGCCGTTCGCGCCTCGTTATGCGGATTCATCTGGCAACGGATATACGCTCGTGGCGGGCGGTTCACTCGCCGGTCAAGCTGTCAATCCGCGCGGTAAACTGGCTACCGCATGGGGTAGTTTAAAGCAGGGCAGGTTTTAAGGTTCGACCTATATGGAGAAATTGAAGTGGAAAACGGAGCAAATGTTGCCAAGTAAAACTTCACTAGAGGTCCGAATATGGTCAGACTAGCGCCTGGCGTTGGGTTTCATTGCATTCAACCCAACCTACAGATTAGACAAATGGATTCGTCCAAGAATAAACTGTCCAAGAATGCCCCTGCCAAAATAGGCTCTACCACGCCCCCACCTTAAACAGATGTGCAATCTTCACAAATAGGATGCGCTCGGTATCTCCCGCTGCGTCCCGGTTGTCGTTATAGACTATAAAGAATGTGCTTTCGGGGCGGTATTCGTATGCAAACAGGAGGAAGATGCGTCGTTCGTTTTCTATGGTGAATTCCGACGTCGTCCTAGCGTACATGCGTTGCGCGAATTGATAGTTGATTGTGAAACGCCGTGTCCATTCTGTAAGTTCGCTATCTTCAATCAGGCGCTGAAATATGATTTCAAAGCTGAGCTTCGAGGTAGGGCGCAAAGTAATCTCCGGTCTTATGAATAAGGTATTCTTATCATCTCGAATTCCCACTGAGCCGAAATTACGAATTGAGACCCACTTGGGTGGTGACCAGCCAAGGTAGAACCTAAGGAGTCTATCCGTATAGGGAATACGGTCTTCGGTCACATGGAAATACCATTGGGGGCCAAGCCAAAGGAAAAAGTCTTGGATTTGGATTGATCCGTTGACATCCCGGTTTTCATTGGTACGATACCCGGCATGATTCTCCAAGCGTTCATATCTGGCGCGGCCGCGAAAGCGTTTTATTAATCCCGCGTAGTGCTTGGTATACTGTGTGGAAAGCAAAAAACCGCGACGATTGATGCGTGGGATAAAGCCGGTTTCCAAGTCAAAATATCTACCGATATCGATGTAGCGTATATCAAATGAGAGGCGATTCGTACGACGGGAAAGCTGGGCAAAAACCAAATCGTCACTCTTTACGCCGGATTTCCATTCTCTCGCATATTCTAGATTAAGGTCTATGTTTCCCGGCAGCGCGAATCGAGCATCGGCTCCGGATGCCCGGTCGTACAACGCCCCGCGCTGCTTGTTCACTCCCATAATTCCGACTGACGATGTCCTGCCCAACTCTCGCTGTAGGCGAAAAACGGAATAGTTGTATTCACCCAAGGGTAGATGCCCCTCTTCAATCTCTTCGTCCGGATCCTCGGGACCTGCCTGTGCACTAAGGATAGCAATGTTGTACTCGCCAAGTTTTCCAGCCATCTTGGCGCCGCCTGATAAATCCCCAACGCGCCGACTGTAGAACAGTTCGACCGGCATCTGAAAAATTTCATTCCCTTCCAAAAAGAAGGGACGCTTTTCCGGGAAACGCAACGGAATATCCGATAGATTGACGCGATCCGGATCCGCCTCAATTTGCGCGAAGTCAGGGTTTATCGTGAAATCTACCGACATGTTCGAGAACGGATAACGTACATCAATTCCCGTATCGGCTTTCATCTCCGGGCTTTGAGCGTTCAGTTGCTGGGGTTTGGCAACGCCATACGGTTTAATCTCCAGCAGTCGTTTGGTCACAAGCGTATCCACGGGCAGATTCGTCAGATTGCCAAAACGCGACACGGCGTATTGGCGGTTTTCCAGGTCTACCCAAGATAGATTTTCTTCACGCGATTCGTCATGCCGCCAAAAATTAACGCCCCAAACTGCCTCAGCATTCCGAGATTTCGGAAAACGGAGTTCGGCAAACGGGATAGAAAATTCGGCGGTCCACCTGTCCTTATAGATTGCGGCGCGACCATCCCAATCGCAGTCCCAAGGTAACGCAGAACCTAACTCGGATCCACCGCGTCTCACGTTTGAGCCTTCATTGATAATACGGCGATCTCTTTGTGTCCCGAGTGGATTCAATGCGAAGGCATAGCAGTTTCGTTTGTCGAGGTATGTATCGATGAGAACTTCGACATAATCATCGGAAAAGAACCGGGAATCCCGTCGAGTTGACTTCGCGGCGAGTTTGTTCATATCGTCTTTGAAGCATTCAAAACCGACATAAAGTCGATTCCGATCATAGGCAAGGTAGACTTTGGTTGGTTGAGTCGCCGGTTCGCCCGGTAGTGGATCGTATTGAACGAAACTTCCCGATTGCGCCGCTTTTTGCCAACAGGGATCGGAGAGATCGCCATCAATTTCCGGTGGGGAATCGGTCGCGACCGCTTCAATCTCTCTGAGGGTTGGGGCAGCAGGATGGCATAGACCGAAAATCCACAGAAATAGGAAACACCCCACGGCTATATTCTTATTCATGCCTTGTGATTGTTTATGGTCAATTTCATTCATATTTACACATGCTTCGGTAGGTGATCAAGCGACTGGATAAGGAGCGCGATAGAGATCCCTTTCCAACCGCACCTTCAAGACTGTATAAATACCGGTTCGGTTAGGAAACCGAACCTGCCGCAGTGAATAAATTATTATTGGATTTGTTATATAAGCAGGAATCGGTGTTAACGTTTATTTTCTGAATTGCCTAGGACGAATGGGATTGGTAGAATGGAAGATAGGGCTGGCGGAAAATTGAATGAATCACTTCCAACCTTTTTCGCCTTTCAGTCTTTTCCTTCCACGCTACCCTCGAATGTAACGATTCTAAGCATGCGGGTTGAGCGGTTGCTTGCAGGGTTTGCTCCATACTACACGGGAGGCAGTCTTATGTGTTAAGGCGTATTCGATTAATGCCCTTTTCCATTGCAGTTTTTTCCAGTGTAGGCTATCATTTCACAATCCAATCCATTAAGCATTTTGAAGTGCACTATAGTTTATTTCAGAAGAGATTGACGGCGGCGAGAAAATCAGTTGAAATTAGCCTCTGTAGTATAGCGCGACCTCATCGGTTTGTAAACCCGTTCAGCACCTCACCCGTTTTCTAACGAGTAGCGGAAACGGTTCACTTCAACGAACTTGTGCTAGGAGATTAATTAATGCAGCGAGTAAACCTAATAGTGGCGATTAACATAATTGTGGCTCTGGCGATAATCTCGCCTCCACCATCGGGATTGGCAGGTCCCGGCACCCAAGGATCTCAAATCCTCGACCTCGGGGGCGGGACGCGTGCGACAGCATTGGGCGATGCCTTCACTGCTGTTGATGGCGATGTGACTAGCGCTTTATGGAATCCCAGCGGATTGGGAATTATTCAAGAGAAACAGGTGGCTATTTCGTACAAGAATCAAGGAGACATTTTCGGCGAGGCTGGCGAAGGATTGTACTACGCATTCTTTGCCGGAGCTATGCCGATTGGCGATGCCGGCATCCTCGGAGCGACGCTTCAACTTGAAGGACAAGGAACTATCTTGGTTACAACAGATTCTCCCAATCCGATTAGAGAGGAAAACCTCGGGACGAATTGGGTATTGACGTTTTCATACGCAGACCAGCTAACGGAGCGGTTGTCTGCCGGAATGAACGGCAAGATTATCAGGCTGAAATTAGGGCAAGAAAGTGGGGGCGCTTACGCTGTTGATTTCGGAGTGCAGTACGATTTGTCGAATGCATTTTTGCCCATCAAGATTGGCGCCGCCCTCCAGAACTGGGGCACACGCCTGCACTTCATAGATGAGAATCAGAGCGACCCTCTTCCCCGCAAGTTCAAGATGGGGACGGCTGTGGTACTCTACGAAGAAACAAACCATCGAGTTAGCCTCATCGGAGATTTCACGGCATCTATCCACAAATTGATAGAAGATGAAGGGGAGATAGAAAGACACTTGGATGAACATCCCGACCAAACGCGCAGCGACGTGCTGTCGGATCGGGGCGTTGGCATTCGCGCCTTTGAATGGAGGCATTTACGGAAGAGTATCGGTGCCGAGTATTGGCTTGGCAATCTCCTTGCGTTGCGCGTTGGTTACAAAACGGAACCGGGGATAGAGTTGCTGAATTTTACGGACCACCTAACGTATGGTCTGGGAGTGAGATTGCTCGATTACCAGTTTGACTACGCTGTGGAAGTACCGCGAGGTCCCGAAGGAAAACGGTTAAATGTTTTTGAGCTAATGCTCCGGTTCTAGGTCGAATAGTGGGATATTACGTCCCGCACTACACAAGCTGTTTTAGGTCATTGAGATACAGAATGAATCGAATGGAGATGGAATGAACATAGAGCGGCGATTAAGACGGAAAGCGTCAACCCTACTGGTAAGTTGCATGTTGTTCTCATGTGTGTTCTCGTGTATCGCATCAAGCCGCGAGTCGGAGGCTCCTAATTCCAAACTCACCGCTTTTGTCATGGATTCTGCGATTGGCAATAGGACATTGGGGACGCAATTGGAAGGCTTACGTCCGAGAGAACCGATGAAATCACCTAATCGCGCGTTTCTGTCTTCACTCGTGGTACCGGGATCGGGGCAGCTGTATGTTGGCGCGAAGCGGGGTTATCTATATCTTGCCGCCGACATTGCGCTTTTAGTGGGTTATTTCATCACACGCAGCGATGCCGAAAACTCACGCGATGAATACCGAGATTTGGTCAGAGAGCATGTCATATTTGACGGGCCCGGCACCTTTGAAACGTGGGATCCGATTGAGGATTTCGAACACGCAACACTCTTTGATAACTGGCATAATGTATACACTGATAATAACGGAGAACCCCTTGACCGAACAGGTAAATGGTACTGGGACGACCGCAGAGCGTTTAAGGACGAAGACCGGAAGGGGAACCACGACTCACCCAACCGCGAAGAAGCTTTGAGTTTGAGATACGAAGCTAACGATAAATTCGAGCGAGCACGAACTCTCTTGGGCGGGGTTATTTTGAACCATGCAATCAGCGCGATCGAAGCCCGGATTGTTGCCAAGCGACAAAACAAAAAGACGGATTCTCGTTTGATGTCGTTTAAACCTATGGATTTGGATTTACGGACGACGGTCTTACCTGATGGCGTTGAAAGTCAACTCGTTTTACGTGCGCACTTCTGAACCGAGTTGCCAACATTTTCATTCTCGGAGAATCTCGGCGATTACAGCCCTATGCACGATGCATAGGGCTTTTTCTTGCCTGAAAACCGGCGGGAGAACAGGAAACTACCTATTGACACGCATATTTGATTCTGCTAAACTAAAATTTCCTCCCAAGCTGATGCGGAAAGCTATCTGTAGCGGCAGAAGAGAACCGGCGACCAAGTTATCAAATCTCATTCCAGATTCACAATGTCAATGATTGAAATTGAACCGATTCAGAACCCAGTCGATGCTATCGTAACTGTTCCAGGGTCAAAGAGTTATACAAATCGCGCGTTACTCATTGCTTCGCTTGCCAAAGGACATTCAAGGCTGACGGGTGCCTTGTTCAGCGATGACACCCGCTATATGTATGAGGCGCTACGACAGCTAGGCGTGGCTATTGCCGCTAACGAAGAACGGTGCTCGTTTGAAGTCATCGGCAACGGCGGCAAAATTTCCGTGAATCACGCGAACCTTTATGTCGGAAATTCCGGGACCACTACGAGATCGTTAGTCAGTTATGTTGGGCTCGGGAAGGGTGAATTCATCATTGATGGCGACGAACCTATGCGCCGCAGTCGCCCAATCTCCGATTTGCTGGATAGTTTGAGACAGATTGGCGTGGACGCACGTTCGCAATACGATAACGATTTTCTGCCTGTAGTCGTATGTGCAAATGGACTTCAAGGCGGACGTACACGTTTGAACGCGAGCAAAAGCAGTCAATTCTTGACTTCGCTAATGCTAGTCGCCCCGTATGCGGTCAATGGCTTAGAGATTGAAATTGTGGATAAGCTGAAGAAACCTTACATCGACATAACGATGTCGGTTATGAATGCATTCGGTGTGCAGGTAATCAACAAGAACTACCACCATTTTCATGTCCCTGCCGGACAGAAATATGAGCCGCGCGAGTATGCCATTGAACCGGATGCGTCCAGCGCATCCTACTTTTTTGCCGCCGCCGCCTTAACAGGCGGTCGTGTGCGCGTAAAGGATTTGACTAAGGATTCTACCCAAGGGGATATTCGATTCGTTGACGTGCTTGAACGGATGGGTTGCCATGTAAATCGACATACCAGTGGAATTGAAGTCATGGGGCCCACACAACTCAAGGGGATTGACGTGGACATGAACGCAATTTCCGACACAGCACTTACTCTCGCTGCCATTGCCCCGTTCGCAGAGGACCGCGTGGTTATTCGCAATATTGAACAGACTCGGTGGCAGGAAACAGACCGGATTCATGCTATGGTCACGGAGTTGAGGAAACTCGGCGTAGATGTAGTTGAGCATCAAGACGGGGTCGAGATTTATCCATCGAAAATCAAGCCTGCCAAGATTGATACCTACGATGACCATCGAGTCGCAATGAGTTTTTCCTTAATCGGACTGAAAGCGCCGGGAATACGAATCAAGAACCCAGAATGTGTTAGCAAAACCTTCCCAAATTTTCTTGATGTCTTGGCAAGCCTCGGGGAACCGATTAATCTTCCAAATTCTTAGCTTCGACTGTCAATTGCCTTCGTGCTGTCCGTAGAATCTTCCGGATTCCCCGGGAAAATTCGCTCCACCATAGCTCATATTGCGTGGCTATCCATCATTTCAAGAAACCGCTCGCCAAAAATTTTCACCACAGTTGCCGCTGCTATGCTGGCTTCGTAAGCATCCTTCTACCATCGAATAGGATCAGGCAGGATTGTCAGGAAGAAAGAGCCTGTTTGAATAATCGGTAGCAAAGCAATTTTAGTCATTTGTAGGAAGTTTTTTCGCGTTTTTATATTTGTCTTCTGTGTACCTGTGGGATGTTCTATAGGATCTCTATCGCACTGGGATCTCTATCGCGCTCCTTGTCCAGTCGCTTGATCTATCCGCTCGTTTGAACCCTCTTGGGCCTTTAGAGGCTGGTGCGCAGTGCGCACCCTACAACTACCATCGAATAGAATCAGTCAGGATTGTCAGGGCGTAAACGAGACGCGCCTAGCAGTAAATTGTGGAATAATTTAAGTCTGCGAATAGTGACCGGAATCTCACGATAATTCGTACTCAATCGACATATTAAGGAACAAGGAGCCGTGCTATGTCCACCACCATTCCGACGCCGGAATCGTTTTTTGGATTCCGTCTCGGGAGCGACCGTAAGATTGCCCGCTGGGACAAGATTGTCGATTACTTCAATCTATTGGATAATCAAAGTGAGAATGTCCAGGTGGTCAATATGGGCGAAACGACAGAAGGAAACCCATTCTTACTGGCAGTTATTTCGTCTTCAAGCAATCTTGCGCGTTTGGATGAACTGAAGAGAATCAATGCACAGATTGCCGATCCGAGAGGATTGTCTCAAGCAAGAATTAGCCGTTTAGTCAAAAACGGTCGCGCCATAGTGTGTCAGAGCATGAGTTTGCACGCAAGCGAGATTGCCGCGACGCAGATGTCGGCAGAGTTAGCTTACAACCTGGTCTGCGGTACGGACAGGGAAACAAGAGAGATCTTGGAAAATACGATTTTTCTGATGGTTCCCTGCTTTAACCCCGATGGCCAGATTATGGTCACCGACTGGTACAACGAACACGTTGGGACGGAGTACGAAGGAACACCGTTGCCGTGGTTATATCACAAATATTGTGGACACGATAATAACCGAGATGCATTCATGCTCAATCTGGTCGAGTCGCAATACATGGCGCGTATCATGTTTCAAGAGTGGCATCCGCAGGTGTTCCAAGACCATCATGAAATGGGCGCCTATGGCGCACGGTTATTTGTCGCTCCGTATTGCGAGCCTATCCACCCGCATGCGGATCCTCTCGTATGGCGCGAACTCGGTTGGTATGGGAGTCACATGGCATACAAGCTTGAAGAAGCGGGTGTTCGAGGGGTGGTCAACGGCGCGCTATTCGGTGGCTGGGCACATCTTGGATTTCATTGGATGGGCAACTATCACAATGTTGCCAGCATGCTCACGGAAACGGCGCAGGCTAAACTGGCAACACCGATCTATATCCATCCTCACCAGCTTTCAGGCGATGGAAGTACGCTCCGCGGAATGCCCCACTACAAAGCGCAGACGAACTTTCCGAATCCCTGGACCGGAGGTTGGTGGCGGCTTCGCGATATGATTGATCAACAACTTGTCGCATCAAAAGCAGTTTTACATCTGGCAGCGCAATACCGAGAAACAGTATTGAACAACGCGGTGCAGAAAGCACTACGACAAACCGAGCGGGGTGAAAAGGAACTGTCCGCGGGGTACTTGATTAAGCCCGGCCAGCATGACCCGCTGACAGTTAATACGCTAATCAACAAACTACTGCTCCAAGGTATTGAAATCCAGAAAATGCGCCATCAAGTGAGATTGGGTGATACAATTTATCCGGCAGGCACATTCTTTCTCCCAATCAACCAACCGAAACGCGGCGTAATCAAGTCGTTGCTACATCGTACTTTTTTCCCGGACGACGCTTGGACGCGCTTTCAGGATGGCACACCGAATCGACCGTATGATACCGTGACAGACACGATGGCGGAAATGATGGGGGTAACCGTCGAACCGGTGCCGGTGGATGGGGCTGTGCTTGCGTCGAAGAGGCGCGCGTTTTCCAAGGTAACCGAGCCGGAAGCATCTGACAGGGAGGTCATTGGCACTGGTAAACACGGTTATGTAATTGATGCGCGTCTCAACGAGGCGTACCGCCTTGTGAATAAACTTCTTGACAATGGTGCGGACATTTATCGGTTGACAACGGAGATCGAGGCAGGCAGCAAACTTTTGCCCCTCGGCAGTTTCCTGATTAAGGACGTAGGGGTACAGGATTTGAACACATTGGCGCGTGCATCGGGAGTATCGTTCTACGGTCTGAACCGATCCCTGAACAGCGAAATGGGTTTAATCAAAGCCCGGCGCATCGGCATGTACAACCGCTATTGGGGAGGTAACATGGACGAGGGTTGGACGCGCTTGACACTGGAGCAGTTCGGTTTTTCGTATGAAACCTTGAGGGACGACGAAATTGCGGCGGGAGATCTTAACGAGGCATACGACATCATCATTTTTCCCGATGATTCGACGGAAATGATTGTCGGTGGAGACGAAGAGATTGAGAAGCGGCTCCGAAGCATTCCCACGCCAGAGAAGTACCGGAGCGGAATTGGTGATGTCGGCGTAGAGAACATCAGGACTTTCGTTGAGAACGGCGGTACACTGATAACAATCAACCGCGCGTGCGAGTTCGCCATTGAGAAACTGGGCTTGCAGATACAGAACGTCGTGAGGGACAAATCGAGCAAGGAGTTCTTCTGCCCGGGCTCCACACTTCGCGTCGAGGTTGATACGTCCCATCCACTCGGTTACGGAATGCCGTCCGGCGCGTTGGCTCTATTTTGGGACAGCCCGGTGTTTTCCATTGACGGCTCCCATTTCAATGACCGGTATGATGTGGTCGTGTCCTATCCGGAGCGTGATGTGCTTCAGAGCGGCTGGCTTGTTGGCGAGGAGCATCTTTCTAATCGAGCTGCCGTGGTATCGGTCAAATACGGCGAGGGATGCGTGATACTGTACGGGTTTCGCGTTCAATTCCGCGCTACAACTCACGGAACGTTCAAGTTGTTGTTTAACGGTTTGCTAGCTGAATAGACGGCAAGAGCCGACATCTTTGAAAATGTAAACAGATTGAATCCATATATACTCCGCGTTGTCAGAAATTGCGTCTTCTGTAGGATCAAAAGAGCGGATAGCGAGTGCGATAGAGATCCCGCGATCTCTAGGTCGCGACCTTTGTACGAGGGAACTCCGATTCCCGACCTGCTGGTGCTACGTAAGTCCTATTAGAAACAATTATCACTGGAAAAGATAGCGCAATAATACCCAACGCAAAGTATAACTGTTTAGTCCACCGGTCTGGATTTGCCAATCCAGACCGAGCGGGCAGAGAACGCGCCAAGTATGGAAGTACAATGCTGATTCAGACGAATCGGGGGTTACACACACAGAGCAGACATGCAATGAATTGTACTACTACGAACCCGACAATGCACTAAACAGTTACAAATCCATTGAATGAAGCGATAGAAAATGGCGATATTTGAAAGAGACGTACTAGAAAATAGAAGACGGCGCGCTGCTGAAGCGTTCGATAATCAGGCGCCGACTGTTCTAATTGGTGCGGGAGAGCCTATTTCCATACCCGGGGGGCTTGACCAGACTTATCCCTTTACGGCGCATCCTGAATACTACTGGCTGACCGGTTCACAGCGATCCGGTGGAGTTCTTGCATATAATCAACGGGAGGGCTGGACCCACTTTGTGCGCCCGGTGACGCCCTCGGAACGGTTATGGGAGGGCAACCCGGAAGCACCGGAAGGAGAGGACGTCACCGGGCTATCAGAGTGGTTGAAACGTTACGCCGGTCCCGAAATAGCCGTACTAGGTTCACCTGTCGCAGATGTCAAGGGCGAAGAGGCACTCGCCGTGGAAATGCGAGGGCGACTTGACACGGTGCGACGGCGAAAGGATTCTGCCGAAATAGAAGTTCTTGAACGTGCCGTCAAAGCCACGGCGGCGGGACATGCCAAAGCGCGCGAAGTCATTCAACCCGGCATAAGCGAGCGTCAAATCCAGATTGAGCTGGAAGTGGAGATGTTTCGTCACGGAGCGGATGCCGTAGGGTACGGTACAATTGTGGGAGTCGGTTCTCACGCGGCAGTGCTGCACTTCGAACCCGGCGACCGGACTGTGAACACTGATGATTTGGTGCTTATCGACGCTGGAGGCGCGATTTCGGGTTACACGGCGGATGTGACGCGCACGTATCCCGCGGAGGATAGGTTCACGCCGAGGCAGCAAGCCATCTACGACTTGGTACTTGCCGCAGAAGCGGAGGGCATTTCAAAATGCCGCGTTGGTACGGAGTGGCATGATGTACACCGCGCGTCGGCAGCCGTCCTTGCAGGTGGCTTGCGAGATCTCGGAATTCTTAAAGGGAAAGTGGAAGGTCTTCTCGATTCGGGCGCGATTGCTCTGTTTTTCCCGCACGGCATAGGTCACATGACGGGACTCGGGGTGCGCGATGTTGGTGGACATGCGCCAGGACGCGACGAAGTTCAGGCGTGCTGCGGTGTGCGAGTGAGGATAAACTTTCCACTGGAGGAGAACTTCCTGATGACAGTGGAGCCTGGAATCTACTTTGTCCCCGCAATTCTCGATAATCCGGAGAAGCGAGAGAGTTTCCGGGACAGCGTAGATTGGGAATCGCTTGACGACTGGAGACCGGTTGGGGGGGTTCGCATAGAGGATAATGTCCTGATTACGGCGAGCGGACCGCGCGTGATTACGGCGGAGATACCAAAGTAATGCCAATCAGTAAATGTGGATGGAACTGTTGATCCTTATTCCAATTGAGATATCTACCGTATGCGGTACGCTAATGGTCTAATGGTCAGGCGAATAATCGTTGTAACAATTGGACTAATTGTGGTCTTAAATAGTGGCTCGCTAATAGGAATAAGCCGGTCATCGCGGAGATCGTGGGAATTGCGTAGAATGTAGCGTAGGTAGCTTCGTGTTTGTATTTGTGGCGTTTGCGCTTGAGGGTCAGCATGAATAGTATCCCGCACAATGCAAGAATGCAGGCAATAATGTCCCAAGCGTAAATAGGCACGAACCCGCCGTATGCCCAAACTAATTCACTGACGGCCCCTGAGATGAGTCCGGCGATGGCCATGACTATAGCAAGGGTACCGGTGTTCATAGGGGCCGGCTCAGTTAGAAGAGAAAGTATCTTCATTCACTATCCTATCGTTTTTTGTCATGGACGGAGGTCTTATTGCATATCTGTTGTCTACATTCCACACAGTAGGAATACTGGGTTTGTTACCATTTTGTTGTCAAAAAAATCACCGTTTATTGGGAGTAACCCGAGTAAAATCCAAGCCCCAATCGGATTGTCAGAAATTGAAGAACCCTGTGTCCAAGCGGGATTACAGGGCTTCAATTAATGCCAGAAACTCCAAAATCAGGTGCAGAATGTAGGATTCATTTGACCTATTCTCCTTTTCAACCCGTTTTTCGTCGCGCCAAGCCGTGATTTTTTCCAATTGCAGAACTTTTCAGACAATCTCGGAGGATACTTGTGCGATTTTCGGCGTAAACACCTCGCTTAACTTAAGCATTCAATGTGCCACTCACCAATTTCTCGCAATTCTGATTCCGAAGACCGAATGCTCCCGCTGCGTGATACAAAGATTAGCTTCCTTTTCTGCGTTTTTGGGTTGCGGCACAACCTCTGTGTCCAGTCGAGCGTGCCGCCAAAATCCGATTCAATTTCCGCCTTGAGATTATAGAGAGCATTGAAGAGTTCTTCACTTTCTCGAATGTGGAAACCTGCGACGACCTCTATGTTGCCGTTTGGAAACCAAGCACGGTAACAACACTCTCCGCGCAAAAGATCCCAGACACGCTCGGTATTTGCTTTGGACCGAAACCTATAACTCCTCCCTCCGAGCGGCCCATCAGGCGCGCTTGTCCAATCATGCCTCGCTTCCATAGCCTTACTGAGCGATTCAAAGTACAACGTGAACCTTTCCGTGTCAGGCATATTTTGAGTGATTGGTCTTGAAAAATTCATCGCCCAATCCTTTCATCCTTCAACGGCTTTTATCAAGCTCTGAACCGGCTGCGGAAAAGCCGGAACCTCCATTAACCCCATGGCATCGGCGACGTACTCGCTTCGTTTCATTCCGTTCAAAACTACCGACACGCCCGGCGACGAAGTAACAAAGTTCAGCGCTTTCTGCGACAAGGTCAGCTTTCTTTCCTCGCCTACCAGCACTTGATCCAATGCTTCTGAAATAGGTCCCGTCTGCATTGATGCGGTGCGATTGAAATGTCCCGAGACGAGTGAAAGCAACCTATTGATTGCTTCGACATATTGCCCCTGCATATCTTTCCACTGGGCTTGATGGGCATTTGGGCATGCTTCAATTGTCTGCCCCAGATAGGTGTGAATCAGGGGAATCAGGTATTGTTGGGCGATTTGCTCCCAGTGGTCACGGTTTTGGATTCGGGGCATGAATCGGGGCAGATTTTGGGCAAGGTCGTAAAACAGAGTCGAGTTGGCAGACTTACTCAATTGAGAGAAGATTCCCCAATCCGTCAGCGTCGATCGCAACCGATTCTCTGTCTCGTCAAGCGCTTTGACCTCCTCGTTAATTGCTCTCTGGTAGTCGAGTTCAGGATGGTAGGGATACTGGGCTAGTCGCACCATCTGATTGCCCTGTACGGCATTGAGCGGACGATTCACCAACACACCAATCCCAAGTGTCTCTGCTCCCTCAAGCACCGTCATATCTTGCCCATTGATTGTATTATTTACCTCTGATAATGCGGCGTGTTCAAAGAGATTGTACGGGAGTTGGATCATTTTGAAGTGGTTTTCGCCTTGATTGCCGTGTACGGTCCTCGCCGCGTCGCAAGCAGCGTCAAAACAGCGCTGAAGAGATGCGTGTTCATAGTCGGCCTTTGAAGAGGGGAAGGTGTTGGACGATATGCCGTAGTAACAAATTTTACCTTCCCTCACGAAATGCTCCATCTGCATGAACGCGCGGTAAATACGGTCATAAAACGTGTTTCGAATATCACCGAGATTAGCACCAGAATTTCGTTTGTGGGCATCCGAGAGAAAGTATTCCGGGTTGTGCAACAGATAAACGTCGATAGTATCCAATTGCAGCCGGTCCGAACTACGTTTCCACTGATCTACAAGGAAATCGGGGTGAATGCAGTGCCAACAGCCATCCATATACTTGACAACCTCTTCCCACGGTTTGCCTTCGCCTTCGCGCCGCATGGCTTCGTCTAGGTTCTGCCCTTGAATATAGCCGACCTTCGAAACAACGATTATCTCGCTTCTTTCTATCTGCCCTGCCGAAATCTGATCGCTCAAGACATTGCCAATCAGCGCTTCGCTGCCGCCATCGGTGTAGTTGCTTGACGTATCTATTAGATTGCAGCCGGCTTGAATCGCTTTGCGGAGGGTTGCCGTATGTTCATCGAATCGGTAGTCAACTCGATAGGAGCCGTAGCCAATCTTCGACACAGTTAGATCTGTGCCGGTTAGCTGGCGGAACGCATCCGGCTCGAAAGAAGGATTACGCTCGCGCATACGGTCGGCGAATGCCCGCGATTTGGAGGCATCGGCACAACCCTTTATTTTGGTGTTCATGGTGTTTTCTCTGATGGGAAAAGGTGTTATTCGGTGGTGGGATCTTAGTGGTTTGTTTGTTAAAAACAAATGGTATAGGAACTATGCATTACGGATTCTTGGGGTCAATAGGACTGTTTGGAAGAAACCAAGTTTTCGGGAAAAAACTCGGTTTCAATGAATTTTATACTTAAAAAAAGACTGCTTAGAGATAGGTTCAATTCAGTTTCGCCTGTAGTTTCTTCATCGCTATAACCGCCACTTTATAATCGGGGCTTTCTTCCAATGCCCGCTTGTAACTCGCAATGGCTTTTGACCACTCGAATCGATGTTCAAAGACTCGCCCAAGGTTCATGAATGGGTGTGCGCGAGCCTCATAGCGGGGAGCAGCAATCGCCTTTTCAAGCCAAGGTATTGCCGCATCGTGTTCGCCAAGTTCAATCAGAGAGGCACCGATGTCGTTGTAGGGGTTGCCGAAATCGGGGTCGATCGCGATGGCTTCTTTGCACTCATCGATCGCGTCATGGATTCGTCCCATCATGGAATATGTCCAGCCGAGATAGGTGTGTGCCTCAGCCGTAGGATAGAGTTGAATAGATTTCAGGTACAGCTCAATTGCATTGGCAAATTCCCCGCGCATTTGATACTCAAGCGCCTCCTGCCAATACAGTAAGGCTTCTTCTTTTGCCTGTTTTTCATCCATATCCATCGTCTAGAAGCCTTTCTTACGATATTTCGTTGGCATGTATATTAGGGACGTGTGCAATTCGCGCGAGGCACCTAACGGGTTGGGAAATCCAAATCTAAGGAGACTGGTAAAATGCCTAACGGAGAGGCGTCATCCTCTCGCTAATCTTTCACGATGCATCATGCGATTGTCGCAGAAGATCGCCATTCCTGTGTTTTGCGTAAGTCCTGGTCACATCAGACCGTCTTCTTTCATCCAGTTGATGGTTTTATCAAGTGCAACGACTGTCTGTTGGATATCTTCGTCGGAGTGAGCCGCTGTTGTCATTCCGTTATTGGGGAAATCAATTCCATTAAGTAGCATCCCACAGCGCAGATTCACCAGCAGATCCGGTTGACTCGCCGTTTTCAGTCTACGATAATCCCATTCGTGCGGATCGAAGTCTTTGGCACTCATCTTTTCCCCGTGTCCTACAAGCATCTTGATACAAGAGAATTCGCCGTATGATGCCCAATCGAGACCGTGTCTATCTATGACATCGTTAAATCCGTCTCGCAAGTCATCAGCCGTGCGGTTTACATGCCGGTGGGGTTCGCCTGTTTTAACAATGTTCAACGTTGCGATTGCCGCGGATGCAGTAAGCGGATTGGCATTGAAAGTCCCAGGGTGAGGCATTTTCTTTTGTTCGTCGGAATCCTCCTGCTCTCTGATTGATATCAGGTTCAAGATTTCCTTCTTACCCACGAGAGCGCCGCCGGGCAAGCCCCCCGCCACGATTTTGGCTAAACTCGTCAAGTCCGGTGTCACGCCATAATAACCTTGTGCACCTCCGGGCGCCACTCGAAAACCGGTAACCACCTCGTCAAAGAGCAAAACGACTCCGTAATGGTGGGTAAGTTCCCGTAACTGCCGTAAGAACTCACCCTTGGTTGGAACCGTTCCCGAAGATCCACCGGTTGGTTCCAAGATTATACATGCAATATCTGAATCCGTTTGCAAACATCTCTCAACCGCGGCAATGTCATTTGGTGGGCAAACCACGGTTGTGTCTAGAACCTCTGCGGGGATTCCGGGCACGGCTTTACCGAAGGGAGGATACGCGTCCTGAATAACAAAATCGTGCCAACCGTGAAAATGTCCAGCGAATTTCAACAGCTTGTTCTTGCCCGTGAAAGTGCGCGAAAGGCGCAATCCCATCAACGTTGCTTCCGTGCCTGAACTCACGAAACGTACACGTTCGGCAGACAGAATGAGCTCCTGCACCAAGTCAGCCCACTCGATTTCAAGCGGATGGCATGCACCGTAGTGAGTGCCGCGTTCCATCTGGCGGTTCACCGCGTTGACGATTGCAGGGTGACTGTGACCTAGCAGTAGGGCGCCATGACCAGCCCAGTAATCGATGAACTCTCTCCCGTCAACGCCCCATTTCTTCGATCCTTCGGCTCGATCAATATAGATAGGGAATGGATCAGCGTGCCGACTGTCATGTGTGACGCCGTCAGGGAAAATCTGTCCCGCTTGACGCGCCAGTTTTTCGTGCTTCTGAAACGCATCCGCATATCTTTCCAGAATTGTTGGCATTCACTGTCTCCTTACACAGAGATATTTTGCCTGATGATCATTCTTCCGGCATGCTGCCGGCGGTTCTGTCACTGATATCCTTATCGTGTATCAATTCTCCATCACGTCAAACAAATCCCCCAGAATCCGATAATCGTGGTCAAATGCAAGTTCTGGTAGGGATTGCGAATCAAATAAACTAGCGTCTAGCGCTTCTGCGCTACCCTTTGGAATGCCGGAGACGATTCTTCCGACATACACAATCAACACAACGGTCCGCTCCATGTCAGAGTAAACTCCCAACAGCCGGTCTAGTTCTACCTCAACGTCCGCTTCTTCTTTGGCTTCACGAATTGCAGTTTCTTCAGGCGTATCGCCGATGTCAATGAAACCGGTCGGAAAACTCCAGAATCCGTGTTTAGGTTCGTTTCCGCGTTGAATCAGCAGTATCTTTCCGTCTTTCAGCGCTAATGTTCCCGCTACCGGCTTGGGATCTCGATAGAAGATGAAATCACATGCCGTGCACGCTTGGCGGCGACGTTGTTCAATCAACCGAACCTCAAGCCGATCTGCGCATTTTGGGCAGAAACGAAACTGAGTTGCAGCGTCATCATGGGCATGAGAATTGTCCATATTCGCGTCGGTCACGGTTAAATTCCTACGGTAATTTCGAGAAACAATGATACATCATACGCGATAGGATGTCAAATCGGTAATTTGGAGATGAGCATGTTGAGATGTAGTCGGATTGAGCACACAGACGCCTGACTTAGCGCCTGTGTAAACGGTACAACCCGTCGTAAATCAATAAAAATCTCTCGTGCTATGCATCCAGAAAGGGATTGATTTTCATCAAAATCTCCGCAGATGTTTTGGAATTTGGCACACCGTGGATGGCTATAAACATCAGATTCGAATTGTCTGTTCGACTATAGATCGAGTATCATATGACGAGTTTGCATGCGTTATGCGATGGGCATTTTCGATTGAGCGGATGTAGTTTCCCGGTAAAACAGCAACCTAATTTCCATACGAATTCTCACATTGAATCCCTTTCGCGGTATGTGTCGCAAAAGGAGAACTGATGCGCGCGCTAATTTGGATTATGGCTCCCCTGTTGATTGTTTGTGTACTGCTTGCCTCACGTTTTGTCAGTTGGGAGCGCCTCAAAGCGGAGGATCCTGTGGTCGTGGAATATGTCAACGAGGGGACCTCGCTACTGGAAGGAATCAACCCTGATTATCAAGGCGCAGTCGACGCTTTTAACCGCGCGATTGAGAAGAATCCGAATCACGCTCTTGCCGCCATCCGAAGAGGTCTTGCATACTACCGCCTAGGAGAATACCGTAAGGCAATCGCGGATTTCGATCGCGTGCTTGAGTTAAAGCGATACAAAGCTGAAGCGTATTATAGCCGCGGCGATGCCTATCGAGAGTTAGGTGATTATCATCAAGCCATTGCAGATTACACAGCATCGATTGAGGAAAGATGGGCGGCATTCGTCATATGGAAAAGGGCAGAAGTATATCTGCAGATTGACGAAGAGCAGCGTGCGTTTGCGGATTATTCTGCAGTTATTCAGCGCAAAGGTGGCGCGGCGGGCTATTACCAGCGGGGACGAGCCTTTATGCGGGTGCGCAAGTACAATCTGGCACTTGATGAT
Organism: Candidatus Poribacteria bacterium; assembly: GCA_965220415.1. Classification (GTDB taxonomy): domain Bacteria; phylum Poribacteria; class WGA-4E; order WGA-4E; family JAJDTR01; genus JAJDTR01. The sequence goes on from OZ244829.1 coordinate 5,072,673, forward strand.
TTCAGCAGGGGAATAGAGATTGAACCTGAGTTTGCGGAAGCCTACCATAGCCGCGGAGAAACCTACGAGCGCTTGGAGCAGCGGCGGAATGCGGAATCAGACTATCTCCGGGTCGTTGAACTGACAACTTCCGAAATTCAGATGTGGGAGGAAAATCATCCGATTCTGGGACCGGTCTATTATCGCCGAGGTGTTGCCTACCAGGCTCTGGGAGATATTAAGCAAGCACGCGCTGACTATGAGATGGTGATAAAGCTTAAGATTGGCGGGGAGATTGGTAGAGAGGCTGCAACAAGATTACGAATGCTCGTGCCGCATCATTAACGTACGAGGAGCATTCGGACTCTGTAGGTTTACCAACCACATAATTATCTCTGATAGATTTTCAACCCAAAGATGCCCGCAAAGCTGATTCGATATCTGCATAGCGGAATTCATAGCCCATTGACAGGGTTTTCTCCGGAAGAACACGCTGGCTCATGAGCATGAAATCGGTGAACTCGCCATAGCGTAACTTTAAGGCAAAAGTGGGCACGGGAAAGAGGGTTGGGCGTCGGATAACGCGACCGAGGGTTTTTGTGAACTCAATGTTTCTTACGGGGAATGGCGCTGTAGCGTTAAGTGCGCCGTTTACGTTTTGATTTTCGACGGCATAGAGTATAATTCCCGCCACATCATCAGTGTGAATCCATGACATCCACTGGGTTCCACTACCCAGCCTGCCTCCCAAACCCATGTAAAATGGGGGAAGCATCTTTCCAAGCAAGCCGCCATCTTTTCCAAACACATGGCCTAACCGAACTCGGACCACACGGATTCCTAGGGCTTCCGCCTTTTGTGCTGCCAACTCCCAATCCTGACAGACTTCGGCGAGGAAATCGTTGCCCGGAGGAGAATCCTCTGTGAATTCCTCATCTCCACTGTCACCGTAAAAGCCAATGGCGGAGGCGCACACCAATACCTCCGGTTTTGTCTCAACTTTCGATAGGGATTCTACAAGTTGATTTGTCGAATTTACGCGACTTTCTCGGATTCGCTGTTTCTTGTCGGGATTCCATCTTGTTCCAATGGTTTCTCCAGCTAGATGAATCACCGCGCCAATGTCATTTAAGGCGGAGGACGGAATAAGTTCTGAGTCAGGTCGCCAAGCTTCTACCCTCTCCGCATGGGGTAACAAAGCGGCAGCCGTTTCCGGTGTACGAGACAATGCGATAACACGATGCCCCTTTTCGACCGCCGCGCCGCATAGTCGGCTCCCGACAAAACCACTGGCGCCCGTGACCAAAAGTGTTGATTTGTTTTCGATGGCCATCCTTAATTTATTCTTCCGCATTCAATCGCCCATACAATCTTCCAGGTTCAACTTATACCATTTCTCTAAAATGCAAGTGCATTGATTCCGTGGATAAAGCGAAGGAATTTGAGTGGAGCGGAGTAAGAAGCCTTCACTCCGCGCAAAGCCGGCGGGGCAAGATGCCCCGCCTACGGCGAACGAGAACGGTATAGTGAAGACATTTTATGCACTATTATTCAAGCGAAATGGAATTAGCTATTTGATTAATGCAGCGGTGATTTTTTCAACAATTCCATCAGCCCGACTTCGAATTTGGTCCGCAGTCAGACTCTGGATTGGGTGTCCGACAGTTATTGGTTGGAGATCGTTATAACCGAGTGCTTTTGCTTGAACCTTGCCAGCCGCGAAAAACACGTCTGAACAGATAGCAACAGACGGAATGCCGCGCTCTTCCAAAGCTGCTCCATCGTGCATACTGCACGATATGCACGAACCTCAGTCAGCAAGCCCTTCGACGATAAAGTCGCACTGATTCGTAAGCTGGCTTATTAGCTCTTCGGGAGCAGGTCGAGTAAAGGTTGGCTTGTTGAAACGAACGACATCTGCGACATCAAATTTTTCACATACTAGTTCTTCGACGCGTTGGAGAAAGACATCGCTACCGTTTTTCCCAATGCTGAGTAATCCCATCGTCTTGCCGTTAAGGGTATCAAGACGCGGGGCGAGATACTTAGCAGATGTACCACCATCATCAAGCGGATTGAGCAAGTTGACATTTCCCATGAATTGTCTCCTCAGTTATGACCGTCTAGTCGTACGACTTGGGAAAATCATCACAACCATCGCGTCCCCAATCGCAGACATCTTTGTTTGACTTTCGGTTGAAACGTGTAAAACGGGACACTACGATTCTAATAGTGCAGGAAATGAACGAGGGATCCAATCCGGGCTTTCCAATGATCGTAAGTGTTTAGTTCAGCCAAGACGAGTGGCAATATTAGTTTGGCAGTGTATCCCGCCTGACTATCGGCAGCGGGGCATTCTTGGATTATATGTGGGAGGGGCATCTTGCCCCGATGCAGGAGCGATTCCCTACCGAAAGTGGGTTTTCATTGCATAGTTGTTTAGGGAGTTGATTTATCGTGAACGCAGAATATCGGGGCAAGATGCCCCTCCCACAAGGGATATCGCTCGCATGTTGGGTACATGAGAGAAATTGCCATTGGTCGTGAAATAAAGGAAGCGCCTTGTATTCGCCGCAAGGAGTCAATGGACTAAACAATTACCAATAATCTATATGATACTAGGACCGATTCTCATCGCGGTAAGGACTGTATTTGAGCCAGTTCATTGACACATTCTTCATGAAGTTTCCCGTTGGTCGCCAAGAAAGGTACGGCAGCTCCGCGATACGCGGGCGAGTCTGCCGGCAATGGAAAAATGGCTTCACCGGATGGGTACGTCATACGCCCGCCTGCCGCCTCCAATATGGCTGCCGCAGCAGTTACATCCCAGAGTTTCGTATTATAATCAAGACTACCGTCAAAATGTCCGGTAGCGACGCCGCAGATGTGGAGAGCGGCAGAGCCAAGCGAACGTCCTTTTGCAAGGTTCTGCATGAAGGGATCTAGGGCTTTCATCACATCGGAGGAAAATCCGAATAGCCCAATCGCATCCAATGTTTCTCGCCCGTTCGCTTGGATGGCAGTACCGTTAAGCATCGCGGTTTGCGCTTTCGCGGCGCTGAACATGCGGTCCGTAACGGGGTCAAATACAACACCGAGAATTGGACTCCCTTTGTGCAACAGACCTATCGCTACAGAAAAGATAGGTAACCCTGCCGCATAGTTGGCGGTTCCATCTAGGGGATCGGTAACCCAACAATTATCGGACTGCAATTCCGACAACCCAAATTCCTCCCCAAGCGTAGAATCATGAGGGTATAGTGACTCAAGGTTCGTTTTGATGAACTGTTCAGAGGCTTTGTCTGCCTCCGTCACAATATCGCCGATGCCCTTGTATTCTACTTGGGCAATCCTGCCGAAATAGTCCATCAAGATACCGCCCGCTTCCCGTGCTATCTTCTCAACGGGTTTTACCATTTCCGCAGGATTTTCTGTCAATAGCCTTTCCCCTTCAGTTCAGATTCGTCAATTTGTAACTGTTTAGTCCGCCGGTCTGGAATTGCCAATCCAGACCGAGCAGGCAGAAAACGCGCCGAGTGGGGAAGTACAATGCTAATTCCGACGAATCGGGGGCTTACATGCCCAGAACGGACGTGCAATGAATTGTACTACTACGAACCGATTGATGCACTAAACAGTTACGTCAATTTTGATCGAAAAAGGATAGATTCCCTACACGCAGCGACAGACCGTTCTCTGGATCATTCTACCGCCCCTGAGCCTGTACTCTCAATTCTGGATTTCAATTTCTGGAGGCGCTGAATAACGTTTCTATTGTATCTGTTTCCTTCAATAAATGTCTCCCAAACTGCTAACGCCTCGTCATCGTAACCCTGCGTTAGGTAGTATTCGCCGAGAGCCACCGGGGCAAAGTCGGAGTGCGGAGCTTTCTCAATCGATATCTTGAAGGATTCAATGGCTGTGTCTGCGTCACCCTTAATCAAGGCAAGTTCGCCCTGACCATAGGGCAAAAGCGGATGATCAGGATATTGTGCAGCCAATTCCTCCATTAATCCTCTCGCCTGATCTTCCTGTCCCAATTTTTGAGCCGCCATCGCGGTACGAATCGTCGAATGAACAATTCTTTTATCTCGCTGTCGTTTTTCTTCCCGAGCTACGGCTCGTTGCACCGCTATTCTATTTCGAAGGGGTTCTATCCTTTTCTCATTGATTCCCTCGACACGCAGTAAATCGTCAACGCTTTCGTACGGTCGACCGGCAATTATGGCATTTGCCAAATTAGACCCAATCCCGGGCAAGTGTGTCAGGCGTTCTGCGGAGGCCATATTAATGTCGACTTTGCCGCCGCGCTTGGCATTTCGCATAGCCGAGGAATAGTTTGATTTGGCTTTTCCGTAATTCTCGTAAGCATAACAGAGATCGGCAATCGCCATTTTATTCACATAGATATCGCCCTTACCCACAACGATGTTCTGAAAGGTTGTTGCCCGCGATCGGTTCTTCATTCGTTTGTAAACATCCGGCAGCCATTGGAGTGCGTCCATAAAGTCTGGTTTGACAGCGATGGCTCGCTCAAATGATTCGCGCTCCATTTCTATGTTACCCATCTTTTGATACGCTAGACCAAGCCGAAAATAGATATCGGCATCCTTGCTTCGATTGAAACCCAATACGGAGTTATAGATTGCTATTGCCCGCTCATATGCATCTCGCTTGTCATCCTCGGAATCCATAATCCTTGCATCACTGTAATGATTCTGACCTGTAGTGATGACGGCATCCAGAACCTGTCGATCTCTTTTGACCGCCTCTTTGAGCATTTCACGAGCTCGTTTGTGCATGCCCAATTTGCGATAGCAGACCGACAAGCGCACATAGGAATACGGATCAATCTTAGCGTTGTCGGCTTTCGCCCGATGGATGGCGTCGAATAAAACCGCCCCTGCATCACGATAGTATTCATCGCCATAGAGGAATTCTGCAATCATGAGTTCCGCGTCGTAGTAGGTACCATCCTGATCGCCTTGTACGCCGACGCGCTGTGCCCCAAAATTTCTCATGACCTCCTGCGCACTAATGCCGAATCCGGAATCCGGTATATGGGCAGTAGAGCCCATTGCGGGGCTTCTCTCAACACCTCCACGCGGCCGATCCATTTCGCGACGTTTGTTTTGCCGCTCTACTGCACGCCCCATTCGGGTTGCAAGGGGATCGTCGGGCTTGGGGATGCTCGCTCCAATCTCGGTCAGCTCTTTTTTGGCTTCATTGAGTTGATCTTCAACCCCTTCAATGTTACCATACCTTTTTACAATTGATTGATACGTGCGCTTGGCTTCGTTCCGGTTCTGAAGGTGATTTTTTTGAATTCGCGCTTTGTTTACAAGCGCCAGAGCCGCGCGGTTGCTCGTAGGATGCCGATTTGCGAAATTGTCATAAATCTCTGCAGCCTGCTCATAGTCCTTGGCTTCTTCAAAACTCTTGGCAAGCATGAGTTGAGCCTTATTACTGAGTTCCAATCCGGCGAAATTGTTTACAACTGTATCAAACTGTTCTTGTGCGGATTCATACTCCTTGGATCGGAAATAATACATTCCTAATTCATAATGGGCATTTGCCGCTTCCTGGCTATCCGGCGCGGATGCGAGAATTTCCTTATATAACTCCGCCCCGCGATCCGGTTTATTTAACTTTTTGATGTAAAGCTTAGCCATCTCAAGTTGGGCGTTACGGGCTTCGGATGTGCCCGGTTTTGTATCGACAACCGTTTGGTAGACGTCGATCGCTCCGTGGTAATCCTTCGCTTCGATCAATTTGTCGATTTTGCTTGATACGCCTCCTGAAATGCAAGCGGCGTGGGATACGATGACTAAGCAACTTAAAATCAAACTACAGCGTTTCGCAAATTTCATTTCTGTCTCCTCCTTTGTCCTATAAATACACTTTATCTTGACTTATGTTCATCCGAAATGGCGTCGCGGTCTATTATAAAGATTTCAAACAACGTCAGGTTTAACCAGGACGCCGGGCTGAATGAGCGGGAGAATTCAAGAACGGGTTAAACACCGAACGACAAGCTACGCCCCGTAAGTTTAATGCTTTTTGGGGTCTAACCCGAGCCTAACGATAGCCATTGATACTCGGCTGATAATAACCTCAGGTTCGAGGACGGAAAATCCGAAATAGTTTTTTTAACGGGTCGTAAAACTGATCGACAACACGCTCCTTGAGAGGAATAATAGCGTTATCCGTAATTGTGATGTGTTCCGGGCAGACCTTCGTGCAGCATTTTGTAATGTTGCAATAGCCGATGCCATCCGCTTCCTTCAGGTCCTCAAGCCGATTCTCAGTATCGAGCGGGTGCATTTCCAAGGCGGCATTATGAACAAAATATCGAGGACCAATGAACTCCTTGTGAAGGTGATGATCGCGGAGTACATGGCACACATCCTGACACAGAAAACACTCGATACATTTGCGGAATTCTTGTACCCTGTCAATGTCTTCCTGCGCCATTCGCCACGTGCCATCTTCGGAGTCAGGCGAACGCGGGTTGAACTTTTTTATTTTCTTTTTAACTTCGAAGTTCCATGAAACGTCGGTGACCAAATCTTTAATCGGCGGAAAAGCGCGCATTGGCTCAATGGTAATTGGCTGGTCAAGCGGTAGGTCGTTCAGCCGAGTCATACACATCAATTTTGGATGGCCATTGACTTCGGCAGAACAAGATCCGCATTTTCCGGCTTTGCAGTTCCAACGTACGGCGAGATCATTTGCCTGCTGCGCCTGGATCTGATGCACCGCATCCAGCACTACCATCCCCTCTGAAACTTCGCTTTCATAGTCGACGAATTCCGCGTGGTCGGCGTCACCCCGCCAAATCTTAAACGTTGCTGTTGCCATTAACCCATCTCCTCTATTATCGCCTGAAGATCCTCCCGAATCGGTGGAATAGGTTCGCGTCTGACCTGCATAGTGCCATCTTCATTTTTTTGCACCACCGTGTTATATCGTCCCGCGCCCGGCTCTTCTTTCTCGGGATAGTCGTCGCGTGAATGTGCGCCAATACTTGCTTTTCGTTCTAAAGCAGCAAGCGCTATGGCTTCGGACACGGTCATCAGACTATGCAAATCAAGTGCCGTATGCCATCCGGGATTGTACTCTCGATTGCCTCCAATACTTATCTGCTCCGCCTGTTCATTTAATTTCTGAATCTCAACTTGTGCTCTGTTTAGGCCCTCATCGCTCCGGGCGATGCCAACAAGCTCTTGCATCAATTCTTGGAGATTGTACTGAATCTGGTACGGGTTCTCGCCGTTGGAACCAGCGTCACCGTTGAAAAACCGTAGCGCCCAACTTGCCGCTGATTCGATTTCGGTGTCGTTGACCATGCCTCCACCGTTTTCTCGGGCAAATTTTGCCGCGTACTCCCCGGAGCGCTGTCCTAGAACCAGGAGGTCGGAGAGAGAGTTTCCACCAAGGCGATTTGCTCCGTGTAAACCTGCGCCGCATTCGCCGCTTGCAAAAAGCCCCGGCACGCAGGTCATTTGTGAATCACCATCGACTCGTATGCCACCCATGATGTAGTGGGTGGTGGGCCCAACTTCCATTGGTTCTTTCGTGATATCAAGATCCGCTAATTGCATGAATTGATGGTACATACTCGGTAATTTTCGTTTAATGTGGTCTTCCGCATTCGATAACTTCTCCTTAATCCATGCAATATCAAGAAATACACCGCCGTGCGGGCTACCGCGTCCTTCTTGAACTTCGCTAACAATACATCTCGCCACATGATCGCGGGTGAGAAGTTCCGGAGGTCTTCGCGCGTTTCGATCGCCCTGCGTGTATCGCCAGCCTTCCTCAGGGTCATCAGATGTTTGGTTGATATAGAGATCTGGAATATGGCTGAACATAAACCGTTCTCCCTGATTGTTTTTCAGTACTCCCCCTTCTCCGCGTACTCCTTCCGTGACCAATATTCCACGTACACTCGGAGGCCAAACCATGCCGGTCGGATGAAACTGAACAAACTCCATATCGATGAGTTCCGCACCTGCGTGGTAGGCGAGTGAATGACCGTCACCGGTATATTCCCAGCTATTGCTCGTGATCTTGTAGGCTTTTCCCACACCGCCAGTCGCGAGTACGATTGCTTTTGCACGAAATACCTTGAATCGCCCCTTCTCTCGCTCATAACCAAATGCCCCCGCAATGCGATCGCCGTCTTTAAGGATGGAGACGACCGTACACTCCATGTGCACATCGACGCCTTGGTGAACGCCGTGGTCTTGCAATACTCGAATCATCTCCAATCCTGTCCGGTCCCCGACATGGGCAAGTCTGGGATATTGATGCCCGCCAAAATTGCGTTGCAGAATACGACCATCGGCAGTCCGATCGAAAAGCGCTCCCCAGGCTTCCAGTTCACGCACCCGGTCCGGTGCCTCCTTGGCGTGAATTTCAGCCATGCGCCAATTGTTGAGATACTGTCCACCCCGCATGGTGTCTGCAAAGTGAACTTTCCAACTATCCCTCTCATCGACATTAGCCAACGCCGCAGCGACGCCGCCTTCAGCCATCACGGTGTGTGCTTTGCCCAATAGAGACTTGCACACCAATCCCACGGATACTCCGGCGGCAGAGGCTTCAATTGCAGCACGTAGCCCGGCGCCACCGGCACCAATCACCAATACATCGTACGTGTGTGTTTCGTATTGGCTCATTACAAAATTCTCCAGTCGGTCAATATTCCCATAGAGCACAGTCGAACATAGATGTCCGAAAAGCCCACCCAGCACAGGCTCATCCACGCCCACAACATGTGTCGACGATTCAGGCAACTAACGCAATCGTAGGTGGACCGGCGCACCGGTGCACTCGAAAGTCGATCCAGAAAACCACCTACGAGATGCCGAAGCGAATGACAGCCAAGCGTGTATCCGCCGAGAAAGATGACATTTCCAACAAGTACGAGAGAACCAATTCCAATCCCGAATGTCGTACCACTGCCGTCTTTGAACCAAAAGCCCTTCCACGCATCATGGGATAGAAAAATTAAGAAGAGTAAGGCGAAATAGAGAAAATAACGATGCACATTCTGGATTATTAACGGGAATGAATGTTCACCACGATACCCCTTTCGAGGTTCGCCGATGGTACATGAGGGCGGGTCCGCCCAAAATGCCTTATAATAGGCGCCGCGGTAATAATAACACGTCAAACGAAAACCGAGAGGTGCCCACAGAATGAGAAAAGCTGGGGAAAACGGAAGCCAAAGAGGCCACCAGCCGGGTTTATCTCCAAACCAACTGTGATATGAACTCCCAAAGAGCTCCGGCGAATAAAATGGGGATAGATAAGGTCCGAACGTGTAGTGGGCGTTCTGAAAAGCAGCCCAGAGGGAATAAATGCCAAACGTGGTTAATCCGACGAACACGGCTAAAGGCTGTAGCCACCAAGCATCTCGGCGTGTTGTCTCGCCAAAACGACGTTCCGCCAACGTTAATTCGGGATGCGTCATGAACGGTTTCCTCCAAACTGTCCTTGTGTCTTCGCAGATGTAGGCTAATACAGAATATGATTTCTCATCACGAACACGGAGTGAAATGGTCAATTCCATAAGACGCAGAAAGCCCTAAAATAACACATTGGGGATTGGAAAAGCAACCCTTTTTCCGTTTCCGTATTCAGCAGCATTCTGTCGTAATTGTTTAGTTCAGTCCAGAACTTGCGCGCCAACAGGAAATCGCGACCTGGAGAGGGATTTTCTATCGCAGGATTTACTATCGCCCTCGTTATTCACTCGGTTGATCTCCTTAATCAGTCGCTTGATCGCTCCTACATTACGCTCAGGGATCTCTATGGGAACTCTATCGCATTCGCTATCAAGATCTCTATCGCGCTTCCTATCCAGTCGCTTGATCTCATTTGATCACTCACTATCCGTCCGCTTGATGGTATAGGAACAGGGATTAAACTGCAGCACGGCGAACCAACATTCCCAAAACAGATTGATGGGCTAAACAGTTACATTCTGTCTATTACATCGACAAAACGATTCAATCATACGGGTTCTTCGGCTGTATTCTAATTCAGAATTGCCATTCGTTTTTTCAACAATCCTATGTTTTCCTCAATATCCTCTCGATCAGGGGGATTGCCTGAAATCCGCAGATACTCCTCAAAGGATTTTAGCGACTTGCCGTAAGCATTGGTTTTATAATAGAGATAACCGAGATCTTGGTGTTCTTGCGCAAAGTCTGGAAGCAGCCAAATAATTCGCTCACTAGCCGATATTGTGCGAGCGTATGCTTTTTCCTTGAAGTAAATCTGTTTGAGGTTACGCAGTATTCTCGCCAAAATCTCCTTGTTGCTGACTTGCCTCAAGAATTCAGGTTGTAGGGGAGTGGGCTGTTGGAAAACTGATTCCAATTGTTCGCACAGTTCATCATCGGACAGGACTCGTCCGCCGTGGAACGGGTCAATGTAGGTTTCAAGGTACTCTCCTTTGTGTTTAACGATAAAATGTCCCGGGAAACCAACACCGACGATTGGCAATCCGATTCGCTTGCTAGTTTCGATGTATACAACTGAGAGGGTAATCGGGATACCGAGTTTACGCTCGAGCACATCGTTAAGATAACTATTTCGAGGGTTGTGATAGTCGTCTTGATTGCCTTTGAATGATTTCTCTTCAAACAAGTAGTGGTTTAACTGTGCGATTTGCCTACTTGGCTCAGTAGTTTCGCCAATCTGTCCCTTTACTTCCAGTGCCATTCGATCCAACTGTTCCATGTAGGCACGCGTGTCGAGCTCTGGATAGGCATCTTTGGCAATTAGGAGCGCACCTAGACCAAGGTCAATCTCGGAATCGTTGCATTGTGCAATTGAGAAGAACGGGTCGTCGCGTTTTCTATCCATGTTTTTGTAATTGACGCTAAGAACTCTAGACGTTGGCAGAGAGAATCTCAAATGTGGTTGATTCGGGGGTTATTTCGAAACCAAATCATGGATAGTTATAAACGCCGTGTTCTTTCTCTTCTTCTGGCGCTAACGGGCCTGTAGAATTCTGGTTGGCGTGAAATTCACTTAGAATACAATTCACGATTTCTTCGCTATAGGGCTGCGCGTCAATCCTTCCCTGGTTCGCTTCCCATGCCATGCGTGCCGCTGCCTCGAAATATTCGCCATGCTTGTAGGCATCCAACAAATCAACCCCTCTAGAGAAAGTTCCGTGTCCAACCCAGTAGAGAATGTGACGCATCGCGTCAGCCGGTTGGGAAGGATAATCCTCCATCTTGAAGAGTCGCAGGCTTTCATAGGATAATTCCGGGATTCCGGGAGCCCGTTCTTGGACGAATCCGATTCCTCCACAATCTTCGTACATTATTGGAGTTTCCGGTTCATAGCCTTTGAGAAAATCATAGAAGCGAGATGGATGTCCGTGCTCGGTGCGGGAGATGAGATTCAGGAACTTCGGCTGTAGATGAACCAGAGCCTTGAACCCGTATGATTCCAGCTGATCGAAGACCAACATGTAGTGGAACATTTCGCTGGTTGGTTTGGGCGGGTTTTGTTGCTCCGTTTTTAGCTGAGACGCCGACTGCGTGCCGAAGCGCATGCGGTAATGGACTCCGTCGACTTCTACTTCGACAATCGACAAATTCAGCGCTGGATGCTCCAGCGAAATCATGTCTAGCCTTGCCCCTGATTTGGTCAAGAGCACACGCCGCCCTGCCAATCCAGGTACGGTAATTGCGGGTGGTAACGCATAACGCGGTGATTCGACGTATGGCAGTAGACAATCGGGATCGATGGATTCATCAAGCAAAGCACCCATGTTCCCTGCAGATCCCCACAGATATCCGTGGGCATGCGCGTGGCTACCCACCCATCCCATCTGGCCGATGAGAACTCCAAGCTCACTTTCCGGTGAAATAGGCCTCAAACTTGACTGATACCCTCGTGCGCACCATTGGCGGTCACGGAAACTCCGCGGTGATGGGGGCGATAGGTCCCGGGTCAGGTAAGGGTTAGTCAAGGACAAGTTACTCATGACCATTTCTCCTTGATTCGTATCAGTTCTTCGTGAAAGACTATATCATGCCGGACGAGGTTTTATCAACCTTAAATCTCTCCAAATTCGGTTGAGCGGCGGCAGTCGGAAGTGCTATAATACGCGGTAGTCATTAACGTCATTGAAGGACAAATCGGAGAAAAATAGTGATGAAAACAAGAATCGAAAAAGACAGTATGGGCGAAATTGAGGTTCCTGCCAATCAGTATTGGGGAGCGCAAACACAGAGATCGTTACAGAACTTTGAAATTGGAAGAGAACGCTTCCCGCGTGAAATGCTATGGGCGCTTGGGATTGTGAAACAATCGGTTGCTCAAGTCAATTCGGACCTTGGGATGCTTGACCCGGATAAAACGAAGGTAATTTTGCAGGCAGCTCAAGAGGTGATAGACGGAAAATTGGACGACCACTTTCCACTGGTTGTCTGGCAAACGGGCAGCGGCACCCAGACTAACATGAATACAAATGAAGTAATCGCGAATCGAGCGGTTGAAATGCTTGGCGGCGTTCTGGGCAGCAAAGAACCTATCCACCCCAATGATCACATTAACAAATCTCAATCCACCAATGACGCCTTCCCAACGGCTATCCATGTGGCAATTGTTGATCGCATTCGCAATCACCTAGTGCCAGAAGTGACAGCCCTTCGGGATGCCTTTTCCGCCAAAGCGGAAGCGTTTTCCGATATTGTGAAAACTGGGCGAACACATCTGATGGACGCCACACCTCTGACCTTGGGACAAGAATTCAGCGGGTATGCTCAGCAGTTAACCAGCGCCTTGCGAGCCATCGATCACGTATTGCCACACCTGCATGAACTGCCTATTGGTGGCACAGCCGTTGGAACCGGCTTAAATGCCCATCCGGAATATGCCGACCGTGCGGTTGCCGCAATCAGTGAACGCACGGGGATTCGATTTGTATCGGCGCCAAATAAGTTTGAATCCTTAGGCGCACGCGACGCAATTGTTGAAGCCAGCGGTGCATTTAAGCTGTTGGCAGGTTCGCTTTTCAAAATCGCCAATGACATCCGTTGGTTGGGTAGTGGTCCTCGTTGCGGGCTTGGAGAGCTTTTCTTGCCTGAGAACGAACCCGGAAGTTCAATCATGCCGGGGAAAGTCAATCCGACGCAGTGTGAGGCAATGTTGATGGTGTGTGCCCAAGTGATTGGCAATGATACAACAATTGCATTCTCGGGAGCGTCGGGTAACTTCGAACTGAATGTGTTCATGCCGGTTATTGCGTACAACGCGCTGCAATCGGTGCGTCTCCTCGGGGACGCTTGCCGATCATTCCGCACGAACTGCGTCGTCGGCATTGAACCAAATCGGAACCAAATCGAACAATATCTGCGCGAATCCTTAATGTTGGTAACAGCACTAAATCCGCATATCGGTTATGACAACGCGGCTCAAGTCGCCAAGAAGGCGCATAGCGAAGGAAAGACCTTGCGCCAAGCGGCGCTCGAACTAGAGTTTTTAACGGAAGCAGAATTCGACCAGATTGTAGATCCGGGAAAGATGCTGGGGCCGAACGTGAGTTAAAGGGCCTAGAGTTTGTCCATTGACTTTGTGTTCCTTACGCATTAACAATTCCGTAATTGTTTAGTTCAGCCCAGAACTTACGCGCCAACAGGAAGTCGCGACCTGAAGAGGGATTTTCTATCGCAGGATTTACTATCAGGATTGGCTATCGCAGTCGCTATTCGCTCCATTGATCCCTCGTTATTCACTCGGTTGATCTCCTTAATCAGTCGCTTGATCGCTCCTACATTACGTTCATAGTGTAGGAACAGGGATCAAACTGCAGCACGACGAACCAACATTCCCAAAACAGATTGATAGGCTAAACAGTTACACAATTCCTTATGCCAATTTACCGAGTTGATAAACTGATCTCCGACTTTGATGAAACCATCTCGCAGAAAGACACAATTCAGACCTTAGTTACAGCCGCGATGCAAAACCGCGCCATCGGTGATTTTCCAACTATAGAAGAATGGAAGCAGATGGTTGAATGGTACAGAACCCGGTATTCTCACAGATGCAATAAATGGCTGAACGGTCCTCGTGAGAATTGTCAAGGAACCGTTGTCGACTTCCTGAGCAACATTGAGTCTCTGGACGTGGCTTCAATCGGCAGGGTCATGAATAAAGGATTCTTGGCGGGGTTAAGGAAGGAGCAGTTGCGAAAAGCGGGAAAGCAGGTTCAGAAACGAGAAGGCGCCAGAGCATGTCTATCAGAGATGCGTTCTGCGGGAGTTACTGTCGAGATATTGTCTGCCAATTGGTCGCAGGTTTTTGTTTCGGAAGCGGTGAAAGGATTCTGCGATGCAGTGGTGTCGAACCACTTCCTATTTGATGAACAAGGATACTCCACTGGCGAAATTGGGTTGCGAGTTGTTTCTGCTCACGACAAGTGGCGATATTTCAAATCTCGACGATCAAAAACCGGACTAACTGCCTACGTCGGCGATTCGCTATCGGATCTACGCGCGATGCTTGAAGCCGACGTGGGCATACTTATTGGCGAGAACCAGACGTTCTTGAGAACAGTCGATCGATTTCAAATCTCAATAAAGCGCGTTACTGAAGAATCTCGTCAAACGGAGGATTGTTCGGAAACACGCTCTACGGATAAGCGCATTTTGCACGTCGATTCTTGGGAGACAGTTAATCGTTTGCTGAAACAAAAATAGACAGCAATTGGATCGTTTGTCTAGTCCTAATATCGCTTGGAAATTCTAATCTGCAGCCTGGCCCTCCTCGTCAGCACTAGGTAGTAGCGTATCCTCCGTGCTTGGTAATTCTTCGGATTCAGGATATACATCAATCTTCCGGAAACTAGGCACTCCGCTGCCTGCAGGAATCAGGCGACCCATGATGACGTTTTCCTTCAAACCTTTGAGATAATCCTTCTGTCCGACAACCGAGGCTTTAGTCAGTACGTTTGTTGTCTGCTGGAATGAGGCAGCCGAGATGAAACTTTCAGTGCTTAGCGCAGCCTTTGTGACGCCTTGCAATATTGGGTCGGCGATGGCTGGCTGTCCCCCATCGTTTTCAACCCGGCGATTGATCCGATGGAAAACGGACCGGTCCACTTCGTCTTCCTCGAGAAACTCAGTATCTCCTGCCGAGAGAATTTTTACCTTATTCAGCATTTGGCGAACAATCACCTCAATATGCTTGTCGTTAATGTGTTCACCTTGGCTACGATAGACAGCCTGAACTTCATTGACCAGATAGGATTGAACTTCCTCCTCGCCCTTAATCTTCAGAATATCGTGCGGGTCGAGAAAACCGTCCGTTAGCAGGTCACCAGCGTCCACCCAATCATTTTCATGCACAACGAGGTGCTTTCCAACCGGAATACGATACAACCCACTCGCTACGTCACCGTGCTCAATTCGAACTAAGCGCATCCCCCTGGAAATACCTTCCAGTTTAACATATCCCTCGATTTCGGCGATGACTGCCCTATCTTTGGGCCTTCGGGCTTCAAGGAGTTCCGTTACTCGAGGCAGTCCAGTCACAATGTCTTGGCTGGTGGCACTCTTTTCCGGCAATCTCGCCAACACGGTTCCAGCCTTGACCTTTTCACCGTCGACAACGGACAAATGAGCCCCTGTCGGCATCGGATAGCTCGTTAGCACATCACCATCGGGGGTTTGAATCTCCATTCGAGGTTGGTCCTCGCCCTTGTATTCTACAATTACCCTTTCTGCAAGCCCCGATGCTTTGTCTTCTTGAACGGTATGTCCCTCAATGATGTCCCGAAATACCACAACTCCGTTGTGTTCCGTCAGAATTGGCACACGATAGGGATCGCGCTCAAGCAAAAGGGTAGGCGGCGGATCGTTTGTCTCCGGATTGCCCTTAGTCGCCATAGCACCATCTTCGACACAAAGGGTCGCCCCAATCGGCACTTGATGGCGTTCCACCGTCCTGCCGTTCTCATCAACGATTAGCAACTGCCCATTGCGAGAGAGCACAACCCTTTCTATGACTTCGGAATCGGGCAGCGTGCGCTCCGTAACCTCAATCTTCTCGTATTTAGCGCGACCATCGTGCCGAGCTTCAATTCGGGATTGAAATTGAAAATCACCGGCTGTCACGGTGCCACCGGTGTGAAAGGTCCGCATTGTCAACTGTGTTCCCGGTTCTCCAATTGACTGGGCGCCAATAATGCCGACAGCCTCACCGATGTCGATGAACTGTCCAGTTGTCAAATCGGCGCCATAACACTTGGAGCAGACTCCATGAGGGGCTTCACATGTCAGCGCGGATCGTACACGGACCTCTGTAATTCCCACCGCTTCAATCTTCTCGGCGGTTAATGGGTCAATCAGACTATCTCTAGCGACCATGACGGTGTCGTCGTTTGGATTGACAATGTCCTCGCTAGCAGTTCTGCTATGAATTCGATCGGCAAGCGTATCATCTTCCGTTTCTCCTGCCACTTTCGTGATGCCGTTCAATGTACCACAGTCCGTCGTCGTTATCATGACATCCTGAGCAACATCAACCAATTTGCGCGTGAGGTAGCCGGAGGAAGCGGTCTTGATTGCGGTATCAGCTAGACCTTTACGTGCCCCGTGTGTCGAGATGAAGTATTCAAGGACACTGAGACCTTCACGGAAACACGATTCAATCGGCTGTTCGATAATTGCGCCGCTCGGTTTTGTCATCAAACCGCGCATGCCGCTGATTTGACGAATCGGTTCTTTCTTGGAGCGAGCACCACTGTCCGCCATAACGTGCACCGGATTGAATCCTCTAATTTCATCCTCGCGTCCTTCTTCCAAGGAATCGAACAGCGCCGCCTCAACCGATTGAATTAATTGGTGCCATACATCAATAACCTGATTATATCGCTCTCCCTCGCTGACGCCGCCACGCCGATATTCCTTCTCGATTGCGTCCACTTTCTTTCTTGCTTCGGTAATCAATGTCTCCTTCGCTTCAGGTATAATCAAATCGTCCATACCGATTGAGAGACCAGAAAATGTAGCATAATGAAAAGCGACTCGCTTGAGTTCATCGAGGAATTCAACTGTTCGGCTATTTCCAAGTTCGTTGAAACAGTGGGAGACGAGCCGTGAGAGGTCTTTGGATCGGACTTCTTGATTGATGAAATTAATTCGCTGTTCAGTCTTCAGATCGGTGAACTGAAGTTCGTCGGGAACAACCTGATTGAAGATGACGCGCCCAACGGTTGTATCGATAGGTGAGGCGGCGCCATCGACATGCAATAAAATAGAATCATGTAGACCTAGTCTATCGCATTCATGCGCCATAATGACCTCGTCGGAATTACGGTAATGACGTAAGTTCTGACCGTCCTGATCGGATGTGGGAATGGATTTGGTCAGGAAACTACAGCCAAGTACCATATCAAGTTCAGGAACGGCAATGGCGTCCCCATGGGCAGGTTTAAGAATGTTTCGAGGCGCCATCATAAGCAACTTTGCTTCTATCTGTGCCTCTACGGAAAGTGGGACGTGTACTGCCATCTGATCCCCGTCAAAGTCTGCGTTAAAGGCTTTGCAGACGAGTGGATGAACACGGATTGCCTTCCCTTCGACCAATATAGGCTGGAATGCTTGAATGCCGAGGCGGTGCAGAGTTGGCGCTCGGTTGAGCATCACTAGGTGCTCATCAATCACTTCCTCAAGAACTTCCCACACCTCAGGCGAAATCTGATCGGTCATGTGCTTCGCGCGTTTGATGGTGTGTGCATAATCTTTTTCTTGAAGTTTCCGGATTATGAAGGGTTTGAACAGTTCGAGAGCCATCTCTTTCGGCAATCCACATTGGTGAAGTTGGAGGTCAGGACCTACTACAACAACGCTGCGTCCAGAGTAATCGACGCGCTTACCCAATAAGTTTTGTCGGAAACGACCAACCTTCCCCTTCAGCATATCTGCCAGGGACTTGAGAGGACGATTTCCGGGACCGCGCACCATCCGACCGTGTCTGCCGTTGTCCAATAAGGCGTCAACGGCTTCTTGTAACATCCGTTTCTCGTTGCGGATGATGACATCGGGGGCGCGTAGTTCGGTCAACCGTTTGAGCCGATTATTGCGGTTAATTACCCGCCGATACAAGTCGTTGAGGTCACTGGTAGCGAATCGTCCACCATCAAGCGCAACCAGTGGTCGAAGATCGGGAGGAATAACTGGAATAACCGAAAGAATCATCCATTCCGGTTTATTTCCAGACTTCTTGAATCCCAATACCAGCTTGAGTCGTTTTGCTAGTTTCTTTGCCTTTTGCTTACTGCCGGTCTCCTCAAGTTCGACACGTAAAGTTTCAATTTCCTGATCCAAATCAATACGTGACAATAACTCGTGAACTGCCGCGGCACCCATTCCTACACGAAATCCGTCGGGAAATTGAGAAAGATGCTCATTGTACTCTTCTTCCGTTAACAACTGCTTGACTTTCAATGGGCAGTTCGGATCCGAGACCTCCAAGACAATGAAAGCTTCAAAATAGAGAATGCGTTCAACATCTCGAGATGACAGGTCTAAAAAGAGGCCGAGCCGCGACGGAATCCCTTTGAAAAACCAAACGTGGGACACTGGGGCAGCGAGTTGGATATATCCCATCCGTTCTCGGCGCACGCGTTGATGCGTCACTTCGACTCCGCATCGATCGCAAATAGTACCTTTATGCTTAATGCGTTTATACTTCCCGCATGCACATTCCCAATCTTTCTGGGGACCAAAAATCGCTTCACAGAATAACCCGTCGCGTTCCGGACGAAATGTTCGATAATTTATAGTTTCAGGTTTGCGGACTTCGGCACAGGAACATTCGTTCATCATCGGACAGGGCCATATACCGTTACTTCGCCGTTTGCACGAAGTTTGTTTTGCCCAGCTTTTTATCTGTTCTGGTGATGCAATTCGAATTGATATTACGTCGAAGTTGTTTAGATTCGCTGACAAGGCAATTCTCCTTAAATGTGTGGAAAATGAGGCGATTGTTCTCGCCTTCCTGTTTACTGGGTAGAGCTGAACCTCGTTACGTCTATCAATTTAGTCAGATGGGTGGTTACTCTTCATGAGGAGATTATCGACTCTTGCAACCTTAAGGTGGAACCAGTTAAAGGGAAGAGCAACCTCAGGCTAGGTTCCCAACGAAATTATATCTACATCAGGTCGCAATCTAACTGTACACGCGGAACAAAACGATACGTGAGGACTACGTTACAGTCACCGATTGTGTATACTCTGATAGTAACTGTTTGGCCCGCTCGGTCTGGAATCCGAATTGCCGGCTATTGGATAGTTCTATGTGTTAAGACGGGTATTCGGCTTCGGTCGGACTTGACTTCAACGCGACATGAGTCGTCGAGAAGCATGACAAAATTATCACCCACGATCTTCTGGCCACGGCATTGCAGGGAGATCGCCTGTTTCATCAGGCTGTGAGTCGCGTTGTTCAAGATTTACATCAAGTCCCAAACTCTGTAATTCTTTGACAAGGACGTTAAAGGACTCCGGAGTTCCCGGGTTTGGTGCATTTTCCCCTTTGACAATCGATTCGTAGATTTTACTTCGACCTGTCACATCGTCCGATTTAATTGTCAACAACTCTTGGAGCGTGTAAGCTGCACCGTATGCCTCAAGCGCCCAGACTTCCATCTCTCCAAATCGTTGTCCCCCTTGTTGGGCTTTGCCGCCAAGCGGTTGTTGAGTCACCAGAGAATAGGGTCCGGTGCTCCGCGCATGAATCTTATCATCAACGAGGTGATTGAGTTTCAAGATGTAAGTATAACCTACCGTAACCTTCTGTGCGAAAGGCGTCCCTGTCCGTCCATCGTAGAGCGTGGTTTTCCCAGTGTCCGGTAAATTTGCCTTTTCAAGAAGTTCTGAAATTTCTGATTCTATTGCACCGTCAAAAACCGGCGTGGCAATATGAAGTCCCAATGCTTTAGCTGCCCAGCCAAGGTGGGTTTCCAGAATCTGTCCAACGTTCATTCGGGAAGGGACACCTAACGGGTTCAGGACGATACCTACGGGAGTGCCGTCCTCAAGGTAAGGCATGTCTTCTTGAGGGAGAATCTTGGCAACGACTCCCTTGTTTCCGTGTCGTCCCGCCATCTTGTCTCCGACGGAAATCTTTCGACGATTTGCAACGTACACTTTAACAAGTTTGATTACTCCCGGTTTGAGTTCGTCGCCTTTCCGAATCTTCTCTAACTCCGTATCCTTCTCAGTAGTACATTCTTGAATGCGGCCATCGGCGAGTAGTTGAATACGTTCAATGCGATCCATTGCGTCGGCATCATCGACCACAATCGAATTGAGAAGGACATCGTTTCCGAGCAATGCTTCGGTGACGATGTCACCCTCTTCCGCCAATTGAAGGTCACCATCGGAAACTGGTTGTGCCAAGCTTTTTCCAAGCAAAGCATGTCGAATCTCTTCGTTTCGCCGTCGATTGATGAGTTCGCGTTTTTCCCGCCAAACCTTTTCAACGGTTTTTTCCTTGGCAACTTCACGCAGTTCGGTCTGTCTATCATTCTCGCGTTCTTTACGAGAGAAAACTTTGACATCAATGACCACACCTTCTACGCCCGGTTTGGCATACGTAGATGCGTCGCGCACTTCGCCGACCTTCTCGCCGAAAATAGCCCTGAGCAACTTCTCTTCGGGCCCCAAGTCGCTTTCGCCCTTTGGTGTCACCTTCCCCACAAGGATACTTCCCGGTCGGACAATCGAGCCGACACGAATAATACCCTCGTCGTCAAGCTGATTCAGGGCTTCTTCTGATAGGTTGGGAATATCGCGAGTAATTTCCTCGCGTCCCATCTTCGTATCGCGTGCTTCAACGTCAAATTCATCAATGTGGATGGAGGTGAAGGTATCATCTGATACCAAAGACTCGCTGATGAGAAGCGCGTCTTCAAAGTTATATCCTTCCCAAGGCATGAACGCCACCAGAACGTTGTTGCCCAAAGCAAGTTCACCGTTGTCGGTAGCAGTACCATCGGCGATTACCTGCTCTGCTTCAACATGTTCTCCTACTGCAACGCACGGAATCTGATGGATGCAAGTCCCGTTGTTAGATCGCTTGAAGTTCGTCAGATGATAAACGTCGTAGCCCATTTCAGAGAAGGACTGTTCGCCGCCATCAACGCGGAAAGCATCATCGGTGCGGACAATAATTTCGGCGGCGGAAATACTTTCAACGACACCGTCGCGTTTTGCAAGCACAACAGCACCAGAGTCGCGAGCGGCTCTGTATTCCATACCCGTTCCGACTAGGGGTGCCTGTGGACGTACCAATGGCACTGCTTGACGTTGCTGATTCGCTCCCATGAGTGCACGGTTGGCATCGTCGTGTTCAAGAAACGGAATCAGCGACGCGGAGACTCCGACAATCTGTTTTGAGGAGACATCGAGGTAATCGACCTCCTTTGGAGCCATTCGCGGGAAATCCCCTTTGAAGCGAGTGGAAACCTGTTTTTCGATTATCTTACCGTTGGAATTGAGTTTTGTGTTTGCTTGTGCGATGACGAAAGCGTCTTCTTTGTCCGCAGTCATGTGTGTAACTTCACCGGTTGCGACGCCGTCCTTCACTTTCCGATAAGGCGTTTCCAAAAACCCGTATTCATTTACGCGAGCGTATGTGGAGAGCGAGACGATCAAGCCCACGGAGGGACCTTCAGGCGTTTCAATCGGACACACACGACCATAATGCGTACGGTGCACATCGCGAACTTCAAACGTGGCTCGTTCGCGGTGTAGCCCGCCAGGGCCAAGAGCGCTAAGGCGCCGCTTGTGAGTTAGCTCGTCAATCGGATTGGTTTGCTGCATGAACTGGGACAACTGACTGGACCCGAAAAAGTCCTTAATTGCCCCGGTCAACGGTTTTGGATTTATGAGATCAGGCGGCGTGGCGCTCTCCAGTTCTTGAGCTGTCATTCGTTCTCGTGTAGCGCGAACAACTCGGATCAGGCCTGTGCGTATTTGGTTTTGGAGAAGTTCACCAATGGCTCGCACGCGGCGATTTCCCAAGTGGTCAATGTCATCCATTTCGCCATTGCTGTCTTGAACATGCATCAGATAATCGAGTGTAGCAGCGATATCTTCTCGCCGTAGAATGCGAACACATTCGTCTGGTA
Organism: Candidatus Poribacteria bacterium; assembly: GCA_965220415.1. Classification (GTDB taxonomy): domain Bacteria; phylum Poribacteria; class WGA-4E; order WGA-4E; family JAJDTR01; genus JAJDTR01. The sequence continues at coordinate 5,094,826 of OZ244829.1, forward strand.
GCCCATTTGAACCGGACGAGTCATCAGACGTGCCGTTCCGGTAGATGGAAAGCGATCCGAGCTTTTCATTGAGTTTATAGCGCCCCACGCGGGAAAGATCGTATCGGGCGGGGTCGAAAATTAACTTCTCGAAACGACTACGGGCGCTTTCCAGAGTTGGCGGATCTCCAGGTTGAATCCTGCGGAAAATCTCGACTAGCGCTTGATCTTGGATGTGTCCCTCTTTGTAGTCGGATTGCACGTCACGCTGTAACGTGTTTCGCAGAAATTGAATCCTTCGGGCATCTTCTTCATCCAGTATCTCAATACTTTCAATACCGGCTTCTTGAAGTGTCGCGAGTTCTTCTTCCGTCAGGTCGATATTGGCTTCAAGCAACACCTCACCGGTACTCGCATCGATCACGGGGGCAGCAAGAACTTTTCCCTCAAGAGCTGCCAGATTCTCAAGCTTGTCGCTCAATGTCTGCACTTCAGTTTTTGCGAATAATTTGAGAATCTGCTCATCTGTCTCCCAACCCAATGCACGCAACAAAATAGTGACGAGCATCTTTTTCCGACGGTCTAAGCGGACATGAATTTGGTCTTTGATATCGTATTCAAATTCAATCCACGCACCGCGGTACGGGACAATCTTAGCGACAAAAAGTTTGTGTCCGCTTGTGTGAGTTTCTTCGTTGAAAGTAGCGCTGGGAGAGCGATGCAGTTGGCTTACAATGACTCGTTCCGCTCCGTTGATGAAAAACGTGCCTTTTTCCGTCATCAGCGGAATTTCGCCCATGTAGACATCGGATTCCTTAATATCAATGACTTGCTTGTCTCCGGTGTCTTTGTCCAACTCGCGCAGTATGAGTTGCACGCGAATCTTTAATGGTACACCGTAAGTAAATCCACGATACTGGCACTCGTTGATGTCATATTTTGGGTCGCCGAGGGAGTAGCTTACAAATTCGAGACTAGAGGTTTCCGAGAAGTCGGTGATTGGGAAAATCTCGCTGAATACGGCTTGTAAACCTTCATCTTTACGTTTCTCGTCGTCTACGTCTGCTTGGAGAAAATCTTGGTAGGATGATTTCTGAATCTCAATCAAATCCGGGAGATTCATGATTTCTGGTGATTTCGCAAAGGAGAGTCGTTCACGTTTCCCAAAGTTGACTGAATGGGGCATACTTTACACCGTTTACCTTATGTGGGGCACACGTTACACGTTAATACTGTGCGTCGGTGGGGAGTTGAGGGGCAACATTGATGCTGGTCATAGATTAACCCTAAACTAGGCGCAACGAAATATTATACAAGAAACCTTGCGCGGATGTCAAGATTATTTTAAATTTTTCCTAAAAGAATCGTAATTCCGATCCGAACTTTGGAATAACAATCTCGTTATAGTGTGACATCGCGTCGAGAATTAAGACAGCATCCAACTATGCCGAGAGTTTGTATGCTGTACAGTAATTGAGCACTTCAACGGACACACAAATAAGAAAGTCGCCTCCCCAGTGGAAACGTAACTAATTACAGAGGATGTCCCATGGCGGAAGAATGTACGATTACTGTTGGGTTTCACTCAAATTTTGTCAGGTTCAGGCAAAGTGAGCACTCGAAAGCCTCTCTAAGATTAACGATCATTAACGAATTCTCTTCAACCCAACCTACGACCCCTAAAAAATTATTACAAACTTAGCCTGACTTGCTTTTTTGTCAGGCAGAAAATTTAGCTGCGTTTCCCCTGGTCGCCTCCCGAAGCCCAATTGACGTGTTAGCGTCATCATGATATACTGAATTCAGTTTTGGGATTCTCCTGTCGATTAGTATTATTTTGCTTCTTGGCTTCGTTCAGAGCTTTCAACACTTGATTGTGGGACAGATTAAACCGCCTTCGTTTGTCAAGCTAATAGTTGGTATCATCACCGCCGACGCGAATCTCCTAGAGGCTGTGCGCCTCGAATTGGAAAAGCGACTTGGCGAAATCGACTTTGCAAGCCAACTTATGCCTTTCGACTACACCGCCTACTATGAACAAGAGATGGGCAGGGAGCTTCAACGCCAGTTCATAAGTTTCAATCGACTCATCCTGCCTGATGAACTCCCAGCAACGAAATACTTTACGAATTCGGTGGAGCAGGATTTCGCAGAAAAAGAGACAATACGTCGCCTAGTGAATCTCGATCCCGGCTATATCTCTGCTGCCAAGTTAATTCTCGCGTCCACAAAAGATCATGCCCATCGTATTCATCTTGAGGATGGAATCTACGCGGAGAATACGCTAAAGTTCCGCGACAAAACCTTCCAGCCATGGGAGTGGACTTACCCGGATTACCGCACACCCGTGTATATTGAGATTTTCAATCACATACGCCAAATCTATTTGAAACAGTTGAAAGAAAAAGGATTGAGCGCACACCCGCTTTAGATACAGGAACATTCTATGAAAACGCAAATTCGGAATCTGTACATCGCAGTGATAAATTCTCTAATCCTCCATTTGGTTTTTACGCCCATATGCCACAGCACGTTGCCGTCCGAGTCGAGAGCGTCCGCACGCGATCTTGGTATTCGCATTGGAATATACGAGCCGGGAACACACAATGCGATTACCGATGTCGCCGGGGTAAAGGTTGGTCATGTTACTTTGAATTTTGGAGACAGCGTTCGCACGGGGGTTACCGCAGTGATTCCACGTGATGACGTTTGGTCAAATAGAGTATTTGGTGCTGCCCATGTTATCAATGGAAACGGTGAAGCCACCGGACTTGCGTGGGTCAACGAATCCGGCTTGATTGAGTCGCCCATCATGCTCACCAATACGCTAAGTGTCGGGGCAGTCCACGACGGTGTAGTGCGATATATGATTAAGCGATATCCACGATCTCACATTATTCTGCCCATCGTCGCTGAATGTTACGATGGGGGGCTCAATGACATTAGCGGGCTGCATGTTACGTCTGAACATGCTATTACGGCAATCGAGAGCGCCGCTGGAGGTGCCGTACCGCAAGGATGCGTCGGCGCTGGCACAGGGATGCGTTCCTACGGATTCAAAGCCGGAATAGGCACTGCATCCCGCGTGGTGAAAGTGGCAGATCAGACTTACACCTTGGGGGTGCTGGTCAATGCAAACGGCGGTCGTCGCCACCAACTCCGAATTGATGGTGTTCCTGTTGGAGAGGAAATCACCGATTTAACACCGGAGCGTCATCGAGACGGTTCATTCATCATCGTAATTGCTACAGACGCGCCTCTGGCACATCGACAGCTATTGAAACTCTCCCGGCGAGCAACGCATGGACTTGCGCGGACGGGCACGCCAAGTACCGTTAGCAGCGGCGAATTCGTAGTAGCATTTTCCACCGCTACCACCGTGCCCTCATCGTCCGAAGCTAGTCTTTTGTCAGTCAAAATGCTGCGTAACAATCGGATGGATGTCTTCTATCAAGGCGTTATTGAGGCTACGGAGGAAGCCGTTATCAACGCCATGACGATGGCAGTCACTACTGCTGGAAAGAATGGAAATGTCGTTCATGCAATTCCCCTTGACCGCTTGCGTACACTGATGAAGAAGTATAGCAGATATACTCAAGGCGAAGAGATATCAACGACGCGCTAAGTTGAAGATTGGTGAGTTCGGTGATGGCCGAAGTCGCATTCTCATGTCGAAACATTTACTTTTGACCGTAACCCCCTCAGACTTCTCTGCTTTCTGCGCAGTGGTGATTTCGTAAATTAGCCCGTGTAAACCCGCGCTACAGCCTTGATTAGACGCACGAAACAGATCAGGATGCTGTTGACAGAAAATCGCAATTTGTTGTATTATACGTACCGGTAATCTCTTAAATCTTTCAGTTCGGCAGGATTTTCGGTCAATTATTATAGTAAATCTGGCTGAGAGATGGGTTTCCAATGACAAGAGAAGGAACTTCCAATGAGCGAATTACACTTTGACTTTAGGGACGTTTTTCGAGCTGGACGCTACGGGTTTAGTGGAAAAAAACTGACGGTTCATTTCATCGGTCTTGCACTCGCGTATCTGATTTACGAGGTGATTGTGTATGTTAGCCTCTTGATTGTTGGTGGGAATGCGCTAGAGGATTTCTGGAATGAATACGCGTTAATTCCGGTTTGCCCCATTGTGGATTACGAGTTAGCGCCGGTTACAGTCGGGGCAATGTGGTTGGGTTTGTTGGTATTCTTCGTTATCTTCTTTTCATCGAGCACCATGGTGTCCAAAATCACGATACAACAGTTGCGGGGAGACAGTTTCTTCTCAATGAAGGAAGCCGCATCGTTCTTGAAGTGCCATTGGAAAGCCGTCTTCGGAGCGTTCGTAGGACTAATTCTTGTTTTCCTTCTTTGTCTGCTAGTTCCGATTATCGTAGGTTTACTTGGCAAGATACCGTGGGCTGGAAAAGTCATCGTAACGTTTTCATCGTTATTTATGCCTTTTGCGTTTTTCCTTGGGCTGCTAATGATTTATCTGGTTGTGGTTCTGAGTGTAAGCCTGTTCTTCGTTCCCGCGGTCGTTGCCGCCGCCGACACGGACACTTTTGAAACTATCTATCAGCATTTTTCTATCGTTTGGAACCAGCCGTGGCGAATCGTGGTTTATGAATTCCTTTTATTTGGTCTTAAATTAATCTGCGTTTCCGTTTGGATGATTTCTTGCTTATTCAGTCTCAGCTTGGTGATGTTACCGATTCGTTATCTCCTGCCTGAGGACATGATTCTTTTTATGGGAAATGCGAACAAGTGGCTCGGTAAATTGATGAATGAAATATCTGCACTACCGCTTCTTCGGGATTTAGGTGTATTTGATACTATCGCGTCTTCGAGTGTCTCAGCGGCTCAGTTATCGACGTTTGATAATCTTTTTGTGACCCTCACGTCAATCTTCATAACCTTGTCCCTGTTATTTGTCGCGGGACTAATCTTGGCATATCTCTTCTCAATTGCTTCGGTAGGAAATACAATCATCTATGCGATACTACGAAGACGGTCTGACGGTGAAAACTTGCTAGAAGCTGAAGAGGAAGAAGACTCTTTCCCGGACGATGAAGTGTCGCGAGACACGGGAGCAACTGAAGATCCATCTGAGACGGAGCCTGGAGTTTAGACGGAAATCATTGAAGATTGTGCAGCTAGTTTGGTTCGTCTACGAACGGTGGAAAAAAGTGGAATTCTGTACGCTCGCAATTACGCTTAGAGCTTGTTTGATAAAGTACGTTTGTAGGGTGCGCACTGCGCACCAGCCTCTAAAAGCCTCAAAGGGGCGGAAGGTGTATAGAAACACCAGAACCCCGTGCACCTAAGCCCCAGCGGGGCGACAGGTATGTTGAATACAAGAATAAAGACTTGGAAAAAACTTCCTACAATTGAACAAAAATGGCTCTGCCACCGATTATTCAAACAAGCTCTTAGTTGAAGATATACCATGACCCGAAAAATCTAATTCCCGTCGAAGCACGGATGAGCTAGTGAAACGGTGAGAAACGATGTACAGTCAATCAGGCTGGCAGAAAGTATATTGTTCAACTGAATCCAAGGAGTGCACCCGACGTGATGAAAATCGGGATATTGCTGACATACTCCTTGTTTTGGTATGCAGAACTATATGTTAGATCTTTATTGTCCCTCAACCATTGTGTCGTACGCTATGAGATAAAAAGGGGATGATGTTTTATGTTTCAGCAGATTTTATCAAAATTTCTTGGGAGCAAACAAGGTCGAGATTTCAAGCGATTTCAATCGATAATCGATGCCGTGAATCAGAGAGAAGCCGAAACAAATCGCTTGACCGATTCCCAACTTCAATCGAAGACGGCACATTTTCGACAGCAAATTGATGCGGGAGAGTCACTCGAAAATCTTCTCCCCGAGGCTTTTGCGGTCGTGCGAGAAGCCGCTGTGAGGACGCTAGGACAACGTCACTACGATGTACAGATAATGGGAGGCGCCGCACTCCATCAGGGTTGTATTGCCGAAATGAAAACCGGCGAAGGTAAAACCCTGACTTCTACACTTCCTGTTTACCTAAATGCACTAACAGGCAATGGGGTGCATGTTGCCACTGTAAATGATTACCTTGCGAGGCGAGACGCGGAATGGATGGGGAAGATTTATAACTTTCTCGGCCTTTCGGTCGGCTTGACCATCAGTATGATGCCTCACGAGCAAAAAAAGCTTGGGTACAAAGCAGACATTACGTATGGCGTCCACAGTGAGTTTGGTTTTGACTACCTATGGGACAATAAAGCGTCATACCTTGACACGAAGGTTCAGCGAGGTCATCACTATGCGATTCTTGATGAGGTCGATAGCATTCTGATTGATGAAGCTCGTGTGCCGTTAATCATTTCAGAGCCCTATGGCGAACCCGTTGAGTTGTACACTAAAATTAACCGTGCTGTAGTTCGGCTTAAAACAGGTGAGCACTATGAGATTGATGAAAAGAGCAGCAAGCGTGGTTCCGTCGCGTTGACGGAAGAGGGTGTTGAGGAGATGCAGCGTCTGCTCGGCGTAACGGATTTATACGATCACACGAACATGGAAGTCGTTCATCATGTAAATCAATCGTTAATTGCTCAGCACCTTTATCAGCGCGATGTGGACTATCTCGTTGAGCACGGGGAGGTTGTCCTCGTGGATGAGTTCACGGGTCGAAAGCAGCCCGGAAGGCGGTTGAGTGAAGGGCTTCACCAAGCTATCGAAGCCAAAGAACGTGTTCGAATAGTTCAGGAAAGCCAAACCGGCGCAAGCATAACCTATCAGAACTTTTTTCGCATGTATGAAAAACTGGCAGGGATGACGGGAACCGCCGAAACGGAGTCCGCTGAATTTGGACATATCTACAAATTGGATGTTGTTGTAGTGCCCACAAATGAACCGATGATTCGGGAGGATAATTCGGATCAGATTTACAAAACAGAGGAAGCGAAATATCGGGCGATTATCAATGATATCGTGGAACAACATGAAAAAGGACGTCCGGTACTAGTAGGGACAATATCCATTGAGAAGTCTGAAAAACTGAGCAAGCTACTTAAGGCTAGAAAGCGCGACATACGGCATCAGGTGTTGAATGCAAAGGAACACGCTCGCGAAGCAGAGATTATCGCTCAAGCTGGCACACGAGGAGCCGTTACAATTGCTACAAATATGGCAGGACGCGGCGTTGACATTTTGTTGGGCGGAAATCCTGAAGGTATGGTCAAAGAGATTCTTCGGAAGCACAACGTTGATGCAGACGCAACCGAGGAGGATTCGGTAGAGTGGAAGGCGGCTTACGCGGAGGCAGAGGCGATTTGTGAACAGAGCCGTGAAGAAGTGTTGAAAGCAGGCGGTCTGCACATCGTTGGTACCGAGCGACATGATTCTCGGCGGATTGACAATCAATTGCGTGGTAGGTCGGGACGGCAAGGGGATATTGGTTCATCCCGCTTCTATCTGTCGCTAGAGGACGATCTCATGCGCAAGTTTGGGTCGGACCGATTATCAGGCATGATGGACCGGGTAGGCATGGAGGAGGATATTCCGATTGAACACCCTTGGGTCACCAAAGCCATTGAAAAAGCTCAAACTCGTGTGGAAGAGAGGCACTTCGAGATTCGCAAGAACGTACTCAAATTCGATGATGTAATGAACACGCAGCGCCAAACCGTCTACGACCTTCGTAATAGTATCCTTGAGGGTGAGAACCTAAAGACGACGATTTGGGGCATGATTGAGAATGTGCTGGATGACAGGTTAGAGTTGGACCTACCGACGGAAGGGTCGAAGCAAGAGGAGTTGGAGAGCATCACAAAGTGGCTTGCTCAGACTTTTCCTATTGCTTTCGCGGCATGGAAGACTTCCATAACGGAGACGAGCCTGCCACAACTTCGCGAACAATTGCTCGAAACACTCCGATCGGCGTACGAGAAACGCGAGGCGGAGATGGGCAGCGAACAGATGAGGACTCTCGAACGACTTTTGCTATTGGATCGCATCGACAGCCATTGGAAGGATCATTTGTACAATATTGATTACATTGAAGAAGGAATCCATCTTCGTAGCTATGGAGGCAAGGACCCAATAGTGGTTTTCAAAAACGAAGCCTTCCATGTTTTTGAAGCAATGTATCAGCGCATTGAGGAGGAGACTAGCGAATACATCTTCAAAGTACATCTCGATGTTGAAGCACCGAGGCGCACTGCGCCTCAGCGCAGCTCACGACAGGCTGGCGCACCCCGTAGGCGACGGTCGTTACAGGCGCGATCCAGCGGAGAAGAATCCCCATCGTCTGCTGAATTTGCTACTCAGGAAGCCATGGGGAGTCTTCCCAAGGTTGGCCGCAATCAGCCTTGTCCTTGTGGCAGCGGAAAGAAGTATAAGCGGTGTCATGGGAAGTAGGTAACGCAACATTGAAGAGAGGGATAAAGACACAGGGAACATATCCAGTCTCGCCTAGCAATTTTATGCTTGATTGTTTCCCTCACCTAGTATAACATGTATTACGTAATATTTTCGGAGGGATATATTGACTTCGCAGCAAGAATCAATTAGTCAAGAGTTGCTTGAAATTCTGGCTTGTCCCGCTTGTAAAGGTGATATTGAATACGACTCTAAGAACCAAAAGCTAATATGTGTCGGTGAATGCCAGCGTCGCTATCCCATTCGGGACGGTATCCCCGTTATGTTAATTGATGAAGCTGAGATGCCGGCTGCTTAATGGCGATAAGTGCGCTGTGAGTTATCCAAATAAGGCACGCTTTGGGTTTGTGTTTCACTCTTCTCGCATGAAAATTCTATTCTTGAACCTGAGATTTCCGTTCCCGCCTCATCGAGGAGATCGAATTCGCGCTTATCACTTCATCAAACAACTTGCCCGACGCCATTCCGTCACTGTTGTCTCATTTTTCGAATCAGATCAAGAAGTGGCCTATGTCAAACATCTGCAGTCTTTCTGCGATCGAGTCGAATCAGTGCGCTTTCACCATGGTAGAGCGCGATTAAACTCTCTATTGCATTGCTTGTCTAACAGCCCTTTGCAAGTTTACTACTGGTTTGTTCCTCAGATGCAACGGGCGATTGATCGACTGTTGGATCAACACAGTTATGATTTGATTCATGCGCAGTTGTTTCGCATGGGGCAATATGTTGCGCACGTTAAAGGAGTTCCAAAGATGTTGGATCTTTGTGACTCGTTTGGGCTCAACCTGAGTCGTCGTGCAGTTCTTGATAGAGTCTTTGTACGTACTCTAGTGAAACTCGAAGCAAGGCGAGTTCGTCACTATGAAGTTGAAATAATGAATTCATTTGATTGGGGAACCGTTGCGGCGACAATCGACAGAGACTATTTGCTAAAGCAGAAAGATTCGTTAAAATTGTCAGTGGTACCGATGGGAGTCGACTTAGAGCATTTTCAACCATCGCCAGCCGAGTATCGACCTCATATCCTATTTACTGGCACAATGAACTACTTCCCAAATTGGGATGCAGTACTGTATTTTCACACGGAAATTTTCCCACTAGTGCAAGAGAAGCATCCGGAAACTGTTTTCTATGTTGTTGGCAGTGCCCCTCCAACCCAAATTCGTAAGCTCGGCAATAGTAAAAATGTCGTCGTCACAGGATATGTTCAGGAAACGCGTCCATACTTTGAAGACACTGCCGTGTTTGTATCGCCTATGCGCTCAGGCTCGGGTTTTCAGGTTAAAAACTTGGAAGCAATGGCAATGAGGGTTCCGGTTGTCACGTCCTCTCTATGCGCTTCGGGGTTGGATGGGAGAGTCGGCAAAGATTATCTAGTCGGTGACACCCCCGAAGTGTTTGCTAAACACATCAATGACTTGATTGAATCTCCGGATTATCGCCAAGCGGTTGGTACGGCAGGCAGACATCTCGTCGAGGAAAAATATAGCTGGGACGTGTTGGTAGAGCAGTTGGAAGACGTTTATTCAGAGATTTGCTGCTGACATTTAGAGCATGTTTGAAAAGTACAATTGGTAGGGTGCGATCAAAGGAGCGAAAAGCGACTGCGATAGAGATCCCCTGCGCACCAGCCTTTAAAAGCCCCAAAGGGCGGCAGGTGTATAGATACCGAATATGGCTCTGCTACCGACTTTCCGAACAGGTTCTTAAAGAGATTGCCAATCTCCAATTACGGTTTTTCTCTACAAGGTTGAGGGGTAAGGTACTAATCGCTGACTTGCCAATATACGATTAAGATGGATTTAATGCCATGTCCAGGATCGTATCTATACTCAGCACCGGTTAATTTTGCGCAATTGTGCACCGAAGGTTTGTAGGAGCGATCTCCGAATCGCGACGGTCGGGAATCAGAATTCCCTCCTACCGCCTGCAAAACTCATGCTCCATTTCTTGACTCTTAAAAACGCAACTTCCAACAGCGTAGAGTATAGAATAGTTAGAAAAGACCGTTCAAGCACGGTTACAGTAGCGGAGACAAAACATCCCTCTCGCGATTCAAGTACAATTAAGGATGGAATATGCTAAAATCCAAGAAACGATTGATAACTTCGATTGTTGTTGATGTCTGTCTGATTAATATCGCCTTTTCAGCCGCGTATCATACGTGCAAATCGCTGGGGGTTGATTTACTCGCATCGTTCGTGCAGCAGGGAGAGGCAGGGCGGCTCCAACCACTTGAGCATTCCTTTATAATCACCGCAGCAATTATTACCGTAGTTCGCGTGGGAGCGTTCTTGTTTTTTAGGCTTTACAAACCTGTCTGGCGATACGCGAGCGTTCGAGAATTCCTTTCCTTGATTGGCGCAATAGTCTGTGGGACCTTTGCGTTAATGTTTTTCCTATATGTTGCACATCTCCTTCGGATTCTCCAATACTCTGGGAATCTTCTTGATTCGTGGGTAGTGTTTTCAATGGACGGAATCTATAATATTGTGCTTATAGGATTGGCGAAATATTCCCTACGCATTGCAGAAGAATATCAAAGAAAACAGGTGGCAACGCCTCGAATCAAGGTGCTAATAGTTGGGACAGGAGAGGCAGGAATTGGGGTGCTTCGCGGAATACGCAATCATCCAGAGAAAGGGTATCTTCCTGTTGGATTTATCACTGATAACCGCGAGAAGGTCGGGCAGAGCATTCAAGGACTTGAGGTACTTGGCACGACACGAGAATTGGCTTATATTGTACGCAGACAACAGATTGATGAAATTGTTATTGCAATGCCTTCAGCGTCGGAAAGTAAAGTTCGCGAAATCGTCCGACAACATAAGTATAAAGGATGTAAGTTCAAAATTGTCCCGAGCATTCATGCAATCCTTGATGGACATGTGAGTATTAGCCAGATTCGGGATGTCAGGGTCGAAGATTTGCTCAATCGCTCGACCTCATCAATTGATTTGGCAGAGGTATCGAAGTATTTATCCGGTAAGCGCGTGATGGTAACCGGTGCTGGCGGTTCAATCGGATCGGAACTTTGTCGACAAGTGGCAAAATTTGGGCCTGAATTGCTTATCCTTGTTGGAAGGGGCGAAAACAGCCTATACCACATTGACATAGAATTGAGCGAGTCAGACCCGAATGTCAACCGCGCGGTAATTGTGGGCGACATTCGTGACCGCGCGAAAATCGATCGAGTCATGCAGAGGTATAGACCGCATATAATTTTCCATGCGGCGGCGCATAAACATGTAAAGTTTATGGAAATACATCCTGACGAAGCCGTGAAGAACAACATACTAGGCACTAAAAGCCTTATTGATGCGGCAATTAAACATCATGTTCAAGCGTTTATCTTGGTATCTTCAGACAAAGCAGTCAATCCGACCAGTGTAATGGGAGCCTCCAAACGCGTTACCGAGAAGCTGATTCAGAGCAAAGCCAAACGAAATGGCACTGATTTCATCGCGGTTCGCTTTGGGAATGTGATTGACAGTCGCGGAAGTGTGTTGCCGAATTTCAAACGCCAGATAGCAAAAGGTGGGCCTGTTACTGTCACACACCGCGAAGTTACGCGGTTCTTCATGACGATTCCCGAATCGGTACAGTTGCTTATTCAGGCAGGGGCTATGGGTAATGGAGGTGAGATATTCATCTTGGATATGGGCGAACCAATCAAAATTCTTGATTTGGCACAAGATTTGATTCGGTTATCCGGGCTTGAGGTGGACCAAGATATCAAGATTGAATTTACAGGTTTGGAGCCCGGCGAAAAACTGTATGAAGAACTCTTGACTCCCAAGGAAGGCGTTACTGCCACCAAACATCAGCGGATTTTCGTTGGACAGTTAGAGACAATTGAAGAAACGGAGTTACTCGCCCACATTGATGCTTTGGAAGGGTTATCCGATCGGTTAGATACCGAGGGCATTATCGGCAAACTTCAGGAAATTGTGCCAACCTATAAACCGCAAAGGCCCTTCATCGAGCAAATGAGCGATGAAGAATTGAGAAAGTCCGACCCACAAGTAATAAACCTCCCAATCGGCCGAAAATCTTATGAAAAGCCAGCAGTGGGAAGCTCTTGACCTATCTTTAGACGATAGCAAACAAGATCGTTCCATTTTCCAGAATGCATCAAAACGATTGCTGGATGTTACAGTTGCAACGTTAGGTTTGATCGGTCTTCTACCGTTAGTGATGCTGTGTGCATTATTGGTACGCATCCAATCGTCCGGTCCAATCATTTATAGAGCGAAACGAGTTGGACGTGGCGGACGAATCTTTGAGATGTACAAATTTCGGACTATGGTCGCAAATGCGGAGTCACTCGGACCAGGATTGACAATCTATGGCGATTCGCGGATTACTAAACTGGGGCGATTCTTACGGCGGACAAAGTGGGATGAGATTCCCCAATTTCTAAATGTAATTAAGGGGGATATGAGTATTATCGGTCCACGTCCAGAAATACCTGAATATGTTAAATATTATACCGAGAATCAGAAGCAAGTGCTCCAGGTTCGACCAGGGATCACCGGCCCGGTGCAGGTTACGAACTATGACGAAGAAAAAAAATTGAAGGACCAAATCGATCCTGAGCGGTATTACATCACTCAGCTAATGCCGAGAAAGCTCGAAATCGATCTTAGCTACATTGAAAAACAGAGCATAGTCTCCGATCTTTTATTGCTAATCAAAACGTTTTTTATGATTGTCTTTATCCGCAAGTGAATGGCTGCGACATGATAAGGGTATAAAATTTATATGTCCCGAAAAAGACTCATTAAACTTCTCGTTGCTTTCGCGGTATTGCTAATCTTGGTGTTTATAGTACGAGCACTGGTGAGTAACGGACCCGTTGGAGAGAAAGTCGCGGTTATTGATATCAACGGGGCGATTTCAAAGTCCGACAAGATCATTGAGTTAATTCATCAATATCGGGACAATGGAAGTGTAAAAGCGATAGTTGTGAGAATAGACTCGCCGGGGGGTAGTGTTGCACCGGTGCAGGAAATATACAGCGAACTGAAGAAGTTGGAAAAACCGGTTGTTGCGTCTCTCGGGGGAACGGCTGCCTCTGGAGGCTACTATATTGCTTGTGCGGCAGATCAAATCTTCGCGAATCCGGGGACGCTGACGGGGAGCATAGGGGTAATCATGCAGTTCATGAAAATGAAGGGACTTTACGAAAAGGTGGGAATAGATCAGCAGACCATAAAGAGTGGTCAATTCAAGGACACCGGTTCGCCAATGCGAAATCTCACACCGGAAGAGAAAGAATTGCTGCAGGAAACTATTGACGACGTGCACCATCAATTCGTTGACGCGATATTTGACGAAAGACAAGATCGACTGACACGTGACGAAGTTCAGGCTCTGGCGGATGGGCGCATCTTTTCGGGAAATCAGGCATTGGAGCATAAGCTTGTTGACAAATTGGGTAATCTTCCTGACGCCATAGCGCATGCCGCTGAACTTGGCGGCATCGTCGGGAAGCCGAAAATAACGCGCGTTAAGCGCGAGCCCACTTTGCTGGAACGACTTATAGGAGTTACCGGAAAACATTCATTAGATGATTTACTTTACAACTCAGGAGTTTTGTTTCGATACGAGTTGAGTTTTATAGAATAGGATTGCGCGAAAGAGGAAAGCAGGTCGAGTTGAGGTCACTCTAAGCACGGCGATATTTAGGGCATTTATGTTCCGACCCGATCTTGGAAAACATGAAGGGTTGTTATCAGGGGAGCCATGATTGGGAACGCATAGCACGGAGAATTGTTCATCCGCAAGCGGTTGTGCTTGTCATCGGATCGACTGACACTGGCAAATCAACGTTTTGCCGATTCCTGGTCGAACAGGGCGTGTCCCAAGGTTTGAGAATCGGGCTGGTTGATGCGGATGTTGGCCAATCGCAAATTGGGCCACCGACGACGATTGGACTCAAAATCCTGTCCCAAATCCCTGATTGGGATGAAATTGAAGCCGACAATCTTTACTTTGTTGGTTGGATCTCTCCCGAAGGTCATCTTCTACGGTGTATCACCGGTGTCCGCTTAATGGTAGACGCTGCACTTAGCGCCGGTGCGAATTTTGTTGTGATTGATACAACGGGCTATGTTAAAGGTGCCGGCGCCATCAAACTTAAGCAGCACAAGATTGAGATAATTAAGCCTCGCCATCTAGTCTGTATCCAGCATTCAGGCGAGTTGGATGCTATCACCGCCGGATTTGATGCCTCCCATGCCATGAAGATCTACCGGCTTTCCCCTCATCAAGCGGCTTCCTCCAAAACCAGTAAATTCAGGCGACACTATCGTGAAACCCGTGTTAATCACTATTTTTCCGAAACAGTCGAAGCGCTTCTTCCGTTTGACCAATTTCGTGGTCAGGGAACTCCTTTCTTTGCAGGTAGACGCGCAAATGCAAAGGAATTGGGGATTCTTTCCGACGTGGCTAATAATCGGATTCTTTATGGAGAGTGGGGACATCGAACGCTAGCGCTTGTAAGCCAAGATGTTCTGCCTGATTATGCGCGTTCGCAAATAAAGAGCCAACTAAGCCTGACCAACTTGGTTTCAAGAACTCCAGAGTATTTTGAACGACGTTTTGTTGGTCTAGTTGATGCGAACGGAAAATTGGTTTCTGTCGGGATCATACAAGCCGCGGACTTTGAAACAAATCATCTCAAGGTTCGTTGTAGACTAGGTGCGTCTGATTGCACGAAGATTGTCCAATTTGGGCGGTATAAACATGAATGCGTTAATGGAGGGAAGGAAAGCACTGCGAAAGCTGTAGATTGATGCGTTGGACCTGTTATGTGGGATGAAACTTACCTGCTTTCCGAGTTGCCATCGGAAACCGAGACGGAAGAAGAAGCAAACTTTATCTTTAGCGCGTTGAATCTTCAACCGGGGGCGAGAGTCTTGGATCTATGCTGCGGACAGGGCCGACATGGGCGACAACTGGCGAATTTGGGCGTAAATGTCATTGGTGTGGACAACTCTCGTTTTCTGCTCAATGAAGCGAAGAGCAATGCTGATGCAGAAGATGGTAGAAGACTTCGATTCATTGAAGCGGACATGCGCCATATTCCTCTGAAACCGTGTTGTGAGGCTGTTATAAGCTTATTCACAAGCTTTGGATTTTTTGACGAAACAGACAATGCAAAAGTCCTTTCGGAAACCGCGTCGGTACTGAAGCTAGGTGGTAAACTGCTCATTGATTACTGGAATCCATACGCGGTGATTCAGCTTGACCACACGCGAAATTGGTGGTGGATCTCCGAATCAACGCTCGCCCTGGCAGAGGTGGAATATCAGCCCCAGTCGGGGCGATTGCTCGACCATCGTACAATCATTGAATTGCCCACAAAGGCGATTCGCAAGATGGTCAATACCGTGCGGTTCTACTTCCCCACAGAAATGAGAAAGTTGTTAGAGACCGTTGGTTTGTGCATTCGCGCCACTTATGGCGATTTTGATGGCAGCGAATTTACTACGGAGTCGAGGCGCATGATTACAGTTGCGGAGAAGTCGGGGTGATGCCGATTTCTAAGCGGTTTGCATGGTATTTAACACCGTATGCTGCGCAGGTTTCATTTGCGATAGTTTGTGCGATTATAATCTCAATTTGTGACTACGGTTACATCCATATTCTAGCAGAGACGACGGACATACTTAAAGAGATTGATACACAGTATCGCGGGGGAGAACCTGTTGTCGTTCGCTACTTCTATATCGAAGGCCTCTTTGATGGGATAGGTGGGATTGTCCTTGCAGGTAAACGCGATGCACTTCGGCTAGTTGGTCTGGTTATCGCGAGCACCTTGATTCTAGTGGTCATCAAAGGAATTTCCACGTTTTGCAATGATTTCTTGATGTCGCGGGTTGGGCATAAGTTGATTGTCCGAGTTCGCAGCGAGTTGTACGAGAAAATAGTTAATGCTCCATTAGGTATATTGAGGAAACATCGGACGGGCGATCTGATGTCGCGGGTTACCGACGATGTCCGGACGTGGTTGAACGGAGTTGGAACAACAGCGTCTACCATCCGGGCAATTGTCACTGTTCCCGTCTTCATCTGTTTGATGTTCGCAAAGAGTTTCGAGCTAACTGTGTTAGCGGTGCTTGTGCTCCCGTTCTTGGCATATTTGATTGTCCGTGTAGGAGAACGGGTTCGCCACACAAGCACGGGGATTCAGCAGCGCTCTGCGGACATCGCTTCTCAACTCAAGGAAACACTAGCCGGAATCAAAATCATAAAGAGTTTCACGGCAGAAGAGTCGGAACAAAGCCGGTTTTCGACGGCGAACAAACAACAGTACCGCATTGCAATGCAACGTGTTCGTCTCGCCGCGATGCTTCCTCCGCTCATTGAGTTAATCAGCGCCGTTGGCATTAGCGCAGTTTTCGGCTTTGGATGTTGGCAGGTCATTGAAGGGCGGCTTTCGACCGGATGGTTCATAGGCTACAACGTCATGATTGGTATGATGTTCAAGCCGATTAAAACCTTAGGGCAATTTAACAACGTCTTACAGCAATGTCTCGCCTCGGCCGATCGAATCTTTTACATATTAGATTTTCAGGAAGAGGAATCGAAGGACACCAAGAAAACGCCACTTCCAAGCGTGACTGGAGATGTTCGATTTTGCAATGTATCCTTCGGTTACGATCGGCAGGTAGTCCTAAAGGATATTAATATTCATGCCAAGCCGGGAGAAGTTGTTGCTTTAGTAGGAGCAAGTGGAAGCGGAAAAACCACGTTGCTCAATCTTTTGCCAAGGTTTTACGAAGTTGATTCGGGAGAGATTCTGATTGATAGTCACCGAATTTCTGAGGTGACGGCACGGTCCCTCAGGCGCCAAATCGCGATTGTACCACAGGATTCAATCTTATTTGATGGAACGGTCGGAGATAATATAAGCTACGGTTGTCCGGAAGCGACTCGCGAAGCGGTGATTGAAGCGGCGCAACAAGCAAATGCGCACGAGTTTATCGTGCAGATGCCCGAGGGTTACGAGACATCAATAGGTGAGTCGGGGCTCAAATTGTCCGGTGGGCAGCAGCAGCGTATTTCAATTGCTCGAGCTATTCTGAAGAACCCCCGTATTCTCATTCTTGATGAAGCCACATCTGCATTGGACAGCAAGTCGGAAGCCCTTGTTCAAGACTCTCTTGCAAAGCTGATGAAAGGGAGGACAAGTTTTGTCATTGCTCATCGGCTTTCGACGGTTTCTCACGCGGACAAGATAGTTGTTCTTGACCACGGGGAAGTTGCCGAAATTGGTACGCATCAAGAACTATTGAAACGCGAAGGGCTGTACCAGAATTTATGCAGGTTGCAGCTCCGATGAGGGTTAGGAGTTGTAGATTCAATGAATATTGAGTCAAATAGTGAAAATCAGGTAAACTTCACGTTAATGGACAGCGTCTCATGTGAAGCACATTACAGAGATAAGTAAAACTGGCGAATTTTCAATCTTTTAGGCGTTCTTGGGAGGATTAATTTCGTCCCTTCTTAGTGATTGCATCTTTGAGGTCAGAGCGCTTGTACACCGATTCTGAAAAATCTACTTCATACAAATAAGCTCCTGCGAACTTGGCTCCCAGTAAGACGACCCCTTGCGGCTTGGTTTCTCCAAAGATTGTTTCTTCAAGATTGGCGTTTTCAAAACTCGTTAGCTTTCCAAACTGATCCGGGACGGTCCAGCGTGGGCACCCGATAGTTGCGCCACGTAAATCGGCGTTCCGAAAGTTTGTGCCAGCGAGGATACTGCCACCGAGAAAGGCTCCTTGAAGAGTTGTTCCTTCAACGTTTGTGTTCGCTAGATTGGCACCTATTAAGTAGGCACCTTGCAACACCGCGCCAGACAAATCAGCACCGGAAAGATC
The DNA here is from genome assembly GCA_965220415.1 of Candidatus Poribacteria bacterium. GTDB lineage: Bacteria > Poribacteria > WGA-4E > WGA-4E > JAJDTR01 > JAJDTR01. The sequence goes on from OZ244829.1 coordinate 5,113,119, forward strand.
TGCTTCATTGAGGTTGGCATTGGCCAAATTTGAGTTTTTTAATCTCGCACCGTTCAGATTTGCTCGCGAAAAATCAATTCCAACTAGTTGAGCACCAGATAAATCAATATTCGCTAAATTTTCGCCAGCAAAGGATTCGCCAGCTTTTGCGCGATTTACTACATCAGACTTGCTAATTTTACTCATTTTTGCTCCCGAGATCTTGATTGAGGCAGATTTGATGTGCTGAGAGAATAAAAAGAACGCGGCAGTTCGCATGTTCGACAGAAGATTCGGCACGCTTCTTCCAACATAAGTGGCGATAACCATGAATTATGAAGGTAGACACTCATATCGTAACTTATATATTTAGAGCCATCCTTGGACTTTATGGCGTATTGAGATGCTAAGGGGAGGTTTTTGGCGTCAATAGATTGGGCATAGTACGCCTTGTGTTAAATTTAACGAAGTTAATACCTTCAGTATATCACAAAATCAGAGGTATCCTCAAGAGTTCAGTCGGATAAAAGTTCCGGCACAGCGGAGGATAGGATTGAATCAACGATGAAAGCAAAACAAAACTTGGTAAAGCGAACGATAAAAAGTAGTTCGTTCGACCACGATCTCACATTAGACGTAAACGAGAAGGAAGACACAGATTTCCTAGCTGTGTACCCGGCTGCTAAATCAGGTGAGGAGACTTTAGCTCCTAGTGCAGTTGGGGATAACAATGGCGGCCATGAGAAAGAAGACTTGGACTTTCTTGCTGTGATGCCAACCGCAGAACCTCCTAACGCGCATTTTGACAATAATGCCGCCAGCAGGTACGGAAATGCGACCCGGAAAGATGGCGACGATTTTATATCAGTATTACCGACTGATGGCTCAACTGATGGTTTAGATGGTAGTACGGATAATGACAATGAAGACGAATTGATTTCCTCGTTTCGGAAGCGTCCCGATGTTACGGACAGCACAAGAGACGAAGCTTTCTCATATTTGCAGGAAATTGCTCGTACTCCTCTACTTAAGCCAAAGGAAGAAGCCGAGCTCTTCAAAAGGTTTGAAGAGGGAGAGGCAGGAGTGGCGGAGTTATTGGATAAGCTCCCGGAATCCATTTTGGCGAAAGTACGTCCAAAGGTAAACAAACGCCGTGGGGCTAGACAACACTCGGAAAATGAATTGTGGTGGAGCCCTATGAGTCTGGGCATTATCTTGGACGAGGTTCGTCAAGCAATTGAAGATTTCCACTGTTCAGATGCACTAGGAACTGAGTCTGCGAAAGTGCATACTAAGGAGCGCGAACACCTTGAAGCATTATGGCGTAAATTACAGACGGCTGCCCAGAAAGTCCATGACGCCAAGTTGAAGATTGTAGAAGCCAATCTGCTTCTTGTTGCAAGCATTGCCAAACAACACAATTTCAACAAGTCATCACTCTCATTTCTTGATCTGATGCAAGAGGGAAGTATTGGTCTAATGAAAGCTGTCGAGAAATTTGACTTGAAGAGAGGATACCGTTTCAGTACGTACGCTACGTGGTGGGTGATGCAAGCAATCAAGCGCGCTCTTGACCAGCAAAGCCAAACGATTCGTATACCATGTTACGTTGGTGAAACTCGGAGGTCAATCAAACAGGCACAGTCAAACTTGGCAAGAAATCTTGAACGCGAGCCGGATATAAGGGAAATCGCTAAAATCGTCGACATGCCTGAGAGTCGCGTAATTGAAATTCTCCAGAGTACCAAAGGCACAATTTCGCTGGATTCGCCGTTGAGCGAAGCATCGCCCGATGCGACCGTTTCCGATCTGTTAGCGGATGATTCGCAGGTGACACCGGAAGAGGAGCTGCTCTGTGTTTCGGAAAAGGAATCGCTTGAGAGGGTGCTCAATACACTGGCACCGCGTGAGACGCTCGTGATTAAACTCCGGTATGGATTGACGGATGGTACAGAGTATACCTTGGCTGAAATTGGCAGACAACTTGGGATTAGCCGCGAGAGGGTGCGCCAGATTGAAGATGAAGCGCTTCGCAAGTTACGCCATCACACGCGTGTGCAATATCTCCAAGAACTGCTTTGAGTTACAGTGGATTTTCAGAGAACTTTGACGAGTTTTCAGCATGAGTATGGCAGAGAATATTATATTGCGGTTGCAGTTATTTGGTGGCAGCCGCCTGAACAGTGTCTCCCGCCGAGTCGTCGGTGGCGCCGCCATTAATGATTGGGCAGAGATCGCAGAGCCGGCTGCGGCAAAAGTTGTTGTGTAGATACATTTCGCCCTGTTGAATCTTTGCGTTCGGTGAGATTTCTTTATGAGGTTGCAGGTCGGTAAAAATTTGGGATTGAATCTGTTTAGTGATCTGGTTGTCTTGCAACTTCGGACTACTGCCGTATAGTCGTTCTACCGCTACTTGCAAAGTTGTACTTTGTGACTCCTCCGCCCAGACAACCGCAATTGGCATCAATATGTTGACGATGATGTCTAATGCGCGACCCCTTCCAATTAGATTAGCGCCGATTTGAGACATCCGTTTTCCGAAATTACAATGATCCGCCCAATATCCACTGGGTACTGGTGTCAATTTCTCCACTAACTCGCGCCGAATCTTCCCCAAATCTTTTCGATCCGCCTCCCCCGACTGCAGAATAATTGGTAGATAGACCATCATCAAGCTTTCTTGACAGTTGCCAATTAGTTGGCTAATAGCAGCAATTCGGCGCGTCGGGTAGTTCGGCGGACGAGTTCCTGCAAACTTCCATTGCTCTCCCACCATGCGGGTTGGCATCCGCGCTTGTTCGGATGCGCTCCAAATCGATTCTAGTCGTTTTATGAAGGTCTTGTCGGATTGGTCCAGATCGGTGGAGCGTTGGGATTGCGAAGGTAGCAGTCCAGCCGTGCCAAACAGGATAGCCTGAATCTCCTCATCAATCTTACCGGTAAGCGTTGAAAAGGGAACACGTCTGGCTAATTCCCGGAAGGGTTCACGATTCTTAGCGTATCCTAACGCTTCCATGATCCCCTCGTACAGCAATTGTTCAAAGTCCATCCGAATGCGAAGATGCTTCATGGCATCCGCCTTCTCCATCAACCGCTCCTGACCTAGGTCGTCAAAGATTGATCGGAGGTGCCCAATCTTGAGAAATTTTCCTGCTACGCGGCAAAAGTCGACCGTTGTCGTTTTTGCCGCCTCGGCTTCGTCAAATAGATCTCCAATTGGTGTCTTGAGCAGATTTAAGAGTTCAAGGGTTGGTATTCTTTGTCCGTCCTGAAGACGTGTCCGCAAGTTCAAATCATCGTCCCGGTAGACAACATGCAGAACAACGCGATTGTATCTAGGGTTGAGATGGTGCTCGTGGGCATACCAGTCTGACGAGTTGACGTGAATCTCAATATCGCCAACCTGAAGTTGTCCGTCGATGATGATTTCCGCGCGAACGAAGTCCGGTCCTTCATCACTGTTCCAAATACCGGCCTTTAAGATGCTGATAGATCGACCATCTGTAGCCCGGAGGTCGACATCAAAAAAACGTTGATCGTTCCAGATGTTCTGAACGAAATCTTCGTTAATATTTTTTTGATTGGCCATCATCTTGTCCGCAGGTACGACATAGTTTTGTCACACGCTATTTCCAATCTGATTCAGTGCTGAGAATCTTACAAGCAACTCCCGCGTCACAGGAATAGAACGTAGCATCGTTAAGAAGATAAAGGGAATTGCTGGGAATGAATTGGCGTGGAGAGCATCACCGGAACCTGTAAACACGCTTTCTTGAATTGAAAGAATCCAAGCTTTCCCCCGTTGGCGAATTGCTAGTAGTCGTGTCCGAGCAGGACAGTTGCCGAACACTAGCATCTGCAAGACGATACTATATCAGAGATGAAGGAGGTGTATCAAGCCTAATCCCCATAGGGATTAAGCTAAGGGATTTCGTCTAGTGTCGGTGGTGTTCTCCGTCGCAAACCCTTAACTTAGTCTCCATAGGGTGGGCAGGAAATCTCTATCGCCCCACACGGTAGGTGCGATCAAGCGAACGGATAGTGAGTGCGATAGAGACCCCTTTCCAACCGCACCGGCACTTACGGAAACTGGCGCCATGAGCACCCTAACCCTTAACTCGATCTCTATGGGTGTATCAAGCCTAATCCTTGGATACACGGGGTATTATCCTTGACAGCAATTTCGCTTTAGTATATTCTTTTCACCCCTATAGTTCAACATGTAGATTCTTGGCGAATTGTACTATAGTTAAGTGTCGGACAAGGCTTGAACGTTCGTCAAAGAGGACCAAACCAATGGGGAAATCAGAGAGATTACAAAGCGAAAAATTGCGTGTAGCCGTAATCGGTTGCGGAGCTATCGGATCGCTCCATGCACAGGCAGTCGTTCAATCCCGGCATGCCCAGTTGACAGCAGCTTGTGACGTTGAGCCGGAACGCGCAGAAATTGTCGCCGCATCAGCCAGCGCCAATGTGTACAATGATTTTGAGGAACTATTGTCTGCGGAGCAGTTGGATGTGGTCACAGTAGCAACCCCGGAAAACCTACACATGGCTCCCGTAGTCAAATCAATTGAAGCCGGTTGTCACGTATTCTGTGAAAAGCCGATGGCGTCGACCTTCGCAGATGCACAACGAATGGCCGATGCCGCAGCACGACACAATCGACATCTAGCAATTGATTACAATCGTCGATTCGGATTCGGGTATTTGAAAGCGAAAGAACTCTGTGCTGAAGGAGCAGTCGGCGAAATTAGGTATGTCGTAATTCGCGTGACCGAACCACTTACCGGATCAAAGAATGGCTTGGAGGCCCATTCAATAATAAGGAACGTGCTAGTCCATCATATAGATTTGATGCGCTTTTTCTGTGGCGAAATTCAATCGGTACACGCCTCTTTTAGCCCGCGAGGAGGAGTTGATTTAGCACATGACGCTGCTTTTTCATTTCGATTTGAAGGAGAAGCTCTGGGTACATTAATCGGGGGATGGCAGGAAGTGCCACGTTGGACACGGACATCTGAATGGACCGAGATTGGAGGCACTAGGGGAACTGTAGTCATTGAGGATGTGATAAAAGCTGTAAAATTCTGGTCAGTGGACCCCGATCACATTGAACATTATCGCCCCAACTTTTTCAAAGGTCAAACCACATTTTACGATTCTCTGACGAATCATATCCACTGCTTCTTGGAACGACTGGTAGAGGGCAAAACCCCACTGGTCACGGGACGGGATGGTTTGCGAGGTTTGGAGATTGTCCAAGCTGCAATTCAATCTAACCAAACGGGGCAGGCAATTGCAGTGTAACGTGGTACGGATAAACAAATGCAACATTTAAGCACCCAGATTAAATCGTGGATGCGGAACCTTGTGGCATGATTCTATTCTTCCGAGTAATCTTCCTCACGATCAGTGGCTGTCCAAGATGTGCGCGGACGGTACGATTTTTACGTTGACTGGTAGCCTTTGATTTGTGCTCCGCCAGTAATTGTTTTCTGAAGAATCATCGCATTCGTGTTGAAGTGTCAGGTAGCAACTTTCCTCAGTTTAATCGCAACCCTAACACGGGACAGCCTTTCCGGCTCCACTCGGAGCTTCAGAAGGCAAATCAGACGATTTACCATGACGCTCAGCATGCCTCGCACATAGTTCTGCCAATCGGTCCCATTGACCAGATTACCATCCATATAATAGTTTCAGCAAATGCATGCCAATAGCCTCTCGAACCGGCCATACCGCGCAAACAAAAGTGTAGAACAAGTTGGATGGACAGCGACTGTCTCGGTTGCCTGTACAGGGAGATTTGACCTCAGTGTTTGAAGTCACTTGGGGCCGGAGTATGAATCCGGAAAACAGTCAACATCACGAGTTGGACGGTCTGAGTTATGACGAGAGGTAGTCATGTAGTCAAGAGCGAAGAAGCGTGTCACTACACGCAACTATTGTCTTGACATTCAGAGATGATATATTGGTATTATGTAGAAATGTAAGAGAAAAATGTCGATTCTATCCCGTGAAGCTATTTAGCCTGATGGCATTTTTCATTGGTCAGTTCGTTGGTCTTCACGCGAGTGCGGCTATTAAAGATGTTCCATAGGCTTTTCAGGCTTTTACGTGTTTCGGTTCTAGGAAACTTATACAATGTCAATTAAAGAAAGCCGATTGGTTAACAAGATTTGGAAAGCACAACACTTGGTTTTGTACAAACTGGGATTGCGGGATTATCGGAGAGCGCATAAGCCAATTATCAGGAAGTGCCTGGGGGAAGTATTTAATACAGAGTCGCATCCAACTGTCATTGAAACAGGCTGTATTCGGGATGCCAGTGAAGGAACGGAAAGTACCTTGACAATCGCTTCAACTCTGAATAGCCGCGGCAAGTTCTATACATTTGAGATTTGCAAAGAACATATCCGCATCTGTCAATCTGTATGCCACGACTATAACGAGTATATCAACTATGTTGAAGGTGACGCGATTGCTAATTTAAGGGAAATGGTCGGCGCCAATGTCTTGGACACAATCCATCTCGCCTTATTTGATTCCGTGAATGATGGGGATCACATTTGGAACGAGTTTAGGACGTGTGAAAAGGTTTTCAAAACGAACTCTATCGTTATTATTGATGATGTCTTGTGGGGGGACAAGGGTAGGGTCGTCAAGCCGTACCTGGAATCGTCGCCGGGATGGACAACTAAAATCTATAATGTGGAATACGGAATCCTGGTTGCCCGGAAGAAATGAAGGTTGTTAGAACGAAGTTACGAAAGGCGTCAGTGATGCAATTTGCAAGCTACTTTAAAGATGGAACGTCTTTGGTGAAGTCTAGAATTGTCCCCGCCAATCCGGGTTTGCCTTTCAAATTCTTGTGAATCCCGTCGGACAATTTGAAGTAACAGTGCATCCACCGGTGACCTCTTCAAACCTCAAAACTCGGCGATTCTCCGTCAGAGGCATAACTTCTAGTGCCCGGCAAATCTAATTGCTACCGTCTGACGTGCTCAAACCCTAAATGACCATTGGTTGGAAGGAGCAAACGATTGGGTGTGAGATCGCTAGAGAATTGCCCGGAACAATAGGTGCTTACAGGTTAGGCGCTTGGTCTATGGGCAACTCTTCCTTCACCATGTCAGTACCAGTAGCTTCGATTTCGACAATGCGTGCCCAATGCTCTTCGACATTACGTCCGCCGCCTATTTGTAGTTTTCTCGTACTTTTCTTATCACCGCGCAAAACAAGTAGACGGAGTTTGTCAGTTTCAACGGGCACGAAATGGAATTCATATCGACCACGGTTGGGTTTGCTAGGGGTCGGAGAATAGATGTAGCCTTTTCGCACTTCTGCAATGTTCGTCCATCGATCGCCCGTCCAACTCTGAACAAGCGCTTCTCCCATTCCATGCTGCACACGCTTTTTTGAATAGTACGCATGGACAACTACCCTATCAATTGCTCTGCGTGTAGGAAACAGAATTTCTATCCACGCCGACTCATCTTTTTCGAGCTCCCAGTCCCAGGGCCAGTAAGGTCTTCCACGGTAGTCATACCACCAGTAGTAGTAGTAGTAACCGTACCCCGGACGGTAGTGTGCCGTGAGCGAGAATTGGCATTCCCAACCTTCTCCGCTGTCCCAGGTTCCGAGTCTGTTATTCCGTTGATGACTGAGTCAGGTGGGTGGTGTCGGCTTGCCTTAGAACATTTTATCTTTGCGCCATTGCGTGCAAGTGCATAATCAACCAATCGAGGTTTCTCATATTTTTGGTCAGGTACTTGATTGCCGGAGATTCCTCTGAATCCACCCGTGTTTCCCAGTTCGAACATAAATGTCAGTGTTCCGGAGTCGGTCAAGCGAATGAACGATGATTCTTCGGATGCCACGCTCTTCAGATAATTCAACGGAATATGCGCCGAGGACAGATGCCGACATAGGATCGTAAAAAAATGTAGCGTCGACTTGTTCCAATTCTGGCTGCACCTTGAGTAATTTCGCACAACCAATAGTTGTCTCTAAACTAATAATTACAAGCGCAATGATAAAATTTTCGCGTTGACATTGCACGGCATTTTTTCCTAGTTGCAACGTTGTGTTAAATACAAAACGCGCTAATTTGTTGTCCTTTGAACACTGCCGACTGCAGTACATCCAGTTATTCAGACATCCCGATTCGAATTGTGGAACAAATCTTTCGCCCAGTACGTTCCGGGCACCGGATGGATGAAACTCGGTCGCGGCATCAAAAACGCCAGACTCGCATAAATATGAAAACCAGCGGTAGTGGTGAAATCTGAATCAATTTCTGTGGTGTTTTTCTTGCGCGGCATAGTTCAGCAGTTGCGCATTGTCCAAGAGTTTGAGTCTGCCGTTGTTCTGTTCCGCGAGATGAGCGAGAAGTTCAGCTCCCAGTGATCTGCCCAAGACTATTTCAAGTCCCACAACGTAGATACTCGTATTGTTCATGTTTTTCGCTCTTACGGCTTCAAGAATTTTTTTGCTGTCGGTTTCGATATTCATCTTACCCTTTCTATAGACATTAAGTTGACCAAGTTCTTTATGTATATAGAATGTCTGATTTTCACTCATTACTTTCCATTGGAGGTCCTTCACCTCCACGATTAGGATGGCGTTCGGAGAAATGGAAATCCCGTGTTTTTGGAACATTCCACTCATAACAGCGATGCGGTTCCTATTTAGATGAGTTTGGTACTTCAGATCAAGACTAAACAGTAATCTTTGTTTGTCTCTCCCTGCGGTTGGAAGCCCATCCGTCACCAAGACAATAACGGATGGATTTTTTTCAAGAGCCTGCTCAATTGCACCTAATAGGTTTGTCTCCCGATTCCCAAGAATTTGACTTGAGTCTAATCCCTCAAGGTATCTTGATGCTTCTGTAATGTTCTCCGCGGTCGCGGGCACGAGTTCGCGCTTTCGTGATTTTGCTTTGGAGGAGAAAGTGATGATGTCGAAATAGCTATCATCGCTGAGCGTACGCAGTGATTCTTTGATGGACTGAATCGACAATTCAAGCTTTCTGAGTCCCGGGATTTTCATACTTGCGGAGATATCAAGGCAGTAGACGACCTGTTGAGGTTCGCCAGATTCTTTTTCCTTAATAAAGTCGACGATCCCCAACGGATCCATCATTCCGGGGCTGCCGCCTCCACCCAAGAGTCCTTCTTCCGAGTCACCATACGAGTCGGTGAGGAAACGTCCCATTCCGCGTCCACGTACGCGTGCGCGTCCCGTAACTACACCTCTGCCATCTGTCCGCCCAGGCTGCGACACCAAGCGATCGAGGTTCGACGCTTCTGCAGGCCTTAGCTTCGCGTCTGTCATCAGTTCAGGGATTTTGTCGTTCGGCGGTGCCTCATTGACTTCTACGTTTTCAACAAGAATTCGTTCACTAAGCCGCGCAACTTCAGTAATTTTATTAGGGGATGACTCTGCCAGTTTGTTCTTTGCTTCTCGCGCCAGACGAGTTTCCGGTTTATAGACTTCTATCTTCAGTGGCGGTTTCATCTTCAGTTTTCGAAGTTGTGGAGGCGGGACATCTTTCACCCAGTGAATCGCTATACTATCGGTGTATTTTGTCACTTCATCTTTGTAAATATAGAGAAAAATGATTACAGCTAACATGTGAATAATGAGTGAAAATAACGCGGCGGATCTTCGTCGAACTCTCTGTTGAATTCGATGTTGCTGTTTGGCGGAAATTATGTTTTTCATAGTAGATTTCAACAGTCAATTAAGACATTTATACTTGTGGCTCATTGGATGAGTATGGACCAAAGTAGACTGTTTTCCGTATCCTTTGTATCTTTGTTGAACGTGCCGTAGCGCTCAACATTGTGTGAATGACTGCAAAGGAAGAATTGCAAAAAAGAGACTAAAATCCCTCGTTGGCGAATCCCTCTGACTAAGCCACAGCTTCATTCAAATTCGTGGAGGGTTTGACTTTCCCTTCACGCTTTGCGATGTTTACGACTGTCGGGAGTAACCCGTAAATCAGCCAGAATGGAACAGCAATCGCATCTCCATTGAGCAGGTTATTGACGACGAAGTGCACAAGCAATGAGAGCTCGGCGGAGATCAACCCTATAATTAGCGAACGATAGAAACCATCTTCAACACTCTTTAACGCCCGAAACCCATAACGGAAAAATGCAATAATCAACCACAACCAAGCGGCAAATCCAACAATGCCAAGTTCCGCCAAGACTTGAAGATATTCACAATGTGCCCCTAACTGAAATTGTGACGTATATTCGCCGAGCAGAGAGGCATCTCCTTCATATAGGATAGCAAATGCGCCATACCCTTTGCCAATGATTGGACTTTCGAGAAACATTAGCAACGCTTGTCCCCACCGCAGAAGTCGGACTTGATTTGAGGCAAATTGGAAGTTAAAAACGGAAGAAATACGCTCTTGCGCGATGTTGGACGCCCCCGGAAAACTAACAATTAACAGGAGCAAGACCGTGGCGGCACCAACGAACAAGACTTTTTTGTGTTGCTCTCCCGTTTTGATTTGGATGAGAAGAAATCCAACAGCGACGATTAGTGAAAGCCATGCGCCTCGGGAGAAACAGACTAAGAGTCCGAATCCAAAAACAAACAGTAGTATCGTCCAGAAGACGCGATCATAGTTACTTCGGTCAAACATCAACCGACTGAGCACGATGAGAAAGAATACAACGGCGAACGCCCCGTAACTGGCGTGGTTTGTAAACAGCGTTCCATCGTATGCGCTTCGCCATTGCCACTGATCGATTTGATAAACTAACACACAACTTGTCCAACCTACCGCTACCAAAGCTGAAGGGAATGTAGAGACGAAGAGCCTTTTCAGGTCCTGATGATTCCGGATGAGTTCATAAGCTAGAAAACCTGACATCATATACACCGAAGCTCGGAATGCCCCCTTTAGGGTTGCAAACACGTCCGGTGAATTGATAGTCGGCAAGAATGTCGCTGCAATGTAGGCAATCAATGGTAGAGCAAGGGGAAAATTCCCTTCTTCCTGCTGTTTGGCGTCTTGATTGATCGCTCGGTTAACAATCTTTTTTACACAGAAAATGGCCGTTAACATTCCCAATAACGGCTCAGTCGGTGTTTGAATTTCCACTTGGGGGGCGAGAAAGTAGCGGAAAGAAAACGGCAGACAGATTAGCATCACATAAAACACAAAATCGGGCGCCAAAAACACGAGCACACCTGTTACCACCAATGCGCTCAAGGCAGGTATAGGCGTCTCCGAATGTGTCGCGAGGATTGTACCGAACACGACGCTAAATACACCGACCAAAATGACTGACCACAGGTGTTTTGGATTTGTCCCGATTAGATTCATGTCTTAACCTGCGATTTTGCGTTTTGGGTACTCACGCATGAAATTGACTCTGGCCTATTTCAAGAAACGGGAAAAGTTAGATTAACTTTTAGACTCAGAATTCGCTGTACAGCGTGTGCGGTTCAAACGTCCGCGAAAGATTCGAAGATGTCTGACAGGTTTCTGCGGATGATATGGCTTTGGTTCGAATTGTGTACAGAATCGACAAGTATCAACGTACCAACACTTGAGCACGTTGACATCTCGCATTTTAACACTCAACTTAACGCGTGCTGGGAAGTCCCGGCTCGACATACAGTGTCTTTTCGCGAGAATAATGTACATTACCAGGGGCGGAACCCTTCGGCTTGACCACATATCGCGCCCATGTATAATCTACAGGCACGTGACTGGCATGTTTTCCTTTGCTAAAGAAAGCGGCAATCTGAGCGGCTTGTAAAAGCGTTGGCATCGGGATTCCCGGTTTATTCTCGGGGTTTCGGATAAGGACATGCGAGCCGCGTATCTGCTTGGTGTGGAGCCACATGTCGCGCCCCGAAGCGATACGACGGAGTAAAAGATCGTTCTCCTTGCTATTCCTGCCAACGTAGATTTGAAAACCGTCGCGGGAAGTAAATCTTTGAAATGTGCTGCTTTCAGTTTGCTGTTTTGACCGTCCAATCTTCTTCTCTTTAATCCAGCCCTTTTTGGTGAATTCTTCGCGAATGGCATCAAGTTTGTCTAAAGTTTCCGCCTGCTGTACTTCCGACGCATAACTTTGCAAAATCTTCTGTTCGGCGTAACTCTCGGCAATCAGTTGATTGATGACGGAGCGTCCACGTTTCGCTTTTGCGTATTTCTTGAAATATCCTTGGGCATTCTCAGACGGGCTGAGTTTTGGATCGAGTGCAATTTCAATTTTGTTGAGTCCAGGTGCATAATAGTTCTGTGTTTCGATGGACGCGGAACCTCGCTGGATTCGGTGTAGATTTCCCGTTAATAGCTCTCCTTTAATTCGATAATCTTCGGCTTGCTCGGCGTTGGCTAAATCTTCAGTCAAACGTGCAACCCGCCGATCAACAGTATCCAGAAGTTTTTCTAACGCCTGACGAAGTGTGTGTCGTTTTGATTGAACCGTTTCTTTAGTAACGACCATATCGTAATAAAAATTCAGCGCTTCGCTCATTGTGTTGAACTCCAAACTGTCCACACCGTGGAATTGGTGAAGAGGACATGGCGAAACGGCGACGGGGTCATTGTCTTCTCTCGGATTGACAAATACCAGCGGATGACCGTGCGATGGATTGAAGTAGGCTCTAATCTCTTTATAGGCAGCCCACAACTCTCCGGCACAGTTCGGTTTATCCGTGCGGAAGAGTAGCTCTTTGGCAAGTGTTGGACTAAGACCGTCAATCTGATTAAACAGCCATCGCCAGTCTACCTCCGAGTTTTCTTCGACGAGACCGACAAATGCCTCGTAATCCAACTTTAACGGGTCTAGTTTTGCTGGCTGGTGAGGTGGTATGTAGATAACGCCCGGCAGGATTTCACGATGACGGCTCAGGGTTTCATCAATGTGTTTAATGCTTTGAAGGATTTTACCTGTTGACTCGTCAACGAGAATGATATTGCTGTGTTTGCCCATGAATTCTCCAATAAGTACCTTTGATTGGGATTCCATCGGCACGTCCGATTGTGGTTTTATGGTGATTTTCAATACGCGGTCCCAACCAAGTTGCTCAATTCCCGAAATTGTACCTCGCCCTATGTGAGCCATGAGGAAATCTGCAAAATATGACTGCCTCTTTCCTTCAGATGGGCGTTCAATCAGATGTGTGCGAGCATAGCGCGCGTGGGCTGACATCATTAGAAATTGGGTCTTACCAGTTTTAGCGACTTTGACTGCGATGGAAGTTGCATCTAGCTGTTCAACGTGGCGAATGCTACCGTGCAGTAGTTCGTCACGTAAGTTGTGAACCACATGTCGTAGAACCAAGCTATCGAATGACACTAGAATGCCTCATCAAAGGAAAGTTGAATATTCAAGCTAAAGTGCCGGAGATTCTCAAATAATAGTATACACCTTCACTAGCCAGCAGTTCAACATGAACGGATTAAACTTGACAATCGAGCACTTTTCGGTTATAAATTGTTCGGCGTGTTGAGGCGTAGGCGCTCTAGATTCTGACGGACGGACGGTGGATTGCATCGCTCACGGTGGAGATTGCCGTGTCGTTTGGTTATTCTCGAGGGAACTTGAATTTTGATGAGGGATTCGGAGTATCTACCAGTCGCGTGCATCGTGGCGACGGATACAGATGCAGTCTTCGCGCAAGTCCGAGATTAGGAGACTCAAAAGGAGTCATTTATGTTGACGCAACAACAGATTGATTTCTACTATGGAAATGGCTATCTCGGCGTGGAAAATGTACTGACTGCCAACGAGGTCGCGGGCCTCCGGCGAGTGACTGGAGAGTTCGTTGAGAAGTCTCGATCGTTGACCGAACACACCGATGTTTTTGACCTTGAACCTAGTCATTCGGCAGCGGATCCCCGCGTGCGCCGTATCAAAAACCCGAATATGCAACACGTCGTTTTCGACGCAGCCCTGCGACATGAGAAAATCCTCGAAATTGTCTCGCAGCTAATCGGTGACGGTCTCCGTACGAACGGTCAGAAACTCAACATGAAGTATGCGGAATACGGAAGTCCGGTAGAATGGCATCAGGATTGGGCGTTCTATCCGCACACTAACGATGATCTGTTGGCGGTTGGTGTATCGTTTGATGACATGACGAAGGATAATGGTGCGCTGATGGTTATTCCGGGATCGCATAGGGGACCTACCTACGATCACCATCAGCATGGCGAATTTGTCGGTGCCATCACTGATCCGAACTTCAGCTCGATGAGTGCTGTGCCTGTTGAAGTTAAAGCCGGTGGGATTTCAATTCATCATGTGCGCACGGTGCACGGCTCCGCGCCAAACACGTCTAGCAGACCGCGCCGCCTGCTGCTTAGCCAGTATTGTGCAATCGATGCATGGCCTCTAGCAGGAGTTCCCGACTGGGAAACATTTAACTCGCTAGTTCTGCGTGGCGAGCCGACGAACCTGCCGCGTATCGAATCAATTCCGGTTCGAATGCCCCTTCCTCATGCAGCGCGCAAGGGTTCCATCTATGAAGTCCAAAGTTTGCTGGAAAATCCTGTCTTCGCGAAGAAGGCTAGCTGAGAGTGGAACACCGTTTTCCATCAAACGCGATAACGTCTAATGTAACTAGCATTAGACGTGCTCCATGTACCGATTGCCCAACCCAGTTTTCGCAGTGATCCCTCGTAGAAAAAAATGAACATATCGGGCTTGCCTTCCCTGCTACGCACCGTAGTCTAAACTTAGCCCTCATTGGCATGCGCGGCTAGAACAGTGACATTGCGGTTTCTTTACTTGTGATGAACTCCAACAATGCGGGTTTTCCTTCTTTGGTTTCCCTGATACCGCGTTTGATGGCAGGGACGATCTCATCCGGAGTTTCGACGCGTTCGCCGTACCCACCGAAAGCCTGTGCCATATCAGCATAGTTGCCCGATATGTCTGTGCTTCGGAATTTCTCCGTCGAAAGCGCCATGGGGCTTAATTCGATAGCCATGCAGAAATTGTTGAACAGTACGGAGAGAATCGGAATTTCGGCTCGAGCGGCAGTCTCAAAGTCCATACCCGTGAAGCCGATAGCTGCGTCACCCCAGACGTTGATACAGAGTTTGTCCGGTCGCGCCAGTTTCGCTCCCATTGCCAAACCAAGACCATAGCCCAATTGAGTGGTTTTTCCCCAGCCAATATACGATAGCGGCGTCGTGGACTGCCAGAAAGGTGAGAGTTGGTCGCGTGGACTGCCCGCATCGTGAGTAATGATTGTATTCGGTACGTCCACGGTATGCAGCAGGTCCCATATTACGCGATAAGGACAAAGCGGAACTTCGTCGGATTTTAGCTTTGGTTTCCAGTCAGCTAACCATCCCGCTCTGATTTGGCTGATTTCTTGAGCTGCCTTGCTGCTGCGTCCGCGCGGTTCGCTCCCCAACCGATCGCTGATTTCGTCAATGAGCGCTCTCAGTGTCAGGCGAGCATCACCGACCAAGGCATAGTCTGCCTCTACGTCTTTGTTAATGTCTACTTCATCCAGCGTAGCGTGGATAATGGTTTTTCCCTTTGGCATGGCTACGCCGAATCCGGTGTTGGTAAAACTGCACCCTATTCCCAAGATGACATCAGACGCTTGCAGAAAATCGTGCACCATTTTTGGGATGGCACGCCCGCCCGATCCGAGTGACAGAGGATGGTTCTCCGGAAACGCGCTTTTACCTTGCAGGCTTGTGGTCACCGGAGCTTCCAACACCTCTGCCAATTCCTTCAACTCGCCCCAACCCTTGGCGTAGTGGACACCCTGTCCCGCATAAATAATCGGTCGTTTGGCTGCGATGAGTATCTTAGCTATTCGTGATATTTCGTTCGGATCGGGAGCGCGGCGCAGTTTTGGAACCGGTTGATAGTTCAACTCGCCGGGCAATTCCGCGCTGAATATATCCTGAGGTATCTCTACAAGCGTCGGACGCGGACGCCCGTTTTTCGCCTGCATAAACGCACGCCTTAGCGCCGCCGGAACAGCTGCCGGCATTGTAACCTGTTCACAGGATTTGGTGACATGGCGGTAGTTCATAAACGAGCTGAAGTTGGGATCAACGTTTGTCTTGTCACGACTATAACCTGCCGGCAACACCACGATTGGCGCGGACTCACCAAAAGCTTGTGCGACACCTCCGAATGCATTTTCTGCTCCGGGCCCATGTTGCATACAAAATACGCCAATCTTCTCACCCGAACTCATCCGACTAAACGCATCCGCCATGTGAAGTCCAATCCTTTCTTGGCGGACTACAATGGGGCGGATGCCTGCTTTAGCTGCACCTTCCGTGATGGGATTGATTGGGTAAGTGAATAAATACTCTGTGCCTTCGGCCTTCAAAATCTCGCCGATAGCATCGGAAACAATCATCGAAATTCTCCTTGCTAATTGCAGTGTTTCAAGGTGTATAGTGATGAACTATATTACTTCGGCTAGCGTCGGAGCCGGAAAATCTTGGCTAAGAGCCTGCTTGAAAAGTACATTTGTAGGGTGCGCACTGCGCACCAGCGTCTAAAAGCCCCAGCGGGGCGACAGGTATGTAGCAGACAACACTAAATACATGACGAAACTTCCCACAAATGACCAAAAACGACTTTGCTAACGATTATTCAAACAGGCTCTAATGGCGGCTTGCAATAGGAAATTCTGTTCAATAAATTCCAATGTCGCGTGGCATCGTATGAAAGAGCCCATTGATTTAGAACATCAATGCAGTGTAGACAGAGTCGATCGTCCGCACAATCAAGGAATCAATCGACACCAGTAGAGCGTCACCAGTTCGAGCGTTTCTCAAATATAACCCACTTGCCGATATTGTCTCATTTCTATTTTGGCGGTGGAAAGAGATTTGGCGTCAGAGAATCTGGGTAGACCCCACTCGCTAATCTGGTCCAGCCGCTTCTTGACAACCGCGAACGCGGGGTAGACGGAGCGCCCATAACCATTCCGTAATTGTTTAGCCCCTTGACTACTGGAGTCGAGTATTGCGAATCTAGATGGTCTTTTCGCCATATTCGAAGATCGCCTCTTGGGAATGCTCAGTTTTTCGGTTTGTAGCAGGAATCAAGCGAGTGAACAGCAATCAACCGAGTGGATAACGAGAGATCAAGTGAGTGAATAACAAACGAACAAAGAAACGAATAGATCAAACGACCGGATAGGGAGTGCGATAGAGATCCCACTGCGATAGAAATCCCATAGCCAATCCTGATAGTTAATCCCGAGCGATAGAGTTCCTATTCACTGCCCGTCCCACGCTCCAGAGGTTTTACTGACCACTAGCCACTAGTCACTAAACACTTACAATATTCCTTAACCAAGCGGTGCGTGGCACGAATCCCAAGCGGTTAATAGCTGCCCCTAACCCCCGAGAAGGTGGTCAAGAATATAGAGGTCCAATTCTTCGTAATCGCGTGCGTCAATCAACTCTCGCTCGACGGCGCGATCAAGCGTGCGCACTTTCTCGAGCAAGCGGAGGAAGGTCTTGCGGCTGTTGAGAAGGTGTTTGGTTGAAATCTCACGTGGCTGCGTTCGCATGACTTTCACGTCCAAGCCCACAAACTCACCGTTCTTGCCGTAACCGTGTTCTTCCAGAATGCGCACCTGATTAAACGCACGTCGGAGATCCACTGAACCGAAGGCTTTGTCTTCATCGAATTTCAACCCGTTTTGGTCGTTGAGATGGACACTCCACAGTTTCTTGTGGTGCAGTGCGTATCCCATTTCATCCGATGGATCCAATCCCGCCAAGACGGCGTGTGCGCTCTCAATTAAACCACCGACTCTGTCGGGGTCATTGCTGATATAAGCGAGTCCCAGTGCATGTCCGATTGTCGGTATATAAGCCTGATCCATTGGCTCATTCGGCTTGGGTTCAACCAAAATGCGGATATTCGGATCATAATCCAGCATGGCGTTAATGGCGTCAATGATTCTGCCCACTGCCCCCGCCGAGTCTTTTGCCTCTCGGAGATAGGTGCCCTCACGGGCAAGCCAGAGGACTATATTCCGACATCCGATTTCGTTAGCAATGTCTACGCAGCGCTTGGATCTTTCAAGGGCATAGTCGCGATCAGATGACAAGTTGGCGGTATAGGCGCCATCAATAGTTTGCGGCGCAAACCACAGACGGGGAGCCACAATCTCGGGTGTCAAGCCAAGGCTCTCGATGAGTCGTTTAACGTTTCTGGTTTGTTGCATGATCTGCTCATGCGTCTTGTAATCGATGTCAGGTACAATGTCATCGTCATGAAACTGAATGCCTACGAATCCGAGATCGCGGTAAAACCCAATTTTTTCATCAAATGAGTAAGAATCACGGACAGGGGGGCCAAACGGATCTTCACCTTCGTGGATGTTCCAAGGACCGAATGAAAACCGATATTCGTTCTGTTCCGGCATAGTACCTCCCAATGTTTCTATTGATTTATACTCCGCGTTGTCAGAAATTGCGTCTTTTGTAGGAGCGATCTCCAGGTCGCGACCCTTGTACGAGGGAACTCCGATTCCCGACCTGCTGGTGCTACGTAAGTCCTATTAGAAACAATTATCACTGGAAAAGAAAGCGCGATAATACCCAACGCAAAGTATAGTTCTTATCGTTCACAAGTTTCGGTTCAACTCAAAACGGTATCGCCGAGTAGTCCAGCAACGATTCCTCCCACTGCCACACCAAGGACACGATGCTGATCTTCGTCCAGATGGACTCCATCAATTTTGCTAGTTGTTGTCACCGACCCGGCATCAAAAAAGTGACACTCAAGTTCTTCAGTAATCTTGCGGTATTCTGTAGCCGTGCCACGGCACTTGACATCCGCTCCGGCGAATTTTGGAGCCATGAGACCTTTTGGTGTTTGAATTTCAGGTGGCGAGATGACCAATATTTCAGGAATTGGCATTCCCGGTTCGATAGGCGCGCCTCGAATCTCGGTAATCAACGTACGAATCCCTTGCGCCGAATGCCAAGCAGTGAACGAGTGCACGGATTGGAAGTCATTCGTGCCGAGCATCAGAATGACTAGATCGAGGGGAGAATGGATTTCGATTTGCTGGGTTAATCCGTCCAATCCGTTACGACCGGTCTTGAAAGGATCGTCCCATACCGTTCTGCGTCCGTTTAGGCAGTCCTCAATCACGCGCGTCGGGATACCGTTCCGAATCAATGTACCTTCCATGACACCGGGCCAACGTGCGTCGAATGTCAAACGCTGTCTGGTATTCGGAATTATGCCCCACGTAAGCGAATCGGAGTAGACAAGCACCTGCTTCATAAATTTCTATCTTGATGCAATGACATCAAGTTGTAGAGCGAAGGTTGTAGAGTGCCGGCTTGAGTCACATCAAAATTCTTCTTTGTATCCAATGTTTGTGACCTGAAAAGGTTCTACACCTCTCCCGTTGTTTGGAAGATTCAGCGGTAGCTGAACATCCAGAAGGAATGGGCGCCCTTCCCGTTCTACTACTTCCAATCCACGTTCGATTGAATCTTTGATACAAGACTCGTCCTTCACGCGCATGGCTTCCACTCCGAATCCTTCGGCAATCTTTACGGGGTCGATGCCGTTCAAAACGACGCCTGGATACTCATCGGTTTCCTGCATGGTCGAACCCTTGGCTCGACCAAAGTGATACGCTACGATGCCGTAGGATTGATTGTTGGAAATCACATAGAGCAGTGGAATCCCATGATGGACCGCTGTCCAAAGACCCGAATCGGCATAACATAGCGAACCATCCCCGACCAGCCCAACAACGGGGCGATCGAGCGCAGCTAACTTGGCACCGATGGCTGCACCAACGCCGTAACCTTCCGATCCGCCGGCAGCGATCATGTACACATTATTCCCAAGATCGTCGGATTTTGCGAGGTTTTCTACAGGAACGACATACTGTTCAATCGTAATCAGGCCGCCGTCTCGACTGTCTAATGCCTCATCTAGCGCATCTCGTAGCAGCCAAGGACGAACTCGGCCGGATTGTGGTCTGGAACTGCGCTCGGTTTTGGCGCGTTGCGCATGGATCGACTTCGCTTGTGTTCGTGCCCATGTGCGCCGTAGCTCCAATCGACGTGATGTAGAATAATTCTTTGCCAATTCGTTCAAGCGTGCCAACGTTCGCTTTTCATCTGCCAAAATCGCGAAATCGACACCCGGAATATTTTTGATATTGGCGGGGTCGGATCCAATGGCAACTACCTTGCGCCCATCGGTGAATGCGTGGTAATCATGAGGTATGCCAAGTCCGGCGTGCCGAACGCCAAGACAGAGAATAAGATCGGGATCGAGGCTCTCCATGCCTCCCATTTGCCCACAACGAAATCTGTGCTTAAGCGGGATGCTTCGCAAATCGCCCCACACGTGGAAAACAGGAAGTCCATAATTCTCAACCAACGCCGTTGCCTCCGACTCTGCCCGATTCTTCCAAATGCCATCACCGATATATACAACCGGACGTCCGGCATCGTGTAGGAGGCGTGCCATCTTTTCTACGTCGTCATCGTCCGGGTACCCTACGTGCAGGTCTAGAATGTCAGTTTCGATGATGTTCGTCGAGATCTGATGATTGTTCAAAACTCGATCGTAAACAGCAAGATGCACTGGCCCAACCGGCGGCGTTTTGGCAACGTGGATGGCTCTATAGATGGCTTGGGGCAATCCTTCTGGTTCGATGACTGACCAAGTAGCCTTTGCCATAGGCGCGGCAATTGAGGTTGGCGCAAAACTATGGCCAAGATCTAAGCTAACCCTGTCGGTATAACTCCCTGAATCCCCTGCGAATGTGATAACGACGACCGGAAGACTCCCATACCATACGTTATACAATTGACCAAGACATTGAGCCAATCCGGCGCCGAGGTGCACGAGCATCACAGCCGGATCCAGGTTTACTTGTGCGTAACCTCCGGCCATCGCTGCAACGCTACCTTCATGTAGACCGAGAATGCCATGAATTTTTGGATGTGAATTTAGAGCGTCAAAAAAATGTGCCTCTCGGGATCCGGAATTATTGAACACATATTTGACTCCCAACTCGGCGAGTTGTTCCACCATAATCTGAGATGGATTCGCAGTAATGGGTCTCAACTCCATAGAATATAGCCTTCCTCAATCCAAAAATTGTAATTGTTTAGTCCATTGATTCCTTGCGGCGAATACAAAGCGCTCCCTTTATTCCACGACCGATGGTAATTTCTCTCATGTACCCAACATACGGGCAATATCCCTTGTAGGAGGGATCAACTGAGTGAATAACGAAGGCGATAGAGATCCCCTTGCCCCGATGCAGGAGCGATTCCCTACCGAAAGTGGGTTTTCATTGCATAGTTGTTTAGGGAGTTGATTTATCGTGAACGCGGAATATCGGGGCAAGATGCCCCTCCCACATATGATCCAAGAATGCCCTGCTGCTGATAGCCCGGCGCGATACACTGCCAAACTAATATTGCCACTCGTTTTGGCTGAACTAAACAGTTACCAAAAATTAAATGTGCGTAAGGTTCATTGGACGACTCTTCATTTCAATCTTACCTAACTTAGTCCAAGTTTGCAAGAAATCCGCGCTGCTGGTTTAGACGGTTTTCTCGCATTTCGGCGAAATGGTTAATCCCCGCATAGATAGACTCGGCATCAAGATGTGCCTCTGCGATGACATCCGATTCTGTACCGCCAGTGAGCCATTGATTGTCCCAATCGGCGGTCAATGAATATTCGTCGGTCAATGGGCCAACATCTCTTATGGGCCAAACTCGCCGCGTGCCTGTGCTAACTACCATCAAGTCATACTTTGCCTCAGGAGGTAACACTGATTGGCGATAACTCGTTGGTTGGCGATCAAAAAGTTCTTCGCTGACGGCGGCAATAATCTTCACGTTGATTCCCTGTGCTTCCAAGCGCGGAATCACGTTTACGAGATTGACAGTGGAATTGGAACCTTGGACGATTACGTAACCGTGTTTGGGTTGGTTCGGATTGAAGTCGTGGATAACATACAGCCCTTTGGCAGCCGCCTTGAGGTCCTTGTCGGCAAACGTATTCCGGTCTGCCACCGGAAAATCCGGGCGTGCCACTTCAATGATAATCACACTTACCTTGGGATCGCGAGCTGCGATTTCGGCTGCGGCAAAGTATCCCGGGGCAACATCGTTATAATCCCAGAAACTCACATGAATTGCCTGTCCGCGCGGGAACAATTTCCAAACTTGAGGGGCAAAGATGCCAAAGTGCGTGCGAGCATCGGCGGCGGTCTCGGGTCCCGAATGTCCAGCGAGAATGTGCAAAACCCCCATGCGAAAACGGCTGTCCTGGCTCTGCTGACTCCACACTCGAGCAGGTAGATACATCAGTGGTGTGAAGGCACCGTATGTACCGCTTAATGCCCAGACGCCGGCAAATTTCTCCGGGTCGAGCGACGCACTCTGTCCCACCAGCCCGATTGCACTAGAGGCGTTGCCCGCTTCTTGGATGGGAGCCTTGAACCGAGTGGCAGCGGGATTGGTCTCCGGATTGTAGTGTCCCCAAAGGCTTCCGTGTTCTACATTGATAGACTCGGAAAGGTCGGCGGCAAGCGTGATGAAGCGGTTGTCTGTCACGTGGTTGGCCCACTTGATGATTTCAGAAATGGCACGGCGTGTCCCGGCAACTTCCCCGGCTTCCTTAAACAGCGAGATATCTACTTCCTGCTCTTCGCCAGACGCGGGATTTGCTACCGTAAGGTGTTGCGGTTCAACCGGGAGATTGTCAACGCGGAGCCGATTATCTAGGAAAGGATCTCGGGTAACATCAACTCGCAGCGGCAAGTCATTTTGCACCGAATCACCAATTTCTAAGAGACGATCTGCCAACCATTCTCCCAGCCCCTCGCGTTCTAGTACCGACATCACCACGTCAATGTTGGTTTTGAATTGAATCAGGCGCTCGCGTTCGTCAGACACCGGGCCGTCGTGAATGCCCTGGAATTCGACGCCGTACCGTTTTTCAAAGGTTGTGGCTAATGCGACAAAATACTCCGAATTCATCTTTAAGGCATAAGGATGGCTCGGGAAACTAATCAATTGGTCGCCATACCCTTCAATCTTTCCGTTGAAAGCCCCGGGCCAATATCCCTTAACCGTGTTTCCGATAACAACCATTGGTCGAAGATCAGCCGCGTCCCAGTTCTCCATGGTGTTAAGGACGGCTAAAATCTGATCGTAATCGTTACCATTCTCAAGAGGGAATACATTCCAGCCGTAGGAGGTCCACTGATCTTCGAGTTGGTACTGCTTATATTTGGCGTCTACAACGCCGCCAACCAAGGTATCGTCAATTCCTGCGTTATTATATGAAATCAGGATGCGCAGTCGTTTACCCACCTGCATGGCGAGTCCTTGCGTTTTCAGCTCCTGAGCATGTCCCTCCGTCATCGCAAACTCGCCCTCAAGGGCAAGAACCTTGAGGGAATCGGGGGCACCCATGAAATTCCAGAAAGCAGCTTTTCCCGCAGCCGTCGCAACGCCAATCCCGGAAGGACCTCCATTGACATCGTTGGTCAAGTCGGTCGTTTCTGCATGGCCTGCGAGAGATCGAATGCCGCGTATCTTAGCTTGGGTAAAGAGCGGATGGTCATCAAGTCCTTGATCTTGAAGAAGCGTTCTCAATGCGCCCGCCCCACGTCGGAAACCGAGGGCGTCAATCGGAAGCATAGCGATTTCCGGATCCACCTCATACCGCGAATCGGCAGTAGCGGCGTGTTTTCGTTCCATAGCTTCGCCCATAATCATCCACAAGGCGTATGCAGTGGGAATATTGTGCCCTCCCGCGAGCATGAACTTATCACAGAATGGATGCTTGGGCTTCCGGTAGTCATAGCGAAGTCCACCCAGTTCCGGGCCGGCTAGATGGAGCGCTACGTTATATGGGGTATATGCTAGTGGACCGCCGAAATGGCCTGTTTGAGCATAATTGCCCAGGAGCACCAGCGTCATACATGTCATGTATCCAATATCTTCTATACGTTCTCGATTGTAATCGACCGTCAGCGGCTGAACCGATGATTGTAAGGGATTCGTGTTTAAGGTGTCTGCCATGTTTATTCCTCATTCTTTCCAAAATTTTTTTGTGGGCAAACTGCGACGCTGGAAACACCAAGGTTTCAGCTACAGCGATGCGTTAAGGTGCGGTGGAGCCACATTTGCCCAGCATCTGTATATTCGTTGAGTCTCACAATTCCACGCAATTATAGCATGAGTCACAGAAAAATGATACGCAAAAATGGGAACGCACCGGCGCAAGCCGAGTCTCGACAGAGAACTGGAATCGAATTAGATTCAATGGCATATACGTTGCCTTGTACCGGAATCTTGCCTCCGACAATGCATGTGCCCGCGTGGCACCTCGGGAAGGGGGGATAATCACGTGCCAGGGAAAGAAGGCTCACTTCCGATTGCCAAGAGCCAACGACTGCCGGCACTAGATGACCAAACTGACGTTGGCGCTCAGGCTACTCATCTTCATCTAGATTGTCAGATACGATTAACGTGGATTTGTATACAGATGTCCATACTTGAAAATTTCCAGCCACCTTGGGTTTGGCCGCTCCATTCCAATGCAGGGGAAACGCATCTAAATTTTTGCCTGACAAAAAAGCAAATCAGGCTAAGTTTGTGATAATTGTTTTAGGGGTCGTAGGTTGGGTTGAACGGAATTCGTTAGTGATCGCTAATCTTAGAGGAGTTTTCGAGTGCTCACTTTATCTTGAACCTGCCAAAATGTGAGTGAAACCCAACACCTTCTACCGCCATGAGACATCCTCTATAATTAGATGCGTTTCCCCTGCATTCCAATGGAAACATACTTGACAAAAACTGTGATTTGGTGTACACTTTTCCCCATTTCCGTTCACAAGCTTGATGCACCACCCATTTCTGATGCAGGCAGGTTGGAAACACGGTATCCTTGGTCGCAGAGAAGAAGTTTCGTGGTTCAGCTACGGAGAGAGAATCCAAAGGTAACACCGTCATGAGCATACAGGCAGAAAATCTAAATCTTGAGGGCGTGAAAACGGAGTTGTACGGAAGAAATCATCCGAGTTTGACGCCGGTAGACATTGAAGCACATGCAAAGACCTTGCACAGAGTTCTAGCGCTCAAGCAGAAACATAACGTTGTCATGCTTGGTCACAACTATATGGAGCCGCTAGTATTTGGCTTGTCCACGAAAGAGGAACAGGGCGACTCGCTCGGGCTGAGTATGCACGCTGCCAAGACGACTGCGCCGTATATCATCTTTAATGGGGTTCCATTCATGGCGGAAACAGCCAAGATTCTCAACCCGTCAAAGACGGTGCTTGTTGCAGACAAGACGGCAGGCTGCTCGCTGGCTGACAATTTTGGCGCGGCGGATGTTAAGAGCCTGAAGGTCATGTATCCTGATGTACCAGTCATGATCTATATCAATAGTTATGCGGATGCGAAGGCGGAATCAGACGTTTGCTGCACATCGGCAAACGCTGCCAAGATAGCTAGGGAAATGCCAGGCGATCAGATTGTGTTTGTGCCGGACATTTATTTTGCTCAGAACTTGGAAGATGAACTGGCCGGCGAGAAAACTGTCATCTACCCGGGCAAGGGAAACCACGAGAAAGGGGCTGTTTGTGAGGTACATGAGGAATTCAGGCTATCGGATTTGCTCGCCGTGCGTGAATCCTTCGAGATTCCCAAAGGGCATGCGAGCCGCGTTATGTATGCGCATTGGGAATGTCGTCGAGAGGTTCTAAGGGAGGCCGATTTTTACGGAAGCACGAGTCAGATTATGCAGGACATCGCAAAGCGGGTAGAGGAGAATCAGTTGGAACGCGCTTTCGTGGCGTCGGAATGTGAGTTGACATCGAACCTGTCGCAAGAGTTTCCGTCAGTACAATTTTGGACTGCCTGCTCTGTTCGGTGTTCGCACATGGCAAAAGTCAATCTTGCTAAAGTGCTTCATATCCTTGAAGCAATAGATTCGGGCGACAGTCTGAGTGATTATGAGGTGACCCTCAACCCCGATGTGATTGAGCGGGCACGAACTCCCATTGAGCGGATGCTGCAAATGAGTGCCTAATTACTATATGTCGGCATGTCGGCTGCACGTATCTTAGAGCCTGTTTGAAAAGTACATTTGTAGGGTGCGCACTGCGCACCAGCATTGGGATCAACTTAAGGGATTTCGTCTAGTATCAGTGGTATTCTCCGACGCAAAACCCTTAACTTAGCCCCATAGGATGGGGAGGAAATCTTTATCCTACCCCATACGGTAGGTGCGGTTTCCAACCGCACCGGCACCTACGGAAACCAGCGCCATGAGTCATCTTTTGTGGCGCACCTATCAGTGAATGAACTGGTATCCCCTCGCTCACGCCTACATGGAGATTAACAGTTCAAGACATTGAAGCCGCGTGACTTGCACCCTAAAACGCTTAACTTGATCCCTATGGGGTGCGCACTGCGCACCAGCCTCTAAAAGCCCCAGAAGGGATCAAACGAGTGAATAGCGAGTGCGATAGAGATCTTGAAGGTGTGTAGTAACATCGAAACCCTACGGACCTAAGCCCTAGCGGGGCGACAGGTGTACAACAAGTCACGGTAGAAACATGAAAAACCATTCCTCAAATGGCAAAAAATGGCATTGGCACCTATTATTCAAACAGGCTCTTAGGAAGGTTCCGACTTAAGCGGCAAAATTATCCTCGTCAGTGACAGATTTTCTCATTTGATTGCGATGTCAACCGGTAAGACCGTAGCGACAGGTTCGTTTGCGAATAACAGCAGTTGGTACAGCGCCGATGGCGGCTTTGCAATCGAGGCAGTGACTGATAGATCCGGGATTACCGAAATACTAAGGTTTTTCTCCATATCTTCTACGAGGACCTCAACGAACGATTTCGGCTTAGGCAGCATGAATATCTGAACTTTATCATCTTCGTTTAATCCGGCATTGGCTTTTGCTACCGAAAGGGCAGTGTCGAGACCTCCAAGCGCATCGACAAGTCCAATCTCCTTTGCCTGTTTACCCGTCCAGATGCGTCCTTGCGCGATTTCGTGAATTTCCTCCTTCGTCTTCCCCCTGCCTTCAGCGGCTTTCCCAACAAAATCCTCGTAAACCGTTTTCATTAGTTTTTCTACTCGTTCGCGTTCGGTTGGGGTGAAACTTGCATAATCCGAGTAGATGTTTGCATTCTTGCCGCGGGCAACAACATCCTTGGTTAGTCCAAGCTTATTGTAGAATCCTTTGAGGTTTAACTTTCCGCCAAAAACCCCTATCGATCCGGTGATTGTACCGGGTTGAGCGACAATTGTCCCCGCCGCCATCGCGATGTAGTAGCCACCTGATCCCGCGACGTCCGACATGGATACGACAACAGGTTTTTCGCGTTGGGTCAGAAGAACCTCTCTCCAGATGAGGTCCGAAGCAAGTGCCGAACCGCCCGGACTGTCAATGCGTATCACAGCCGCTACGGTAGAGTCGTCCGTTCGTACTTGATGCAATGCATCCTTGAGTTTACCAGACGTGATAATCGGTCCAGTGTTGAAAGGGCTATCCGGGACATCGGATAAGATAGGACCTGTTGCGTAAATGAGCGCGATGCGAGGAGTGTCCGAACGATCACTATCTTTCTTCGGCGGCGACAACATAGAAAAAAGGCGCATTAATCCGGCAAACCCGGTTAAATCCTGTACCTCCTTGGATTTTTTGCCGTAGTCTGTGACCATCTCAATTGGTTTTACCGATTCAGTTTGGATTGAAGAGAGTAACTCGTCGTAGTATAGGAGACCGTCCACCAACCTGTTGTCAAGCGCTTCTTGTGCGGTGAACGGTCCTTCATCAATAAGTTTCGCTACGGCTACAGGATCAGAGTGTGCACGTCCACCTGCAATCATCTCAATTTGTTGATTGTGCAGGTCATCAAGAATGGCGTTGACCGCTTCACGGAAGGGTTCGGACATACCCTCTTGCGTAAATGGCTCGATTGCGGATTTATACTTGCCGATGGATAGCATTTGTGCTTCGATTTCAAGTTTCTCGAGCAAACCGGCGTAGAACATCACCTCCGCGCGTAGTCCTGTCAAGCCGACGGTGCCCGCGGGAGCGAGGAAGATTCTATCGGCGGCGCAAGCAAGCAGATATTCCGCATTTCCCCCACCATCAAGATAGCCGATAACCTCTTTTCCCGTCTCGCGCAGTTGGACTATCTTGTCTCGAATCTCTTGTAGTTTCGCCCAGCCGACGCCTAAGTTCTCAATCCTCAATAGCACTCCGATTGCTTTCTCATTTTTCCGAATGACTTCAAGCTCAGATGTTAAACTTCGTATCGTCTTGTTTGTCGGAGCAAACGCGAAAGGCGATTTGACTTCTACATACGGACCGTGAATCAGCACCTCAATGTATTGTCGTGTCGATTGCGTTCCATCTAGCTCGGTAACATCAGCGCTTAGATTTTTATCGGCAGGCTGATCAGCATCAGTGTGCCCAAAGTTAAGCGGCGTGAAGGTTAACAGCGCTATCACAAATATCCAGTAGCGTTTTCGGTGCATTGTCATTGGATTTTCCTTTCTGACACAAGGTGGAGAATGCAAGATGAACATGCCTCTTTCTTGTAGTTTTTACGGGTTGAGATCCGGTGAATTTTACTTACTATGTTTTCAAAATGCCCCGCACAAACTGGAGTGGTAATTTCTCAATGGTAACGGCATCAATTTTCGTGAATATCCTACAAGGGATTATACAGTGGGCCAACAAAAAGTCAAGCACTTTGCCGTTGTACGAGGCAGATTGAAATTCCTGTGATTTTGGAAGCGATTGTGCTACAATGCCAATAACTACAGATGCTATTAAGTGGAATAAATGGATTCTTGACATCACGTTGACGGCACTCAATCGAGTGGCTGCAATGACCTGATTGCATACAGAACACATCTATAACGCGGTAGAAAAATGGCGCAAGAACGTGTCGTGTATTTCAATGGGGAGATAATACCGGAGAGCGAAGCAAGAGTTTCCTTCCGTGACCGAGGATTTATGTTCGGAGATGCCGTGTTCGATGCGACGCGCACGTTTGGCGGGAGGATTTTCAAGCTGAAAGAACACCTCGACCGATTCTATAATTCGCTAAAATACATGCGCATAGATTCAGGGATGACTCGAGATCGGATGGCAGAGCTGACTCGCGAAGTGGTCAAAGCAAATCTTCCTCTGCTAGGCGAAAACGATGATACTTGGGCGAATCAACGTGTGAGCAGAGGCACGGCGATGACGGACGACACATTCTATCCCACCGTAATCATTGAGACTTTGCCGATTCCGTTTGCAGCCAGAGCAAGGTATTTTCGAGATGGCCTTTCGGTGATAACACCCGCGACAAGGCGGACGCCGCCGGAATGTTTGAGTCCTAGGGCGAAGTTACACAATTACATCAATCTGTTTCTCGGTGAGCAGGAAGTCAAGGCTCAGAACCCGGATGCGATTCCGATTCTGCTGGACATTAACGGCAATATTTGCGAAGGCGCTGGAGCCAATTTCCTTATTGTAAAGAATGGCGTGGTAATCACACCGAAAGACCAGTACATTTTGGCTGGCATCAGCCGTCAAACGACTATGGAACTTGCCGAAGAGCTGGGAATCGTAGTGCGTGAAGAAGACATTGATCTCTTCGACGCTTACACCGCTGATGAAGCCTTTATTACCTCTACCAGCTATTGTATCTGTCCCGTGTCGTCGGTCAACGGAATCACCATCGGAGATGGCAGTGTACCCGGTCCCGTGACGTATCGCCTCCAGACGGCGTACAGCGAGCTGGTGGGTATAGACATTGTCGGTCAGTATTTGTCCAGACTGAGTTGAGTCAAACTTTTTTCAAAGGATAGAAGCCATTGCTGCAGAACGGGGAAAGGTTAAAGGGAAAAGTTGCTGTTGTTACCGGAGCAGGATCGCGCGGCGGGGTTGTGGGTATTGGGTCGGCTACTGCTATCCTGTTTGCAAGGCAAGGAGCAAGCGTGTTGGTAGCCGATAAAGAAGAGGAAAACGCGAAGAGAACCTTGACACAGATTGAGGAGGAGGGTGGAGAGGCGTCGCTTTACGTCGCCGATGTGACACATAGCGGCGCCTGTCAAAGGATGGTTGAAGCCGCAGTGTCACGTTACGGCGGATTGCACATCCTATTCAACAATGCAG
Source organism: Candidatus Poribacteria bacterium (assembly GCA_965220415.1). Classification (GTDB taxonomy): domain Bacteria; phylum Poribacteria; class WGA-4E; order WGA-4E; family JAJDTR01; genus JAJDTR01. The sequence continues at coordinate 5,143,292 of OZ244829.1, forward strand.
GCTTTACCGATAGAAAATCTGTTGTTGAAATAGAAGAAGACAGTTGGGAGCGTGTAGTGGATGTCAACCTAAAAGGCACTATGCTGGCATGCAAACACGCCATCCCGTTGATGATAGCGAATGGCGGCGGGTCGATAATCAATATCTCTTCTACCGACGGAATGCGCACGGGGTGGCGGCCTAATGTCCCATATGCCGCGGCTAAGGGGGGTGTCATGGCGATGACACAAAATATGGCGGTGTATCATGGGCGAGATAACATTCGAGTCAATTCGATTGCCCCGGGTCAGCTTTGGGGGTCTTTTGTCGGACCGATCCCTGCGGAATCACGAGAGCTCCGTCGCCGCTCGAATCCTTTAGGGACAGAAGGTACGGCGTGGGACGTGGCTTGGGCTGGCGTGTTTCTAGCGAGTGATGAAGCACGCTGGATTTCTGGTGTGGTCTTGCCGGTTGATGGCGGGACAATAGTGGCAACGCCACTCTCAATGTTGGGACATCTACAGGAAGATTAAACAAGCTTCAATTTGAATGTTTATCTTCTGAAAGCGGCTAGGAATAATAGCGTTGGAAGGATGGAAGAACGGAAGGGTGGAAGGATTCCTCCCACGCGGCCCTCAGCTCGACTTTGCGCATTAAAGTGGCGTAACTGTTTAGTGCATCGTTTGGTTCGTAGTATTATAGTTCGTCGCACGAACGGTCTGGGCATGTAAGCCCCCGCTTAGCCAGAATTAGCATTGTACTTCCCTACTCGACGCGTTCCCTGCCCCCGCTCGGTCTGGATTGGCAAATCCAGACCGATGGACTAAACAATTACAAAGTAGCAAAACAGACTGTGCCAATCAAGCGTTGAAGAAAAGCGGGAGAGATTTTAACCATCTAGTCGTTTTGGTTGACTTGTGAAAAGGTCGGCAGCGGGTTCTTTCCGCGTAGTGAATCGGATTAAAGAAAATCAACTGGATAACGCGCAAGTCCGTTCCTTGGTTCGATAGTGCGAACTTTTCTTCTCGTCATTTGTCTAATTGATGGAAGGCGAAAATTCTTGCCTAACCTCACATTCTGTTGGAATGTTCCCGTGGTTCGGCTCAATTCAAATATTAAACGCTCGAAGGAGATACTATCATGACACGTAAATGTTTTGGCATTGTTTCCGTGCTCGCTATTGCATTGGTAGCCATTTTTGTTTCAAATCAGTTTACTCAAGCCCAACGTCCGGACCGGAGCGAAATGCGCGAAAGAGGGCGCGGCGGAGGACGTGGTGGTCCTGGCGGCATGCGCGGGTTCTCACCCACCAGTATAATTGACAGTTCATGGACGGACTTAACGTTTGTGGTTAAGGTTGACGATGAGACACTTTTGAAAGCGCGGCCGGTGTTCCAAAAACACCGTGAGAAGCTTGAAAAAGCCGTCAAAGAGGCTAGGGAATCTGGTGACTTTCAGTCCATGCGCCTTGAGATGGCGCAACTTCGCGAGGCATTTGCTACGGACCGAAATGCCGTGTTGACCGAAGAACAAATCAGCAAACTTGATGCATTAGAGGCTAAGCGCATAGAGCAGATGATGCGTCGCCGCGGCGGACAGGGCAGACGCGGAGGTGGTGGAGGCGGTGGTCCCCGGGGTTAGACCATACACAACGACGGTAAAATTCGCAACGCGAGAGAGCGCATCAGTTAACGGATGCGCTCTTTTTGTGCCGTGTCGGTATTCAAGTCATAACGGAAGTTTATGTTCGTGGACATAATGGCAAATTTTTAGCATAAAATGCGATACTCCAAAATAAATGGAAGCTCTCTACACGGGGCTTTGGCCTCTTGATTTCAAAAATTTACCGCGGATGGGACAATTCTCTCGAGTCAGAATTAACTGTAGAAGTTTCAGACTGCGCTCTCGCTATGTGGAACGGCGAAAAAAGTGCTAGAAAAAAGTCGCGCGGCAACGTCTTTATAAAGTACGGAGGAGAAACCCACGGTCATGGCTAAAGATAACGTACTCATTTCGCGCGCGCAAGCCGGGGATGAACGTGCATTTACCGAACTGGTGAAGGATTACCATGCCTTCGTTTACGCGATTGTCGGTGGAGTCTTGGACAACTTGGACGATGTCGAGGAGGTAGTACAAGACACGTTCGTCAACGCTTACCGTGGTTTGCCTCAACTGAAGGACACAGCCACATTTAAAGGATGGCTAACCGAGATTGCCCGCAACTGTGCACGAGACCGGCTGCGAAAACAGAGGCCGGAGACCGTGCCGATTGACGAAGTAAGGTCACCTACACTTGAGACATCCGACTCGGCCGATGCGGATTTGATACGCGACGAGCAGAGGGAGTTAGTTCGCCGTGCCATGATGACATTGTCGCAAAAGGACAGAGAAATCGCACGGGCTTACTATCTTGATGGCGCCAGTTACGACGAACTCATCCGCACGCACGGACTGTCGTACAAGGCGATTTCGTTTCGGTTGTCCCGCGCAAAACGAATACTCACGAAGCGACTGAAACACCTGCTTTCCGGGGTATTTCTTCCTCCGGCAACGACACTCAAAAATATTAGTTCGGGAGGACTCACTGCCGTGAAAATCGGAACCGTTCCCAAAATTACAGTCGGGGTGATAGCAATCCTTGCTCTGGCATTCATCGGTTCGCGCCAACTACTATCACCAGAGGAGGATTCAGTCCCATCGGCTAGAGCGCTGGCGCCTATGGACGAAAAACCGCCACCATCGGGTACAGAGGTAAACGCGGCTCGCGAAGAAAAAGCTGCCGCGCCTTCGCTTGAGACTGAATCGCAGTTTTCGGCTGAGGAGATGGAGCAGATTGAGGACTCTTTCGCTCAACTTGAGGCAGACGATGCGCAGTCGGAGGAAACACGGTCCGAAGATGCCGATGAACATGGTAGGATTGACTCCGAGGCGTTCGATTCGGACGATGAACAATCGCCCAAAGATTTGATGAACGCTTTTGTGGAGGCGTACAGGGATGTTAACTTTCAGGCAATGCTACCGCTAATGACGGGAACCCTAAGAGAGGAAATCAAAAGTGCTTTACGTTTTCTTAACGGCGAGATACCGGATGAAATTGAAGATGGGATAGTAGATTACCTATCAGAAGGGATGTCGGAAGAAGCGATAAATGAGGGGTTGGCAACGTATCGGGAGATAATGCAAGAGATAATGCAAGAGATAATGCAAGGATCTGAAGTGCGCGCGAAAATGCAAGAATCGTTCGGCCGAACGGAGATTGTGAGTAGTGGGTATGTTGGTGATGAATTTCACTTCAAACTTAGGACACCGACGCCGGAGCCGCCGGAACTACCGGATATGTCGGAGTTGCCGGGACTGCCCGAATTTGAATTGTCAGAATTGCCTGAGATTCCAGAGAACATTGACAGAGTTCACAAGATGCGAAAAGAACATGGCAAGTGGCTGATTTATGAGTAGTGAAACATTAAGCTCACACCCAATTTTATTCCGAGAGGCTTTATCTAACCTTGCGTTGGGTAATATTGCGCTTATTTTCGCAGCACAAGTGCGTCGCGATTAGGAAATCGCTCCTACCAAGCAACATTCGCCCAAAGTTAGTAATAGAGCCAGAACGAGTATTCCACCAACATTGCGCTCCTCTGGAGCGCGGACATTTGGACGTATCGTATACTATTGACATACCGATCCTCTGGATCGAAAAATGGACTCCGACTAGAATCGAATGTTACATGGCGCTATAGAGTGGAGTTAATTGATCGTGCTTATTACTTCACCAGACTCTTGAAAACACGCAATTTCCAGCAGCGTGGAGTATAGCAAGGCGATCATTTATGTATTGATTTGTCACTGAGGAATCGGCACCGAATTCAGTTTGAATTCTTCCCAACAGGTATAAACGTCTCCACTCATCGGTTTTTTCTTGACTCGAATGAGTGATGCCGTATAATTCAAACAGTTCTGCCAAATGTCGTCCGTGCCTCGTGTCCGATGAAGAAAGGAATAAAGCTGATGAAACGTCATCACTTAGCTGCCGGGTTTTGCATAATCTTTGGAGGGGTTACCGCCTATGAACGGTTTCTAAATGGGGACATCAACAGTGCAATCTGGATTGGTGTGTTGTTTGTTGTCTTGGGAGTCATCCTGTTTTTCTATGAAGCATTGCGACGTTGGATTAAACCCTTCGTCATTGCCGTACCCTGCATTCTCATAGGCATAGCTGTGTATAAAGACTTCCGAGACGGAGATTTAACCTTTGGAATTCTAGGTATTCTTGTGTTGGTTCTGGGGGGAATACTGACGGTGTTTCAAGACAGACCGTTGGTTAAAGAACGAATACGGCCCTGGCTCAGACCCATTCCGTTTGTCGCGCTTGGGATTTTGCTCATTGGGGCGCTACTTTCTCTCATTTGGTAAATGTAGAGGATGGCTCTTGGTATGTACCAAGTTGCTCAGATGTCAATTCGTATAACGTGAGTTCTTATACCATTTCTCTTGAATAACAGTGCATATGATGTCTGAAATATACCGTTCACGTTCTACGTAGGCGGGGCATCTTGCCCCGCATGCGAAAGACTTGGTTGACGCTATTAATGCACTGTGAATGTAGAGAAATGGTATTACTTCAACCTGGGCATAATAACAGACCCGGTCTTACCGCGCGCAACCGTGCAGGCGAATGGTTCAATCCATTCGCCTTTTTTATTTGGGTGATAGGCGAGAAAAACGTGCAAAAATTTTGTGTGGATTACGTCTTTAATAGAGGGAGGAAAGTATGCCGATGCCCTCGGACGCAGATTTAGTCCAATCCGTTCAATCGGGTGACGAGAAGGCGTTTGAAACGCTGGTTTCGAAATACCGTAGCCGCATTTATACGACTATCTCTGCGTTCATTGACAGCCCACAGGACCGAGAAGATATCGCGCAGGAAACCTTCATCAACGCGTACCGTAATTTGCACCAACTTTCAAAACCGGAGCGGTTGGGCTCGTGGCTGGATAGGATTGCGCAGAACCAATGCCGCGATTGGATGCGCAAGAATCGAGTGCAGACCGTTCCGATTGACGAGGTTGAAGAAAATTTGCCAAACTGCGACGACTCGCCAGAGCAGAGTTCTGTGGAGGCGGAGCGACGGCGGATAATCGCTCAGGCGATTGAGGAATTGCCGCAAGCGGAGCGGCAAATCGCGCGTGCACACTATCTAGAGGACGCGAGTCATGATGAATTGGTTTCTCGGCACGACATCTCGTATCAGTCTGTATCCGGACGGCTCTTTCGTGCGAAGCGAAAGTTGGCGAAGCGACTTCGACACCTGCTTGGCGGGGTTCTTGTTCCTCCTACAACAACACTCAAAAACATTTCATCAGGAGGATTCACAGCCATGAAAATCGGAACAGCTTCCAAAATCACTGTCGGAACGATAGCCGTCGTTGCACTCGTCTTCATCGGTCTACACCAACTGAAATCGCCGAAGGAGGATTCATCTCCGTCCGTTGAGGTCGTAGCATCAATGCCAAACGAGTCTATTCACTCGGTGGACCAAACCGATGATGCTCGTGAAAGTACGGTTACTTCGTCGTTGACTGAAGACAAGCCGCAGATTTCTGCAGAGGAGATGGAGCAGGTTGAGGACTTCTTCGCTCAACTTGAGACAGACGATGCGCAATCGGATACAAGGCAACTCGCGGAAGCCGAATTTCGGCAGGACGCCGATGAGCGCGTTACAGGCAATACTGACGCATTAACCGAAGACACGGAGCAATCAGCCGAAGATGTGATGAATGCTTTTTTGAAGGCGTTTCGGATTTATGACAGGGGTGCAATGCGTTCGCTATTGACAGCGGATATGAGAGAACGTAGTGATTTTCCTGCCCCCATGAGAGTCAGTGTAGAGACAACAGAAGTTCGAGTAGAAGAGCGAGATGGAACAGAGGGTGTCGAACATCCAGATAGGGTTGAGGAGAAAGAGGCGGAAAATCGTCAACTTGAGCAATTGATGCTTGAGTCGGTCCTCAAAACAATAAGTCAGGCAGAAGTTGTCGACAGTGAGTATGTCGGCGATGAATTTCACTTCAAATTGGGAGTGCCGGCACTAGAGACGCCGGGAGAGGTTCCCGGGATAGATTCGAAAATAACTCTCCCACCATACATACCTACATACATACCTATTCCAGATGTGCTCATTAAGATGCGGAAAGAAGCGGACGCGTGGCGAATCTATGATAACGAGACATTAGATTAACTCGCAATCCTCTCCCAATTCTATTGATAAAGAGTCGCAGCGAATACCTAATCAGGTGATTCAAGCAACCCAGAAAAAGAACAGTGAAACCAGGGATTGAACTCAGATGCTTAAAATACTTAGTGCCGTTTCCGTTTTGGCAATCCTTGGAATAGGAGTTGCTCGAGTTGATGCGTTTAGCGATGAAACTCGAGAACCCACGCGGAATGAGGAATACGGTGAGTTCAATCTGCCACCCAAGGTGATGGAGTTGCTTCGGAAAGAGGGTGTGACGATTTCCGACTTGAAGAATGACAGCAATCTACGCAGGAAATGGTTAAATCGACTCCGCGTTTTGGGTGGCGCGAAGCCGGCAAAACCGGCAGGAGATGATTTTTATCAAGTTATCATCACCAATAATCTATTTCGGCCCCTTGGATATAGAAAGCCCAGTCCTCCGCCGCCGTATCAACTCATTGCTACTGTTATTAACCACGGACAGGCGACCAACAAGGCACTTCTTCGACGTCGTAAGGATGGTCGAATGTATTATGTCGGGATTGGAGAGGTGTTCAGTGGTGCCAAAGTGGAGCGCATAGAACCCAAGAGTGTAACGTTATTGATAGGTGGGCAATCAATGAAATTTCGGCTGCCGCGGACCGTTTTATTACAGAAATAATCCTCTTGCCAAGACGGTTACCCGGGGCTTGGGCAGTGGGTTCCAATCCAGAGGTCTAGTAACATCGTCCGGCTACGGTCTGAAATGTGTTCGCGGTGCCGAAGATGCGGGTACAAGATTACACGTTTTGTTTGGAGGACTACCGCCGAAGATTCCGCAAACATCCTAACCAAGATGACAGGCACCGGAGGAACTCAGTGATTAGAGAGGTATACTCCGCGCTGTCAGAAATTGCGTCTTCTGTAGGATCAAACGAGCGGATAGCAAGTGCGATAGAGATCCAGCGATCTCCAGGTCGCGACCCTTGTACGAAGGAACTCCGATTCCCGACCGGCTGGTGCTACGTAAGTCCTATTAGAAACAATTATCACAGGAAAAGAAAGCGCAATAATACCCAACGCAGAGTATAGATGGAGTTGTAGTCTGTTCATAACGGCCCATCGTTAGCATACCCAACAACCTGGGGTCGAGCATAGACGAAATACGGCGAATGGTTCTACCCATTCGCCTTTTTTTATTTTTAATTCGTGACAGAGTTCCCACAAATTTCCGACGGAATTATTCAGCCTAAAAACTCTGACGAAAAAAGTGCTAGAAAAAATTGATGAACGGTGTCTTGATAGGATGAAGGGGAGGACCGGATAACTGTGGTTGAGGACGATACTCTCATTTCGCGCGCACAATCTGGCGACGAGCAGGCGTTTGTAGACCTGATGCGGGCTTACCATACCTACGTTTTTGCGATTGTCATTGGCATAGTGGATAATGCGCATGACGCCGAGGATGTGGTGCAAGATGTCTTCATCAATGCTTACGGAGGTCTGTCTCAGCTTGAGGACACGACCAAATTCAAAAGCTGGCTCGCGGAGATTGCCCGCAATTGCGCACGAAACTCCATGCGTAAGCGGAAGGTGGATACCGTACCAATTGATGAGGTGAGTGCGGATACACTACGGACACGGGATTCGCCGAGCGCACAGTTGATACGTGATGAGCAGATAGAGTTGATTCGCGATGCGATGAGGGCATTGCCTGAGAAGGACCGAGAAATTGCCCGGGCGTACTATCTTGATGGTGCGAGCTACGAGGAACTCATCTGTAGGCATGGCCTGTCATACAAAGCGATTTCGTTTCGGCTTTCACGTGCGAAACGTAGGCTCACCGACCGACTACGGCATCTGCGCACCGGCGCAATCGTTCCTCCGGCAATAACAGCGAAAGAAGATAAATTGGGCGAACTTACGGCTATGAAGATTGGACCAATGAAGAGCCTACAGGATAACGGTGGTTGGCTCGTCACTTTTTTGCCCGACGGAAAATACCTGGCGGGTCTCAAAGACGACAATTCACTAAGAGAATGGGACATTGAAAGTGGCCAAAGGGTCCGGGTGCTAGAAAGGGTTACGGGACACGGTGAGACCATTTGTCTATTCCGAGGGAGAGCTCTGAAAGTTCCATCCGAAGGTGCCTACCTTGTAATTGATTCTTCAGTTGACAGTGTGGACAGCGACATCGTGACGTTGTGGAATGGAGAAACAACAACTAGCTTCAGACATGAGACGACAGTTATCTCTGCAGCAGTATCGCCGGATGGGAGTTTACTAGCTATCGGGGGTTGGGACAAAGCAATCACCCTATGGAGTTTAGAAACCAAGAAACCGATTCGGGTACTCTCCGGTCATACGGGAGAAATCCATGCACTTGCCTTTTCGCCCGATGGACGACTTCTGGTAAGCAGCGGGGCATACAAATGGGAGTACCTGGAAGGTGAAGATGGGAACACACTTCGCCCCGGCCGTCCTCACGCATTCCGTGGAGATGGCGAGGGATTAATCCGATTTTATGCGGCTGATGAGAGTCAAAACGACACAACCGCCAAAGTCTGGGAGGTGAAATCCGGGAGAAACATTGCCACTCTCGGACATCAAAAGATAGTGACGGAGATTGCGTTTTCACCGGATGGCAGTCGCGTTGCAGCCGCATCAGGGAAACGGGTCCACATCTGGTGTACAAAAAGGTGGAAAGCCATCGCGACACTTTGTACGATGGAGATTGAATCTCTCGCCTTCTCTCCCGATGGCACGCGACTTGCGGTCGGGGGCGCACGCGATGAACCGATAATTCAAATCTGTAGCGTGGATACCGGACGACATATCGCTGAACTTTCCGGGCATACGAGTGGAGTTCAATCTGTCGCCTTTTCGCCTGATGGCCGTCTACTCGCCAGCGGCGGCTTTGACAACGCTATCTATCTGTGGGATGTCAACACCGGCAATTGGTGCCGAGTCTAGTGATTGGCTTGGACGATGCTAGATTCCACGAATACCGTTCGTCAGTGCAATGGGGTTTTAAGTGGTTTTCTTGATAAGTGTTTAGTATGAAAGACATCTCTCCAACTTTGCTCCAAATGGCTTCGAGATGATGTCGGTCGCCAGAACGCTGATGCCGCCCGAGGTTGGTCCGTTACTTCGAGTTTATTAGGAAAGATGTGAAGTAGTGTCGTAGTCGCGACCTAAAGATCGTTATCGCACAGGATTTGCTATCCACTCAATTGATTGGTTGTTCGATGCGTGGAGCCAGATGCGATTGTCGTGTGACAACGTACAGTTCTGCTTGACATGATAGAGTGGTTGTGGTACTATCCATTCGGATCTCAAATGTAACCTAAAGCGTCCTATGGATTAGGTTTGTCGTGCATTGTAGGCGTAGGTCCTTACGTTTCGTTTTGGACAGATTCAACCTTGAATCACGCCGCAGCTTGCGTACTAATTAGGAGGATGATGTGAAGATTTTCGCGGCAACTATTTTTCTGATTTGTAGTTGCTATGTCCTTGGATGCCTCACCTCACCATTGTTGGTAGGGCCTGAAAAGACACCTGCACAGCATGCGCCTGCTCCGACACCCGTATCTGCGGAGGATTTGTTTGCCGCACGCCTTCATGTGTTGCTTCCAAAGCCTACTTGTCATGTTAGCGAACCTGTTCCCGTTGAGGTAGGTATTGAGACCGGCGCATTTGACCTGCTCGTCTCTCATGCAACCGTTGAAGGCGAAGGTCTGCTTCCCACGCTAGTGGTCACGGACGAGAACGGGACCGTTGTTAAACCCAAGAATCCTATTCTGTATGAAAGCAAGATGAGAGAATTGGTGCGCGATGGGAAGAAAGTGACTTGCGTTAAGGGAGCCAGATTGATTGCCAGGACCGGGCAACTGGTCGTCATTGAGGATATTCAGAATCATTATGCGTTAACACCCGGTGTCTACACTCTGCAAGTCTCATTGGACTTGAGCGTTTACAAGGACACGGTGACTCCTGAATCGCTGCACATTCATGATGCCCAGCAGCGTATCGGAAGATTACAGGCAAAAACTCGAATCGCCGAGCGTACGAGAAAGGAACATATTGCCGGTCTGAAGATGGCAATTGGTGCCTTGGAAACTCAAGCAAAGGAACTGGATGATATATACCTTCCACTAGATTCCCTCCGCGGAGTTGTCACGCTGAAATCCAACCTCATTTCGTTGGAAATTCAAGAACCTTCCTAAATTCGCAAGCAGTAGTACAACCCCAAATACAATCGTATCGGCTTAGAATTGATTGGAGACTGAAATGTCCGCCGACGCTCCCGTTGTACCCACACGCCTCAATCCCGATCTCTCAATTGAGCTTCAGCTTGAAGTAAGCTTCTTCTTGAAGTGGGGATATTTGGTTATTGAAAATGCCTTGACGGATGAGCAGGTGAGGATTCTTCGATGCACCCTCGATGAGACGTTTGAACGGCTCAATTCTGAGTTTACCCATCAACTGTTGGAGCAGGACGACCGGTTTAGTTTCTTGATTGACAATCCGCCGGTGATGGAGCGAATGAGAGCAATCTTGGGCAACTGTGTTCAATTGCACAGCGCGACCGCACGCGTAACCCAGCCGAATCAACCGGATCAGAATTGGCATCGCGATGGGCCATGGCCAATGGACCCGGATAACACACCGTATGGAAGCTTACCGGGCCAAATCAATTGTGGTTATTTTCTTGATGAATTGACAATGGAAAATGGACCGATTGTGATTGTCCCGGGTAGCCACCGTGCGCTTTTCAAGCCGCCGGAGGGGCATCCGGTTTTTCCGGATCAGAAGTTTGTTTTGGCTAAACCGCGCCAAGCTGTGTTGTTTGATGGCTGGCTCTATCACCGGGGAGCGGCAAACCGGTCTCCGAACCGACGACGTGTCTGCTTGATGTGCTATCAGAACGCATGGATGAAATCGCGGGAACCGTTTGATGGACCACGCGTAACGAGACTTCGTGAAGAAGGCTCGCCCGAACGGAAGTTACTGCTCGGGGAAATCCCGAAATGGTAGACTGCCACGTTTCGCGCTCACATGTGCGGAATAGTAGTTAGGTGTTGTGAATAGTAGCGTCTGTCGCCATCGCCAAAGCAGTGTCCCGAGTTCCGCCGACGTAAGTCGTTCTCCGTCTTCCTGCTCATCGCCCTACCCGTGTGACTCACGCTACAGTGTGTCACAGTGAACACACCTCATCACGTCCATCCGATGCCCCCGTCTCCTTGAGAAGTCCACTGTTTTCGCGAATTCGCCGCAGGTTTAGTGTCTTGGCATACAATTTGCGCAAACGTGAACACCAAGCAACAACAATCACTGACAAAAGGAGAATAAAAAATGCACGCTCGATTTACAAATTCAAAGCCTTTTCTTGTCGTCGGAATTTCCTTTTTACTTGTATACGGTGTCGTCAATTTCGTACAAGGGGACGTTGAATCTCGGGAGACGTCTGTCTCAGCAGCATTGAGACAGCCAGAAGTCCAGATACTGCAGGTGGGCGAATTTTTCTGCGAAATCACTGCCGAGCCAAATGAGGTTTGGTTAGGGCTGTATCCTACGAAGAGTGGATATTCCTTGATGCCTTCAACGGTTTGTGTTGACGCATTTTATGATCCGACGATCAGGGATGACGAGAACGTGACGGGGGCAACTCGTGTCTCAGTTCCGGGACAAAATGCGCCGCTCTTTCTGGTAACAGGTTTGGATTCATTAAAGACCGGCATGGTTAAAACTCTGTTTTCGGGACGACTGCCGTTGGAAAATTTCTTGGAGTTTACTCTCGACAACGAAAGCACGTATTCCATTGCGGCGTTTGGAGGGCTGAAATCCAACTCAGGCAGCGTCGATTACAAAGTTGAACTGGTCAAGGGGAGCCGTTCTCAAGTGATTTGTTCTTTTGACATGTCTAACGCGGCTGTATCGTACTTGCTATGGGCAGGGGATGTTGACAGAGATGGTGAGTTGGATCTGCTGATTGATACGGTCTGCGATTACAGTGCGTCATGCCCCGCGCTTTTTCTTTCATCACTAGCGGAGGGCGGTAATCTATTGAAGAAGGCGGCTCAGTTTGAAACTACGCCTACGCCAGCGTTGAATTGATAGAATGCAGGACTGTAGGTTTACGGTCAAGATTTGTAAAAGTAAAAGAGTTGATTCGGAGTAAGATTATCTGTTGTAGCAACATGACGCCGAGTTGCTTTAGTGGTTTATTTTCCAAAAAATATGGTTAGTGTTGGGTGCCGGTGCGGTTAGAAAGGGATCTCTATCGCACTCGCTATTCACTCGCTTGATCCTCTGGAGTGGAGACGCGAGGAGGAATCGTGTTCTATTGACATAGCACTCCGCTGGAGTGAAAACCAGACCACAAAGGAACCCTTTTCACGGCTAGTCATTGAGCGAAAAAGGAGTGTTACTTGCTGAATGAATTATTCCGATCGGAATAATGGGGCGCTACCAAATAGGCCAGATGGCTAAAATCTCCCCCGCTTTTCTTCAGCGTTTGAGCGACACCGCTTTTTGTATCGCTCAAATGTACAAAGTCGAGCTAAGTACTTGGCGAGTAAACCATTTAGCGCCATTATGGTTTGTAAGCTACAATAAGCCCCCATTCTCCAACCGCCCAGCAGTGATTTTTGTCCACGGCATGGATTGCCCATAGGGTAGTCGAAGATCCGGCTGTTCCAAGCGACCAGATGGTGCCGCCATCAATTGTGTGTGCGACGGCACCATAATCACCGACCGCCCATCCGATGCTGTTATCGACAAAGACAATATCGTAAAAGTTGTCGTATGCGTCGGTTTCCTGCTGCGTCCACGTCATTCCACCATCGGTTGTATGGGCGATGAAACCTTCTTGCCCCGATATCCATCCGGTCATCGAATCGAGGAAATGGATGCCGTGTAGATTGCTGTCCGTGCCAGGGCTCTGCGGTGCCCATGTTTCCCCGCCGTCCGAGGTGTGAAGCAGAGTCCCGAATGAGCCGACGATCCAGCCGTGGGTCGGCGAGCCAAAGAAGATGCGTTCGAGATTGTTGCGGGTTTGACCTACGGCGACGCCTCTCCCTTCGCCGCTCCACGTTTCCCCGCCGTCGGTGGTCCTAAGGAGAGTATTGTTTTCGCCGACCATGAACCCCATTTTGCCGTCTACCAGCCATGTGTCTGTCAATCGTCTTCGACCACTCACGCCATCTTGAACTTCCCATTTCATACGCGCCCACGTCGCACCACCGTCCGTAGTTTTGAGGATAGTACCCCCAACTCCCGTAATAAATCCTACGTTTTCATCGTAGAAGTAGAGATTCCAGAAGTCGGTTGTCCTTTCCAATTCGAACTCTACTTTCGTCCACGTGTTCCCTCCGTCGACGGTGTGCAGTACGAGGTTTCCTAGACCAACTGCCCAACCGTTCTGGGAATTTGTGAAATGCACATCTTGAAGAATACCTTCGACGCCGTCGTTGCGAACGAAGTCGTCTTGTCGCACAATCTTCCATTCTTGTGCCTCTCCCCACATAGGCACGCTATTTAGAAAAAGTATCAGAATCACGGTTATTCCAATTCGCATCGTGTTACCTCCATCTTGTTGTATTTAGAAGTCCGTCGAATGATTCAACACTACAATGCAGCAGGCATATTTTAGCATGGCGACGATCTCTGAGCAATGCTTGAATTGGCATTCATCAGGGTAATCGCATCTAATTCACTTATCTTCCGCATTATCGAGCACCTAAAAGTTTAATTTCTCAGTTGGCCGTATCCCGCATCATAATTGACAGCATGCCATTATCCCTGTCGGAATAATTCTTTCAGCAAGTAACACTTACTAGTTGGAGTACCTTTCCTCGCTCCAGAGGAGCGCAATGTCAATAGAATGCGATATATCCATATTCCCGCGCTCCAGAGGAGCGCCATGTGGTGTGTTACTTGTTAAAAATGAAGTTGATGATGGAAGGGCAAAACCGGCTGATCAATCGGACTCATGGGAGTACCTCGGTGATTTTTGCTCGTTTGTGGATGTATACCCCGAGATTTGGTGCGTGAAAATTTGAGAGTGCACAAGTCTATTATGCGGAACATGAACTGAAAATAATCAATGAATGTGGTGGTTTTCGATTCTGCAGAATCACGTGAAATTTACCAGACATCAGACCGGATTCGTATGTATCAAACTTTGCCGCAGCCCTAGGGTGCGAATGGAATAAAAGATCCGGTTATTCCAGTGGCAGTTCGTAGCACGCGGCTTCCCGGTCATTTCGAACCAGCAGATACGGAGCCGCGAGCGTAGGATTATTCCACGTTCTTCCCACCAGAGCGCTGAATCGCCCGAGTTCCACATGGGACGTTGGATTGGCTTCTAGCAAGACGACATCTCCAGATTCAGCTTGTATAAGCAACAAATCATCGATCAGGATGATTTGGCCATGTCCATACCTCCCTCTCTTCCATGTCCGTTTACCGTCAGAAATGTCTATGCATACAAAAATTCCATCGTCAAGCCCATAAATATAGCCCTCTTTGTAGACAACATTTGTGAACTTCGCCTTTAAACCGAGGCTTTCCCAGAGGAGGCTCGCCCCCAGTTTTCTATCTAAATCGCGCCGGATTTGAAAAAGTTTAGATCCAATCCCGTAGCCGCTTGAAACGAGAAGATGATCGTTAGGCAGCGGGACCGGCTGTGCGACTGATTGTGGACTGGTCCATGGATAGCGCCAAAGGACGCCTCCCGTATCCGGATCGTGCGATACGACGCTCTTAGAGTTGAGTATTAGAATTTGAGGCGTTCCGGCAAGTGTTCTTAGCTGAGGTGAACTGTAACCCGCCGAGTCGTTTCCGCCGCCCCACGAGATTTTCCCGGTATCCTTGTGGTACGCTACCAGAGATTTGCCATCTATCCCGCCAGCGCTCACGATGACCGAATCCTTGATAACCAGCGGCGAACCGCTCATGCCGAAGTCAGTTACCTTTGACCCATTATCGTGAATGATGTCTGTCGACCAGATCGATTTTCCAGTTGCAAAGTCGAGGCAATTCAGTAGTCCGGTTGCCCCTAGCGTGTATACGCGATTGCCGACAATTGTTGGCGTGGCACGGGGGCCAATCCCCGCAGGGGCTACTTCAAACCTTGCACGATCGCTATGACTCCATTTCAACTCACCTGTTTTTAACTCGTAGCAGACAACCTTCTCCTCGTCTCCTTCTTGTGCTTGTGTAATCGCCGAATCTCCGACTACCGCGAATGCCGACCAGCCTTCCCCGATTGGTTGACGCCACACCAAACGCGGGGGTCGGGCCGCCCAATCTCGCGCCAACTTAATTCCGTGTAGTGTTGCGTTGCGGTTTGGGCCTAGGAACTGCGGATAATCCATCGTCGGATATCCTGATGTTAGATCATGGTCACGTGTTGCAGGCTCGCCGGTTGTTTTTGACCAACGCCATTCCAGAATGGGCACCAAATCACCGCTGAAACCGCGGATACGAAAGAGGGCGATGACAAGTAAGATTGCTAGGACAATTCCCCCGAATGAGATGATACGAATTTTCCATTTTAGGCGAGAGAAGACTAACAGCCAGCAAAGAGTTAAGAAGAGAGAGATAATTGCCACAAGTACGGCTTGAAAAACCTTATCTTGGCGCTGTCCGGCATCAGAAATCCAGATCCAGATGCTTGCCACGACTGTGATTGCAATTATGGCTATCAGGAGCCACCAACGTACCCCTTTGGGATTTGCTTTCGTTCTATCCACGATAATCCTTTGTCTTCCAATCTTAGAGTTGAAATTGGTTTGGGAACTTTCTGTTCAGCGTTTTCTACACCGCAAAAGAACACGGGAATTCTATCAGAAACTGTTCGGCTGCATCAATACGAAAAATTTCGATTTGTTGTTTCAATGACGACAATCCATCTACGCGAAGAGCGGGTTACTCCATGTGCACCGTCCCAATCGTTTCTGTGCTCAATTTCCGCTTTTTGCTTGAGATTGAAATTGTCGTGTGCTAAACTTTTTGTGTGTAAAGCGATTACTAGAGTTAGCAGGCAGCATTCATCAGAACACAGCGACATCCGCCGCTCCATCGACATAAAGTTCCGATATTATAAATCTACCTCGAATGATTCACTGTCAGTAAGAATGGATCTTGGATGTTAATCGTTCTAGAAGAATTGTTATTTGAAAGAGGTATTGTCCTTGTCAAGAAGAATTGCTATATTCCCCGCTAGTTTCGATCCTGTGACCAACGGTCACGTAGATCTGATAGATCGAATCTCAAGACTTGTGCTCTTTGATGAGATTGTAATCGCTATCGGCATAAACCCTTCCAAACCGCCACGCTTTACATTTGAAGAACGTAAGGAAATGCTGGAGGCAGTGACCAAGAATTACAATCACATCACGATCGAGCAGTATTCGGGGCTTACTGCGCAGTATGCGCAGGAACGCGGCGCATGTGCCGTTATTCGTGGGCTGCGAGAGATGTCTGATTTTGAAAATGAATTCCAGATGGCACGGATGAATCACCAGATTGCTCCAGAGGTTGACGCGCTGTTCATGATGGCTAATGCCAAGTACGCTTATCTCAGTTCAACTTTGGTCGTCGAAATTTTTCAAATGGGCAGTACAAAGGTAAGCGATGAAAAGTTACTTGAAATGGTGCCACCGGTTGTCGTCAAGATGTTGCGCAGAAAATTTGAGTAAGGTTGTGACAATGTGTAGCTACCGGTTATGTAGATGCTTTTTTTAATTGCGAAGATTGTATAGCGGCTTATGCCCGTAAAAGCTCGGTAGCCGGGGGCAGATTACTTAAGAGCTAGTAGAGCGAAAGGATTATTTATGGTAGATGGAGTAGAAGTGGGTGGACTCAAGGTTGACAGATGTTTGTATCAGTTAATACAGGAGGAAATCGCGCCTGGCACGGGCGTGGACGGCGATGTTTTTTGGTCCGAGTTAGATAAGATTGTTAGAGACTTGGGCAAAAAGAACCGTGCACTGTTGGAGAGGCGCGATATGCTACAAAAAAAGATTGACGAATGGCATCTAGCGCGAAAAGGTCAGCCAATCGAAATGAATGAATATAAGGAATTCTTGACCGGACTTGGCTATCTTCTTCCCGAAGGTGAAGATTTTCGCGTAACGACCACAAATGTTGACCCTGAAATTGCGACTATTGCGGGGCCCCAATTGGTTGTACCTGTGGATAACGCCCGTTATGCACTCAATGCTGCGAACGCGCGTTGGGGAAGCCTATTTGACGCATTGTATGGCACCGATGTGATTTCAGAAGAGGACGGCGCGGAGAAAAGATTGACGTATAATCCCGTTCGCGGTGCGCTTGTAATAGCTGAGACATCATCGTTTTTGGACGAGACCATCGCCTTGGAGAATGGAACGCATTCCGAAGTCACACAATTCGAGTTCAATGGACGACAACTAAGCGCAAGGCTTGGAAAAGATCGCAAGGCGGGTTTGGCGGATCCGAGCAAATTTGTTGGATATACGAGGACAGGCAATGAATTAACCAGCATACTGCTGAGAAACAACGGTCTGCATATCGAAATACTGATAGATCCCGAGAGTCCGATTGGGAAAGTTCATCCCGCTGGAATAAAAGACATCCTGCTTGAAGCCGCTATAACTACCATCCAAGACTGTGAAGACTCTGTCGCAGCCGTTGATGCTACGGACAAGGCAAGAGTCTACGGGAATTGGGCGGGTATCATGAAGGGAACACTTGAAGCTTCTCTTGAGAAAAATGGAAAGTCAATAATCCGCCGACTAAATCCGGACAAAACGTTTCTGACACCAGAGGGAGATACGCTCACGTTACCGGGACGAAGTTTGCTTCTTATTCGCAATGTCGGAATCCATATGTATACGGACGCTGTGGTTACATCAGACGGGGAAGAGATTCCGGAAGCCTTCCTTGATGCCATGGTCACCTCTCTGGCAGCCATGCACGATTTGAAAGGAAACGGGAAGTTCAGCAATAGCCGAACGGGGAGCATCTACATTGTTAAACCGAAACTCCATGGGCGAGAGGAAGTGGAAGCGACGCTCGAACTGTTTGAAAGAGTAGAAGATGCGCTGGGACTTGAAAGAAATACAATCAAAATCGGCGTTATGGACGAGGAACGACGCACTACTGTTAATTTGAAGGAAGTTCTGCGTGTTGCCAAGGAGCGTGTTGTATTCATCAATACCGGATTCTTGGACAGGACCGGCGATGAAATTCACACGAGTATGGAACGTGGACCGATGCTCCCGAAAATGGAGATTAAAAACCAGCCGTGGATGAATTCCTATGAGGATTGGAATGTAGACATCGGAATCGAAACCGGGCTTGTAGGAAAGGCACAGATCGGTAAAGGGATGTGGGCAATGCCGGATTTAATGCGAGAGATGTTTGAATCCAAGATAAGTCATCCGCAGGCGGGAGCTAGCACGGCTTGGGTTCCGTCCCCGACGGCTGCCGTGATCCACGCTATTCATTATCATAAAGTGAATGTGGTGGAGAGGCAGAACCATCTCGCAAGTCGAGGACGTGCGAGTCTTGATTATATCTTGACACCGCCCATCTTGGACAGAGAATTGGCGGCATCTGAAATCCAACAGGAGTTGAACAATAATGCTCAAGGCATACTAGGGTATGTTGTGCGCTGGGTGGACCAAGGCGTTGGGTGTTCTAAGGTGTCGGATATTCACGAAGTCGCTTTGATGGAGGATCGCGCGACGCTGCGTATATCGAGTCAACATATCGCCAACTGGCTGCATCACCAGATAGTGACTAAAGAGCAAGTTGTTGAGACATTCAAGCACATGGCAGAAGTTGTTGACGAACAGAATGCGGCGGATAAGAATTATCGGAACATGACGCCTGAATTTGACGAGAGTATTGCTTTTCAGGCGGCACTTGACTTAGTATTCAACGGCAGAGCCGTTTCAAACGGATACACCGAGCCCGTGCTCCATTCGCGGCGAAGGCAAGTCAAAGCCGCAAGTGGAATTAGCGCTTCTTCGAGTCAACCCGTTTAGAGCCTGCTTGAAAATTCATATTTGTAGCATATTCGTCTCAAAACCAAGGTTTTCATCAGCGCTCTTGTAGGGTGCGATCAAAGGAGCGAAAACCGACTGCGATAGAGATTCCCTGTGCACCAGCCTTTATTAAAAAAAGCCCCAGCGGGGCGGAAGGTGTATAGACACGCCGAAACCCGACGTATATAAGCCCCAG
The DNA here is from genome assembly GCA_965220415.1 of Candidatus Poribacteria bacterium. GTDB lineage: Bacteria > Poribacteria > WGA-4E > WGA-4E > JAJDTR01 > JAJDTR01. Next base: position 5,162,721 of record OZ244829.1, read on the forward strand.
CGGGGCGACAGGTGTACAGCGTATGGCCACAAGAATGCGAAAGAACTTCTCCTCATGTGACCAAGTACGACCTTGTCATCTTTTTTTCAAACAAGCTCTTAATGTCGGAAGTGTAACCTGACGCTAGTCATTATGTTAGGTCCTGTGTGCCATCAAGGTTAAGCCTGTGAGTAGTAGAAAATCCGCGAGATTTAGAAGGAATCGCGCTCTAAGCGTTAGCTAGTTTCTAAAGTGTTCTGAGTATTCCAGTGAAGCTAGAGCGAGGAAAATATGAAACGATTGAGTTTTGTTTTAACTATTGCGATTCTTTCGGTGATGGATGGTGCTGTCTGCGTTGCCCAAGAAGCGGCGGTATCGGGTAATGGTGGAACGATACGCGGAACAATTGAAGATACTTCACCCCTGCGAGCCCCTATCCCGGGCGTTGAAGTCATTGTCAAAGATGTCACTGGCAATGAATTCAAAACAGCCACCGATGACTTTGGCGAATACGAAATTACAAATCTGCCTACGGGTAGATACTTTGTCAGCGTCTATAAAGATGGCTACGGCGATCGGGTAGGTAAACCGGTTAACGTGGTTGCTGGCGGTGACAGGTATTTTCCGTTAAAAATGACGAAGAAGGACGACACAGTAATCTTCTTTCAAAAGATGGGATTTCTCTTCTGGCCATTGGCGCTTGGTGCTATTATAGTCCTGACGGTCATAATTGTTGGCCTCACATTGGTACTAAGCAAAAGGGATTCAGATGAATCATAACAGAAAATGATGTAACATCAGGGGAAACGCATCTAAAAACGCGCAATGGACTTCGAACCTAAAAAACCACAGCAACCGTGTTCAGCTTCAAGGGTTTTGATCCGATAGAAAATGTCTATCGCAGTGGTATCTCTATCGCACTCCCTATCCGGTCGTTTGATCTATTCGTTTTGATAATCTTATCTTCGCTCTGGTAGTGGTCGATTGCCTACAATCAGGTACGTTTTTCCTGCTTTTACCGCAGGGGAAACGCATCTGATTTGCATTGACAACTTTACACATATATAGTAGAATTATGAAGAAACAGATAAGCGGCGGAGTGAATGCGCTACTCCCCGAATCGCCGACTTTCCGTGTTCCAAAGGGGTAGCGCTTGGGCTTCTCATGTACCTAAAATTGACCTAAGTTACGACAATCTTTTTTTTCTGTTAACATTTTGTTCACATCTGTCCGCCTGTAAACCCGCGTTATCAAAGGAAAGTATTGAATCAAACCATGTGAACACTCCCTCGAAATCAAGCCTTTGTTCACATTTTTGTTCATATTTTTAGGGGCTATTTCTACAAACAAATAGGAACAAGTTCAGCCAAAATCACCCAAAAAGCGTAGTGGATCAACATATTGTTCACGTTTTCGAACTCTCAAGCGACCAAACAATGGGCGATCAAAGGAATGAGAGCATCTACTAAATCTTATACCCCCTTCGCTCCGATGATGCTGTAGAGTGAAGAACCTATGAAGCAGAAAAAAGCCGCGATGGTTAGTTTTAACGCGAGAGCGATTAAGTGATTATAGATGCGTTTCCCCTGGCTTTTACCGTAGTTTCTGTTGAATCAGAAGGGACGTTATGATATACTGCTATTGAGTTGAATCTTTAAGAATCTATTGAACAGAAAACCTTTCAGATTAAATTTATATTCGGGAGTTTGAGGAGGCAGCGATAAGGTATGGCTGGAGATGCATTGGGCTTGGTTGAAACGAGAGGTTTGGTAGGGAGTGTGGAAGCTGCGGACGCGATGGTAAAAGCCGCAAAGGTACAACTTGTCGGATATGAAAAGATTGGCGGTGGTTATGTAACCGTGATGGTGCGCGGCGATGTTGGGGCGGTAAAAGCCGCGACCGATGTCGGAGCGGAAGCTGCCGGAAAGGTCGGCGAAGTTGTTTCAGTCCACGTCATCCCGAGACCGCATGCAGAGGTTGAATCGATGCTACCTTCTTCAACCGAAAATGGGCCTGCATTGCCCATAGGGTTGAGTGACGAAGATTCATCAAGCTGAAACTAGGGTCCATTGCGCATGCGAGACCAGGCGTTAATTGAAACAATTACGCGCAAGGTGTTAGACCAGATTGGCAGTGAACAATCTTGTAGCGGTTGTGCTTTGCGAGTTTGTGGTGCAGGCCAGCGCGCCTGCGATGCCGCAATCTCCCAGAAGAAGATTCCTGTCGGCGTTTCGGCGAGACACGCCCATGTATCCCAGGAGCATTTGAACGTTCTTTACGGCAAGGGACACCAATTGACGACTCTTGCTCCCTTATATCAGCCAGAGGCGTTTGCCGCAAAGGAGACACTGACCGTGGTTGGACGGCGGATGCGGTCAATTGAGGGCGTACGAATCTTGGGGCCGGCGAGAGACTATACACAGGTAGAACTTGCACGTACGGATGCCATTCGATTGGGACTAGATCCACCGATTCGCGATTCCGGAGATCTTGCGGGCTCAGAGCCAATAAGTCTGATTGGACCGGCCGGATCGGTCTACTTGAGCGAAGGCGCGATTTGCGCGACTCGACACATCCATATGACACCCCAAATTGCGACATCTCTGGGGGTAGAAGAGGGCGATTTGCTCAAGGTACGGATACCGGGCGAGCGTGCTCTAACGCTTGAGAACATCCGACCAAAAATCTCCTCCTCCTACGTCCTGCAGATGCATTTGGACACTGACGATTCAAATGCGGCGGGATTGCGCGGCGGTGAAGCGGTTGAACTAATGCGAGATTAGACGTGTGTTGTACCATGGTTGCAAATTTCGCCTGTAAGCCCAAAAACGCTGCGAGAACAACCCTACGGAAGCATCCAGCTAGATGCGCGGCGGAAGAGTTGGGGTTGGCACAATTTGAGGCTGCTTAAGCGAATCTGGCGATCTGGGTCGCCTTTGTACATTTGAGCAATCTGACAGACGGAGTTGATAAAGCCTTGAAGTAAAGCGAGTAAGATTTTGACTAATTGACCTTTTTTGATTGACGGGCGAAAAAATCGGCAGCACCGGTACGGATGCAAGTTGTGAAAATCACTATCGCACACGCTATTCACTCGCGTAATCCTCGTTGGGATTCGCAAAGGCTGGTGAGCATTGCCCACCCTACAGAAACTTGGCATTGAATTTGTAAGGACTAAAAGTGTTCTCGTGTGTTTTTGGGCGACGAAGTAACCTCAAGTCGTCGTATTTAGTGACGCAAGGCAAGGTGAGACAATGTTTTTTACACATTGGTCTTGTTCCGATGCTTCGGGGGTTGATGGCTGATAAGCCTACGATTATGGCTCCTCTGGACAAGGGCGTAGCAGATCGGAAAGGCCTTGAGTTAATGCCAAAGCCAAATAACAGATCTAACATGGCAACTCCTTCTTCAATGTTTGCATCAATTGAAAAAAGTATCAGTTTTACGACAGGTTGTACCACTATTACGACAGGTTGAAAGCAAAGATTGGAGGCGGACCGAACTTGCTTCTATGGCCAGGTTGTTCTTTGGAAGCTGTCCATGGCGGTTTTGGCATCTAGATTATTTCTTTGGGCATATAAAGCCCATTCCGATTTAGGAGAGATTATGATGAGCGTCCGAGTTAACATTTTAAGTCCGTGGGTGTTGTTAAGTTGCCTCTTTTTGCTTGCTATGCCGGCGGTAACCCAAGCCTATGACTACAGTTCTTATTCGGATCGACTAAGCCGCGAACATCGGGCAGGCAACGATGTTGATGAGTGGGTTGAACGGGGCAACGCAACAATTAACGCAAGCCCTCACTTTGAAGAAGGCGCGCGCTTGACGGCTTGGGCAAGCCGGTATATTCAGGAGGATGATTACGAATTTGCCATAGCCAGCGCAGTATACTTCTTTGAGATTCCTGCACAAGCTCAATACATTGAGATATTGGTGCGCTACCGGGGCGAACCCAGCGAGCCCTACATTGAGGATTACGAATCAATTGCCGGTCGTGTTTGGATTCGTAATACCAAACGTGAATATACGCGACGCGGTTATGATGACAAACATGCCGATGAAACTCGTTACGGTGACACGTTCGTGTTGAGGGCAAATCGCCGCTCGGAAACGATTAAAATTCCTGCTGCGGGCCACGTTGACAACGGCTTTCTTGAGATGCATATTGTTGCCCAAGATGGCGAGCAACTCGATATAGAGTACGTTGATGTTGTTACTTACCGTAAACAGCGTCATATTCACCGGTATCACCGATACGCAAGAAGCTATGAATGGCGCCCTTGGCACCGCTACACCTACCTGTATTTTTACGACGGTCCGTGCTATTATGCAACAGACCATGACTATTACATCCGGTGGAGCTACCCTATCTACGATCGCCACTACTACGCCATCCGCTATTCTTACGGTAATTACCTCCATCGTTACTACACGTATTATCCTAATTATTGTTATCGATCATATTCAAACCCGAGATACGTTTATGCGGATCCCAAGTCTTCGGTAAAAAAGAGACGGACGCAACTGAATCAATGGAGCAAGGAGCACGAAAATGTCCGCCGCCAATACAGCAGGAGTCGGTTGTCGGTATCACGTAAAGCTACTAAGCGGGCAAACGTCCAACCCAGAGTCCGTTCGGTTATTGAAAAGCATCGCGATCAGCAACCGGTGTTGAGCGATCAAGTAGATCACAATGCGACCGTTTCCAGCAAGCGAAAGCGTACAAGTTATCGCACTAGGTCAGGCACACTGCGAGATCGGTTAAAAACTATGGGTTCGAACCGATCTGTCAAGCGTAGTTCCCCGGAGCATTCGAGCAGAAGATATTATCCTCGCGGCTCGGCTCTTGACAGTGATAAGACAAACAGTCGCATACGCTCAAATGCAGAACGACGGAGTCAACTGTATAATCGTTCAAAATCATACTCGGGTCGGACTCGCACATCGTCGCCAAGGGAGTCAAACACTCGATCGGGTTCAAGGCGAAAGGAAACCACGTCTTCAGTACCTTCTCGCAGCCGGTCAACCAAGTCGAGTTCCTCGCCACCCCCTTCACGCTCAAGAGTATCAGCGGCTCCGAGTCGCCAGTCGTCAAGCGCAAGCAGCAGTGATGATGACGATCAGGAGAATCGTTCAAGCAGCCGTGCGCGTAACACAGAACGCACATCAAGCCGTCGAAGAAGATAGCACGAAATGGTCTTAAGTCGTGTCGGTGCAAACAACTCATAGGGTGCCGCGTGAGTTGTTTGCAAATTTTTTTTGGTTGACAGCAGATTCGCATTTCGTTATCATTGTACAGTTACGAAGGTTGCAGTGACTAGGTTTTACAGGGAATTGCCGGGTGGTGCTAAGTGAGGATTGTGACGATTACGCTTTTCTTATCGGCTTTCGCGCAGGTTTGCGTTGCCCAATCGGAAGAGTTCCGGCTCATATCTCCAGTTGGTTCCGTCGTTCGATCGTCGATAATACCTGGCTGGGGTCAGTATTATTCGCGTAGTCCGATTCGAGGAACATTGTCGGTAATAGGAGTGGGGGCATCGGTTGTGGGCGCCCTGGCGGCACATCAGTCCTTCCAGAACATCTATACCAATCGGTATCTTCCGGCCGCAACCATAGACCCGAAATCCGACGAAGCGCTCGTACAATACGAGCGCTCCAACGAGCGCTACAAACTTAGACAGTTATTCATATACGGTGCTATCGGTGTATGGGCGTATAGTGTTATTGATTCTTACATAGGTGCGAAGTTCTATAATGCGAACGCAAAAGTCAATATACTCATTGATGAAGCTAAGGAAATTGAGAAATTAGGCGTAAGTGTCGGTGTAACACCGAAAAAACTATATTTGAATCTAAGGAAAACTTTTTGAAGGAAGAGCGGCTTTAACCAATGGCGTTCCTACGGCATTTTAGGCAGTTTGATTGTCGAGAAAACGAGTTTGTCTGACCGCTATTCCTAGTTGAAGTTCAAATTTTCTCGGATGAAAACGTGTTGTGGAGGTTGTCAGTAATGTTCAAGATATTTCCCAAAGCAGGTAGTTTATTTCTCACAGCGGTCGTAACGTTAAGTTTTCTAAGTTGCGGCGATGTTGAGAAGGTCGGTGCACCCCGGTCCCAAGAGTCGGGCGCGATTGAAGCGGTGTTGAGAGCGTGGCGTACCGGTTATGAAACTGAAGATGTAGATGCGTACATAGATGTTTTCTGGGCGGACGGTTTTCGGTATGTCTCGGATATGGGAACACCCGACGATACAACAGATGACGTCACGTTTGATGATATTCGTGAAGAGAGAGATTCTGCAATTCGTGTTTTTTCATTGTATCAGGACATTGAAATAGAACTCGAAGAGCCGCCCGAGATCGAATTAAATCCGGAGCGAAACAGAGCCGAAGTAAGAGTCCATTATAGAATTCAAGGGTTCGTGGCAGATGGCGTCTCTCTTGAAGGTGGATACACGGGGTGGTATGCCGAGGGGGACAATCTGTTTATCTTTGAGCTGAGAGACGGTGAGTGGCGTATTACCGAGTGGATCGATGAAGCATATAGCGAAGAACAGATTGAGGCGGCGCGCTAGAGGAGAAATAAATCGTCGTCTTGTCCAATAATCGTTGGTATCCGATGAACCCGTCCCCAATTAGTATAAACGTCCTATGATCGCGAACCGGGATGGTTCTTGAATTCAGTTTAGGATTAAGATAACGGAAGGAGCAAGCGGTCTTCGCTCATTAATGGAGGAAGGAAATACGATTTCGATGCCTCAAAAGGAGGTTCACTTACGGGATTACCTCTCTGTAATTCGAAAATACGATTTCATCATTTGCTTGTCTTTTGTACTGCTTGTAGGTACTGCCTTAGTAGTTAGTTTGCGCCTGCCCAAGACCTATGAAGCCTCTACAGTGCTTCTATTTGACCAACCAACATCAAGCCCACCAATACCATCCGCCAATGTTGTTCAAAACGTCCTGTCCGGTGGAGTTGACCGAACCGAGATGGAGACTGTCGGTCAGCGCTTTCTTTCGGAGTCTATGATAACGACGGCTATTGAACAGCTAGAGGAATCGGGAGTCGGCGGTGTTTCCTACTTGCCCCCGGTCGGGAAAATAAGGAAAAACCTCAAATCAAAGAGTCGCTCAGACTCGCAGTATATTGAGCTCTCGCTGTATCTTTCTGAGCAGGAAGGCGGGGAGCGCAATGCGGCTCTCCTGACCAATCAGTTAGTCGCCGAGATGCAGGATTACCGCAGAAAACGGGACTCTTCCAAGTTGAAGCAGCGCCAGCAATTACTGTATGATACCATGCAAGAATTGCTGGATGAGATAGAGAAAAGAGAACTTGAGGCGTCCGAATTTGTTCGAGAAAACGGCGGTCCCGGAACCTGGCGAGAAAAACTCTCCAGTGCGTTCGCACGACGAGCTCAACTCCGGGGGAAACTAGAAGAGTTCGAATGGGAAATTGGCGCCTCTCAAAAGGAATTGGAACACTTTAAAGTAGAGATTAAGAAGCACCAAGAACATACACAACTCTCGGAGACGGTCGGCGCTAATCCCATCTGGTTGTCTCAAATGGAGAGACTTATCACTCTCGAGGGTCAAAAAATTGGGTTGCTTGCCTCCGATGTGGGTGAGAACGCGCCCGGATTGAAGTCCATCAAAGCCCGAATCGAAGACATCAAGAACAGATTGTCCGACTCTTTATCCGCTGAATCCGTGACGGCAACGACGCATGGAGTGGATCCGCTCTATAGCGCTGTTCAACAGGGTTTAATAAATTTACAAGCAAGCGTTCTCCGAGCGGAACATAACCTTCCACTTGTCAAAACTCAACTCGAAGAGGTCGAAACCGAATTGGCACAACTTCTTGGCACCATACCGGAGAATGAGTTATCGCTTGACAAAATGAAGCGGGAGATCGAGTTCAGGCACGAGTTGACAAAAGAGACTTTCACACGAATTTTGCAGACGCGAATCTTAATCGACGAGTTGGATCCGTCGCATGCTACATCACATGCCGGGGATACGATAGGAGGTCTTGGAGTCGTTGACGGCGCGGTTCCTCGCAAGATTCCCACGAGTCCTAGAGTCAAGGCAATCGTAGCAATCGCCGGCATCGTTGGTTTGACGCTAGGGGTTTCCATTGCCTTACTCATGGAGTATTTCAGCACGAGTTATAGCTCGTCCGATGAAGTGGAATCTGAGCTGGGGGTATTGCACTTAGGGCACGTGCCGAACTGGCAAGAACCGGATACAGTGTCTCGCACGGTTCCGGAAGTTTATCAAGAAATCGCTGCAAACATCAATCTGTCAAATCCCGAGACTAGTAAGCAAATGCTCATGTTCGCAGGGGGCGATCGCAACGACCACGTTTCTGTGATTACGGCTAATCTAGGAGTTACCCTGTCTTTAGTGAAAGCCCCCGTGCTAGTGGTTGACTGCAATGTACTTGCTCCAAAGCAGTATGAGATATTCGGCGCGTCATCTGATTCTGTCCGGCAATCTTCGCAGCTTGATTCGGTTACGGATTGGCAGCGAGCAGTTCAAAAGACTGAAGCCGCGAATGTCGATTTATTCAGCATGAATAGCATTGTGTCTACTCCGATTGAATTTCTTGATTCGCCCCGCATGCAATCGCTCTTTGAGCAGTTCCGAGAACATTATGAGCTTATATTACTTGACACGTCCCCACTTCTTTCGTCGGCTGATGGACTCGCCCTGGGGGTTCACGCCGATGCTATTGTATTAGTCCTCAATCTTACCACGACCTCGCGTCAATCCTTGAGAACGACCCGCGATCGAATAACCCACGCTAATCTTTCCGTCCATGGGTTTATAACGACCTAACCAACCTCCGGTATTATCTCCGGGCGACTGATCGCTCCCGGGTATCCTACGGACTCACCACAGCAATTCAGATTCATATTGAAACCGTTGCCGTGGCGTAAATGCATGTGTGTTCATGATTTGATATAATCAACGAGAGGAGCATCGGTTTTCAGTCTCATCATTGGGTTTCATCGCACAAACCCGGTACAAACTGCCAATCTTAATTTAGTAAAAAAAAGTCTTGACAGATATTACCAGAAGTGATATCTTAGACACTCATTTGTTGAAATCCACTTGTGTTCTCCTGTAGTTGGCAGACAAAAAAACGTTGTCAACAGCGAACTTCGAGGGTGCCACAGGTAGGCATAGCTACCCTTATATGGGCGGCTCGGGTTTTGCCTCAAGTAGGTTTCGCGATTACTGTTTCTTGATGTGGTTTTGGATGGAATAGCGCTACCGGAATCAGGCGATTGTGAAAAGATTGGTGTATTGTACTGATTAACGGGTTTCTACTTCCTGTTGTTTATTCTGCATATCGCTTTTTTCGTCGATTTCAATATAAATTCAATTTGCTTTGTTGGATTCAAGAAAAAATGAAAATGTTGAAACGGCGATTAAGAACTATTTCTGTTATCGCGTGTATTTTGAGTTGTTTCATCTTTTACAGTTGCGGAGGATCGAGTCCGGGCCCTCAAGAACCCTTTTTGCCGGAAATCGAAGAACAGTCAAAGTTCTCTGATCGATTCCAACTCGAAGAGGAACCACAATTCTTTTATGACTTGTTTGGAGACGAACTACTTAACGGCAATCTAAGTTCGGCTGAAATAGCTGAAAAAAGTAGAAAAAAGTTGCTCAAGGGCAATAAAACTAGAGTGTGTTCCTTTGACTAGCAGGTAAACTGTTTAGGCTTAGCGAACTTTGTGGCACCACAGGCAGACATAGCTCCCTTCAGATGGGTGGATCGGAAGTTTGCCGAAGGTAAGTTTCACGACTACTGATTTCTCGGTGTAGTTTAGGATGAAATATGGTGCTTATGGAATCAGAGAGTGTGTTGAAAGATCGGTTCTGTATTGATTAACAGGTATCTACTTCCTGTTGTTTACTCTCCTTATCACTTTTTTCGTCGGTTTCAAAATAAATCCAATTTACTTCATGGAGGCAAGAAAAAATGAAAATGTTGAAACGGTGGTTACATACTGTTTCTGTTATTGCATGTATTTTGAGTTGTTTCGTCTTGTACGGCTGTGGAGCGTCAAGTCTGGGACCTCAAGAACCATTGCTGCCAACGATTGAAGGGCAATCAAAGTTCTCCGATCGTTTCCAGCTAGAAGAGGAACCCCAATTCTTCTATGACCTGTTTGGAAAAGAGTTGCTTGAGGGTAATGAGGTTTTCAATTACCGTGAACGGAAAGAATTCGACCAGAATGGCGAGCTGATCGCCGGTTGGACGGGTCAACTTGATAGTGAACGGTTTTCGGCGCAATTGGACCGCACAATCCTCACCACGGATAGTTTCCGAGGCAGGCATAGTGAGTTCGCGATCGGTGACAACATGCGTATCAAGCCGTCCACGCTGTTCCCGAACCGGTACATCATATTCAAAACCGAATTTGACGGGTTTAGGTGGGATCTTTCGTTTTCGCAAGAACGACACCTCTTTACCTTGCTGAATTCACGTATTTCTAACCCGGTTAGGCTTTCAGACGCGGCGGCAAACCTTGCGCCGACACTTGGCCGCAGAAATGGATTAAACGACGACGCACAGTTGCGTCATATTGAGAATGCTCGTTTAATAGGGTTTCGCGCTCAAGGGCTGCTAGGCGATATTTTCCGCGTTGGGGTTACCTACATGAATTTGCATAAGGAGCACCCGGAACGAGTTGAAAATCCGCTGCTAGGTACGGTGCCAAATACGCCGCCCGAGCGCATTACGGTGGTCTTCCGCGATGATTCACCAGAAGATAACCACCCGAGGGCTTTCTTGGGCCTGAGCCGCACCCGGGATGCCGAGTTGGTGCAAGGGGGTGTTGGAGCAGCGGTCAAGGATATTAGGGTGACGGTTGTTACTCAAGCGGAAGAGGAAATCACTAGAACAGAGCGGATCCAAGGGGTAGAACCTGGGCTTTTGCCGGAGGAGACTACTGTAATAAGTGCCGCGAACGGATCGTTCGACCTCAGTTCCGATGTCGGTCCTGTTCAGGGTAGCAGGCCACCGCGCAACTCTGAGGACGGGCTTTGGAAGATTGTTGAAGGGTTCCAGGCGATGAAATATGACTTCGTCCTTGCCGATCATGATATCGATCCCCGGCAAGTCAAATCAGTCGATTTTGATTTGGTGGTAGCAGGCGACTACAACATCGTCGTTATGGGCTTTAGCGAGGCTAACAAGGCCGAGGACGATCCGGAACTACAGGAATGGATCAAAACCGAGGATGGCCATATTGGGATGCCGTTCCGGGACGTAATTCAAGCCCCGGGAAATTACGGCCAATCTACGGAGTATGCCGAAAACCGCGATAGCCTTGCGTATAATCCAAGCCAGTGGACTGATGAAGGCAGACCTCGGAAAGTCCATTATCGCTACGGCGCCGCCAGGGCGGCGATTTTGTACGGGCTGGATCTTGAAGGTACACTATTCAACACTTTCATACGGGCGCACTACTCAATTAACAGCAAACATAAGCAATATCCGACTATTCCTAAGAATAAGGTCGGTTTTAGCCGTCTTAAGGAGGAGATTACTACCCCCGATGGTGTGGAGTCAACGGGTATCAGTGTTGACCGCCGCAGTCTACTCCCAGAAGATGCGAATGGTATACCTACCTATTCGGAGACTGAGGGAGAAAGATTTGAAGCCAGATTGGGTGGTGATGGCACTCCCGAGGATGGGGATGGGGAATTGGGACGCGAAGTTGCTTGGTTTGTCAATCTTAAGCAACGTTTTGGGAAGTTGTTCCTAGAGGAAACGTTCTATCATATTGATCCCGGTTACACAACGACATATCGGAATTGGGGCGCCAATAGCGATAGAGATCAGACGTATTCCTTGCCACGTACTCCCGAATCTTCGTCAGAGGTCGATCCATTTGATGAAATCGATTATCAGCTAATCGAGGACGATGATGATGATGATGATTGGCCGGATGATATTGATTTCGATGGCGTTCTGCCGCGTGCCGACGATCGCGACCAGAATGGAATCCTAGACTTTCAGGAAGACTTCCTCATCTTCGAGGCGGATCCGCCCGTCTTTACGGATCTTGTAGATCTAAATAACAACGGAACGATTGATTCGTTAGAAGATGATTTTGAGCCACAGTACGAGTACGGAATAGATCGTGAGGGATACCACCTGGTTGCCAGCTATGACGTACTTGACAACTTGACACTCAAGGTCGGTTGGTTGAACGAGAGTGAAGTTTCTAGCCGGCGCAAAAACGATTCAAAGTATTTCCATGTCACCTACCAGCGTGATATTCCGGATTTTGGAACCATTCTATTCCAAAATCGTTTAGTCCGTGTTCAAGACGACATTCCGGATTATACGATTACCTTGCGTGTTGGAGAGCTTGAGCCCGTTCAGATATCGGACGAACTCGACTTCTACAACTCACGGGTGAATACGACCGCTCTTCAATTCCTCTACACGGCAATTCCGAACTTAACCTTAGAAGCGAAGTTCCTAGTTGCCTTGCAAAATCAGTTTCAACCGGATGATGAAAATGCCATCGCATTAGACCGGGTAGATGATGAGGAAGCAACGCGAACCGGTGATGAGCGGAATGAGCGCACTGATTTCATGGTACCGATTGAACAGGTGCGCGATTCGGGTGAAAAACGAGAATTCCCGTTCTATCCCGACCATGGAATCAACCCATTGGATGACGGCGATACCGGGTTGATTTATGATCAGGACAATTGGAAACCCCGACGGTACGATGAAAAAACTATCCGCAACCAAGTAACTATCTTGCGGGTAAAATATGAAATCCCGTTGGGGGATTTGAGATTCGTGAAAAATATAGGCGAAGACTTGACCGTCACACCGATGGCTAAATATATATGGGAAAAGGTGTTCGACCACACTGCCGACGATATCCTCGCCGGTGTATATGTCTCGCCACTTAATCCACGTCTGTACGTTCCCACAGACACTGAACCGATAGAGTACCTTCGATTCAACAAGAGAAGTCGCGAAGATGTACTGGGGGTTCGTCTGGATTATCAATTCACGCAAAGAATGAACGTCCTTGGCGGTTTCCAATATCGCAAATTCACCAACCGCGATGATAACTTCAAGGAGTTTTTGACAAACTTCCCACCGGATGAGGAAGTGCCCATCCTGTTTCGTCCCAATCTGCGGACACGAATCTTCGAAATTCAAGCAATCAACCGCGGTGAATGGCTTGGATTTAATATCGTGATTCTGGCTGGTTACAGACGCACGACGATTTTGCTTGAAGACACCACAAGCAACACGACATTTGTTCGTGCGATGATGGGATTCTAAACACTGCTGATTCTCTACGCTCTCCCCTTGGTCAAGAACGGCTGAAGGGGAGAGCATTTTTCTTGATTCCAAGCGCAACTTCTCAAAGATGCGGGTGTTTATAGGCGCGTCTTGATTACCGGGTGGGGAGTTGAGGCTAGAAAGGCGAAACCTTAAAGCGAAATCGCCAACTCTAGAAAGAAAATTTGGATAAAGTGCCAACTACTTACATAGATGTTCTGACAATTTTGTTCAACTAAAAGGAGGCAAATATGAAGAGGCTGAGTTCAATTTTAACTATTGCGATTCTCTTAACGATGGGTAGCGTAATTTCTGTTGCCCAAGAGGCAGACGTATCCGGTGGCGGGGGTACGGTACGCGGAACGATTGAAGACACAACAACCGCTCGAGCTCCTATCCCGGGAGTTGAGGTGATTATCAAAGATGTTTCCGGAACAGAATACAAGGGTATGACAGATGATGGCGGGGAGTACGAAATTACGAATCTACCTACCGGCAGATACTTTATCAGTATTTACAAAGACGGCTACGGAGACAGAGTGGGTAAACCTGTAAACGTGGTTGCCGGCGGTGACAGGTATTTTCCGCTGAAAATGACCAAGAAAGACAACATAGTTACCTTCTTTCAAAAGATGGGATTTGTCTTCTGGCCTCTAGCGCTCTGTTCTATTACAGCTCTGACGTTTATTATTGAGAGATTCTTTACTTTCGCCCGTGCTAGGTCAAAAATCGGAGCGGAACAGTTCATGGCGAGCATCACGGACTCTCTTCGCAATGAAAACATAATGGAAGCTGTTTCTACATGCGAGGATGCCGGTGGACCGCTTGCTAACGTCCTGAAGGCAGGATTGTTGAGGTATAGTCAGGCGCAAATTGAGGAACGCGAAATCACCAAAGACGAGATTCAGGAAGCCATTGAGGAAGCGGAATTGCTTGAGACTCCTGAACTGGAAAAGAATCTTCCAGTGCTAGGTACAATTGCAGTCGTCTCACCACTGTTTGGTCTGCTGGGTACTGTTACCGGTATGATTAACGCGTTTACGACAATTGCTTTGGAAGGTACTGGCGACCCGCAGCAATTGGCGGGAGGTATTTCTCAGGCGTTGTTGACAACGGCGGCAGGTCTCACCATAGCGATTCCTTGCTTGATCTTCTACCAGCTATTTGATAGTTGGGTCAATAGGTATGTGCTTGAGATTGGTCAGGTTTCAACAGAAATCGTCAACCAGCTTGTTCTTGGCCAAGAGGGCGCATAGTATTACGCCATTTCCTTGTTGGGAATCTGTGTTTTTCTAAATAGAGATTCCCAACAAGGATTACATCAGACAGCGTTTCAGAAGATTGCGGTTCGGAATTGTCATCTGTCTGAAAGGAGGTGTCATAATGCAGCAGGTAGCAACCAGCGTGAAGAAACAGACATTGCTTTCCACAAGACTTAGAGAGAGGAAAGCACCAACTCTCAGTATGGCGCCGATGATTGATTGTGTGTTCCTGCTTTTGATTTTCTTCATGGTTTCCACCACGTTCTCGCCGATGCCGGGAATTCGGGTTCAGTTACCTCCGCCGGGTAAGCCGAACACTGAAAAACCCAAAGGGCTCATTGTGAGAATCGCTAACCCGACAGACGGTCAGCGAGAGGGAATCATGGTTCTGAACGATGAAGTCGTCGAGATTGAACAGATGTTTAGCCGATTCATCAACGCGACTGAGGAAGCGAAGAACATGCTGATTATTCAATCGGAGCGAAAGGTTCTGCACGAGCAAATTGTTCAGATTATGGATAGGGCAAAGCAGGCAGGTATTGATAAAATAGGTTTTGCGGTTGTAGCGCGAGAATAGTCGTGATCAACTAGGAAAGGAGATTGCAACATGGCTTCAGGTGGAAATCGGAGACAGAAAGATAAAGATGAAGATATTCCGATGGCTCCGATGATTGATTGTGTGTTTCTGCTCTTGATCTTCTTCATGGTTTCGGCGATTATGCGTATCCCGCCTCCATTTTCAGTGAATCTGCCAGATTCAGCTACCAAGCATGAATTCCCGAGAAAGAAGTACAACGTTTTTATTAGTCAAGATGGGCGTTTGTCGGTGGATGATCAGGAAATGCTAACCCTTGAAGATCTTGATTTGTTTTTGGCAGCGAACGAAAATAAAATCAGTACGCTGATTATCAAGGCGGACAGGCGGGCGGAGCACGGGGTCGTGATAGATGTTATGGAACGTGCGAAGCAGCGTTTTAGCAAACCGGAAGGGCAGGAGATTGCTCTAGCGGTTTCTGAAGAGACTTGATTTTACTTTGAAACCACACATAGGCATAAAAAAAGGCAGCTTAAAAGCTGCCTTTTTTTATGCCCGAATATTGTATACAGGATTGAGTTATGTACCGCTCATTTCCGAAAGCGACACACCAGGAATCGGAAGATCGGAAGAGCCCATTAAATATTCATCCACGGCGTGCGCCGCGCCGCGGCCTTCGGCAATTGCCCAGACGACTAACGATTGGCCTCGTCGGCAATCTCCAGCAGCGAAAATGCCTTCAGCGCTGGTAGTGAATCGTCCGTATTCCGCTTTCATATTCGATCGCTCATCGGTCTCCAAGCCAAATTGCTTGACAAGCGTTTCCTCCGGACCAAGGAAGCCCATTGCAAGGAATACAAGGTCGGCGGGCCATTCCTCCTCGCTTCCGGGAATCTCTTTCATCTGAAATCTACCCGCGTCATCCTTTTCCCATTCAATACGTGCGGTGTGTGCAACTTTGACATGACCGTTTCCGTCACCGACAAATTCCTTTGTCACTATGCAGAACTCGCGCGGGTCTCTTCCAAATACATGAGCTGCTTCCTCATGGCCATAGTCTACACGGTAGATTCGCGGATATTCTGGCCAGGGGTTGTTAGGGGCACGTTCGACTGGAGGCTCGGGAAGAATCTCGAAGTTGGTCAGGCTCTTGCAGCCATGGCGCATCGATGTTCCGAGACAGTCGTTGCCAGTGTCTCCACCACCTATCACGATTACGTGCTTGTCCTTAGCGGAAATGAATTGTCCATCTTCAAAGTTGGAATCAAGCAGGCTTTTGGTATTTTGATGCAGGAATTTCACCGCGAAATGAATTCCTTCAAGTTCTCTGCCGGGAACCGGTAAATCACGTGGGTGGGTCGCGCCGCAGGCAAGCACAATCGCATCGAACTCTTGGCGCAGAGTATTTATGTCGATATCAACGCCTATATTAGCGTTGGTCACAAACTCAACCCCCTCGTTTGCCATAAGGTCAAGTCGACGTTGAACGATTTGTTTATCCAACTTCATGTTGGGAATCCCATACGTCAACAAACCACCGATGCGGTCGGCTCGTTCGTACACGGTAACCTTGTGACCGACCTTGTTCAACTGATCGCTAGCTGCAAGTCCGGCCGGTCCCGATCCGATGATTGCAACTGTTTTTCCGGTCCGTGTCGGAGGCGGAGTCGGCTGAATCCAACCCTCCTCAAAACCGCGGTTGACGATTGCATATTCGTTGTCTTTGATTGTTACTGCCGGATCGATTATGCCGAGACAACAGGCTCCTTCGCACGGCGCCGGACACGTCAATCCCGTGAATTCAGGGAAGTTGTTTGTCTTATGAAGCCGGTCCAAAGCCTCCTTCCACATGCCGCGATAAATTAAATCGTTCCATTCGGGTATCAAGTTGTCGATTGGACACCCTGTGGCAGATTGGCAAAAAGGGATGCCACAATCCATACAACGTGCTCCCTGATTTCTGCGCTCTTCTTCATCAAGTGTAAGATGAAAAAGATTGAAGTCTTTGATGCGTTCTCCCGGCGGTCGATCGTGACTCTTTTTCCGGCTGTATTCGATGAATCCTGTCGCTTTACCCATATATTGACTTCCTCAACATTAACCCGACTTGCGAGATTTAGCGGAAAATCTAGGACGTCTCCGAGTGTCCTTGCATTTGCTCCTGAAGTACTCGTTTGTAATCGGTTGGCATGACCTTCACGAATTGATCCGGCACGTAAGTTTCGAAGTCGTCAAGGATATGCTTCGCGACGCTTGACCCCGTATAACGATAGTGGAGTTCGATCAGATTTCGCAATTCAGCGCTTTCCTCATCGGTTTCTATCCTCTCCAATTCAACCATACCAAGGTTGCATCGCGTGTCAAATTTACCATCAACATCCCAGACGTACGCAATGCCTCCGGACATGCCTGCAGCGAAGTTGCGCCCGGTCAGCCCCAAAACAACTACACGTCCACCCGTCATGTACTCGCAGCCATGGTCTCCGACCCCTTCAATAACTGCGTGTACACCAGAATTGCGCACAGCAAATCGCTCTGCTGCCATCCCTCGAAAATATGCTTGGCCTGAAATGGCACCGTACAGCGCGACATTTCCTATGATAATGTGATCTTCAGGCTTGAAGGTTGAGTTTTTAGGCGGGTATACAATCAGTTTACCGCCGGACAGTCCTTTGCCTGTGTAGTCGTTTGCATCGCCTTCCAGCTCAATGCTGACTCCAGGAACTAGCCAAGCCGCCAGACTCTGCCCCGCAGATCCGTTGAGTTTAATATCGATTGTATCTTCGGGTAGCCCTTCAAAACCGTATACCTTTGATACTTCGTGGCTAAGCATCGTGCCAACAACCCGATTTGTGTTCTGTACAGGCAAATCAATGGTAACCTTCTCACCGTGCGTCAAGGTAGGTCTAGCCAAACGAATCAACTCATTGTCCAAAGCGTGTTCTAAACCGTGGTCTTGCTTAATGGTGCAAAAGACGTCAACTCCGGGATGAAGTTTCTTTGCAGGTGTCAGAATGCTTGTCAGATCCAAATCCCTAGCTTTCCAGTGTGCAATTGCTTTGTCGACCTCAAGCATATCAACACGACCGACCAATTCATCAATTGTTCGGACGCCAAGTTCAGCCATGATATTTCGTGCATCTTCCGCAACCATGAAGAAATAGTTAACAACGTGCTCCGGTTTGCCGGTGAATTTCGCTCTAAGCTCCGGATCTTGGGTTGCGACCCCCACCGGACACGTATTCAAATGACACTTCCGCATCATGATACAACCTAGCGTAATCAATGGTGCCGTTGCAAAGCCAAATTCCTCGGCGCCCAGAAGGGCTGCAATGACAACATCGCGCCCAGTCATCAACTTGCCATCCGTTTCCAGCCGCACGCGGGAACGCAAATCGTTCAACACCAATGTCTGGTGTGTTTCAGCAATCCCTAATTCCCACGGCAACCCTGCGTGCATGATTGATGTCCATGGTGAAGCTCCGGTGCCTCCCTCATGCCCAGAAATCAAGATATGGTCAGCGTGCCCCTTGGCGACACCGGCGGCAATTGTTCCCACACCTACCTCGGAAACCAATTTGACGCTAATCCGCGCTGATGGATTGGCGTTCTTCAAATCGTGGATAAGCTGCGCCAAATCTTCAATAGAATAAATGTCGTGATGTGGTGGAGGACTAATGAGTCCGACACCCGGAGTGGTATGTCGTGTTGCCGCAATCTCCTCGTTTACCTTGTGGCCTGGCAACTCGCCGCCTTCTCCGGGCTTTGCACCTTGGGCAATCTTTATTTGAAGCTGATTGGCATTCGTCAAATACCACGAAGTTACTCCGAACCGTCCTGACGCTACCT
The DNA here is from genome assembly GCA_965220415.1 of Candidatus Poribacteria bacterium. Taxonomy (GTDB): domain Bacteria; phylum Poribacteria; class WGA-4E; order WGA-4E; family JAJDTR01; genus JAJDTR01. The sequence continues at coordinate 5,181,672 of OZ244829.1, forward strand.
GCTTAATTGCAGATCGCTTGCTATCGCCATTTGGCAAGGGATTAAATCGCTCATAGTCCTCGCCACCTTCACCCGTGTTAGACTTTCCACCCAAGCGATTCATCGCAATTGCAAGGGTTTCGTGCGTCTCTCTTGAGATTGAGCCAAAACTCATGGCACCGGTACAGAAACGTTTAACTATCTCCTTCGCCGGCTCGACTTCATCTAACGGAATTGGTGTTGCTTCTCTGAATGTGAGGAGACCGCGCAACGTGCATCTATTGCGATTGTAATCGTCAATGAACTCCGCAAATCTTTCGTAGGCGGCGACGCTATCCGTTCGAGCAGCAACTTGCAAATCCATGATGGTTTCCGGATTGTATAAGTGCTGTTCGCCGCCACTGCGCCAGTGGAATTGTCCGTCGTTGGGCAGTACAGATAGATGGACAGATTCACGTGTGGGATAACCCAGTTCATGCCTCCGCAGCGCCTCTACGGAGAGCACATCAAAACCAACACCTTGAATGCGGCTGGCGGTTCCCGCAAAACACCGGTCGATTACCTCATCGTTCAGTCCAACGGCTTCGAACACCTGTGCCCCTTTGTAGCTTGCTAGGGTTGAAATGCCCATTTTGGACATCACCTTCAACATTCCTTTGCACACGCCCGTGATATAGGACGAACGTATCTCTTCATCCGTGGAGTTGCTGTCGAATACTCCGTCTCGTTTTAATTGGGATAACGTCTCAAAGGCGATGTAAGGATTAACCGCGTCGGCACCATAGCCGACGAGCAAACAGAATTGATGAACTTCACGAGCTTCACCGCTTTCTACCACAATTCCGATGCGTGTACGCTTCTCGGTTCGCACTAGACGATGATGTACGGCTCCTGTAGCGAGGAGGGAACTAATTGCTACCCGGTCCGACGCGACATTTCGGTCGGAAAGAACAATTAACTGATTGCCGTCATCGATCGCCATTACTGCTTCGTCACAAACACGCTCCAAAGCAGCTTCCAGTCCGACTACTCCTTCGGACTTTGGATAGGTGATATCTATGACTCTTGACCGCCATCCTCTATAGTTCAGATACTTAATCGCGGCGAGTTCCTCATTTGTGAGTATTGGCTGCGGTATATGCAAGCGGTTGCACTGAGATTCTGTCGTATCCAATAGGTTTCCTTCGGGACCGACAAGACATTCGAGCGTCATGATGATTTCTTCTCGAATGGAATCGATTGCAGGATTCGTCACCTGTGCAAACAGTTGCTTAAAGTAGTCATAAAGCAGGCGGGGAGTGTCCGACAAACATGCTAGTGCCGCATCGTTACCCATTGACCCGACCGGATCTTTTTTTTCCTCTACGATACCCGTAAGCATGAATTCCAACGTTTCGACGGTGTAACCAAAAGCTTGCATTCGCACCAACAACGTATCTATATCGTAACATTCCTCAGGTTGCTGGGCGGGAAGTTCGTTCAGCTCAATGCGTTGTTTTTCCAGCCATTTACCGTAAGGATTAAACGTGGCGATTTCGTGCTTCAACTCGTCATCCGGCACTAAACGTCCCTGTTCAAAATCGACCAAAAACATTCGACCAGGCTGTAGCCGCCCCTTAATCTTCACTTGTTCAGGTGGTAACGGCAATACCCCCACTTCGCTAGCCATGATTACGCGATCGTCGTGAGTAACATAGTAACGACTCGGGCGCAAACCGTTTCGGTCCAGGACAGCACCAATATGTTTACCGTCGGTGAACGCGATTGATGCAGGACCATCCCACGGCTCTTGAAGACAGGAATGGTATTCATAAAAATCACGCTTGGCAGGCGAGATTGATTCATGATTTTCCCACGCCTCCGGAATCATCATCACTATCGACTCAGGTAATGAGCGTCCCATCATCAACAGTAACTCCAAGGCGTTATCGAAATTCCCAGAGTCCGAGCAGTCGGGTTCTATAATTGGAAACAACTTACGCAAGTCATTTCCAAACAAAGCACTACGCATTACGCCCTGCCGAGCGTTCATCCAGTTGGTATTGCCTCGTAAGGTGTTAATTTCTCCATTGTGGCACATAAAGCGATTCGGCTGCGCACGATCCCACGAAGGGAAGGTATTCGTCGAAAATCGTGAGTGGACCATGGCAAGATGAGACTTGTAATCGGACGCGGTCAGATCGGGATAGTAGACCATCAACTGGCTGGAAAACATCTGGCCCTTGTAAACGATGACGTTCTTCGACAAGCTGCAAACGTAGAACATCTTTGCCTGCCGCATGTTGCTGTTGATGCGCAGTTGATGGCTCGCGCGTTTACGAATTACATACAACTGACGTTCAAAAACTTCAGCATCCAGATGATCGGGCGCACCGACAAATAATTGTTCAATGACCGGTTCCACGGAACGAGCCGATGGACCAATATCGGCTTCCTCCGAGTTGACCGGTACACTCCGCCATCCAATGAGGTTTTGTCCCTGTTCGGCGATAATCTCTTCTACGGTTTCCTTGCAAACCCGCCGTTCTATTTCGTCTGTAGGTAGAAAAACCAGTCCTGCCGCAAATTTCCCCAAATTCGGAAGGTCTGCGTTTAGGTCTTCGGCTGCAACTCGCTTTAGAAACTCATAAGGTAACGCTGTAAGCATACCAGCGCCATCACCGGTGTTCGCTTCCGCACCACGCGCGCCACGGTGATCCATGTGGCACAGAATCTTCTCGGCGTCAACGATAATCTGATGTGAGCGTGTCCCTTTAATGTTTGCGATAAACCCTACGCCGCAGCTGTCATGTTCGAAGGCAGGATCGTATAAGCCATGCTTTGGCGGGTATGTAAATGTTTGCATTGCACTTCCTCAAACGGTTTCCGGTTTGGCGATTGGGCCGATGCGAGAAGCAAAACTACTGTACTCGATAACTTTAGAAGCTGTATTACACTGCCGTTTAGTAGGTGAAACTATAATCCGCGTTGTCAGAAATTGCGTCTTATGTAGGATCAAACGAGCGGATAGCGATCAAGTAACTGAATAGGGAACGCGATAGTAGATCCCGTGCGATAGAGATTCCGCGATCTCCAGGTCACGACTCTTGTACGAGGGAACTCCGATTCCCGACCTGATGGTGCTACGTAAGTCCTATTAGAAACAACTATCACTGGAAAAGAAAGCGCAATAATACCCAACGCAAGGTATAGTTTGACCATAATGAATCGCTTCGAGATCGATTAGTACCTGTTCTCCTTCGCAGGTCACAATTCCCTATCGGGAGAATGTGACACCCCCGAACAGTGCTTTTGTAATCAACTAAGATCACTTACCCTACAGCATGCCTAATTCCTAGACGTGCGGGGCAACTTTGCATTATTCCGCAGATCAGCGCTGATATGCTTCAATGGTTGGACGAAACGAAGGCTGGAAGAAAGGGGACATCCTGTGGTGATGCGCCATGTTCTTCTGGATTGAGGCGGAATCGCTATAAAATTCCATAACATGATACATCAAATTCGGCGACATGTCAAGCAAATTTATTCTATTTCAATTTCCCCGCATATGATGTGAAATCGCAGTTTGTTCCCGATTCGAATCTGGTGTGAGAGCAGGTCGAGGGGCTCAGTCTATGGCCAAACTAATACAAGCCACTAGTGCAACGCGATGAGTGTTGTGTCTGCGGGTGATAATACCATTTCTCTCGAGATTTACTATCGCACTCGCTATTCACTCGTTTGATCCTAATCGGTCGCCTAATCTCCGCCTACGGGGATACTGAATGAGGTATTTCACGCTTCGTATGTACTATTATTCAATCGAAATGGAATAGTCAACGTCAAACCAAATAGATAAACGGATGGATTCAGTGCGGGAGGATTTAAGAGGCGCATTCAAGTGGCACTACTTGGTGTTATCTTTCCGGGTAGCCTTATTGTCAATTGCCGGAACACGCGGATATCTTCTTTCAACAGCGAGTAATCGAAATGGACACGGGAATCGTTATATTAGTGGTAGGTAGTTGAAAATCACCAACAGTAGACAGGGGGAACCCACAATGTCACACGTTGACAATCGCGCTTCGACAGATAGTCCATACAATCCGGTAAAAGGGAAACTTGCGTCAATGCAGGAGTGTCTCACACAGTTGGCAAAGGTGCTACCCGCTAACAAACAGGAGTATGTTGCAGCAGATCGTATGACACACTCCTTCGTAAAAAGCTGTTTTTCGATGACTCTGCAGCGAGTAATTGATGTAAACCGAGTTTTTATCGAAAGCAGAGGAGAACAAATACCACACAACAACTCCCGATCTTTCTATCTCATCTGGCAAATCGGTACCATCGATGATGAAACTTTGGATTTCTTCCGACGTGCACTTGATTGCTATAAAAAACTTATTGATCCCTACCACGATCTATCAGATACTCTGCTCTACGAAATGACGCATGCCCTCCTGAAACACGGAAAGAAATACATTGATCAAATGAATGAGTTCTTCATGGGGCCCAATAGAGTTCCCACGATGGCTAACCCTTAACCTTCCAAGAGTCCAACAGAAGGGTTGTCCAACTCGGTTACGAAGTCCTCCCCTTATTCAGGGGACTGAAAAGGGGAGGAGTCCGCGTCAGAATATTTGCGTCAACCCGTGGTTCTAGGTAGACATGTGATTGCTTGGTTGACCACTCGGATTTTCCGAAGAATCGAATCTTCCACGTAGGACTGCGCCATTCACAGTGCAAGGCAACGGGACCGCAAATCGTAATGATGGAGAAAAAATTGTTGTGCTTCATGGTCTTTCGCGCAGATTTCCACGTGCCATGGTTCCGTTGCTTGGTTCAAGTTTGCACAGACATCGCAAAATACCGAAACTTAACGTAATTGACAAACCGCATCTGTCGGACTATAATCTACCGAACTAATCGAGAAGCAGCGGCGTCATTTGTCCTTGGAGGTCATACATGGATCAACATAATCCAAAGGTTGCTGTGGTAGGCAGTTTCAATATGGACCTGGTGATTAAAACCGAACGAAGACCGCAAAAAGGGGAAACGCTTATTGGCGAAGAGTTCGGAATGTTCATCGGAGGAAAGGGTGCCAATCAAGCAATCGCCGCATCAAGACTGGGCGCGGATGTAACCATGATTGGGCGCTTGGGCGCAGATTTATTCGGCGACACATTTTTTTCGGAATTTGCGAGGGAAAACATTGATACTAGCTTCGTGGTCCGAGATGCGGAAGCCGGAACGGGGGTCGCTTCACCCGTCATTGACGCGGATGGTGATAATAGTATTATAATCGTTCCCCGAGCCAATATGCGCCTTGACGTGGAAGATGTTGAGCGTGCGTCAAACAAAATTGCAGATGCCGATGTTCTTCTACTACAACTGGAAGTTCCTATCGAATCGTCTAAAAGGGCAGCAGAAATTGCTAGATCAAATGGTGTGGAAATCATCCTGAACCCTGCCCCTGCGTGCGAGTTACCGGATAGTTTCCTCGGATTAATAGACGTATTGGTGCCAAACGAAGTAGAAACAGAGTTCCTCACTAAAGTCATGGTTGCTGACGATGAGGGGGCACGTCTTGCGGCGCAAGTTCTGTTTGAGAAAGGCATTTCGACGATTGTTTTGACACTGGGCAATCGAGGCGCTTTACTTCTCACTAGTCAGCGAAGCCAGCTAGTACCCGCATATAATGTCAAAGTCGTCGATACTACGGCTGCGGGTGATGCATTTTGTGGAGCCTTAGCAACCGCCTTGGCGAGCGGCGAGCAGATTGAGAAAGCAGTGGCTTTTGCAAATGCAACCGGTGCCTTGGCGGTGACTGTGCTTGGGGCTGCACCATCAATGCCGACAGCCGAACAAGTTCACAATTTCTTAGTCTCCAATTAGGGCGTGTTGGCATTTGCGTATATTGTCCCTTATCGTAGAGGAGAGGGACGATCTTTATCAGAATTCCTAATCGCACGGGATTTCCCATGGGAGCTCTATCGCCCTCCCTAATCAGTCTGCCGATCGCTCATTATCCATTCGCTTGGTCCCCGCTGGGGGTTTAGAGGCTGGTGCGCAGTGGGCACCCTACAAATGTACTTTTCAAACAGGCACTAAGTGAAATAAGATGAAATCCTCGAGTCGATTTTTGACTTTGCTAACTTCGTGTGTTCTTGCATGTTCATTTGTCGTACCGTCGGTTTCGACCAACGCCACTGAAAAATGGCAGCAAGACATGAGAGACGATTACACCAAAGTTTTCCATGAGAAGAGGAAAATGGCAGAACATCATCGGAAATTGGTCAGAAAATGGCACGAAAAAGGATATCTGCTTAATCTGATTGATTTGTATGAAGCCGATCGACATCATAGTGCCCCGTACTATTACGGGTTGGGCTATGCTTATGCAGTGCTGGGAGAAAGCGATGGATTAGGCAAGGCGCGGGAGGCGTTTCAACAGGCAATCGCGCTCGATCCGGGAATGGCTTGGGCACATTTCAGTCTTGGCGGAATTTACCTGCAAATGGAATCGGACGAATTGGCGTTGGAAGCTATGAAAACGTGTGTACGTGCGAATCCCAATTTCTATTTAGCCTACTACAAAATAGGCGAAATCCATTTAAAATTCAATAGGAACGAGGACGCACTTGAAGCGTTTCAGGCAGCACAGAAGATAAACAGGAAATGGAAATTCCCCTACTACGGCATGGGACTGGTTCATCTTGCGAAGGGGAATGATAACGCGGCATGGGCGGCATTCAAAGAGGCGATTGATCGTGACACTAAATTTGCCCGAGCTCGTTACAAGCTCGGACAACTGCTTGCCAGAAAGCGATTTTTTGACGAGGCGTTGGGCCAATACACGGAAGCATCACAATATGAGGCTGCTACGGCAAAAACTCTATACGAACTGGGTGTAATCTTTGTCGAACAAGAAAATACGTCGGAAGGAATCAGATTGCTCAAGAATGCTGTCGAGGTTGACGCGGAATTCGCACCTGCCCATGTGCAGTTGGGCGAGGCATACTATGACACCGGCCAAAGCGAACTTGCACTGGAGCATTATAGACGAGCAATTCAAGCTGATCCAACACTAAGGGACTTTTTCATTAACAAACTTGAGCCATACCACCAAGGATCAATGCCCGCAGATGAAGCCAGATTGCTTCTGGATAAGTCTCTCAAAGTTGTCCCAAATGATCCGCGAGCACATTTTTATTACGCCCAGATGGAATCGAATGCCGGCAACATAGAATCTGCAATAAGACATTATGAGAAGACTGTCACACTCATTGAGGAGGACAGGCGGTATTTGGAAATCGAACTCCGAAAGGGCAAGCTACAAGATGTGTATCTAAATCTCGGAAATCTCTATTATCAGCAAGGAGTTTTAGATAAAGCTGCTGCCACGTATCAACAAGCGATTGCGCAAAACCCTGAATTGGAGAAACGTTTCCTTGAGACGGGTCAATCGGCATTCGATCAAGCGAAGTTCGATCAAGTAATTGCACCGCTGACAAAGTTCCTCCTAATTTTCCCAGAAAACACGGAGGCAAGCTATCTATTGGCACGCAGTCATGAATCTCTGGGAAATGTGGATCGGGCTTTAGAACTTTATCGACAGACAATCAAATTGAATCCCGCACATACGGAGGCGATGTTTCAATCGGCGCAGATTTACCGTAACCGGAGTGATTTACCAAATGCGCTGGACATGCTGCAGCAGCTAATCGACACCGACCCAAATAACGCCGAGGCGCACTATATCGCCGCCGTTGTTCATTTGGAACTCGATCGCCATGACGATGCTCTTCTCGCATTTCTGGCGACTTCCCGCCTCGACCCAAACCACGTCGACGCCCATTATCAAGCGGGGCTCTTATACGAACAAAAGGGTGATATTGACAACGCCGTAGAACAATATGAGAATGCAGTCACTCTAAATCCGCTGAATGCGGCTCCATTTTTTCGGCTTGGCGCAATCTATCTCGAGCGGGGCGACAAGAACAATGCGATACGGGTGTATGAACCGGCGCTAGACATTGAGCCCAACCATCCTCAGATACAGTACGATCTTGCCGCCATTTTCGAGGAACGGAATGAAAATGAGAAGTCCATCAAACATTTCGGTTTGGCAAATCAATACGACAGCACAAATCACGAATGGCATTTCCGCTACGCTCGTTTATTAACTCGCCATGCAGAAACTCTGGAAAATTATAACGAGTACGCGGCGATGGCGGTCCAAGAATATACGATGGCAGCCACGCTCAAACCTGACTATGCCGACGCATACTTCTATCGCGGATTAATTACTCGCAAATACAAACAGATTGGTGATAAACTTTATCGTAACAGCGAAATCGCTCAGGATTTCCAACAGGTAGTAAAATTGGATCCACAAAACACTGATGCGCATTACTACCTTGGTTTAACGTTAATTGATCTTGATGAATGGCAAGAAGGGAAACAGTCCTTCCAGAAGGTTCTGACGCTGGACCCAAGATTTCCGGACGCGAACTTCCGGCTTGGTCTTCTGGCAGAGCGAGATCAGAAATACAAAGAAGCCATTGAACACTATCAGGTCGAGGCTGAAATTAACCCGGAATCCGCAAAGATTTACCAGCATCTCGGAGACATGTACAATTCTTATTTGCTGGACTTCGAGCGGGCAAAAGACGCTTTCCAAAAGGCACTCGAATTAGAGCCAAATCATGTGCCTACTCTTCTTAACTACGGAAATACGCTTTTTAATTTAAATCGCTTAGGGGCGGCTGCCGAGCAATTCGAGCAGGCGTTACAACTCGATCCCCGAGATCTAACCGCGAATTACAACCTTGCACTGATATATGAATATTCGGGAAAGAAACAGCAAGCTTTGGGGCGATGGAAACGCTTCCTTGAGTTAAACCCGCCTGAGCAGTGGAGATTAGATGCCGAACGGCATGTGCAGCAACTCCAACGATGAACTGCCTAATCGTCTAGTACGACGTATTCATTCGTGTCTTGCGCATCAATAAACGCATGATGACAGAGCATGAGATTCGCTACGGACTGCGAACTCGAGTTATCGGCCAGTCGATTGAAATCCTTGATCGAGTGGATTCGACCAACCATCTTGCCTTGCAGCGCGGCTACACCGGTGCAGTAGAGGGCACGCTCATCCTCGCAGAATACCAGACGGCGGGACGCGGCCGCCACGGCAGAATCTGGCATTCGCCCCACGGATCCAGTCTTCTCACCTCGCTGATTTTCCGCCATCGACTCTTGCCGAATCAGATTGGGATTCCAAGCTTAATGGGCGCGGTTTCCATTGCGCACGCAATTCGAGAACTGGTCAAGCTCCCTGCGATGATTAGGTGGCCAAATGATGTGTTGGTCTGCGGAAGAAAAATAAGCGGTGTACTGACAGAATTAGACTACGATCAGAATAAACAGCCGTTCTTCGTGCTAGGGTTTGGAGTGAATGTTAACATAATTTCCGCCGGATTCCCTTTGTCACTTCGTTCTTCGGCTACTTCCATCCAACTCGAATTGGGGCGTGACATATCCCGAGTTTCAGTTCTCCGCACTATCTTGCATCATCTGGAAGACAATTACTCGCGCTTGAAGTGCGGTAGGATTGCCACTATAATTGATAGTGCGATCAATCTTTCAGCCACGATTGGGAGAGACGTACAACTTGAGGCACTGGATGGTTCTTTCAACGGCATAGCAGAGGGAATTGATGCGGACGGCAGGCTCATGCTGCGAGATCAATCAGGTCAGCTGCGCGTATTTTCAAGCGGAGACGTGGTGTATACACAAGATAGGAATTAATATCCGAGGCGTTTAACACACACTCTTTTCACATGAAGTTTTTCGGGCATTTCACCTTTGCCGTACCGATAATAGACATCTTTCCTAATTAACCTTAGTTGCTGTCGATTGATAGTCAATTTGAAATAACTTATATAGCCCCAGCGGGGCGGCAGGTGTATAGCAACACCGAACACACACTCAACAAAGCCCCAGCGGGGCGACAGGTAGCAACTTGCCTTAATCAAATCAAGAAGATGCAGAGGCGTCAAACAAGAAAACAAGTATAGAGGTGCCTCCCTTTAAGCTCTTGACAGTGCAATTGCGCGTTGGGTCACTCAACTCTGTGAATAAATCCCGAAGCAACATACATTATTTTGGAGAGATGTCTAATAAAACAACCTCGTGAATATGGAAAATAAAGACACGACATCGCGCCTCAATATTGACTCACGACACCGTGCTCTGCAAGGCGGCTGGAAATGGTTCTTCGAGTTGATTGCCGTGATCTTTGTGCTTTATTACGTTCTGGGCGCAGGTTTTGGCACGCCGGGAGAGGAATACCACGTTGGGATTTATCTACTCCTCACGTTCATGCTGATTGGTATCTTTTACCGCTTCAACCGAAACTCTCCCTCTTCTCGCCCGTCTGTAGTGGATATTGTTCTCCTTGGATTGACGATTGTTGCAATCGGTTATTGGATAATTGAGTACAAAACGCTTGCTAACCGGGCTGGCGCGTATAGCAGATTGGACGTAGTTGTCGGCGCTGTCGCGCTGGTACTCAGTTTGGAATATTCACGGCGTACTGTCGGTTGGGCACTTACAATAATCGCAGGAGTTGCCATTCTGTATGCCTTGCTCGGCAGGTCGATGCCGACTGCCATTGAACACAAGGGCTTCACGTTACAGCGAATCATCGAATATGGATTCTTCAGCCAAGCTGGAATATTCGGTATCATGGCGAACGTGATGGCAACCTACGTCATTCTCTTTATCTTCTTTGGGGCTTTTCTCGAAAAGTCGGGCGTGGGGCAATTCTTCATTGACCTACCCATGGCGATAGCCGGGCGATCGATGGGAGGTCCTGCCAAAGTAGCTATCACTGCCTCAGGTTTCTTCGGTTCCGTCGCAGGCAGTGCGATTGCGAACACAGTAGCGACCGGTGCGTTCACGATCCCACTGATGAAGCGCACAGGATTTCGACCGCATGTTGCAGGAGCAGTGGAAGCGACTGCTTCGGTCGGTGGTCAATTCTTACCGCCGGTAATGGGCGCGGGTGCTTTCATTATGGCAGAGCGCACGGAACTGCCATACAGCCATATTGCGCTTATTTCGGTTGCTCCGGCGCTGCTTTACTTTTTCGCCGTGTGGGTGATGGTGCACCTAGAAGCAAAAAAATGGAACATCCAAGGATTGCCAAAGGAGGATTTGCCTCAGCTCTTGCCTCTGCTCAAACGCCAATGGTATTGCTTGGTTCCTTTGTTAACGCTTGTTGCAACTCTGATTTCGGGTTCCACTGCATCCAAAGCGGCGTTTTTCGCTATTCTAACAACCATAGTAGTGAGTTATTTTCGACCGGAGACCCGCCTCACTCCGAAACGTCTGTGGGAGGCGATGGTTTTGGGGGCGCGCAATTCGTTGGCAATTGGCGGCGCTGTTGGTTGCATTGGCATTATCATCGCTGTAATCGACCTCACCGGATTAGGACGGATTTTTCCCGACCTTGTGTTATCAGTCGCCGGAAACAGTAGTGCGATTGCGATTCTGCTATTGGCAGTGGCATCGTTAGTATTGGGAATGGGCATACCCGTGACTGCGGCGTATCTGATTACTTCTGAACTTGCGGTGCCAATACTTACAAGCGATCAGATGGGAGTTTCCTTCGTTGCTGCCCACCTAATCATTTTCTGGCTTAGCCAAGATTCGAACATTACTCCGCCTGTTGCATTGGGGGCGTATGCTGGGGCGGCGATTGCCAGAGCCAATCCGTGGCAGACCGGGTGGGCTTGTTTCAAGTTTGCCAAGTTACTTTACGTGATGCCGTTGCTGTTCGCATATACTCACATCCTCATGGACGGTACCCTCATACAGAATATTTTGTCTGTAGTTACCGCGGTCGTGGGCACGTTTATCTTTTCACTGGTCACGATGGGATATTTCGTCCGTAAAACGAGGTGGCTTGAATGGATTGCGCTTGTTATCGCGGCGTTCTTGGCATTCATTTATAATTTTGCCACCTTCGTAATCGCATTAGGAATACTGGGGGCAGTGTATTTCGTACAGAAACATCCTAAGTTGCAACCGCGCGATTGAGAGTGGAATTCATGAAATCGAGTGAATCGTTCACTCAAGCTCCAACCCGGGCCTCAAAAACAAACCGTGCTTGGAAGCCATTTGATTGACCAATAACAAACGCCAGCCGATCGACTTCAAACTATACGCGATTACGGACAGATCTCTGTGTGAACCGCGTTCACTGTATGACGTAATTCACAGTCTCTTGGACGTGGGTGTCACGGCGTTTCAACTCCGTGAAAAAGATTTAGGCGATATCGAGTTCTTCGATGTGGCTGGGTCGATTGCCGAGCTTTGTAAGGCATATTCAGCGCGTTTGTTCGTCAATTCACGAATGGAAATCGCGTTGAATCTTGGCGTCTCCGGGTTACACCTTCCAGCCAGCATATCGTCAATAGAACAGATAAAGAAACAAACGGGAGAAAATCTTCTGATCGGTTGTTCCATTCACAGTCTTGGTGAGGCGCAGGCGCGGGATAAGGACGGCGCCGATTTTGTCACTTACAGCCCAATCTTCCCGACTGCAAGTAAACCCGGATATGGACCAACTGTAGGTCTGAAAAAACTTGGCGACTTGACATCAGCCATTGAGATTCCCGTCTTCGCATTGGGCGGAGTATCTCCTGACCGGGTGCGGGCGTGTATCAAAGCTGGGGCACATGGCGTGGCAGCAATGTCGGGCTTAATGGTGCCGGAGACCGGTATTAACCGGGCGCGGGAATATCTAAGGGAATTAGGGAAGTGCAAGACTTGATAAGATGAGACAGGTTCTAACCATCGCGGGTTCTGATTCCGGAGGCGGGGCTGGCGTTCAGGCTGACATCAAATCAATCCACGCGAACGGCGGCTACGCGATGTCCGTAATTACGTCAGTTACGGCACAGAATACACTGGAAATCACACGCGCGCATGATTTGCCATTAGACCTCATCGAGGCACAGCTGGATGCGGTTTTCACCGACTTTGAGGTGTCTGCCGTAAAAACGGGTATGTTGTCTGCTTTAAGCATTGTGCAGACCGTTGCGAGGAAGTTGCGAGAAGTTGAAGCAGAAAATATCGTTATCGACCCCGTGATGATTTCCAAAAGCAAGTTTTCTCTTCTTAAGACGGAGGCAATAGACAACCTAAAAGCGAATCTGATTCCTCTGGCGAAGCTCATTACTCCTAACTTGCATGAAGCAGAATTAATGGCAGAACGCAAGATTGAGACGCTGGACGACGCAAAACGGGCGGCAGAGATTATCCACAAATTCGGATGTGGGGCAGTGTTGGTAAAGGGCGGGCATCTGCCGGGCAATCGATCAACAGATGTCTTGTATAATGAGGGAGAAATCACACTCTTTGATGAAGCGCGGATAGAAACAAATAATACACATGGTACAGGCTGTACCTATTCGGCTGCAATCGCGACTCGCCTTGCTCAGGGATTGAACATAGTGGAAGCCGTAGGTACGGCGAAAGAATACATAACCAACGCCATTCGAGAGGGGCTGAATATTGGACACGGGCACGGTCCAACCAGCCACTTCTATTTTTTGGATAGGGATTGGCAGAAAGCAAAGTCGTAGAGCCTGTTTGAAAAGTACAGTTGTAGGGTGCGATCAACCGACTGATTAAGGAGGGCGATAGAGATCCCCTGCGCACCAACCTTTAAAAGCACCAGCGGGGCGGCAGGTAATAACACTCCAAACCTCCAAAAATGATTTTCCATCGACTTTTCAAACAGGTTCTTAGAGCAGGCGTATGGGTGTGCAGAGGCTTTGGGTTGTTTATAGAGGCTGTCTGCCGGCGAATCCAGCGTCCACGTCATGCCAATAACGAATTTCGTCTTCGCCAAACTGCCAACAGAGATAAACCTCTCGACCATCTCGCAGGTGAGGAAAGTCCACGAGTCCGGGATCGATGTTTTTTATCACACAACCGTAGGAATTTATTCGTTCGATGACTTTACGGAACTGTGATGACAATTGAAGAAATTCTGGGGTTTTGCGATGACCGCCGTTGAGATGCACGTTTTCAAAAAGCGCCGACATCTCTACACCGAGGGCTTCCAACTTCTTACGGAGCGATTTCAATTCCAACATGTCTTTTTCGAGCATGGGAACAAAGTGATTCGCCTCTTCGACAGTTATGGTTCTTTTTCTTTCTGGCATTTTCAAGCATCCCTTCCGATAAATCTTTGTACAGCGGAAATCTTCACTTAGAACCTGTTTGAAAAGTACAGTTGTAGGCTGGTGCGCACTGCGCACCAGCCTCTAAAAGCCCCAGAGGGATCAAGCGAACGAATAGTGAGTGCGATAGAGATCCCACAGGTAGGCAGTAAACGACAATAAAAAATAAAAGCACAAAAAACTGCCTACAAACATCCAAAAATGGCTTTGCTACCGATTATTCAAGCAGGCTCTTAGTTCATCTATGTAGCTAAATTCAGCTTAGTCAGCCGGGAACTGTCGAACTTAGGACATCGAATTTTAGGCAGGTGCAAAGTCTCGAATTTCCTCCTCCGCCTTCCTTGAGGCGAAATCAAACTCGATGCGTCTTAGTGGTTCATTCGCTAAGTGTTTAATGCTTACGAGACTGTCACGAGAAACTGTTCTACCACCCCGGTAGGTGCGGTTTCTAACCGCACCGGCACCCAACATAACCGTATTTTTTTGGAAAATAAACCACTTAGGAACGCCAATCAAACAGTACGCCTAAATGAGGTTGTTGGCTCTTGAGGATTCTAGAGTGTACCTTACAACCGCGCAAATGTCAAAAAAAGTCTATTAGAGTAGTTTGCTTGTCACACTGACAGGGGGTTAGATGGGAAATGACAACCCTACCACGATAACAAGATCTGCAGGAGTTATCGGCTTTGCCGTTATGGTGTCACGCCTGCTTGGGTTGATGCGAGAGCAGGCAATTGCGTATTTCTTCACCGCAGGGGTTAGTGCCGACGCCTTTTATGCTGCATTCCGCATTCCCAACTTGGTTCGGGACCTCTTCGGAGAAGGCGTGTTGAGCAAGGCTTTTGTCAGGACATTCACCGCGACCGAACTTGAAGAAGGAGAAGAAGCCGCCCAACGACTAGCTAGCCGCGTCTTTAATCTGACGGCATTGGTGCTTACGGTTCTCTGTTTAATCGGAATATTTGCCGCTACTCCAATCGTAAACCTGATGACAGGTGGAGAAGGCTTTGATAGTCCGTTGAACTCCGAACAAGAGTATGGTTTAACCGACAAACGAAGTCTAACGGTCTACCTTACGCGAATCATGTTTCCGTTTCTGATTCTTGTCTCTTTTGCGGCGATAGCGATGGGATTATTGAACAGCAAGGGCAAATTTGGGGTACCGGCCTGTGCCTCCTCTTTTTTTAATTTGGGGTCGTTAATCGTTGGTGTTTGGGGATACTATGTTTCTCAGGACCTGGGACTGCACACGGCTACGGGTCTCGCAGTTGGCGTGCTAGTCGGCGGGGCGCTACAGTTTGTCGTTCAATTTCCATCAATGTGGCGCGTCGGATTTCGATACCGTCCGAGCATCAGTTTTCGCGATCCACGCGTGCTGCAAGTCGTGCGACTGATAATCCCCGCAGTTGTCGGCGCTGCGGCGTTACAAATCAATCTTTTTGTCAATTTAAGATTTGCCTCGCAAGGGGAGGGTTGGATTACCTATTTGACTCGAGCGTTTCGCCTCATGCACCTACCAATCGGAGTTTTCGGTGTGGCAATCTCGACAGCGGCATTGCCGAACTTTTCCAAGTTGGTTGTGCAGGACAGGCTAGAAGACTATCGCCAATCTTTTTCATACTCATTGCGGTTAATAATCCTATTCACGCTGCCTGCATCCGTGGGCTTAATGGTGCTGTCGGAGCCTATATGTCGCTTGATTTTTGAGTGGGGGAAAGCAACACACTTTGACACGCAGGAAACAGCAGGGGCGCTTTTGTTCTATTCCATTGGATTGTGTAGCTTTTCGGCAGTCAAAATTGCAACTGACGGATTTTACGCCTTCAACAACACGCGGACGCCGGTGATAGTCAGTGTATTCACGGTTTTGGCGAATATTGTATTGAACTATATCCTCATCTTCCGTTTAGGGTTCGGTCACCGCGCTATAGCGTGTTCGACCTCTTGTACGACTACTCTGAATTTCTTGGTGCTACTGATACTCCTGCATCGAAAAGTAGGAAACCTGGAGTTGGGGAAAGTAGGGATTCTCTTATCCAAGGTGCTTGTGTCTTCCATCATTATGGGGACAATCTGTGGTGGGATGCATTCCTCAATTGAGGGTTGGATGGGCACGGACAGCGTGATCGCGCGATTGACGGGAGTGTTTGTTCCAATCATCGTAGGGGTTGTAACATTTTTTGGTTCTTGCTGGTTGTTAAGAGTCAAAGAGTTGGGTAGCTTGTTGAATACTCTTCCACGTCGTGGGAATCCGAGTTGAATCTTTGGAAAGAGCCTGTTTGAAAAATAGTTGGAAAGGCCTTTCTTGGTAATTTTGAAGATGAGCATTTCGTGTTTTTGTTGCCGATTGCCATACACCTGTGGGATCCCTATCGCACTCACTATTCGTTCAGTTGATCGCTATTTGTTCCTTTGATACCTATAAGAAGTGGTGGGCAATGCCCACCCTACAAATGTTCAGAGTCGATCTGAAATGCGCTAATTCTTGGAAACAGATTCATAATCTGCGAAACTAGGGGATGTGTATGAAAATTGCGATGCTACGGGGGCCGAGGGACTTGCATATTGAAGAACATGAACTTGACACGAGTAACCTTGAACCCTATGAACTTTGGATTAAAACGGAAATTTCTGCCCTGAAAATCGGAACTGATCGTGGCAATTATGAAGGAGCCGAGCGCGTCCCTGGCGCGCCTGACTATCCTAGAGGGGTCGGAGACAGCAATCTGGGAGTTGTGCAAGGAGTGGGAGATGCAGTCAAGCGTCTTCAGGTGGGCGATCGTGTGGTAACGCAGCAAACCCATCAATCCGAGTATATAATCAGAGACGCTCCGAACATTGTCAAGGTTCCTGATGGTGTTCATCCGGAAGACGCGGTCTACACACACCTTTATAATCTCAGTTCCCTCTGCTACCGGAAGGCATATTTCCAGCCGGGCGAGAATGTAGCAGTCGTAGGTTTAGGGGTACTCGGACTGGGTGCGGTCGCGCTAGGACAGGTGTTTGGCGCAAGAGTAATTGGAATCGGCAACAGTGCCGTCCGCCTTGAGATGGCTGAAGGGATGGGGGCGCATACCGCATTCATGTACGACGACCCCATGCTTGGCGAAAAGCTAAATTCCCTCACTAACGGCGTTGGTGTCGATCTTGTAATTCTTACGGCTAATCCATGGCCCGCTTTTCGAACATCCTTGAAAATCGTTCGTCCAAATGGGAGAGTCTCAATCGTCAGTCTCCTCGGTCGCGGCGAGCCGCCGCTTGATTTTAACCCACTGGCTATGGAACTGTTTTATAGCAAAGGGATATCAATCATCGCCGTGTCAGGCGCTGCGGGGAATTTGTATCCAGCTACCAATCCGAATACCCCATACGCCGCACAAGATGCATATGATCGGTTCGCGGTGGAACAATCTGCCGGTTATGTCCTCTCTTTGATGGAAGACGGTCGCCTAGAACCGAAGCGGTTAGTCACCCATCGTTTCCACTATACCGAGATTGCTAAGGCTTACGAAATGATATATCGCCGCGAAAAGTCTATGTTGGGAGTGATTTTTGGTTGGGACGATTAGGGCACGTCGGCGTATCGAAGATTCGGATTAAGTCGTCAAATGTGCGACTGTAAGCCGGAAGAATTCTTAGAAAGGGTAAAATATGACGACAAATTCGGAGGTATGTTTCCTTACTGCCACAGAGTTGGCGCGTCTAATCAGCGCCAAAGAAATTTCCGCCAGAGAGGTGGTTGAGGCCCATTTGGCACAGATTGACCGCGTCGACCCAAAGGTCAATGCGGTTGTCACCGTGCATCCGGAGCAGGCGGTGGATGCCGCAAAAGCGGCGGACGAGGCATTAACACGAGATCAGGAAGTGGGACCACTACACGGCTTGCCGATAGCACATAAAGACCTGGTTCCGACAAAGGGGATGCGGACAACAATGGGTTCGCCTATCTACCGAGATTCTGTGCCTGATCATGATGGCCTCATTGTGGAACGATTGAAAAAGGCGGGTGCTGTCACAATTGGCAAAACGAATGTGCCGGAATTTGGGGCAGGTGCGCAAACCTACAATGAAGTGTTTGGCGAGACATTGAATCCCTATGACACGTCCAAAACCTGTGGAGGTAGCAGCGGCGGGGCAGCCGTCTCCTTGTCATGTGGTATGCAACCCATCGCAGATGGTAGCGACAGTGGAGGCTCGCTGCGCCTTCCGGCTAGTTTTTGTAACGTAGTCGGACTTCGCCCGTCTCCGGGGAGAGTACCTATTTGGCCAAGCATGCTCGCATGGTATCCCATATCGGTGCAGGGGCCAATGGCTCGTACCGTGGAAGACACCGCGCTCTTGTTGAGCGCAATCGCGGGACCGGATCCACGTTCACCGATTGCGATTTCCGAGCCGGGAAGTCTATTCTCGCGCCCGTTGGATCGCGATTTCAAGGGAGTGCGCATTGCTTGGAGCCGCGACTTGGGCGAACTTCCCGTAGATCGACGTGTAACCAGCGTGATTGATGGGGAGCGTCACGTCTTCGAGTCCATAGGTTGCCATGTTGAAGACGCGGATCCCGACTTCACGGGTGCCGACGAAAGCTTCCACGTTTGGCGAGCCTGGCGTTTTGAAGTCATGTTTGGAAAGCTGTTGCAGACCTATCGAGATCAGATAAAGGACTCTGTGATCTGGAATGTAGAAGTGGGAATGGAATTATCTGGCCCACAGATCGGGGAAGCTGAACGGAAGCGGACGGAACTCTATCACCGCCTTCGAGAATTTATGGAGATCTACGAGTTCCTAATTCTCCCGGTGAGCCAGGTACCACCTTTCGACATTAATCAACGATATATTACCGAGATTAACGGCGTGAAAATGGACACGTATATTGATTGGATGAAATCGTGTTACTACATCAGTGCGATTGGTCTTCCCGCCATTTCGGTGCCGTGTGGTTTCACGTCTGAAGGGTTGCCAGTGGGAGTGCAAATTGTAGGAAGGCACCAAGACGATTTCGGAGTACTTCAATTGGCTTATGCCTTCGAGAAGGCAACGGGATATTGGAAGCGACGACCTCCAGTGATAGTGTAATGAAAGGATTTGTTCCCACCGGTAATGCGCAATGAAATTGTAAGTCTTGGCGGTGCTTTGTTACCACACCATTGTTAACGAAGTCGCCGGATATTCACCGCGAAGACATATTCATTGAGTTCCCATCTCAGATTTAATAGAATGCAATGATAAGACACTATGCGAAAGCGGGAGGCGCCTTATGATTAGACCTACGGAAGCTGAAGCTGCTCAATGGGAAGAATACGGTTATATAGTCTTCGAAAACGCAATTCAGGGCGGAGAGTTGAAACGGTTGCAGGAGGTTTTTGATTATTGGGCGGAAACGTGCAAATCGGATTGGCTCGATCGCGTTGATACCGGGCAAGTCCCCGCATCGTTTTACGACATTCCCGATCCTTTTGACAAAGATGAGATTTTCGTCAACCTGATTGATCATCCAAGTTATTACGGTTATCTGATGGCTTTTACGGACAACGATCTTGTTCTACTCGGGCCACAGGTTCGGACAGTTCCGCCGGGGCCGGTTTGTTATTCGGGTTGGCACCCGGACGTGCCTCATAGCAATCCGCTGCATATCAAGGTTCAAATTTACGTCAACGATGTCGAACTTCGAGCCGGCGAATTTGCTTATATCCCCGGGAGTCACAAATCGGATGCGGGCCCCTATTCCAGCGCAACTCGCTTGGAAGCTATGCCTGGCCACAAACGATTTCCGGGTAAAGCCGGCACCGCTATTATGTTCAACTCCTATGGCTGGCATACCGCGATGGATAACTACACGAATACGCCACGAAAATCCTTGATTCTCATTTATGAAAAGTGGACGCCTGAACGTGTTGATCCCAATCGGTTTGCTTCCATCGCTCATCTTTGCACAACATCGGAGCGTCGCAGGTTGTTTGGTTTGGAAGGAAATGGCAAGTGAGGTAGGGCAGGAAAAGAATTCCTGCCGTGGAGCGCGAGTAGAGTGTCGCTTGATGGATTCTATTCGGTCACTTGATCTAATCGCTCCCTTGATCGCTTTGGGTACGTCCACTAGCGCGCTTTCGCGCTCGGGTCAAGGCGTCAAGCATTCTCTCCCGTCCAGGTGATGTCTGCGGCTCTTTGGGTTCCTCGGGTTCAGCTTGTGTTTCTTGGGAAGAGGGCGATATCCGGGATTGATCCGCGGTACGGTCTTTTCGACGTATGCGTCTTGTTTTCGTTTCTGCCTTTCGCCAACCGTGTCTCATGGAGATTAATCCGGTACGGCGTTCCAAGATTTCAACAAGCAGAAGAATGAGTGCTGCAATCAGTAGCCAGGGCTTGAGTTCCAGCAGGCGGGGTTGACGCGGCAAGTCATCCCAGATCTCACCAAGATTGATTCGTGTTTTCCCGTCTGTTGCGTGGGCGAGGCGTTCCATAGTTTCTAACCCTGACTCGACAGTCGCGAAGTTAAATTCGGGAGAATAAGGTAGACAGACGGGCGGAAGTGAAAAATGCCCTGCGCCCGGGACTGATACGGTAGCCAACACAGTTTCACTACCGTGAATTGGGATGTCCGCGGCGAGCGTATCGGCGGATGTCCATGACAGTTCGATTTCATCCACTGTTGGCTTTTGCCCAACGATTCCCCTGAGCACCGTTGCACTAGGAAGTTCTCTGAATGGTTCGCCTTGTCGTTCAGGATTGAGGTGAAGTTCCACCACATTGATTCCGTTCTTGACCTTCTGAGTAAGTAACATTTCTCCCGGCAAATTGCCTGAATCACCGGCTGTCCAACGAACCAAGCTGGTTAGAAAATCTCCAACACCGTCCCAACCTGCTATAGCGCCCGTGTAATCCCCATCCACTTCTCCGGTATAACAGAGTACTCGCCCAATCTCCGCCTGCCACGCTGCTACGACGGGGGCTTTGTACTCATCCTCTGTCACGGCTGCAAGGTTTGCGTCGGGGCGGATGTAGCATAGATTATAGCCGCCAATCGGATAGGGTATCTGATGTTGTTTACCGGTCAGTGTAACCATGCCACCGGTACTGCGAACTTCCACGGGTTCGTCGACAAACGTGCTGCGCGCGACGACGAATGTGTCTTGTACAAACAGGCGAGGCAGTTCTTCGGCATTCTGTGTAAAGAAGCACCGTCCTTCGCCTCGCCGGGCGATGTCACGAAGCAATTCGGCATCCACGTCGGTGGCGGTGCCCAGTCCCACGACACTTACGGTGATGTTGGCGTTTCGACACTTCTCAAGCAGTTCGCGGTATTTTCCGGGTTGTTCCGAGTCGGCAGCATCGGCAAAGAGAATAATATGGCGGGTGCCCGCCTCCGCATTCAATAGCATCTTCGATGCGGCGAAAAGCGCCTCGTAGACAAAGATGCCGCCACCCCCCGGACTAATGCGTAGGATTTTGCTCCGAACATGCGCGCTATTCTCAACGCTTGAGAGATTGGCGACGATGTGCGGAGCACTATCGACCGCGACGACACCAAATTCGTCGATCGGCGACAGCATGTCGAGTACTTCAGCCGTAGCAAGGTTTGCAAGGCTCATCTTCGTCCTGCCGCCACTCACCGGCATTGACATGCTACCAGACCTGTCCATTGCTACGACAATGGCAAGTGATAGCTTTCGGTGTTCACGCCTCAATTCCATTGAGACGGGCATAATCGGCTCCAGCGGGGATTTGAAATAACCACCGGGTCCGAAAGCATGTTTTCCGCCCGTCATCATGAAACCGGCACCGGTTTCCTTGACCCAGACGGCGAGGTTTTCCATGCCGTATAAACCGATTTTGTCCGCCAAGATGTTCTCAACTAGTGCGGCGGAATATCCTGACAACTCCTCAAGTGACCATTGATATGCCGATGGAGGAGCAGTTTCTACGTCCAATCCACCCGTTTGTAGCAATCTTGCGAATGGAGAATCGGAAGCGGTTGTGACGTGCAAAATCGGACGCGGCCCGCGAATACCGACTAGAACCTTTGCCGTGTTGTTCTCGGGAACGGGATCAGTTTCTGTGCCCGCAATCCTTAGTGCGTACTGATGTGTGCCCGGTTGTGTCGCTTTGTCGCGAAATACGAGCCGACTCAAACCGGAAGGCACTTTTCGCTTGCCCAAAGCGAGGCGTTGGTTTCCGCGCATGAGTTCGAATGAAACTTCAGCCTGAGTTGGTGAATTGAGCCAAGCAGCAAGCATAAACGATTCGCCGGGAGCAACAACATCTGGTGCGTCTACGTGTGTAATGACGATATCGTTTGTCGAATCTCTTTGGGTGAGACGATAGTCAAGTGCAATTCCCCGAGTGGCGGCTTGGGCTGCCGCTGCCGATGGGTCTTTTCCGGTCCACCTCCCATCTGAGAGCAGAAGTACTCTACCGGGTGAATCTTGAGGGATGAGGGCAAGTGCCGTTTCAATCGCCTCGTTCAGGTCGGAGGCATCATCATGGACCTCACTGACGAATCCGGCGAATTTTCCGCTTTGGGGTGACTGTTCAATGGCGGCAGTCCGACCAAAGGACACCACAGCAAGGTTAGAATCGCTCGCCTTGGATGCTTGAATTAAATCTATCGCCTCTTTGTGTCTTGATTCGCTGTCCGGCGGCATTGACCGGCTTCTGTCTGCTGCTACCACGACCGTACCCGCCTGCATGCGTAATTTCACGGCAATACCGCACATCGCTAACAAAATTAGAGACAACACCGCAACACGTAGAGCTAACAAAATGCGGGAGGGAGGTTGCCAGACACGCAGCGATATGACCAAGGGGATAAAAAGTAATAGCCAGATTGGATGGAGGACTTCCATTAGAGATTCTCCGGTTTTATTTCAGAAAACGGCGATTTCGTTTCTCTAGGATATTGGAATATACGTAAGGAAGTCAGTTTTGAAACGATGCAATATACTCTTAGTGATTCTCTCGTCACGTGTTTAATACAAATAGGGAGGTCGCGATTCGGAGATCGCTCCTACCTAAAGTTGTGTGATGCAGTGTGGTTTACGGCACACGACGTGTGCCTACTACTCTGAACCGAAGCCATGTGTTCTTGGCTCGAAATCCGGTTACAGCAAACGACGGAAGTAATTTATTACAGTAATTGTTTAGTCCCTTGGCTACTGGGGTCGAGTATCGCGAATCTAGATGGTCTTTTCGCCATATTCGAAGATCGCCTCTTGGGAATGCTCAGTTTTTCGGTTTGTAGCAGGAATCAAGCGAGTGAACAACGATCAACCGAGTGGATAACGAGAAATCAAGTGAGTGAATAACAAACGATCAAACGACCGGATAGGGAGTGCGATAGAGATCCCACTGCGATAGAAATCCCATAGCCAATCCTGATAGTTAATCCCGTGCGATAGAATTCCTATTCATGGTCCGTCCCACGATCCAGAGGTTTCACTGACCACTAGTCACTTACTTATAACATTATGTGAGGGGCGCGTCAAGAGCGACTACTGACGCGCAATTCAAGGTGGAATCTGTGAAGACCCTCATATCGTGAGTGGCATTTCCCCAAGGTTGCGACAGTGTTTGTCCGCCGTATAAACTACCCAGTGAGTTGCCAGTATTACCACGGACACGGACAAAAAACTTGACTTTTCCGTGGCTTGAGTTTACCATAAACAGCATTACGGGACGAACTGAAAGACGCTTGGAAGATGGAAATTTAGAACAGAAAGGTTCATTGGATGACGCTTGGTAAAGTCACGGGAACTATTGTTGCTACCAAAAAAGACGCTAAACTTGTCGGCAGTAAGTTGATGATTATCCAAGACGTGGATTTGGATGGTAATCTTCTCAAAACATATAATGCGGCGGTAGATGCGGTTGGCGCGGGAATTGGCGAATTGGTGTTGGTTGCAACGGGAAGTTCAGCACGGCAAACAACGGCTACCAAAGACAAGCCGGTTGATGCCGTCATTATGGCTATCGTAGATTTCGTTGAAGTGAATGGCGAAATTCGGTATCAGAAGTAATTGTGAAACTGTCCTTTTCTGAGAAACGCATGAGGTCGTGTTTCCGTGAAACAGGGTGTATCTCCTCAATCACCGGATATAGATCGAGAATTCCCATTCAAGATTGAACTGGTCAAGCAGATTGCTTGGCTTGCCCGGCTACGCTGGATTGCAATCGGAGGAGTTTTTGTCACCGTCGGAATTGCATGGTGGCTAGATGTAATTGATCAACCCCTTCCGCTGTATCTGATTGCCGTGTTCATGTTGCTCTACAACTTCGAGCCGCAACTTTACTCGAAGCATGTGAGCAAGAAACGGTTGGTGTCAATCAAACGACATGCTTGTACGCACATTCTGCTCGATCTGTTTTCCTTAACAGCATTAATTCATTTCAGCGGGGGTGTCGAAAACCCGTTTATCTTCTACTTCGTGTTCCACCTTGTAATCGCAAGCATCATCCTGTCGAAGAAGGTCAGTTACGTCCTAGCTACTCTCAACACCGTACTCCTTAGTTCCGTTATCTTCCTGGAATATTTCGAGATTCTCCCACATCATCATCTGAACAATTTCCTTCCCATGGCGCTTTGGCAACACCCCATTTATGTAGTAAGTGTGTTGTTCGTCTTCACGAGCACTCTGTTTTTCTCTGTTTATTTGGCTACGACGATAACGGATACGGCAAGGGCGCGTGAAGAGGAAACTCGGGATTTGAAGGAAAACTTGGAGGAGAAGGTTCTAGAACTGGAAGCTGCACGAAAAGACGTTCTATTTGAGCGGAACAAGCTCAAGTCGATTATTGACTGTATGCACGAAGGGGTTGTTTTCGTTGATGAAAGAAATCAAATAGCGCTGTCAAACAAAGCCGCCCAGCAGATTCAGCAGGAGCAGTCTAACGCTGATTTTTCACTTGCAACAGCGACTCAATCCGAAGCAACGGACTCGCAATCTTATGACATACTGTCGCAGATGGTGCGTGAATTATCGGCAGGCGATAGTATGATAGAACAAAAGAGTGTTCAGATAAAGGACCGACATTTTGAGAACACAGTCGCAGCGGTGCGTGATGGTGAAGAGGGGCATTTGGGCACGGTGCTAGTTTCGCGCGATGTAACAGATCGAAAACGGATGGAGCACCAGTTAATCTTATCCGAAAAAATGGCTGCGATTGGCGAAGTAGCCGCGGGCGTCGCCCACGAGATTAATAACCCGCTTGATGGACTGATTAACTGCATCCTTCGAATTAAACGAGACCCGGAGAATACCCACCAAACCAAGGAATATCTAGACCTCATGGAAGAAGCGCTGCGACGTATTGAGTCAACTGTAAAACAACTTCTAGACTTTTCGCGCCACCATGAGCTTAGCCTAACCTCAATTTCGCTGAATGAAGTTGTTGATGAAGTCACCGGTCTGATTGAATATAGCGCACAGGAGAAAGGAATTAAAATCGAAAAGCGGTACCATTCAGATCATGCGTCAATCCTCGGGGATAAACACCTGCTTGAACAGGTTGTACTGAATCTTGCGTTGAATGCTGTTGCCGCGATGCCTGACGGAGGCGCGCTAATTCTGGAGACAGGGATCGTTGAAGCCGACGCGTTTAGCGGGACGCAAATGATCTACGTACGGGTTACGGATACGGGAATCGGTATTCCTCATGCCATTCAAGATCGAATTTTCGATCCGTTTTATACCACAAAAATCTTGGAAAAGGGTACAGGACTTGGGCTCTCAGTTTCCGATAGAATAGTCAGGCAACATGAAGGGACGCTTGAGTTTGAGAGCAAACCCGGTCAAGGTTCGACCTTCACCGTGAACTTGCCGGTAGCAATAGAACGAGCTTAAATTATGAAGGTTCTGGTTGTCGACGACGAAAAAATAAAGCGAATTACACTAAGGGATGACCTCCGCGAGGCGAACTACGACGCAATCGCAGTCGAATCTCCAGCCACGGGATTACGGCTGCTGGAGAATGAACATTTTGACGTACTAGTGTCCGACTTGCGAATGCCTCGGATGCACGGGATTGATTTTCTAAAGCGAGCCAAGAAAGAATATCCGCATATCACCGTAATAATTATGACCGCCTATGCCTCGGTAGAAACCGCGGTCGAAGCCATGCAGTTCGGCGCACACAACTATATCAAGAAACCGTTTTCAAGCGAAGAACTGATTGCAATGCTAGACAAGCTGAAGAGTCTGCAGCAGGAAAACATCCTTGCAACGGGGGAAGATGTCGTAGTATCTTCCAATAACAGCGACAAACTTTCGCCACATCGAAATATCGTGGGAAAGAGTCAGCAGATGCAGGAGATTCTGAGCGCCCTTGCGAACGTGGCGGCATCCGATAGTAACGTGTTAATTTATGGCGAACAGGGTGTTGGGAAGGCATTGCTGGCAAGATCTATTCATTCGAATAGTCCACGCAAATACCAACCCTATGTCCGTGTAAACTGCTCAAATCAGTCGCAAGTCGGGTTGCACGACGATTTATTTGGAGGGGCAATAAACACAGGCGGTCAACGGTCAGGGAGGCTTGAGCTTATTCACGGCCGCACCCTCTTTTTGGCTGATATAGAAAACTTACCGCATGAGATGCAGATGAATCTACTTCAGGTGCTTGAAGATGGCGAGTACGAGTTTGACGACAGCGCAGGCAATGAACAATTAGACGTGCGCTTAATTGCCACGACCACGCAGAATCTCCGGGAGAGAGTCAGATTGGGTGAATTCCGAGAAGATTTGTTCTATCGGTTAAACGTTGTTCCGCTTTTTTTACCTCCGCTGCGTGAACGACAGGAAGATATACCACTTCTTATCACTCATTTCATAGATTTGTTCTCCCCACGCCGAGACACCTTCATGACATCGGAGGCGATTAATTTGCTTGCAGCATATACTTGGCCCGGAAATGTGAGCGAGTTGAAAAATCTCATCGAACGGCTAGTCACAATGAGCGGTGGTTGCCCTATTTCTGCTGAGGATATTCCCATTGAACTGAAAGTACCAACTCCCGCCAACTTAGATGATACGATGTGCGGCACCTCGTTCCGCGAAATTGTCCAGTCTACGGAACGCGAGCTAATTGCTTGGGCAATGCGGAAAACGAACGGGAATAAAACACAGTCGGCTAAGTTGCTCAAAATGAAACCATCTACCTTCCGCGATGCGCTTGCCAAGTATATTGATGAAATCGGATGGGGCACTTAAGTTTACAAATTACGCCGGATTTCTTGCCACATCCACCACGGGATCTCCGATGACAGGTTCCGAATACGCGGCAGCCTCTTACTTCACTGAATGTATGACTAGAGATGAGAAACGTCAACGTATTCGCGAAGAAATGCTCCGTACGCGTGACAGTATCCCCTCCCCGGTGCGTCATGAATTGAGCAGGGTTATTAACGCGCGGGTGATTGACTTTATTGAGACGGGTGCGATAAATACGGTTATGCTCTACCTTAGCATGCGGAGCGAAGTTGACACACACGACCTGCTCGTTTATCTGTTGCGCACAAACAGAATTGCCCTTGCACCGACGATCGAAGCGAAGCATCTTGTTCCCCGGCGCATTTCCAACACCAGTACACAGCTTAAGCGCCATCGTTACGGTATGCTCCAGCCGGACCAAGATGTTTGCTCCAAGTTCCCTCTCAATCAGATTGATCTGATAATTGTCCCTGGAATCGCTTTCGATCTAAAGAAACATCGCATTGGATACGGAGGCGGATATTACGATAGATTCCTGCCGGAGTGCCCGCAAGCAACCTGGATGGGATTAGCGTTTGAGGACCAGTTTATTCAGGACACTCTGCCACAATCATGGGATGTGGCACTGCATTTCATCGTTACCGAGAAATGTAGTTGACAGGAACAAAATATCGCACGTCGCTATTTCCGATGCATTGGTTGCTACTTACAGGATTCAACTGTTGCAAACACCCATCCAAAACGGACTAGAAAACGAAAGGTATTGACGACACAAAATGAAAATCGGTATTACACAACTCCTGCTTGGGAATATGTCGCTTGACGATGTATTCGGTTTATGCATTGATGCTGGGTATGACGCCATTGAACTCACCTTCGGCGAAGGTAGAGAACTCGATATTAACATGAGTCCGTCAGAGATTGCCGGGGTTGGCGAGAAATGTGCCATGGCGGGAATTGAAATTAGCAGCATTATCGCCAACTACGGTGACAGCGGAAATCTACTGAGTCTGGACGCGAACCAACGGGAGAAGGGTGTCAGATCAGTGACTCGCAGCCTAGAGATTGCAGGAATATTGGGGGTTGACACCATTCTCCTGCATCCTGGACAACTAACGGTTGAAGGCACCTATCAAGTAGTTTGGGACAATCTTCGTGATATCCTAAAAAATCTTGCACCCGTAGCCGCTTCAAACAGAGCCGCAATCGGTCTCGAAAATGTGTGGAATAAATTTCTGCTAAGTCCTAAAGAAACACGAGAATTTGTTGATGCCGTCAACAATGAATGGGTTGGTGTTTACTTGGACACCGCCAATATGATGGCTTACGGCTATCCGGAGCACTGGATTCGGGCCCTTGGTTCGCGAATCAAATGCGTTCATTTCAAGGACTTCAAGCGCGGAGAGCACCAATTTGTCAACCTCTTGGATGGAGACACCGATTGGCCCTGTGTCATGCGTGAACTTAGAGCGATCGGTTATGATCGATACGTTATACACGAAGTCGGTGGCGATCGTGCCGCGCAGATTGACATCGCCAAGCGTATGCGTCGAATCGTCGATATGTAATGAGATCGAATAGAGGGAGAGATTCACTCGCTTGGTCAATTCAACTCCATGCTTAGTCACGCTAGGTGAACCACTCTCCTGAATGAAAAAACAATGAAATGCTCTGAAAGGACAAACCTGTGAAGCACACAATCGGCTGTACAACCCGTCCCTACGAATCACTCACGTTCTCCGAAGCATGTGACCACATTTCTGCTGCCGGATATACCGATGTCGCCGTGTTTGCCAACGCCGGTCGGAATCCGGTAAGAGCCGATAGCGCGAGTGCAGAAATCAGGGAAACCGGTAGAACGGCAGCAAATGCCGGATTAACGACTTCAGCCTTGATGGGAAGTGTTCGATTCTTAGATGAGGGGCTGGAAGCTTCCCTTGACGATTACAAGCGGCTTATTGACAACGCCGCCTCACTCGGCGCGAAGTGGCTGCTTGATTGCGGTACCGCAAGCGAAGCGTACTACAAGGACTACTATGAATTGATGCGTCGCGCGGCTCCTCACGCCGCCCAAGCAGGAGTCAATATTGCCTTAAAACCACATGGCGGCATAAGCCTAACGGGGCAAGATCTTGTCAAAGCAGATCGGGAAGTAAGTCACCCGGCGTTTGGTATCTGCTACGATCCAGGTAATATTATTTACTATACGAAGGGAGGACTTCGTCCAGAAACCGATATTGACGCAGTCGCATCCAAGGTCACCACGGCGATTATAAAGGACTGTGTAGTTCAGGACGGAGAACCCGATGTCATGGTGACTCCCGGCGAAGGGCTGGTCGATTTCAGGAAAGTTCTGGGTGGGCTTGTAGCAGGTGGATTTGATGGCCCACTATATGTTGAGTGTGTAGGCGGATCCACATTGAATGAAATCAACGCGAATATAGCATCGACATTGGAATTTGTGAGGGATGTTCTATCGTGAGATGATTGCCAGATCTCTTATTGTTGAATGCCGAAACGAAATTTCTAATTCTGTGGTCGACAAACACTGGACTTGAGCACCACAAAGGGAGCCCCCTATATGATAATAGTCGGCGGAGAGACTGAGGAGGCGAAGAAGTGCCACTGAATAGTAGTTACCCGGTGTTTGAAGCGAAAATAAGCCCGAAACTGTTTGAATATTTCCGGACGCACGGTTATGTGGTTCTTGCGGATGCTCTTACTTCAGATGAAGTCATGCATTTTGTCCGACTCTATGACAATGATAGGGAAAAGTTCGGTCCGCCAAATTGTTGGCATCCTTTCGACCGATATCAAACACGAAATTGCAATATTGCAATGCTCTCGTCACCTCACCGGGATTTGATAATTCACTGTGCCATCCTAAAATCCTTCCCGTCATTACATTCCTGATGGGTGGGCCGGTGTGTTTCTCCGAAATTTGCCTTCGCCACATGGCTCCATATGTTGGAGAGCCACACCAAAACTTTCACCGAGACCGTCCACATTGGGAAAATCATCCGCTTCGCATGGACTACATGCAACTTATGCTTTATCTCACCGACGTTGACGAGAGCACACATTGTTTTTCGATTTCGCCTGAATCCGTCAACAATCCCATCCTGGATGGAAGAGCCCAGCTAGAGAGGAACGGGACCATAGATTTTCACGGGTCCGCTGGCACAGTGGTGCTTTTCAATATCTCCCTGCTTCACACGGCAACGGTTCGCACGACGCAAAAAGAGCGGAAAACCGTGCAGGCGTATTATGGACACCGCTATCGTCCTTTTTTGAGCAATTGTTCAGTGATACCACCGCGTTTTTGGCGTAATTCCGCAGATCCGGAGGTGCGAGCGTTTTACGGAAATCTTAACGACACCAGCAAAGTTTTCCAGTCCGCGTTTTTGCCTAGAAGTTGATGAATTTCTCTGACATACGAGACAAGAAATTGCAGGGGTTTAATGTCAATCAGCAACGTCCATTCAACACTGTCGCGACATTTAAAATGGGGTGCACCAAGGCGAATAGCAGAAAAATCGCATACCGAAAGAAAAATGCAGAAATAAACTTGACATTGCCCAGTCAGTTTGTTATAATTCCACGCTTGGTGTCACATTGTCCCTACTGACGGTTGCAGAAAGGGAGGCAAGCTATTCCGAAAAACCTTTATTATCTTTCGTAGTTAATGTTGGTTTTTAATTGAGAAGATGCCTTTGTGAGCCCCTTTCGGGGCTTTATTTTTGTCTATAGCATTAAATTGTGCTTGTAATGCTCTCACGCAAATAGTTTTTGCGCCACCGTGTAGAGGCGACACCTAATTCCGGAAACAGGTGATTTTACACCTTGTTGAAATTACCAAGTGTTAAACCGGAAGCGAGCGGTTCCCAGCATTGAGCCAACGGGAAGGTGAGAGCTGGCGGGGTTTGTCGCTGTCTTCTAAAACGCGTCACACACTGGAATTAACGCTAGAGG
The DNA here is from genome assembly GCA_965220415.1 of Candidatus Poribacteria bacterium. Lineage (GTDB taxonomy): Bacteria > Poribacteria > WGA-4E > WGA-4E > JAJDTR01 > JAJDTR01. The sequence goes on from OZ244829.1 coordinate 5,213,059, forward strand.
CCTCAATCTGGTGCGCGTTGTTCCCACTTTGAACGCTCAGATGTAATTTAAACTAAGGAATTAACAATTACTTCGCCGGAGAAGAACATGCCAACAATCAATCAATTAGTAAGAAAGCCTCGAAAGAAAACTGTCAAGCAGACAAAATCCCCGGTGCTTCAAAGTTGCCCACAGAGGCGTGGAATTTGCTTGCAGGTAAAGACTGTAAACCCCAAGAAACCGAATTCCGCCCTGCGAAAAGTTGCACGTGTGCGATTCACGACGGGGCTTGAAGCCACATGTTACATTCCCGGAATCGATCACAATCTTCAGGAGCACTCTGTTGTGTTGGTGCGGGGAGGTAGGGTCAAGGATTTATCCAATGTCAGATATCATATAGTTCGGGGAACACTGGATACAGCAGGGGTTGAGAATCGTCGGCAAGGCCGATCAAAATATGGAGCGAAGAAAGTTGGCTAGAAATGTTAAGCCGGAGACTATGATGTTGATTTTAGGTCTCGGATGGAGAGGAATATGCCAAGGCGCAAGATTGCCGTCAAGCGCGAATTAGTGCCGGACCCTAAGTTTGATAGCACACTGATTACAAAGTTTGTAAATTGCTTGATGCTGGATGGAAAGAGAAGTACTGCCCAGAGGGTATTGTATGGGAGTTTGGATATAGTAGGCGCCAAAACCAAGCAGGATGGTCTCACTGTTTTTCGTCAAGCGATTAATAATGTCAAACCTGTCCTGGAAGTTCGTTCTCGGCGCGTTGGCGGACAGACCTATCAAGTTCCTGTTGATGTTAAGGCGGAAAGGCGAACAACATTGGCGTTTAGGTGGATTCTCCAATCGGCAAGGGCGCGAGGGGAAAAGACAATGGAAGCACGCTTGGCAGGCGAACTGTTAGATGCTTCGAAAAATGAAGGCGCCGCGATTCGTAGAAAGTTCGAACAACATCGAATGGCAGAAGCAAACCGTGCGTTTGCCCACTATCGATGGTAAGTGCTACCTGATGGAAATTCTTTAAATTTCGTTACGGTGGATTTTAGATTATGAAGTCTGAGTTGAAGCAACAGTCCACATCTGAAAGTCGTAAGTCAATCGACCCGCGCCGTTTTAGTTTGGCTTCCACGCGAAACATCGGCATCATGGCACACATTGATGCTGGCAAAACGACGGTGACCGAGCGGATTCTGTACTATACGGGGCGTGTGCATCGTTTGGGCGAAGTGCATGAAGGTACGACAACGATGGATTGGATGGTCCAGGAACAGGAGCGAGGAATCACGATTACAGCGGCAGCAACCGCCTGCCGGTGGAACGACAATCGCATCAATATCATTGATACTCCTGGACACATAGATTTTACTGTTGAAGTTGAGAGATCTTTGCGAGTGCTTGATGGCGCTGTAGCGGTGTTTTGTGCTGTTGGGGGTGTCGAACCTCAATCAGAAACAGTCTGGAGGCAGGCGGACAAGTACAGTGTGCCGCGCGTGGCACTGATTAACAAGATGGACCGCACAGGTGCCGATTTCTTTCGGACAGTTGAAATGATGACAGATCGACTTGGCACAACTGCCATTCCGATTCAGTTGCCGATTGGATCCGCAGAGCAATTCAAAGGCGTTGTGGATCTGATTGAATATAAGGGTTTCGCGTGGGATGACGCGAATCTAGGCACCACAGTCCATGAAATTGACATTCCCGAAGAGATGATGGGAATGGTTGCCGAGTACCGTTCTAACCTGATAGAGACAATCGTTGAGTGGGATGATGATCTGTTGGCGAAATATTTTGATGGCGTCGAGTTGTCTGAAGCCGAGATTAGAGCAGGCTTGAGAAATGCTACTTTAAGTGGAAAGGTTGTGCCCGTCCTATGTGGTTCGGCATTGAAAAATAAGGGTGTACAACCGCTTTTGGATGCAATCGTTTCCTATCTTCCTTCACCAATAGATGTTCCTCCAATCGAAGCTCTGAACCCTGAAACTCAAGAAATGGAAGAGCGTTTGCCTAGTGATGATGAACCGTTTTGCGCTTTGGCATTCAAGATAATGTCGGATCCGCATGTGGGCAAATTGACGTTCCTGCGCGTTTATTCAGGCGTTTTAACTCGAGGAGCAACTGTTTACAACAGTACACGTGGTAAGCGCGAAAGAATCGGCAGGCTCATGCAAATGCATGCTAACAAGCGTGAGGAACGGGATGCCGTCTACGCTGGCGACATCGTTGCTGCCATTGGTCTCAAGGATATTGCGACAGGAGACACGATCTGTGATCGGGATGCGCTAATTACGCTGGACACAATGGTTTTTCCGTTGCCGGTCATGTCCGTTGCCGTGGAACCTTGCACGAAATCTGATGTAGATAAGTTGAACCTGGCACTTCTCAAGTTGGCGGAGGAAGATCCGACGTTTAAGGTGCATCAAGATAGTGAGACAGGCCAAACCCTACTATCAGGGATGGGCGAGCTACACCTTGAAATTATCGTGGATCGGCTGATTCGCGAGTTCAATGTTTCCGCGAACATCGGGAATCCGCAGGTTGCGTATCGCGAAACAATTCAAAGACACGCTACATCGGAAGGAAAGTTTGTGAAGCAATCAGGTGGACGCGGGCAATATGGGCATGTCGCCATTGAAATCTTCCCGTTAGAAAAAGGTTCAGAGTATGAATTCGTTGATGATACTAAAGGCGGAATTATACCTCAGGAATATATCCCGGCAATCAACAAGGGCATCCAAAATTCCATGAATACCGGGGTGTTGGCGGATTATCCTGTTGTTGACGTCGGTGTGCGGTTATACGATGGCTCCTTCCATGCTGTAGATTCGTCCGAAATGGCGTTTTCAATCGCAGCGTCAATGGCATTCAAAGAGGCTGTGAAGCGTGCAGGACCGATTCTGCTTGAACCAGTTATGAAAGTGGAAGTTATTGTCCCTGATGAATATTTGGGCAAGGTGATTGGGGATTTAAATGCGCGTCGCGCGCAAATCCTTCAAACAGATCTTCAACAGAAATCGCGTGTTCATGTGATTCAAGCTTCAGTGCCGCTTTCCGAAATGTTTGGGTATGTTAAAACGCTTCGTTCATTGACACAAGGACGCGCAAATTATTCCATGGAGTTTTCACACTACAGTAGTGTGCCTTCCAGCGTTGCGCAAGACATCATTTCCTTGAAAAAAGTTTAGCGGCTTCGGTATCATGTGATGTCGAAGCCACGTAGCTAGTTTTGTATCGTCTTACCAAGCCTTAAAGGTTTTTGGCTTATCTATGCGAGGAGGAAATTTATAACAAATGGCAAAAGAAAAATTTGATAGAACTAAGCCACACGTGAATATCGGTACGATTGGCCACGTTGACCATGGCAAGACCACATTAACTGCGGCAATAACCATGGTTTTGTCGAATCTTGCAAGCAAAGACTATGTGATGACCTATGATGAGATCGACAAAGCTCCCGAGGAAAAAGAGCGTGGAATCACAATCAATACCGCGCACGTAGAATATGAAACCGAGAATCGGCATTATGCGCACGTGGATTGTCCTGGTCATGCCGACTATATCAAGAACATGATCACGGGCGCTGCTCAGATGGACGGAGCCATCCTCGTGGTTTCTGCCGCTGATGGCCCCATGCCTCAAACGAGGGAGCATGTTCTCCTTGCACGTCAGGTGAATGTCCCTTCGCTCGTCGTGTTTTTGAATAAAGCGGATATGGTGGATGATCCCGAACTACTTGAATTGGTCGAGTTGGAAGTTCGGGAGTTGTTGGAGGAATACAATTTCCCAGGGGACGATATACCAATCGTTTCGGGTTCCGCGCTGCAAGCGATGGAATCTAGCGGGGATCCGAATAGCGAAGCCTGTGCACCGATTCTTGATTTGATGGCGCAAGTCGATGAATATATTCCCGAACCCGTGAGAGATATTGACAGGCCGTACTTAATGCCCGTCGAGGACATCTTCACCATCAGTGGACGCGGTACCGTTGTTACGGGGCGAGTGGAACGCGGTATCGTACATGTTGGAGACACTGTCGAAATAGTTGGCCTTCGACCGACTCATTCTACCGTAGCCACAGGCGTGGAGATGTTCCGCAAACTGCTGGACGAAGGGCGTGCCGGAGACAATGTCGGCGTCCTAATTCGTGGTGTGGAGCGGAAGGAAGTTGAGCGTGGTCAGGTATTGGCTGCCCCCGGAACCATTACGCCGCATACCAAATTTGAAGCCGAGACCTATATTCTGAAAAAAGAGGAAGGCGGGCGGCACACACCATTCTTCAGCGGCTATCGTCCTCAGTTTTATTTTCGCACAACTGATGTAACCGGTAACATGCAACTTCCGGAAGGCGTTGAGATGATAATGCCCGGAGATAACACTCAGATTACTGTAGAGCTTTCCAAGCCGATTGCTCTCGAAGAGGAACTCAGATTCGCAATTCGAGAAGGTGGGCAAACCGTTGGCGCAGGTGTTGTGTCTAAAGTCATTGAGTAAGATTGAGCCTTCCAAGATGCAGTCTGCGTAGTCTTACACCTAACAGGGAATCGTAATGGACAATCAGAAAATTCGCATTCGCCTTAAAGCGTTCGATCACCGGTTATTGGACAAATCGTCGGGACAGATAGCGGATACAGCGAAACGAACAGGGGCAGTTGTATCGGGTCCTATTCCGCTTCCGATGAAAAAGCATGTCTACACCGTGCAGAGATCGACGTTTAAGGACAAAAAGTCGCGTGAACAGTTTGAGATGCGAATTCACAAGCGGTTATTGGATATCCTGGAAACGACGCCAAAGACCGTAGATGCGTTGATGCACCTGGATCTGCCTGCCGGTGTTGATGTAAAAATCACACTTTTATAAACGAGTCGAGACAGTTTGTATTGAATTGTTGTGACCGTTTCGGGAATGCGATAGATGGTTAGAGGAATAATAGGCAAAAAGGTGGGGATGACCCAAGTATTCGATGAATCCGGTAAGGCGTTTCCGGTCACTGCAATCGAAGCTGGTCCGTGCCCAGTTGTACAGATTAAGACCAAAGACCAAGATGGGTATCAAGCCGTCCAACTGGGCTTTGGAAATCGTAAAGATAACAAAGTCAATCGACCGGAACGCGGACATATTGACAAGGCGGGGGTTACACCTCCACGAGTACTGTTTGAGTTTGCAGTTGATGATACCGATCAGCTATCGGTAGGCTCGATGATTGATTCGAGCATTTTTTCGGTTGGAGAATACGTTGATGTAACCGGCACCTCAAAAGGGCTTGGCTTCACGGGAGTAGTTAAACGGTATGGCTTTGCCGGCGGGAAAAAGAGCCATGGCGGCGAACAGGATCTTCGACGGACAGGATCAATCGGCGCAAGCGCACATCCATCGCGGGTGTTTAAGGGTAAGCGAATGGCTGGGCGGCATGGTGGGAGACGAGTCACCGTTCAGAGTTTGCAGGTTATCCAGGCGGACGCTGATAGAAGCCTTCTGTTGGTTAAAGGCGCTGTACCTGGGCCAACAAATGGGTTTTTGTTGATTAACAAAGCTGTTAAGGTCGGTGTGTAGCGTGGGCAGTTCGGATTTTGTGAATGAAGGACGATTGTGATGGCAACTTTCGACGTATATAACCGTTCGGGCGAGATACTCCACCAAAAGGAATTATCAGACGGTTTCATTAACGCACCGGTGCGTACAGATGTTCTACATCAATGTGTTGTTGCGCATCTTGCCAACCGACGGAGCGGTACCGCTTCAACTAAAACGCGCGCTGAAGTCAAGGCAAGCGGCAGGAAGTTGCACCGCCAAAAAGGAACTGGGCGAGCGCGTGTCGGGGACAGTGGATCGCCTACGAGGGTGCACGGCGGCGTTGCGTTTGGACCAATGCCTCGCAGTTATCGTCAACACACGCCGAAGAAGATTCGAAGACTCGGGATTTGTTCGGCGCTGGCGGATAGGTTTCAGAATGCCCAATGTGTTCTCATTGAAGGTTTTACGCTCGACAGACCGCGGACAAAAGATGTCGTTCAGTTCTTGGGTGCTCTCAATCTAGACGGCAAGCTTCTTTTGGTACTAGATCAACAGGATCGAAATCTTCAGTTATCTGTTCGAAATATCCCACACGTGAGCACGTGTATATGGGATGTGCTGAATGTCTACGATATCTTATGGCACGACAAGATTGTAATCACCGAGCCGGCTATCGAGAAGTTGCAGATGAAATTCTTTCAATCAAGTGATAGTGTGAATGAGCAAGTGTCGGAGCAATGAAAGATTTATATCAAATCCTATTAAAGCCTTTAGTCACAGAAAAAAGTACGGATCTTCGCGAGTTGTCCAACAAGTTTTGCTTTGTAGTTGATATAAAGGCTACCAAAGCAGAAATTCGTCAAGCAGCGGAGGAACTGCTGGATCTTAAAGGGAAGATTCTTAACGTAAGTACAATGCGTGTACGCGGCAAGCCTAAAGGCAAGCTTTTTCAGCACCGACGCGGAAGACGGCCTCACTGGAAGAAAGCTATCATTACAGTTGAACCTGGAACAGATGTCCAGATTTTCGAGTCCATCTAATGCAGGTAGTCATTCGCTAAGACGCCGCATTTTTCGATCTCTGCGGGACTCGCCACAAACATTGTTGAGCATTGAGTGACGCGATAGTGACGGCGAGGCGGTTTGTCAGTAGGTTGGCTGGTCTACTTCAACTTAGCAGGTATTGAGATTCGCATACTGATTGCTTACCGGGAGTACCCTACACGAGCATTCGTTTTGAGGGCTATTGATTATGGCAATTAAGATATACTCGCCCGTAACACCAAGCCGGCGATCTATGACGGGCCACTCTTTTGAAGAGATTACCCGTCGAAAGCCGGAGAAATCCTTGGTCAAAGGGCTAAAGGAAAACGCCGGACGCAATGGTGCGGGCCGAATGACGGTAAGAAGGCGTGGCGGCGGTCATAAGCGACGTTACCGAGATATCGATTTTCGGCGCAATAAGTTCGGTGTACCGGCTAAGGTAGCCTCAATTGAGTACGACCCGAACCGTTCCGCTCGGATAGCACTACTACACTATGTGGACGGTGCAAAACGCTACATCCTTGCGCCTTTAGGGCTGCAGGTAGGTGAGATGCTCAATTCGGGCCCGGACGCAGAGATTAAGGTGGGCAACGCGTTACCGCTCGAAAGGATTCCGCTTGGGTCTGCCGTGCATAATGTGGAGATGGTCCCCGGAGCAGGGGGGCAACTCGTGCGTAGTGCGGGTGTGGCTGCTCAACTCGTTGACCGCGAGGGGCGATATGCACGTCTTCGGATGCCATCCGGCGAGATTCGTTTGCTCCCGGTGCGGTGTATGGCTACGGTTGGTCAAGTTGGAAATGTCGACCATTCCAACATTTCCATAGGAAAGGGTGGACGTTCGTGCTGGATGGGAAGGCGTCCGAAAGTGCGCGGTGTTGCAATGAATCCAATAGATCATCCGCATGGCGGCGGAGAGGGAAAGAGTTCGGGAGGTAGACATCCTGTAACTCCTTGGGGTGTTCCAACCAAAGGGTACAAAACGCGAAACCCGAAGAAGAAGTCGGGTCAATTCATTGTTAGCCGTCGTAAGTAATGCCAACAAGAGATTTACCAAAAGCTTTGGTTCAACTGAATGCTGATTTTGCCGTGAAGGGATTAGAATGCCACGTTCAATAAAAAAGGGCCCCTATATAGACCCTAAACTTCAGAAGAAAATTGAGACTTTAGAGCGATCTGGTACAAAACGTGTGATTCGCACTTGGTCTCGACGTTCTACAATTTCGCCGGAACTGATAGGTCATACACTTTCAATACACAATGGAAAAAAGTTTTTTCCGGTTTATATCACTGAGAACATGGTAGGACATAAACTAGGCGAATTTGCTCCCACGCGCACATTTAGATCGCACGCACGGGGCTCTAGAGCATAGGAAAGGCGTGTGTGGGAGGTTATCGAATGGAAGCGAAAGCGAGCATTAAGAATGTGCCAGTTGCCCCGCGAAAAGCGCGTTTGGTGGCGGATTTAGTCAGAGACAGATTTGTCGAAGATGCTCTAAATCAATTGGCATTTTTGCATAAGTCAACATCGGCGGTGATTCGAAAATTAATTCGGTCCGCCGTGGCTAATGCGCAGCACCAAGACTCAACCGTGGATGAAAGCAATCTCTTCATCAAAAGAATCTTCATTGATGAAGGAATAACACGGAAATGGATTCGACCAAGAGCGCGTGGAATGGCGAATAGGATACTGCGACGAAGGTGTCATATTACCGTTGTGCTTGATGAGGAAAGTGATAGAGATGAAAGTTAGGTTTTGGACATCTCTCAATGACAGTGTGTGGCTTACTACCCAAACAGTTTCTAGCGTCAGGGTCGGCACATTTTAGACTGAGGAGGTTTTAGTGGGACAAAAAACGCATCCGCGTGGATTACGCCTCGGAATCATTGAAACATGGGATTCCAAGTGGTATAGTGAGAAAGAATATGCCCTTTGGCTCCATGAGGATTTGCAGATTCAAGAGTTCGTCAAGGACAAACTGGCGCGTGCTGGCATTTCACGGGTTGAGGTTGAACGAGTCGCGGATAGATGTTCAATAAATATTCATACGGCGCGTCCCGGTATTGTCATTGGACGTCGCGGTGTTGAAGCAGAGAAGTTGCAGGTGGACTTGGAGAAATTTATCGGGCGGTCGGTTCGCATTAATGTTACGGAAATTAAAACTCCGGAGCTTGATGCTCAATTGGTCGCGGAAGCCATTGCTTTGAAAATCCAGCGACGGTCTCCCTTCCGGCAAGCCATGAAAAGAAGCATCGCCGATTCTATGCGGGCTGGCGCTCAAGGAGTAAAGGCTACCGTTAGTGGTCGCCTTGGTGGCATTGAGATGGCGCGTACAGAAACAAGTATCGAAGGTAGAGTTCCCTTGCATACGCTTAGAGCGCAAATTGACTATGGATTTTGCCAGCCTGATACAACGTACGGCAAAATAGGGGTCAAAACATGGATTTTCAAGGGCGAGGTTATAGGTACCGCCGAAGCTTTGCACGGTGGATCATCAGTACAAACAGCAACGGGACCTCGAGAAGGTCAATCGCGTCCACGCCGACGACGCGGCGACCGTTTCGGCGACAATGATTCAACCAGAACCAGACGCCGAGGCTCAGGTAGATGGCGCGAGTGAGCTAACGGTACCAAGAGCAGAGAGCGGTGATAGATGCAAATCCGCCTCTCGCCGCTTGTGAAGAGTCGGATAAGTAAAATAGGAGTTATAGCAATGTTGATGCCCAAACGGGTGCTACACCGTAAAGTACAGCGCGGAAAGCGGCGCGGACAACCTTATCGCGGTTCGAGAATTAACTTTGGCGAATACGGTCTGCAATCAATGGAATGCGGATGGATCACGAGCCGCCAAATTGAGTCGGCTCGAGTTGCTATAACACGCCATGTTCGGCGAGGTGGGAAGGTTTGGATTAAAATTTTTCCTCAAAAACCTGTTACCAAGAAACCTGCTGAAACACGGATGGGCAGTGGAAAGGGACCACCTGAATACTGGGTGGCGGTGGTCAAACCCGGGCGTGTGCTCTATGAGTTAAGCGGTGTTCCTCTTGAAGAGGCAAAAGAGGCGATGCGGCTTGCTTCGCACAAACTGCCGCTGAAAACAAAATTCATAAGCAGAGGCGGAGAATACTGATTATGACCGCTAAAGAACTTCGGATTCAATCTGTCGAAGAGTTAACTGAGGAGCTTTCGAATCTCCAAGAAAGTTTATTCAATCAGCGATTTCGAAACATCCTTGGGCAGTTAGAAGATACTTCTCAGTTAAAGAAAATAAGACGCGATATTGCACGGATAAAAACAATCCTTCGGGCACGCGAACACGGAATTGAAAGTGCCCCATAGTTCAAAGTTAAAGAGGGGATAAGCTTGACTCAAGAGAAGCAAGGACATCGGAAAAGTCAAACTGGCGTAGTGACGAGCAACCGGATGGACAAGACGGTCGTAGTTGCCATCACGCGAGCCTACCAGCATCCGCTTTATAAGAAAATCGTGAGACACACGACAAGAGTGCTAGCTCATGATGAACAGAATGCTTGTGCAGTCGGGGATGTGGTGCAGGTCATTGAATCGCGTCCGCTTAGTCGCCGAAAAAAATGGCGTGTTCGCCAAATCACGGCAAAAGCGGAATCAGCTGGCGACAGCAGTTCGTAGTATACAGACAGTGCATTGATTGGTAGAGAATTCAGGATACCCTGGATTCAGTACCGTTCGGATTTATGTGGCTAATGTGTGAAGTGAGGAATACCCCATGGTTCAAACCTCAAGTAGATTGATTTGTGCAGATAACACTGGAGCAAAGCAACTAATGTGTATCCGCGTGTTAGGTGGTACACGCAAGCGCTATGCTCGGTTAGGGGATGTTATCATTGCAAGTGTGAAAGAGGCGAATCCCAATAGTCAGGTGAAAAAAGGGGAAGTCGTGCGTGCAGTTGTTGTACGTACTACCAAAGGGTATCGTCGCCCGGACGGTTCATACATCAAGTTTGATAAAAACGCCGCGGTGTTGATTGACCCTCAAAATCAACCACGTGGCACTAGAATCTTTGGTCCGGTTGCACGTGAATTGAGGGAACGAGAATTCACACGAATTGTGTCCTTGGCACCCGAAGTCATTTGACGAGAATCACTATTCGTCTAGGAGGAGATAGTGTCAACAAGAAAAATTCACATAAAGGGCAATGACTTGGTATCGGTGTTAAGCGGGAAGGACAAGGGAAAGACAGGAAGAGTTCTTGAAATTATCCCTAGTAAGAATCGTGCTGTTGTTGAGGGCGTTCAGATGATTAAACAGCACATGCGCCCAAACCAGATGGGACAAGGTGGCGTAGTGGAAAAAGAAGGGACGGTTCACCTTTCCAACCTGAAATTGGTTTGTCCCAAATGCAATGCACCGACTCGCACAACACGACAGGTCTTTGAGCGGGAGGTCGGGACTCGTACAAAAAAGTATCGCCTGCGTATCTGCAAAAAATGTGGGGCCGTTGCGGATCAGGAATAAGTTGATCGGACCGTAGGCGGAAGATAGCGTAGAATCTGTATGTCGTATCTTTGGATTCCAAATCAGCACGATTTGACGGAGTTATGCAGCGAGCGTGAATAATGAGTGAGTATAGAGTATTTTATCAAGAAGAAGTTGTGCCTACATTGCAAAAACGGTTCAATTACCCTAATGTGATGCAAATTCCCAGATTGGAAAAGATTAATCTGAACGTCGGACTTGGTGCGGCGATGCAGAATCCGAAATTGCTGGACAGCGCGGTTGAAGAACTGACGCAGATCGGCGGTCAACGTGCAGTTATTACACGTGCGAAGAAGTCTGTATCCAATTTCAAAGTCCGCGCAGGCGCTTCTATAGGTTGTAAGGTCACCTTGCGTCGACAGCGTATGTATGAATTTTTCAATAGGCTTGTCAATACTGTTCTGCCACAAATTCGAGATTTTCGTGGTCTGTCTCCCGACGCCTTTGATGGACGTGGCAATTACTCGCTAGGTCTTCAAGAGCAACTCATTTTCCCTGAAATCGAATATGACCAAGTAGACGAAGTTCGAGGGTTAAACGTAACTGTCGTTACGACAGCTCAGACAGACGAGGAAGGACGAGAGTTACTGAAGGCATTGGGAATGCCCCTTAGGGAGAACTCTTAAATTCGTCCTGTTGACCGCAAGAGAAACGTCAGTTTCTTATCGTATGTCAGTGTCGATCGTAACTAAAGGAAAAATAACACACAACTAGGAGCAATCGATTTGGCAACAAAAGCATTAATTGCTAAACAGAAAAGAACTCCGAAATTCCGAACCCGGCAATACAATCGCTGCCGAGTCTGTGGACGACCTCGTGGTTTTCTTCGCAAATTTGAACTATGCCGCATTTGCTTTCGACTTTTTGCTAGAGAAGGTAAAATCCCCGGCGTGAGAAAAGCCAGTTGGTAAAGGAGAAAAGGTTACATGTCAATGACAGACCCGATTGCGGATATGTTAACACGAATTCGCAATGCAAATACGGTTAGTCACGAACGAGTCGAATTGCCTGCATCTAGGGTAAAAGCGGAGATTGCTCGAATTTTGACCGAGGAAGGATACATCCGGAACTATCGTCTTATCAATGATGGGAAGCAGGGGATTTTGCGTATCTACCTCAAGTATGGCGATAACCAAGAAAAGGTTATTTCAGGTCTGAAACGAATCAGCAAACCCGGGCGCCGCGTGTATGTCGGAGTAGGCGATTTGCCTCGCGTTCACGGCGACCTGGGGATTGCGATCTTGTCCACGTCTCAAGGTGTACAGACGGCTTCTCAATGTCAAGCTGCCAAAATTGGCGGCGAAGTTTTGTGCCATATTTGGTAAGTGTTGCTTGTTGAATTTCAGGGAAAGTCATCATGTCAAGAATAGGCCAAATGCCCATTGAAGTACCGGCGAATGTTGAAATCAACCTTGACGGCTCACGAATTAGTGTGGAGGGGCCCAAGGGGAAGCTAGATTGGACAATTCCCGAAGGAAGTAAAGTGAAGAAGGACGATGATCGGCTTGAGGTTGAGAGATTAAGTAATCAGAAAATACACAAATCGTTGCATGGTCTCACCCGGAGTTTAATTGCGAATATGGTGAAGGGAGTTACGGACGGGTTTGAGAAAAAACTTCGCGTTGTGGGCACTGGGTATCGCGCAGAAATTAACAACCAAAAATCATTAGTGCTGAACGTAGGATATTCTCATCCCGTTACCTATGATCCGCCAGACGGAATCACAATCCGCGTTGATGGTACCGAAAACGTGGATGGGCAACTTCATACTCCCATCATCGTGAGTGGCGTAGACAAACAGCTCGTTGGTCAAGTTGCCGCATCAATTCGTCAAATCAAGAAACCCGAGGTTTATCAACCTTGCAAAGGCATTCGTTATGAAGGTGAACGTGTTCGCATGAAAGAGGGTAAAGCGAAAGCATAGACTACGGTCTACTCTCGCGCCGAGCGAACTTGGGAGGGCAATCATTGAATCGACTCAAAAGGAAAAATCTTGCACGCGTAGCACGGAAAAGACATGTGCGACAGAAGGTAATTGGTACGAACCAAAGGCCGCGACTATCTGTTTTCAAGAGTTCCAATCACATTTACGCTCAACTTATTGATGACGAAAATCGTGTCACACTTGCCGCTGCTTCGACCTTAGCGCCCGAAGTGAAAGAGAGTGTTTCGCAGGGCGGAAATGCTAGTGCCGCGGAGAAAGTAGGCGCGCTGATTGCAAACAAGGCTAAGGAATTTCAGATTGAATCTGTTGTGTTTGATCGGGGCGGAAACCTATATCATGGGAGAGTAAAAGCCCTTGCAGATGCTGCTAGGGAAGGCGGTTTGAAGTTTTAGGAGACCGTTACTGTACAACATTGGGGCGAAGGTAGTGGGTGTTACTAAAGGAGGGTTTCGTTGCGAGTTGAAAAAATAGATCCGGGCGATTCTGAATTTGAAGAACGATCAATCGCGATTAACCGTGTTATGCGTGTCAGCAAAGGTGGACGCACCCCAAGTTTCAATGCGCTTTCCGCAGTTGGGAACTTTGAGGGTATTGTTGGTATCGGGTTCGGCAGCGCCAATGATGTTCCTTCGGCGATTAGTAAAAGTATTGCCGATGCGAAGAAAAACTTGATCCGTGTACCGTTGCTGGGAGACACCATTCCGCATGAAACTTTTAGTAAATTCAAAGCCGCCAAGGTTCTGCTGAAACCAGCGAGTCCTGGAACGGGAATTGTTGCCGGGCATGCAACGCGGACCATCCTGGAATTTGTGGGAATTAAAGATGTATTGACTAAGCGTCTTGGATCTAGAAATGTAAAAAATATCGCAGAGGCGACGATGTTAGCGTTAAAGAGTTTGAAAGATGTTAACGATGTCGCCCGTCTTCGCGGAAAACGCGTTGAGGATTTGACCGGCGAGAGTTCACCGTCGGCTACTCAATGAAATGGAGTTGAAGGTCATGAAGTTGAATGAGCTCAGACCGGCGCAGGGTTCAAAACGAGGCAAGAAGCGAATTGGACGGGGCGAGGCTTCAGGTTGGGGTAAAACCGGCGGGCGGGGACATAAGGGCCAAAAATCACGTTCCGGCGGATCTATTCCTGCTTGGTTCGAGGGTGGCCAAATGCCTCTGGTAAGAAGGCTTCCTAAGCGCGGGCCGGCGGTAACCAAACATAAACGTATCAAATATGATGTTGTGAACGTCAAGGAACTGAACTGCTTTGAGAGTAACACGACTGTTACGGTTGAAATGTTGAGCGACAGAGGTATGGTGAAGAACAGGAACGCGCGCGTAAAAATCCTTGGCGACGGTTCCCTTGAGAAAGAATTAACTGTTTGCGCGCACAGTTTCGCGAAGTCGGCAGTTGAAAAGATCCAGCAGATTGGTGGCAAGGCTGAAGTAATTTCTTAGCCGGCCGTACCTGATTCGTAGAGCGGACCGGAGTAAGATTTAGCGCCATGTACGCCCCTCATGTGAGTAAGTTTTGGCACCCGCCTATTCAGTGATTGTATGATGAACTCAAAAGATAAACCGCAGATGATAAGCGCCTTCCGGAACGTGTTCAAAATTCCGGAGTTACGGTCTCGTATAATCTTTACGGCGTTGCTGCTGATTGTTTACCGGTTTGGGGCACACATCACAATCCCGGGGATTGACGACCAAGCTCTAGAGGAGTTTTTCAACCAGTTGACAGATCGCCCCGGCGGTAACATGATTGGATTCGTGGACTTATTCTCTGGCGGGGCGTTTAGTCAGATGACAATCTTTGCACTAGGCATCCAGCCATACATTAGTGCATCGATTATCATGCAGCTTCTTGCTGTTGTTGTGCCCTCTCTTGAGAGGTTATCGAAGGAACCGGATGGGCGCAAGAAAATCACCCAATATACGCGTTACGGCACTGTCATCCTGAGTGCTGTACAGGGCTTGGGAATCAGTTTCCTATTACGCAATCCCGGCAACCTCGGCATACAAGCGGATATCGTTATGAATGAAAGTTGGTCATTTCATTTCTTAACGGTTATCACCTTAATGGCTGGCACCGCGTTCGTGATGTGGCTTGGAGAGCAGATTACGGAAAGAGGCATCGGTCAAGGCATTTCACTCATCATCACAGTGGGGATAGTAGCGGCAGTACCCGGTGGTGTTTCCTCTATAACTAGTCGTTTAATTAGCGATCCTAACTTTGGGTTAATACAGTTGGTTATCTTTCTAGCCCTGATCGTTGTTGCGGTGATGGGTACGGTTTTCGTCACTCAATCTGTTCGAAAGATTCCTGTTCAGTACGGGCGCCAAATAAAAGGTACACGGATGTATGGCGGCCAGAGGACGCATCTCCCCCTTCGCGTCAACGCCGCAGGAATGATACCAATAATTTTCGCAGTAACCTTGATGCAATTTCCTGGTACCATCTTGGGTTTTCTGCCGCAAGATTGGGGGTGGGCGCTTGGGCTACAAGGAGTCCTTGGGAATCCAGGCCATCCGGTATACTTGATTATTTATGCAAGTTTAATTATTGCCTTTACCTATTTCTACACGGCTGTACAGATTAACCCGGTTGACATGGCGGATACGCTAAAGAAGCACGGTGCGCATATTCTAGAAAAAGGTGGGATTCGACCGGGGAAGCGAACTGCCGAGCACATCAACTTTGTATTAACGCGCATTACCCTGCCCGGCGCCTGTTTTTTGGCTGCAATTTCGATTATTCCGATCATGTTTGAGGGTTGGTTAAAAATCGGTACCATGGTAAGCGGGGCATCGGTGCTGATTGTCGTTGGCGTCGTGTTGGACACAGTGTCGCAGATTGAATCTCATCTGACGGATCGGAGTTATGAGGGATTCATAAAGGGACGGCGAATTAAGGGACGTCGGTCGAGATGATGTGCTGTAACTGTTAGAGGGAGAAGGAAGCCGATGAAAGTCAAAGCCTCTGTTAAAAAAATGTGTAACCAGTGTAAAGTCATAAAGAGAAAAGGCGTCATTCGCGTTATTTGCCCTTCGAACCCGAAACACAAGCAGAGGCAAGGATGACCGAAGCCAATACACTATCAATTGTGAGTTCAAAGGAGAAAGGTCATGGCAAGAATTGCAGGGGTTGATTTGCCCCGAAATAAACGGGTTGACATCGCTCTTACCTACATATATGGGATTGGTCGCCACAACGCATCGAAATTAGTGCATGACTTGAATATCGATCCAGCAAAAAAAGTAGACAGTTTGGCTGAGGATGAAATCAGTCAATTAAGAACCACAATTACTCAAGAGTACAAGGTTGAGGGCGATCTGCGACGAGAAGTGGATCAAAACATCAAGAGGTTAATGGATATTAATAGTTATCGTGGATTGCGCCATCGCCGCCAGTTGCCCGTGCGCGGTCAGCGAACAAGCACTAATGCACGAACACGCAAAGGAAAAGCTAGAACTATCTCCGTGGGTAGAAAATCCAAGGAAGCAGCCCGCAAAGGTGGTTGATACTGGTTTGTTCTTCAACGTGAAAGGAGTTTGTCTTTGCGTTCTTCAAATCGAGCAAAAAGAAGAGAACGAAAGAATGTACCGGAAGGCATCGCTCACATTCAGGCTACATTCAACAATACAATTGTTACCATCACGGATCCTTCGGGTAATACAGTTGCATGGGCAAGTGCAGGGATGAGTTTCCCAGGTTCCCGAAAGAGCACTCCGTTTGCTGCACAACAAACCGCAGAAGCATGTGCGAAGAAGGCTATGGAACAGGGAATGAGGCGTGTGGAGGTGCGGGTTAAAGGACCGGGGTCTGGAAGAGAATCTGCAATCCGTGCACTTTCAGCAGCGGGGCTTGAAGTTACGTTAATGAAAGATGTGACCCCAATACCTCACAATGGCTGTCGTCCACCAAAACGACGCCGTGTTTAACCTTGATTATGAGTTGCGAAGGAGAAAATGAGCAGATATTTAGGTCCCGTTTGTAAATTGTGCCGGAGGGAAGGCGAAAAACTCTTCCTAAAAGGGCGACGTTGCAATACACCAAAGTGTTCATTTGAGCGCCGCGGTTATCCTCCGGGAGAGCATGGCCAAAGGCCGATTCGCGGCAAAGATGCTTACCGGCAGCAGTTACGTGCGAAACAAAAAGCCAAGCGAATCTATGGCACCTTAGAGAAGCAGTTTCACAACTACTACAATAAAGCCGAACATCAGAAGGGAATAACCGGAGAATCATTGATTATCCTTTTGGAACGTCGGTTGGATAACGTGGTTTTTCGTTTTGGTTTTGCAAGTTCACGGCGACAAGCGAGGCAGCTCGTAAAGCATAACCATTTTCTAGTAAACGGCGAATTGGTCAACATTCCTTCCTATTTGGTGACCGTTGGTGACAAGATCCAGGTCCGAGAAAAAAGTCTCCAGGCAGGTGTACTCCAAGAAGCAATAGAATACGCACAACAGACGGGCACACCTGAGTGGCTAGAACTGGATGCTGACAAACGGACAGGTATTATTCAAGGTTACCCAGATGCAACCCAGGTTGCCGCCAACGTCCAAACTCAGTTAATAATTGAACTTTACTCCAAATAACATATACCTACGTGGAAGGACAACATAAATGGACATCAGGAAGCCAGAGCGTCTTGTGGCAGACTTGGAAAGCCTAAGACCGGACTATGGCAAGTTTATTGCCGAGCCACTTGCGCGCGGATTTGGAATTACCCTCGGCAATTCACTGCGACGCGTTCTGCTTTCGTCAATCGAAGGGGCAGCCATTGTTTCTGTTGCAATTGAGGGAGCAAAACACGAATATTCGACGATTGATGGTGTCACGGAGGATGTCATTCAACTTCTCCTCAATCTCAAAGAGATTCGATTCCTCGTCCACACGGATGAAGCGGTAACCCTACGTCTATCAGTTAATGGATCCGGAGGGATCACAGCCGCTGATATTCAGCCCAATAGTCAAGTGGAGGTCATTAACCCCGACCAATACATTGCAACATTAGACAAATGTGATGGACTGAACATGGAATTGCACGTGTGTCGCGGACGCGGTTATACACATGCCGAAGAACACACCGATGGGAACCAGCCAATTGGAGTGATTGCGCTCGACGCAAAATTTTCGCCGGTGAAACGCGTCAATTTCCGAGTTGAAGAAACGCGGGTTGGCCCCATGACAAATTTTGATCGCTTGATTTTGGAAGTCTCAACTGACGCTAGCATAACAGCAAAAGATGCTGTTACCCAAGCCGCGGATATCTTATTGGATCAACTACGGCTGTTCAGTGATTTCGATGAAACCTATGTTGAGCCGGTACAGGAGATTGACGAGGAAAAAGTGCAGCGCGAGAAATATCTGTCAAAACCCGTCGCCGAACTTGAGCTTTCCGTACGTTCTTCAAACTGTTTAGAAGCTGCACAGATTACAACAATCCGGGACCTCGTGGTGAAGACCGAACAGGATATGTTGAAGTTTCGTAATTTCGGGCGAAAATCTTTGAATGAGATTAAGGATTTTCTGGCTAATATGGGACTTTCCCTCGGAATGGAGCTTGATGATGATGATGAGGATTAACGGAACGGAAGGAAAACCGGGGAATTATGCGACATAGAAAAAGTGGAAGAAAACTTGGTCGAACAACCAGCCATCGAAGAGCGTTATTCCGAAATCAGGCTACAGCGTTGTTTGAACACGAACAGATTCGCACGACGTTGGCGAAATCCAAGGAATTGAGACGAATTGCGGAACGGCTAATCACGTTGGCTAAGCGTGGGGATCTGCATGCGCGCCGCCAAGCGGCTAGAATGATTATGGGGACGAACCTGCACGACGGGGATGGCCAAGGGAAACATGCAATATTGCAGAAACTGTTCGATGAAATAGGCCCGCGTTATCAGGATAGAAATGGTGGGTATACCCGAATAGTTCGGGGCGAGTTAAGGCGTGGAGATGGAGCACAGATGGCTTATATTCAATTGGTATAATGACCAAATCTCAGTTCTGACTTTCTATTAGACTTTTCCGGCGTTGATTTGATTGTATCAGTCAACGCCTTTTTTTTGCCACGGATAAGCAGCACGAGTGAGTGCTCCTTGCGTATATGGTCAATCCAATAATAATTTACGCACTGCGGTAGGTTCGATTAACTGAGTGGATAGCGAAGACGATAGAGATCCCTTTCCTAACCGAATTGGTATTTATCCAATCCCGTAGGTGCGGTTAGAAAATGATCTCTATAGGAACGCTATCGCGCTCATTATCCATTCGCTTGATCTCAGTTGATCGCTTACGGAAATATGTGTGAATATGAATGGAATTGGCTATAGTTATCCACATAAGACCGTATTTCAGTATCGATACGCTGCGGACACAAATAGGCGATTCGATGTCTGGGTAGTAATGAGCGATTCGACCGATTGTTCCCACGAACCACGCATGTACGCAATATCGAATTTTACAATCCCGTCGAAAACTTTGCCTATGCCGAATGTCAAGAAATCTCGATTGTTTCCAATTTCTTTTGCGTTAAACGGGATGGGATCATATATGTAACCTACACGAGTATAAGCATCAATTCTCTTAAATTCGTACTCCGCACCAACGCGCACCTGAACCGTCATATCATAGAACCGCTCAAAGTTATCTCTAGACACATCTTCCGCTGGTGGTGTGCTATATTGCGTCTGTGTCCAATCGGTGAATTGAACGTCACTAGCTAGTGTCAAGGACTCCTGAAGAAGTTTCACGGCAATTCCCGCGCCGAGTTCAAAGGGGCGTTCAATATCGAAAAGTATTGAATCTTGGTCGGACTCCCTTTCCGATTCACCATCATCAAAAATCACGTTGGTTTCTTCTCGCCAAACTTCATCCACTTCAATGTCCATTGGGGCAACAGCAGTGAAACCGAGACTTACATTTTCGGTGATGTAGGCAAGCATCCCGATTCTGCCGCCGACGCCGAAATATTCACGGTCAATCGTGTCATGGAAGGCGAAGCCGGCTAGTTCAGCGTCAATGTTACTCACGTCGGTTGCAATGCTGTCTAACTCGTTAACGTATGTTCCGTGCCAAAAGTCCATTGAGGCACCGAGTATGATATTCTGTGAAATAAAAACGCCCGCACCGAAACTCCAAATCCCAATACCTCCACGATCGCTGTTAGTTTCATCTACGTCAAGACCGCCAAAAGTTGGGTCGTCGGTAGGATCTATACCCTGAATAGAAATTCGCGAGTCGAAGTTCTGTGCACGATTATACCCTAGCCCGATAGCGAAACCGCCTCGCCTCGCATCTAGGGGATAAACTATTCCCACGGAATTGGGTCGAGTCTTTGACCGGCTGGCATCGGTCGGACTTGTACCAGCAAATTGGGTTTCAGAGTTAATGTCGTGGTGAGACAGGCTGCCATACAACTCGAATTTCCGAATCTGGGCTAACCCCGCGGGATTCCAATAAAGCGCTGTCGAGTCGTCTGCAATGCCGAGGAACGTGCCTCCCATTCCCATCGTCCTTGCACCGACGCCGAAAGTGTTTCCAATTGCAATCTCCTCTACTTGAGCACGGCTAGGAAGGGCCAAAGAAAATGTTGTAATGGACAGTATTAAGAATAGGATGTAAATAGTTTTCCAATCTACATGTTTTGGGATGATGTAATCCAATCTCCGCATCTTTAACATTATCGCCTCCTTTGATATCTTCTTGATTCCCTACGTCTCAAAGTACCATCTTTTGGAGTAGTTCGACCTGATTCGCTTTCCATTTTCGGGCTTGGTCTATCGGATGATGAGCGCCGATTCCCGACACCTCGATGACTTCGTGAACGTCCCTTGCCATGATGAAAGTCTCGATTCTTGTAGTAGCGGGGTGTGTAACGGCGATGATGTTTCCGACCATACCTATGAGAGTTCCAGTATCCATAGCTTCGGTAGTAGGGGTAAGAGTAGTAGGGATAGTAGGAGTAATATGGTGAATAATAGCCATAATAATATGGGTAAGGTTCCGAATAATGGTATCCGTCGTAATACGGAATATGGCGATCGTAGTTTCGCTTGCGCCGTCCGTAATATCCCCCATCTTCCTCTGTTTCCGATTCATCCGCTACGCTAGCTTGATAATCCTCATTGGCTTCATGTTCATTCAATGTTTTGGCTTCATCGATTTGATTTGTCCCTCGGGGGGTCATTCGCGGCGCGGTATCGTAGCCGAGTTGTGTATAACACCCAACAAGCAGAATAGGCGCTACCAACAACGCAGCCGTGAAGGCAAGTTTATTTGTCATGATTACTTTCCTCATTCAACGTTTGGACTTTCCATTCACCAACGATTGCAATTTTGATAGCCATTGCAGCGACGAGTCATAGATAGATGTCGGTGCGAACCGACATCATATTATATCACTTTAAGATTTAATTCGCCAATTGAAGCTAGCACTTGGAATGCAATTGCGTATTCGGAGTTACGCCAAAAGTCAGGCTGGTATTATGCAAAACACAGACCAATTGCTCGCAGGCGCTACTATAATGAATATGAGCCAAAGTAGCTGCCGCCAATTTGCGGAGAGTGCAACGTTCCTACGACAGTAGTAACATTTGAGCAACAATATCATTAAGTTCTATTCCCGTTTGCCGGCGTTCCGACCGACGAATCAAGTACGATCGAACCGGACTAATGCCAAATGATAATGTGGCGACTACGGGCGAATTATGCTTCGACATGTTTGCTAAATGCCTGAGCCTAGAGTGATACTCTTCTACACCAACGCCAAATTGCAAGTCAACGAAGAATTCACCAACACGCAAATAGGAAATTATCTGATTTCATTTTCCACGGTTTGCGGTGCTTGACATTCTGATGCCACATGCGGGTTAAAAGTTTATGCCAGTAGAAGCGTGGGTGTACTTTCAATCGGCAGATTTCTTGAATCCGGTGAGAATGATGCGGACGAAGGTTTTGCCATGAGTCGACAACGGGCACAGAACATACCCAGTGTTACAAGTACAGCGTAACTGCCACCCCTTAATCCAGATAAACACCGCATAGCGCGCCAATCACCTATTATTTCTTGTCCCTTCTCTTCTAAACAAACAAAAGCAAGTTCCTATGAGAGAGGTATTGGGTGTTGTGAAAGAGCCGATAGGTGTGATATAGTATATTTGAAATAGGAGAAAGAAGGTGCTTCTTTATGAAAGACATCACACTCAAGGATTTCCTGCTGTTATTCTGTAACGTGTTATTTACCGTAACGGGGCAGCTTTTACTCAAGCACGGGATGCTCCAAGTCGGACGCGTGGAGGGCGTGAGTCGAGTAATGCACAAACTCATGCAAGCATTCATGAACCCGTTCGTTATTGGCGGCATCGCGACTTATGGTTTTACAACGATGATTTGGCTCGTTATTCTTTCGAGGGTTAAGTTAAGTGTCGCATACCCGATAATCAGTCTCGGCTATGTCATGTCAATATTCTTTTCATGGATATTATTCAAAGAATCAGTTCCAAGAATCAGAGTTTTGGGCGCGGTGGTGATTTGTATCGGAGTTTATCTCGTCGCAAGTGCTAGCGATTGATCAAGAGGTTCAAGATGGTACAAGTAGGAAGCGGAAAACCGTCCTACGTTGCTATGATTTTGTCATTGATTCTTCCTGGTCTTGGACAGATTTACCTGCGCAAGCGGCTGAGGGGCTTTATTCTGTTTTTAGGTGTTGCCCTAGGGGGAATTCTAATTTATGTCAACTCATTGCCCGTTGATAGTTGGGATGACCTTGCCAGTTTTGATGACTTTACTGACTGGTGGGAGGAACGACGTTCCGACAACACGAACACCGTCCAGTCGTTGGACTCTCCAGATGTAATGGAAGCAATAGATGAGAGACCGGGATACCATCTGTGGACCTTCGAAAATGGCAAGAAGTTGATGTACCGCCCTTCATGGATGCTGAAGTTAAGCGGTCTTGTCCAAGGACTCTTTTTCTGGCTATACGCCATTTTTGACGGGTGGCGCGGCGAAAGAGGCTTCAACAAACGAGCATTCAGAAAGCGGCTGAGGGAGGTGAAGGAGCGAGAAGAAATTGAAGCAACAGGAAAATAAACCGATGTCAAGAGCGGATTAAACTACAGTGCTTGAGGGAAACACAAATGCCAGTTCGGAAACATCAAGAGGAGAGTCTTTCGAATGTGCATAGCGGATCCGAAGTCAACGTCGATAAAGGCTCGGAATGCACCTCTGTCTCTACACGCTTTCATCGTCGTGTGTTGATTTTCGTTCAATGTCTGGCGCGAATGACATGGCAATTTTCTCAGAAGATTACAGCTCTTTTTTGTCTTGTTCTCGTCAGCGTTGCACTCAGTTGCCAGCGCGTAGAGGAAACTTCTCTACGGCAAAGCGAAGAATTACTTCAGTCAGACATGGCATTGGAGGCTGCGAATCTGCTTGAGAAGATTGTCGAGGCAGACGATCGAAATGCCGAGGCTACAGTCCTGCTTGGGCAAGCTTATGATAGATTGGGACGCTTTCAAGACGCAGTTTTCCAACTGAAAAGAGCAAAGCATCTTTACATTAATCAGCCCGAAGCAGAAGCCGAAGCACGGCTAAAACTAGCTACGATCTACATGAAATTGGGCAATCGACAAGATGCTCAGCACGAACTTCGCGCGATTGTCAGCAGCACTTCTAATGAAACCTTGCTTCGTGAGGTTGCCGGCATCGTTGGCGACACATATCAGGTTGTGCAACTCACGGGGGGAGAAGGCGACAATTACTCTCCAATCTTCTCGCCTGATGGCACGAGAATCGCGTTCTCCTCTTTTCGTCTAGACAATGGCGAAATCTACGTGATGGACCTTAGCGGGCGCATACATCAACGCGTCACCTTCACAACCGAACTTAATGAAACCTCGCCGGCATTCCTTAGTAATCAGAACTATCTCTTCTATAACTTCGAGCCGAAAGACTCACGTGAAGTCAAGATAGTTCTACAAAGCAGTGGGTCCACACGGATTTACTCCGGATTCAAGGTCACACATATTCACAGCAAAGAAACATATGAAGTTTTGCCGATAGGATTTGGAGTTAGAGCGCCACGGGTTGCACCAGATGGGCGGCGCATAGTTTATGAATCTAACACTGACGCCAACTTAGAATTATACGTGCTAGATATCGGAGGACGAAGCCTCGAAAATATCGATAGCAATACTATCCAGCCCAAAAGGATTACACACAACGAAGTGGATGATGGCGGGCCATGCTTCTTCCCAGACGGACAGCAAGTCGTGTTCGTGTCCACGCGAGACAAGATTCATCAATTGTACACCGTAGCTATAGACGGCGGCGCAGAAACCCATCTAAATCCAAACCAATATGACTGCTATAGTCCTGTCGTTTCCCTCGATGGCAAGTCAATTGCCTTCGTTTCGGCACGCGATGGTGACATCGAAGTCTATATGATTAATGCGGATGGCACAAACGAAAGACGCTTAACCAACGGGGTCGGTGTGTCCATGCAACCTGCGTTCTCACCTGACGGACGCAAACTCGCCTTTGTTTCAGATCGCAGTGACAACTTCCAGATTTACCTCATGTCTCTTGACCAACCAGTTACCCGCAACGAACTAACCCAACGCCTGAAATGACATGGATTTAGATGCGCTCAAACGCGATATTGTGTTTGATGCCAACCTGCGAGGATTCGACTATTCCTTTTCCTCTACATGGGGGCTTTTTTCTCCCAGATCGATTGACCCGGGAACGCGCTTGCTCATAGATCATCTTCACGTTAACGCAGGGGATACATGTCTTGATCTTGGTTGTGGATATGGTGCGATTGGATTAGTGATGGCAAGACTGTCAGGAAATGGCAAGGTTTATATGGTCGATAAAGATTTTGTGGCAGTTGAACACGCCATCAAGAATGCTGAACGAAACAGTGTACAAAACTGTGAGGCGATAATGAGCAATACGTTCAGCCATCTCCCCGATGTAAAGTTTGATGTAATCGCATCAAACTTGCCCGCGAATGCCGGAAAGGAACTTCTGCGCATAATTCTGCTAGAGGCCCGGAATCACCTTAAACCAACCGGTAAGCTCTATGTCGTCACAATATGCGGGCTTCGGGAATTCATTAAACGGAACTTCAAGGAAATTTTCGGGAATTACCGAAAACTCAAGCAGAGCGGGACACACGTTGTCAGCTTGGCTGCGCAGAACTCGCCAAGACTCTCCAATTAAAGAAGATTTTGATGTAGAAGGTCCAAGGTTGCCTGAAACTACAAAACTGCGTGCTTAGAAAATCGGAAATCGCGCCCACAACAGCCCTCGAAGACAGATGCGGCAAGTGAAACTGAACTCCCCTTTCTCTTACTTCGTGCATGACGCACAAATGCCGATTAACACGACTACTCTCACCACGTATTACGAACCGCAACTCCTTCCGCATGAAGGTACTGCTTAATATTCTCAATTGTGAATTCTCCGTAATGAGTGATTGATGCGACGATTGCGGCATCTGCGTTGCTTTCGACAAAGACATCGCGGAGATGTTGCGGTTTGCCCGCACCTCCCGACGCGATGACCGGTACCGGTGCCAGAGTTGCGATGGCTGCTGTCAATTCGAGATCGTATCCGGCTTTCGTACCGTCTTGATCAATGCTGTTGACCACGATTTCACCTGCACCCAATTCTACCCCGCGTTGTGCCCACTGAATCGCATCCAATCCCATTGCACGGCGCCCTCCGTCAATAAAAATTTCAAATCCACTTGGAATCGTATCGCTTTTCGGCACACGTTTTACTTGCATACTCAGGACCACGCACTGGCTGCCAAACGCCTTTGCACCCTGACTGATTAGCTGCGGGTTTCTCACTGCGCCAGAGTCTATACTCACCTTCTCGGCACCTGCAAGCAGCACCCGTCGCATGTCCTCGAGCTCCCTCAGCCCGCCGCCAACCGAAAACGGAATGAAAATTTCCGCTGCGACCGCGGAGACGACATCAATCATTATGTTCCGTTTTTCATTGCTTGCGGTTATATCGTAAAAAACGAGCTCATCCACTCCGTTTTCGTAGTAAAACCTTGCCATTTCTACCGGTGCGCCGACGTCAACATTCCCCTCGAAAGCAACTCCTTTCGTAACTTTTCCGGCACGAACATCGAGGCAAGGGATGATCCGTTTTGTCATCATTTCATTACGCTCCCGACGAGAGTTTCATTGTGAGATTTGAAATGGGCACAGGTCAAAATGTGCTTGTCTTTGTAGACGTATGGCACCACCGAAAGATGGAGAGAAATCGCAGTAACGCATCTATGGCTTCAGGCGTTCCAATCCACTCAAGTGCGACTGACGCATTAAAACGTACGTACCGATTTTCATCTTTTAGCGCATTTACCAGTGCCGGTACTGCCTCGCTAGCAGGTTTTCCAATCTGCGCTAGTGCGAGTGCCGTATCGAAACGAACATGGTCATCGCTATCGACCAGTGCGTCTATCAATGCGGGTACAGCGTCTTGAGCCGATTCACCAATTGTACCGAGAGTTTCGGTAGCATGACGCCGTATCTCAACGCATGAGTCGCGCAATGCTCTGGCGAGCGCTGGAACTGCCTCGCGGGCAGAAACATCCATCTGAGCAAGCGCATACATGGCGTTCAGACGCACCGATTCGGAAGAATGACTTAACGCGTCAACTAGCGCGGGTACTGCGGCCTTTCCCACAACTCCTAAGCCGTACGCGGCAGAACGGCTGATTATTTCGGTATCACTTCTTAACACATCAATCAGCGTTGGGACTACTGAGTCACTAACGTCACCAACTGCCCCCAAGGCATAAGCCGCATCAAGACTTGCCACCTCGCAACCATCGTGCAACTGGTTTGCTAGTGCGGAGATATCGCCATTCATTGAAGAACGATCGTTGTGTGTTTCAGTGTTCTTTCCGCTGAGCCAGTCCCATATATGTTGCCACATGGCTTCATGGTTTCCTAGGGCTGGTTCCCAATCAATGGACTGCCATGCCGGGGTTTCTGGTTGCCATGGAGCAATTGAAGGTGGCTTCATCCGCACAAACTCAAATTTCATCATGAAGCGATGTTTCTGTGTTTGATTTGCCATTGCGCGGTGCCGCAAATCAAAGTGAAGGAGCGTAACTGTGCCTGCCTCACCAAATAGAGGAACGCCTACATCCCCATCTTCGTTAAGTTGTGTGTTGTAATACTGCGTGCCGGGCAATACCGCCGAGGGGCCAATCGCCTCGCCAACGTCTTGTGGATAGTAGAACGCCAATACCCAATGAGGGCAATGGTGGCGGACTTTTTGATAACCCCAGTAGCTGTCTTTGTGAAAAGTTTGTGCGGAACTGCCCGGTAGGTTGTGATGCGGATGACGATGCGAGTGCATGATATAGTCTGGTCCCAAAAGACTGGATAAGGCACCATGCACGACGGGGTGATCGAATACTTCCTGAACCTCTGGAATTCGAGGGAGAAGATTGTTCCCGGGATTCCCGTCTGATTCAAATATTGCTTTGGTTTGTTGGTAAATCTGCTCATGGAAACTTCGCGGGAAATCCGGTTTTACAGTAACATGTCCGTTGACGATGAAGCGTCTCATGTCTTCATCACTAAATTCGTATGGCTTATCTGCCATGTTTGGTCTCCTTTCTAGCAGGTAAATTGAAAACCGAAATCGTATAGATTATGGTTTACCCAATCAGAATGTACATGCAAAATGGCGCGTAAATGATGCGTGGGCGATTACGAGCTGAGCAATCGATTGAAGAGTTTTCTCGTGTCTTCCGTAATATCTTGATAGTCTTTTAGGAATTGCTCTGTGGCAGATCGTTCCTGATCGAGATAACCGACACGTTTGGAGAGTTTATCCAACTCTGCAGTTTGATCCGGCAATGCATCGAGCGGGCGGTCGTGAACAATTCGAAGGCTATTCTCGACGCGCCGAAGGAATTCATAATCTCTTACGAGGTGCTCCTTGTCGGAAGTCGTTATGACACCAATCTCACTCAATTGGGCAATTGCATCAAGCGTGTTCTGCGCTCGGACCATTGAATTTTGTGTGCCGTGAATCAATTGAAGTGTCTGAACAGCGAATTCAATGTCCACTAACCCGCCATATCCTGATTTTACGTCTTGCGTCTTTTTTCGACGGCGACGGCGTTTAGTCGTCACAAGGCGCGTTGCTTGGGTTTCTTTACGTTGTCGAGTATGGATGATTTTAGCGACTCCGTCTTGAGTCAAAGGTTGGCGATAGGCAAAAGAGTGCGCAACATCTAGAAATTGTCTGCCAAGGCACCCATCACCAGCCACAGGACGCGCTCGAATTAATGCTTGGCGCTCCCACGTCTCGGCATTTTCTTCGTAGTAACTCTTATACCCGTCTAGAGGCAGAGCAAGTGCGCCCCCCGTACCGTAGGGACGTAGTCGCAAGTCAAGTTCATAAATTGTTCCACTCCCCGTATCCTTGAATCGGTTAATCAACTCTAAGCCGAGTTTAGCGAAATACTCCGCGTTGGACAAGCCTTTTGTGGACTCTCCTTGTCCGGAATAGACCATCATTATATCTAGGTCCGAGCTGAAGTTCAATTCTCGCCCGCCGAACTTGCCCATGCCTATTATCGTGAATGTGGCCTCCACCCCATCTTTTGTCAGGGGCACCCCGTATTCCTGCTGAAATTGTCCGCTGAGATGAGGAACTATGCTTGTCAATATAGCTTCCGCCAAATCGGAAAGTTCCGCCGTAGTCGTCCATAAATCTGCCCGCTTCAAGATGTTTCGAAGTCCAATTCGCAAGACTTCGCCATTCTTGAAATGTCTTAGCACATTGAAAACGTGAACGTCAGGCGCGTTGGAGATAATTTGGGCTGCACCGTCGAGCTTTTCTGCAAGCGATCTAGATTGCTCCATCACGGCTGGTACCGTCAGTACATCAAAGGATTCTGGATGGGCTATCAGCAACTCCGAGAGAAACAGGCTGGTTCCACACAATCGAGTTAGCATATCAAGAATAGATGGATTGTGTTGAAACATCGTGTAGTATGAGGCGCGCGCGCCCACCCTGTCGGTAAATGCTTCAATGTAACTCAGCGCCATGTCGGGGTCAGGTGTGTGGCGCAAGCAGTTTAACAGCGTCGGCGCAATTTCAATGAGTTTTGTACGTACCCCCGGGGAGAAACGTGATCCTTCCGGCCCTTCGGCCATCAGCTTGATCCGCCACTGTGCCTCTCGTGGGTTCTCGAAACCGAAAGGCTCAAGTATTCGCTTTATCATCGCCAGGTCTTTTGTTGAAAGCAGCAGGGAGATATCAATGTGCTCATCCGCCTCGGAAGTCGCGAGAATCGTATCAAAAACTTTTCGAACTGCATGCGTGTGTTTTTTGTAATCGTGGTGGAATGCATCTAAGGCGGATTGATCGCCGCTATCGCGGTAGCCGCTGCTCTTGACGAGTTTAATTAGGTCCTCCTGTTTTGAAGGCAAGCTATACCGCTGCTGATCGGCTTCAATCTGAATGCGGTGTTCGATTGTTCGTAGGAATCGATAAGCGTCCGAAAGCGTATTCCAGTCTTCTCGGCTCAGCAATTCGTGTTCGCGTAGCAGATTGAGCGTTTCGAGCGAGTTGCGATTCCGCAGCGTTGCAATCTGGCCGCCATGAACAAGTTGAAGGTATTGGGTAACAAACTCGACATCGCGGATGCCTCCGATTCCCAACTTTACGTGAGTCTGCGGATTTTCGTTTTCGGCGGTGATACGGCGTTCGATGCGTGCCTTTGTATGGCGGATATCCGTTTTAATCTCGGAGATTGACAAGCCGTCAAGATATCGCTGATATACAAACGGCTGAATGGTATGAATAAATTGGTTCCCTAATTCTATATCGCCGGCAACAGGACGAGCTTTAATCAGTGCTTGGCGTTCCCAGATTTCTCCCCATCCCTCATAATACGCCTCATATCCCTCTATTGAACGTACGATGGTACCTGCGCTGCTTTCCGGTCGTAGGCGCACATCCACGCGGAAAACATAACCACTTGCCGTAACTTCACTCATGGCTTTAATGATGAATTCACACAACTTTCCAAAATATTCACTATTCTCGACCCCTGTCTCGGTTTGTCCGTCGTCGGAGTAGACAAACATCACATCAATGTCAGAACTAAAATTCAGTTCATAACCACCGAATTTCCCCATCCCGATGATGGCAAACTTGCTTTCGGTACGGTCGTCCTCTGCGAATGGAATTCCGAATTTTGGCGCGAGTTCAGCCACACCGATTTCATAACAGATTTGCAAAGTGGCTTCCGCAAGATGAGTTAACTCTAGGGTAGTTGTTTCTAGGTTTGCATCATCAAGAAGATCCCGAACTCCGATGCGCAAACTCTCTTTTCGTTTGTATCGCCGAATCGTGGTTAACTTCTGTTCGATCGAACGAAAGAGACAGACAGATTGGGAAAGTTCGGTATACATAGTTTCCCGATTCTTCGGATTGTTCATCACCCCCGCATCGATCAGTTCATTGAAGTGTTCCGGGTTGCGCACTAAGATGTCCGAAAGGTAGGTGCTAAACCCGAAGGATACCGCAAGTATACGAAGAAGGAAGGGCGCATCATGTAGGAGACGATACAACCATGTACGATTGGGAATCTCCCCCACAAATCGATCGAAATTGTTCAATGCCGCATCCGGATCTGCAGAATCCGCGAACGTCCTTAGAACGAGTTCAATGATTTCTGCAAATTCCTCCTGCAACGGCGAATCTCCCGCTAAATTTTGAAGATTGCGGTGCGATCGGGCGCAATCTTCAAAACCGTACTCCTTAAGAAGCCTGTGGGCTTCGTTCTCGGGCAATCCTGGTATTAAGATTAAATCTCTTGGGTGCAAATTGTGGTTCACGAGAATCCCTTTTCAGTTTGAGTGCGGCAACTACGGCTGAAATCCGATGGATTTTCAATAGGAAGCACACAAGGATATTCTATCATAAGGAGTAACATAATGGAAACATCGATTGTAGTTCTGGACAGATCCAACCACAATCTGAAATGTCGATTCGAATCGAAAGTGGCTTAAGAAGTCACCCTCATCGTAATTTTTTTCAAATGATCGAATAGAAGATGGGACAGTGAGGTCTAGCCGAGGATTACGGTTATTATCTAGGAGAGGGTTGATAGCACACCATTATCCCTGTCGGAATAATTCATTCAGCAAGTAACACGTTTTAGTCGGAGTCCCTTTCCTCGATCCAGAGGATCAAGCGAGTGAATAGCGAGCGCGATAGAGATCTTCAATGTCAATAGAATACGATTATGTCCACATTTCCGTGCTCCAGAGGAGCATAATGTGGGTCGTGCATCATAAATTGCCCCTCGTTTTTCGCTCCATGACAAGTTTTGAAAAAGCGTTCCTTCGTAGAAGGGTTTTCACTCCAGCGGAGTGAGATGTCAATAGAACACGATCCCTCTCCGCGTCTGCACTCCAGAGGAGTGCAATGTCGAGTGTTACTTGAGAGCACGATAGCTTGATGGGGAGTAAACTCAATGCCTAATGCGGCTGTTCAGCGGAGGGCACCCATTTCTGTTAGCGAAACACACGGATGAGGGGAATCGAAAAGTGATGCATCCACCTCTCACTAGTTGTGCGAACCCCAAGAATTAGAGGGATTTGTACTATTGCTGAAGGTTTAGGCTGAGGAGCATGTGTCGTCCAGCGGCTGGGTAAAAGTAGAATTGACCACTTCCCGAGGCATCGGGGTAACCCGTTGTACTGTAAGATTGATTGAAGATATTGAATACGTCAAATGTAGCGGAAATTAGACCAAATTGGTACTTTAAACGAGAATTCACAACGGTATAGTTAGGCAACCTCATCGTATTGGCATCATCAAGAAAAATGCGGTTTGTAGATTTGATGGTAATGCTCCCTCCGACGCCAGATTTATGGGCAGTACTGATGCCGCCGAATATCACATCGCGTGGGATTGCTTTCAGGAATTTGCCTGCATACTCGCCAATTCGAGATTTGGCGGACTGGTGGGTGTAGTTGAGGAAAAAATTCAGATTTGACTTTATCGTAATCCTGAGGCCAGTTTCAATCCCTTGATGGCGGCTCCTTCCAATATTTACGTACTTGAGTTGCTGAAGGTCGAAATCCAACTCGTCCTTCATGTCCATCGTGTACGCCGCGAGTGAAAATTCGCTGTACAGAAGGTTCGGGGAAAGTATCGCGCGATGATAGCTTCCCACCTCAACTGATGTTCCAAACTGCGGATTCAGGTCACCGCTAGAAAGCAAGACTTTGAACGGGGGATTTGGCGGGATTTGAAAGATGATAGAACGCTGGTCATAGAGTTGATCCAGTGTTGGTGTTTTGAATGATCGAGAAACGTTGGCATATAGATTGCCGATATGCCTCTCTGTATTTAGATAACGGAAATTCGCTCCCGCTTTTGGACTGAGTTCCGAGTGAGTAGTGGATTGCCTCTCCCCTTCGCTAGGTGGTTTCGGCGTAAACTGGTCACGAACCACATCGGCGCGTACCCCCAAAATGACACGCAGTCTTTGAATCGGCAAAAGTTCGTACTGAAGGAATCCTGCGGCAGAGTGTCGAGTGCTATCACCCTGTTCGTCCAAGTTTCCCCGGGTAACGGAATCCATGCTACTATAGTCCGCCATTCCACCCAGGAGAAACTGGTAATATTCGGACGAAAGCGAGTGCAATCCCCCGTCAATGCCGAGACTGAGACGATTATCAAAGGGAAGCCCAAGTTGGTCGAACGTTAGTTCCAGTGAACTTGTAAGGCGTGAAGCCTTAAGTAGACGATTCTTTGTATCGGCAAATTCGGGACTCAGTTGAAGTGTCCTGACTGCGTCAGCTTCACGAATCTCACCGGAAACCGAGCCCGAGAAATTCACCCTACCATGAAGATTATGATTTCCGGCTATCGCTGCGCGATGCGTACGGTCAGCCGTATGGTCAAACTTATAGAACGGCGTAGATTGGGAACGAGAGATGTCCAATTCGGTGCCAGTCAACGGACCAGGTTCGTCAAATTGTTGGAAGTGGTGCGTTGTTGAAACAGAAAGTGAGCTGGTGGGCGTTTGAAGTAGCGTGAAAGAGCCGCCAAGGTTTTCTGCCGCGCGGTACGAATGTTTCCGGAAGCCGGCGTTGCGCTCCCCTGATCCGAAAACCACGTACTCGCGTCCATTCCAGACACCGCTGCTTCTTGCTTGAGCGCCAATCAATCCAAAGTTTCCACCCGTTACCGAGATTTGGGTCAAGGGTTTGTGTGTGCCTGAGGTGACAACCTTCACGATGCCGCCAATTGCCGAATCACCGTACAGTGACGACGCACCCCCGCGCAGAAATTCAATTGACTTAATACTCGACAGTGGAATGGCATTCCAATTCATCAACCCTTTCTCAAGTTCGTTGATTGGTTTTCCATCTATCATGACAAGCAAATACTCGGCTTCACCACCGCCGTAAAAGCCGCGAAGCGTTGCCAAAGGATCTCTGCCCAATCCATCCCGGTTCAAAAACGCAATCCCGGGCAAAGTTTCTAGTGCGTCTGCGAGATTCTTTAGTGGGAAATATTCCATTTCAGCGTCTGTACGCACAGACACAGCAGCCGTGGATTCTAGAAGTGAATGCTCCATCCGCTCGGCGGTTACAATAGTTTCTTCAAGTTGATAGATCTTATCTGAATCATCCTCCGCAACCGCTCGATATAGAAAGGTCAGCGAAAATTGAGTCATGACACAGATGACAGCCAAGACGCCTACACTCGGACGCATATTTAACATGAGTTTCCTCCTTAATCCAATATTCCCACTGCGGTTGGCAGCAGCGCGAACTATTAGCCATCTCGTTTAATCAGGACGACGCCATGATATCGTCAATCAAACGACGGTCCCGGATGCCGTCATCAAATCTAAAGTAGCAATCCGGTCTCGAATTCTAGTCGGTGCATAGCCGAAATATACCCTTTTCGATTTGTCTTCGGAAATAGGAGCAAGCATCATGCCAATACCGATTCAAAATGAGAATAGGGTGAACCAAGGGATTTCCTATGACTCTTCGCCAATTGATCTGCTTAGTTTGTACGACTTTTGGACATACATGTTCATAATCTGACATTGACCAACCGCATTGCCTGAACATTAGCGATCGCTATAAATGGAGGAATATCAATTGTTCTGGGCGTCACGCGAATCTGTGCCTAACATTAACGCGCCAAGTTCCGTTTCATGAGTCTGCGACGCCTTAACGATATTGACGATTTGACCATTAAACATTACCGCAATTCGATCGCTCAGGCTCAAGAGTTCCTCTAGATCCGGAGAAATCAGAAGCACGCTATTCCCGTGGTCGCGGGCCTGAATCAATTGTTCATGCACGAATCCGGCTGCCTTTAGGTCCAACCCTCGTGTTGGATGGGCTGCGATAATGAACACCGGATTGCTTTCCAGTTCTCGAGCAACGACGATTTTCTGCTGATTTCCACCGGAAAGAGTATGAATTTGAGAATCTATTCTTGGAGCGAGGATTTTGTACTTCTGAATTGCTTTTTTAGCGAAATGTCGAATCGCGGTCGGTTGAAGCAGACCGTGGTGAGAAAAGGGCGGTTGATTGTGCCGTCCGACTACTAAGTTTTCGTCTATTGTCCCCATTAGGTTGACACCGTGGCGGTGACGATCCGCTGCAAGGTGTGCCAAGCGTAACCCACGGATCTCCTTTACGGACGCGTTCGATATCAATTTTCCACTCAGCGTTACTTCGCCACCGTCAGTCTTGCGTAATCCAGTCAGTACCTCAACGAGTTCGTTCTGTCCGTTACCTTCAACTCCGGCTATTCCTACGATTTCCCCGCCGAACACTTCAAGTGTTACGCTATTGAGCAGATGGCGGTCGTTTTCTGCACGGAGTGTGACATCCTTTAAGCGCAGAACCGGAGCGGTTGGATGAGCCATCGGCTTTTCACTTTTGGCGGCTCGAGGTTTGGCAGCATTTTTTTTCCCTGTCACTACAGTGTGTCTTCGTGGAGTGGTTGGCGGCATTTGTTCGCCAATCATCAATTCCGACAATTGGAGAGGATCGGTTTGAGATTTGGAGAACGAAGCAATTGATTTTCCACGGCGCATGACTGTGATGGAATCTGCAATCTCCATCACTTCTTGAAGTTTATGGGTAATCAAGACAATGCTCTTGCCTTCATTCTTCAAGCCGCGAAGGCAATCGAATAATCGGGACACCTCTTGCGGTGCGAGAACAGCCGTTGGTTCATCAAGGATTAGAATTTCGGCACCATGGTACAGGGTTTTGACAATTTCGCTGTACTGTTGGATGGCGATCGGAAGGGATTCAACCGTGGTGTCAAGGTCTAGGTTGAACCCAAGTTGTTGAGCAATCAAAGTTATCGTGAGACGGGCTTGAACATGGTCGGAAAGGATTTTATGTCTACGAGGCTCTTTTCCCAGAGAGATGTTGTCAAGCACAGTAAGAGCGGGAATAAGTGTGAAATGTTGCTGCACCATGCCTATCCCTAGTCGAATCGCGGTTCGAGGATTCTCAATCCGGACAGGATCGTTACGAAAGAGTATTGTGCCCGCGTTTGGCTGGTGGAGACCGTAAAGGATTTTCATCAGCGTCGATTTGCCCGCCCCATTTTCGCCGACTATTGCGTGAATTTGTCCGCATTGCAAAGAAAAGTCTGCCCGGTCATTCGCCACGGTGGTTCCAAACCGTTTCGTGATGCCGCACATAGAAATCAGTGGAGTGGAGTTCATCGAAGAAAGTCCTTTAGCGCGGGGGTAGGCGGTTTCGGAAGGAGTAGTATAGCGTGTGTAGCTTTGCAGATGGGTCTTGGCTTATTTTCTTTCTGATGGGACGACTATCTCGCCAGCGATAATCTTGGATTGGAGATCGTCAACTCGTCTCAGCAAATCTTCGGACAGGAGACTGCGGTTGTCTTCATCGACGATGTACCGGATTCCACCCTCCTTAAGTCCATAAATCTTTGTTCCACCCGTAAAACTGTCCTCTACGACGCTCTGAATGGATTGGTAGACGGAAAGCTCAACGCCCTTAATCATGCTTGTTAGAACAAGTCCTGGGGCGAGATGATTTCCGTTAGCGTCCACCCAAATAATGAACTTATTCTTTTCTTTGGCTGCTTCAAGTATTCCCAAACTGGTCGCGCCTGCCGCCGCGAGAATCACGTCAGCCCCCTTGTTGTATTGAGCGAGCGCAAGTTCTTTTCCTCTGGCAGGATCGCTGAACGCTTGCGGCGTCACGCCGGCGTAATCGACCAGGACTTCAATCTCGGGGTGTATCACATTTGCCCCTGCACGGTAGCCAGCCTCAAAGCTGTGCAAGAGCGGAACATTCATTCCTCCGACGAAGCCAATCTTGTTCGTCTTTGTCTTCAGCGCGGCGATTGCGCCGACGAGGTAGGTTCCCTCTTGAGCCTTAAAAATCAACGACACAATGTTAGAACCCTTCGCTTCAGCATCAACGATTGCGAAATTGACGTTAGGAAAGTCCGGTGCCACTCGGGTCATCGGGTCTTGGAACAGGAAACCTACTCCAATAATGAGATTGTACCTCAGTCGCGCAAGCTGTCTTAACACGCGCTCAATGTCGGTGCTTTGTCCGGGAGTAATCTCTTTAAGCTCGACTTTCCACTGATCGGCAGCTTTTGTCGCACCGGCATAGGAGGCGTCACAAAAAGATAAATCACCGCGTCCTCCTGTGTCATAGACTAATCCAATCCTTATCGGATTAGCGCGGCCGTGATTCCAATGACTTAGCGTCAGGAAGAGGACAACAACGGAGATTAGCATCCCACAAAACTTCACACGCATGGCAAGATTGGCTCCATCGGTATACCATCTGCGATGGTTACGGCTCGGATTTATTCTCCGAATCTCCTTGATTCTCGTGAAACATCTGGTAAATGGTAAAGTGATCAGGGGCAACAACCCCGCCCGAAACCAGCATTTTCATCGCAGTTTCAGGCTTCAGGTTCGTTTCACGCAAGATATCCGAATTGCAGAAAAGTAACACACCAGTTGTGGGGTTTGGACTCGTCGGAACAAAAACCGAAGTGAGAGGGGCAGAACTTCCGTCCTCGTACATCTCACCGGTAACAAATCCAATAACCCGCATGCTCCGATTTGGTGACTCAATAGCAACAACACGCTTAAATTTGTTCGAATGCTCTGGGCCCAACACCATCTGCACGAGCTGTCGTACGGGTGCATAAACATCGCGTACCAGCGGGATACGGTTAAGGACTTTCTCGCCGAGACCGATCAACTTCCTACCTACGATATTGGAAACAATCACTCCCGTAAGATAGACAAGTAGGATTGTTGCCAATAATCCCATGCCGGTGACATACTTTTCGCTTAAGATTCGTGAGACAACCGGTGCTAGCCAGCCATCAAGTGTGATAAATAGAAAGCGTAAAACGAAATACGTCACGCCTAGCGGAACAAGGGTTAGAATACCCGCTAGAAGCGTGTTCTTAAAGTGGGTTTTTACATTCATGTATTCTGTTTTATCTTGAGTGACGCACTGTGAAAATATGGGAATCCGTAGATGGTGGGATGTTCTGATGAATCCGCTCAAAGTATGATAGCACACAAACACCGCATCGTCAACTCGTTTGCCCGAAGCTTAGCCGTCGGATGAAGGAGGGTTCTACATGGTGGTTGACTTTTTGGATTCCGTAACATATCATGTTTGAACGTTTGCGGTGAACTGCCGCTACATAGAAGTGGTAGCAGCATACGACATGTCCCCTTTTTAGTATCAGTGGATTCGATCCTGACGTGGATTACGGTCTGCAGGAATCATCTTCGGCTACGTGTATTAAGGTTCTTCTCGACGGCTGATGCACGAAGACGAACAATTGTGTCTTTGCTATTCTACGAATAGTGGAGCCAGGATGAAAATTCAGGATGTTTTCGTATCGCTCCAAATTCAAGTTGAAAACCTGCACGCTATCACATAAACCATACTGCGAGGGCAAATAAGAAATGGCATATTCAAACCTAAGAGATTTTGTCAAAGATTTAGAGAAAGCTGGTGAGTTGAAACGAATAAGGACCAAGGTGTCGCCCGATCTTGAGATCGCGGAGATTACCGACAGGGTGAGCAAAACAGGAGGACCGGCGCTGCTGTTCGAGAATGTGGAGGGGAGTGACATGCCACTCCTAATAAACGCGTTCGGATCTTACGACCGGATGGCGATAGCGCTCGGAGTAGAGACACTAGACGAAGTCGCCGATGAAATCGAAGGCATGATTAAGCTGAGCGCGCCCGAGTCACTTCTTGATAAGGTGAAAATTCTTGGTGTTCTCGCCAAGTTGACTAACTTTCCGCCCAAGACCGTTAAACGCGGGGCATGTCAGGAGGTTGTATTAACGGACAACCACGTGTCGCTAGCTGCCCTTCCGATTATCAAATGTTGGCCCCTTGATGCGGACAAATACATCACGCTTCCGCAGGTTTTCACGCACAGCCTGAAGACGGGGCAGCGCAACGTGGGAACATACCGTTTACAAAGGCTTGACGACCGAACGCTCGCAATGCACTGGCAGATTCATCACGATGGCGCCGCACACTATCGCGAATACCACGAAGCAGGCGAGCGAATGCCGGTCGCGGTCGCCATTGGCGGGGATCCCGTGATGTCATACATTGGAACTGCTCCATTGCCAACAGGGATTGATGAACTTCTATTTGCGGGTTTTCTGCGAAAATCGAATGTGCCGATGGTTCAGTGTAAAACCATCGACATGAGTGTGCCTGCTGACGCCGATATTGTTCTTGAAGGGTATATCGAGCCCGATGAAACCTGTATTGAAGGTCCTTTCGGCGATCATACCGGCTTCTATTCGCTTGCGGATGAATATCCCGTATTCCACCTCACCGCCATCACTCACCGGAAGAATCCTATCTACCAGACGATTATCGTTGGCAAGCCACCGATGGAAGATTGCTATATGGGAAAGGCAACCGAGCGTATTTTTCTGCCCTTGATCCGGACACAACTACCGGAAGTCGTGGATATGAATCTCCCGCTCTTTGGTGTGTTTCACAATTTTTGCCTTATTTCGATTGATAAGCGCTACCCATTCCACGGCAAAAAGATTATGCACAGTATTTGGGGGCTTGGACAACTCATGTTCAGTAAGACGGTTATTGTGGTTGATAAGCATGTTGATGTGCAAAATGTAGAGGAGGTGTTCTTTTACGTTGGGAGTAATGTCGATGCAAAGCGGGATGTGACCATTGTGGAAGGACCTGTCGATGTGTTGGACCATGCGGCTCCACTCATCGGCGCGGGGTCCAAAATGGGTATTGACGCAACGACGAAGTGGCGTGAGGAAGGCTACCAACGCGAATGGCCCGAGGAAATTGAGATGTCGCAAGAGACCAAAGACTTGGTAACCAACCGTTGGAAGACGTATGGGCTCGAATAGAATTCAAGAATTGAAGAGCGCGCGGCTTCTCAACGGCTCGGTAGGCAAAACCCTTATCTCGCTTGCCATCCCTATGGGCTTCGGCCTTGTGACGATTTTCCTGTTCAATATCGTCGATACATTCTACGTCGGGCAATTAGGCGCAAAGCCGTTGGCGGCAATGGGTTTCACATTTCCGGTTACTTATATTGTGATGAGCGTGGCGATGGGATTCAGCGTCGGGGCATCGTCGACCATTTCCCGAGCCATTGGCGAAGGGCAGCAAGATAGAGTTCAAAGGCTCACCACTGACGTGGTTGGTCTTTCGGTTCTTATCGTTACGCTTTTTGCCATGATTGGGCTTGTGAGTTTGCGACGCATTTTTTCACTAATGGGAGCTGACGATGAAACGCTTAAACTCATTGCAGACTACATGATACCGTGGTTTCTGGGCGTAGGATTGCTCGGCATTCCAATCGTAAGTAACGGCGCTATCCGCGCTACGGGAGATACCAAATCCCCGGCGGTTATTATGGCGACCGCGGGACTAGTAAACATTGTGTTGGATCCGTTTCTTATATTTGGCATCGGTCCGTTTCCACGGCTAGAACTTCGTGGTGCGGCATTGGCAAGCGTGATTTCCTGGAGCCTAACATTCGCTGCAACAATCTGGATTTTGGGGAAGCGGGAGAGGATGATTGGATTCCCTCTATTCGCTGCAAAGCGGACCCTTGAATCGTGGAAGCAGATTCTTCGCATCAGTCTGCCTGCGGCGGGGACAAATATACTTGAGCCGCTTTCAATGGCGGTCTTGACAAGAATGGTTGTCCAATTTGGGGAGGAAGCTGTTGCCGCTTTTGGAGTCGGTAGTCGCGTCGAATCGCTGGCGTTGATTGGCGTTGCCGCTGTGTCGATAGCGATTTCGCCATTTGTCGGTCAAAACTATGGCGCGAGAAACTACGATCGAATTCGAGCGGCACTTCGGTTCGGCTTGAGGTTTTCTTTGGGGTGGGGAATTGCAGTATTCGTGATTCTATTCTCGTTTGCAGATGTCATCTCACGCATCTTCAATGACGATCTTGCAGTGATTGAAGCTGCGGTCCTTTTCCTGATGATTCTTCCTGTCAGTTACGGATTCCTTGGAATTTCGTGGCTGGTAAATTCGGCTTTCAACGCCTTAAACAAGCCGTTGCAGGCTTCATTTGTCATACTACTTCATCTCTTTGCGTTTGTGCTGCCCTTGGCATATTTGGGTTCTAGGTTAGGTGGATTGAAGGGCATCTTCGTAGGAACGGCAATAGGACATGTGCTTATCGGGATTTCCGCGTACCTAATGGCACATAGATTACTTGCGCAACTAGAATCCGAGATTCAAACCCCGATTACAGAGACCGCTGAATCGCTTCCAAGTTAGAAGGGAATTATAGCTTGTGCAGGGTATATGTGGGAGAGATGAAACCGGTGAAAATGGAGGTAAACTTAACGATTATCAATGATTCTCGGCAACCGACGTGTTCGGCGTTGTATCGTGAGTTTTCTTTTCGGAGGCGCCCGGTTGCGTAGCCGGTTGGGGATTTTGCGCCGCACGGACATAAATCATCCTGAGATTATACAGCGTTCCCTCTAGAAATTCTGCTTCGGAAGCGGTTAGATTACCCTGCGTTTTCTCCTTAAGCAGTTCAATTGTATCAATCATGCGCCTTGCCATGCCAAGGTCGATTGATGTTTCATCTGTCTCAGAGGTCCGCAATTGTCCCAAATGGGCAGAAGCCGCCAGTGCAAACTCGGAAATTAGCGTAGTGAGATTGACCGGTGGTAATTGTGATTCGTCTCTCTGAACGGACTCTTTTTCTGCCATGACCTTCACTTTTTTCGACAGTTATGCGCGGGACTAGCGGCGCACCCTGAGTACGATTTAGATTTGCTTCCCAATTCAAGTTGCGGCGGGACATTTCCCTGAAGGGAAGTTAGGATATTTCATCAGCGCTCAATCATCTTCAAAAACGATGATTTGCGTCATCAATGACCCCGCTTGGTTGTTATTTTCGGGACTTTCGTTCATTGCGAGGA
The DNA here is from genome assembly GCA_965220415.1 of Candidatus Poribacteria bacterium. GTDB lineage: Bacteria > Poribacteria > WGA-4E > WGA-4E > JAJDTR01 > JAJDTR01. Next base: position 5,254,596 of record OZ244829.1, read on the forward strand.
AAATTACCCCATCGGCGGGAGCCGGATTATCATATCGTGAACCCACCGCAAAAATAACTTCGTCAATTTTGGCGAGCAGGGCGCCAATATTTGCCCCGGGAAAGAGATAGCCCTCTCCACCGGGGGTGTTTACAACTCCCTCTCCCCCGCACCACCCGATACGGTTTCCCAAGTCGGGCGACCATGCCCCCTCTGTATCAATGACGAGTCGCTGTCCCTTTTTGATGCTAACGTATGATTCCTGCCACTGAGGGCTTGGTCGCGCAGTTCGAATTACTGTTAATGCCACTAATGCCTCCTTATTCGATGATTTGGCTATACAATGTTATGTCAGGCGCACTCTTAACTTGCGCGCGCACTACCGAAATGAGGTCGGTGATGTTTCTCATTGAGTTATTGTTGCTGCGCCTATTGTCCCTTTTCCAATTGCACGGTTCCCGGTTCGGCAACCTCGTAACGTTTCACCTGATTGGCGGAAAACACTAACGCTGCGAGTTTTCCACCAGTCGAGTTGAAAAACTGCCATTCTCGGAACATTGGCCCCTCTTATGTCGGAGACAGTGCCGAGAATCTCAGTTGAAGGTAAATCCTCCCGAACGCGCAATGTTAAGATTTTGTAACCACTGACTACTCTTTTGGACGAAGCGTTGCAGACACAATCTTGTCATTCTGCTCAATTTTGTCCAGTACGTCAATTCCGCTGACAACTCTCCCAAAAACTGTATGAGGATTGTCAGTTACAAGAGTGTCGAGACAGATGTAAAACTCGGATGCATGGGATTCTTCACCGTCTCCCGCCATTGCAACCGCGCCCCTTTTGTACTGCTGGTTGCTCGTCTCCAACGGCATGGTTTCATTCAGCCGTGCGGAGCCTGCTTGGATGAGTTGACCCGCCTCCACACGATGAAAGGGTTGACCATCGTAGAATTTCAGCCGCACGTTCTTGGCGAAGTTTTTAGCCGTTTGGGGGGCATCGTCGGCATAAAACTCTATCTCGATATCTCCTTTGTCGGTCTTGAGAAGAGCTGTGAGAGTTCGGACATCAGCCTGCTGCGGTTTTTCTCGTGGAGCTGATTGAACTCTAGTTGTGCGTGCTCTGGGTTTAGGCGCTTCTTTTCGCTCCTGTGTGCAACCCGCCAAGAATATTGGAGCTATAAACACAATGACACAAATGACAGAAAGGTAGATAGTACCGCTCGCGTGTTTGCTATTCAGATTTGACATATTCTGATCTCGCCTCCAATTTTACGGTCTTCATAACGTCGCCGACTCTAAGTTTGTCGACGACATCCATGCCTTTAATCACTTGCCCAAATGTTGTGTACCGGCCGTCGAGAAATGACTGTGGTTTCAAACAGATGTAGAACTGACTCCCCGCGGAATTCGGTGCACGAGTTCGTGCCATCGCAACTGTTCCTCTGAGATGGGGACGTTGATTGGGGTTGGTATACTCATCAGAGATAGTATAACCGGGACCACCCGTACCGTCTCCGTCTGGATCACCTCCTTGAATGATGCTCATGCTCTCTGTGTTTTCCCTACGATGAAAAGTTAAACCATCATAAAACCGTTTTCTAACCAAGTTTTTAAAGTTTTCGACAGCCACCGGAGCAGAATCAGAGTGAAACTCAATAACGAATTTCCCTTGTCTTGTCTTAACTACAGCCACCTGTTCCTGTTGTTCGCCGACTGGTTCATTGGCGCCTTGGCGGACTACGCACCCTGCCATGAAGTTGCAGGATAATACTACCAGCATGACGCCCGTAGTCCAATAATGTTTTCGCATACGATACCTCGTCCTGTTCCTACCTCTTTCACTTCGCCATTTCACGAATTACACTTCACAACGTGAAACCGACGATCGAACTCGCCAAAAAATTGGTCAAGTCACGCTATTCACGGATTCATTTGGCTTTAGCCGGGGACTACACATTGACATGGCACCCATTATTCATAACAAGAGGGAAAACTGGTCCCGCCAATTTTTCCCCGTCCGGAACGGTGACAAAGGGCTTCATGGGATGGTCACCATTAGCATCATATCGTGTTTCGTATGTCATATAATGAATCCCAATCGCACGGCGCGGATTCCCGCTTGTGTTGGCGTGGGAAGCGTGCCAAGTTAAGGAATGGTGATAGTGGACATGGCCTTTTCGCACAGGACACAACTTAACCTCAATCTCGCTGTCTTCAAAACGGGGCGGCATGGCATCTAACTCCTTGACCGTATGCAGAAACTCAATTTGATTTCCCCACCGGTATGATTGCGCAACCATGCGCATGCAGCCATTTGATTCGTCTACATCATCCAAGGCAACCCACGCTGTTACTTGGCTTGTCTTCGGGCTTAAGATTGGCCAATATGGAGAGTCTTGGTGCCATGAGTTGAGTCCGCCTACCTCGGCAGGTTTATACTGGATTTGATCGTGCCAAACACGTAGTTCGTTTGCTCCGGTCAACTGCGCAATCTCTTCAACAATTTTTGGACTGTGGACCAATTTGCGAAAAGGCTCGCTCGCCTGCCAAATGTTCACTATTTGCCAGACAGGAGACTTCTCTTCACGAGAGAGATTGGCAATTCTCACAGGTTGTGGGACAGGCGCGTGCTGATCCTTAATGACTCGCGCAATCTCATCTTGCAACACACGAACTTCATCGCTGTCCAAGACTTTTTCGCCGAGCAAAAAACCGTTTAAACGAAACTCTTCAACTTGGGCTTGGCTGAGCATCTTCGCCCTCTTTCGGCATATATAATATCACTATATTAGCACATAATGTGGATGTGGTAAAGCAAAAACTGTCGCGGGGCTGGAGGCCCATTAAAATCAGAGGAAACGCATCTAAATTTTGAACTTGACATGAGAGGTACTTTGGGATATGTTTGTGTGAAATCGTCCAAAAAGTAGAACCCATACTAATATCCCGATTTTCTCTATTGAACCCCTTTTTGACTCATTGCGGTTTTTCCTTGACCCAGACTTCCGTTTCTGCTACGATCCCTCGCATCGCTTTGGCAAAGGGTTCCGACAGTTGCCAAACCCAGGCAGCCGCCCTTGTGCCGTCTTAGCACGGCGAACAAGCGATTCCCACACTCAAAAACAAGCATGTGAAACGCGCGATGCGAGTATCACGCACAGTGCCAGTGTTTTCGATCTGCCTTTGGTGAAATGCCGCTAGGCTAAATAGACTTCCGCGTAGCCCTCGCGACGGAGCAATCGCCAAAGTCGAGACTGAGTTTTGACGTGAATCTGAAAGACAAGCTTCTGAATCGAATCAATGGGGTTATTGATAAATCGTAATTGTTTAGTTCAGTCCAGAACTTGCGCGCCAACAGGAAATCGCGACCTTGGAGATGGCCCCTACTTCTTAAGATGTTACCAGAACTCTGAAATATTGTCCCGGGGGAATTGACAATCTCGACTGATATGGTCCATTCACTGATAGAATAGGTTAATGCCATTCGCATAACAATAGAATCAAATTGATACGGCGAAAAAACCTGGTTCGTTAAAACTGTGTTCCAGTGGGGCAGGGAAGCTAAACGGAAGAAGCTGGAACACGGAGAAAGGGTGTCCGGAAAAGATGGCCTTTTCTCAATTCTATTCGCTACTTCACACCAACTACGAAACACTCATACCATGACTACCACACAACATGTTTTAGTACCGAAAACGGAATACGAGGAGCTGAAGTCGAAGAACCGCGAGCTGCAAGCGCAGCTGGAGCAGATGCAAACCATCTTCAACAGCCTGAGTGAGGGAATTGTCGCGACCAGTACAGCCGGCGATTTTCTGCTCGCCAATCCAACGGCTCAAAGCATTGTCTCCATGGGGAAAACCGAGGATTCGCCGGACGAATGGAGCGAGCCTTACGGCACGTTTTATCCCGACAAGGTGACGCCCGTTCCCAGCGAGGAGCTCCCGCTAATGCAAGCGAGGCAAGGGAAAGTAACAGACAACGTTGAGTTGTTCATCCGCAATGAAGGGAACCCCCATGGCGTTTTTATCAGTGTGAGCGGGCGACCGTTGTATGACGTTTCGGGTGAGTTGATAGGCGGCGTGATTCTGATGCGCGACATCACCGAGTTGAGAGCTGTAAAAGCGCAACTTGAAGAGTCGGTATCCAGTCACCAAGATCAGTCCAGGTTGTTAGATACCATATTTAATAGTATCGGCGACGCCGTGATTGTTGTTGATGAAAACGGCAAGTATGTGATGTTCAACAGACGAGCCGATGAAATGGGAGGACACAAGCTGCACGGAAAGCATATCAAGGACTCGCCCGAGCAGGTAGGTCTGTTTCAGTTGGACGGAGAGACGGCTTTCCCCGTAGACGAACTGCCACTCACACGTGCGCTTCTGGGTGAGAGCACTGATAACATCGAAATGCTAATGCGAAATGAGCTTCTCCCGCAGGACATATATGTGGACATCGCCGGACGTTCCATTTTGGACAAGAATGGGAAGGTAACGGGCGCAGTGTCAGTGGTACGCGACATTACGCAACTCAAGGAGACCGAAGAACAGTTGAAAACATCTATCACCAAACTCAAAAACCAGAATCAATTCATCGAAGCCGTGTTTAACTGCATCAGCGACGGTGTGGCGGTCGCCGATGAAAACGGCACATTCACCATGTTCAATCCGAGCGCCGAACTCCTGACGGGCAATGTGGCGCACGATATTCACTACGACAAGTGGTCGGACAAATACGGGCTGTTTTACATGGACAAAGAGACCGAATTTCCGACCGACAAACTTCCGCTTGTCCGCGCCATACGCGGGGAATCGACGGATAACATCGAAATGTTTATACGGAATCCGTCTATACCGGAGGGCGCGTATCTCAATGTGAGCGGTAGACCTTTGCGGTATGGGAACGGCGATCAACAGGGCGGCGTCGTTGTCTTCCATGACATAACACAAAGGGTGCTCGCCGCGGAGCGTTTGACTCAGGCTTTTACGGAAGGGCGGTTGGAGGTCGTCGAAACCATCTTGCATAACATCGGCAACGCCATCAACAGCGTGGCAGTAGGTGTCGATACGGTGTACGAACAACTTGCCAACAACGAACTCTCGTCCCGACTGACTGCTCTTGCCAACGCACTTGAAGCGCATCAAGAGGATTTGGGGGATTATATCACGAATCACCCGCAGGGGCAGCGCGTTGTACCCTTCATTCAAGCTTTGGCATCCGACTTGAGCGAGGTCGACCACGAACTGAGGGAGACGACCCAACGTGTTCGGGAAAAGACTTCCCATATAGTGGATATTATCCGGACGCAGAAGTCACAGGGGAGCGCGCAAGATATGCGAAAAGACATCAATCTCGCCGAGGCGTTTTCATCGGCTGTGAAAGTATTGCAAGAGTCTATCAAGAGCCGGAACATAGGGATTGAGGTCGATTGCGACGGTGCGCTTGAAGAGATACGTATCCAAGAGAGTCAGTTTCATCAGATGATAGTCAATCTGGTCAAAAATTCGATTGAAGCCATTGATGAGTTTGAGGAACTGAACGAAGCCCCCTTTATCCGGGTTCGAGCAGAAAGCGATGCAGATTGGCTTCGCATTGATGTTACGGATAACGGGATAGGACTCGACACCGAACAATCTAGGGAAATATTCTCGGCTGGGTATACCACTAAACAGAAGGGGACAGGGCTGGGGCTGCATTCGAGCGCGAATTTTGTTATTGCGGCCGGGGGCAAGATAAGTGCGTCGAGCGACGGCTATCGGAAAGGCACGACGATTCACATCGTATTCCCCTGCTCTAGGATTTCTCCCCCCTCCCTCCGTGATGGGTAAGATGGGCCAAACAGTAACGAAATCCTGTTGCCGTCTGGCGCATCGGTTGTCCGGTTGATACTATTCATCTGGAGTGGATTCTATGCCTATTGCAACTGCTGCGTGGAGGTAATTTGGTGGCAATGATGTCATTGATATTCTTCCTATAGTATTGGTGAGTTCTTCGCCGCAAAACCCTTCACTTAGTCCCCATAGGGCGCGGAGTAAGTCTCAATCTTACCCTATACGGTGGGTGCGATCAAGCGAATGGATAGTGAGTGATCAACTGAACGAATAGTGAAGGCGATAGTAGATCCTGATAGAGATCTCTTTCCAACCGCACCGGCACCTACGGAAACCAGTGCCATGAGTCATCTTTTGTGGCGCACCCATCAGTGAATGAACTGGTATTCCCTCGCTCACGTCTACATGGAGATTAACAGTTCAAGACATTGAAGCCGCGTGACTTGCGACTCAAAACGCTTAACTTGATTCCTATGGGCAACCACGAGCGTTGCCCCTACATTGGGTCAATTTTCGTAGGGGTTGGGTTTCCCAACCCGTTGGGCGAGGATCAACTGACTGGATAAGGAAGGCGATAGAGATCTTACCTCGCCCCTACGATAGGGAATTATAGGCGCACCTTACACAAATGTCAATACGTCCTAGCAACTCTATTCTGAAAAATCAGATGCGTTTCCCCTGCCATTAAAATAGGTTGACATCAAGTTTCCCACAAAGTATAATTAACCCAGCGTCATCATCATGTTCAGAAGGTTCTCAACCTCTCATGTTGGATCTTAGTTGTGCCGTTAACAACGTTGAATCTAACACTTGGACCTGGCATTACGATTGCGGAGTAGAGGTGCGACTGGAGGGTTGAGACTGGAATCTATAGCTCGCTGTAACCTCAACAAGCCGCAGGTGAACTTCATACCAGCGGCTTTTTTGTTGCCACAGAACCAAATGTAAATGGAACAATTCTACGAATATGCGGCAAGGAGGACGAAATGAATCGTGTAGCCTTAACGGGTATTAAGCCTACTGGGCCACCACACATCGGCAATTACCTTGGCATGATTAAACCAGCGCTGGAATTGGCTCGAGATCATCAAGCGCTCTATTTCTTGGCTGATTACCACGCGCTGACAACAGTGAAAAATCGAGACCAGTTGATTCAGTTGACCTATGAGGTAGCGGCTGCGTGGATAGCCTTGGGCTTAAATCCGGATAAGGTCATGTTTTATCGCCAGTCAGACATCATTGAAGTGTTTGAATTAACATGGATTCTGGACTGTTTTGCCGCTAAAGGTTTGCTCAATCGAGCGCACGCATACAAAGCCGTTGTAGATGAAAACCTTCAAGTTGGACGAGATCCCGACAAGCAGATCAACATGGGATTATTTAACTATCCCGTGCTAATGGCTGCGGACATTTTACTTTACGGGAGCCATGTTGTCCCGGTGGGGTTGGATCAGAAGCAGCATCTTGAAATGACACGGGATATTGCTATGGCATTTAACAAGAATTATGGGGACATCTTGGTGCTTCCCGAGGCATCAATCAAAGAGGAGGTCATGACAATTCCTGGGACTGACGGACGCAAGATGAGTGCAAGCTACAACAACACGCTTCCTGTTTTTGCACCTCCGAAAGAGTTGCGCAAACGAGTAATGCGGATCGTTACAGATTCCAAGCGACCGGAGGATCCGAAAGATCCTGACTCATGCAATGTGTTTGCAATCTATCGTCATTTTGCTGCTCCGGACGCCGTTGAATCAACACGCCAGCGATATATTCAGGGTGGTCTGGCGTATGGGGAGATAAAAGGAGAGTTATTTGAACTGCTTGACTCGACTTTTGGGAGTGCCCGCGAGAAATACAACGAGTTAGTGGCGAATCGGGATGAAATTGACAGGATTTTAATGAAAGGCGCCGAGGAAGCGCGCGCCATTGCCATGCCGATTATTGAGAGAGTACGCCAAGCCGTTGGTGTTGCAAAGTAGATGCATGGACTAGTCGGCAATTGAAGTTTTCGCGGCAATGGAATTGGCACAAGTAATCAACCCAAGTGACCGAGGAAAATCCTGCACTAGGCGGTGACATGATCGCACTGATAGCGAAAGAGTTGCGTTATTATGCAGGTCAGCGAAAGTTCAGACGAATTCAACTCATCATAATAGGTTTGCTTTCTCTGATTCTGCTGATTTCCGCATTCGAGTTATTTGCGTATGTACAAAGAGGCGGGCAATTCAATGTTGGCTACGGGATTTACTCCATACTGGCGATTGCCCTTTTCATAATGTTACTTTGTCTTGTTGTACCGCTGCAAGCAATAGAAGCGGCACAGATTGAAAATCTAAACTCCAATATCGACCTTCTCAGAATAAGCCCACTCAGTATCTGGAAGCAATTGGCTGCGAAACTCGTGGCGTCAATTATTGCAGCTCTTTGGTCAATTTGGCTCGTCACCCCCCTATTTTGGTTCTCAATCTACAGCGGCGGTCTAACTCTTAATCAAATATTCACATGCTTGTTGGTTTATGTCGTGAGCACATCTCTTTTTTCAATGATCGGAATATGTTTTGCGTTTTCGGCGAACCCTGTTCAAGCGAGGGTGCGCAGCTTCTCAACGATTTTGCTAATTACCTTCCTCCCGCTCATTTCATGGTGGGCGCTTCCCCTTGATGATACTCTCCTAAGCGTGTTAAATTCCTTGAGCCCCGTAAGTGTCCTGTTATCCGTTGTTGGATGGTATCCAAACGCGTTCATGACGGGTTTCTCGCTGTGGTCGTGGATGGTGTGCGTCTATTTTGTGGCATCTGCTGTCCTGTATTGGATCGCGGCGAAACGACATATCGGCACGAATTAATTCTCTACACAGGTTAAGGTGTAAGAGCCTGTTTGAAAAGTACAATTTGTAGGGTGCGCACTGCGCACCAGCCTCTAAAAGCCCCAGAGGGGCGGAAGGTGTATAGAAATGCCCAAAGCCCCGTGCACTAAGCCCCGGAGAGGATCAAGCGAACGAATAGTGAGTGCGATAGAGATCCCACAGGTACGTGACAGACGACAAAAAAAACAAAAAGACTTTCTACAAATGACCAAAAATGACTTTGCTGCCGATTATTCAAACAGGCTCTAAGCGAAATTACCTCCCGCTGTTACCCAATTAGTCACAGCATCTTCATCTGCGTGTCTTCGTATTTGCTACGCCGCTTCTAGACAGTTCCCGGTCTCCTATCAGGTTTCAAAGTGCGCCGATTGCAAGGGCTATAGATTTCGTTTTCATTGGTCGATTGACGTTTCAAGTTCCTCAAGTTTCTCCATTGCCTGAATCGGTCAGTTGATGAAATCATTCGTAAGAACTTCTGAGAATCTCTTGCAATCATTTTAGCAGACAAGTATAATGGTACCTGTTCCCGCGCCATCAGTGGTTTGAGGTAGATTGGGTCAACTATATTTAAGATGCGACGCAGTTGTACTCTCAATTGAAGATACGTCTGATTCCCATTAAACACCAATTCATAACGGGCCTAGTCCGTAGCTCAATGGATTCGCATAGATTCGCACAATGCCTCGGCTTTTATTCGTAATACTAGTTGTTTCGATTATTTCTCCGCGACCAATAGAGTCTTCGACGGATGGGATTGAACTGTCCGGTCAATTTCGATCAAGAGGAGTATTTGACAACACCGATTTCAACAGTGATACGCCTGCGGTCAGGAGCACGCTGCTACGGATACGTCTCAACGCGGAGTTTCAGCCGGCAGAGAAAATCTCAACATTTATGCAATTGCAAGATTCGCGAGTTTTTGGGATTGAGCACGGCACTATTGCGAACCTTCGCAACGTTGACCTTCATCAAGCATATCTGCAAGTAGAGGATCTCTTTGCTCAGAAGCTGACGCTCAAAATGGGGCGTATGCAACTGGCGTATGCAGAGGAGCGATTGATTGGTGAATTTGATTGGAGTAATGTTGGACGAGCCTTTGATGGCACACTACTGCGTTATGCACCAAACGACATGTTCAGCTTGGATATTTTTGGGACGAAAATTGTCCAGCGTACAGACTATGAAAATCCGGCTGACACAGGCTTTTACTTTGGCGGATTATATGCCTCTCACCAACCTAAGGAGTCTTACCGTGTGGACCTCTACATCCTAGGTGAGTTGAATCGACGACAAGCAGAGAATCGGGGGGCAGATCTTCAGCGAGTCACGATCGGAACATACGACACGGGAAATTTCACCGTAATTGATTATGATGTAGAAGCCGCTGTTCAGTTCGGCACACGTTACAATGCCTCAACTGGAGAACGTCAGCGTGTATCCACATTCATGTTGGCCGGTGAGATTGGGCATACTTTCGATGTGGACAATAAACCTCGTGTCGTGCTCGGATACGATTACTTGTCTGGCCGAGAACCCGCGGATGAAACTTACAGAGCCTTCGACACGCTGTTCGCCGCGAGCCACAAGTTTTACGGGTTTATGGATTACTTCGTGAATATTCCGGTTCAGACACAGGACCGAGGCTTGCAAGATTTGATGGCGAAATTCCGACTTGTGCCACATAAGAAGCTAACGGTTGGCGTAGATGTGCATCAGTTTATGCTTGCGAAAAGGATGATGGACGGCAGAAGTTATGGACAAGAGGTCGATATAACCGCTCTCTATCATTACCATGAGGTTCTCTGTTTTCAACTTGGCGTCTCAATGTTCATGCCGGACAAATTGATGCAAACGAGATTCAAGGAAAATGACGATCTGGCATTTTGGGCATACCTGATGACAACAGCGAATTTCTAGAGCAAGCGGCAATCATACGCTATTTGGACCATCTTGAGAACCTCTTACCTGCCGCGCATTCTCTTTTCCACACAAAGCCTAACCATGGATTTAGAACTTTCCGAAAATCATAGGATTATCCAAAAGCAGGTTTATGATTTCTCGCGCGAAGAGATCGTGCCCATTATCGTAGAACATGATAGAAAAGCCGAATTTCCACGTCAATTGTTACCGAAGCTGGGCGCACGCGGTTTTCTAGGAGTATGTTTGCCGGTACGTTATGGTGGCGCAGGTATGGATTACGGTGCGCTTGCCGTAGTATCGGAAGGACTGGAATGGGCGGATTCCTCCGTCCGCGAAACACTTGCTGTTCACTTGGGTTTACATGCTTTGCCGATTTTTCAATGGGGTACCGAGGCGCAGAAGGCGTATTTCTTGCCTTCGTTAGCCAGCGGCGAAAACACCGGTTGTTTCGCTTTAACAGAAGCTGAATGTGGTTCGGATGTTTCCGGGCTGAATAGCCGTGCGCATAAAGAGGGCAGTCACTATATCTTGACCGGTAAAAAAACCTGGATTACCCTAGCCAATGTCGCTGACCGTATGCTCGTTTTCGCCAAGACCGATCCTAGTCAAGGGACGCGCGGAATTACCGCTTTCATTCTGGAGCGTAACTGGGAGGGGTTGACCACGGGGACCATCAAGGGCAAGATGGGGGTGAGGGCTAGCGATACCGGATGGATCGAAATGGAAAACGTAGCCGTACCCGAAAGCCATCGTTTGGGTGAAGAGGGCGAGGGCTTTAAGATTGCCATGAGTGCACTAGATAATGGTCGTTATACAGTCGCTGCCGGAGCAGTCGGATTGATGAAGGCTTGCTTGCAGGACAGTGTTCAATACGCACGTGGTCGCCAAACCTTTGGGAAGCCTATTGCCGAACACCAGCTCGTTCAGCAAATGATTGCGTTAATGCAGCAGCGCATCGACTTGGGAGAATTGCTGGTACGCAAAGTGGCGTACTTGAAAAACCGTGGTTTGCGCAATACCCGCGAAACGAGCATGGCAAAATGGTATTGTACAGATTCCGCGAACGCTACCGCCAATGATGCCGTACAAATTCACGGAGCATACGGTTATTCTGATGAGTGCAGCGTCGAACGTCACCTCCGAAACAGCAAAAGCGCGACAATCTATGAGGGCACCTCCCAAATTCATCAACTGATGCAGGCTGGGTACGTCTTCGGATTTCGCGAGGATAAGCCGCTGCGCTGCGAATTGCCCGCTTATGACCCCGACTATTGGCAAGTTGAGGCATAGCAGACAATTGGGGCGATCTCCGGTCATAAACAACAACTAACCGCTTATAACAGATTGCACTATTCACTCCAGATGGTGCTAGTCGGTTGGTTTAAGGCGCGGAGTCACCAATTTGTTTTCACGAGGTTTTTCATGCTTCATGTCACAATTATCGGCGGCGGGATTTCAGGGTTGGCGACCGCGTTTTATCTGCAGGAGAAATCCCGAAAACACGGGGAAGAGGTTGAATATACGCTTGTCGAAAGCTCCCCCCATCTCGGCGGGAAAATCACCACGGAAAGAGTCGGAGATTTCGTCGTCGAAGGTGGACCGGACTTGATGTTGACCCAAAAGCCGTGGGGCGTACAACTCTGCCACGATCTCGGTTTGGGAGACCGACTCATTTCTACAAATGATGACCGACGGAATACCTTCCTGCTTCAGAAAGGCAATCTCGTACCCTTTCCTAACGATTTTACGCTTCTTCCCACCCGACTAACCTCATTCGTCCGATCGCCCATGTTCTCCATCCGGGGAAAACTCCGAATGGGATTGGACCTGATTATCCCCCCGCGTAAAGAAATCGGTGACGAGAGCCTCGCAGATTTCATTCGTCGCCGGTTCGGACAAGAAACTGTCGATAAAATCGGAGGACCCCTGCTTGCGGCGATTCACCAAGCGGACCCGGAACGGTTGAGTCTACTGTCCACTTTTCCCCGGTTTGCCGCTATGGAGCAAGAACACGGAAGTTTGATTCGAGCCATGCGGGCGCAAAGAATGAAACAACCATCTCCACAAGGCAGACCGCCGGCAATGTTCAAGAGCCTAAAAACTGGACTGGGCGAGATGGTAGACGCATTGGCAAAAAATCTGAGAGGCTGCATACGAAAAGGGAGTCCTGTGACCAAGGTGCGGCCTAGAAGCAATGGGTTTGAAGTAACGCTGTCCCAGGAGATGTTTCCTACCGATGTGTTAGTGTTGGCGGTACCAGCCGATGTGGCAGCCGAGTTGGTAAACCCGTTTGCGTCTCAACTCGGAGAGATTCTTGGAACGATTCGCTACGTTTCTACGGGCACTGTGTCGTTGGGGTATCGAAAGGCGGAGATTGCAAACCAACATGAGCTGAACGGTTTTGGCTTCCTGGTTCCCAAATCGGAGGGCAGATTCATTTCAGGATGTACCTGGTCATCTTCCAAGCTCCAGCACCGTGCACCCGACGATGGCGTATTGATACGGGTTTTTGTTGGCGGTCCCGGTCAAGAAGACATCATTTCCTTAGATGATAGTGATTTGGTACAGTTGGTACGTCGTGAAATCGGTGATATTTTGGGAATTAACGCCGAACCGATTGTCCAGCGAATCCATCGTTGGCCGCGAGGTCGTCCGCAATACGATGTTGGGCATCTGGATCGCGTCGCTAGGATAGAGGCACTCGCCGAGACAATCCCGGGGCTGTTTCTTACCGGTAGCGCATACCGTGGTTCGGGTATACCGGATTGTGTAAGGGAGGCGCTTCAAACCGTAGACCGCATTCTCGGAGTAGCATGTGAAGAGAACAGTTGAAGCGTTGAAGATGTGCAAAGTCTGTATGTCTGTCCTGCGCTCCGACGGAGCGGTATGTTCGGCGGTCTAAGGCATGCGGAGATTTGGCTAACTGCCGTCGCTAAACTCTTGCGATTTAAATAATGAATTGTGTACGACTGACGGATAAACGGTACCGTGATTTTTAAGCGGATGGATTCTTGGTTGTCCCACAAGTAATTGATTTACGGACCGTCGGTTGGGACCACATCGGGCTGCCCGCGGTGGGAAAGAGGGCTGTTTCACAATTATTGAAGTTCAAAGTCGACGACCCTAAAATGCCCTTGATTCGGATTGGCGTAACGCGAATTCATACGATGTCTTTTACAACTCTATCTATCTGAATGACAGTTCCAAGTATCGATTCCAACTGCTCCAGGTTAACCATGTTCGGGCCATCGCACAACGCCTCATCAGGACGATGGTGTACCTCCATGAATAACGCATCAATTCCCGCCGCCGCCGCCGCCCTCGCGAGATGTCCTACAAATTCTCTCCGTCCCCCTGAGTTTTTTCCCAATCTTCCTGGTTGCTGAACACTGTGAGTAGCGTCAAAGACCACAGGAAAACCTATTTCCCTCAAAACAGGGAGAGATGTCATGTCGACCACGAGATTATTATAGCCGAACGAACTTCCTCGCTCGGTCAGCAAGATTTGCTCATTCCCTGTAGACACTATCTTCTCAATGACGTTCGTCATGTCCCAAGGTGCCATGAATTGTCCTTTCTTGACTTTAACCGGTTTTCCGGTTTTGCCAGCCGAAACCAGCAAGTCCGTTTGTCGGCATAGAAACGCGGGAATCTGCAGAACGTCAAGGATTGATGCCGCAAGGTCAACTTCGCTCACACAGTGGACATCCGACAACACCGGTACGCCGATTTCTCTTTGAACTTCCTCTAAAGTCCGAAGCCCTTGCTCACACCCGGGCCCACGGTAGGAATCGATTGAAGAACGGTTTGCCTTGTCATACGAGGATTTAAATATAAAACGCGCCCCCATTTTCTCGGAAATCTTGTTAATGGCTTCTGCCATTTGAAGCGTGTGGTCGCGACTTTCGATGACGCAAGGTCCGGCAAAGAGCACCAGCGGGTGTCCGCCTCCTATCTCAATATCCCTAACCTGAACGATTTTTCCCTTCACTTCTATCCCATCGGATAGTGCTTCCTTTTCTGATATAATTAAATCGCATATTTCCCTAACAGCCCCGGCGCCACCGGCTTTTGTTGTTACGTAATCAGCACGACGCTTAACTTGGTCGTGTGCATCGGCGACGGCAACGCGGAGTCCAACACTCAATAGGGCACCAAGATCTCCTACGTCATCACCCATGTATAATGTCTCTTCCGCCGGAATTTCGTGGGTTTCAAGAATCTCTTTTAATACCGCGGGTTTGTCGTTTACACCCATATGAACGTCATCTATAGCCAATTCTTCTGCACGCCTGCGGAGTGATTCGCTGCTTCGTCCCGAAATAATGGCGATCCTAATACCCTGCTGTTTAATCTGCTTAAGCCCTTCTCCATCCTGGACATTAAATGCTTTAATCTCCTCTCCTCGGTCCGAGTAGTAGAGTTGGCCGTTTGTTAATACACCGTCGGCGTCTGTCACCAAGAGTCGGACTTGCGGAAGTTTCTTTATGAAGTTCATGTTAAGACTGTTTCCCTTTTGGGCCGCATTATACCGGCTTTGCTGAATCAAAGTCAAACGCAAAAGATTGCAGCGATTCCCGTTGACATCAACTTGAGGGTCGTCTATAATTAGATGTATAGTATAGGATGCAAAACCCGGCACTCAATACAATGACGAGCACGTTGTATGTTCTCCAGATGTGGCTGTCTAAGTGAACACATCTAGTTTTGCATGATGCTAACGTACAATTTGAAGTCAAGCCTGATACTTGGTTCAGCGGCGATGCATCACAGACTAAAACGCATAAGTCAGGCCTTTGAGCATTTAACGATTGCACGAGAATATAGTCCAAATCAGTTTTTTCACACAGAGGTAACTACAAGGAGACTTCCATGAATATTTACGTCGGCAATTTATCATTTGATGCGACGGACGAGGACCTGCGTGAAGTTTTTGAACAGCACGGTCGGGTCGAATCCGCGAAAATTATCATGGATAGTTACAGTGGTAGATCCAGAGGTTTTGGGTTCGTCGAAATGTCAGACGAATCAGAAGCCAGGTCCGCAATTTCTGGGCTTGATGGACAAGAATTTATGGGTAGGGCGTTGAGAGTGGATGAGGCTCGTCCCCGACGACAGGGCGGAGGTGGACGAGGCGGCGGCTTCGATAGACGCGAGGATGATTCTTGGTAGACGCTATCGCGGTGCGTAGTTCTCTAACTTGGCGCCGATGTAAACTGAATGGTTGACGTCGTGAAATTCACGCTACAACCCACGTTTTGGATGGAACCTTCTCCTAAAGCAGGTAGAATCTGATTTAAAAAAGCAAAGTGTCCAAATTTCTCGTTAAGGCACCATGCGGTATATCGGGGAAGCTGAGACGTGTCGCCTTCGTGGATTGCCAAATTCGCACAAATTGTGGAAAACCAGCACGTTCTCAAGACACACGAATCGAGTCGCAGACTCCCCCACTGACCAAGGATTGCAACGCCTTTCTAAAACAGCATTACTTTGCCAAACTAGCGCAAACTAGTTCCCTATCATTCCGCACGAATACATGTTTGGCAGCAAATGCCGGGTGTGTCCAGCATACACCCCCACGCTGGTTCAGTTGGTCACGAGTAGGTTCAATTAGCTGTGCTCGACTGATGATGTTTAACCCGTCCGGTGACAAACTCGTGATGAGCAACTCTCCACGTTCGTTGAACATCCAGACTCTATCCCCGTTTTGGACAAAGTGAATTGTGCTCCAGCGTGCCTTTGGAACTGCTGACAAATCCTCCCAGATGCGCCCGCCGGTGCGAGCGTCCAGACAACGCAGTTCGCCATAGCTATCGACCCCGTAGATGTAATCATCCAAGATAATGGGCGTCGAAATGATAGGCTGGATGCCTTCAGTATTCTTTTCATCGGCGCCTCTCCGCCACCACACCTCTTCAACGGCTAGACGCTCAGAATCAACTTTGAGCATCAGCGACCCCTCGAAAAAGCCAGCCATAAACAGACGGTCTTTGTAAAGCACGGGAGTCGCTACGGCGAGGATTACGCCCTTCGGAGGGAACGGGTGTGTCCAGTATGGCTCGCCACTTTGTGGATTCAGACCAACCACATTATCACCTGTCCAGCAAACGAGTACACGTTTACCGGCTTGTTCGATGACAATGGGTGCGGCATAAGAGGCGCGATCGTCCAGCGCTTTCCACCTTTCTTCTCCGGTTTTCCGATCAAACGCAACGATGCAGGCGCCAGGCGATCCCCCGATCTGGACAATCAGAAGATTGTCTTCAATCAACGGTGAACTGGCGATGCCCCAAACGGGCATTTGAATATTGTATTCGGCGTTGAGGTCGCTTTTCCAGCGCAGATCGCCGTTAGCCGCATTTAAGCAGTGTAGATGCCCCATCGTTCCGAGTGCGTAGGCAAGTCCATCGTGTACAGTAACGGAAGCTCGCGGTCCAGCCATATAACCGACATTCCTGTATTCACAATCGTAAGAGATAGACCAAAGCTTGTCGCCAGATTCCGCGTCGAAACAATGAACCCGCTCAATCTGCGTTGGAGCGGCGACGCGATCCGTCACGAATACGCGGCCATCCGCGACCGTGGGACCACTGTAACCGCTTGACACGGGCACACGCCATCTAATATTCACCTCGGGCACATCGAATTTCTCAATGATGCCGGTTTCATGCCATACCCCATCTCGGTTAACTCCCCGCCACTGAGGCCAATCGTCCGCAAATGTCGGCGAAGCAATGATAGAGATAACAAACAATCCGAACAGAATAATCTTCATGACACTCTCCTGTGACAAGAATTTGGGAGGTTGATTGATACGTTGCTCGTTTAGAATAAGCGGCACTTCAGGAAGACATAAACTTAAAGGCTTTTGCGACGCTATGGCGACTATTCTCGGTAGTCTTCCGCGGCGCCCGAGGGTACGTAGCCGATAACTTCGCGAGCGTGCTCAAGGTCGCGGAAACCCCAGCGATTATCCGACAGCGCGTAGAAGATGTCATACTTGAGGTCGGCAGGTGCATCAAGACAGCACTCGACGATTTGAGCAATGTCAGCCTTGCTACAGTAGACCGCGAACTGGCGGGGGTTAGACGGTTTGTCTTCCTGAACGACACCACCCATGCGCAAACAGAGGATGGACAGATTGGTCGTGTCCGCATAGTGCCGTCCTAGCACTTCGCCAAAGACCTTGCTGCAACCATACAAATCTCTGGGCCAGACGGCAGTCTCGTGCGTCAACTTTTCCCAGTTTTCCGGCGCTTCTTCGTAGCAACCTTCGGATAGGGCTTTGTACGGCATTATGCTTTCCCAGCCCGCCATGACCATTCCGCTGCTGGCGAATACGATTCGCTCGACACCCGCCCGACGAGAGGCTTCGAAAACATTGTACGTGCCGACGATGTTGTCGTTGAGGATAGCATCCCACGTCGCACCCGACCTCGCGAATGCAGCCATGTGAACTACGGCGTCAATACCTTCGAACGCAGGCTGAATCGCGTCCAAATTACCAATGTCGGCAGTGTGACACGGCACACCCGGTACGTTACGACGATTCAACGCGCTCAACTCGAATCGGCTCTGCAGATGATCACGTAGTACGCCACCCACCAAGCCGCTCATTCCTGTGATTAAAACTTTCTTCATAAAGATAATCTCACTCTTTTGCTTGTAGGACTTACACCGCAATAGGAGGTCGCGATTCGGAGATCGCTCCTACAATTCGGTTGCTAGAAGCGGGTTACGGCACACGGCGTGTGCCTACTACTATTGTCACTTCCTTATCAGCATCTTGCGCGTCGCCGCGAACTCTGCCGCCTTAAGCGTGTAGAAATAGAGACCGCTCGCCACAAATTCACCATGGTCATTGCGCCCATCCCAATACAACGCGCGGTTACGGCTCTGATAGATTCCCGCCGCTTGATGGCCCACCTCCAAACGCCGAATAACACCCCCGTTCATGTCGTAGATTGTCAACGTGACCTCCGCGGGTACTGCCAACTGATACGGTATCCACGTTTCCGGATTAAACGGGTTCGGGTAGTTGGCGAGCAGGGCAGTCTCTTTGGGAATAATCAGCGAAGATAACAGGTTTTGGAGATTCGCAATGCCCTGTCGAAAGGCAACCGAACCGTCGTCTGCCAGATGTGCTTCTGCAATCCACGCTTCAACTGTCGCCGCATCGGCGCGTCCTGTCGCAACTGCGGGCGCGGCTGCTCCCCCAATGCCCTGTGCCACGAGGGTGAGATCGAAGATGTTAACCACCCCATCGCCGTTGATATCCACCGGCGAATTGGCAGGTACGTTTCTTCCCAACTGCCGTGCGACGAGAATCAGATCCAGAACACTGACAACTCCGTCACGATTCACGTCCCCGGTCGCCAGTCGTTCTTCGACAGTAAAGGTTATTTCGTGCGGACCTGCGGGGATTTCTTCTCCGTCAATAGAACCGAACTGGGGATTACGCAATGCTATTGTCGTGTTCCCTCCGGATTTTGCCTTGAACTGCACGTGCAGTATGTCCCCGCTGTCATTCACGCCATGATCGCCGAGCAGGGCTACACTGAGTCCGGTGATTTTACCACTCCTGTTATCAATACGCCCTTTTTGAAAGAAGGTCGAGCCGCCATCGGTCTTCAGGAAATCGCCCTCGCTTACGGAAACAGCTTCGAGTAGAACGGGGTCGTAGGCAATGTCGAACTGCCACCCTCCAAAATTGAGGATGTTTAGTGCGCGTATTTCGAAGGTAAAGGTATCGCCGATATGAACTGGCGTCGGGGAAAAGGCGTAGCCGATGCCAGCTTCTACCGTATATTTGATGCCGCGTTCAAATCCAAAAAAGGCGTTGGAAGGATCACGAGCTTGAGTGCCGACAGCTACCAACAAAACATTTGTCCCCTGCTGAAGTGTGGCAGGGAATGACTCCGAGTAATTCCCGCCGTACCCTATACGTAGACGATCGTAAATCACAGTTCCGTTGAGCCAGACCGTTACCTCCTGATCACTGCCTAGAACCATGGTCGTGTCTTGTCTCTGTGATGAATAGAGTGTGACAGTGCCGTACATGGTGCCATCGGGGAGGGTGCGTCCGACCATATCATCAAGGTTGTGCCGTCCTGTAGGCGGGAGTTTGTGGGATGTCCACACCTCGTCCCCGACTGATTTTCCCTCCGTTGCCCCCCGAGTACCGATGTTTTGTTCTGTGACCGCGCCACTACTGGCTTCCGATAGTAAATCGGCATTCCTATGCTGATCAATCCTTCGTGTCGGCAAAAAGACCCATAGCCATGGACCTTTTATTTTTGGACCACCTTCTAAGTTCCCCGGATTGAACCACGTTGCAAAGTGATCCAAGTTTTCGCGTATCCCGTCCAAAGGTGAAAAGTCGGAGATTTGGTTTATGGACGCATCCAACCATGTCAAGTTAGATAAACCCGTAATAGGCGATATGTCTGAGATGGCGTTGCTATTAAGATTTAGCCACGTCAAGTTAGTCAACCCCGCAATGGGCGATATATCTGAGATATCGTTGGCGCGAAGTTCTAGGCGGGTTAGCTCGGTTAGCTTGGCAAGAGGCGATACATCCGATATTCCGTTGCCTCTAAGATACAGTTCTCTCAAACCTGCCGATGCCGCCAGTGGTGCAAGCGACGCTCCCTCTAGCCTTGCACCGCAAATATTTGCCGATCTTAGTTCTGTTAATCCAGCTATCGGCGATAAATCGGATATATCACTGCCCCAAGTGCCAAGGTGTTTCAGGTTGATTAGTCCGGCAAGTGGCGAAATGTCGGACACGCTGGTATCGTCAAAATGCAACCACTCTAGGTTAATTAAACCTGCCAACGGCGACAAGTCAGATACGTTGCGGGTGAAATCCCCATGCAACTTCCTCAAATTGATCAAACCTGCGAGGGGGGACAAATCAGATAGGTACTTGCTACCAATGCGTAAAGTCTCAAGGTTAACTAAACCCGCTATCGGAGAGATGTCAGAGAACGGATCATAATTTCGACTGAAAATTAACTTGCGTAAATTGATTGCAAACTGAAGTCCTGTCAAGTCGTTAATTCCGCTGTGCCGCACTTTTAATTCTCGCAGTGTCTCCATCTCTGCTATGGTAATCGGAGCATTGGCGCTTTTGCCAAGCGCTTCCGCAATGGCAGCACGCAGGTTGAGATCCGGGATTTGTACGTACCTACCCGGTATCACATCGGGCTGTGTTATGTCCGGCGTTTCGCCGACTAACTGCGGGTAATCCAACGCATACATCACATCGCGGAAACTTGATGTCCAGGTGTCTCGCTTCACACTCCCGTTTGGGTTGTCCAGCGCCAGCAATCCAACGTTCTGCAGTCCGGTGTTCTCGCGTACCCTTTCGAGGAAGACTTCGGTCTGCAATCCAACTACGGCAGCGGCGTATGCCGCATCAACCGGTGCATGAAACGCTTCATGAAAACGGGAAATGGGTTCTACACCGCCAAACGTACCGCCCGTGGCTTCAAGCGCCACTCTGTATGTTACCATGTCTTCACTCACACGGGCATCCATGACTGACTGCTCCACATAGAGTCGCAGTGCCTGTGCTTTACTGTAGGGTGGATTCGGGTTGCTCTGAATCACTGCGCGCACCTCGTCTTCAAAGCTCTTCATGCCTTCGGTATGACAACCGATACAGGAGATTCCGTTGCGAACCGTCGGGTCGCTGGCGGCGGGGTTGGAAACGATGGCTATCGGGGCAGCGTCTAACCTGATTCCGTTGCCGTCAGCGAGATAATATGCTTGCAACCCGTTTGGTAGATTGAAGATGGCTTCACCGCCATCATGCGTAAAGCCGAGCGGGTGAGTAAAGATGTTCCGCGTACCCACACTCCCCGCAAAGTCGTAGCTTTTCCAATAGGCTCCATACCGAGACCTATGCCGTTCCACAACGCGGTTGTGGTTTGAGACGCCGGAGTTGTTGAATCCGGCTCGCCATACACGAACTCCGGGCGCACTGACAAGGTTTCGGGCGACATCCACCTCCAATCGCGTTTCCAACTCCCTGTCCGTCAACGGCAGCGAAAGCAGTTCATGATATAACGGCGGGGTAGACGCAGTTGCAATAAACCAGTCGACGTGGACTGATGGCACATCGGTGTCCATCTGTGTCTGCAACCGCCCCAACTGATCCCGCAGCGCGTGATGTTCGGGAAACGAGATGTGATAGGGATACGCATCTTCTAGTTTCGTCCAGCCGTTATTGACATCCCACTCGTAGTTGCGAAGGTCGATGTAGAAGATGGTAGCACGCGCGTCGATTGGGATTGGGTTGATGACTGTGACTCCCCATGAGAGGCTGTTGATAAGTTTGTAGAGTGCCTTGCGGTATTCACCCAAAACTTCCGCGGTCGCGCCCGCATTATAAAGGTGGGTCATCGTGAAGTATCGGGCGAAGGCGCGGTCGAACGACGAGAGCGAATTTAGGTGCGTCGCAATGCTCTCGAGAATTTCGCCGGGAGGAACAAAACGACGACCCGGGTCGCTAGTTGCCGCCCAATCGGGTGCGCCTGCTAGTATCCAGCGTCGAACGGTCTCAATGGATTGAGGGGGCAGTTGGGGCAGTCCGAACGGCATCTGCGCGCCGTTCTCGGTGGGACCGAGGAGGCGTTTGTACAATTCGGAGGCATCGGGGTTGCCCGGAATAACAGTGCCACCATCGATGAGTTCGCTGTGTTCCATGAGGAGTGTCTCGCGGAAAGCGCCGTCGGCACCGTGGCAGTTCAGGCAACTCGCTTCAAAGATGGCGTAGGTGTCTTGGGCTAACTGCGATTGGGCAGATAGATTTTGAGAACCTGCACTGAGAGACAATAGACATATCAAAGCAAAAATGAAATGACGTTTGTACATAGAAAATGTCTCCTTATGGATAACCAATTTTGGTAATTGTTTAGTTCAGTCCAGAACTTACGCACCAACAGGAAATCGCGACCTGGAGATCGCTCCTACATTACGCTCAGGGATCTCTATCGCACTCACTCAGGGATTTCTATCGCCTTCGCTGTCCACTCAGTTGATCGTTCGCTTGATGGTGTAGGAACAGGGATTAAACTGCAGCACGACGAACCAACATTCCCAAAACAGATTGATAGACTAAACAGTTACCAATCGCGCATAGCCCAACCTAGACGCACTTGCAGGTCAAACCGCCGTCAACAACAAGTTCAGTGCCTGTGATATATTTCGATTCATCGGATGCCAGAAACAGTGCGGCATACGCCACATCCCAAGCATCCCCCATTTTTCCGGTAGGGCAAAGGTTGTCACGAATTTCGATCATCTTCTCAACATCACCACCGGCATATGCATCCGCAAGCCCTTCGACTACCATCGGCGTGTTCATGAACCCGGGGAGAATAGCGTTGGCACGGATATTCTTTTTCGCGTACTGTATGGCAATGCTCTTTGTTATCTGGTTTATGCCGCCCTTGGTTGCACTGTAAGAAACATAGGGTACACCCAGCCACCGTGTAGAGGCGATGGACGAAATATTGACAATGGCGCCTCCACCCTGTGCTTCCATGTGGGGCAGCACATATTTGCACGTCAGGAACACACTTTTTAGATTGACATCGTTGACGCGATCCCAACTTTCCTCGCTCGCCTCGACGCAGCCCCCGACCTCAACGATCCCAACGTTGTTGTGGAGAATGTCTACACGACCGTAGGTTTCAAGGCAACTGTCCACCATGGCCTCTACATCGGAAGCTTTGGAGACATCCGTAGCACGAATAGCACATCTGCCACCTTCAGCGTCAATGATTATCTTCGTTTCTTCAGCCGCAGCCAGATTAATATCGACGGCGAAGACTTCTGCGCCTTCGCGTGCGAAGAGTACGGCAGTGGCTTTTCCGTTACCCCAGCCCGGGCCAATCGACCCGGCACCGGTGACAATTGCAACTTTGTCTTTTAAGCGCTCTCCCATAGACCTCTCTCAGTAGTTCTCCACTATCCAGACGGCATTGGAAAGCCGGCGGGACGTGTATACGGTAAATATTCGGTCTGTCCCCGCGACATACCGTCTTGGCTCAAACCATCCCGCCGAGAGTCAACGTACCGGCCAAACCAGTCATCCAGCATTCCGCGCAGTTCTTCAATTCGGTCGGTTTGCGCCTCCTCTTGTGCCAGATTCATCCGTTCACCGGGGTCGGTCACAAGATGATAAAGTTCGTGGGGACCATGACTATGCCGGTAGGTGTATTTCCACTCCGGAGTACGAACCATGCGCACGGGCCCATATTCATCGTAGATCACTACCTGTTCGGGGGCATGAAAAGGTCTGCCTTCTAACGCGGATAGAAAACTTCTACCGGGCAGGTTGCGTCCTTCCGGTACCGGCAAATCCAGATATTCGAGTAGTGTGGGCATGAAGTCGTAGGCGCTAACCATCGAGTCGCTGACAACTCCTTGGGGGATGCGGCCGGGCTGGCTGAAGATGGCGGGAACTTTAATCGAGTTCTCATACATGTTGCGCGGCATCGTCCCGTTGCCTTTTCCCCAGAACCCGTGATGCCCACACGAAAATCCGTTATCGCTGAGGAACACAACGAGCGTATTGTCACGCAGACCAAGTTCCTCAAGTCTGTCGAGAATACGACCGATGTTTTGATCCATTGCGGTCACCGCAGCAAAGTAACCCTTCAAAGCCTCTCGGTTGCCCAGCACATCGTCCGTAGAGATGCTGCTATCTATTCCAACCCATGGATGACGCGGCTCCTGCGGACAGGTCTCGAAGGGACAGTCGTCATAAGAATCTACGATAGATTGGGGATGTTCATTCACCCATGGATCGTGGGGGGCGGTGTAATGGACGCTCAAGTAGAACGGATGTCCTCCGTCGGCATATCTCTCCAGTATCTCAAGACCTTCGTCGGTGATGGCATCCGTAAGGTATCTCGGCTCGTTCAAGAGTTGACCATTTTTCACCATGGGCGCATCGTGATAAGGACCGCCGCCCCTCTGATGGGCGTACCAATCCGTGAATCCGTGTTGCGGTATCTGGCTGTCGCCTAGATGCCATTTGCCGGAAAGACCACAAGTCCAACCGTGCCGCGCCAAGATGTCCGTGTATCCCATCTCACCCTCCAAGTAGCGGATGGCGTCAGGACCGACATTCCCACCCCGAATCCAGTCGTGGACACCATGCTGGGATGGAATACGCCCTGTCAACAGCGTCGCACGACTCGCCGAGCATACTGGAGACGCAACGAAGAAGTTGCTGAACCTAACACCTGTTTCAGCTAGTCGGTCAATGTTGGGAGTGCGTATCTCCGGGTTGCCGCAGCAACCCGCCGCCCATGGTCCTTGGTCGTCGCTCAGAATAAAGAGAACGTTCGTTTTATCTGTATTACTCAAATTGCCACCCTTGGTCGACAGTCAATCGGTATATTGGGTGTCTTCAGAAATTCGCATCGCCGACAAACGTGATGCAGACCAGCACTCGGGGTTCTTAGGAATCTCTTTCAATGCCCTTGGAACACCTTGAAATCGTCATTTGACGACAACGGAAAATTCCATACTCTTCATACCAAATTGGGGTTTTCGGATGATGCAGAATAGGGACTGGAACCCTTGCTACGACTGGATTTTTGGTATTTGGACATTAAGAGCCTGTTTGAAAAGTACATTTGTAGGGTGCGATCAAAGGAGCGAAAAGTGACTGCGATAGAGATCCCCTGCGATCAAGCGAATGAATAGTGAGCGCGATAGAAATCCTACCAGCCTCTAAGAAAGAGCCCCAGAGGGATCAAACGAGTGAATAGCGAGTGATCAACTGAGTGAATAACGAAGGCGATAGAGCTCCCATAGAGATCTTGAAGGTGTATAGAAACGCCATAGTCCCGTTCACCAAAGCCCCAGCGGGGATCAAGCGAACGGATAGTGAGTGCGATAGAGATCCCACAGGTACGCAGAAGACAAATATAAAAACGCGAAAAAACATCCTACAAATGACCAAAATTGCTTTGCTACCGATTATTCAAACAGGCTCTAAACACTCATCAAAAATTGTTATGAAATCGTAAGTGTTGCCTAAGGCAATTTCAAGTCTCACATTGGTGCTATTTCGTAAGACGTAAGAGGAAGATGACTTTCGAAGCAGGTTCTACAATAGAGAACATTCGTGTAAAGACAAACAGGTTCATCGCCTAACCGGAAAACACTTTTAAATATCTGTCGTAATGGCTCGAAGCTATTTTTGCTCACCAGCGTTTTTGACATTAACAAATTCAACTTCTTAAATCTATCTATCGGAAGACGCTTTCCTAACGTAAATCGACGGGAGGATTATAAATTGGCACGAATATTGTTAAGGATTAGGACAGGAAGGAAGAAAGAGATGTGAGAAGCGCAGTCGGCTTTACTTTCTTTCCTTTCGTCCCCGAATGCCGGCAAGCGTACGCGACTAGACGAAGATATGGTCGTCGTCCTCAGAGTTGGCTACAAAGATCGTTAGGATAGTTCTGAGCGTGTTGCCCTCTACGGATGGTGGACTCCCTTGATGTAGAAAAGTCGGAATCCCCACAATTCACCTCGGTCTAATACCGGGGATCCTATTCTCGGTCATTGTATCATTCTGTCATATCCATTGCAAGGGGATTGTCGAATTTCGGTTGCCGATGCTATGCTGTTTGGCTATAATGAATTCATCGGTTTCCTTTGCCGTTCGGTGACACACAAAAACTGTTATTCCATAACCGCGAAAACTGGAGACACAAGCGAGTGGGAAAGCGTACAGTCCGACTTACTCCCTGACTCCTCTGTGATTTTAGAATCCCGACAGTAAAATTTGGAATGCGTTAGGCGGGTCGTTCAAAAAGCATGAATAACAATCTAACAACCCTACGTCGCGCAGTTGAAGAGATTCTCCGATGTGATCTGGAAACTGCAATCGGCATTCCGGACAAAGGTGAAGCCGGAAGACGAATTGAGCAGTTTCTTCATGCGATTGCGAATCGAACCAACGAGCACAGTCTCGCGCAATGGATTGATCCGCAGTGGGTAATTCTGGCGGGAGGGCAGGGCGCTCGAATTGATCCGTCTGGGCGCCTGAATAAGACTCTGGATCTGTGGTTCGGTGAATACAATACGCTGCAAGTGTCTCGCAGCTATCTCCCAGGCACTCGTCCCCATATTATTGTTGTTAACCCCAAGATGACAGAGCGTCTGGTGATGACCAAAAGAACACGTGATGGCATCATTCCTAAATCGGAGCTCGACATGGAAGCCGTGAATCGGCTTTTCGGCCCGAATGCCATCCTCTCTGTGCAATCTGAGCAGAACGGCACGGGAGGTGCGCTACGAGCGGCAATACCCGCCGTTCAGGAGTCTAGTGCTGAGTGGATTGGAGTCGCCTTTGGAGATGAACCGTTTCTCAATCAATCCATTTTTCTGCAGACACTCGTTTCTCATTTCGTCTCCGGAGCGGATGTCACACTTTGCGGCAAAAGCCCTGAAACTGTTGTCGATAAGGGAGGGTTATTTTTCGACCAAGACGGCAGGTTTGTCGGGACGAAAGAGTGGAACGAGATGACGGATGAGGAAAAAAACGAGATGTCACGACGGTTGAACAGCGGGGAAGGCTACACCAATACGGGCATTACTCTAATCCGCAGCAGTGCGGCAATTGACAGAATGAACCGATTGCAAGCGCATGGGAGCAGATCTGAGCTTCATCACGTTGATCTCATTCGATACTGCTATGAAGATGGGTTGAAGACACATGCCTATATCTATCCGGAGAGGGCAATCTCCGGTATCAACCGGTGGTCGAATCTTCTCGCGGGCGAAGAATCTCTCTTTGCAAAAACCAGGGTTAAGCTGGCTCAAAAGGGGGCACGAGTTGACCCTGCCGCTCAAATAACACTGGCAAACGACGATATTGAAGTTGGGCATGGCTGCTATTTTCTGGGACGGATCCATCTCGGCAACGGAGTCAAGATTGGAAACTACTGCCGCTTGGAGAATGTCGAATTATCCGGAAGAACCGCGGTTGGAGATCTCGTTGGCTTGAAGGATGTAAAGGCGGCGGACACGGTCTTTGAATCTAATCCGTTATCCGAAGAGATTGCGTCACCAATTGCCGGGCTGAGAGTATTAAGTGAAGTGGAACACTGTCAATTTGATCGAGTAAAAGTTGGAAGGACAGTGCACCTCAGATTCTTGAAGGCGGCGGCAACCGTGGTTCCGGCTGGCATGTCAATTGACGGCAGGGAATTGGGAGTACCTAGCTGCGCAGATTTGGGCTTACCCATGTTTCCACCGGACACGGAATCGGATCTGGCGGAGAACGCTTCAAATGCTCTCGGTCAACTCGTCGTGTCGGAGCATATTCCGGGGGGCTACACGTTCGGTGAAATGCGTGGTAAACCCGACTGGGAAAACCTGCGCCGACACGTTCAATCTCATTCTAACGACGAACTCATCCCCCGCGCAACCAGCAATCCAAGCCTGAAGCGGGTCGCGTCAAAGGCGGTCGACGACCTGCTGGAAATGCGGAAAGCGGATGGTACACATGTTACAGATGAATTGACACCCGAAGAAATATGGGGAGTTATTTTTGAAGTTGTCTCACTCGCTACCGGCAACCCGGACCCGTACCGCAAAGACAAACTGAAAGCTAGACAGAGTGCGCTAAACTTGCTCGACCAAATTCCCGCGTGCGGCTGGATGGAGCGACTGAAACTCGTTATCGCGGCAAACATCATAGACTACAGCAGTGCCAGGGTCATTGCCAGACTTGCGGAGCAACCTGATTATTTCAACCGTGTTTTGCGGGAAGCCATTCATGCTCCGCTCGCGATTAACTGTTTTGAACAGTTTCAGTCAGCCGTGATTGAGGGCAGCCCCAAACGCATAGTCTGGCTCATTGACAACGATGGAGAAGCGGTGTTCGACCTGTGGCTGATTCAACTACTTCTTGAACTTGGCCATCAGATAGCTATTGTCGGTAAAGCGGCTCCGGCGAGCAATGACGTTACTCTGACTGATTTAGAGGAGATTATCAATTTTCCGCAGTTCCAAGATCTTCGGAATGCGGTGATCGGCGGGGATGTTTCGTTGTGTTCTTCCGGATCCAAAACCGTGGGTACGAACCTTTATCAAGCGACACCCTCGTTTGCAAATATGTTGTTAGATTCCGAACTCGTAGTCTCGAAGGGGCAGGGGAATTTCTACACAACGCAGGGGCTAAAGCGGGATACCTTCTATTTGTTGCTCTCCAAAGGGCTCACGGCTGAGCGGTTTACGGGTGTAGTGCCGGATCCGAACAAGGTTATTGATGGGTTGATACTCGCGTTTGTGCCGGCGGGGACGAAGTTGGAGAGTACGCTTGCGGCGTTTTGCGGGGCGGTACCGGACGGTGTAAGTAGTGTATCCTCAGCGACAGACAGTTGCATATCTTGATGAGTTTAGAAACTTTGGCATAACCTTGGTAATTCTTCCTCGATTTTAACGATTGGGGTCCATCCCGGTATCATGTTTCGCTGTGGAGAAATGTGGTGTACGCGGTATTTATGTTCAACATCGGCGGTGTTATCCACTACACAATAATCTTTCCATTTCACTAACGAGGCAAGTTCTTTGTTTGTTGTCACGGTTCCCGTCGCCAAATCAAAAATGCCTTGAAGTTGAGTTTTGATACAGATCCGAACCGCTTCAACGACGTCGGTGATATGAACATAATCTCGTTCCCAATCGGAAAACAGATGTTCCAACTTGCGGCTGGCTAGACGGTACGGAATTGATCGATCGCCGGTACATCCAGATTCGTCCCCCCACATCACGCTGGCCCTCAAGATACACCAATTGTGGGCGTCCCAGGCATTGTTCTTGATATACTGTTCGGCGAATAACTTTGACCAGGTGTAATAACTGACCTGATGTGGATTCTTCTCCGCCTCCGCAACCAAAAATGTCGAAAAGAAGATAAAATAGGGAGAGTTCGATTTTAGGATTGCTTTCTCGAACAGGTACTTCGTCGCTTGAGCGTTCCATAAGAAAATATCGGAATGTTGGTATTGGGTACGGGAAATCGCGCCCGCATGAACAATGACATCAATCGGTTCAGATACAACGGCCTGCATTTTATCTTTCCAATCGCCGAATGACTCACTCTTTTCAAGAGTGAGTATCTTATGATTGTTTTCAAGTGCCACCTTGAGGTTTCGCCCAACGAAGCCCTCATGTCCCGTGATTAATATCCTCATAGAAATTTCGCGGAATCCCTTCTAATTGATGGTAACAGGGGAGCCACTTCCTCCGTAGGTTCCCGCATAATACGTTGTTTCTTCAAAAAGCCAGTTTTTTTACCATTTTTCTAAAGTGACGGCCCATTAACGGCGCGGATCAGGCCTCTCCGAAGCGGAGCAAGATGTCTCGTCTGCCAAGTTTCGCGTGTGGGGTATCGGTCTTTTCATAATAGATAATTTTTATCTTCCGCATTATCGAGCACTTAAAAGTTTAATTTCTCAGTTGGCCGTATCCCGCACCATAATTGACAGCATGCCATTATCCCTGTCGGAAGAATTCTTTCCGCAAGTAACATTTGCTAGTCGGAGTCCTTTCCTCGATCCAGAGGATCGAAATGTCCATAGAATGCAATATGTCCATATTCCCGCGCTCCAGAGGAGCGCCATGTGGTGTGTTACTTGGTAAAATGAAGTTGATGATGGAAGGGCAAAACCGGTCAATCAATCGGACTCTCGGTAGTACCTTGGCGATGTTTTCTCGTTTGTGAATATATACCCCAAGATCTGGTATGTGAAAATTCGAGATTGCACAAGTCTATTATGCGGAAGATGAGAGATTCTAAACAGTTTCGATAATTAAAAGCAAAAAGCTGGTATGCAGGAGATTCCCATGGAGGCTCTATCGCATTCGTTCACTGATTGCGCCTTATTCAGTCGCTTACTCCCTAAGATTATCGATCTGTTTCATTTCCGCGACGGTTAGTTCCCAGTCGAACAGGTCAAGGTTTTCTTCCAAGTGTTCTCTAGAGCCGGACTTCGGGATGACGCTGATTCCCTTCTGTAGAAGCCACCGCATGGCGACTTGTGCCGCGGTCTTGCCGTGCACCGTTGCGATTTCGTTCAGAAGGCGCTCGTCTCCGATTTCCCCTTTCGCCAAGGGGCGATGTGCGGTGACGTGGATTCGATATTTCGTGCAGTGCTGCAACAGTTCCTCTCGGTTGTGGTGAACGTTATATTCCACTTGGTTTGCGCTGATAGGCACCGCAGAGACGCTCCGTGCTTCATCCACTTGGTCACTATTGAAGTTGCTGATTCCGATACTCTTGGCTTTGCCCGCATCAAGAATCTCATTGAATGCGCCGAGTGTTTCTTCAAATGGCACATTATGGTTTGGCGAGTGGATGAGTAGAAGATCTACGTAATCCATCTGGAGTTGATCCAGGCATTCATCGAATTGGGAAAGCACGCTATCGCGTTCCATGTGCGTATGCCAAATCTTTGAAGTTATGAAAAGTCCATCCCGTTCTGCCCCAATCTCTTGAAGGGCTTCGCCAATCTCGCGCTGATTCGCGTACATCCATGCCGTGTCAATATGGGTGTAACCCATTTCAACGGCTTGTTTAACCACGGTTTTGCACTGTTTGTTACGCAGATCCCACGTGCCCAATCCCAAAGCAGGCATCGTATGACCCGACAGAAGTTCAAAGTATTCCATGGACGTATTCTCCTTCAAGTAAATCAAATGACCAACATCTCCATGAATTCGTTGACAGGGGTTGCTTCCAGCCCCTTCTGGTCGTTACAAAGTTCTATGATCGCTTGTACTTGTCTTGCCGGAAAGCGAGATGCCAAATTTTTGGCGAACTTTTCTTCGAGCAACGGTATGCCTTCTGCACGGCGCCGGCGGTGACCTATCGGATACTCCACAGCAATTTGCTCGCTAGCGGATCCATCTGTGAAATGAACCTGAAGTGCGTTGGCAATGGATCGTTTGTCGGGGGCAAGATAATCTCGACTGTACTGCGGATCTTCGACAGTGACCATCTTTTCTCTCAGTGCGTCGATACGCGGATCTGCCGCCACTTCATCTTCATAGTGTTCAGCCGTTAATTCCCCGAATATCAATCCTATCGCCACCATGTACTGAATACAGTGGTCTCGATCTGCAGGGTTATGCAGGGGACCGGTTTTATCAATAATGCGAATTGCCGATTCATGTGTCGTAATTGTGATTTTTTCGATCTCATCCAAGCGATTGTGAACCTGATTATGCAGCTTGAAAGCGCATTCCACGGCTGTCTGAGCATGAAATTCGGCGGGAAATGAGATTTTGAAAAGCACGTTCTCCATTACGTATGATGCGTAAGGTTGCTTGCGGACAAAGGTATTTCCTTCGAAAAGCACGTCCTCGAATCCCCAAGTATCCGCTGAAAGGGCTGAGGGATATCCCATTTCTCCCTTGATTGCCATCAACCCAAACCTTACAGCGCGGCTTGTTGCATCGCCTGCAGCCCATGATTTTCGCGTTCCGGTATTCGGAGCGTGTCGATAGACCCGCAAACTGCCGCCGTCAGCGAATGCGTTGGAAAGTGCGTTGACGATTTCATCAACACTACCGCCTAGCATTTTGGTTATAACGGCTGTTGAAGCGACTTTCACAAAGTGAACATGGTCCAGTCCAACTCGGTTGAGACTGTTTTCCAATGCAAGCACACCTTGAATTTCGTGCGCTTTGATCATGGCGGTCAGCACATCGCGCATCACTAGCGGCGAGTGACCAGCAGCAACGTTTCGGCGGCTCAGATAATCCGCCGTAGCCAGGATCCCTCCGAGATTGTCGGACGGGTGTCCCCATTCTGCCGCGAGCCACGTATCGTTATAGTCCAGCCAGCGAATCATGCACCCAATATTGAACGCGGCTTGAACCGGGTCCAACACGTACTGCGTTCCGGGCACGCGAGCGCCGTTGGGGACAATGGTGCCCGGCACAACCGGTCCGAGGTGCTTCGTACATTCGGGGTAACCGAGGGCGAGTAAACCGCATCCGAGGGTGTCCATCAAGCAATGTCGAGCCGTTTCATACGCGAGATCGCTTTCAATTGCGCTATTTGCCGCATATTCCGCAATGTCAACCAGTAGTCGGTCTGGCTCCGGTCGAATATTGGAGTTGGGGGTATTCACAAGGAGGCACCCCTTTCGCAGAATTAATTCTAATCTAAAATTCCCAACTGAGCAGTGTCATTCGGTTGCGCCAGACGACTGTTCCCGTAATCGTGCCAACGGCGGCGCCCATTAACACGTCGGAGGCGTAGTGCCTGCCCAAGTAGATTCGAGATAGTCCGACCAAGCCGGCGCCAACATAAAGCGGTATCCGCCACTTTGGATATTGGTGCCCAAAAATCGTTGCCATGGAAAAGGCTATCGAAGTGTGCCCTGACGGGAAGGATGGGTCACCAAGTTCATCTTCCAGCGGTCTTTTCCGGCGGATCGATTGCTTTATTCCAAATACTACCAGTCCGCCCCCTATAAAAGTCGAGGACAGCAGTCTGCCGGTCTCTCGCGGCTTGTCGCCGCCGTACGCCATGAGAAGAATCGAAAGTCCCATCATCGTCTTGGGGTCTCCGAATTCAGTAACCACTTCCATGGCTGTGCTTAGGGGTTGACGTTGCGGCGGGGCATCGTAGATAGCATCGAAAATCTCTCGATCCGAACGCGAGAGGAGGTTTTCGGAGGTTGCATCCAACGGGGTTGATAGTACGATAATAACGAGAGCTAACCACCCCCGAAGGATGCGGTGTTGATAGACCGGGTGCCATGAAACCCATTTAGAATTACTTTGGATTGAACGCAATCTCTGATTCCTTCGCTTTGTCCCAGATTTCGTCGAGGCCTGCCAAATCGTAATCCTTGAAGGAGTCGCCGCGACGTTCCAACTCCTTCTCCATTGCCTTGAAACGACCGACAAACTTACGAGTTGCTTTCCGCAATGCCTCCTCTGCCCGCACATCCAGAAATCGACACAGATTGACAATCGAAAACAGTAGATCGCCAATCTCCAATTCAATTTCTTCGCGGTCATTCTCTTGGATGCTCGCCTTCAACTCGGCAATTTCTTCGTCAATTTTCGGGAGCACATCTGAAACCTCATTCCAGTCAAATCCCACACGGGCGGCTTTGCGCTGAAGTTTCTGTGCTCGTTGCAGGCTCGGCAGGTGGTCGGGAACGCCGTCAAGGACGGATTCACGATCCTCGTAGCCCGACTCACTTCGTTTAATTTGTTCCCAGTTCTTGAGAACCTGACCCGCGTCGTCCGCAACTTGATCGCCGAAAACATGGGGGTGGCGGCGGATGAGTTTCTCCGTAAGTATCTTGATGATGTCGCTGATGTCAAACTCTCCCTCATCGCTTGCAATTTGGGCGTGCAGCATGACATTGCAAAGGAGATCGCCGAGTTCTTCTCGTAATTTTGTTGAATTTCCGGCGTCAATCGCCTCAATAACTTCGTATGTTTCTTCGATGAGATCGGGCTTGATTGATTCGTGAGTCTGTTCGCGGTCCCACGGACATCCGTTTTCACTTCGCAGCGTGACAAAGATTTGCACCAGTTGATCGAAGAGTTCCTTGTGCATAATGAACTATCCTTATGGATTGAGTGTTGGGAATTGCGGGGTTAGTTTACTATCGCTGCCAACGCCTGTCAAGTCGGAAAACCTTTGACAGGCTAGGGACTCGGTGATATGATTCGCTAGGCTAGGACTGTTTGTAGAGAGCGGATTTTACGATTCTAGTTTCATAGAGGATGGAATGGAGTATACACTCAAGAATTGCCAAGAATTAGTAGATGAATGGATCCAAACTGTCGGCATCAGATATTTCTCCGAGTTGACGAATGTTGCCATCTTGATGGAGGAGGTAGGCGAGTTGGCGCGAGTCATGGCACGTGAGTACGGCGATCAGAGCTACAAAGAGTCTGACAAGTCGGTCAACTTGGCTGAGGAGATGGCGGATGTGTTGTTCGTGCTCGTCTGTTTGGCGAATCAAACGGGGGTGAATTTGGAGGAGGCGTTCCGCAAATCGATTGAGAAGAAGACCAACCGCGACAAAATTCGACATAGAGAGAATGCGAAACTCTTCCCGGGAAAAACCGCCGATGGTTAGGACACCATTATGAGCATGTTTCGTGAGCATTACATCGGCGGTTTGGTTGCCTACACGCTGTTTTTCGTACTTTCGTTGGGCGCTTCGCTTTTCGGGCAGTTTACGATGCATGTACCGCTTGAGCGAAATCCCACCATTCCTGCAGATCCATGGAGCATCGGCGCGTGTTTTGTGGTTGCGGTGCTCTCGGGACTTTGGCCCGACGTGGACATCAAGAGCCGGAGTCAGCAGATCTTTTATAGAATTTTCCTCATATTTAGCACAGTATTGATTCTTCGAAAGCAGTACCTCCAATCGGCAGTCTTGGGGATTTTCGCCATGCTGCCCCTTCTCGGCAAACACCGCGGTTGGACACATTCACGACTGACGATGCTGCTCTTGCCTGCCGTATTCTTCGCGCTACCATTTTATTTCGAGGGCGCTGTCATCGATTTCGACAACTTGAAATCGTCCCAGAATATGGATTTTGTTCGGTCCGGACTCCCGTTCTACACGGCGAGTTTAATTGGGTATGCGACACATTTGCATTTGGATGGTATTCTCTTGCGTTCTCGGAAAGCGTAACCGCGAACGGTAAGGTTCCTGTTGTAGAATTCAAACTCAATTTTCGAACTCGGAAGGAGATGTGGGATTGTGTTTGATTTTTGCCGTGGCAATCTACTCATTATCGTTGCGACTGTCCTCATCGGGTGTGCCGACAATTCGGATCGGATGGATTTGCGGGTTGGTCTTTTTTTCACTGAGGATACCCAATCTCTAATAGTACCGCATAATCTCAGACATAATTCTCTCATGAATGTAAACTACGAGTTACGGGCAGGCAAAGACATTGTGTCAGTTCTCGCCAGAGCGACTCGGCGCGTTTTCACAGCGGTTGAGGTGTTGGATTCATATCCTATGAAAGAAGCTATAGCCGGTAAACGGCTAAACCTCGTAGTTATTGTGCAGGTTATCCCTCGGGGAGGGTCCTTCGGTTATCAGGGAGGCGGTTTCCAAAATAGCAGCGACGCTAGTAACTCTCTAAGTGCCGAGATGACCTGTTTCGATTCCGAAATGGTGGAAATCGCCTCTATTACGGCGTCAGGGGAAGGGAATGCTGCGGCGAAAGGCATTCTGTTTGACTCAAAAAGGAAAGCTTTTGTCAACTCGGTGAGGGCGGCCATCCGGAATCTTGAAGACGATGTTGTACTGCAGATGTCTACTAATCCGGAGATTCGTAAAATGGCGGACTGAATGGACACGGATATTGTTTTCGAGTTAAAACTAGCTAGAAGGAACAGTGATGACAAGAGTTCAAATTGCCAAATTTAGCGAGTTACTGGATCGACAGCCTGCTCATGCCCGCGTCGGTGATGTGGATCTGGTAATTGTTAGGTATGATGACAAAGTGTCGGTATTGTACGGCAGATGCTTGCATCGCGGCGCGCTGCTTGCGGACGGACACGTTGACGGTCAGAACCTAGTTTGCGGGGTGCACTACTGGGACTATCGTTACGACACGGGAATCAGCGAATACCATAACGAAGAGCAGTTGGAGAAATTCGCCACATGGATTGAAGACGACAGAGTTTTAGTCGATGAAGAGGAGATTCTCAGATGGGCTAAAATAAATCCTCAGCCGTATAAACGTGACGAGTATCAGGGGGCATATCAAGATGTACACGGCACGCCTGAAGAGCCGTATGTGAATTATATCCGACATCTGGCAAGCCACGGCTTATCCAAGGTGGGGCATCACGGTCGACTGGATGCGATGGGGGTTCCGCGGGACCAGCTTCCGCAGTGGGGCGACCTGCAATTCGTTACCGCGCAACTTCACAGGTTGCCACAGTTGGATGATGTCGGGGTTGGTACCGAACTGGTCATTGGGGCCAGGGCGAAGAAACCGCTCACGCTTGACATACCGATTTTTGTATCGGACATGAGTTTCGGTGCGCTGTCTGCCGAGGCGAAGACCGCCTTAGCACGAGGAGCAGAGATGGCGGGCACAGGAATATGCTCCGGCGAGGGTGGAATGCTCCCGGAGGAACAGGCTGAGAACAGCCGCTATTTTTACGAGTTGGCTTCGGCTCGGTTCGGCTTTTCGTGGGATAAACTCGACCTTGTACAAGCGTTTCATTTCAAAGGGGGTCAGGGCGCCAAAACGGGCACCGGTGGCCACCTTCCAGGTGAAAAGGTGCAGGGCAAGATTGCCGAGGTGCGCGGTTTGATTGCCGGTCAACCGGCGGTTTCGCCCGCTCGCTTCCCGGATTGGGAAAGTTTGGCTGATTTCAAGGGATTTGCAGGGGAAGTACGTAAGGAGACCGGCGGTATTCCAATCGGATTCAAGTTGTCGGCTCAGCACATTGAGGAAGACATCAAAGCGGCTCTTCAAGTCGGGGTCGATTACATCATTCTTGACGGGCGCGGTGGGGGAACAGGTGCCGCACCGCTGATTTTCCGAGACAACATTTCCGTACCGACGATGCCCGCCATCGCGCGGGCGCGAAAATACTTGGACGAGACCGGGAATGGCGATGTTACCTTGATTGCAACGGGCGGGTTGAGGAGCCCGGCGGACTTTGCGAAGGCGCTCGCGCTCGGCGCGGATGGGGTAGCGATTGCAAACTCGGCAATGCAAGCGATCGGGTGTGTGGGCATGAGAGCCTGCCATACCAACAATTGTCCGGTGGGTATTGCAACACAGAAGGAGAGTCTTCGTGCGCGTCTCATCGTGGACGAGGCGGCAGCTCGGCTCAACCGTTTTCTCGGTGCGGCAACCGAATTGATGCAGACGCTCGCGCGCGCTTGTGGGCATACGCATCTCAATCAGTTTTGTGCGGATGACCTTACGACGTGGAATCGCGATGTGGCTTATTTGACGGGCGTGAAATATGCCGGTGTGGTTCCGTTATGAGCAGATCATCCGTGAGCGATCAGCGGAAGTTTTTATTGAATCGTTCGGGAATCGGAATTCCCTGCTACAATCGGGGATCGGAAGGGCCCAATCAGGATCTTCCATCGCCTTGGGATCTCTATCGCATTCGCTATTCGCTCATTTGATTGCAATGCAAACCCTACAAGAATGGTGGGCGGTGCCCACCCTACGAGAACACAATAGCAAACCTATTTGCATACGCATACGTTCTTCTGCTAATAGTGAAAGCGCTGCGAACGCAATCCCTCCTCGTACTCGCGCCGCCGTTCCTGCGTTTCGGTATCTTCGCTCACTTCTGCCGCAGCGATGTCCCACCAGACGCCGGAATCCGGCAGGTAGTGATGGGGTTCGACATCGGCGACAATCACGCAGGTTCTACTCTCGGCGCGGGCTTCCCGCAAGGCGTTGCGCACACCATCCGGCGTTGTTACATGCCATGAGCGCGCACCGAAACTCGCCGCGTTTTGCGCGAAATCTATCTTCATGTATTCGCCCTCAAGCCGGTTTACCTCGCTATCTCGTGCTCGGAACTCATTCCCAAATCGGCGTCCGGCGCGGAGCATTTGCAGGGCACTGATGGATTGAAAGCCGTGATTTTCGGATATAATTACGGTAAGTTTCAAACCTTCCTGCATTGATGTCACTAGCTCCGTTGGATTCATTAGGTAGGTGCCGTCACCGATAAACACATAAACTTCACCTTCCGCCTGGGTCATTCGGACTCCCAGTCCAGCGGGTATTTCGTAGCCCATACACGAAAAGCCAAATTCGATATGGCACTTCCGATTTCGCGTGGCATCCCACATCTTCACCAGATCTCCCGGCGGTGTTCCGGCGGCGGCGACAATCGTGTCCCCCGGCTGCGCCTCCTCGTTGATCACTCGGATTAGCTTGCCTTGGTTCATTGCCTCACCGGGGATTTCCTCCGACACGGCGGCGCCAAGTTGCTCCGCCCACTCCCGATTCAAGCCTTCAACTTCCCGAGTGTAGACATCACTTGGTTGAATTCCCGCGCCTTCAGAGGCTTGCGTCAGTGCCACTAGCGCTTCGCGCGCATCCGCGACGATTGGGACGCCGCTCTGCTTGTAGGCGTCGTGCCCTCCAATATTGATGTTGACAAATTTCACCTGCGGGTTATTGAATGCCGATTGAGAACCGGTCGCGAAATCCATCATGCGACAACCGACGCCGATAACCAGATCGGATTGACTAGAGATCTTGGCTGCGGCGGGCGTGCCGCTGACTCCCTGTCCTCCAAGAAGCAACGGGGATGGTTCGCGAATGGACCCTTTTCCGGCGAACGTTTCGCTGACGGGGATACCGAACATGGAGGAGAACTCCTGAAGCGCCTCCCATGCTTCCGAATAGTGCACACCGCCACCGGAAATTATCATCGGGCGTTCCGCTGCCTTTAACAATCGCACAGCATCGGCAATGCGCTGCGGGTCCGGAATTCTCCGCTCCACTCGCCATGCGCGTTTTTCAAAGAAATCTGTCGGATAGTCGTATGCATGAGCCTGCACATCCTGCGGCAGCGAGAGGGTAACGGGGCCCGTGTCGGCGGGATCCGTCAGTACCCGCATGGCTTCGGGCAGCGCCGTCAGGAGTTGTTCCGGTCGGGTTATGCGATCGAAGAAACGACTAACAGGTCGAAAGCAATCGTTAACGCTGACATCAGCAGAGACAGGGTGTTCGAGTTGCTGTAATACCACTCCTTGAGATCGCGTGGCGTAGTAATCGGACGGTAACAGCAGAACGGGGAGTCGGTTGGTGGCAGCCGTGGCTGCTCCGCTAATCATGTTCGTCGCCCCGGGACCGATGGACGAGGTGCAAGCGAGTGTAGCGAGTCGATGGTTAGCCTTTGCAAAGCCGAGTGCGGTGTGTACCATGGACTGCTCGTTTCGCGGTTGGCGGTACGGCAGGTCTGCGCCATATTCGTACAGCGCTTGACCGAGACCGGCGACGTTGCCGTGTCCGAAAATGCCGAACATGGACGGTATCAGTCGTCGGGTATTGCCATCGCGTTCACTGAATTGTACTTGCAGGTATTTGACGAGCGCTTGCGCCATTGTCAAACGAACGGTTTCTTGTGATTGTGCCAATTTGTAGTTCCTCCTTTTTATTTCTTGTTATACTCCGCACTGTCAGAAATTGCGTCTTCTGTAGGAGCGATCTCCAGGTCGCGACCCTTGTACGAGGGAACTCCGATTCCCGACCTGCTGGTGCTACGTAAGTCCTATTAGAAACAGTTATCACTGGAAAAGAAAGCGCAATAATACCCAACGCAAAGTATAGAAATTGCACGCTGGAGTCGCGATTCGGAGATCGTTCCTATCAGTATTGGGAGAAAACGATCAATCTAGTCATAGGAAAAGTTTTCAAACGCTGAAATCCAATCGGGAATATTGCCGCAGATAATACCGACGGTTGCACAACCAAGTGCCGTGATCGCTTCTGCTAGGAACTCTACTTTAATTCATCAGTGCACTCACCGGTGATATGCTAACCTTGAGAATCGACTACGACCGGCACTCTGTGAATGACGTTTCCGAGGTAGCCTTTGGGATTCCATGGTTGGCGGAAGGGTTGTGCGTTCCCTATATCGTCAAATGCGCGCGCCCATATTTCATAGTATCCCCTGTTTCCGAGAGCGAGTTCGGTTTCCCAATTGTACCAAGCATAACGATTCGCCGGTGAGGTCAATCGCGCCTCTTGCCACCGGACGCCGTAGTCCTTGGAGATCTCGACCTTAGCAACCTCATTCTCCCCTGCCCAAGCATGTCCACCGACTGTTACAGGAACTCCCGATTTTACTTCTTCACCCGATTGGGGCGCCGTAATAAGCGACTTCACAATCCACGATGTAGCGATTTCCATATCCTGATTTGCCGGTTTGTTTCCCGGTACCGCAGGATATGACGGTACGCGATAGGAATACCCGCTCATCTTTTCCGAGTCGTGAACTCGATCTCTCACCCAAATGCGATTGAGCCACTTCTGCATCGAGCTGCCGATCCAACCGGGAACAATCAGCCTCACCGGAAAACCGTGGGCGGCAGGTAAGTCTTCTCCATTAATCTTGAAGGCGATTAGTGTATGCTCCTCCATGGCTTTCTCGATTGGGATCCCTCTCGAAAACGCCTCGCCCGAATTAACCGGTACGTCTTCTCCGTAGTTTCCCAGATAAACGGCATGCGGTTTTAAACCGGCATGTTTCAAAACATCGCGTAAACGCACACCGGTCCATTCACTGCATCCGACAGCACCCCGAATCCACGGTGTACCACCAACTTTCGGATCAAAAAGACTTCTTCCATTACCGGCACATTCCAACACGACTTTCAGGCTGACCTGCGGGAAACGGAGCAAATCATCCATCGAAAGCTCAAGTTTTCTCTCAACTGCGCCATCAATGGTTAACTTCCAATCCTGTAAGTCTTTTCTCTTCGCTCGTTCCGGTATGCTACTGTTATTGCGCACGAAATGTCGAGAAGTAGGTGTAACGGGATGGTGAAGCAGATGAGGCGGGAACTCGGCATTAAAGGGGTTTTCGGAGTGGACGATCATATCCGGTTTTGGCAGTTCATCTGCGTGAACCTCCGCCATAGCACCGGAGACAAAACCTGGGCCTGGCGAATCCCTAAGGACAACGTCTAACGTTTCGCCGAAGATACCGTAGCTTGCCAGCACGGCAACTTTTCCTGCGGTTGCGAGAAATCGTCGGCGTGGGTAGGGAGCCGTGGAATGATGGGTGTCAAAGATGGGTTTGGTCATTTTGTCAAAGGAAAGTTTATATCGTGAATAGAAGAGGATTCCTAGGGGTTAATGTCGCGCAGGATCTTCTATCGCACTTACTATCCGTTCGGTTAATCCTATCCGGTCACTTGACCGCCGTGCACACTCTACAAACTAGAGAAGCCGAATTTACAAATCAACACGTCGCTTGGATTGGTTGTTGGGTTTCGTTCAATTTCGTTTGTAGTCCGCCTCATTGAAAGACAGAGTTTCATTGTGCTTGGCAGCGATACGTATTTGGCCACTCAACCAAACCTACTCTCCAGTCGATTACTACGTTTAGGGCAACGTACCGTGTGGGTCGTACAGTGCGTGAAATGTACAAAAAAGGCTGGTGCGCGGTGCGCACCCTACAGGACTGGGACAATCTGAACTTTCGCTCGCAAATGAAGTTCTCGATCAATTTGGGATAATATGATATACTGTTATGGAATTGGATGCAACACTTCTCTAAAACAAAGCAATTGCCTCTGATGTGTGCATGGGCATGCATCGCGCCGCGTGTGAGACTTGCAGGCAAGCGCATACCGTTTGTGGGAAATCACTACGTGTAAAACGGATGAGTTAGGAGACTACGGATGGCGATTGATTCAATGCTGCAACGGCAGGTCATGGGTCGTTTTGCAACTGGCGTCACATTGCTGACGACGCGGTTTGACGAAGGAGTCTTGGGTATGACGGCGAACGCCGTAATGTCTCTTTCGCTCGATCCGCCTCTTATTGTTGTCTCCGTTGAAAAAAAGAACTCCATGCACGAATGCCTGATTCAAGGCAAGTGCTTCGCACTGAATATGCTACGCGCAGACCAGGAAGAGATTTCACGTCGATTCGCCATCTCCGGTCCCAAAGATTTTTCCGGCCTAAGGTTGACGGCAGCAGAAACCGGTGCTCCCATTTTGGTTGATGCGATTGCTTTTGTGGATTGCAAACTAGTTGAAATTCTTTCCGGCGGCGATCACGACATGTTCGTCGGTGAGCCGGTCGCCGGAGAGGTACGCGATGGAGAGCCGTTGATATTTTACGGTGGTGAGTATAGGTAATTGTCAACGAGGTCGTAGGTAGAAACCGAGTTTTGAGGAAAAAACTCGGTTTCTTAGTCAATTCTTAGGTTATTTCGAGGTGTTGTCGGTGCTGAGCAAGTAGCTGAAGGCGCCCGGCACCTGCTCTACGTAGATGAAGCGGTCAGACTCGCGCAGCGTCGTCGTCCCAATCTCATTTCTTTCTTCGTCTAGCGCCACGGCTCGGTTTGCTTCGATCGCGAAACCGCAATCGGAGCCGTCAAACA
Organism: Candidatus Poribacteria bacterium; assembly: GCA_965220415.1. GTDB lineage: Bacteria > Poribacteria > WGA-4E > WGA-4E > JAJDTR01 > JAJDTR01. Next base: position 5,297,344 of record OZ244829.1, read on the forward strand.
GAATTACCTCGTATTTCCAATCCGGACGAATTCGGCAGATTCCGACTCCATTTCCTTCCGCTTTGGGGAATCGCGTTAATTTACTACGCCCATCAATGAAGATATATTCGGGTGTCACTGCGTAATCAGCGCGGTGACCGTGAATCTCGCCGCTAAAAATCTCAATCGCTCCATCTTCGGTCCAACCGGCATAACCGTTCGGAGGCAGTGTTACGCGCCTTCCGTAGGCGTTTACAGCCATGTATTCGTCATTTGCATTGCCGTTTACCACGGTGATGCACCCGCTCCGGTAACGGGTCACGATCTGTGAGCGTTTGTAGGCGCCGGACGCCACGGCGGCGGTGGTATCCAGGAGATTTCCGTCCGCGTCCGCATACCGTATTTCCGCCACGCTAGACATCGCATAGCGGCTCTGCAATTGCTGTAGCATGTAATAGATTCGCAACATGCGCGGCAAAGGGTCTTCGTATTGGAGGATGCCGACGTGACCGAACGCGATGGTCGCGGCAATGTGCCGGTCACTACGCGGATCTTCACCCGAGCGACCACTAGGTTCCGGCTCCTCTCCCCGGTAGAACATGCCGTACTCTCCCATTGCGATATTGGCACACAAATCGTGAGTTTTCCGAAGTTCAAAATCCACCAACCACGGTCCCCAAGCCAACTTCACTTCGCCCGCACGGTCCTGAGCGTAGTTCCCATCAATCAGGCCGCTAAAGATGAATTGGTGGCCGCCCTCGGAGAATACCGGTCCGTTGTATATTTGCTTTTGGATCAGCATGGTTTCTCCGTAGGCGTAGAAGGTTGCGGCAAAGGTCGCGGCGCCGGGCACACGGTAGTCATAATCTACGAAATCCAGGGTGTGGAGTGTATGCACGTCCAGGTAGCTCGCGTTGAATCCGAAATTTTCTTTGATGATTGGCGACAGCAGCTCGCAATATTCCGGGGATCGGGCGGGCTTGGCTCGGTAACAACGGCGCCAGCCCCCGTGCATCCGATTGTCGGGGGTTCGCGTGATGATGTCGGTGTCCCAGTATTCATTGACGGCTGCGATATCAAGGAACTGCGTGTAAGGGCCGTAAAGGTAACCGATGTCGTCCCGTAGAACACGGGAATATTCCGCCCATCCTTCGTCGCCCCCCTTTTCAGGTGCGCCGCGGGTTCGAAACGTAAAACTTTCACCTCCGTCGCGCCATCCACCTTCATGGTCGGTGATTGTCATTTCGGTTATCCCGTACCGGTGCAGTTTTCTGAAAAACCGTATCCCGTCTGCACGAGGATTTTCGGACTGGTGCGCTTTCCAGAGCCGGGTACCCACAGCACTCAGCCACGGGGACTTTGGATTCGGAATAGTGGGCAACATCTCCTCGTAACGCGGGGAAACGGTGATGAAAAATCGCTCGTAACAATCAACCCGCGCGCCGTCAGTTTTAGAGATATACCGTGTGCCGGTGTTGTAGATAACTCCATCGGGCGTCAGGGCGGGCGAGGGCAGCAGCATTGAGGCATTGGATAGGTACCAATCCGTGTTTCCGGTCAGGAACAGCGGAGTGCCTGGCGCACCGGCGACGACAACCGCGGGACGTCCGTCGGGAATGTAGCCGTTGTAGGTGTAAAACGGATTGTCGACCAAGCGCGGATTCTCCACGCCGACAGCCTTTCCGTATCTTACTTCGGCAACGTCCCCGCCGGGGGCAAGCGTGTCGATTACAAGCGACTTGTTCCAGAGTCGGTACACATAAATTACATCCTGCGTCACTCCTTTGGCTTTCAGCCGCCATCGCGAGACGACCTTCTCATCTTGGAGGTCCGTGCCCAGATGCTCGGTGGACTCCGGCGGGGAGGGTGAATCCGCCTCGGTTGCCAGATACACGCCACCGCCGACGCACGGTTGAATCGCACCGCCTAGTCCCACCCACTCGGCGCTAATGTCACCCAAGGTGCCCGTACGAGGCTCAAGCCGGTAAATCAGGGTACCGTCTACGCCCTCATAGCGAAAGGTAAAACCATCGCCCTCGGCTTGGATGTGTGTCGTGAATTCATCTGTCAGGTTGTCGGGCAAAATGGTTTCCTTCCGTGTTGGAAACGGGAGTTTGCCCGGACCGGTGTTCGTCCCCGTTCCTTGTCCGGGGAACATCGGGATGCCGCGTCGAGGACGCGGCTTGAAATACAGCGGTTTGAAGTCTTCAGTGAAGACGGCTAGATTGTCAAAGCAGATTAGGCGATCTTCCGGATCGTTGGAATCACGAATGATGAACCCGGTGAAAGTGGAACCGACCGCGACGAGATCAATTTGATCGGGGGACAATCGGTAGTAAGATTGAAACCATCCCCAGTTATCCCAATCGGCGCGCATGGAAAACTGCATCTCGCGTCCATCGGAAGTTTTGAAAAGCGCGGAAATCTTTGGGCGATGGCGTTCTTTGCCGAAGATCCAGCAGGAGACCACCTCAAAGCCGTTTTGGATTGGGATGGGGGCAGGGGGACTGATGCGAATTTCGGGATCGGCTTCCGTCGCGCGGTAGGTGAGTTTGGCAACGTATTTCCCCCAGAGTTGCTGTTCTCGCGAGCGTTGGAAAGTTGCGGTCGCATTAGAGGTCTCAACGCGCCATCCTGCCAAGTCTTCAAAATCAATTAGAGGTGGGTAGGTGTCTTCGGTGCGGTTTGCCCATTCCATTTCGTAGGGGCGTTCACCGACACTCTCCTTTTCCTCGCCCCAAGTTATGTTGTTGGTAGCGAGAAATGTCGCCATGAATATGGTTGTGCATACGATTTCTGTTGTCAAAGTAGATTCCTCCGTAGCCGTGTGATCAAATTCAACGAATTTTTGCTTTATCTCATCTCAGTAGAAAACGAGTCGGGGGTGTGATGATTGTTATACTTCACGCTGCTGGAAGTTGCGCGTTTTCAAGGCATCCTTTCCCGATGGCGATAGAATCCCGTACCACGATCTGTTAGATTGTGATCGCATCTGTACGACGATGGATCCTCCGTCATGCTATCTGTGCCAGTAAAGCGTCCAAAACCGCTTGTGCGAGCAATCAAACGAGTGGATAACGATCGAGTGAATAACGAGCTATCGCCCTCCCTGTTCGGTCGGTTGATCGCTCCTTATCCAGTCGCTTGATCTCCTTTGATCCCACCCTACCGAAGTTATCCCGCTACTAATTTGGCGGCGAGGTTGAATGCGCATAGAAAATTCTGCGTGGAGGCGATTCCTCTATAGGCAATGTCAAACCCGGTGCCGTGATCGACGGATGTCCTGATTATCGGCAACCCAAGCGTCACGTTTACGGTTTCGTGGAAGCCGTGCAGTTTCATTGGGATGTGACCTTGGTCGTGGTACATGCACACCACGGCGTCGTAATCGCCCGCCATGGCTTTCATGAAGAGTGTGTCTGGCGAAATGGGACCGTGCGCATCAATGCCTCGGCGCTGCGCTTCTTGGATGGCGGGCACGATCTCGTCAATCTCCTCGTTGCCAAAAGCGCCGTCCTCCCCCGCATGGGGATTAAGTCCGGCGACGGCAATCTTCGCGCGGGGAAATAGCTTTCCGGCGGATTCGTGTGTCATTTGAATCACGGAAAGCACACGCTCGCGTTTCACGAGGTTTACGGCGTCCTTCAATGAAACGTGGGTCGATACGTGGGTGACAATCAATTTGGGCGCGACCAGGCTTAGAACGTAATCGGCGACGCCGCACATGTCGGCGATGAACTCCGTGTGACCTTGAAAATTCGGAAAGGTGTGACGGCAGGCTGCCTTGTTTATCGGCAGCGTGACAATGGCGTCAATTTTATTCTTTAGGGCATGTTCGGCGGCGACCTGAACGTATTTCACGGCGGCGCGACCGGCTTTTGCTGAGACTTTACCTATTGTGACCTCCGTCCGCCGGAGTCCCCGACAGTCGAAGACGTTGAGGAGTTCCGGTTTGGCATCGTCGACAGAGGTGACGGGATAAAAATTGGGATTCATATTGAGTTTATCCCGGGCAAATTCCAAGACCTCTAGATCGCCAAAGAGAACGAATGGCTGGGACAGTGCCTTACCTGCAACCGAGCGCAGGAGGATTTCAGGTCCCAGTCCACATGCGTCTCCCATGGTTATCCCGATTAGCACGCTAGTGGCGCCTCCATGACTAATTGACTAGAAATTCTGACAATTCTAATACCATTTCGCTTGAATAATAGTGCATACGATATCTCAATATATCGTTCACTTACACTGTAGGCGGGGGATCGTGCCCCGCCGACTTTGCGCGGAGACGAGACTTCTTGTTCCGTTCCACGCAAATTTCTTGACCTGATTCACGCGATCAATGCACAAGCATTTTAGAGAAATGGTATAACTATCGACTGCAAGCTATTCGGTGGTGACATCCCACAATAGAATCGTACCATCCTCACTACAACTGGCAAGCGTGTTCCCATTCGGACTGAATGCGAGCCCCACAACCGAATCTGTGTGTCCGGAGAGGGTCCGCTTGTGGGCACCCGTGATGGTGTCCCATAGTCGGATGGTATGGTCCCAACTGCCACTGGCGAGCGTATGCCCATCAGGGCTGTACGCGACACTATCGATCCAATTCGTGTGTCCGGCAAGGGTCTGCTTGTGTCTGCCCGTAATGGCGTCGTACAGTCGGACATTGTCGTCACTTCCAGTGGCAAGTGTTCTCCCATCTGGACTGAAGGCAACACTCCGTACCGCAAGATAATAACCGGTGAATGTCCGCTTGTATTTGCCCGTGGCCGAGTCCCATAGTCGGATGGTATGGTCCCAACTGCCACTGGCGAGCGTATGCCCATCAGGGCTGTACGCAACGGAAGTAATCCGATCCGTATGCCCAATGAGAGTGTGCTTGGGTGTACCTGTGGGAACATCCCACAAATAGATAGATGGTATATCTTTACTCGTACTAGCCAGAATCCCGCCATCCGGGCTAAACGTAATGCTATTGACATTAAACGTATGTCCAGTGAGTGTACGCTTGTGTTTGCCTGTGACGACATCCCACAGACAGATGGTATAATCCTTACTCCCACTGGCAAGTATGGCGCCATCCGGGCCGAAGGCTACGCTAGTGACCTCATCGGTATGCCAGGTGAGCGTCCGTTTATGCCCGCCTGTGACGGCATCCCACAATCGGACCGAATTGTCGTGACTTCCAGTAGCAAGTGTTCTCCCATCTGGACTGAAGGCAACGCTATTGGCTTTCATCTTATGTTGGGTAAGTATCTGTTTGTGGACGCCCGTGAGGGGATCCCATAGACGGATCGTCCTGTCCCCACTAGCACTGGCAAGTGTTCTCCCATCTGGACTGAAGGCAACGCTAGTCACCCAACTTGTATGTCCGGTAAGTGTGCACTTGTGTACTTCCGTGACGGCATCCCATAGACGGATCGTCCTGTCCCCACTAGCACTGGCAAGTGTTCTCCCATCCGGGCTGTAGGCAATGCTATTGACGGAACTCGTATGCCCGGTTAGCGTCTGTTTGAGTTCCCCTGTGACGGTATCCCATAGACGGATGGTATTGTCACGAATCCCACCACTGCCGGCGATTGTGCTCCCATCCGGGCTGTAGGCGATACTATTGACGGAACTCGTATGCCCGGTTAGCGTCTGTTTGAGTTCCCCTGTGACGGTATCCCATAGACGGATGGTATTGTCACGAATCCCACCACTGCCGGCGATTGTGCTCCCATCCGGGCTGTAGGCGATGCTATTGACGGAACTCGTATGCCCGGTTAGCGTCTGCTTGAGTTCCCCTGTGACGGCATCCCATAGACGGATGGTATTGTCACGAATCCCATCACTGCTGCTAGCGATTGTGCTCCCATCCGGGCTGAACGCTACGCTAGAAACATTTAAGAACGTGTGTTCGGTGATTGTCTGCTTGAGTTCCCCCGTGACGGCATCCCACAAACGGACAGTACCGTCCCAGCTCCCACTGACTAGGGTACCTCCATCCGGGCTGAAGGCAACGCTAGTAACCTCTTCGGTATGTCCAATCAATAGGTCGACTTCACTCCCGCTGTGAACATTATAGAGCCAAATCCCGATACTACTCGCGGCCGCAAGGCGGCCCCCATCTGGAGAGTATATAATCTTAGATGCCGACCCCTTGCCGAGTCGCGCTTTGGCGCCTCCGGGCAAGCCCCACTGAGCAACGCCTTGGGCGAAATTGTCAGACTCGCGCTCTGCCGAGATTACATTTGTAACAGCGGACAAGCCCCACAGAAGAATTGTTCCGTCCTCGCTACAACTGGCGAGCGTGTTCCCATTAGGACTGAATGCGATGCTAATGACCTTATGTGTATGACCGGTGAGTGTCCGTTTGGTGGTACTTGTGGGAGAATCCCACAGTCGAATGGTACCGTCGTCACCTCCACTGGCAATCGTGTTCCCATCCGGGCTGAAGGCGAGGCTCGTGACATATCCTGTCCCGGTGAGCGTTCGTTTGTGTGCCCCCGTGTCGGCCTCCCATAAACGAATGTCATTACTCCCACTGGCAAGCACGTTCCCATCCGGGCTGAATGTGACACAGTCGACGAAAGTTGTATGTCCCGCGAGCGTGTGCTTGTTTTCACCCGTAAAGACGTCCCATAGGCGGATGGTATAGTCCCAACTCCCACTGGCTAGCGTGTTCCCATCTGGGCTGAATACGATGCTTTGAACGTCATCTGTATGTCCGGTGAGAACTCCTTTTTGTGCTCCCGTGGCGACATCCCACAGCCGGATGGTTCTATCCCGACTTCCACTGGCGATTGTGCTCCCATCCGGGCTGAATGCGATGCTATAGACCGAATCCGTATGCCCAGTGAGAACTAGCTTTTGTGTTCCTGTGCTGGTATCCCACAGAAAAATATCGTTAATAACTTGACTTGCAATCGTGGCACCATCTGGGCTCAGAGTAGCCCTAGATCCGAGCCCGAAGGTTCCCTTAATGTCGCTTGTAACAATATCCGACAATCGGTGGAGGACAATGCTGCTACCTTTACGCACGAGAAGTCCTCCGTCCGGACTGAAGGCGATGCTATCGACCAAATCCGTATGCCCTGTTAGCGTCCGCTTGAGTTTCCCCGAGACAACATCCCACAGGCTGATAGTTCCATCCCAACTGGTGCTGGCAATTGTGCTTCCATCCGGGCTAAAGATGGCACTATCGACCATTCCTGTCCCGGTCAGTGTCCGTATGTGTTTTCCCGTGGAGGCATCGCTCAAACGGATGCTACCATCGGAGCCTCCGCTGGCAATAGTGCGCCCATTTGGACTGAATGCTACGCTATTGACAGAAGAGCTAGTAGGGTCGGTGACGGTGAGTGTCTGCTTGTGTGTGCCCGTGACGGCGTTCCAGAGCCAGATGGTACCATCCATGCACCCAGTAGCGATAGTTTTCCCGTCAGGGCTAAAGGCAACACTATAAACCGAACTTGTCAACTCGGTGGCTGTCCATTTGAGGTCGCCCGTGAGGGCATCCCACAAGTGAATCTGTTTATCCAAACCCATACCCTTACTGACGATTGTGCGTCCATCAGGATTGAATGCGACATGGACGACTGCCTCCGTATGCTCAGTTAACGTCGGCTTGGGTGCCCCCGTAACGGCGTCCCACAAGCGGAAAGTGTTGTCTTCACCTTTGATGGACGAACCTCCACTGGCGATAGTTTTCCCATCCGGGCTAAAAGCGACACTATTGACAGAAGACGTATGCCCAATGAGAGATTGCTTTTGTGTTCCCGTGGCAGCGTCCCAAAGACAGATGGTATCGTCGGAACTCCCACTGGCGATAGTCTTCCCATCTGGGCTGAAGGCTACACAATTGACAGAGGACGTATGCCCGGTGAGGAGGGCGACTTCAGCACCACTGTGCGGGTCATAGAGCCAGATACCGATACTGCTTGCGACGGCCAACCGAGCGCCATCCGGCGAAAACGCGATTTCATTTATTCCACCTTTTCCCAGGCGCGCCGTAGCGCCCTCCGGCAGCCCCCATCGTGTATATTCCTGCGCGAAACTGTTTTGCAAAAACAGTACAGGAATGAACAAATGGATAAACATGAATAACAGTGCTTTTTTCATCAGACGATTTTCCGTTTGGAGAGACCGGATTTTTCCGCAAACCGGTTTCTTAACGCAATTCACTGTTCCTCTGTCCACAGGTCGAGGGGATGTCGGCGTTCCGTTAAGGGAATCGACACCCTAGCGCCGAGTCGATGGGATTCGTAGGTGCCCAGGATGAGTTCGAGCGCTTTTACGGCTTGGACGCCGCTTAGCGGATGCTCGTCGCCGGTTTCGATACACCGGATAAATTCTTCAACGGCAATACGGTAGACCGCATCCCAACTGCCGGGACCTCGACCGGTGAGTTCAGCCGCGGATAGCTCTACCGGTCGCCAGATGTTGTCCTCGGGGTTAGCCGACCAGAGCGCATCCGAACGATGCATCAGCGGGCAAGGGGACTCGGGAACTCGTACAGCCAAGGCTCCCTCTGTTCCAATCAACTCGATACCGAAATACTCGGGTTCCGCTCTCCAGAACTCGACGGTTGCGGTAACGCCGTTCTTGAAACCCAGAATCGTCGTGGCTTTGTCGCCTGCCATGGGTCCCATTCCGCCGGGATGGGGTTGGACATCTTGCGGAGACGCCGGTTTGCCGTCGGTTGTCACGTAACCATCAAGCCACTCCACATCTCCGGCGAAGAAACGAGCCGTGTCAAAAAGGTGGGTACCGAGATTGATTAGGCTGTGTCCCGACGGAAACGAATTGCGCAGCGTCGCTCGAATGGCTAGAAGGTCGCCGATGAAGCCCTCCTCCAGGAGCGTATTCGCGCGGACATGGTAGGGGTCGCATCGTCTGATATGGTGGATAGCCAGTTGAACTCCCGCTCTGTCACATGCCGCGACCATTTCGTCCGCGTGCTTGAGTGAAGTGGCAATAGGCTTTTCGCCCAAGACGTGGATACCCCGCTCCGCCGCTGCTAGGGTCATGTCGTAGCGTTCGATGGGATCGGTATCAATTTCAACGATGTCCAGATCGGCGTTGGCTAACATTTCTTCATAGCTTGAATAGATTGTAGAAATGCCGCCCTCTTGGAACAGGTCTTTTTCGGTATCGGTATGAGCGGCGGCTGCGACGAGTTCCACTCGCGGTGCGGCGTTCAACGCGGAGATGTGGGAACTCAAATGTGTTGTCCCGACGATGCCTGTGCGGTATGTTTTCATTTTGGAGGTCCTTCAGTTAAGAACCCAAGTTTTCACGAAAAAACGTGGGTTCGGGGCAAATTAGCGGCTGGGTTTTCCGGAGCTCCAGTGCCAGTTGTCGGGGGGCCAAACATTGGTGCCGACGACTTTGTCCTTGTTGTCCGCCAGCGAAAAGCCGGGGGCGTACCAATCTTTGACTTCTTCAACCCATCGTTTAATGTGCGGGGTAGCCCTGTGATATTCGAAGGCGGCTTTGTTCACATAAACCTCATAAAGATAGAGCGCAGATCGGTTTTCTTGGTTTTGGTAGATGTCGAATCTGAGACATCCCGGTTCTTCGTTGACCGATCCGATTGCGTCGCGGCGCAAGGACTCAATGAAATCGGACACATGGTCGTCTTTGACTTTTATGGGTGCATGAATTACGAACAGACCCCTATTGAAGGCATTGTCTTCCACTGCAGAGGGACGTTGTGAATCCCAACATGCGTCACCAAGAGGGAATACAGGGCGATACTTTGCATACTCCGGGGGCGCGGTTGTCCAGGTCTTTGTGGTTTGTGAAAACCGTTGGTAGTGGGGAAGGCTCAGATGCTCGTAGAATGCGCCTATATCGTTGTAGACTTGGCACAGACCAAGTTTTGTAGGGTCGTTTTCATCTTGAATGACATCGTATCGCCGACATCCGGGTTCAGTTTCAACCGTAGTCTTGGCATTGAGTATTGCCTCGCGGATGACATCGTCCACGTGTTGTTCTTTCGCGTGGATGGGTATCATTAGGATTTCCATAGTTTTTCTCTTTTCTCGCCGTTGATTTTACTGCGTCCCCAATGGGGAAGTTGTTTCAGAGCAGCGCGCTAATTTCGCATTTTATCAAGGAGTGATGAAGTGCGTCAAGGCATTTCAACATCCAACACACTGGAAACGCATCTAATTATAAAGGATGTCTGATGGTGGAAGAATGTACCATTGATGTTGGGTTTCACTCAAATTTTGCACGTTCGAGCAAATTGGGCACTCGGACACGCCTCTAAGATTAACGATCATTAACGAATTTCATTCAACCCAACCTACGATCCTTAGAAAACTTGCCACAAACTTAGCCTGATTTTCTTTTTTGCCCAGCAGAAAATTTAGATGCGTTTCCCCTGACATCCAACACACTGGAAACGCATCTAATACCACTCAACCGCTCTCGCGTTAAAACTAACCTTGGCAGCTGTTTTCAGCTTCACAGGTTCTTCACTCTACAGCATCATCGGAACGAATGATGAATAAAATCAGTAGATGTTCTCATTCCCTTTATCGTACTTTGTTCAGTCGCTTGAGAGTCCGAATACGTGAACAATATGTTGATCCGCTAGCCTTTTTGAGCGGTTTCGGCTGAACTTGCCCCTATTCATTGTAAAAATAGCCCCAAAAACTAGGTACAAGCATGTGAACGGCGGCTTGATTTCGAGGGGGTGTTCACCTTTTTTGATTCAATACTTTCCTTTGATAGCGCGGGTTCATACGCGGGCAAGTAGGTACAAAGTAGGTACAGAAAAAAAAGATCATTGTTACCAAGGTCAAATTTAGGCTCATCTCCCGCATAATAGACTTGTGCAATCTCGAATTTTCACATGCAAGACCTTGGGGTATATATCCACAAACGAGCAAAAATCACCAAGGTACTACCGTGAGTCCGATTGATCGACCCGTTTTGCCCTTCCATCATCAACTTCATTTCCGCCAAGTAACACACCACATAGCGCTCCGCTGGAGCGCGGGAATATGGACATATCGCATTCTATTGACATTTCGATCCTCTGGATCGAGAAAAGGGACTCCGACTAGAACGTGTTACTTGCGGAAAGAATTATTCCGACAGGGTAATGGCATGCTGTCAATTATGATGTGGGATAAGGCCAACTGAGAAAATTAAACTTTTAGGTGCTCAATAATGCGGAAGATAAGTTAGGTACGAGAAAAGCCAAAGTGCCATCTGGTTGGAACACGGAAAACGGTTGATTAGGGTAGTAGCACATCCACTCCGCCGCTTATCTGTCCGTTCCCTATTATACTATACACGTGTAAAGTTGTCAATGCAAATCAGATGTGTTTCCCTTGACCTCCAACACACTGGAAGATTGCATCGCGGGTATAGAGAATTTATCGTTCGATGCGATGATTGAAGAATGATGATTGAAGAATAATGAGAACAGATGTTCTGACAGGTGCCGATTTGAAAGGCTGGTGCGCAATGCGCACCCCATAAGGATAAATTTAAGAGATTTCGTCTAGTATCGCCGGATATTCCCTCGTGAAATTATAACTTTAGTCCCTATCGGGCGGGGGAACCCCGCCCCTACGAGAACGAGTGCTATCGCACATCTTCTTAGCGGACTGACCGATGAATCAAAAGGGATTCTTTCGTCCAAGTTTACGTGAATATCAACAGATTGAAGCATTGAAAGTGTGCAACCCGCGCCGCAAAATGCTTAACTTGATTCCCATGCTGGTGCGCAATGCGCACCCTACAAGAAGTGGTGGGCAGTGCCGACCCTACAATGTACTATAATTGTACAAAGCCGAGCGAATGCGGACATGAAATCTGCCGGATTTTCGATCCAGCAGGAACGGGTCTGGATGAAATTGACAGTAAGTTTATTCGTAACTGTTTAGTCTATTGATCTAGGGCGAGCGCAGGGCAATCGCTTATGAATTTAGGCGAATTTTCGCCATATTTTCGAGGATTACCCCTTGTGAGTGCCCATTACTAGCCATTAATCACTGCTTTCAGGTTCGTAGTAGTGCAATTCATTGCACGTTTTGAGTTTTACTAGCCACTAATCACTAACCACTAAACACTTAACGTTTATTCTTGTAAATTGGAGGCAGTCTTGCTATAATCAGCCAATTATATGTCAATTGCAATTCAACCCTTCTCATTGAACGTTCCACAGGAAGTGCTGGACGACCTTCGCGCCCGATTGGAACGCACCCGTTGGCCGGGTTCGGTGTCGGGGACCGGCTGGAGTCGAGGTGTAGACTTCGATTACATGAAGGATTTGATTGACTACTGGATTCATAAGTACGATTGGCGCGAACAGGAAGCAAAACTCAATAGCTACCGGCACTTTAAAGCTGAAGTTGACGGGCTTGGTATTCACTTTATCCATGAAGCGGGCAAGGGACCGAATCCCATGCCGTTGTTCATGATGCACGGGTATCCGTGGTCATTCATTTTGCTGTTTCGCATCCTCCCGATGCTCACCGATCCCGCCTCGTACGGGGGCGATCCGGCAGACGCTTTCACAGTGGTCATCCCGTCAATTATCGGTTTTGGATTCTCGGATTATCCCGAAGAGGACGGTTTCGGGTTCCAACATCACCCCAAGATATACGACAAGCTGATGACGCAAGGGTTGGGTTATGAGCGCTACGGAATTGAAGGCGGGGATTGGGGCGGATTCATTACGGCTCCGTTTGGATATCATCATCCGGAGCACTTAATTGGGATCCACTTGAATTGTCTGTTTCCGAGGTTGGGGGATGAGCGGGAACCGGAAGACAAAGATCCCGATATCCTACGCGGTCTTGGCATGAAGTGGGCGCCCGTCAAGCCGAAAGATCCCGATATGCTGCGCTATTGGAAGAACGTTGAGAGGTATTGGATTGATGAAGGCGCCTATTGTCACCAACAGATGACACGCCCTCAGACGCTTGCCATCGGGATGACCGATTCGCCGGCGGGGCTTGCAGCATGGATTATTGAAAAATGGCGCGCGTGGTGCGGCTGGGGCGACGATTTCGAGAAACTTTTTCCGCGTGACATGCTTATTACCAACGTCATGCTCTACTGGGTGTCGAACTCGTTCTGGTCCGCGATACGGCTCTACAGTGAGTCGTACTATCACCCGTGGGAGCTTCCGCCGGGCCAACGAATCGAAGTGCCGACGGCGGTTGCCGCTTACCCTCACGAGTTGGCGCCGATTGTCCGAAAGCGGGCGGAGCGATACTACAACGTGGTGCATTACAACGATTATCCGGAGGGCGGACATTTCGCCATTCACGAGCGCCCGGAGGAGATGGCGGCAGATTTACGGGAGTTTTTCCGGCCGCTGCGTGCTCGCAATTGAGTAGGGAATAACGATCAAGCGAGTGGATAGCGGGCGATCAACTGAACGAATAGTGAAGGCGATAGAGATCCCATCTTGCCCCGCTGTGATGGCACTAGAAACCGCGGAGACTTTTTCAATGGTCTACCAAATAGGCCAGATGGCTAAAATCTCCCCCGCTTTTCTTCAGCGTTTGAGCAACACCGCTTGTTGTATCGCTCAAATGTACAAAGTCGAGCTGTGTACCTCTTGTTTAATTCAGAGATTATCTTTGCTGTGTAAGATTTATGGTAACTGTTTAGTTCAGCCAAAACGAGTGGCAATATTAGTTTGGCAGTGTATCGCGCCTGGCTATCGGCAGCGGGGCATTCTTGGATTATATGTAGGAGGGGCATCTTGCCCCGATGCCGGAGCGATTCCCTACCGAAAGTGGATTTTCATTGCATAGTTGTTTAGGGAGTTGATTTATCGTGAACGCGGAATATCGGGGCAAGATGCCCCTCCTACAGGGATATCGCACGCATGTTGGGTACATGAGAGAAATTGCCATCGGTCGTGGAATAAAGGGATCGCCTTGCATTCGCCGCAAGGAGTCAATGGACTAAACAATTACGATTTACGTTTCACGTAGTCCCTATCTCGTTGCAGCACGCAGGGTGACTCCATGAAGTGTCTAGGTATTGATATTGGTACTTCAAGCGTCAAAGGGGCGGTATTGGATCTTGAAAATTCCGCTGTCGGAGAAGTTATCAAGGAGGATTTTCCGGCTCCACTTTCGGGTCTACCAACAGGATACTTTGAGGTGGAACCATCTCGAATTCAGGAGGTGGTCGAAAACCTCCTCGTCCGGTTGCTGGATTTGGCTCCGGAAGTCTCAAGCGTTCACTGGACGGGGCAGATGGGCGGAGTCATCTTAGTCGACGAGTCGGGAAACGCGCTGACAAATTACATTTCTTGGCGTGACCAACGCACGCTGGAGCCATACTCCTCCGATGATGGCAGCGCCTTTCAATTACTTGAACGGCGGCTGACTCGAACGCGAATGGAGGAACTCGGAAACGACTGCAAGCCCGGTTCGGCGCTTAGCTTACTGTTCTGGTTGGCTGAGCAGGGGGAACTACCCGACTCAGCGATTCCGTTGGCTCTCGCCGATTATGTTGCGATGATACTTTGTGATGCGGAACCGGTGACCGAATATACGAGCGCCCTCGGCACGCTGAACGTGCAAACGAATCAGTGGCATCGGGAGGCGTTCGACGAGTTGGGCATCGCAGGATTACACTGGCCGCGGTTGAGCGACCCGTATCACGTGGTAGGTGAGATGGCGGTGCATGGCAGTGCGATTGGATCATATCCGTCGGTCGGTGACCATCAATGCGCCTTAGCCGGAACGCGATTGCGGAGGAACGAGTTGTCCATCAACGTGTCGACGGGTTCGCAAATCGGTTTATTGGCTGACGGCTATCAACCCGGCGATTACCAGGTGCGCCCCTACTTCGATCGGCAGTATCTCAAAGCGCTGACCCATCTGCCCGCCGGCAGATCGTTAAACGTGCTGATTGACCTATTGAGGGAAATTCCGCAAGCTCAGGGACTTGAGGTCGAAGATCCGTGGCATTACATCTCGGCAGCCGCGGATGCCGCGGACACAGATCTCAGTGTCGACCTTGCCTTCTTTGAGGGGCCTATGGGAAACCATGGCGAAATCCGCAATATCACCGTGGACAATTTAAATGTCGGCACCCTCTTTCGCGCGGCTTTTGAGGACATGGGGGACAACTATGACGCGTGCGCCTCTCGACTTTCGCCGGAGGAAGATTGGGATGGTTTAGTGCTTTCGGGAGGGCTTGTAGGGAATTGCGACGTTCTGCGGAAGGTAATCACGGAGCGGTTTGACTGTCCCGTTCGTCTATCCGCGACATCCGAAGAAACGATGGAGGGTTTGCTGATATTGGCGCAGGTGGCACGTGGACGGTTCGACAATGTGGCGACTGCGACGGCGGAGGTGCAGTATCGGCAAACGGCATCAATCAAGGGATAAGAACCTGTTTGAAAAGTACAATTTGTAGGGTGCGATCAACCGACTGATTAAGGAGGGCGATAGAGATCCCCTGCGCACCAGCCTCAAAAAGCCCCAGCGGGGCGGAAGGTGTATAGATACTGCTAATATATAGAAATGGTATAACTTGTGAAAAACTCTATCACATTCGTTATCCATTCGCTTTTCAATTCGTTCGATCGTAGTTCGCACCCTATGAAATGGTGGGCGGTGCCCACCCTACAGTTGTACAAAGTCAAGCTAAAGGAGACAATGAATGGAACAGGATATT
Organism: Candidatus Poribacteria bacterium; assembly: GCA_965220415.1. GTDB lineage: Bacteria > Poribacteria > WGA-4E > WGA-4E > JAJDTR01 > JAJDTR01. The sequence goes on from OZ244829.1 coordinate 5,312,974, forward strand.
TCTAACGAAAACGATTGGTCCGATGTGTTTTTCGCCGAGCAACCTCACCCGACATTGAGTTATCGTTCGGGGATGGTTGTCTATGAAGAATCTCTCATCAAGGGTGGTTTCGTGTCCAGAACTTGGAACGGTTCGGGCTACGTCAACGCTTGGGAGGATGTGCGGCTTGACCCTGCTCAGCATTCCGCGCCTCAGTCGTTCTGGCTTGAAATAGACGGGCAACTCCTTGCATCACATTGGGAGTGGGTGGATTACCAGAAGAACGAGGAGACTCGGCATGGATCTCACGGCGAGTGTACTTGTCTGCACGCTGTCGTGACGCTCAGACATACGATTCGTCCGGTGACGGTGAAGGTTCACATGCTGCTAGATGGTACCGCGGTTATGACTCGATGGCTCGAGATAACCAACACGGGAGATCGACCCGCGGCGCTATCGGCAGTATTTCCATGGAGCGGCGTTTTGAAATTTTCGGGCCAATGGGGAAGTCACGCCGTACCGGTAGCGACAGAGATGTCAGATCTCTATTCTATCGGATACATGGCTAATTCCGCTTGGGGTGACGAGGGGAATTTCAAATGGCACTCGATTCCAACGGCGGGATACCGCGTGGATGGGCGGTATCGACGAGATCGGCATCGCCACCCGATGTTTGTCCTACGGAACAATGCGACCGGCGAGCATTTCGTCTGCCAACTCGCATGGTCGGGCGGTTTTTCGTTCGAGTTTGATCTTGATGCGCCTGTCGGCGATGTGGGAGCTTATAGCCTCTTCTTCCGCGTCGGTCCAGACGCACCGCCGCCGCACCGTGTCATTGAGCCAGGAGAGACGGTCACGTCGCCCGAAGTGCACTTGGGCATGGTGTTCGGCGACTTGGACGCGAGTATTCAAGCGATGCATGATCACCTGCGCCGCAGCGTGTTTATGCCGCAGCCCAGAGGGCGCGGCGGTTGGATTGAGTCCGGAATCGGTCCCGAGCTTGAAATCACTACAGATTATGTGTTTCATCAGATTGAGAACGCGGCGGCATGGGGCAGCGAGGTTTTCTTTATAGACGCCAGTTGGTATGCACCGCCGTACGGGAATTGGGCAACCACTGTCGGTGATTGGCAGGTGGACACGGGTCGTTTCCCTGACGGTATCGGCCCGTTCCGAGATCGTTGTCATGAACACGGGATGCTCTTCGGGCTTTGGATGGATGCCGAGCGCATCGGGGATGAAAGCCAGATTGCGCAAGAACACCCGGAATGGTTGGCAACCGCCTACGACGGCGAAAAAAGACTCGGTCGAATGTTGGATTTATCCAATCCGGACGCGGCGAATTGGATGGAAGAGCAAATTACTCGTGTTATTTCTGAAAACGAATTGGAGTTCTTCCGGTTGGATTACAACGTTGGTGGGATTCGTCAAGGCGGACAAACCGTGCGCAACGGCTATGTGGAGAGCCTTTACTGGCGCTACTACGAGGCACTATACGCGATGTACGATCGTTTGCGTGCGCGATTCCCGAACGTAATCTTGGAAAGCTGCGCCGGCGGAGGCGGCCGCACGGATATCGGCATGGTGCGGCGTTTTAGTCACTCTTGGGTCACGGATTGGCAGATTGCACCGCGTTCCTTTTCCATTACCAACGGCATGACGATGGCATTGCCGCCGGAACATGTAGATCGTCTGGTCGCCGGTCAGAATGGTCACATAGTCGCGGAACTCGATTTTCAGTGGCGGCTGCTGCTTTTCGTCAGACCTACGCTGGCTTTCTTTCATCCGCTCGGCGCGAGTTGGAATCCCAATCAACTTGCACGCATTCGGCACTTCATCAACCTATACAAGCACTTCGTTCGACCGTTCATGAACACCGGACGAATCTATCACCATACGCCCACCTTTGAAGGTACGGAACCCACCGGCTGGGGTGTGCTGGAGCTTGCGTCAGGAGATCGCAGGCGCGCCATTGCGGGTATATTCCAATTGTCGGCGCCGAAGGAAAGCGAATACTGTTTACGTTTCCGCGGCTTGGATGTTTCCAAACGTTATCTCGTGACGTGGGACAATAGTGGTCATACTTGCGAGGTAGACGGCTTTACGCTCATGAAACAGGGCGTGACGGTTAGGCTTGAAGGAGCGTTAACCTCGGAGTTGCTGCGGTGCAATGCAACCGAATAAATCCACAAGGAGAAATTTCAATGACATCAATGAAGTTTCACTCTGGCTTGGCGGTTACATTTTATCTTTGTTTCGTCACTATGATGACTCTGGCAGCGGTTTCCGTCGTTGCGGAGGAACCGAAGCAAGTGTCCGTTCCTGAGGAAGCCCAAGATCCGCCATGGTTGGAAACCCGTAGACAGGCGCAGTTGGAGACAGTCGATCAGTTCAACGTCTTCTACGATTTTCAATTCACGGACCGCGCCATGGAAAGCGGGATTCAGTTCGTTCACCAGATAGTGGATGATGCCGGGAAGGAGTATAAGTTAGTTCATTACGACCACGGTAATGGAATCGTCATCGCTGACGTCGACAAAGACGAACTGTATGACATCTACTTTATCAATCAACTGGGGGGCAACGAACTGTGGAGAAACCTGGGGGATGGTAGATTTGAAAACATCACGGAGTCCGCAGGTGTGGCAGTAGCCGATCGTATCAGTGTCACGGCGTCCTTTGCCGATATAGACAACGATGGCGATTCCGATCTATTTGTTACTACAGTCGGCATGGGCAACCTCATGTTTGAAAATGACGGGAGTGGCGTGTTTAACGACATAACGGAGACGGCTGGATTGGGTTATGTCGGGCATTCGTCCGGCGGCATTTTCTTTGATTATAACCTCGACGGTTTGCTAGACCTCTTCTTGACCAATGTGGGGGTCTACACCATACCGCTCAAGGGGCGAGGCGGATATTGGGTCGGTCTTAGGGATGCCTTCACCGGTCACCTTAAACCGGAGCGTACCGAAAACAGCATCCTCTACAAGAATATGGGAGACAACCGCTTTGCGGATGTCACCGAAGAGACCGGATTAATTGACGGAAGTTGGAGCGGCGACGCCTCGCCCATAGATGTCAACGGCGACAATTATCCGGATCTGTATGTGTTGAACATGCAGGGGCATGATGAATATTACGAGAACGTGAACGGCGAGTCCTTTGTAAAAAGGAGCCGTGAAGTCTTCCCGAAAACCCCATGGGGCGCGATGGGAATCAAGGTTTTTGACTATAACAATGATGGTTTGCTGGACATCATTATTTCTGACATGCACTCGGACATGTCCGAGGACATTGGACCGGAGCGCGAGAAGTTGAAGTCACGGATGCAGTGGCCCGAATCCTCGCTGCGGTCCGGGGGAAACAGCATCTTCGGCAATGCATTCTTCAGGAACGAGGGCGATGGCACTTATGTCGAGGTCTCGGATGAAATAGGCACCGAGAATTATTGGCCCTGGGGACTGAGTGTCGGCGACTTGAATGCGGACGGATACGACGATGTGTTCCTTACCTCGAGCATGAACTATCCTTTTCGATACGGTGTAAATTCCCTGCTGCTGAACAATCGCGGCGAGACGTTTCTTGACAGTGAATTCATCGTAGGCGTTGAACCTCGCCGAGATGGACGAACAACGAAGCCGTGGTTTGAACTCGATTGTTCGGGCGAAGATAGGGGACACAAGGATTGCAAGGGGCAAACCGGACGGATTACGGTGCTCGGAGCATTGGGTACGCGATCATCCATCATCTTCGATCTGGATGGCGACGGCGATTTGGACATCGTCACGAACGAGTTTAACTCCGAGCCACTGGTTCTTGTCAGCAACCTCACCGAGAAGAAAGCGGTCAATTTTCTGAAGGTGAATCTCATCGGAAGCGATTCAAACAGAGACGGGTTGGGCGCGAAGGTTACCGTTACCGCAGGATCCGAGTCCTATGTTAAAGTCCACGACGGGCAGTCGGGATACCTTTCGCAGAGCCTATATCCGCTGTACTTCGGATTGGGCGGCGCGGACAAAGTGGATCGAATTGATGTCCTATGGCCCTCGGGAAAAAAGCAGGTGGTTATGGGACCTCTTGATGCGAATAAGTTGATTGAAATAAAGGAGGAGTGATTTGAATTTGGAAGGAGGGAAGATTGGAAGACTGCGTTCCTCGACAGTTTTAATTTTTGTAACTGTTTAGTACATCGTTTGGTTCGTAAGTATTACAGTTCGTCGCACTTCCGTCTGGGCATGTAAGCCCCCGATTAGCCGGAATTAGCATTGTACTTCCCTACTCGGCGCGCTCCCTGCCCCCGCTCGGTCTGGATTGGCAAATCCAGACCGATGGACTAAACAATTACTAATTTACTATAGTGGAACGTGGATCTCATCTTCCACATAATAGACTTGTGCAATCTCGAATTTTCACGTGCAAAATCTTGGGGTATATATTCACAAACGAGAAAAAATCACCAAGGTACCACCGTGAGTCCGATTGATTGACCGATTTTGCCCTTCCATTATCAACTTCATTGCTCTCAAGTAACACTCGACATTGCACAGGATCTCTATCGCACTCGCTATTCACTCGCTTGATCCTCTGGAGTGCAGACGCGGGGGAGGGATCGTGTTCTATTGACATCTCACAGGATCTACTATCGCACTCACTATTCGTTCGCTTGATCCTCTGGAGTGAAACCATTCTACGAAGGAACGCTTTTTCAAAACCTGTCATTGAGCAAAAAATGAGGGTCACTTGATGAGGGAATTATTCCGACAGGGATAATGGCATGCTGTTAATTATGATGCGGGATACGGCCAACTGAGAAATTAAACTTTTAGGTGCTCGATAATGCGGAAGATAAGAATAATGTATATACTTTCTTAATTATATCGTTCATTTTCTCCGTAGGCGGGGCATCTTGCCCGGGTGGCTTTGCGCGGAGATAAGGTTTCTTACTCTGCTACACGCAAGTTTCTTTACCCAATCCACGTCATCAATGCACTTGCATTTTAAAGAAATGGTATTAGGTGTTGGGTTTCACGCGGATTACCCACGTTCTCGGACAGAATGCAGCATCGGAAGTCTTCAATCTGTGAACGATTTCTTTCGAATGTTCGTTCAACCCAACCTACGGGCTGACCACTCGCCACTGATTGTAGTTGCCGATTTCAATTTCGGCAACTGCATTTTTTTCTTTCCTTTGCAAAAAAACTGTTGACACGCCACTGGAATTTCATTATAATGGGTAATTCCGACTAATATTAAGTTGTCGGAGAAGGCAGCAATGATGTTTTTTGATGCCAGAGTTGAGTGATAATCGTTAGAAATTGACAGACGGTTTTCTTCCGACGGTAAGCGTACCGTAGGGAGGAACTATGGGCCGGGTACATTAAGAACCCGGAATGATGTTTGCGGGCTAAAAATTCCGCAAATATATAGGTGTGAGAGGCGCTTCACCGCGTACTCACGCCAATTATAAATACAAAGGAGACTGAAATGAAAATGGGTTTTGTTAGGTCAAGCCTATTATGCCTAGGCGTGCTCTTGGCGTGCTTAGCCTTTACAAACGTTAGCGACGCTGTCAAAATGGACGAGGTCCTGGCTATCTGGACTCTCGACGAAGGTGCTGGCGACAAAGTCGGGGATAGCTCCGGCAACGGAAACAACGGCGCGTTTGCAGTCGGAGAACCCCAGTGGGTCGACGGCAAATTTGGAAGCGCGTTGCGGTTTGACGGCGCGCATCAGGGCGGTTCTTTTGTCGAAATGGGTGCACCCGTTGTCGTGGACACCGTGGACTTTTCCATGGGGTGCTACGTGAATCCGGGCGACTCCCAGAATACGTGGACGAATATCCTCTCAAGTCACCAGGAACCACCGCGCCGCGGTATTTCGTTTGAGATGATTGAAAACAATCTCAATCTATTCGGCATCGCTATCGGCGACGGTCCGAACTGGGCCGGGAATGGTACCGTTCAACTCGACACGGACGTGTGGAACCACATGGCTTTCGTACGCACCGGCAACATCGGTACCTGGTACTGGAATGGCGTGCCGGATGAATTCGAGATGCCGGGCGGCAGGTTTGAGTTGGCATCCGCCGATCCCGTTGTCGCAGCCACGTCCAATTTCCGCATTGGCAACTGGGTGCTAGGTGGCCGCGAATTCAACGGCGCCGTTGACGACGCGTTCCTATTTGAGAGAGCGTTGAGCGGTGAGGAGATTGCCGACATCGCCGCGAACGGTATCGCAGCCGCACTTGCCGGCGGTGGAACCTCCGTTGATCCGAGAGACAAGGCATCGGTTACTTGGGGCCAGATTAAAGCCCAGAAGTAACTTGAGGCAGACACCTCTTGGATAATCAACATCGAATGGTGAGGGCACGAGTTTCATGTGCCCTCACATCTCCTATTTGTCTGAGCATTACATTAACGGTATTTGAGTTGTCTTAAGGGAAATTTTGTGTGTTGCTTCTTGTGTGCTGCTTCTATTGTGTTAAGGTTTTAGACGGAGTGTAGTGAATTCAGGAAAATAGCATACTCCTGACGCCACAGATTATTTCCATCTGTGACGACACAGTAATTGGCGCTGTTACATCTCGGAAAGGAGCATCAAATGATAAATCTTAAGAATTTCAGACTTTTTCACTTCTTTCTCATATTAAGTTGCGGCGCTTTTCTCTGCACGAACTTTGCCGAGGCTCAGTTGGATTTTGACGACGCCGTGGCGATTTGGCTGCTTGACGAAGGTGAAGGAGTTGATGTCGAGGATTTCTCAGGCAACGACAACGGCGGGGCATTTGGGCAGGGCCAACCCAAATGGGTGGATGGTAAGTTCGGAAAAGCGTTGGAGTTTGACCAGCAGAGTTGGGTGACGATGAACAACCCTGTCGTGACCGAGGAAGACATGGTTGATTTCAGTATGGGATGCTGGGCGAATCCCGAGGACAGCCAAAAGACTTGGACGAATATTCTATCCAGTCACCAAGAACCGCCGCGTCGAGGATTGTCGTTTGAAATGTTTGAAGACCAAACAAACTTTTTTGGGATTGCATTCGGCGACGGGGAAAATTGGGTGGGCGGAGGATGGGCGCAATTAAAAGCCGGTGTATGGAATCATATGGCATTCGTTCGCACAGGAGATATCGGAACTTGGTACCTCGACGGAGAAGAGTCGATGGAAGTCAGATTGGCATCGGATAAGCCGGTTTTTCCCGCCACATCAAACTTCCGAATCGGAAACTTTGTACTCGGGACGAGAGAGTATAACGGTAAGGTTGATGAATCATTTATTTTTAGCAGGGCGCTGGAGGCCGAGGAAATCAAGGACATCGTTGACAACGGTATTGCCGCCGCACTTGCAGGTACCGGAACAGCTGTGGATCCGAGAGACAAAGCATCCGTTACTTGGGGCCAGATTAAAGCCCGGAAGTAACTGAGGTAGACACCTCTTGGATAATCAACATCGAATGGTGAGGGCGCGAGTTTCATGTGCCCTCACATCTCCTAAAGGAACGTTTATGACTATGATGAAAATCTCAAATCTTAGCCTTTTTTTAGTAATTTGCGGGTGTCTTGTGTGGACGAGCATATCTACGGCGCAACTCGACTTGGATGGCGCATTAGGGATTTGGCTGCTTGACGATGAAAGCAGGGAGATTAAGGACTATTCCGATGCCGGTAATGACGGGGCAATTACGAATGGAAATCCCGAATGGGTGGATGGCAAGTTTGGCAGCGCGTTGGAGTTCGATCAACGGAGTTGGGTGACGATGGATACACCTGTCGTGAACGTAAAAGACATGGTAGATTTCAGTATGGGATGTTGGGCGAATCCCGGGGGTCAGCAGAAGACGTGGACAAATATACTCTCTAGCCATCAGGAACCGCCGCGCCGTGGTATCTCGTTTGAAATGCTTAACAACGATCTCAATGTTTTCGGGATTGCTATTGGAGACGGGCCAAATTGGGCGGGGGCGGGAAATGTCCAATTAAAAACCGGCGCATGGAATCATCTGGCTTTCGTGCGCGATGGCGGTACTGGTCGATGGTTTTTAAACGGAAAGCTTCAAACGAAAAACAATTTGGCATCACGTGATCCTGTTGTGCCTGCTACCTCCAGATTCCGAATCGGAAATTGGGTCTTAGGCGGTCGAGAATTTAATGGTATTGTGGACGAATCGTTTGTATTTAGCAGGGCGCTGGAAGACGACGAAATTGAATCCATCTTCAAAAGAGGCTTCGAAAACGCCCACGCCGTCAGCTCCAAAGACAAAGCGGCTACGACCTGGGGTAAGATCAAATCTTGGTATGAGTGACTCGACACTGTAGGAATTCCCGCATGAGTCTCTAACGAGATTCTGTTGGTTTGCGCGGGTCTAGCGGTACCCCACCTGAAGCATTTTTTAGACGGTTGTTGATCGGAATGGGGCGCGCCATCCTCGGGAAATTGCCACAATCCCGACCCTATAATATTGATTTATCCGTGAAGTCACGGGTAACCTTACATCTCGGAAAGGAACCTTTAAAACATGATTAAAGTTATAGATCTCAAGCGATTCCACTTCGTTCTCCTCCTTAGCTGTGGCGTTCTTTGCTGGACTAATTTTGCCTCGGCGCAGTTGGACTTTGACGGCGCGTTGGGAATTTGGCTGCTCGACGAGGGAAAAGGCGATGACGTTGAGGATTTTTCCGGTAACGACAACGGCGGGTCATTTGCGCAAGGTAAACCGAAGTGGGTGGATGGGAAGTTCGGACAGGCGCTGGAATTTGACGGGAAAAGTTGGGTGGCGATGAACAATCCTGTTGTCACAGTCGAAAAGATGGTTGATTTTAGCATGGGGTGCTGGGCGAATCCCGGTCCCCAGCAAAAAACCTGGACGAACATTCTTTCTAGCCATCAGGAACCGCCGCGCCGGGGAATTTCGTTTGAAATGATAAACAACAACATCAATCAATTCGGGATTGCTATTGGCGATGGACCGAATTGGTTCGGTGCTGGAACCGTCCAGTTAAAGACCGGCGTTTGGAATCATCTCGCATTCGTTCGCTCGGGAAGAACCGGAACATGGTACCTGAACGGAAGAAGTCTAGGCAACATCGGATTAGGCTCAGGTGAACCCGTTGTCCCTGCCACGTCAAACTTCCGGATTGGTAATTGGGTTCTCGGCGGTAGGGAGCTCGACGGCGTGGTTGACGAATCCTTTTTGTTTAGCAGAGCGTTGGATGCCGACGAAATTGAGGCAATTGTTGAGAAGGGACTCGCAAGTGCCCAAGCCGTCGGTGCGAAAGACAAGGCGGCTACGACTTGGGGAAAGATAAAATCTTGGCATCAGTAGCCTATCACGCCGTAGAAAATCTGTCTTGGAATTCTCTCTGTTAGCACAAACTTGGCACGGACCTGCCACCGAAATTCGCAACAGCAATATTCGTCGGATTGATTCATGGATAACGTCTGTTGCGCTGAGGATTTGGGTGGAGTTTCCTAGAGTTTAGGAATAAGAACATACTCCTGTCGCTACGAACTGTATGTCCGTGAATACTAGAGTCGTAGGTGTGTTCGTTTATCCGAAAGGAGCAAGCAAGAAATGATGCGAATCACCAATCGCAGTCTCCTCCGCACTGTTATCTTCCTTGGTTGCTGCGCCCTTATGTGGACAAACTCCGTAGCGGCACAGTTGAACTTGGACGGCGTTCTGGGGATTTGGCTGCTCGACGAGGGAAGTGGCAATAAGGTTGAGGATTTCTCCGGCAACGACAACGGCGGGGCATTTGCGCATGGCAAACCGAAGTGGGTGGCTGGGAAGTTCGGAAGGGCGCTGGAATTCGGGCAGGACAGTTGGGTGGCGATGAACAATCCAGTCGTTACAGTAGAAAAGATGATTGATTTCAGCATGGGGTGCTGGGCGAATCCCGAGAATAGCCAAAAAACTTGGACGAACATTCTTTCGAGCCATCAGGAGCCGCCGCGCCGTGGTATTTCCTTTGAAATGCTCAATAACGAAACAAACTTGTTTGGAATTGCAATTGGTGACGGACCGAATTGGTTCGGCGCTGGAAACGTCTTGTTAAAAACCGGCGTGTGGAATCACTTGGCGTTTGTTCGCACGGGAAAAAAAGGACAGTGGTTTTTGAACGGGAAAAATCAAGGTAAATACGATTTGGGTTCGGACCAGCCGGTTGTCCCTGCCACATCAAACTTCCGAATCGGCAATTGGGTCTTGGGCGGTCGGGAGTTCAACGGCAAGGTTGACGAGTCATTCTTGTTCAGTAGGGCGTTGGATGCCGAGGAAATTGAAGCAATAGTTGAGAAGGGACTCGAAAATGCGCAAGCTGTCACGCCGAAAGAGAAAGCCGCTACGACGTGGGGTAAAATCAAGTCGTGGCATCAATAGCATAAATCTCAGTCTCTTCCGAATCATTCTCCTCCTTAGTTGCAGCGTCCTTATGTGGACAAGTACTGCACCGGCTCAGTTAAACTTTGACGGAGCCCTGGCGATCTGGCTGCTTGACGAGGATGGAGGCGTCGATGTCGAGGATTTCTCAGGCAACGACAACGGCGGGGCATTTGGGCAGGGCCAACCCAAATGGGTGGATGGTAAGTTCGGAACAGCGTTGGAGTTTGACCAGCAGAGTTGGGTGACGATGAACAACCCTGTCGTGACCGAGAAAGACATGGTTGATTTCAGTATGGGATGCTGGGCGAATCCCGAGGACAGCCAAAAGACTTGGACGAATATTCTATCCAGTCACCAAGAACCGCCGCGTCGAGGATTGTCGTTTGAAATGTTTGAAGACCAAACAAACTTTTTTGGGATTGCATTCGGCGACGGGGAAAATTGGGTGGGCGGAGGATGGGCGCAATTAAAAGCCGGTGTATGGAATCATATGGCATTCGTTCGCACAGGAGATATCGGAACTTGGTACCTCGACGGAGAAGAGTCGATGGAAGTCAGATTGGCATCGGATAAGCCGGTTTTTCCCGCCACATCAAACTTCCGAATCGGAAACTTTGTACTCGGGACGAGAGAGTATAACGGTAAGGTTGATGAATCATTTATTTTTAGCAGGGCGCTGGAGCCGGAGGAAGTTGGCTCTATCGCCGAGAGAGGCTTCGAAAATGCGCAAGCCGTCAGTTGGCAGGGTAAAGCCGCTACAACTTGGGGCAAGATAAAGTCTTGGCATCAATGACCTTTTTCGCTGTAGAAGTCCTCTCGGATTCTCTCTGTTTTCGCACGTAGCACGAGCCTACCACCGGAAGTGGCAACAACAGTATTCGTCGCGTTGATTCGTGTATAACCTCTGTTGCGTTAAGGATTTGAGCGGTGTTTCCTGACGTTCAGAATAGTAGCATCCTGCTGACTCCACCAACGGTACGTCCGCGCAGCCAAGAGTCGTAGGTGTCCCCACATATCCGAAACGAGCAGGTAGGAACTGATGAATATCGCCGATCTCAGTCCCGTCCGCATCCTTCTCCTTTTTGGTTTCTGCGCTCTCATGTGGACAACTTCCGCAGAGGCACAGATTGACTTCGACGGTGCTCTGGCGATTTGGCTGCTTGACGAGGGAGGCGGAAGCAAGGTTAAGGATTTCTCGGGCAACGACAACGGCGGGGTATTTGAGCACTTCGATCCCGAGTGGGTGGATGGAAAGTTCGGAAAAGCCCTCGAATTTGAGCAGCATGGTTGGGTGGAAATGAACAACCCTGTCGTGACACTTAAGAAGATGGTTGATTTCAGCATGGGGTGTTGGGCGAATCCCAAGGACAGGCAGAATACATGGACAAATATTCTCTCCAGCCATCAGGAACCGCCGCGCCGGGGTATTTCGTTCGAAATGATTAACAACAACACCAACCTGTTTGGGATTGCGCTTGGCGACGGGGTGAATTGGGGCGGTGGCGGAACCGTACAGTTAAAGGCGGGAGTGTGGAACCATTTTGCTTTCGTTCGCAGAGGGAATCGGGGAAAGTGGTACCTGAACGGAATAGAGAAGATGGATACCCTATTGGGTTCAGACAAGCCGGTCGTTCCGGCCACGTCAAACTTCCGAATCGGCAATTGGGTTCTCGGCGGTAGGGAGTTTAACGGCAAGGTTGACGAATCGTTTATCTTTAGCAGAGCGCTAGAAGAAGAGGAAGTTAGATCCATCTTCAAGAGAGGCTTCGAAAATGCCCAAGCGGTCAGTTCGCAAGGCAAATCCACTACGACTTGGGGAAAGATTAAGTCATGGTATCGGTAACCTGCTATACTTCGAGAAGCCTCTAAAAGGTTTTCTCGGATTGCATGACCTTGGTGGGGCCATGTGATGTGCCCCTTATAACATCACATCAACTCTAAAGGAGGTATCAATCGGGATGATTCAGGTGTAACGTTTGTTCCGCTGAGTTTCCAGTTGGTGTGTACCTACCCTATGGAGAAAGCGTGCGGTGACACTATAGGCTTCCACAAGAGTGCCCGTCTTTATCTGCATCTTCCCGGCAAACTACCCATGAAAATAATAATTGTCAAAGTATCAGTTTTCGTCATCAGTTTTGTATTCCTAGGATTGTTATTCACGGGTGTGGCGCATTCGCAAGGATTAATGAGCAAAGCCGTGGCAATTTGGCTGTTTGATGAAGACGGAGGCAAGAAAACCAACGATTTTGCTCGCAATAAACACGACGGCGAGTTCGAGGGCAAACCCGAATGGGTGCCGGGTAAATTCGGATCGGCATTGAAATTCGGCGGTGCGGACGAAAACACGTGGGTAGACATTGAACGTCCGGTGGTCGTGGATACTGTTGATTTCAGCATCGGGTGCTGGTTGTTACCGAGTGCCCCGCAGCACTGGCACCAGAATGTGCTCTCCGGTCGCGATGCTATGGAATCGGACAAGGGCATTGCGCTCGCGCAGTACGAAAACGCGGTCAACAGCTATCGCATAATTATCGGAGGCGTGTTCAATTGGCAGGGGTTGGGCAACCCGAGGCACTCTGCCAGAATAAATCAGGACGAATGGACGCATCTGGTATTTGTGCGCGAGGGTAGAGGCGGAATATGGTACAAAAACGGCGAACCCGATCGGCCGAAGCGCGGCAATTTCTACATTGATATCGGATCAAATAAACCGGCAAATCCTCCAATAAAAAATTTCCGCATCGGTGCCGCGGCATTCCAAGATGATCTGCGCTACAGGGGCGTTATTGACGAGGCGTTCGTATTTGAAAGAGCCCTGAGCCAAGAGGAAGTTCAACGAATCATGAACGACGGATTTCAGGAAGCGCAAAACGTCGACGCCAAGGCCAAAGCCGCGACTGTATGGGGAAGAATAAAGTCGTCGAATTAGCACGTGTCCTCGTCTCCAAACCTGCTGTTACAAGTTCTTGGGACCTAAAGCAGACACTAACTATCACCTTGCGATAGGCGAGTGGGGTTGGTCATGTGTCACGTCTGTTTCCCCAACCTTCCAGTTGCCGCGCGCCGCACTTCGCGGAAGCCGCGTATCTAGACCGTAAATGTGTCGGGCTATTTCTGAATCGTCCCGGTAAAAACAAGCGGGCGGGATTAGTGCTTGGCCTACGCTTTTCGCTATCGGTTCTTTTAATTTCTACAGTTTAACCGTAACGCATGTCGCTCACTCGCTGAACCTTTTGCAAGATGCGGTGGAAATGTGGCTGTCTGATGAAGACGGGGGCGAGAAAGTTGCCGATTATGCCCGCAACCATCACGACAGCGAGTTCGAGGGCAAACCCGAATGGGTGCCGGGAAAATTCGAATCGGCATTGGAGTTCAGCGGCGCAGACGAAAATCAGTGGGTAGACATTGAACGTCCGGTGGTCGTAGACACCATTGATTTCAGCATCGAATGCTGGCTGTTTCCAGGCGCCCCGCAGCACTGGCACCAGAATGTCCTCTCCGGTCGCGATGCTATTGAATCGGCCAAAGGCATAGCTCTTGCACAGTACGAAAACGGGGTCAATCGCTAACGAATTGTTATCGGAGGAGTGATCAATTGGCAGGGATTGGGCAATCCGAGACACACTGCCGTATTAAATAAGGATGAGTGGACTCATCTGGTTTTCGTGCGTGAGGGTAGGAACGGGATATGGTATAAAAACGGCGAGCCCGATCGTCCGAAGCGCGGCGATTTCTACATTGATATTGGATCGAACAAGGCGCCAAATCCTCCGATATCGAATTTCCGCATCGGTGCCGCTCCATTTCATGATGGACTGCGCTATAGAGGCGTCATTGACGAGACGTTTATATTTGAGAGAGCGCTGAGTCAAGACGAGGTGCAGCGAATCATGGCCGAAGGATTTGAGGAAGCGCAGAACGTCGACGCTAAGGGCAAAGCCGCGGCTGTTTGGGGAAGAATTTAATCACAGCGCTAACCAAATGTCCTCGTCCCCGAGTTTGTAAATAGAAACATAAAAACCAATGCCTGCAGGAAATGGCATCTAGTGAAATTAGACTGGCTCCATTCATGTGGGCTACCACAAGGATACCCGATTAATTTTGAATAGATTCGGCAAAAAACTTATGAAGACAATGATCGTTAAAGTAACGCTTTTCGCTATCAGTTGTTTTTTCCTAAGCTTAACCTTGACGCATATCGCTCATTCGCAGGGACTCCTGAAAGATGCGGTAGCAATCTGGCTGTTTGACGAAGACGGTGGCAAAAAAGTTAACGATTTTGCCCGCAATAAGCACGACGGTGAGTTCGCAGGGAAACCGGAGTGGGTACCCGGTAAATTCGGATCGGCATTGAAATTCCTAGGTGCGGACGAGAACACATGGATAGACATTGAACGCCCGGTCAAGGTGGACTCGGTTGATTTGAGCATCGGATGCTGGATGCTTCCGAGCATCCCGCAGGAGCGCTTCCAAAATGTACTTTCCGGTCGAGACGGAGCGATATCCGATGCCGGAACCTCCCTCTTGCAGTACGAAAACACCACCAATAATTATCGGATTGCTATTGGAAGCGTGTTCAATTGGCAGGGGTTGGGAAATCCCAGACACACCGCCAAGGTGATTAAAGATGAATGGACACATATCGTGTTCGTGCGCGAAGGTAAAAACGGGATATGGTATAAAAATGGGGTGCCTGATCGCCCGGTGCGCGGCGGATTTCACATTAATATAGGGACCATTCAGCCCGCAAAACCGTCCACCATAAATTTCCGCATCGGAGCCGCGGCATATGAAGAAGGGAGACGCTATCGAGGCGTACTTGACGAGGCGTTTGTATATGAACGAGCGCTGAGTCAGGAGGAAGTTCAAAGTATCATGAACGAGGGATTTCAGGAAGCCCAAAATGTCGATTTTAGAGGCAAAGTCGCAGTTGTCTGGGGAGAAATCAAGTCTTCGCGCTAACCCAATATTTCCACCCCCAAACCTGCTCCTGCTGTTGAAATTCGTAGAAATCTGAACTTGACATTTACTGATAATACGAAGTCGGGACGATGTCTATGTTTAGTTTAGTTTGGTTTGTTGGACCACCAAGTTGGGATGTCTTGCCTCAGGCAAGAAGCCTATCATGACATGATTGGCTTTCCATGGAATCGCCCACCTATTTCTGAATCTTCCCCCTTATTTATTCTAGAAGACATGATTTCTAAGTTCGACTTTGTACGTTTGGACAGCATAACAGACGATGGCAATCAAGCGGTGAAGAATAGTAGGGGAGATTTTTACAATCTTGGCTTTTGATTGACCATTGAAAAAGTAGGTGGCAGTTTCCAATGCCACACAGATGACATTTGAGTTTTACTCAAGTATCGGAGTTGTAAGGCGGGGCAAGGGGAGTTCTATCGATCAAATGAGCAAATAGCCAATGCGATAGTAGATTCCTCTAGCGAACAAACAGTGAGTAGGATTTACTGTTGCGGTCACTATCCATGTCTCTCGTTCGAGATTCCGTTCCTAATCGTACTGACGGTTGAGTGCGGTTAAAGTGGACGTTACAAAGGGCGCTCCTTAACCGTTAAATTCACCTGACTATGTCGGCCAACGAGCAAGCGTTAATCTTCCGCGCGTTGCACCTATGGCTAAGGAGGAGAAAATGCGATTCGGACGCACACTTGTATCTTTAATCGGGTTAACGGTGTTGCTGTTGAGTGGGGAGTTGTGGTTGAGAAACGGGCTCGCCTTCAATACAAATCGAATTGTTTTTACATTCTACGTGAAACCTGGCCACACTGATATCTATGTAATGGATGCCGATGGAGGAAACCGAGAAAACTTGACAAACCATCCAGCGTATGATGGCCATCCGGATTGGTCTCCTGACAGGACGAAGATTGCATTCGTTTCCTACAGAAACGGCGGAGATCAAATCTACGTAATGGACGCCGATGGAAAGAACCTGATTAGATTGACAGATGGGCCGCTGAGCAAGTCGAGCCCAGACTGGTCTCCCGATGGGGGTAAAATTGCCTTTACCGTCGGCCCGGATAGAAGACAAGAGCGGAAATCTCACATCGCCGTGATGGATGCCGATGGAAATAATCGCTTGAGGCTTGAAAACTCCGCGCAAAACCCATCGTGGTCACCCAATGGGCGTGAGATTACATTCGCATCCCGGAGAGCTGGTGGGATGTGGTATGATATCTACGTGATAGGCGCTGACGGACAGAGGCTTAGAAGGGTGACGCATCATTTGTGGGGTGCACGAAGCCCAGCGTTTTCTCCTGACGGAAAACGGATTGCATACGTGGCAATCGACGAATCATACCATCACATTTTTGTGGTCGGGGCAGATGGTGAAAATCGGGTGAGGCTCACGCACAATCAACAGAATCATGGAGACCCGGCATGGTCTGTCTCCGGACGGAGAATCGCATATGTGGTCTGGAGCAATGATGATCCTTCAACGATTCACTTGATGACCTCCGATGGACAATATCTCAAACTACTTAGCACTGTCGATGGTGCGTACGATTATCAGCCCGATATTCGCTCGGTCGGATTAGCTGTGTCCCCCGCTTCCAAAACAAGCACAACTTGGGGCAGGGTGAAGAAAGTCGAACTTAACCGCCGATAGTTCGCGTGATTGCCTTTTGAACTACGAATCCTGATAACGAGGACAATACGGCGGTGTAGGTCATTGAGAAATTGTTTGAATAGTCATGGATAAGCCATATCGTAGCCGTTCTTAGTTCTTGTAGGGAATAATGACCATTATTCCCTACACCGATATTGACGAATTAGGCGGATTTGACGCACAAGAATCAGTTTCAAGGAAAACGAAGTTATTGCGAATAGGATTTCAAACCGGCTATAAGCGAATGGTGCTACAAATGATGTTTCTTAAACCAGGCTCTAGAGTAACACTTCTTGCCATCAGTTTCTTATTCATATGTTTAATATTTGCGAGGACCGCTGATTCACAGCCGTTTCTGAGAAATGTCGTGGCAATCTGGCTTTTTGACGAAGGCACTGGCAAGAAAGTTAACGATTTTTCCCGTAATGGCCACGATGGCGAGTTTCATGGAAAGCCCGAATGGGTGCCTGCTAAATTTGGAACAGGTTTGAAATTCGTTGGTGCGGACGACAATCAGTGGGTAGACATTGAGCGTCCGGTCGTCGTGGACACCGTTGATTTTAGCATCGGATGCTGGATGTTCCCGGGTACTCCGCAGCATTGGCACCAAAATCCGCTTTCCGGTCGGCCCGCCGGCAATTCGGATGAAGGTGTTGCCTTTGCACAGTACGAAAACGCTGTCAACAGCTATCGAATGGTTATTGGAGGCGTGTTCAATTGGGAGGGGTTGGGCAATCCGAGAAACTCTGCCAGGTTAAATCATGATGAATGGACTCATCTGGTTTTCGTGCGTGAGGGCAAGGGAGGGACATGGTACAAAAACGGCGAGCCTGACCGCCCGAAACGCGGCAATCATTACATCAATATTGGAAATGATAATCCCGTTAATGCTACCGAGGCGAAGTTCCGCATTGGAGCCGCCTCGTTTGATGAATTACGGCGTTACCGAGGTATTCTTGACGAGGCGTTTTTATTTGAACGAGCGCTGAGTCAAGAGGAAGTTCAACGAATCATGAACGAGGGATTCCAGGAAGCGCAAAACGTTGAATCCAAGGGTAAAGCCGCAACTGTCTGGGGCAGGATAAAATCGACGCATTAACATAGTTATATTTTTTCGGGGTCTGTTGTAAATTCGAGGAGCCTGGAGTCAAACTTCAGCCGATAACAGAATAAAATAACCCCATCTCAATATTTTTGAGATGGGGTTATTTTATTTGTCGGAAGATCGCACGGGTGGTGGCTTGGATGCGTTTCATAGATAACGGAAGTTACCGGATGGCCAAGAGTGCCGGCGTGCACTCCACCATGACTCCTCCCGGCGCGCAGAATTTTCGCTTCGAGGTCATTCTCCCGGTGTTATTCATTTTGCTATTCTCTGCCGCTGTTGTCCAAGCGAATGAGTTTCTTGACTTTAATGAACTCGTCCCACGATATGAAGAGGCCGTTAAACGGAATGAGTCCTCGATTGCGGCACACATGAATCTCGGCTTTGTCTATCTTGCGTTGGCAGCCGTGGATGAAGCGCAGCTTGAGTTCGAGGAGGCGCTTCGCCTGGACACCATGCCGGCAGAACAATACTATTGGCTTGGTCGAGTGGATTATCTCCGCACGAAATTTGACGACGCGATCCCCTCTTTCCGGGCGGCGATAGAACTGCTGCCAAGTTGGGGCGAGGCGCACGCCGAATTGGGATTGTGCTACTATCAACTCCACCGCTATGATGAGGCCGAGGACGCGTTCGGGCATGCGCTTTCGCTAATTGGTTCTTCGCCGCGCCGCGCCTATAAGTTCGCCCCACCTGCAGTTCTTTCTAAAGACCTCGACTGGAAGAATAAGGCAGCGCCGCTGTCCCAGGCAAATATCGCTTACTACCTGAGTTTAATCTCCTTCTCCCGGAGTGATTTCGACGAAGCCGCCGAATACTGCCATCAAGCGGTTAGCTTGGATCCCGGGATTGCCGAAGCACACATGCAACTCGGTTTAGTCTACCTCCAAAAGAAGGATTGGAATGCAGCCGAGAATTCGTTCCTAGAGGCAATTCGGATTACACCCAAGCTGGCGAGCGCGCATTACCAGTTGGGGTTACTCTATTTCAAACGCGGCAAGGTGCAAGAAGCGTCGGCATCAATGGAAAGATCGCAACAGATTAACAAGGCTGAAGAGCAACTGCTTGAACAGCGCGTCGGCACGATGCGAAACAGGAAAAAGGGGCCTGTGCTCTCCAACCTAGGTCAAATCTATTTGAATGAAAAAAGGATTGACGCTGCTATCCGGGAATACCGAAAAGCCTTGTGGCATGAGCCGAATCTTGCAGAAGCACACAACGGGCTCGGATTCGCGTATACGATGCGCGGGCAGTTTGAGGAGGCAATAGCCGCTCAACAGCGTGCACTTGAGTTGAAACCGGAGATGGCGGAAGCCTATATCGGTCTTGGAATGGTTCGACTCAAGCAGGCGGAAATCTCTCAAGATGAGGACGATTATGAAGCAGCGCTTTCCGCCTATCGAAAGGCGGCGAAGTTAAGACCGGATCTTCCGGAAGTATTTCGAAATATCGGCAACATCGCTTCGACGTTGTCTCGGGATGAAGAAGCGGAGACCGCATATCGTAAGTTGTCAGAACTCCAGCCGAAACTTCCAAGTGTGCACTTGGCTCTCGGGCAAATCTATCAACGCAAAGAAGATTTCCAAAAGGCGGCTCAACACTATCGGGAAGCGCTCAAGCGGAACCCCAACCTCATCAAAGCACATCATAATCTTGGATTCATCGCAGCCCACCACGGGAACTATGATGAAGCCATCGGACATTTTGAAGCGGCGCTCAAAATCCAATCCGAAGGGCCGGATACGCATTACTTTCTTGCGGAAATCTATTTGGAGCTGGAGGAATTTGAAAAAGCCGAACGGTTTTACCGGCGCGCGCTTGAACTTGAACCCTCCTTTGCGAATGCCTCGGAGCGGCTCGCACACCTTTACAATACACTCTCGCGTACGGCGTATCTCAAGAAAGATTATGTCAGCGCTGAACGTTCCATGAAGCAGGCTTTGGCATTGCAACCCGAGAACTCACTGTATCAGAAAGTTCTGAAGGCTATTCAGAAAGCCATCAGTGACGAGGAAAGCGTAAAATAAGCGGTGTTGACGGGTTGAAATTAAATCGCGCTCCTTATGTAGTCGCTTAATCGCTGTACGCTCGCTTGATCCGTCCTGCATGCACTATTTCAGACCGAAGGGCGTAACCGGTTTGAAAGAGAGTCAAATTTTCCTACCATTGCGGTGTGGAATACGATAAAATAATCTTTGAAATTGCATTCGAGAGTCGGATGCCTTGCCAGAGAATCTAACTGTGGCTCAATTTAGACAAAAAATCCTTATACTCTATCTGAATACCCCGGACTTGAAAAGTGGCGTCGTTGCGTGGTCAATCTTCGATGGAACGGGCGAACAACGACATACAACAGGCGACAGCGATGAACCGCCTTACAGTTCCGTTCTCCATGCCATGGAGGATGGCTGGCGGGTGATTCAGTTTCCTCAACAATTTCCGGCTTATCCGGGTATGGAATACCAAACCGCTTACCTTAGATTTGAGTACATTCTCGAAAAATTGGAGGAGGTTGATGGCTGACGCAAGAAACTTGCTGAATTCCAAGCAGATGGCGAATTTCGTGACCGACGGATGCCTGCGATTCGATGAGTTGGTTCCGGGGGAGTTGAATGAAGCCGCCCACGCCGAAATGGAGGCTGGCGCCATCACCACGAAGGGAGGCGGAAGCGTTCTGAATGAGGCATGGTCGGAAAATTCCGCTGTCGGCGAGGTTTTCCGTCTCCCTGAAATTCGCGGGATTATACATAGTTTGGTTGGACCAAAACCGCTATATGATCACCATGCGGTTCATGTCGTGGAGCCTGATCGCAAGTCGGGGCAGATATGGCACGCCGATGCCATAATCGACCTACGCCTGCATTTTGACGTTCAGTTTTTCTACTTTTGCCACGACACGCCGCGCGAGATGGGAGGTACGATGATACTTCCCGGCAGTCATTACCGCCGAGTGTGCGAAACCGATGTCGCCCGATATCAGAATTTCTTGGGACAGTTGCCCATTGTGTGCAAGGCCGGGACGGTTGTCGTTGTTCACCACGGAATTTGGCACTGCGGCCAACCGAATCTAACCAACCAGACGAGGTATATGTTCAAGCTCAGGCTCAATCCAACCGTTCGGCAACTCCGCCTATGGGACACGGACGATATGGATGATCCGTCAATCCCCGGAATTCTGAGTCGTAATCACGAATGGTACGGTAACGAGGTGCGGCTGGAGATTGTCAATCGAATCAAGTTCTGGAGATTTTTGTCTGGTGACGACAAGTTTGATGTCAGTTATTGGCTTTCTCGTCTTGAGAACCTTCCCGAGAATGTGCTTGAAGCGGCTTGAAGTAGTGCCAGAGGGCTGATAGCCGAAACAATCTATACTCCGCGCTGTCAGAAATTGCGTCTTCTGTAGGAGCGATCTCCAGGTCGCGACTCTTGTACGAGGGAATTCCGATTCCCGACCTGATGGTGCTACATAAATCCTATTAGAAACAACGATCACCGGAAAAGAAAGCGCAATAATACCCAACGCAAGGTATAAGTGGATTTTCGCGGCAAGTGTTCAATGGGAACAAGAAGTCCATGGTCGAGAGATAGCCGCTCGGTTGATCCTTATTCGGTCGCGCGATCTATTACGATTCGATCTCCTTCTGACAAGAGCCCGGCCTCATACACCTTCATGACCTCAAGAGCGAATTCCAAGGAGCCCTTCTCAACAGGTGTCGAATCGAGAACACAGTCGCAAAAATACCGCATCTCGTTATAGAAGCCCTGCTTGAACAACGCTTTATTTTCCAGGGTGGCGACGCAGTTTTGCGCCTCCCAGACGATAGCGCCGCTGTCAAAACCTTCCGGTGCATAGGTAGGTGTTCGTCCAAATTTAGGGATGATTCCTCGTTGGAAGGTCACACTTAGATTGCTGTCAATTACAACACGACAGCGATTTCCGAAAAAACTGTAACTTTCCAAGGGTTGTGAATCAGCCATGTGAAAGTTCCCGATAGCGCCGCTGGTAAACTCCAGTACGCATACGCCGCCGCCGCGTTCCCCGGGATGAACCGTCACCGAAGACACTTTGCCGCCAACGGCGAGAAGCAGTGAAATCGGATGGCAGCCATTTTGCAGCCAGTTGGTGTGTTCAAACTGCCGGAGTATTTGCTTTCCATTTGGGGGAATCGTCATGGGATAAACGGCGAGAAGGCTTGCCAGCGGCCCATAGGCCTCGGTCGAGAAAATCTCAATGACCTTTGCGGTCGATGGCATGAAGGCTTTTTTGAATCCAACAACGGCAACGTTGTCTTTGCGGTGACGAATCATCTCCTCAACGTCGGACACGCTCAATCCGGGAGGTTTTTCAAGCCAGACATCCAAACCCGCGTCAAAAGCGTCGCACGTCAAATTCAAAAATGTTTGAGGCGGTGTGCACAAAAAGACGGCATCCAAGTTCTCGTTGGCGTACATTTTCTTAGCGTCGGAATAATGTGCCGATGCGCCGTATTGTGAAGCGGTCAGTTTTGCCCGCTGCAAATCGACGTCGCATATCGCTGAAAGCGTCACTGGCAGGAAGGTCATTGTCGGTAGAATATTACGATAGGCGTGCGAGCCTGCGCCGACAAGACCGACTTTAAGCCTTTTTTGAAATGCTCGTTGTTCATTCATCTTTCAAACTCCACAGTATTGGTGTCATGAGGTTGGGGTGATTCATTTGTCGGGATACTCAGTGTTGCACTAGCGCACCCGATAGGCATGCTGACTCAGCGAGTCGGGAAAGAGGAGATAGTATAGTATCACGAAATTTACCGGAATGTTCAATACAAATATGGAAATGCGTAAGCAAGTCTGAAACTCACATTATCTGTTGAATAATCCGAATTATAGGAGCCGGAATTTACGAATTCCGTTATATTTTTCCAAGTTAGGGTAGGAACAGAAAGAGACGGAGGTCACATGACGGCAGCAACTCTCACAGATGTTAACGAAGGCGATTCGCTACAATTCCCTTGGGGTGCGATCAAATGGCTCTGCAACGATGAAATTGATTCGGAGGCTGAAATGACCTTCGGATTGGTTTTTCTGAACGTGGGTGAATCGAACCCCTTGCATTTTCACCCGAACTGTGAAGAACTCCTATATATTCTTTCAGGGGAGTGTAATCACCGCCTTGGTGATGATACCTTCGAAATGCGGGCCGGATCGATGATACGCATACCGCGCGGTGTGAAACACAATGCGGTCAATACGGGCTGGCAACCGGTAACCATGATTGTGTGCTATTCCGCCGCAGATCGGCAAACCGTTTTTTGCGATGAAGATGAAACCACGCATTTAGATAGTGAATGAAAGATTGTCAGATTCGACTGATTTCTCTGCTTTATTGCGAGAAGTACGTCGGTTAACGAGGCGATCTACACGACGTACTGCTCTGACAAATTGATCAGCTCGTGAGTTAAGACTTGAATATGCAAGCCTTGACCGCAACCGCGGGTGTCTCACATCTGCTTCATTTATTCAGCGGTTCGGGAAAGTAATCAATCGTAAGGAAATCCATGGACTGAATTGGAATGAGAGAAAAAAGGTAATGCAATGCGAATCTTTCGGGCAATTCTAGCATTTTTATTGATAGCGTTGATTGTCGTCCTGGGAATGAGTTTTATTGGGATTGGCTTTGTCGGCGGAGTGGTGCTCAAATCTTGGGGGGATGTCATGAAGGTCGATCTCCAGCAGCTTGAATATCGCAAAGATGCTGACACGTGGCAGCAACATCTTGAAATATACTCGTCGGTCTGTACCGTTCAACGTGAGGATTCGATTGATTTTCTGCTAAGGAAACTTGAGCGCTTGGGTTATGAAGAAACACAACAGGGGTATATCAAACCTAGTCTCCCGGGTCAATATACCAGGACTTTCGGTTCATCGCGGGATTCCGGAATCATGTGGATATATCTCTTGGGTTTCCATTATCCTTATGCGGATCGGAAGCCGTATAGAGTGGAAATCGCAGTGCGAGATCGAAAGGTTGAATCCATTCGCAACGATGTGGGCGAATATCGGACCAGTTTCGATCTACAGCCGGAATTAATAAGTGAACTTTACGGCAAAGATGGTGAGGCACGCGAACTTATTTCGTTATCAGACATGCCGGACACGCTATTGAAGGCGTTCCTTGCGGTGGAGGATAAGCGGTTTTACCAACATTGGGGGGTTGACATAATAGCAATTTGCCGTGCCCTTCTCCGAAACATACAGACTGGGGCGCTACAAGGCGCCAGCACAATTACGCAGCAACTTACTCGAAATATCTATCTCACCCCAGAGAAGCGAATTCTGCGAAAGATCAAGGAGGCGCTTCTCGCCGTACGAATCGAAAAAGCTTTCTCGAAAGATGAGATATTTGAGCGGTACCTTAATCAGATTAACTTGGGACGCTACGGTTCTCGTGAAGTGTACGGTGTCCAAGAAGCCGCGAACAGTTACTTCGGAAAACCTGTTTGGGAGCTTGAAGTGCAAGAGTGCGCGACGCTTGCCGGCATTCCTAAATCCCCGACGCTGTACTCGCCCATCCGCAACCCCAAGGAGTCAATGAAGCGTCGTAATCTTGTTCTCGGACTGATGCGGAACGCGAATTACATTTCGCAAGATACTTACGAAGTGAGAACCGCCACGCCGCTCGCCATTGATGCACCCGAGGGCAAGCAGGGCAGGGAGGCGGGTCATTTTATCGAATACGTTCATCAGCAACTGGATGGCATGGAGCACCTCAAGGATCGGCTGTACAATCAGGGGCTGAAGGTGTATACCACGCTTGATATGTCCATGCAGGAGGTCGCTGAGAACGCGGTGGCTGATCATTTGCGACAACTGGACAAGGGATTTTCAAGTTTGCCCAACTACGACGGAAACAAACTTAATCCCGACGGAATCGATCCGAAAAAAAATTATCTGCAAGCGTCACTGGTTGCCATTGAACCCCAGACGGGCTACATTAGATCGATGGTGGGGGGACGCGACTACTATATCGCCCGCGGAAAGTTCAATTTTTATAATCGCGCGGCAAACGCCCTCCGTCAGCCCGGATCGGCGTTCAAACCGATCGTACTTGCGGCTTTCTTTAATCTACCGGTCCCGTTGGCGACCCCCGCAAGCATTGTGCGAGATGAGGCGTGGTCTTCCATCAGCGAATTGTGGAAGAAATGGACACCACGAAATTACACAGATAGGTACTATGGGGATGTAACATTACGCACAGTTCTCGAAAAATCGATTAATGTTGCGACTGCGAAGTTGATGAATGACCCCAAGACCGTTAAACTCGGTAACGAAAAAGATGGAATTAAACGGACAATCGCTTTCGCCAAACGCTTGGGTATTGAAAGCAAACTGCCGGAATATCCATCGCTCGCCCTAGGGGCTGGCGATGTAACGCTGCTGGAACTCACCTCCGCCTATGCGGTTTTTGCCAACGGTGGAATACGCGCGCAGCCAAGCAGCATTCAATATATCGAAAACCGTAACGGCGAGCTTCTGTTTGAAAATGAGATGAAACCCAAGAGGGTTGTTGCGGAGAGCGTATCCTTTGTAATTACCAATGTCATGAAGGGGGTCATAGAGAACGGTACGGGCAGAAGAGCAATACGAAGCGGTTTAAAGCGTCCGGCGGCTGGCAAAACCGGAACGACGGATGACTACAAAGATGCTTGGTTTGTCGGTTATACTCCGCGACTTGCCGCCGGCGTTTGGGTAGGATTTGACGATTCCCAGAAGAAAAACAAAAGAAGTCAAGGAGAAGGCGCCAAAGCCGCTTTGCCAATCTGGGCGAGATTTATGATTGAAGGGGCACGGGGGCCCATTGAGGATTTCCGTGAACCCCCCGGGGTTGTGTTCCACGAAATTGATAAGGAAACGGGCTTGCTCAAGTACCCCGGCAAGTGCGATCCCGAGAATATAATCCGCGAGGCATTCCTTGAAGGCTATGCACCGACCATGCTTTGTACAGCGCACGACTGATTCATGCGTGTACTCGCGCGGTTCGAGCCATTCCTTGATTGTAGGATTGATTCGTCGTGGAACTTGGGCATTCAATGCAGAGTTGGGTTTCAGTATGAGGCATCTGATACAACAGTGTACTTGAAAAATGAGAGGGGAATATAGATGGCTAATACCATTTCGCTTGAACCCCTTGTGGCTTTCAAAGGTTGGTGCGCGGTGCGCACCCTACAAACTTGATCCCTATGGGGAGGGAAATATAGATAGCTAAGCTTTTTTCCCGTTCAACCCAACCTACATGGCTGTTTAGAGAAAACAGTCATTCCCATGGTCGCGATTTGGCAATCGCTCCTACAAACCGGGTTGTGTGAGTCCTGCGTGTAAAGTTTTCTGTCGCCGTGTCTATAATCTATACTCCACGCTGTCAGAAATTGCGTCTTCTGTAGGAGCGATCTCCAGGTCGCGATTTCCTGTTGGCGCGTAAGTTCTGGACTGAACTAAACAATTACCTAAAATCTAATTCTCCCTGTTTTTGTTACCTCGTGGATTGCTGGCAACGTTCTTGTGATGTAGAAATTGATAAAACTCGAACATTGTCTCTTTGTCTTTTTCGGGGAGTTCAGAAATGCCTTTTAGCATTGTGCTGACTTTGGGATCTGCCAATAAATCATCGTAACTACTGCGCTGCTTGCCAAACAGATAGTCGGTTGTGACTTTCAAGGCGTTCGCTAAATTCGGCACTGTATCAAAAGAGGGTTTTCTTGCGCCCGATTCGAATTGTGAAATCGCCGCGGGCGTAATATTGGCTGCCTTCGCAAGTCCTGTCTGCGTCAAGTTGAGTTCGTGACGGCGCTTTCTAATCCGTGAAATAACGGTTTCCATCGGAAGTTCCTTTCGCTGTGAACATCAAATCACCCATCAGCGAATGGGTCCTAATGCTAACGAGTGTGATGTAAACTAAAACATGCCAATTTCTCCCATTACAACGTTAAAATTGGTCAAACGATACGAAGAATTGGTATGCGTCCCGTCGACCACCGTCTTTATTCTCAGCAAGAATCAGTATTTTTCAATGAATAAGCGCCAATGTGTTAACGTGAGCGTGTCTGGTCATTTTCATTAAAATATACACATATGTGATAGTGTGCCGATATGCACCAAGTAGTTCTCTTGATGCGTGTTTAGTGCAAGTAGAGATGTCGCGTTGGTCGCGATTTGGAGAGGAATCTCTATCGCGCGGGATTAACTATGAGCGTCCAACGTCTGCCATTCCAAAGAGCGTAGACCGCAGAACCCGTTCTTGGTTGAGTCTTTGGTGGAATCTTTGTGTGCCCATCGTTTTTGTGTCTTGACAAGGTTTAACGACTATGATAGAATCTCATTACCTCGGAAAGAGTAACCACTATCTTATTGCGTCCAGAGTCCGATTGGAGGAAGCTAGATGATCAGAGTAACAACAGTGGGTGCGATGTTGTCATTTTGTTTATTAACCTTGTTTACCTTTGTATCCGCCGGCATTTCCGCCGACGGGCAGCAGACACTGGGACTCTCCGAGACAGCGGTGAAAATTCGTGACGAAGTTTCTGTAGGAGGCATGAGGAAAGACATCGCCCGACTTTCCAGTCTCTCCACTCGAGTTACCGGCTATGACGAAGCAGCCAACGGCGCCAAATATGTTTTCGATCGTTTTGTCGAAATAGGCTTGCAAAATGTTGAGGCACGCGGATTTGAAATAACCGTACCGATTGACGCGGAGGATGGAAAACTTCAGGTACTCTCGCAGGATGGAACGGTTGTCAAAAGCATCAAAATCTCTCCCTGTTGGCCCAACCTCGTACGTACGTCCCTCCTCCCTAACGGCATTAAACATCTCGTCGATTCCGATGAAACTCTTGAAGAGATCGCCCAATCCTACCAAGTTGACGTTCAATCTATATTAACCAATTCCCACAACCAGTATTTGCTGAATCAGAGTGCTGACGGTCGCGACAATGACGGCGACGGCGACACTGATGAAGCAGGCGAATTTGCACTAATTGAGGGGAATACCGTTTTTGTTCCTACGGGCGGATTAACGGCACCGCTGCTATACGCCGGCGATGCCGAGTTGGTTGATTTTAACGGGCTGGATGTTGGCGGGTTCTGGTACGATGTTCAACCTCATGACACTCTCGAAAACGTGTCGCGCCGGTTCCGAGTAAGTCGAGGAAGCATTACCGATGACGTATTGAATGGTCACCTTCAGAAGACGGAAGACGGAATTGACAATGATGAAGACACTGAAGTTGACGAATACGGAGAGATTCCGCCGTTAGAAGAGATGGCGCATTGGGGGAACGACGGGATTGACAATGACGGTGACGGCTATGTGGACGAAATCCCCGGTAATGAGGACGACGGCATAGACAACAACAGGGACGGACAAATTGACGAGCCGGGCGAGTTTGTAGCCGCTGGCGAATCCAGTATCTTTATTCCTCAAGGCAGTATTGTCCTCGTCGACTTTAATTCCGGCACCCGCTGGATTAACGCCGCGATGTTGGGAGCCAGAGCGGCGATTTTCATCGAACCGGAGACCACCATCCGCGGTGAAGCAGAGAACAAATTCCTGACTGTTCCCGCCAACATACCGCGCTTTTGGATTTCCAAAGAGGACGCCGAGCAACTCAAAGCGATGATGGCGCAGGAAGAAATCTCCGCTCGTTTAACCTGTACCATGAATTGGGAACGCCGTACGGGCCAGAATATACGCGGTTTTCTTGAAGGCGGCGATCCCGTATTAAAGGATGAACTCGTCGTCCTTACCTCCTACTACGATTCGATGTCTATCGTTCCTTCCATGGCGCCCGGAGCGGATCCGACGGGCGGCATTGCCGCGCTGCTTGAATTGGCGCGCATCTTCAGCGACGAAGAATTCCGGCCCGGGCGTTCCATGCTGTTTGTTGCAACCGATGCACACTTCCAAGGCTTGGCAGGTATGCGTTCTTTCATGGAAGGCATTGGCCAAGACACCGTCGGCGGAGCGACGGATTCACCGGGAACCCCCACAATGCAAGGTCTTCGGCGCGGGCTGTCGGCAGACCTCTTTGAATTTCAGGAACTAGGACGGAAGTTGTTACTCTCCATTGACCGGAGCGTGTTGGTGGACTTGCCTCCGGATTTCTACTACGAGGTCCACAGAATCGATTCGGATCTTGATTCTCTTTCAACCACCCTGGCCGCACTGTCCGGTATCCAGGGGAATATCAGTTCTCTCCGCGATGCCCAGCGCGACTTCAAAGAAAAACAGAAAAAGAAAATTGAAACAACGAAAAAACGTGAAAAACAAGGATTTACCGCGGAGGAAAAGTCGCGACTTGAAACCAATCTGACTTCATTCAAAAAGGATTCCCTGCAAACAACTCACTTTCTGCGAGACCTCGTACTACGCGTAGATAGACTGCGTTCACAAGCATTGAAGGAATCTCGGAAAGCCCAGAGAGAATTGCTCGAAAATATCGCGTTACCAATGGCGCATCTTGACATCTGGGCGCTTCAACAGTTGCGGGAAGACCTTGAGGGTAAGCGTATCACAGACAGTTTCTCGCGAGACCCCTCAGAATCCTACATTCTACCGAAAAGGGTCGGCGACGCGTACGAAATTCCAATCTATACCCAAGTCGGTGATACACATCTCGCGGAGCAAGTCGAGCTTTTATCAGAGAATCTGGAAGACTGGGAACTTCGCGACCATCGAAAATTTGCGCTCCAATACACGCAGGAAAAATTGCTTGACCGCCACCTGGATTTCTACGGTCTCCAGCGAATAAAGAGCTCTCGGAGTATTGTCAATCGAGCCACTCAACCGTTGGCTGACTATGTCGCCCTTGAACGACAGATGCTTGAAAGCGCACTGTCCAAGATTCCCGATAGCGCTGCCGCTGAAAACCTAATCAAATCAGCGATCACTCAACTTGCTACCGACCCGGCATATTATCCCCCATCAGTTATCTCGGAACTAAATCAATATCTGAGTCAACCGACCGTTGACCGCTTGGATCGCACCCAGACCGGGCTTCAACAAAAGCTGAGAGAAGCGAAAACCACTGAAACGGAAGATGCATCGCATGCGATATTAGTCGCGGACTTTGCCAAGGACAAACAGTCTATCTTTGAGACGGCGCTACGAAATGCACGACTGGAAGAGAACCGGATCCGGAACTTGCTGCGAAATCACGGGGAACTGGCGCGTGCCTATCTTGCAGAAGAGGAGTTGGTGCTCCGTCACTATTTGTCGGAGGATGAAGTGGAACAGGCGGTTGAAGCGCGTTCTCAAATCTTTGCCCACTTGTCCGAAGAGATAATTCTTTCTTACGTGCAGAGGAAGGCTGCAAATGACGTTGTTGAGCTAAACAACCTTTTGAACCGATTGGATACGCTTAATCGTGACCTCAGCGAGGAAACAAAGATTCTCCTGCGTGACAACATGCTCACGCTCAGGAATTCGCGCTTTCGCAACCTTCAAAGCCGCGTCGAAAAGATTGCCCGAATCAGCAAGTCCGAATATAACCGCAAAATTTCTCAGATAGAACAAGCCATATCCCTTCAAGACCTCTTCAATCGCTACTACACCTCCCTATTCATCTCAATAGACCTTTCTACCCAGAGTGACAAATTCGGTGTTTTCAATAAAGGTTGGTTCTACAATCAACAGCCTGAATTTGTTCTGCGACGAGAGTTTGCGTCCATCGGCAATAAACTCGCCGAGTATGCGGAAGACGCCGATTTCGGTGCGCGTGTCCGCAACTTGTGGACATTCACCGACGATCAGATTCGTCAGGGCGTCCTGAACAATCAGTGGACAGTTGCGGGAACGATTGAATCCAAAGCGGCGGTAGAAGGTAAGACGCTTGAAACACTTGTCAGCGAGCACTTTGGCACACTTGTTGAACTCTCCGGAGTCTCTCGCTTGATGAAGTTGCAGTTTGAGCAGATGCGTGATCGTGGGGAACCATCCGAGGATATGGTCAAGGATATGGACTACATCCGGCAGGAGGTCGAGCGATTTATCCGCAACGATGTACGGACAGCAAGAAAGAATCGGAAGAACAGTATTCGATTGCTGAATCGGCTGAACGCAATGCTGCAACTCAGGCATGAGGATGCCTCAACCTTGTCGCAAGATGAGATTGAGGACATCAAGACTTTGATCGGGCTCGTTGGTCTCGGCGGTGAGACCAACTTCGTGAATGCAATCTCTGCCAGCGGCGGTAAAACGTGGCAGACGTATATACCCGGCAAGATAGCCTTTGACAGCGAAGTTGCCACGCTAACCGGTAAAACCGGTATTGCGTTCGCCACAATCGAAGATGCGCGTATCCTTACGGATACCCCTTTGGATACAATTGATCGAATGCACGTGGAGGAAGATGGGAATCTGCACCAACAGGTGAAAACGCTGGCTGCCGTATTGGTGCAAGCGATGCGTGACCCGAAGATGCCGACAGCCGCGAAGGTCGGAAACTTTTACTGCAATCTATTCGGCGATGTCGTAGAGTTTGATGCCCGTGAGAGCGCCCTGCCCAATAAACCGGTTCCTTATCCGATCTTGACATTGCGACGTAAGCACAAAACAATGATGGGGGTACGGGGCGACCTGTTCACCATGGGAGACAACAAGGGGAACTTTGAGGTCGCCGGACTGGCAATGGAGGGACGCGCTACGAATCGACTCGAAGGTAAGCAGGAGGTGGAAGCCTATCTTCTAGATCCCGACTCGGGAGATATTGTTTACGCGCCGGATCTCGGAAACTACGGAGCCAAGTTACTGCCCAATAAAGTACCAATCGACACGCGCCGGCGCGGCTGCCGAGTCGTTGTGTTTCCATGTGTGTCAACAACAATTTACGACTTGGTCGATCAGCGTTATTTGCGCACCTTGCGCGAGCTTGAGGTCTACGAAGCCGCGTCGGATAGCGCGCCGGAGAAATACGGCATTTCCAAACCTTGGCAGCAGGAGGGTGTTTCCGCCGCCGAGCCAATTGCCCTCGTCTATTCCGAGCCGGACGAACGCATCAAAATCGGTATGGCATATGGGCAGATTGGAAAACGCTTGTTGTTGATTAAAGCGACCAAGAGCGGGATGAAAAATCCGACGCTCTACACGGGCGAGGGCTTCGTTGTACGAGAGAATGGCAGCATTCGGATGACGCCTTACGTCGTTGTGCGAGATATGTGGTGGCTCGATGAAAATCGGTCGCGCCTATACAAACGGTTCGGGATTTCGAGCGATCGGCTTGACAAGCTTCACGAATTTGCGCATGAATATCTTGAACAGGCAGAATTGGCGCTCCTGCAAAATGACTATCAACAGGCGCTGAAGTTAGCCCGTGCGGCATGGGGTTATGAATCCCGCGCGTATCCCGATGTCAAGAAGACGGGGAACGACGTGGTAAGTGGCGTGATGTTCTACCTTGCCCTACTGATTCCGTTCGCTTATTTCATGGAACGCCTGCTTTTAGCCTCTCCAAGCGTCAATAAACAGATTATCTGGACGGGAGTCATATTTTTAACCGTCTTTTTCTTCCTTTCGCAGGTGCATCCCGCCTTCCAAATTACGACCACCCCGGTTATCATCTTGATTGCTTTCATTGTTCTTGCTCTAACGGTGATTGTTATCTCAATCATCATCCGAAAGTTCGAGGAGCAACTTGAGAAGATTAAACAGGAGGGGAGCAAAGTATATAAGGCGGATGTCGGAAGGTTGTCGGCATCGGCGGCGGCGTTTAGCCTCGGAATCTCCAACATGAGGAAGAGGGGCGGACGGACGATATTGACGTGTGCGACCTTGGTCATTCTCACGTTTACCGTTATCTCATTCACGTCAGTCCGAACCTTCATGCACCCCAACAAGACCAGTTTGCCTGCCGTTACACCGCGTTATACCGGAATGTTGATTCGAGACCAATATTGGCGTCCATTAGAGGAGCCCGTACTAACCTCCGTCATGAACGACATGCGTAAGACCAAGATACCCGAGGGCGATGCGCGGCTTCTTTTCAAGAGGAGAGGAAAGACCGATGCCGAGATTGAAGCGCTTTTGGCGCCGTATATTGAGACGACAGAGAAATCCCCGACGCTTGAAGGGCCTTCGGGCGGCGCGCCAACTATTCGAGCATCGGTTGCCGGCAGCCGTAGTGACAAAGCTGCGGGGGCTATGGGTGTGAATGAACCTTCACGGTTCATCACTGTTCACAATGTCGTGGCGCCCCGTGCATGGTATCAATCGTCCGGTACGGGCGACCAATCGTTCGTGCAGTTGACGCGCACACCTAATCCTGCGGACCCTGTCCCGCCGCGAGATTCCAAGACGGGTCAACTATTGCCTTATGCCGCAAATATGCTCATTGGAATGACGCCTAACGAGCCCGCTGCCACGGGTATTGATTTGCACCTCCAATACGGGAAATGGTTTAATCCGGAAGATGAGGATTCTTGGCCCACGTCGTGGCCCTACGCCTGCATCCTTCCCAAAGGCATAGCGGATGTTTTGGAGATAACAGAGACTGATGTCGGTAAAGCTACGGTTTCGGTCTACGGTGCCGATTTCACGGTGGTCGGAGTGCTTGGTATCGGATTCAAAGACTTGACCGATAATGATGGCGAAGAGATGACACCGGTCGATTACCAATTGATGCAACAGCAGCAGTCTCGCGGGGCTCAGGGAGATGAAACTCTTGAGGGAGAATTGCAGAAATACCTGCATTTGGTGCCGGACAGCGTCGCGATATTGCCCTATGAGGTGGTCATGAATCAGGGCGGCACGCTAAGAAGCATTGCCGTCAATATGGACCCCTTGGAAGGCGACCCCGACATCTTCGACGGCGTCGACAAGCTTGATTTGATTATGTCTCCTCTGATGAGTCGAGTTGCCCTTGATTTCTTTGTCGGTCGCGATAAAGATACGTACCTGTACAGTTCAATCGGAATGACCTCCTTCAGCGGAATGGGTAATCTGTTTATTCCCATTCTCATCGCGGCGTTGATCGTACTGAATACCATGCTTGGCGCTGTCTACGAGCGCGTGCGGGAAATCGGGATTTATAGTTCCGTCGGGCTTGCCCCCGTGCACATCGCCTTCCTTTTCCTTGCCGAAGCATGTGTTTATGCAATCGTCGGAGCTGTTTTGGGATATCTCTTGGGTCAAGCCACCGCTACGGTGATGGTTAATTTTGGATGGCTCGCCGGTTTGACTTTGAACTATTCCTCTATGTCAACCGTGGTCGCAACTATCATCGTCATGATCGTGGTCATCGGAAGTACACTTTATCCAGCCATCAAGGCGTCTCGGATGGCGGTACCGGATATCGAACGCAAGTGGAAATTACCGGAACCGGAAGGTGACGAATGGCACTTCAATCTGCCGTTTACCGTACTGTCCGAGGAGGCGCTCGGTTTAAATGTGTTTATGCGAGACTATTTCGATGCACATGCGGATGAATCCGCGAGCGACTTCTACACGGATCAGGTTACTTTCAGCCAAACGAGTGCGGCGGACGGTGATGAAGAGGACGGTTTCTATTCCATCAGCATGATGGTTTGGCTCGCTCCCTACGATCTGGGCGTCAGCCAATCGATACGATTTGTCACCTCCGCGGTGGGCGGAGAAGAGGAGGAGCTCTACAATATTACACTTGATGTGCATCGGGAAAGCGGTGAAATCGCATCATGGAAACGAGTCAACCGCCGTTTCTTGAATCTCGTGCGGAAACAACTCCTGATTTGGCGGACGTTCAGCGCCGATATTCGCGGAGAGTTTCATGAACGCGGCCGTCAACAGCGTGAAGCCAATGAAGGCGCAAGCGGAGTTCAGGAACTCGCGCCCCAGCCAGCCGATTGACGGGTGTATTGCACAGAGATTGCGTTGTGTTCAGAGGGAGAATTAGAGGGTTATGGAAAGATTGATAGGCATCATTATCGTTGTTGGATCTCTTATATGGCTTGCCGGAGTGCTCTTTTTCGATGCACGATGGCAGTGGCAGATGTTTGCCGCAGCAGTGATAATCGTCGGGATTATCGCCGCTCACATATGGGAGGAAGTTTACCAGCACAAAGATGAGGAAGAATGATATAAGGCATGCCGATTTCGGCGTGTCACGGAGTCGTGGTCTTGAGCTAAATCGAAAGGAGAAAACTACATTTGGCGAGAGAGAGAATATCGCAAGCAGATGAGTGGCAAGCTTGGGCGCAGCGATATGATATTGATGGTGGAATCAGAACCTTCGAGTCGGGGTTGACGTTAAAGGTCTTCCTTGGCGCACTTTTTGTCGGACTGCTGATGATGCCGGGGTCGATCTATCTTAGTTACGTATCCGGGCAATCGGGCGCGGGGGCGGCGCCGTGGGTGGCTGTCATTCTGTTCACGGAATTGGCGCGCCGGTCGTTTACAACCGCGAGGCGGCAAGAACTGTATATGCTGCTTGGATTAACGGGCGCCGCCGTTGGGTCGGGTACTCAGTATCGCGGTTTCATCTGGTACGCCTATTTTATCAATACCCCGCAAGCGGAATCTTACGAGATTGCGGATAAGATTCCCTTCTGGATAGCGCCGGCGCGGGATTCGATTGCCATTGCCGAAAGATCGCTCCTACACATGGACTGGTTCTGGCCGATTGCAATCTTCCTGGTAATGAAACTGCTCGGAACTATCCGTGGTATCAGCGCCGGTTACATTCTTTTTAGACTTACTGCCGATCTTGAGCGGTTGCCCTATCCGTTGGCGCCGATAGATGCACAGGGCGCAACGGCTCTGGCTGAAACTACCGGAAGAACCGAGACGTGGCGCTGGCGCGTGTTTTCCATCGGATCTATGGCGGGTCTGATTTGGGGATTCATCTATGTGGGGGTGCCGTCACTTACCGGCGTTATGATGACGACACCGATTGAGATCCTGAAAATTCCGTTCATTGACTTCACGCCAAGCATTGAGGGGTTTGCTCCGACCGGGGTGTTTGCGCTTTCCACCGATTTTGGGCAGATGCTGGTCGGATTCGTGATGCCGTTCCCGATAATCATATCGGAATTTATCACTGCGATGTTGACGCAGTTTGTCTTAAACCCGCAAATCCTGTACCGCTTCGAGATACTCCACCAGTGGAAACCGGGGTTGGATGTACGCGGTGTCGGGCTTTTTAATAGCCTTGACTTTTGGCTGAGTTACGGCATGGGCAAGTCGTTCAGTTTCGCAATCGTCGGCATGGCGGCATCTATCCCGATGCTGATCAAATTCAGAAAGTCACAATCTCAGAAGGCCGGGCAGCGCGGTTCGCTCCAACCACCGCCGGGACGCGGCGATTTCCCGATCTGGTTAATGGGAATTCTGTGGTTCTTTGGCATGGGAGCGTTCGTGTGGCTGGTGCACTGGATGGTTCCAAACTTCCCTCTCACGTTCCTACTCGGTTTCGCGTTCCTGTACACCCCGTTGAATTCCTACATCACTGCGCGTACATTCGGGATTCTCGGGCGCGATCTCTTTGAAATCCCTTATATCCATGAAACCACGTTCATCCTTAGCCGCTACGAGGAGATCGACATCTGGTTCGTTCAACTGCCGGACGAAGATTATGGACGCGGAACACAGGGATGGCGTGTGCTTGAACTGACCGGGACGACTTTTACCAGTAACATCGCGGCTCAACTGCTGATTATGCCGATTCTGTTGGTTTCGGGTATTGTTGTCTACCATTTCATCTGGAAAATCGCGCCGATTCCGTCGTCGCAGTATCCTTATGTGCAAACATGGTGGCCGATCCACGCTACCAATGAAGCGCTCTGGAAGACCTCGCTCCGCGACGGAAACAGTCAGATGTTGCAGGCGATTCGCGGTGATTATGTTGCGGCGGGCTTCACGTCGAATCTTGCTTTGTACGGATTGCTGTGGGTGCTGAAGATGCCGAGTATGTGGTTCTACGGAATCGCGGGCGGAATTGGAGGCGACCCGGGTATGATGATGCCCCGACTGATTGGTGCGGTTCTTGGTCGATTCTATATGATTAAGCGGTTTGGATTAAAGCGGTGGTTCATGTTTAATCCTGTTCTGGCTGCCGGCTTTGCCTGCGGGGTAGGACTTATCGGCATGGGGACGGTGGCAATTGCGTTGGTTTCAAAAGCGGTGATTGTGAAACCGTTCTGACGCAGAAACCGAGTTTTTTCTTGAAAACTTGGTTTCTACCATGGTAACTTCAATTTATACTCCGCGCTGCCAGAAATTGCGTCTTCTGTAGGATCAAACGAGCGAATAGCGAGTGCGATAGAGATCCCGCGATCTCCAGGTCGCGATTTCCTGCTGGCGCGTAAGTTCTGGACTGAACTAAACAGTTTCCTCCAATTTAATCCACTCACAGTTGTTTCCCGCTCGGCTTGGATTGCCAACTCCCAGCCCTTACCGATGAAGGTTTCAATCCGCGGGATTAGAATTAGGTGTAGCGCCACGAAACTGTTGGAAACTTGACCAACCATGGATTGGACGACATTCGGCTGGGCGGGTATTAAACTTGAGATTCCTTCCAACTGGGAGTTGAGCGGATTATCGGGAGATGAGAAAGATGGATACTTGAGGTTAGACGGCGAGGAGATGCCGCGTCTGGAGTTGAAGTGGGCGCAGTCGAAGAAGAAAAAACCCGATCTTGGGCGGGTGCTGGATGAGTATTTCAAACTCGTGCGCAAGAACTATAAGCGTAAAGAGGCTAAGTTGCACATTCAGCGGCATGTGAATTTGGTTAAGGACGAATCCGTGTTCGAAGGGCGCGAGGTCGTCAGTTTCACATGGAAAGGGGACATACGCGCAAACGGTATCATCTTCCACTGCCACACCTGTAAGCGCATAACGATTGTGCAGGTTATGGGGCATCTCAAAGAGAATCTGCGCGCGACGACTGTTAGAGTTTTGCAATCGGTGCAAGATCATCCATCTTCACAGAATGTGCTTTGGAGCGCCTATAAACTCAATGTGGAGGTTCCGCGCCGGTACCGATTGGGGAAGCACCAACTGCTTTCCGGATATCTGCTTTTCTCGTTTGCCGATGGGAGCCGCAAAATCAGCGTCGAGCGGTACGGCGTGGCGGATGTGACCCTAAAGGACCAGGACCTGGAGTCGTGGTTCCGCCAAAAATATGCGAAAGCCATCGGCGGATACGGTTTTGAAATAAGCTCACGGACGCATGACGGGGACGAACACCTCAGATTGATTGGCGAACAGACGCGTGTAACCGACCGCATCCCCTTCGCTCCGATTTTGGCGGTGGATAAGGTAATGAGGCGCCAGGTGTTCGCGGTACATCTTTGGCGTTGCCACGAATCAAATCGGATTTATGTTGTGCAGGCTACCGCCAAACGTGACGCAGCCAAGATTGCGGAGGACGTGGCGGGAAGTATCAAGTGTCATTAGCCAACGGTGAGTGTCAACATC
Organism: Candidatus Poribacteria bacterium; assembly: GCA_965220415.1. Taxonomy (GTDB): domain Bacteria; phylum Poribacteria; class WGA-4E; order WGA-4E; family JAJDTR01; genus JAJDTR01. The sequence continues at coordinate 5,351,492 of OZ244829.1, forward strand.
GGGATAAAATTTTGATTGTCTCTAGATTCCATTGACATGCATGTTTGGCGTGCAGGAGTCCGAGGCACAATGTCCAACGGGTCGGGGGACCCAACCCCTACGGTGAGCCGTGTCTATAATTCAAAGATGAATCCGTTACCCCGCCCGTATCTACTGTGGTTTTGAGGCATGCTTAACGCAATTCTATATAAATTAAGGCTGAAGAAGCGGCCGGATTCAGACTTTAATCGTCGCGATGTGCTGAAGGCATTGCCGTTGCGGAATCAGCTCATCAAATGGGAAGTTGATGACAAACAGGAGGTTTCACTGGTAATTCCCCAGAAACAGAGATTTTTGATTCGGATTGCGGCAAAACTGTTTATGCTGCCGGATAAGCGGGTCATTGTGTTGGACGATGTCGGATCTTTTGTTTGGCAGCTTTGTGACGGACAGAATACCGTCGGTCACGTCGTGAAACAACTTTGCAACCGCTACCAGATGACACGCAAAGAGGCGGAAACGTCGCTGTTCACCTACATGCGCCAGTTGGGTAAACGCGGCATAATCGGATTTGCTGTACCGAAAGACATGAAGGGAGGACAGAAATAGCGCATGGCAGAAGTTCAAACAACTCAACCCACCGGCGGCACGGTGCCGCTTGAAATCCCAACGCGATTTCGGCGAGATTTGCCAAAGGAAAACACGGTGCGGGTGAGGAATCTTATCAAGAAGTATGAAATGGGCACCACAGTCGTCGAGGCATTGCGCGGCGCCAACTTTCAAATCGCCCGGGGTGAGTACATTTCAATCATGGGACCGTCGGGTTCCGGGAAGTCAACCCTTTTCAACATGATTGGCGGATTGGATAAGCCGACGGAAGGCAGGGTCTATATCGACGAGGTTGATATCGCGCAATTGGATGCCTACGAATTGGCGTGGTTGCGGTGCCGGAAAATCGGGTACATTTTCCAATCGTTCAACCTTATTCCGGTGATGACCGCGCTTGAGAATGTATCCCTACCGATGATATTCGCAGGCATGTCCGCGGACGAGAGCCGTGACAAGGCTGTCGATCTGTTAACTCTCGTCGGTCTGGGGGAACGGGTTCAGCACAAACCGCTGGAGTTGTCGGGCGGACAGCAGCAGCGTGTCGCCATTGCGCGATCGCTCGCGAACGATCCGGCTATCGTGTTGGCAGACGAACCGACGGGGAACTTGGACACCCGGACGGGATTGGAGATTATCGCACTCCTCAGGAAGCTGAATGAGGACAACGGCGTGACGGTTATTACCGCCACACACGACACCAAGATGCTTGATGTCTCCGACCGTATCTTTCATATGGTCGATGGACGAGTGAGCAAGATTGAGTCGCGCGATGAAATCGACCTGCATGTCGGCAGGTTGGATGGAGAGGAAGTGGGTTAAAACGCGGAATGTGGCATTCGGCGAAAGGCTGGTGCGCGGTGCGCACCCTACGATGCTCGGAGCGAATCTTTCATTTGGTCGATGGACGGGTGAGCAAGATTGAGTCGCGGGATGAAATTGATTTGCATGTCGGTAGGTTGGATGGAGAGGAAGTGGGTTAAAACGCGGAATGTGGCATCCGGCAAAAGGCTGGTGCGCGGTGCGCACCCTACGATGCTGGGAGCGAATCTTTCATATGGTCGATGGACGGATGAGCAAGATTGAGTCGCGCGATGAAATTGATTTGCATGTCGGCAGGTTGGATGGAGAGGAAGTGGGTTAAAACGCGGAATGTGGCATTCGGTAAAAGGCTGGTGCGCGATGCGCACCCTACAAAGAAAAAGGGAGTGAAAGGCATATAGCCTTTCACTCCCTTTTTTCGGTTTGCTGAACGGTTTAGTAACCCATTCCACCGCCGCCCGGGGGCATCGGCGGAGCCGCTGGAGTCTCTTCCGGAATCTCGGAAACCAGCGCCTCGGTCGTAATCATCAACGCGGCAATGCTCGAAGCATTCTGAAGCGCCACGCGAACAACCTTCGTCGGATCGATGACGCCAGCCTGGAACATGTCGCTGAACTCATCTCTCAGTGCGTCGTAACCAACGTTGTCGCCTTCGTCTTTTACTTTCGCAAGCACGACGGAATCTTCCTGTCCCGCATTGTGGGCAATTTGACGAAGCGGCTCTTCGAGTGCGCGACGTACAATCGCAACCCCAAGTTCTTCTGTCGAATCGGACGCTTGAACGCTGTCAAGCGAGGCGACTGTGCGAACGAGAGCAACACCGCCGCCGGCTACAATACCTTCCTCGACAGCAGCGCGAGTGGCGTGCATTGCATCCTCGACGCGAGCCTTCTTCTCTTTCATCTCGACTTCCGTTGCCGCGCCGACGTTAATCACCGCAACACCACCGGCGAGTTTCGCAAGACGTTCCTGCAATTTCTCGCGATCGTAATCGGAAGTTGTATCCTCAATCTGACTGCGAATCTGGCTAATCCGCCCTTGGATGGATTCCTTGCTCCCGGCACCCTCAATAATCGTGGTGTTGTCCTTGTCAATGACAATACGCTTGGTCGTGCCCAGATCATTGAGCGTCACGTTTTCTAGCTTGATTCCCAGATCCTCGGAGATCACGCGACCGTTAGTGAGCACGGCAATGTCCTCAAGCATGGCGGTCCGACGATCACCGTAACCGGGCGCCTTGACGGCTGCCGCTTGGATTGTGCCGCGAATCTTGTTGACGACCAGCGTTGCCAACGCTTCACCTTCGACATCCTCGGCAAGAATCAGGAGCGGTTTGCCCTGTTGCGCGCTCTTTTCGAGCAACGGCACGAGGTCTTTGAGTGCGCTAATCTTCTTCTCATGGATGAGAATGTAGGGATCTTCAAGAATCACTTCCATCCGATCGGCGTCCGTGACGAAGTACGGGGAGAGATAGCCGCGATCGAACTGCATTCCCTCGACCACCTCGAGTGTCGTCTCAAGACTCTTGGCTTCCTCTACCGTGATGACGCCATCTTTTCCAACCTTCTCCATGGCATCGGCAATCAGGTCGCCAATGGCTTGGTCGTTGTTCGCTGAAATGCCTGCGACCTGCGCGATCTCGGTCTTTTCGCCAATCTCTCTGCTTAGAGCGTGCAGATTGTTGACCGATGATTCAACAGCTTTCTCAATACCACGCTTGAGCGCCATCGGATTGTGTCCGGCGGCAACACTCTTGAGACCTTCGCGGTAAATCGCCTGAGCAAGAATGGTCGCCGTGGTCGTTCCATCCCCAGCTACATCGCTGGTTTTGGAAGCCACTTCCTTAACCATCTGCGCGCCCATGTTCTCGTTCGGATCTTCCAGCTCAATTTCCTTGGCGACAGTGACACCGTCCTTCGTGATGGTCGGCGCCCCGAACTTCTTATCAATAACGACGTTTCGCCCTTTTGGACCTAGCGTAACTTTGACAGCGTCGGCAAGCGCATCAACGCCGTGCTTAATCGCATTACGGGCATCCTCGTCAAAAGCCAATTGTTTGGCTGCCATGTTAATGCCTCCTTCCTAAAATTTAGGTGATTTTTGCCAAAATATCGTCTTCGCGCAGAATCAGATATTCGAGGTTGTCGTGCGTGGCTTCGGTACCACCGTACTTGCCGAACAGCACTTTGTCCCCAGCGACGACATCCACAGCTTGACGTTCGCCATTGTCAAGCAGACGGCCCTTACCAACCGCGATAACTTCGCCTTCCTGAGGCTTTTCTTTGGCGGTATCGGGGATGATGATTCCGCCGCTCGTTTTCTGTTCCTCTTCTTCAACACGCTTAACGAGAATTCTATCTCCAAGCGGTACAAGTGCCATTAGTCGAATTCCTCCTTATAGGCTTTTTACTGACACTGTAAGATTAGATTACGTTACCCCCGCTCGAAGGCAGGGGTTTAGGATCAGTGTAAATAGCAGCAAGTGTCGTGCCATTACCGGAAGCCCGAGTATAGCGAAGGTGAGCGACATTTTGTCACGCTATGTAATGGTGCTAAAATGTCGCCATCGGCGTTTTCTTCCTGATGAGTGACATTATGTCATGTAGTAGGATCAAATGAGCGAATAACGAATGATCAAGTGACTGGATAGGGAACGCGATAGAAATCCCATAGAGATCCCCGTATGCCGTAACTGCGAAAGACTACGATTGCCCTGACTGCGCACAATTTTCCTATTGAGTATATCTTAGCATGCGGGTATAATTAAATCGTTTTCCGGCTGTGAGCAATGACAACCGAAGTCATTAGAGATTCCATCTTCCATTTGATAAGTGAGAATTATCGATCTTACTTATTGTAGGAGCGATCTCCAGGTCGCGACCTCCCGTTGCGCATAAATCCTAATTTCGTTGGCTCTTCAGAGTTAAGTGTGGAAACGAAATTAATTTAGGACTTGCATGGTAAAATATCCAAAAGATTGTAGGAGCGATCTCCAGGTCGCGACCTCCTGTTGCGCGTAAATCCTAATTTCGTTTAGAATGTCCGACACCAATTCCGATCTGATAGTCGAAAATTACAAAGGTTTGCTCCAAGAATATTGCCATGTGCGGAATCTCGGAGATCCGTCTTACGAGGTGACTCAATTCGGAAGCCCGAACGAACCGAGTTGGGGTGTGGAGGTTAGGTACGGTCGAGCGCGGCACAGTACGCCGGAACCGCTGCGCGGCTCCAAACGGCTCGCCGAGCAGATTGCGGCGAAGCAGGTGCTTGAGATTTTAGAATTGCGTCAGGAGGCGTTCTTGACGGGAAAACCCTTGGAAAACAGTGCGCCGGATGCGGCGGAATCCACGTCTGAAGTACATCCCAACCCGGGAGAGGTAGCGGACCTGCCTCCCATTGAAGCGCCGGTTGAACTCGTAGCAACGGCGTTAACCGTGGCAAGCCAGCGCATGGCTGGAGCCTCGCGCCGCGGAGCAAAGTACCGCGAATCCTCGGATTCAAAAAGAGACAATGAACTCTACGCTCGAAACTTGGCGGAACTAACGGTGCAAATCGTCCGAGAACTTATGTCCACCGCCGAATCCAACAACGTCAGATTCACCGATACGTGGTAGGGTGCGCATTGCGCACCAGCCTTTTCGTACCTCGCACCTCCTCTCTTCATGAATAACTCCACCCGCCCATCGGACCGAATCTCCAAGATAAAAAACCGCCTACGTCGTTCTCGCTTTCTCTCTATCTTCATGGGCTGCCCCTACCCGGCGCCGCGCTGGAAGAAAGCCGTGAAAAAGGTCTTGTGCCAACTAGATCCGGAGGCGAAAATCCTTGATCTGGGGTCGGGACTTGACCGACGCACGCCGAACACCATCAACCTCGAGATCGAAGCCACGCCGAATGTGGATGTGCTCGGCGACGGCCACCGGCTGCCGTTCAAGGACGCGGTTTTCGATGCCGTCATCTCGGAAGCGGTGCTTGAGCACGTGCAGGATCCGAATCGGGTGGTCGCCGAAATGCATCGCGTGCTGAAGCCCGGCGGCTATGTGTGTGCCGCGGTGCCGTTCTTGCAGGGGTTTCACGCTTCACCGCACGATTACCAGCGTTACACCGTTCCCGGCTTCAATCACCTCTTTTCAGCCTTTACGCATATTGAAGGGGGGGCATGTGCCGGTCCGACGACATCGTTGCACTGGATCTTCCGAGAATATGTCGGGCTGCTTTTCTCCTTCGGAAATCTGCTGTTGGCGAAACTGATTTCGCTCGTCGTGGGATGGATCACGTTTCCAGCCGTGTGGCTGGATTACCTCCTGATACACAACCGGCACGCCCACATCCTGGCATCAGCCGTGTATTTCATTGGCAAGAAACCGGATTCCCTGCCGTAGGGGCGCGGTTCCCGCGCCCGTTCTGTCCCGAATATGCTTGTAGGGTTCAATCAACCGAATATTCCGTAGAGGAGATTATACGAGCGAGCAGCGAACAACCGACCGATCAAGTGACCGGATAGGGAACGATCAACTGAACGCATAGTGAAGGCGATAGAGAGTCTTGATAGGGATCCCAATGCGATAGAAAATCCTCTTGTCCCGACGCCTTCGCCGTAGGGGCGCGGTTCCCGCCCCCGTTCCGTCCCGAATAAGCTTGTAGGATCCAATCAACCGATTGGTGTCAACGATCAGCCGATTCCCACCTTTTTGAGCGATATGTACATTGCTATCTGTCCTTCTAATACGCTAACATTCATAGGTTAAAAGGGAGTTATCTTCACATCCCGCCAATACATACGGAGAATAAGACATGAACGAGCCAAAAAAGAAAATCGAACGAGCCCTGCACCAATTCACTGACGGTAACCTCGCCGACAACGCCAAACATTTTCTAAATGTCCTCGGCTACGAAAGCGAACGAACCGTGCGTCTTAGACCGAACACGGCAGAGAGATTTCTTGAAGAATTCAATCAAGATCCAGAGCGTCGCATGAACCCAGATAGGGCGCTTATAGAGGAATGGGAGTCTATTGATTTCATATTCCAACTGACCAAAGATGAAGTCCCATACATTAAGGAATCGTCGAGTAATCGCGGAAATGGTAAATACAATGAACACATCTATGAGTCCTATCTCTTTTTTGTGCTCAAGCTTCGGGGGGACCAATACACTCGCACACAACTGTCCCAAATTACGCGAGAGATTAACAAAACGTTTGACATGCCTGCCATGATCCTCTTTCAACATGGGGAGACGATCACCTTCGCCGTGATTGACCGGCGCGTGTCGCGCCAACGGCAAGACAGAGATGTCCTCGAAAAGACTACACTCATCAAGGGCATTAACTTCGGCACCCCTCACCGCGCACACGTTGACATCCTGTTTGATCTTTCGATTGCCGAACTGCGTCGCGTACATGAGTTCGGCGATTTTCCGGAACTTCATGAGGCGTGGAGGAAGATGTTAGACACAGAGGTGCTCAACAAGCAATTCTACCAAAAGTTGTTCGATTGGTTTGAATGGGCGGTCGACGAGGCAAAGTTTCCGACTGATGAGAAACGCACCCTGAAACCCGAAGAGCACGTCATCCGGTTAATCACGCGCCTGCTGTTCGTTTGGTTCATTAAGGAAAAGGGTCTGGTTGCGGACGAGTTGTTCAATGAGTCGCAAATCGCCTCCTTGCTGAAAGACTATGACCGCGAAACTGGCGATTCGTACTACCGTGCGGTGCTACAAAACCTATTTTTTGCCACGCTCAACACCGAGATCGGAGAGCGCCGGTTCAGCAAAAGAACAAATTCCGACCATCGGAACTTCTCGGTGTATCGCTACAGAAACCAGATAAGCGACCCTGAAAAACTGCGTGCACTTTTCGGCAAATCGCCATTCATTAACGGAGGTTTGTTCGATTGTCTTGATGACTTTGAAGCGACAAGGGATGGCGGTTCGCGAATTGACTGTTTCTCTGATAGACATTACAACAAGTTGAGCCTCCCCAACCGTTTGTTCTTCGATGAAGACCGAGGTCTCTTTCCCCTTCTGACCCACTATAAGTTCACCGTCGAGGAGAACACGCCGATTGAGCAGGAGGTGGCGCTGGATCCTGAGTTGCTCGGTAAGGTGTTTGAGAACTTGCTAGCGGCGTATAACCCGCAAACCGGCACAACCGCGCGCAAACAAACCGGCTCGTACTACACTCCGCGCATCATCGTGGACTACATGGTGACGGAAGCATTGGTTGCAACTCTATCGCAACAGTGCGATGTACCGCAAGAGCGATTACGGAATCTGTTCGACTACGCTTCGGAGCCGGTAAGCGAAGATGAACAGCTTGAAAGCGGGAAGGATACGAGAATTCTAGAGGCAATCGCAAAATTAAAGGTACTTGACCCTGCGGTCGGTTCAGGCGCCTTTCCGATGAGTGTCTTACACAAACTCACTATCGCGCTGCGCCGACTAGACCCTGACAACAGTCGTTGGGAGGAATTGCAGAAGGAGCGTGCAAGAGAACAAGCGGCGGCGGCATTCGATACGGTAGATCAACGGGAACGGGATACCGAGCTTGCCGAAATCAGCGATATTTTCGAGCGTTATCGTGATTCGGACTTTGGTCGAAAATTGTATCTCATTCAGAACAGTATCTTCGGTGTGGACATCCAATCCATCGCTTGCCAAATCGCCAAACTGCGCTTCTTTGTCTCGTTGACAATTGAACAGGAACGAAACGCGACCATGGACAACTTTGGCATCAGACCGCTGCCGAATCTGGAAACACGCTTTGTCGCGGCGAACACACTAATCAGTCTCAAAGCTTACCGGACACTCAATAGGGAAGTGGCACACGATATAGAGCGCAAACTGCATGACAATCGTGAACGACACTTCCACGCATCCAATCGTACTCAAAAAAAGGAATGCGAAAAAAGGGACAGACAATTGCGCAGACAATTGGTTGAGGAGTTAAAGAATTTTGGCATGCGGGCTGGCGATGCGGACAAAGTCGCAAAGTGGAATCCATACGACCAAAATGCAAGCGCGAATTGGTTTGACTCGGAATGGATGTTCGGCATCACCGATGGGTTCGATGTAGTGATTGGGAACCCGCCGTATATTAAGGAATACACATTTCGGCAAGCATTCGAGGGGCTTCGAGAATCTCCGTACTATCAAGGCAGAATGGATATTTGGTATTTGTTCGCGTGTGAAGGACTAGACATCGCTAAAAATGGTAAAGGTTTAGTCACATTTATTGCTCAAAATAATTGGGTTACTAGTTTTGGAGCTTCAAAGATGAGGACTAAAGTAGTCGGAGACGCACAGGTCTTGAGTTTGATAGATTTTGGTAACTTTAAGATATTTGAATCTGGAATTCAGACGATGATTATGATATTCCAAAAAAACAATGATGCGGAAAGCTACACGTTTGACTATAGGCGCCTTCATGGAAGTAGTATAAATATCAACGATGTTGAATCGCTACTCAATAGGCAAAATAACAACAAGGCAGAATACTTAAATCCTACTATTAAACGAAGCGATTTCATAGATAAGCCGCTGACATTTAGCAATCCTGAATGCGAACTGATTCTTAAGAAGATTTCAACGAAGCGCAATTTCCGCCTCAACCCAAACAAGGAAGTGGCTCAGGGAATCGTCTGTCCCCAAGATAAGATAAATAGGGCAAGTCAACGTGTTTTAGGAGGCAACTTAAACATAGGAGATGGAATCTTTGTTTTAAGCGAAAAAGAAAAAGACCAAATGACATTAACAAATAAGGAGCTAGATTTAATTAAACCTTCCTACACGACGAAAGAACTTCAGCGTTATCGTGGGAACCCAAAAAACCAAGAATGGGTAATTTACACTGATTCTAGTTTTAAGGACGAAAGAAAGATTGAAGATTATCCCAACATTAAAGGACATCTTGATAGATTTCGCAGGGTCATCACTTCTGACAACAAACCTTACGGCCTAAACAGAGCCAGAAATGAGCATTTTTTTCTAGGCGAAAAGATTATTTCAGTAAGAAAGTGTGCAAAACCTACATTCACGTATGTCGACTTTGATTGCTATGTTTCAGCAACCTTTTATGTCATTAAAACAAATAGAGTGAATCAAAAATACTTAACGGGACTTCTAAACTCTAGACTTATCGCTTTCTGGTTGAAGCACAGAGGAAAAATGCAGGGCACAAATTATCAGATTGACAAACAACCGCTATTAGCATTGCCTATACATGTGCCTTCATCTGAGCAGCAGACCACGGTTGCAACTCTGGTTAATCAGATACTCTACCCTAGGAACGCAGATCCCGAAGCAGACATTGCTACCATTGAAAAAAAGATTGATCAGATAGTATACTTACTGTACGGCTTGACCCCTGAAGAAATTGCGATTGTGGAGGAAGATACTGTCTGAATCACGGATTAAACGGATTACTCTGATTACGCGGATTAAATGCGAGTCGTCCTGTTAGTTGGTCTTAATCCGTGTAATCCTTTAATCCGCGAGAATCTGCGATTCAGACAATGAGGGAATTTGGATTGTGGAGGATTGAATGAATAACGACATAAACTTCAAAGACTTTTATGTAGATATGTTACAATTTAAAGTTCAACCTGCTTAAATATCTCGCTCAAAAAAGGAAATAGATGTGATGGCAAATACAATTCCCAAAGCATTTTTTGCGTATCCATCAAGTATCCCGACCTTAAAGGAAGCTATTCACGAGGCTGTTCCTGAACTAAATGAAGAGGGACAAGTCAAGATTAGGACTTGGGAACAATGTAATATTGGCGGGAAGTTTGTTATTGATACCATTTGTAATGCGATTGATGAATCCGAACTTTTTCTTGCTGACTTGACCGGGTTGAACGCCAATGTGATGTTTGAACTCGGCTATGCTATAGCCGGTGGCAAAAGAATATGGTTGATACTGGATGATACATATACAAAAGAAAAATACATGTTTGAGCAGTTGAAAATTTTAACGACGGTTGGGTACGTTTCTTGCTGCAATTCGCAAAACATTGTTTCGGGGTTTTATAAGGACAAACCCTTTGCAGACATAGAAAACACAATTTTTCGAGCACCGACAGAACCTAATCTAAAACCGGGTGACATTTTTTTCTTGAAGAGCCAGCATGAAAATCAAGCAAGTTTGAACATGTCAAATTTACTTCAGGAAAGATTTCCTAAAAAAATCACAGTTGATAGCCTTAATAAACCTGCCGTCCAGTCATTAGCAGACTATGGCAATCTTGCCTTTAGCTGTAGTGGCCTAGTTTGCCATTTTACAAACCCTGCGAGAGAAGATGCATTCCTTCAAACTGCTCGACATGCCTTGATTTGTGGTATGGCTCATGGCTTTGAAAAACCTTTGCTTATGCTTGCTGAAGGTGAATTTTCGTCTCCCATTGATTATCGCGATTTCCTTAAACATTATAATACAGCACCTCAAGCACTTGGTTATTTGAAGGAATGGCTACCCCGTGTCGAGCAGGGTTTGAAAGCTGACCAAGAAGCAGTGGTGGCTCCACAAAAGATATTCATTACCTATGCACATCAGGATATAGAAGCACAGAAGAAACTGAAAACATATTTTGCTTTGATGGAGAGAGAAGGCAAGATAGCATTTTGGGACGATAATAAAATCCCTCCAAGCAGCGAGTGGTTTAAAAACATCTCCAATAACCTTGCCGATTCAGATATTCTACTCTACCTTGTTTCCCCTCGGAGTCTTGCCTCTGACAACTGCAAAAAGGAACTAGCCGTAGCATTGCACACAGAGGCAAGAATAATCCCCATCATCCTTGAGAATTGTGATTGGCTGAATCATCAGCTCAGTAACTTCCAAGCCCTTCCTGATAAAGGTTTGCCTATAAACAGATGGCAACCTGAAGAGGATGGCTGGCTGAATGTAGTGGCTGGCATCCGAAAAGCCGTCGACAAAATGCAAACTCAGGCGGCCTCATCGTCCGGGACATCTGAATCAGAGCTACGCGCTGAATTGGCTTTCCAGCAAGGTAACGTTTCCATAATGCTTGGACAAATGGACAAGGCGATAGAACGTTACTCGCATGCGATTAAACTCAATCCGAATTATACCTCTACCTATAACAATCGCGGGGCTGCTTACTACAAAAAAGGCAAGTTTGACCTTGCGATTGCAGACTACAATATGGCGATACGACTCAATCCCGATAATGCCGGTGCCTACAGTAACCGTGGAGCTGTTTGTAGCAAAAAAGGCGAGTTTGACCACGCTATCGCAGACTTTAACAAGGCAATACAAATCAATCCCGGTTATGCCGAAGCCTATAATTATCGTGGGGTAGCTTGTGACAAAAAGGGCGAGTTTGACCTTGCGATTGCAGATCACACGAAAGCGGTGGAACTTAAACCCAATTTCGCTGAAGCTTATACCTGTCGTGGCAATGCGTATGAAAATAGAGACGAGCTTGATCGGGCCATTACAGACCATAACAAAGCGATAGAACTCCAACCCAATCTTGTTGAGGCATATAATAATCGTGGCAATGCTTACGGCAAAAAAGGCAATTATGACCGTGCTATTGCAGACTTTAACAGAGCTATAGAACTCAATCCGGATTTTGCCGAGGCTTATAATAATCGCGGGGCTGCTTATAATCAAAAAGGTGAATATGATCGTGCTATTGCGGACTTAACCAAAGTGATAGAACTTAAGCCGGATGATCCCAAAGCTTATCGCGATCGTGGTGCTGCTTATAACAATAAAGGGGCGTATGAACTGGCGATCGGGAACTATGAGAAGGCAATGAATCTGAAACCGGATGACGCGGAACTGTACCACATGCGCGGTGCGGCCTACTACTCAAAGGACGAATATGAGTTTGCAGTCGCCGATTTTAACAGAGCAATAGAATTAAACCCAAATGATGCTAGAGCGTATAGTGACCGAGGAATGGCGTACTACCGTACCGCCAATTTCGAGCATGCCATCGCCGATTTCAGCTACGCGATACAACTAGATCCCGATTCAGTACAAGAATATTGCAATCGCGGCGAGGCGTGGTTGCACCTAAAACACTGGGAAAAAGCTAAATCGGACCTGATGATTGCTAGGGACAAGGGACTAGATATCATCGCTTCGTTTCGTAAAGACTATGAAAGTGTGGAGGACTTTGAGCAGAAGAATAACGTGAAACTACCGGAAGACATCGTCGCAATCCTTACGCCACCGGCAGCCTGAGTTTCGGCGGATCATTGCGCCTCTCAGTAATTGTGGAGAAGGTGATTGAAACAACTGTCGGAATCGCGGATTTTAAGGAGTTCTATCGCACTCACTATCCAATCGCTTGATCGAATTAAAACCAGGTTTGGAGACGACTCGCATTTAATCCGCGTAATCTGCGTAATCCGTTTAATCCGTGATTCAGACAAGAGTTGACGAAATCATCATCTTGGAGGAAGGGGAATGAGCGATCCACTAAAGGCATTCATTCCCCATTCGCATGTAGACAAACAGAAGAAGAACAAACTGAACCAATGTCTTGCTGTAATGGTGCGGACAAGCGAAATAGTCCTTTGGGACGATGACTACATCACCGAAGGTGGCAATTCAAGTCAGGAAAGCATTCTCAAGAAAGTTGCTAATTCGGATATTCTGCTTTTTCTCGTTTTTGCAGATAGTCTGGCTTCTGAAAACTGTAACGCAGAAAAATAACGTGAAACTACCGGAAGACATCGCGGATTTGCTGACACCTGATACACTTTCTATCAGAGAAGATGAAGGGTGGGAAGCCACACGTGAATTGGCGAGTGATCCCGAAATCGTCAAGAGTTTGGAACGTGCGGAAGCGGATGTGAAAGCAGGAAGGTTAAAATGCTGGAGTGATGTTAGACGGGACGTTTGATGTAAAACTCACAAACGAAGCAGAAATTTAGTGAATAATACAACTTCAACGAATTAAATCCAATCAAGCGAATGGACACTGAGCGCGATAGCGTTCCCATAGAAGATCTCATAATGAGTGTGATAGAAAACCCTCAATCGGCGATGCAGACAATGATTCATGCCAACACAGGATACAAACGATGAACGACAATCTAAAACACAAGGACATTACCGAAAAGATTATCGGTGCAGCTTTTGAAGTTCATAAGTTTTTGGGCAACGGTTTCCAAGAGGTGATTTATCAGCGAGCATTAGCGCTTGAACTAACACGAGCAGGTCTCACATTTGCGCGTGAAGTTGAACAAGAAATTTTCTATAAAGAACTGCCGGAGCCTATCGGAACACGTCGCGCAGATTTCGTGGTCGATCGAAAAGTGTTGGTGGAATTAAAGGCTATCTCCGAATTGGAAGATGTACATAAAGCCCAACTATTAAACTATCTCCGCGCATATCGGCTGGAAGTGGGATTACTACTCAATTTCGGATCGAAACAATTGAAATTCAAAAGATTGATTCTCTCGCAATCGAATCGCCACCGTCGCGAGTAGCGCGGATGTTTTAATCCGCGAAATCCGTTTAATCAGCGCGAATCCGCGATTCAGACGCTTTCAATCTCACCCATCCCGTAGACCTGGAAGGAAGACAACCATGACCGGAAACCGCGCCTCAACCCACGCTCCCGCCCAACCGCAAATGACGCTCCTCGGATACAAAGAGCTAAGCGCTTGGAACGAAACCGACCTCCGAACCGTAACCTTGTTCGACATAATCTTCCTCCCCCTCATCATGGGCGCCTGGGCGTTGTCCCTGACAAGAGCCGCGCCTTCATTCGTATACGTATACATCGTCACCTGGCTGCTCTTGACGTTCTGGGTGTTCTTGACGAGCCGCTGCAAGAGCAGAATAGCCGAACGATTCCGCTTGATGAAGGAGATGGAAGCCGATTTGGATGTCCCGGCGCACAGCCGCGTATCCGGGAGCCGAGGAACCCCAAACGGCATCACGCTGAGATGGCGCTTCTATGTGGTCGCCGTTGTGCTAGGTGCCGCCGAGGCGGTAATTAGCGCCCAGCGCTACAGTCGAATCGCCGTAGAGTTTCTCGAAGCCGGTCTGCCATTCACGCCAGCCATTTATCCCCAAGTAGTCGCAGTGCTGCTGGGCTTATGTGGCGTCGGTTTTAGGATCCATTTTTCAGTGTCTTCCAGGCGAAGCGGGCGGAACAAAAACGGACAATAGTCCGTTCTTTCCGCGCCGCGCGACATCCGTGCCCTCAAGAAACCGCGAGCCGCAGCTAACCGTCCGCCCAATTTTTAGCTTGATAACTTTACGCATGTATAGTATGATTTGGGCATCAATGGGTTGCGCGGGACAGAAATCCACCGTCTGTGATGAAAGTCCCATAGTTGCCAACGTATCCAAATGTCAAAGTGCCCGACAAGCGCCGCTAGCAACGCTTTCTCCGTTTATGTGTGCGTGAAATCTACTCCACGCACAACCGCTCCCTGAACGGTTCCGTGGGTTCTTGAGCGCAACGCTCCGCCGGACGAAGGGGCCCGAAAAAAACGAAAAAGGCATTCTGACAAACTGAAAAAACTGAAAAAACCGAATTTACTGAAATTACTGAAATAACACCTCCATGCGCCCACACACACTAACGAGTCACGACACAGTCGAAGTCATAGTCCGAGCCCGTACAGGTGGACTAACCTGGTGCGAAACCGCAGAATTGATCGGCGTCGATGAGCGCACGCTTCACTACTGGCGAGCCAAAGGCAAGAGTTTGTGGGTTAAAATCTACACCTGGGAAATACAAGAGACAGAATTGGCGGAGCGCGAGCGCTGGCTAGTCGACCTCTACGAGCGTTTGAACCGATCCCCCGACGATGATCCCGAAGCCATTTTCTATGAACTAGACGCGCGACTCGACGAGAAGCAAGCTGAATTGCATCGTAGAGAAGTCAACCGTGAAGCGAAACGCCGCGAACGCTCCCGGCAAAAACGCCGGCAACCCGGAGCAGGTCGGCAGTCGGACCTCAACGCCCTGGCTGGAGCCGCCGAAAAACTCGAGAAAATGGCTGAATCGCAGCGCTCCAAAAAAAGAGCCGATTGAGGGTATAACAAATGTACAAAGTCGAGTTAAACGCTTATCATAGAGAAAATACGATGCCGTGTGTGGACGTGAAAGAGTTGCCGGAATCCATACGCGATATTTTGGATGGTGAGGAACACGCATTTTGAGCCGCGCTATATGCGTGTCCATTTGGAGGATGAACCATGTTTGACAGCTTGACTGAACTCCTTGAAAAAATCTACTTGGGAGAGGATTCGACCATTGAATTCAAGAGAGAGCTTCCCGAACGAAAAGAACTCTCGGATGAGATGGCGGCGTTCGCTAACGCCAGCGGCGGCGTGATACTCATCGGAGTTGGGGACAACGGCGAGATTGTCGGTATTGACCGTGAGAGCTTGGGCGGGGCTGAAAAAACGGTGGTGGAAATATGCGAGGATAGCATAACCCCGCCGGTTCACATTGTAACAGAGAAGCGGCGCATTGACGAGAAGAACGTGATAAAAGTCGATGTGTCTCGCAGCCCGTTTGTTCATCGATCAGCCAACGGTTATTTCATCCGCCAAGGCAGTACCAAGAGGGAGATGACCACTGAGCAGTTAGGGCGATTGTTGCAAAATCGTTCGCAAGTGCATCGGATGGCTTTTGATGAACAGTTCGTGCCGAACACTCACAGGGGCACATTGAGCAAATCGCTCTATCAGCGGTTTATCACCCCTGGCGTAGCTGAAGGCGAAGAGGAGAACCTGCTGCTTAAGAGGCGTTTGCTTGTCAAAGAGGGTGAGAACTACCGAGCCTCCGTCGCAGGGGTGTTGATGTGTCATCACAAACCCGATGATGTCCTCTATAACAGTTTCATTCAAGCGGTCTATTACAATGGCGTGGAAAAGGATGCGAACTACCAGATTGACGCGAAGGATTTTAACGGTCCGCTGGACCGACAGATTGTGGACGCCTTCAAATTTGTTCAGATCTACAATCGAGTGTCGGCGCGTAAAGAGATTGGTAGAATCGAGCGGTCGCAGTACAGCATGAGAGCCGTTTTTGAGGCACTTGTTAATACAGTCGTGCACAGAGATTATTCAAAAACGGGTTCCAAGATTCGCCTGTTTATGTTTGCGGATCGGCTGGAACTCTATTCGCCAGGGGCGTTGGCAAACACCTTGACGGTGGAAGATCTGCCCTATAACCAAGCGACTCGTAATGAACTCCTCGCTCGGTTGCTTTCGGAAACGACGCTTGACGACGATCTGGGAGCCAAGGTAACGCGGCGACACTTTTTGGAACGCCGCGGTGAGGGTGTCGGTATCATTCTGAACGAAAGTGAGGGACTGAGCGGTAAAACGCCGGTGTACGAGTTGTTTGGTGAAGAATTACGCTTAACAATCTTCGCGGCAGAATCTTTGCAAGACGACATTGCTGTCTGAACTGTGATGAAGTGATGGACTATGATTAAAGAAGAGTATAAGTATTCGGCGTTGACGGAAAAGGTGATTGGCTGTGCCATGCGGGTACATTCTATACTCCGCGCTGTCAGAAATTGCGTCTTCTGTAGGAGCGATCTCCAGGTCGCGACTCTTGTACGAGGGAACTCCGATTCCCGACCTGATGGTGCTACGTAAGTCCTATTAGAAACAACTATCACTGGAAAGGAAAGCGCAATAATACCCAACGCAAGGTATAAGAACCTGGTTGAATAATAGGTGCCAATCTCATTTTTTGCCATTTGAGGAATGGTTTTTCATGTTTCTGCCGTGAATTGTTGTACACCTGTCGCCCCGCTGGGGCTTAGGTCCGTAGGGTTTCGATGTACTACACACCTTCCGCCCCTCTGGGGCTTTTAGAGGCTGGTGCGCAGTGCGCACCCTACAAATGTACTTTTCAAACAGGTTCTAAGCAACAAAATCATGGCAATCATCGTAATCTCATGAATCACAGTTCAGACGACATTGGTGTCTGAACTGTGATTTTTGTGATGGAGTGATGGACTGTGATTAAAGAAGAGTAGTATTCGGCGTTGACGGAAAAGGTGATTGGGTGTGCCATGCGGGTACATTCTATACTCCGCGCTGTCAGAAATTGCGTCTTCCGTAGGAGCGATCTCCAGGTCGCGACTCTTGTACGAGGGAACTCCGATTCCCGACCTGATGGTGCTACGTAAGTCCTATTAGAAACAACTATCACTGGAAAGGAAAGCGCAATAATACCCAACGCAAGGTATAAGAACCTGGTTGAATAATAGGTGCCAATCTCATTTTTTGCCATTTGAGGAATGGTTTTTCATGTTTCTGCCGTGAATTGTTGTACACCTGTCGCCCCGCTGGGGCTTAGGTCCGTAGGGTTTCGATGTACTACACACCTTCCGCCCCTCTGGGGCTTTTAGAGGCTGGTGCGCAGTGCGCACCCTACAAATGTACTTTTCAAACAGGTTCTAAGCAACGAAATCATGGCAATCATCATAATCTCATGATTCACAGTTCAGACTAAAAGGATAATATCATGCCCCAAGACACTTCACTATTTCCGTCCGGTATCCGGGATAACCGCGAACGAGGTACGGTCGGCGAATTCCTTCAGTCGCAAATCGAAAACGGTTCATCGCTCTCCGTCGTCTCCGCGTACTTTACAATCTACGCTTTCGAGGCGCTGAAATCGTCCCTGCTCGAGATCGACAACCTGCGCTTTCTGTTCGGTGAACCTCGATTCATCAAAAGGCTTGACCCCGACAGAACAGAAAAGAAATCGTTCGTCATAGACAGCGACGGCTTGCAGTTGGAGAACCAGCTGGAACTCAAACGAGTAGCAAGGGAATGCGCCGCGTGGATTGAGGAGAAGGTGGAGATTCGGTCAATCCAAAAGGAAAATCTGCTGCACGGGAAGATGTACCACATCGACAAGAACGGCGTAGAAAAGGCAATTCTCGGCAGCTCTAACTTCACGGTGCGAGGCTTGGGCTTGGGCGCAGGAGACGGTAATATCGAACTCAACCTAAAGGTCGAGGACAACCGGGATGTCAACGACCTGAAACAGTGGTTTAATGAACTCTGGTATGACGAAAAACAGGTGGTGGATGTTAAGGAGGAGGTGTTGTCATACCTTAATCAACTCTATGAGAATTACGCGCCGGAGTTCGTCTACTACAAGACGCTTTACCATCTCTTTGAGCGGTACTTGAGCGATCAGGAGGGGTGGGGGTTGCTGGACACACCGCCGCAACTGGTGGATACGCAAATCTGGAACGCGCTCTATGGCTTCCAGAAGGATGGGGTGAAGGGGGCAATAAACAAAATTTTGACGCACAACGGGTGTATCATCGCCGACAGCGTCGGTTTGGGCAAGACATACGAAGCCCTGGCGGTGATAAAATACTTCGAACTGCGCAACGAAAACGTGCTGGTGCTGTGCCCGAAGAAACTGCGAGAGAACTGGACAATCTACCCGGCATACACGGGCAACACGCTCAATCCCTTCCCAAATGACCGATTCGGATTCGCGGTGCTGTCGCATACCGACTTGAGCCGCGCGGACGGTATGTCGGGGGATATTGACCTTGCGTCGTTCAACTGGGGCAACTACGGACTGGTGGTTATAGATGAGTCGCACAATTTCCGAAACAACACGCCCGGAAAAAAAGATCGGGATGGCAATCTGATACGCTTGAGCCGCTACAAGCGGCTGATGGAGGACATTGTCAAAAGCGGGGTAAACACCAAGATGCTGTTGCTGTCGGCGACGCCGGTCAACAACGACCTACGCGATCTGCGCAATCAACTTTACTTTCTTACGGAGGAACGCGACGACACCTTCAAGGATTCACTCGGCGTCGGCAACCTGCGAGAAACCATCACCGCCGCCCAAACGACGTTCAACAAGTGGTCAAAGCAGGAGGCGACGCGCAGCAGTCAAAATCTGCTGGAAGAACTGAGTACCCACTTCTTCAAGCTGCTTGACGGGCTGACCATCGCCCGCTCCCGGAAGCAAATTCAAAAATACTATCGCGACTCAATGAAAGAACTGGGCGGTTTCCCGAAACGCGGCAAGCCCGAGTCCGTCTATACCAAAATTGACCGTGAGGATGAATTCCTGTCCTACGATGTGCTAAACGACGAGATTTCCGAGTATCAACTGTCCCTCTACAATCCGACCAAATATCTCCGTTCCGAATACGAGTCCGACTACGACCTACAGCACGTCCGAAACTTTACGCAGAGCGACCGGGAGCACTTTCTAATTGGCATGATGAAGGTGAACTTTCTCAAACGCTTGGAAAGTTCGGTTCATTCCTTCCGGATTACGCTGGAGCGCACGCTCGACAAGATTGAGGACTTGGAACAGCGCATCCGGCGCTTCCAGCAGTTCCGTGAAGAGAATCCCGATCTAGATCCGGCGGAGATGGAAATCGACGCCGGAGACGACGAAGAGTTGCAGGCGGCGTTAGAGGTCGGAAAAAGCCTGATATTCAAGATGGCACACCTTGATGTCGACCGGTGGTTGGAGGATTTGCAGCGGGATAGAGAACAACTTGAGCGTCCCCTCCGCTCCGCGAAAAAGGTCAACGCCCCCCGCGACGCAAAGCTCGAAAGACTCAAGGAACTGATTGCGGCGAAGGTTAAGAACCCGACAATTACCAAGGAAGGGAATCCCAATCGAAAGGTACTGGTGTTCACGGCTTTTGCGGACACTGCCGACTACCTCTACGGGGAGTTGCGTGATTGGGCAGGGGCGGAATTGGGTATCCATACCGGATTGGTGACGGGTGGCGCCATGCCCAACAGAGCCACTCTTGGTCAGACGAACTTTATCGACATCCTCACAAACTTCTCGCCCATTTCAAAGAATCGCCTCCACGACAATTCGATGCCTCAAGACGAAGAGATTGACCTGCTCATCGGCACGGATTGTATCTCCGAGGGACAGAACCTGCAGGACTGCGACTACCTGATTAACTACGACATCCACTGGAATCCGGTGCGCATCATCCAGCGGTTCGGACGGATTGACCGCATCGGGAGCGTCAACACGAGCGTGCACTTGGTGAACTTCTGGCCCACCCCGGACCTGAATCGTTACATCAATCTCAAAAACCGGGTTGAAGCGCGCATGGCGCTGGTAGATGTCACGGCTACGCAGGGGGACAACCTGCTTGATCCGGACGCCCTTCCCGAAGCGATTGAAGGCGACCTCAATTACCGCGATCAGCAACTGCTGAAACTTCAAGAGGAGATTCTTGACCTTGAGGAGTTTAACGAGAGCGTTTCTCTCAACGAGTTCACGCTTGATGATTTCCGTATGGAGCTCATCAAGTACATTGAAAGCAACAAGAAGAAACTTGAGGAGGCGCCTTTCGGGCTTTACGCGGTTGTGCCGCCGCCCACGGCAGATCCGATAATCCAGCCCGGCGTCATTTTCTGCCTCGAACAGAAGCAGAAGTCGGAGGAGAACGAGAAGTTGAATCCGACCCATCCCTATTTTCTTGTCTATGTTCGAGAGGATGGTGTCGTGCGGTTTACGTTTGCACAGCCCAAGCAGATCCTTGAGATGTACCGTCAATTGTGTGAGACGAAGACCAGTCCGTATGACGAACTGTGTGCGTTGTTCGATGAGCACACGGATAACGGCGCCGACATGTCGGGTTACGACAAACTACTCCGGGAAGCCGTGAGGTCGATTTCTCATACCTACGAGAAGCGCGCCTTCGGCAGTCTGCGATCCGGTCGTGGCGGGATTTTGCCTGTGGAAAGCGAGCAGGTTGGGGACACGACGGATTTTGAGTTGGTGACATGGTTGGTGATTAAGGATGAATCATCTCCCATGAAACTGAATGAGCTTCTGGATCAAGTGACAGAGTACAATACTCACGATGAGATAGACACCGGATCGCCGGTAGGGCGTGAAGAATTGTAAGAGAGTTTCAATATATAACCCAAGTTGTCACCTTTGATCAACAAGAGCACAGAAACCGAGTTTTTTCCAACGTGGAAACGCGAGATTGACGAAAAGTAGACTGATTTGCCTATAATTTAGCAAACGTGGACCAAAAACTCGGTTTCTCCGTTATAGGTAGCAACCTGCGTTACATAATCTGAGAAAATCCGCGATTCAGGCTTTGCGCTATGACGGGGAAAAATGGAAAAAGGGGGAGGGTTTTAAGGGCGCTATCCTCACGCCATGTTGACTTGGGCGTGTTCGGCTTTATGGAAGGGCAGCGTCAGGTTCGATTTCAGGGGGATTCATGACACGATGGGCGATCTCCTGCTTGATGCTTTCCGCTACATCGTCTTCATCGGAGGATGACGACTTGACGGATTCGTGCAGCACTGTTCGAGTCTGTGAGTTCTCGTCTGCTTTTGTTACCCGAGGATTATAAGTGCTCCAAAGACTATAGCAGGCTCGGTGGAAATTCGCAAGGGCGCGGTCTTTGTCACCGCTCTGGTAGTATGCAAGCGCTCGGTAGACGTGAGCCATGGAGTCGGCTGGATTTAACTCCAACACGGTGTCATAGTCCTCCACCGCGCTGTCGTACCGCTTGAGTGAATGGTGGACTAAACCTCGAAACAGGTAAACTTGTGGCGCAAGTTTGCTTTCCTTGCCTTGGGCTTCAATAATACTCTCAAGATCGAGCAGAAATGCCAAGTTATCGTGATCTTTTTCGTATTCTTCCAGCACCACCTGAAAGAAGGTCGCGGCTTCATCATAATCCGCTAATTCCTCGACGAGATAGTCTCTATATTTTCTCATTTTGGTTCTCCAGATATTCCTGCCAACAAGTCTTTGCGTTTTGAATATCCCGCTGTTGCGAAGATTTGTCACCGCCGCCGAGCAGCAGAATGATGGTGTTACCCACTTTTCCGAAATAGATTCGGTAACCAATCCTAAGGCGGAGTTCAAACACTCCGGGGGCAATCTGTTTGCAGTCGCCGAGGTTACCTGCTTCAACACGACTCAGTCGTGTCTGAATCCGCTGTCGCGTGGTTTTATCCGCGAGTGAGGTTAACCATTTTGTAAAAGGTTCTTGCCCCCTCTGATTACGAAAGACTCGTAGCTCTCTGGGATATGTTTCATTCAACGCGCAAGTTACCTTTCGGCGTTTAACACCAAACTAGAATAATACCGCATATGTTAAGTAAAATCAAATGCAAAATGCTAGGGTTCCATGCCTCAAATTCTTGCTGCTTTCACCACTAAAATATTGATGTCTCGCGAGATCGATTGTGACACGCCGTTTAAATCTAAAACGGGCATTTAGGGGCAAGGCAAGTAATACCATTTCGCTTGAATAGTAGTGCATAAGGCGTCTTAACTATGTCGTTCACTTACTCCGTAGGCGGGGCATCTTGCCCCGCCGACTTTGTGCGGAGACAAGATTTCCTGTGCAGCTTAACGCATGTTTCTTTACTTAATTCACGCAATCAATGCACAAGCATTTTAGAGAAATGGTATTACTTGTGAATTCACGATGGTCTATTGCCTTTTCAAACTGAACAAATCGTGGGTGTAACACTCTTGGAAAGATTGCATGAATAGGGGCTAAATGGTAACGGAATGATTGAAAAGCTGGGCTAAAATTGGCATTATGATGGAGGAAGAACTGTATGGCTCTTAAGAAAAATGATAGGTTGAAATGGAATAGCCGATCGATATTCGAAGGCAGTGGGAAGATAAGCAATCTTAGGCAGGAGATACCTCAATTTAGGGAAGCGCCGTTTAGCATAGAAGACAAAGGCGAGAATAAATATCTAAGGCTCATTGTTAGGGAACCTCTCAAGGGAGGAGGACAATTTCTCTTCCCAAGCAGCACCCAAGACGAGTTACACATCCCCGTTGCTACCGTCTCAAAACAGTACGAGCTAGTTCAACATCGTCATATTGTAGAATCACTAGAAATGGCGCTGAAACGAGTCGGTTTCAACCCAGAGCATCTTGAAGCTAGGTTAACGCTGACAGAGTATGGCGAATGCATGCGAATTAGCTTCTTTTTGCCCTACAATTCTCCGTATGCCTTCAATCTTGGTTATGAAGACCATGTATTACAGATTAATGCCTTAAATTCTGTGGATAAATCGACGAGACTAGGGATTAACCTAATGTGGTACGGTCTTAATTCCCAAACCGGAATGCCGGCACGTCAGGGTGCGAAACTGACAAAACTCCACGTGAAATCGTCGAAATCACTGGAGTCTGCCATTAAAGGTTTTTTGGAGGTTCAACTTGACCGAGCATCGGAGGATATACAACAATTCCGAATGTGGTACGAAATCAAGGTTTCTTACGAAAAATTGTCTCACACGAAGCCCAGTCCAGGTCAGATTGAAAATTGGATTGAGAGTTTCGTTACCCAGAGATGGGGAGAACGTTCCGCCGCGAGAGTGTTCCACATTGCGCGAGAAGGGAGGGATGTCGATGGCCCCCATGAATTGCGATACGCCAATCCAGACCTTAGCTCTTTCGCTCCCGTGCGGAACGCCTTCGACATCAGTCAAGTCTTAAGTTGGGTTGCCAACCAAGAAGGGACAATTCAAAGTCAACTTTCCCGACGCATGGATATACCGGATTTGATGGATGCCCTTATTAAAACAGAGAAACCGCTAACATTATCCATGTAATAGCATGTCTCTGATTTTGCGATGCTGAAACGGCGTGTATTTCAGTCGCTTGATTGCTCCTACAGAACCTACAGGGCCCGCGCGCGTTTTATGTAACTCAAATCTCCATCAGTGTTGCTTCGTTGTTCAGATAACCACGAATCCATGGGCGTACTCGGTCGCGCATGCCTCCGAGGTCGTGGAGATGAAGCCAGAGGGTCATGCCGCGAAGGTAGGCGAGTCTGAGATGAGCGAGGAGAGCGTTTCGTTCAGCTTTCGTCAAGGGACAAATCGCCTCGTAGGCTTCAAGGAAGACGGATTTTTGGTTGGGGGTTAAAGGGGTGTCTTGGTAAACGGCGGGGAAGAAGACCAGGGAATACGCGAGATCGGTGACGCGGTCAGCGGGACGTACGGTATCAAGATCCAAAATAGCCTTCACCTTTCCGTCGGGGTCGAATTTCAGGTTCTGTGCGCGATAGTCGCCGTGGATAATCCAATCTGCTTCGTCCGGCACAGGGAGTTCCGCGGCTAATCTCTCTGCTTCTGTCATCCACTCGGCAATCTGACCCTCCGATACCGGATAGCCGCTGGTTTCCGATGCAGCGGTTCGTATCCGCTCAAGCCGCTGGCGCAGGGTGCCGATGACCTCGTCATGCATTGGCGTCCACTGGAAGTCAACTGGAGAATGAAAGCATCGTAATTCATTGTGCATTCGCCCTAAAGTGTCGCCCGCGGATTGCAGCGCTCGGGTGGGTTGAACGGCGTCAAAGTCAAATCCCTCCACAAATTCGGATATCGCGTAGATTTCATTTCCGTCAACCGTTAGCGTGTCGCCGCCGCGGTTTCGGAGGAGGCGGGGGATAGGGAACTCTCGTGTCCCAAGATCTTCCTGTACCGCATGGGTGAAGGCGATGCGCGGGATGTGCGTTGACGGGTTGAGGTTAAGGACGGGTGCAGGTTTGTAGCGTTTTAGAAACAGTTTTCCCTGATCGGTATTGAGCGCCATGGTGGAACTCATTGCGCCGGTGCCTATCGGAATGGCAGCAGCGATTTTTAGGCCGTAGTTTCGGTAGATATTTGCCTGTTCCTGAGGTGAAAGTAATTCCATTGGTTGAAGCGTGCCCCTCGATTTTTTGTCGTTGACTAGGGTTATTTTCTTGGGATATTTTCAGTCGTCCGGAGTTCGTTGTCAAGTCTTAACCGGGATTGTCTTCGATTTGATGATTGAAGATTGTGCCTTCTTGCGTTCGGCGTTGGGTTTCACTGCGTTCAACCCAACCTACGGGTTACAACCAATGTTTGTGATTTCGTCGCTATCCAAGTGTCGCCCCTCTGGGGCTTTGGTGCGCGTGTTTTGCGCGTTGCTATATACCTTCCGCACCGCTGGCGCTATACACCTGCGATTGCCCTAGAGATTTCTTTATCTGTTGATTCATGCAAGTCCTTTGGTGTAGGATGTGCAAAAAGCCACAGGCGCCGTTGACACTATATCTGTAAATGTTGAATTTCCGTAGAATATGACCACGCAATCGATCGAAAATCAGATAGATAAGCTCAGAGAAAAACTTCGGTATCACGAACATAAGTATTATGTCGAGAATCTGCCGGAGATCTCGGACGAAGACTTTGATTCGATGATGAAGCAATTGGAGGCGCTGGAGGCGGAGTCGCCGGAATTGATTACTCCCGATTCGCCCACGCAACGGGTCGGCGGCACGGTCGGATTCGGGGAACGGGTTCAGCATTACAGCAGCATGTTGAGCTTAGACAACACGTTCAGTCCCGAGGAGTTGACCGATTTTGACAGACGGGTGCGGCAGATGCTGCCGGAGGAGGCGGTTGAATACGTCGCAGAGTTGAAGATTGATGGCTTGGGGGTTTCGCTGGTGTATGAGGATGGGATGTTGACTCGCGGGGCAACGCGCGGGGATGGGGAGTACGGCGAGAACGTGACCGCCAATTTGCGGACAATCCGCTCTATACCGTTGAGAGTTGCTTCCATTGATTCAAGTCCGACGCTAATGGAGGTGCGCGGGGAGGTATTTATACCGCGTGATTGCATGGACGACATCAATAGGGAACGGGTAGAAAACGATGAGGCGCCCTTCGTTAACCCTCGAAACGCCGCTGCCGGGTCGGTTCGATTGCTGGATGCATCTATCACGGCGTCGCGCCCGCTCGATATATTTATATACACCTTGGGTTACGCCGAAGGTATCGAGTTTGGGACACACTCTGAATCTCTGGCTCTATTGGTAGAAATGGGGTTCAAAGTGAATCCGACTACCGAATGCTTTCCATCAATAGAGGGGGTCATTGAGTACTGCCGCCGCCGGACAGCGGAACGCGAGAATATCGCTTACGATGTTGACGGCATTGTCGTTAAGGTGAATTCAATTGTGCAGCAGAACGAACTTGGATCTACGGCAAAAAGCCCGCGATGGGCGGTTTCCTGTAAGTTTCCCGCGCGTCAGACAACCACTCGAGTTCTCGACATTGATGTCCAAGTGGGACGAACCGGCGTCCTAACGCCCAGAGCCACTCTTGAACCTGTGCAGTTGGCGGGAGCAACGATTACACATGCGACCTTGCACAATGAGCAAGACCTCCACCGTAAAGATGTCCGCGTCGGGGATACTGTCGTGTTAGAGCGATCCGGTGATGTTATTCCGAAGGTCATCTCCGTGGTGAAGGAGAAGCGGGATGGAACGGAGAAGGTGTTTCATTTGCCGGAACGTTGTCCGTCGTGTGATTCTCCCGTCCAACGTTCAACGGAGGAGGTGGCGGTTCGGTGTGTGAATAGCGTATGCCCGATGCAGTTGAAGCGCCGAATCGAGAACTTCGCGTCACGAAATGCACTTAACATTGAGGGGTTGGGGCCAGCAGTGATAACCCAGCTTGTGGAATCCGAGTTGGTCGCGAGTGTTGCGGATCTTTACGAACTCAAGAAAGCCGATATTGTTGAATTTGAACGGATGGGCGAGAAATCGGCGGACAACCTGATTCGCGAGATTGAGGGCAGCAAGAGCGTGCCTGCCGCTAAAGTTTTGTTTGGGCTCGGGATTATGCACGTTGGACAGAGTGTCGCGGAGTTGCTACTTGAACGTTTTTCGTCGATTGATGCACTTGCCGCGGCGGGGGTTGAGGAGATTGCAAGCATCCACGGCATAGGACCCAAGTTGGCTGAAAGCGTATGCCATTTTTTCCAACAGACAGCGAATCAGCAACTTCTGCAACGGCTGAAGGATGCAGGACTGCAATGGGCACGAGATGAAAGTGTACCTTCGGACATCCCGCAAGAGAGTTTCTTTACGGGAAAAACCTTCGTCTTGACGGGAACACTGTCGCAGATGGGGCGCTCGGAGGCGTCAAAAAAGATAAAGGAGTGCGGCGGCAAAACCACGTCGAGCGTTACCTCAAAGACGGATGGCGTGATTGCCGGGGAATCGCCCGGCTCGAAACTCGATCGGGCGAAGGAGCTTGGGATTCAGATCTTGTCCGAGGAGGAGTTTCTTGCCAAGTTGCCGGGGAATTAAGCCCTCGGTTGATAGGCGATTCCATACAGGGGCCGTCCCCTACAAGCAGGTATGGTTGCCCTATGCTTCGACGCGAATCGGATTGATACGCGGCCGCCAACCTGCTATAATGTGGCTGCGCCAAGATGAAACTTCAAAGGAGTCAAATTATGCCTACATCGCAAATTGCAGCTCAACTGTATACGGTGCGCGATTTCACAAAAACGTCCGCTGATATTGCCCAGACGCTGAGGAAGGTGAAGCAACTCGGTTACGATGCCGTTCAATGTTCAGCCCTTGGTCCAATAGAGCCCGGCGAATTGAAACGACTGGTTGATGGCGAAGGGTTGAGCATTTGCGCCACGCACACCGACTATGAACGCATGCGCACTGAACCCCAGTCCGTGATTGATGAGCATCAACTTCTGGGTTGTAAGTACGTGGCGATTAGCAGCATACCCGGGTCCGATCGCAGCGCCGAAGGGTTTGCGCGTTTCGCCAAGGAAGCCTCTGACGTGGCGCAGCGCCTCGCCGAAGGCGGACTCGTCGTATCCTACCATAACCACAGTTTCGAGTTAGAGCGATTTGACGGACGTACCGGCTTGGAAATATTATACGACGAAAGCGATCCTAATCTTCTAAAGAGCGAGCTTGATACGTACTGGATTCAACACGGGGGCGGCGATCCGGCGGCATGGATTCGCAACTTAAAGGGACGCATCCCGACAATTCATGTCAAGGATATGGAGATGCAGGGGAGCACTCAACTTTTTGCCGAAGTGGGAGAGGGCAATCTGAATTGGTCGGCAATTCTTGAGGCGTCCAGAGGGTCGGGTGTGGAGTGGTACATCGTCGAACAGGACACCTGCCAGCGCGATCCGTTTGAGAGTTTGGGAATCAGTTTGAGGAATTTGAAGGCTATGGGAGTTGAGTAGGTTCGCTGTTGAAAGGAAGAGTGAGCGTAGAAGGAAGACTCCGAGTTTTCAAGAAAAACTCGGGTTCGACGTGGGTTAAAGGGAACTCCTACGCGACGAGATTCAGTCGCTAAGTTAATCCCTTAATAGCACGCCATTATCCCTGTCGGAATAATTCTTTCAGCAGGCAACACTTTCTGGTCGGAGTCCCTTTCCTCGATCCAGAGGATCGAAATGTTAATAGAATGCGACATGTCCAGATTTCCGCGCTCCAGCGGAGCGCCATGTGGTGTATTGCTAGATAGTGTTACTTGATAGCGTGCCATTATCCCTGTAGGAATAATTCTTTCAGCAAGCAACACTCATTTTTCGCTCAATGACTAGCCGTGAAAAGCGTTCCTTCGTGGTCTGGTTTTCACTCCAGAGGAGTGAGATGTCAATAGAACATAATCCTTCCTCGCGTCCGCACTCCAGAGGAGTGCAATGTGGAGTGTTACTTGAGAGCATGCCATTATCCCTATCGGAATAATTCTTTCAGCAAGTAACACGTTCTAGTCGGAGTCCCTTTCCTCGATCCAGAGGATCGAAATGTCAATAGAACACGATCCCCCTCCGCGTCTGCACTCCAGAGGAGTGCAATGTCGAGTGTTACTTGAAAGCACCCCATTATCCCTATCGGAATAATTCATTCAGCAAGTAACACCTATGCTACAATAGGGTTGGTTCAGGCATGCAAAGACGGAAATTTTCTTGGTGTTTGTAAACCCGCTTGAGAGCATCGTCCGGGTTATGTATGTTTTGTTCATTGGTGGACACAAGCAAGATTCCCTGTCATGGGGTTTATTGCATTGGTACCCCGTTTGGTAGACTAGAGATTCTAAGCATAACTCTGCCTGGACCCGTTTGTGAAAGTGTTACTTGGTAGCGTCCCATCATTCCTGTCGGAATGATTCATTCATCAAGTAACACCTATGCTACAATAGGGTTGGTTCAGGCATGCAAAAGACGGAAATTTTCTTGGTGTTTGTAAACCCGCTTGGTAGCGTCGTCCGAGTTATGCATGATTTGTTCACTGGTGGACACAAGCAAGATTCCCTGTGATGGGATTTATTGCATTGGTACCCCGTTTGAGAGACTAGCGATTCTAAGCATAACTCCGCCTGAACCAGTTTTGAAACCCACCTTGTATGTTTCCGAATCCTATCTCGGCAAGGAGAACTCGCGATGAAAAAACGGCGTAAAACCGGCATTTCGAGAAAAGGACGATTCAAAGAACGTCCTGCTACCCAAGAGATTCAAGACGCGAACGCTCTTGAACAAATCAATTATAACGCGGCAGGTCTCGACATCGGAGACGCTGAGATTTATGCCGCTGTACCTGAAGGACGAGATAAAAACTGTGTGCGAGTCTTTAAGACTTTTACCGAAGACCTCCATCTCTTAGCAGATTGGTTACAGCATTGTTGCGTGACCACGGTGGCGATGGAATCAACAGGTATCTACTGGCTTCCAATCTATGAAATGCTTGAGGCACGCGGCTTTGAAGTGTATCTGGTGAATGCGCGTCATATTAAAAACGTTAGCGGTAAGAAGACTGACATTGAAGATTGTCAATGGATACAGCAATTGCATACCTATGGGCTGCTTTCGGCTTCATTCCGTCCGCCTGAAGAGATTTGCGCCCTGCGTTCATTGGTGAGGCATCGAGCCAATCTAATCGCTATGTGCTCGACACAAGTGCAGCATATGCAGAAGGCATTGCAACTGATGAATCTCAAGCTGACCAACGTCATCTCAGACATCACCGGTCTGACAGGCATGCGTATCATCAGAGACATCGTCAAGGGTCAACACGATGCCGACCAATTGGCAGCACATCGTGACGAACGATGTGCCAAGAGTGAAAAAGAAATTCGCAAATCTCTTGAGGGCAATTACAAGCCCGAACATCTGTTCGCCCTCAAGCAAGCGTTGCAAGCCTACGATTTTTATCAGGAGCAAATCAGCGATTGTGATGTAGAAATCGAAAAGTTTTATCAGACGATTGAACCCCAGATTGACATCAAAGCGCACCCATTGCCGGAGAGTCAAAGAAAGCGGCGGCGTCCAAAGGGGAATGAGCCCTGTTTTAATTTGCGTCAACATCTGTATCAACTAAGCGGGGTAGATCTCACTCAGATTGAGGGAGTCAATGTGCTCAATGCACAAGCGATATTGAGTGAAATCGGCACCGATATGAGCAAATGGCCTACGGTCAAACATTTCGCCTCCTGGCTGGGTTTATGTCCGAATAACCAAATCACGGGTGGCAAAGTGATGCACCGTCAAACACAGAAAAACAACAATCGTGCGGCACGCGCTCTGAGGCTGGCGGCGCAAGGCATATCGACAAGCAAAGGTGCTCTCGGCGGTTATTATCGTCGTCAGCGAGCGAGGCTCGGTCCTGCTCAGGCCATCACGGCAATTGCTCACAAACTCGCACGTATTATCTATGCCATGCTGAAAAATCGGACATCCTACCGTGAACCTGCTTCCGGCTACTATGAAGAACAGGCTCGCCAAAGGGCGGTCAAGAACCTGGAACGTAAAGCCAAACAATTAGGATTTCATCTGATTGCACAAGCAGCTTAAATCGGTTTTCCCATCAACGAAATTGAGGTGAAATCGAATTGTCGAAAACGCTTTTCAACACTCCCTTTGAAAAAGTGTTACTTGAGAGACAAGAACCTCTCTGTTTTCGTAAGAAATCTGCAGTTTTCAATCGCTTAGGATGAAATTTCTAGTTGGGTTTCGCTTTATTTGTGCGCACGGACGGGGAATCGGGAGATTGAGTTCTCTTGGCCGCTGAATGAAACATGGTTATTGACCGCTCAACGCAACCAACAGCGCGACAGGCATGGGACGGCACAGGGACCGTCCCTTACTTGTATGTGATTGTCTCGTCTGTTTGGAATTTTTGCTTGCAATAGCCTGCGAATTGTGATATTATTTTTATCCAGCCGCGAAGAACCTTTCCATCAGTGGAAGGAAAAGCATCGCGGTTTTTTTGTGCGTCTGGCACCGCTGACAATTGTTGAATCGCCGGTGTGGAGAGACTTGAAATAGCAGGCAGAAAGGGCGTAAGTGGCGCATTTGGGGCTCCTTAATACGCCTGACCGTCCGTCCAAGTCTTGGTGAGCGGCATTATTCTGAGAGTGGGATGTTATTCCCGCTCTTTTATTTTTAGCGCCCGAAATTCCAAATGTCATCTTTGTTGAAATCCTCAATGATCGAACTGCTTTCGCCCGTGCTCGATCGAGAGGGGATTGAGTTCGTCGATGTCGAATTTCAGGGCGAAGGCAACGCTAGGACAATACGATTTCTGATTTACAAACCCGGCGGTATAACTGTTAGGGATTGCCAACAGGTGAGCCGAATGGTTCATCCAATCCTTGAAGTTCACGGGTTGATAGATGACGGAGTAGCTCTTGAAGTTGCTTCACCGGGGATCGACAGACCGCTTGCCACCGAGGCAGATTTTCGGAGGAATGTTGGCAAGGCGGTTGAGATAGAGGCAACCTCTGCAACAGGCGAATCACTAAGATTGAACGGGATCGTAATGGATGTCAAGAACGGAATGGTTTCCCTTGATGAATCCGGAAAAATAACCGAACTTCAAATTACAACCATCATAAGAGCTCAAATCCAACTGATGTGGTAACACCTTGGGTGGATAGTGGAGAGTACACAATGACAAGTGATTTGTTGATGATTGTTCGTCAAATCATGGATCAGACGGAATTGCCGCAAGAGACCTTCATCGAAGCAATAGAAGCTGCGCTCTATTCCGCAGCAAAGAGGCGTTACGGTTCAACACACGGGGTTACTATCAGGATAGATCCCGAGCTAGGCGAAATCAAGTGTTATGTGCCTAAGAAGGTCGTCGAAATCATGCAGAGTTTCGCTAAAGAGATTCCGATTGAGGAAGCGGTAAAACTTAAACCCGACGCCCAACTAGACGAGATGCTTGAGGTTGAAGTAGATCCTAAAGAGTTTGGAAGAATTGAGGCTCAAACAGCACGTCAAATTCTCGTTCAGAAAATCAAGGAAGCGGAACGACAACAGGTCTATGAGGAATACAAAGACCGAGAGGGCGAGGTTGTTACGGGGCACGTGCAGCGAATGGAGCGAGGCAGCCTTATCCTTGATTTGGAGCGGACGGAAGGGGTATTGCCGTTTAGCGAAATGCCTCATCCGAACAATTACCAGCGAAACGACGTTTTGAAGTGCCTTATCTTGGAAGTTCAAGATAGTGTCAAGGGACCGCAGGTTGTCCTCTCTCGCACTCACAAGACCTTGGTTGCTCGTCTATTTGAGATGGAAGTTCCAGAGATTTATGATGGGTTGGTCCACCTGAAAGCCATCGAGCGAGATCCGGGCGATCGCGCGAAAGTCGCCGTTACCGCTACCGTTGATGATATAGATGCAGTTGGTACCTGCGTTGGTGTCAAAGGTTCTCGCGTACAAACAGTTGTCCGCGAGTTGGACGGCGAGAAGATTGATCTCCTTGAGTGGGACGAAGATCCCAAAGTGTTTATAGCCAATGCACTGCAACCCGCCACAGTATCTCGCGTCACGATTGGTGAGGCTGACAATGCGGAGGTTGTTGTACCGGACGACCAACTTTCGTTGGCGATAGGGAGACGCGGACAGAACGCCCGGCTTGCCGCGCGGTTGACGGGATGGAAAGTTGATATCAAGAGTGAGTCTGAGGCGGGGTCGCAGTTCAAGGAAGAGATTGTTGGCGAACTCTTTGGAACAGAGCCAGGAGAAGTCGACGCAGTTTCAACCCAAGATACAGAGCTAGACTTGTCAGAGTTGGACGGAGTCGGCTCAAAAATTGCCACGGCTCTCAAAGATTCAGCATTTCCAACCGTGGAACTGGTTGCAAATGCTTCGTTGGAGGATTTATCATCTATCCCGGGTATTGGTGTCAAGACGGCTGAGAAGATTCAACAGTCCGCATTGGAGATACTTGAACCGTAGATAGACCGAAGAGAATCAGCGCTAGGCTTCCAAGATAAGGGGGCAATGTGGCTGCTACTGCTCTGCGCACCTGTATCGGGTGCCGGGGAAAATTTCCTAAGAAAACATTGCTGCGATTCGTGAATCATTTAGAGTCACACCTCCGAGCGGACGGAACAGGAAAATTGCCCGGACGCGGGGCATATGTGTGCGAGTCAAAGGATTGTATTACGGGGGCTTTCAAGTCACACAAGCGCGTCAATTCACTGTTGCGAACCAATCTCTCAAAAGAGGTTGTTATGCAGTTCAAACAGTGTCTTCTACATTCGGTGAGTCAAGATAGCGCAAGAGGGGGAGGACATCAATGAGAAAACGCAACGAGAAAAAGAAACCAGCCACCACTAAAAAGCCGGCAGAAGAAGCCAAGAACATCCGAATATATGAGCTCGCAAAGCAGTATGAGGTTACTAGCAAGGAACTGATTGAAGAACTCCAACGCTATGGCATTTCAGTCAAGAATCATATGAGTTCTCTTGACGCCGAGACGGTTACGCTAATCGAAGCGGAGCGCAAGGGATCGGAATCACCCGAACCAAAAAAAACTCAGAAAAAAGCCAAATCAGATGCCAAACCTTCGCGTGACAAACCGACCGAGGCAGTTGTCGAATCAAAACAGCCTAAACCGGATGAATCTGCGCGATTGCAAATTCAGGAAAACATCACAGTTGGGGAATTGGCTTCAACCTTGGGCTTCCGACCGCCTGAGATGATCATGCGCTTGATGAGGTTGGGCATAATGGCAAATGTCAACCAACGTCTTGGTTATGAAGCCCTCAAAGCGATTGGAGAAACGTTTGATTTCGACGCTGTCCGCGAGTTGACCTTGGCAGAAAAGCTGCTGGTGGATGAAGAGGACAATCCAGCGGACATGGTTCCACGCGCACCGGTGACCACGATCATGGGTCATGTGGACCACGGTAAAACCTCCCTGCTTGATGCAATCCGAGAGTCGAACATCATGGAATCCGAGGCGGGGAATATCACCCAACATATCGGCGCCTACAATGTAAAACTTGAAACCGGAAACGTCGTTTTTCTTGATACGCCCGGCCACGCGGCTTTCACCGCCATGCGCGCGCGCGGGGCGCAAGTGACGGATGTGGTTGTTCTTGTGGTGGCTGCGGACGATGGCGTTATGCCGCAGACAATCGAGGCAATTAACCATGCAAAGGCAGCAGATGTTCCGATAGTTGTTGCAATCAACAAAATTGACACGGAAGGCGCCCGCATTGATTATGTGAAAGAGCAGTTGGGAAATCAGAATCTGATACCTGAAGATTGGGGCGGGCAGACGGTCTTCGTCGAGATCTCGGCAAAAGAGAAGATTGGTATTGATTTCCTTTTGGAGATGCTACTGCTGGAAGCCGAGTTGCTTGAGTTAACGGCAAACCCGAAAGGCCCTGCACGCGGTACGGTTGTCGAGGCAAAATTGGATAAAGGGCGTGGTCCCGTTGCAACCGTGCTAATGCAAAACGGGACGTTGAAGGTAGGGGATGCATTCGTTGCCGGACGCTATTATGGAAAGGTCCGAGCGATGATGGACGACCTCGGACATCGGGTCAGAACGGCGGGGCCATCAACTCCGATAGAGGTTTTGGGTTTCACCGGAGTTCCCGGGGCGGGTGACCGGTTCTATGCCGTCGAATCCGAGAGGGATGCGAAAGCGATTAGCGATTCTCGACTGGAAGAACATCGACAAGTTCAGCTCGGCTCACATAGTCACGTCAGCTTGGAAGACCTGTTCCAACACATTCAAGAGGGTGAAATCAAGGAGTTGAATATCATTGTTAAAGGTGATGTTCAAGGGTCGGTGCAGGCAGTTTCCGATGAATTAAACAAGTTGAGCACGGCTGAGGTTAAAATTAATGTTATCCACCAAGCCGTAGGCGGAATAACGGAACCGGACATTTTGTTGGCTTCCGCGTCAAATGCAATCGTCGTTGGATTCAACGTGCATCCCACGACGGGCGCTGTGCAACTGAAAGAGACCGAAAATATTGATGTGCGAACTTACAACATCATCTACAATCTGATTTCCGATGTTCAGTCAGCCATGGAAGGGCTATTGGATCCGGAGGTCCGTGAGGTGGTTATCGGCAGAGCCGTGGTGCGAGACTTGTTCAAAGTACCGCGGATGGGAACCGCTGCGGGTAGCTATGTCAATTGGGGACGAGTGGCGCATAACCAGCCGGTGCGAGTACTGCGCGATAACCGTCTAGTGTATGATGGTAAGGTCGATTCACTTCGCCGATTCAAGGACAATGTTAATGAAGTCCAAGCCAATTACGAATGTGGGATTGGCATCAATGACTTCTCGGATTTCAAGGTTGACGATGTCTTGGAATGTTACGTCTACGAACACGTTCGCCGAACCCTCAAGTAGAGACGTAGTATTCGTGCAGGTCAGTAATCAAGAAGACACATGCAAGTTGGTGTTTGCAGGATTTTCCTGAGGATCCCGGAGAGCCAGTCTCTGAAGCAGAAACGTCAGGTCGTAAAAAGTGTCATTGATCGAGTAAAGAATCGGTTCAATGTCGCAATTGCGGAAGTTGGTGCTCTTGATTCCCATCAAACCGCGGTTCTCGGAGCGGTGACCGTTTCGAACGATTCCAGACACGTCAACCGTATCTTGTCGCATGTCGTGAACTTCATTGAAGATACCGCCTCCGCAGAATTGACTGACTACGAGATTGAGTTGAACTGAGAGGGTGAGCCGAAATGTTGGAATATAATCGTTCGGATCGTGTAGGTGCGCTCCTACAAAGAGAGTTAAGCGACATCATCCATCGTTCTCTTAAAGATCCGCGCGTTAGCTTCTGCACCGTTGGCCATGTTGAAGTGTCCTCAGACTTGAAATATGCCGATGTGTTGGTTAGCGTAGTGGGCGACAATAAACAGAAGCAAGCAACGCTTGCGGGCTTGAGAAGTGCCAGTGGTTTCCTGAGGCGAGAGGTTGGAAATCGAATCGACTTGCGTTATACTCCCGAACTCCGTTTTGCGCTGGATAAATCCGCGGACCATCTAATGAAGATAGATCGTCTCCTTAAGCAGGTGCAACAAGAAACAGAGGAAGATGGGCCTGTGACGACCGGCGAATAGCCATGGACAACTATCAAGCGATTTTAGATGTGTTCGACCAACATCACTCATTTGCCCTGTCGGTGCATATCAATCCCGATGGAGACGCGTTTGGCTCACAGTTAGCGCTCTATTCCTTTCTCCGAGACCTTGGAAAGCAGGTTCGAGTCTTCAATACGGACGCAGTTCCTAACAACTACCACTTCCTCCCTTTCAGCGAAGTCATCCAGGGCCCCGACGACGTTCATGACTATTCGCCCGAGATTCTTGTCATCCTTGATGCCAGTACGCGACGACGCATCGGAGACAGATTGTGCCAAACGCTCATTCCAACCAAAGCAGTTGTCAACATAGATCATCATGACACGGGCGATCGGTTCGGTGACTATAACCTTGTAGAAACAACTGCTTCGTCAACTTCGGAGATTATTTATCGCTTAATCAAACATCGTGAGATGCCCATCGGAAAAAATCGCGCGCTTTGCCTCTACACCGGTATCATGTTCGACACCGGTTGTTTCCGATACAGCAATTCCGCTCCGGTTGCGCATCGAATTGCCGCTGAACTCATTGAACAGGGCGATTTTCCTGTTGATGGAGTGTATCGGCAGGTGTATGAGTCAGTACCGCTTGGGAAGATGCGACTTTTGGCAGAGGTGTTGCAAACATTGAATCTGACCCCGGACGGCAAGATCGGTTGGTTATGCGCAACACAAGAGATGTTTAGGAAAACCGGCACCACTCCCGATGACGTAGAAGGCTTCGTGAACCATATTCGTGCGATTGACACTGTCGAGGTTTCGATTTTTGTGAGCGAGCTTGAGGATGGAACATCGAAAGCCAGCCTGCGAAGCGAGGCTAATGTCGATGTTGGCAAAGTCGCAGCCGATTTTGAAGGGGGTGGACACCAACGCGCCTCCGGGTGCGTAATCAAAGCACCGCATCAGATGGCAATTGAACGGCTCGTCGCAAACGCCCGGGAACGAATTAAGCCTTGCACGAACGGTGGCTCAAGGAGGTAGTTCGGTAGAGGCTTCAGTGTTAAAGCCGGTTTGAGTACTGGTTGCATAGTAATGCGTGGGCATTTGAATTGTTATTACTTTTGAGATTTCTATCGGGATTGGCTATCGCCCTCCCTGTTCGGTCGGTTGATCCTTCGGTAGTCGTTCAGTTGATCGCTCGCTATTCACTCGTTTGATAGCAATGATCACACGATGAGAAGCGGTGGGCAGTGCCCACCCTACAACTCATTTAATCCCATTTGTTCGCTTGGTCGGTCATGATGCAGGTAGATGGCGTCTTCAATCTAAATAAACCACCGAGAATAACATCCAGACAGGCTGTCGATCGAGTGAAGCATGCCTTGAGAGTTCCGAAGGCTGGGCATGGAGGCACATTGGATCCGGATGCCACAGGCGTTTTACTCGTTTGCTTGGGGAAGGGAACGAAGCTGTTCGATCAGCTACAGAAAGGAACCAAAGAATACGAGGGCACGCTGAGGTTGGGGATTACAACAGATACGCTTGACGCCAGCGGCAACGTCCAAAAGGTGTCTGATGTCGGTCAAGTTACCGAGGAAGAGATCCGGGTTGTTGCTCAACAATTTATGGGCGAGATTGAGCAGGCGGTGCCCATGTTTTCGGCCGTAAAGCACAAAGGCAAGCGATTGTACAAGTTGGCTCATCAAGGCATCGCGTTGGACGAATTACCGAAGAGAACGGTTCGCGTCGAATCACTTGAGGTT
Organism: Candidatus Poribacteria bacterium; assembly: GCA_965220415.1. Classification (GTDB taxonomy): domain Bacteria; phylum Poribacteria; class WGA-4E; order WGA-4E; family JAJDTR01; genus JAJDTR01. The sequence continues at coordinate 5,389,787 of OZ244829.1, forward strand.
TTATCGGTACGTCCACCGGATGTTCAGTTCCGAGTCGTATGCTCAAAGGGCACATACATTCGCGTTCTCGCTGCGGATATTGGATCGTCCCTCGGGTGCGGGGCTCATCTCTCACAGTTGACTCGTACACGTTCAGGGGATTTCACGCTCGAATCGTCTCATACACTTGATTGGCTTGAGGAGCAGCCATCTCGAGCGTACGAGGCGGTTGTACCAGTGGATGTTGTTTTTGACATGGGTGTCGGAACGGCTCCAACCAAAGACTGTCGCTGAGCGTTTGGCGAAATCGAAATCTTCCCTTGGCTGTAACACGTGTAGCACAGCGGCGCTCCTCATGATATCAACTTTTCCGGGTATGCGATTGGCATTTCCGATCTGAAGCCCTGGTGGGGATTGAAGTTTGCAGATTTACTACAGTTTGGAAGATTCCCCCGTATTTAATCGAGATTCGGTTACAACGTTTGGCGTGTTTGACGGATTGCACCTCGGTCATCAAGCTGTCATTTGCCAAGTAGTCAAAGACGCAACCGCTCGTGACCTTTCGAGTATCGTGCTCGCGTTTTATCCCCATCCGATGGCGTTTCTCGCCCCCGAAAGGTGCCCGCCAATTCTTACTCCTCGAAAAAAACGGCTTGAGCTTCTTGAAACGTTAGGTGTTGACATCGCTATCTTTGTTCGATTCGACGCATATTTGGCAGAGATGTCACCAGGCGATTTTGTTCAAGACGTACTGATTGACAAACTGCGTGCGAGGCAGGTCATTGTCGGATACGAGTGCCAATTTGGCAAGAATCGGACAGGCAATGCGGAGGTTTTACAGTCGATCGGCGCCGAGTATGACTTTGATGTAACCATTATGCCTCCAACATTGGTTGAAGGTATGCCAGTCCATAGCACTCGTGTCCGTGAAGCTGTGGTACAAGGTAAGTTGAAGCTCGCGGCGCAGCTACTCGGCCGCCCTCACTCCATCATCGGCAGAATTGTTCGAGGCGACGGTCGGGGCCGCCAAATTGGATATCCGACGGCAAACATTCACGCCGAGAATCAGGTTCACCCCCCAAACGGTGTTTATGCCATTCAGGCTAAACTGAAGGACCGGCTCTACGGGGGAATACTGAATATGGGGATGCGACCCACCGTTGGTGGACTGACATTTCAGATTGAGGCACACTTGTTCAATTTTAATGAGAATGTGTACGACAAGGAGATTGAAATCTTTTTCATCAAGAATATCCGCGATGAACGGAAGTTTCCTGACCTGGAATCCTTGGTGAAACAGATTGATCAGGATGTCGAAATTGCACACGGTGTTCTGGATACCGAAGCGTGAGGCATGGGAGACTGTTCTTGGTGTTGGCTACTCACGCCGTACAATAGTCGATTGAAGAATGTGGGACTGCGCGGCAACAGAAGGTCGGGATTCGGAGATGGCTGGCAATGCCCACTCTTCTGCTCCCTTCATGTCGTCCTGCTGGGACTTCAGAGGCTGGTAGAATCTCTATCGCAGCATTGGCTATCGCGGTCGGTATCAGGATTTCTATCGCACTCACTAAGGGATCTCTATGGGACTTCTATCGCGCTCCTTATTCAGTCGCTTGATCCATCCTTAATCAGTCGGTTGATCGCACCCTACACACTTGAATCGTATGATTGTTGATTGTAGGATATAGGGCTGCCCAACAGCAGAAGACCGCGATTCGAAAATCACTCCTACAAGGGTCTGCATGATGGGGATTCAGTCAAAGAGGGGAGATTGACGATTTGACAAGCGCGGACAATTCACTGCCGGAATCAAGCGTGGTTGTTCCGCAAGCGGTTGAACTTTCCCTTTCGCAATTTTGACACGGTGTGATATAATATGAATCAATTACGCAGAGAGAAGTGAAGAATCTGCTGGATAAGGAGGTGAATCTAGTTGGCACTGAACGCAGAAAAGAAGGAAGAACTGCGCCAAACATACAGGCAGCACGATAAGGATACCGGGTCGCCAGAAGTACAAGTGGCACTCATCAACACTCGGATTCGGCAATTGACCGACCATTTTCGCACGCATAGGAAAGACCATCACTCGAGATACGGACTCTTCAAACTTGTGGGAAAACAACGTCGATTATTACGCTACCTTTATAAGAAGGACAGTCAAAGATATTATCAACTTATTAATCAACTCGGAATACGGGACACACTAGGATCGAGAGGGAATTGAACATCCACCGTAGGAGTGTTGAGGAGGAAACAACGTGAAAGTAGAAATGCAACTTGGAGGGGAGCAACTTTCAATTGAAACAGGGAAGGTTGCCAAGCAGGCAGATGGAGCTGTCTGGGTACAATACGGTGGAACGGTCGTCTTAGTGACAGTCGTTGCCGAAACGAAAGAAAGTAATCTCGATTTTTTTCCGCTAACGGTAGATTATCGAGAACGCGCTTATGCCGCGGGACGAATTCCGACGGTTTATGGAAGGCGTGAGCCGCGCCCTGGGGTAGGAGAGCAGTTGGTCTCGCGTTTAATCGACCATTGCATTCGGCCTCTGTTTCCGAAGGACTTTAAGGCAGAGGTGCAAGTTCTGTGCAATGTTCTTTCTTCAGATCAGGTGCATCCGGCTGATGTTCCGGCACTGATTGGAACCTCAGCGGCGTTATGTATTTCAGATGTCCCATTCAATGGACCGGTTGGGGCTGTTACCGTGGGTAAGCTGGATGGGTCGTTTGTCATCAATCCGGTTTACGAACAACTGGAACCAGCGCAGATGGAACTTTTCGTCAGCGGTACGTCAGATGCAGTGATGTCTGTAGAAGGCGGCGGGCACGAAATACCGGAGGACGAAGTAATCGACACGATCAATGTGGCGCACGAGGAAATTAAAGAAATCATCAGGTTACAAGAGGGTTTGATTGCCCTCTGCGGGAAACCGACTCGTGAATACCAAACGAAGGAGATTGGCGAAGCGTTAAACACTCGAATCCGCAGCTTAGCTACCTCTAAGATTCAGGAATCCATCGGAATGGAGGACAAGAAAGCCCGAGAGGATTACTTGGAGCAAGTACAAGTGGATGTCCTTTCGGAAATCATTGATGATGATGTCGAAGAGGAAGACGTTGTCGCGATGGAGAAGGATACAATCTCCATATTGGGCGACATCGAAAAAGAGCAGATGCGCCAATCCATTTTGAATGAAGGAAAACGGGTTGACGGACGAAGTACGACAGACATCCGGCAGATTTCAGGAGAAGTCTCGGTGCTCCCTCGGACACACGGTTCCTCCATCTTCACTCGCGGACAGACTCAAGCCCTCTGCGTGACGACACTTGGAACGGCTGGAGATGAAGACCTGCAACGCCGACTTGACGGTGAAACAAGACATGCGTTTTTCCTGCATTATAACTTTCCACCGTTTAGTACCGGCGAGGTAAAGCGAATGATGGGGCCCGGTCGGCGGGAGATTGGGCACGGATCGCTTGCCGAAAAAGCAATCGAGCCGGTCATTCCATCCAAAGACGATTTTCGCTATACGATTCGAGTTGTATCGGAGATACTTGAATCAAATGCCTCGTCATCGATGGCTAGCGTCTGCGGTGCGACTTTGGCACTCATGGACGCGGGCGTTCCGATTACGAAACCTGTCGCCGGGATTGGTGTTGGATTAATCAAGGAAGGCGATCAGGAGGTTATTCTGACAGATATGCTTGGCACGGAAGATTTCCTCGGAGATATGGATTTCAAAGTTGCGGGGACTCGCGACGGTGTCACGGCGATCCAGATGGATATCAAGATCGATGGGGTTACTCCGGACTTGATGAAGAGGGCTATCTATCAAGCACGGGAGGGGCGTTTGGCTGTGCTTGACAGCATGGGGGAGGTTATCGCCGAACCGCGATCCGACATCTCCGTGTATGCGCCGCGTATCTACAACATCCAGATTTCCCCGAATAAAATCAAGGATCTCATTGGGCCGCGTGGCAAGGTTATTCAAACAATTCAGGAAGAGTCGAATACCACAGTAAACGTTGAGGACAGTGGTAACGTCGAAATTGCCGCAACGAGCGCCGAAGCCGCGAATAAAGCGGAGGAGATGATCCGCGAAGTCACGGCCATGCCCGAAGTCGGCAAAGAATATAACGGAAAAGTTGTGCGAACAACGACCTTTGGCGCTTTTGTAGAGATCCTTCCCGGGCAGGATGGGTTGGTGCACATTTCACAGATGGGCGATGGATACGTCCGAAAAGTCGAAGATGTGATGCAGGTCGGGGATGAAGTTACAGTGAGTGTGATTACTATTGATGACCAAGGGAGGGTAGATCTTTCTCTCGCCGGTGCGAGTGCAGAGTTGTCATCGACAGATTCTGCAACGGGCGAGGGAGATCGTGGTGCTCCTCGCGATGGTGATCGGGGACGATCCTCCTCGCGCGACTCTCGAAACAACCGACAGGGGCGAGGTGACAATTCGCGCGAATCTCGTAACCGGAGATCCCCACGCATCCCAAAGGGGCGAATCTAAGTGATTGGTGCCAACAACCGGATCAGGACTTCATGTGAAGTTGAATCCGTACGGGTGAAGAAGTGGTTTTACGACATCTGAACCCATCCTCTATTCTATCTCTTTCAGCCGACAGATTTTAGCGAGAGTTTTTTCCGATGCAAGCAAGGAACCGCGTACCAAGGAGAACTCGCCTTTCAAAGGGCGATTTATTAGATCAGAAATGGCTAACATATCTCTTGGTGTTAATTCTGATTGTGTTGATTGGTGTTTTTGTAGCCTCGTTGAGATACCAGGACGCACTTATTCGGTACGCGAAGGATTTTGTACAGCGTGCAAAGGATGCGGTCTCCGCCAGTCTCGGTCTGAAAGAGATACTTAGAGGGCTTGAATACCGAAGTTTCGTAAACCGATTCGCATTCGAACCGGCTGCAGCGCCATCCAAACCGTGTAATTTCTCTCCTATCGATTCTTTCCTCCATTTTCTGACAGTACTCGAATCCAAATCAATTGCTATTGAATAACACGCGCCGGAGGACTACCATATGTGCACCGTGTTCCTTCATAGGTGTTTTCCAATCTTGACATGCCTCGTACTCGGATGTGGTTACGTTTCAACCTCCTCCTACCTCGAACACATCAAAACCATTCAAATTGCTCCAGTCCAAATCGAGGACTCTGATATTACGTACGATATCCAGTCTGATCGACCTTACGATGAAATCCTTCAAGAAAAACTGACAGAGCGTTTTACGCGAAAGTGGCGCGACGGAAACGATGCAGTGCTTGAAGTTAGAATCATGGACTATGATTTGAGAGAGATTGACTTCGGGGCAACCAATCAGGCGGAAAAGTTACGCATGAGTCTGCAGGTTGATTATAGGTTTTTAGACCGCGTCAATAACAAGATTATCGATCAGGATGATAGTTACTTTCAGGTTTTCGACTTCTTCATCGTCTCAGGAAGAGATGAAGAGCCGAGAACGGTTCAACAAGCGCGTACCGAAATCTTTGAGGAGCTTGTTGACGATCTCTTTCAACAGCTTGCCGAACAGTGGTGAGATCGGGAAGGCAACTGCTTAATGAAGACGTCGAGCACGATTTTCCTCACATGTTGCATGGCGGTTCTCCTTTCATGCGGCGCCGAGCAAAGGGACTACACCGCCCTCACTCGAGAGGGGCAATATCTTGTTGGCGTTTGGAATACACATTCGGAGAAAGTCGCGACAAAACTAATAGATCAGATGACCCATCCAAGCGTCGAGGAAAGAGGGCAAATTCAGTCTTTACCGATTGAAACATCTCTAAAACCCGTTGACCTACTACCCGTCAATGGTGATGTCACCGACTGGGTTAGATCGCGTGACCCTAGCGGGTATACTGCGAAGAACCTGTACAAAGACACTCTTGGCGGGCACCCCGAGTTGTATCATGCTTATGGTGTTATTGAGCAAGCCGAAGTGGAATACGAAACGCCTTTGCTCGGTTCCTACCCGTTGATCCGAGTTGAAATTTTTGACATGGGCACCGTAGAAAACGCTTTCGGGATTTACAGTTTCAACCAATATCCGGAAGCGGAATCCGAGTGGGTTGGCAACCGAGCTGTCATTTCAGGAAAATTCTTACGGTTTTGGAAAGGGAAATATTTTATTGAGATTGAAGGGTACGAATTTGCTACCAAGGTTGAGGAAGGGATAGTTGAACTAGCAAAGTCGGTTGCCAGTCGTATCAAAGATTCGCCGACGAAACCACACCTCCTAAAGCTGCTTCCGACAAACAAAATTCCACACAGTGTGAAGTACTTCTTTGATGATACTACGTTGCGGAAGATCTATAGTTTTCTACCAGACGATGGACTTGAGTTAGGTGCCAACTCAACGGGTATCACCGCTTCCTACGCGCATAAAAAGAGCGGGGATATGCATTGGTCGGATACAATGGTTGCCTTTCTCATTCGTTACCCCACGGAATCAGTAGCAACTGAAGCCTACAACAGCTATCGGGACTTCCTTGAGGCGCAGGCTGTTTCCGTTAGTTCACTTGCGGGAAGAGGGATATTAGTCCAGCAACAGTAAGAATCAGGTCTCGGATTGAACAAAAAATTGTGAATGGTGCGAGAGTTCGTTGCTTTGTTTTTTCACGCATCATGTGGTATTGAACCGCCATGTCAGACAATCTAAAGCGTACCCCGCTCTTCAACGTTCACAAACAACTCGGCGCGCGAATGATTGAATTTGGCGGTTGGGAAATGCCTGTCCAATATAGTAGCATAGTTGCAGAGCATTTAGCGGTTCGGTCAAATGTGGGTATTTTTGATCTGTCGCATATGGGAGAGATTGAGGTTAACGGTCCTGGAGCGCTAACTCTCATCCAAAAACTCATCACCAATGATGCCTCGAAGCTCAGTGATGGACGAATTCTATATTCTCCGATGTGCACAGACACCGGCGGAATCGTGGACGACCTACTCGTATATCGTTTCAGCGCCTCCAAGTACGTGCTGGTCGTCAATGCATCGAATACCGATAAGGATTTTGATTGGATTCATAGCCACAATAGTAACGGTGCAGAGATTTCCAATGTAAGCGATGAAACTGTCCTCATTGCATTGCAAGGCAGAAATGCCCCAATTATCTTAGAGGCGCTGACAGATGTCAACGTCTCTGCGATTGAGTATTACGCCTTCATGGAGGGCGAGGTTAGCGGAATTCCAACCTACATCTCGCGCACTGGATACACGGGGGAAGCGGGGTTTGAGTTGTATGTGGCTGCGAATCGTGGCGAGGACTTGTGGAACGTCCTTCATGATGCTACGATAAATGCAGGCGGGAAAGTTGTAGGTCTCGCAGCGAGAGATACGCTGCGGCTAGAAATGAAGTTCTGTTTGTATGGGAACGACATTGACGAAACGACTACACCGCTGGAAGCGGGTCTGCGCTGGACGGTAGCATTTGACAAGGGGGATTTCTCCGGGAAGAACGCATTGACCCGGCAGCGTGACCGTGGGATCAAACGACGCCTCACCGGTTTCAGAATGCTAGATCGAGGAATTGCACGGTCGCATCATAACGTGTATCATGGGGACTTGTCCATCGGCGAGGTTACCAGCGGGGCACCGTCACCAAGCCTAGGGTACAATATCGGGCTTGCGTACCTTCCGATAGAATGGAGTAAGAGAAAGACGAAAATCAACATTGAAATTCGAGGGAAACGCCACTCTGCGGAGGTGGTAGCAACCCCATTTTATAAATCATCAAATTAAGCAGCGCTTGTTGTGAATTTTCGCGTGAATGTCAGGAGAATGGATGTTTCCAAAAGAACTAAAGTATATGGAGAGTCACGAATGGGCAAAGAGTGAAGGTGATGTTGTTATCGTTGGTGTCTCCGACTATGCCCAGCAACAAATTCAAGATGTCGTCTACGTTGAACTTCCGGAAATTGGCCAAGAACTTGAACAAAAAAAGGAGTTCGCCGTTATCGAATCTGTCAAAGCGGCGTTCGACATCTACGCTCCCGCTAGCGGTGAGGTTGTTGAAATCAACAAGGAACTGGAGGACGCTCCCGAATGTATAAATGAGGATCCTTATGGGGCTGGATGGATAGTCAAGATTCTGCCGAGCAATCCCAGTGAACTAAAAAACCTTATGTCTGTTGAAGAATATCGGGCGAATCTTGAGGCTGAAGCGGAAGCGTAGGATGGAAGCAACAAGAAACCCAGCAGCCGAACCCCTCGATATTACTGACGCATTCGCCGATCGACACATTGGTCCCCGTTCAGACGACATAGAACTGATGCTGAAGAGGGTTGGTTACAGTTCCCTAGGTGCATTCATTGAAGATGTTATTCCATCTCACATCCGCCTAAGCCGACCTCTGAGCATTGACGCCGGGTATACCGAACACGAAGCCTTGCGGATGTTAAAGCGAATCGCCTCGCAAAACGAGGTGTATCGCTCATTCATCGGAATGGGCTACTATAATTGTATCCTTCCACCCGTAATCCAGCGGAACATCCTCGAAAACCCTGGTTGGTACACCGCGTACACGCCGTATCAAGCGGAGATTTCGCAAGGGCGCTTGGAAGCGCTGTTAAATTTCCAAACAATGGTTATTGATCTTTGCGGATTACCAGTCGCCAATGCCTCACTTCTCGACGAGGCAACCGCAGCGGCTGAAGCCATGGGAATGTGCCTCGCCGCAACGAAACATCGAAACACGCCGACGTTTTTCATATCGGAAATTTGCCACCCTCAGACAATCGCTGTCCTCCGCACGCGCGCAGAATCAATGGGAATCAATTTGGTACTCGGAGATCATCGCAAAGTGCAATTCGATGAACCTATACTGGGGGCAGTGGTGCAATATCCCGCCACCGATGGAGTAATTCACGATTATAGCGATTTCGCTGAACAAGTTCACGAAGCCGGCGGACTGTTAGTTGTTGCGGCCGACCTACTAGCGTTGACTCTGATCCTTCCGCCCGCCGAGTTTGGCGCCGATATTGCGGTTGGATCTGCTCAGAGATTTGGCGTGCCTATCGGTTACGGCGGTCCCCACGCTGCATTCTTGGCGACAAAAGAGGAATATAAACGCAGGGTACCCGGCCGAATTGCCGGGCTTTCGCGAGATAGCGAGGGACGACCGGCAATCCGGCTTGCGCTTCAGACAAGAGAACAACATATTCGTAGAGAAAAAGCGACGAGTAATATCTGCACGGCGCAGGTGTTGTTAGCTGTGATAGCAGGCATGTACGCCGTTTATCACGGTCCGGTCGGGCTGCGCCGGATTGCGAAGCGCGTACATGACCTGACCGGAGTTTTGCAGCGAGGGTTGGAATCATTGGGGTACACGATTGGCGAGGGGGCGTTCTTTGATACCATATGTGTCGAGCTTGGTTCGGTCAATCTAGAACGCCTGTTAGAAGCGGCACACGGGATAAAAATAAACTTCAGAGTGTTTGACCGCAGCCGTATCGGTATTTCGCTTGATGAAGCAACTACCGATGGAGATGTTCAAGATTTGCTTGATGTTTTCGCGCTTGGAAGAAAACAACCAACGGAATTTGAGAGTCCGGTTTTGGAGGGTGCCGTTCCGACAGCGGAACTTCCGGCAGCACTACAGCGAAATACTCCGTATCTTTCACACCCCGTCTTTAACACCTACCATTCAGAGACGGAGATGTTGAGGTACATCCACAAACTCCAGGGGAAAGACATCTCCCTAACGCGTTCGATGATACCACTCGGCTCCTGCACGATGAAATTGAACGCGACGGCCGAAATGATTCCGGTGACTTGGAACGAGTTTTCACAGATGCATCCGTTCGCATCTCGCGAGCAGGCAATCGGCTACCAAACACTCTTTTCGCAGCTTGAATCGTGGCTCTCCGAAATCACCGGATTTGCCGGCATCTCCTTACAACCTAACGCCGGATCCCAAGGGGAATATGCCGGGTTGTTAGTGATACGCAAATACCATCAGAGTCGAGGTGAAGAGAATCGAAATATCTGCTTAATTCCGAAGTCTGCGCACGGGACGAATCCCGCCAGTGCCGTGATGGCGGGGATGAAAGTCGTCGTAATTGATTGCGACGATGCGGGCAACATTGACCTCGTTGACCTGAGAAGAAAGAGCGAGGAACACAGTCACAATCTAGCGGCTGCCATGATTACCTATCCTTCCACTCACGGTGTTTTCGAGAAGGGAATTCGGCAAATCTGTGAGGCTGTGCATCGACACGGCGGTCAGGTTTATATGGATGGTGCCAACATGAACGCCATGGTGGGCTTATGTCGTCCGGGGGATTTTGGACCGGATGTCTGTCATCTGAACCTTCACAAGACATTCTGTATTCCACATGGAGGCGGCGGTCCCGGGATGGGGCCAATCGGAGTAAAGGAACATCTCACTCGCTTTCTCCCGACACATCCGCTTGTGTCTGTGGGGGGAGAGGATGGCGTGGGCGCGATTTCCGCGTCGCCGTGGGGGAGTCCGAATATTCTCCCAATCTCGTGGGCGTATATCGCCATGATGGGCGCGGAAGGTTTGAAGAGAGCCAGTGAGGTCGCTATTCTAAACGCAAATTATATTGTACGCTGTCTAGAACCACACTATTCAGTGCTCTACAAGGGTAGTCACGAACTCGTTGCGCACGAATGCATAATCGATCTTCGCGACATAAAGAAAGCAACGGGTGTTGGGGTGGTTGACATCGCCAAGCGCCTGATGGATTACGGTTATCATGCTCCAACGGTGTCATGGCCCGTCAATGAGACGATGATGATCGAACCCACGGAAAGCGAATCAAAACAGGAGTTGGATCGGTTCTGCGAGGCACTGATCTCAATCCGCCAAGAGATTGCAGAAATTGAAAACGGAGAAGCGGATCGCGCAGACAATGTTCTCAAAAACGCACCTCATACGGCAGTCCAAATTGCTCGGTCAGAGTGGACACACGATTACACACGGGAAAAAGCCGCGTTTCCCGCATCGTGGACGCGCGAAAACAAGTATTGGCCGCCGGTTTCACGCATTGATGAAGTGCAAGGAGATCGAACGCTGATCTGCGCCTGCCCTCCGATTGACTCATACGGCAGTTGAATTGGCGGATTCATCATTATATACTACACACCGCTGGAAATTGCGTATTTTCAAGCGTCTGGCGATAGTTGTAGGGTGGGCACTGCCCACCATTCTGATCAGTTTGGGATAAATGGTTGGCTCCCCTGGCGCGCAACGTGACCGCGTTGATGGTGGGCAGGGGATTTCTATCGCACTCCTTATCCAGTCGTTTGATCCCACCCTACAATCACTATTACAAACAGTAATTACCGGGAAAGAAAGCGCAATAATACCCAACGCAAAGTATAGATTCAGTATTGATGTAGTCGGCTAACCAAATGAAAGCAATTATCATAGGAGCCGGGGAAGTGGGATACCACACCGCACGGGTGCTAACTGCCGAGAGGGATCACGATGTTGTGCTCATCGACCAATCGGCAGCCGTCTGTCAACGCGCCCAAGAACAGTTGGATCTCATTGCGCTGCAGGGATCGGGAACGTCTCCAACCCTTTTGAAAAGGGCGGGCATTGATAATGCGGGGTTGCTGATTGCCGTGACCAACAGCGACGAGATCAATATCCTGGCGTGTGCGATTGCCGCGCAATTCCGTGTCCGAACGAAGGTGGCGCGCGTGTCCTCTCCGGAATATTTTGAAGGGGAAGGCGGACTCCATCCGGAAGATTTGAAGATAGATCTTCTCATTAATCCCGAACAGCTTTGCGCGCAGGAGTTTTACCGTCTCCTTAATACGCCTGAAACGCGTGAAATCGTCGAATTCGAGGATGGCAAAGTCCGGTTAGTTGCATTCCGCGTAAAATCGCCGAACCCGTTTCAGGGGAAATCGATGATTCAGCTAGGGAACGAAGGGCTGGTATCCCATCTGAGATTCACCGGGATTAAGCGCAAGGATGGTACAACGGTTGTTCCCAAAGGCAATGACGTCATTTACGAAGGTGACGAGGTATTTGCAATAGGCAGCCAAGAAGCCGTTGCAGATCTGCTAGAGCGTTCGGGCGTTTCCCTTGATGAGAAACTGAATCGAGTAGTTATCGCCGGAGCGGGACGTATCGGGATATATCTTGCGCAAACCCTTGAGCGAGACGGTGTAAGTGTCAAGCTAATTGAGGTAGATAGGGAAAAGGCAGAAGTTGCGTCAAGGACTCTGAAACGCACAACCGTTCTTCACGGGGATTACCTTAAACCCGGATTTCTTGAGGATGCTGGCGTCCAAGAAGTCGACGGATTCGTTTCCGTTACCGGCGATGATGAGAATGACATTATGGCTTGTGTGACCGCAAAGCAGAGCGGCGCCGCGCGTGTTTTGGCATTGGTTCAGCAACCACGTTATCTACCCATCCTCGCAGCCATTCCCACGCTTGATTCGGCAGTTAGCCGCCATCTGACTGCGGTCGGAAGCATCTTGGGCCTTGTCCGTAGGGGGCATATCGTGTCGGTGGCATCACTTCGAGAAATAGACGCGGAAGTCATTGACATCGTAGCGGAAGCCAATTCCAAAATCGTTCGCAAAGACTTGATTTCACTGGGACGAAGGTTTCCTCGTGACGCCCTCATCGGTGCCATTGTGCGGCGCGAAAAAGTGTTAGTACCTACAGGGAAAAGCGTCATTCAGGTGGGTGACCGCGTCATTATCTTTAGCATGCCGCACGCAATCCCGGAAATTGAAGATCTTTTTACGGCGCGGTAGCTCTTAAGCATTTGATTTCAAGGTGCCCGGGACAGTCCGTTCGGTCGCCGAATGCGACAGTATTTAGCGCTTCCAAGAATCGAGTTCTCGCGCGTACAAGCACAACCCATCCCTTGCGCGATTTTAACCGTGCTCCGCGATCCAATGGGTCACAAATCGCCTACCCACTAGCCAATCTTGAATTTTAGATTAGTTCTCTACACACTTGGCAATCTGCTGATTTTCCTCGCAGGATCAATGCTCCTTCCTCTTGTTGTAGCCCTGATTTATAGAGGAACCGATGGCGATACCGACTTCTGGGCTTTCGTGTTTTCTTTTGCGATTACATGTCTGATAGGGGTTGTCCTGCGCTTTGCCGCCAGGTCCAAGCAAGAACTGCGCAATAAGGAGGGAGCTGCAGTTGTCGCGTTCGGTTGGACCGCATGCGCCTTATTCGGGGCGCTCCCCTATTTCTTCCATAGCGTTTTTGGCAATATAGACAGAAATTTTTTTGTTGAATTTTCGTTCTGCTTTTTTGAGTCCATGTCGGGGTTCACGACCACGGGAGCGACTGTCCTCACACAGATTGAAGGGATTTCCGAAGGCATTCTCTTCTGGCGCAGCTTTACTCACTGGCTTGGAGGAATGGGGATTGTTGTTCTAGCTGTCGCCATCCTGCCAATGCTCGGCGTCGGAGGGATGCAGTTGTTCCGTGCGGAAGCGCCAGGTCCCCAGAAGGAACGTTTAACACCGCGTATCGCCCAGACGGCGAAATTACTCTGGGGCGTCTACGTTCTCCTTTCGGTGGTCGAGGTGTTATTGTTGTGGCTAGGGGGTATGACGTGGTTCGACGCGCTTTGTCATACGTTTGGCACGATGGCGACTGGGGGATTTTCTACCAAAAATCTGAGCATTGGTCAGTATGACAGTGTGTATTTCGATGTGGTGATTACTATCTTTATGTTCCTCGCCGGGACCAATTTTGCTCTGCATTACCGCGCACTGCGCGGAAACTTTAACAGTTATCTCAGAGATGCCGAATTTCGCTTTTACGGACTCATCTTCCTTCTGTGTACAGGGTTAATCGTTTGGAACACGATGAGCATGAAAGTGGGAGAAACTGTCGTCTATGATTCGTTTGGAGACGCACTGCGCTATGCTTCCTTTCAGGTCGGCGCCATCATTACAGGGACCGGCTATGGAACTTATGATTTCGAAACATGGCCCGCACTTTCGCAGTTTCTTTTGGTAGTTCTCATGTTCTTCGGCGGGTGCGCCGGATCTACGACCGGCGGGTTGAAGCAGATACGATTTCTACTCCTAATCAAACAGGGGTACGTGGAGATAAAAAGGTTAATACTTCCTCACGCGGTACTACCCGTCAAAGTGGGCGATCGAGTCGTTCCACAGGAGGTCATGACCAATGTGCTCGGATTCTTTTTTCTCTTTATCGGCATCTTCGCCATTGTAACCTGCATAATGGCGGCGCTTGGATTGGATCTCGTTAGCGCGGCGGTCTCGACTATTGCAACGATGGCGAACATTGGTCCCGGACTTGGCAGCGTGGGGCCTACCGACAACTACGCCCATATCCCGACAGTAGGGAAATTCATCCTCAGCTTCTGCATGTTGCTGGGACGCTTGGAGTTATATACCGTGCTTGTTCTGTTTGCCCCAGAGCTATGGAGAAAATGACCGGTGCGGCGCATTACGTGAAGAGACGGAATCGAAGATGGAAACAGATGAACATCGCCGAGAATACAATTCCGCCGGGTTGTGCGAATCGGATGTGTCTGAAAGCCCTTTTGAGCAATTCGAACTATGGTTCCGACAGGCGGGTGACACGAAGATTGATTTGCCGGACGCCATGACGCTCGCAACTGTGTCAAAGGATGGAATCCCGTCGGCGAGAATAGTGCTGCTGCGAGGATTCGATAAGCGCGGTTTGGTTTTTTATACCGACTACCAGAGTCAAAAAGGGCAGGAACTTACGGAGAATCCAAATGCCGCTTTGGTTTTCTATTGGCGAGAATTAGATCGACAGATCCGAGTCGCAGGAAGCGTTAGTACGGTTACGCGCGAGGAATCAGAAAAGTATTTTCAAAGCCGTCCGGTCGGCAGTCAGTTGGCGGCTTTGGCGTCAAATCAGGGTGAAGTCATTCCCAATCGGGAGGAATTAGAGTGTAGGTACAAACAATTAATGGAGACCTATCGGCACAAGCAAATTCCACTTCCGCCGTATTGGGGCGGTTTTCGTCTATCGCCCGATTGGTTTGAGTTCTGGCAGGGACGCCCAAATCGCCTGCATGACCGCCTCCGCTATACACATCGTCCCGATGGAAGCTGGAAAATCGAACGTCTATCCCCGTGAAATTTCTTCCTGCAGACATCTAATCGGACAGTGTTCAACGTTGAAAAAAGACTTGACAACGTTCATTAAATATGTGACAATATAATCGCTTTTCCACTAATTGGCAGGTAGCATTTAGGATGTACCCAGTTGCAACGATTATCTGTCCTTTTTAAATTGGATTTCGAAGCTAAAAATGGGTGGCGCCTCGCCCACTTCTTTTTGGTTTGGGCATGTGAAAAATTTCACAAGCGCTACAACCCAGCCAGATATCTTGGTTTGAGCATATCAATCTACGCACACGAATGCTAATTGATTACCTGCCTATTCTGCTGTTATTGGTTTTTGCCGTCGGTTTTGCGGCTATCAATCTCGCCCTTACTCACCTCCTCGGTCCAAAGAAACCAACCCGCTCGAAACTTTCCGTCTATGAATCCGGCGTTCAACCTGTGGGAAACGCGCGCCAGCGATTCACAATCAGATTCGATCTCATCGCCATGCTTTTCATCATTTTCGATATTGAGGTGGTGTTCCTGTATCCGTGGGCGATTGTTTTCAAGAAGTTTTCTGAGAGTAGCGGCTATTTTATTTTGATTGAGATGCTTGTGTTCATCGGTATTCTCTTTTTGGGTTACATCTACGCGTGGAAGAAAGGTGGTTTGACATGGGATTAGAAAATAAATCTGACGACAATATCATCACCACCACTGTTGGCAAAGTAATCAATTGGGGACGAAAAAATTCGCTCTGGCCAATGCCCTTCGGGACCGCTTGTTGCGCTATTGAAATGATGGCTACGCTCGCGTCAAAGTACGATTTGTCGCGCTTTGGAGCGGAAGCTATTCGATTTTCGCCGCGCCAATCGGATCTGTTGATTGTCTCCGGGCGGATTTCGCTGAAAATGATGCCGGTGCTAAAGAAGATTTATGATCAGATGCCGGAGCCCAAGTGGGTTATTTCTATGGGCGCATGTGCATCTTGCGGTGGCGTGTTCGATACCTACACGCTGATTCAGGGCGTAGATCAGTTTCTTCCCGTTGACATGTATATTCCCGGTTGTCCTCCGCGGCCCGAAGATCTGATTGACGCGGTGATGCAGATTCAACGTCAAATTGATGCCGGTGAATTGCCCAAGGGTGCGCTTTCTGACGCAAACAGTCCCGCCGCTGTAGGATAAAACATTATGAGTGAAGAAGAAAAAGGCACGACGAATTCAGATGAATCGTCATCCGTTTTTGGGAAGGTACGAGAGAAGTTCCAAGATGGCATCCTTGACTTGTCGGAGGAGTTCGACGAGTTAACAATGGTCGTGCGCAAGGATTCTATCTACGACATCTTGGAATTTCTGAAAACTGATGCGGGACTCTCTTACGATTTCCTCGTTGATGTCACGGCGGTTGATTACTCTCAGATGGAGGATGTGCTGACGAAATACGATTATGCGCGATTCATGGTGGTCTATCACCTCTACTCGTATAAATCGGGTGACCGCCTGCGTATCAAGACGCCAGTGCACGAAAAAGAATTGTCTGTTCATTCTGTGGTGCCGCTTTGGCAAGGCGCGGCTTGGCTTGAACGGGAAGCGTATGACATGTTTGGAATAGCGTTTGAGAACCACCCGGATTTGCGACGGATTTTGATGCCGGATGATTTTGAAGGGTATCCGCTCTGCAAAGATTATCCGCTGCGAGGTCGGGGTGAACGTGAATCGTTTGATTTTGAACGTCAAAATGCCTAGCCTCATTCAGTGACCCGACTTTGAGAAGGGGAGATAAACGGGACATGCACGCAGATATGGAACGTGTCGCAGGCGAAAAAATGATGTTGAACTTCGGCCCTCAACATCCAGCGACACATGGCACGCTCCGGATCGTTTTGGAACTTGATGGCGAGACGGTTGTCAAAGCCATACCTCATCTCGGCTACCTCCATACCGGTTTTGAAAAACTCGGTGAACACCTTGACTACAATCAGTATATTGTTGTCACGGATCGGATGAATTATCTCTCGCCCCTATCCAACAACTTTGGCTACGTCCTCGCCGTTGAAAAGTTGCTCGGCTTAGAAATACCCGAGCGCGGCCAGTACGTGCGGGTTCTTATGGCGGAGTTGTCTCGTCTTGCCGATCATCTCATCTGGCTGGGAATGGGCGCTCTTGACCTTGGCGCATTCACCGCGTTTCTTTACGGATTCAAAGAGCGAGAGAAGCTGTACAGTATCTTCGAGAAGGCAACGGGTGCCCGTTTAACCACAAGTTATACCCGTGTCGGCGGCGTCTTGAGGGACTTGTACGACGGATTTGAGGACGAAGTTAATTCATTCCTTTCAGCTTTTCCGAAAACGCTAAAAGAGGTACACACCCTACTCACGCGGAATCGGATCTGGATGGATCGGACGAAAGAGGTTGGTGTTATTTCGGGCGAAGATGCCATCAGTTACGGTTTGACGGGACCCTGTCTGCGCGCCTCCGGGGTCGAGCATGACCTGAGAAAGGCTGAACCCTATTCCTCCTACGAGGATTTCGATTTTGACGTGCCGGTCGGCGACAACGGCGACGTGTATGACCGCTATCTCGTTCGGATGGAGGAGATGGTGCAGAGTTGTCATATCGTTAGACAAGCGTTGGATAATCTGCCGGAAGGTCCCGTGAATGTTCCGGATAACAAGATCAGCCTGCCTGAGAAGAGGGACGCTTACGGACACATTGAAGGGCTGATCCACCACTTCAAGATTATCATGGATGGGCACGGTGTCCAGCCGCCGCGCGGTGAAATCTATTCCGCTACCGAGTCGCCCAACGGTGAACTTGGATTCTACATCGTCAGCGATGGTAGCGGTACCGCCTATCGGATTCGAATTCGTCCACCAAGTTTACTGCAATTCCAAGTCGTGCCTCACATGGTTGAGGGAGGTATGGTCTCGGATATCGTTGCTGTGCTTGGAAGTTTGAATATCATTGCTGGCGAGTTGGACCGGTGAGATTAATTAGGCTACCGCTGTTGTTCAAGTCAAGAATACGGAACATTCGACGGAGGCAGGGTGAATCTTGGAGGCATCATACTCTTCATCAAAGACATGCAGGGTGCCATCGCGTATTATCGGGATGTCCTCGGATTGACTCCGGATGAAGAACAACCGTATTCGGCTGACAGTTTTTTCCGCTTTAACACCGGGGAGTGTAAACTTTGCCTTCACAAGGCGGGCAAGCCGAACGGCGGAAGACAAAAGATTGTCTTTCACGTCGAAAGCGTAAACGACATTCATCGGAACTTGAATGCCAAGGGGCTGCGTTTGAAGCCGTTAAAGAATGAGGATGGTCTAGCGGTTTTTGACATTAGAGATCCTGAGGGCAACCGGATTCAGTTTTGGGGTAACTACTAGCTAATACCATTTCAATAAAATGGAAGTGCATTGATTACGTGGATTAAGTCAAGAAACTTGCTTGGAGCGGAACAACAAGCCTTGTCTCTGTGCAAGGTCCGCGGGGCAAGATGCCCCGCCTACGGAAAAAGTGGACGATACCATTCAAACATCGTATGCACAATTATTCAAGCGAAATGGTATAAGTTTCTCTTACACCTTTTTGCCCATTCTCAAGTGCCCGAGACACCTCAAACACTTCGCCTATAGGGAAATTGCAGATGTCTGATGAGTTGATTCATATCGAAACACCATTTCAGTTTTCTGAATCAAACAGACAGGAAGTTGATGAACTCATCCAGCGATATCCGGTGAAAGAAGCCGCCATGCTTCCGGTTCTTCACATCGCGCAGAAGCAGGCGGGCTACATCACCCCGGGCGTCATGAAGCATGTCGCGGAACTCCTAGAGGTGTCCGTAATGAAGGTCAAGGATGTGGTGACGTTCTATCCGATGTTCTTTGAGGAACCTGTGGGGGAGTATGTTATTCGTGTCTGTTACACGCTTCCCTGCGCACTGCGCGATTGCAAATTGGTGCTAGATCATCTGAAAGACAAACTCGGAACAGATGTGGCTTCCGAGACGGATTTGGCGAAGGGGACAACCGATGACGGAAAATTTACTATTCTCAAATCAGAATGCTTAGCGTCTTGTGATGTTGCCCCCGTGATGATGGTCAACGACGATCTATACAAAAATCTTACACCGGAAAAGGTCGATCAGTTACTGGACGGCTTAACGTAAGATGTGGGAAGAGCCATGATTCAAGAACGACGAATTCTCTACGAACACCTTGATGTCCCAGGCATGAACACCTTTGAAGTGTTTCGGCAGTACGAGGGCTACAAACGCTTCGAAAAGGCGCTGGAGGAGTGTCAGCCGGACGAGATTGCCGATATGGTGATGAAATCGGGATTGAAAGGCAGGGGCGGCGCGGGTTTCTCGACCGGACTAAAGTGGAGTTTTGTGCCGCGTGATATCGAGCCGCGTTACCTGTGTTGCAATGCCGATGAGAGCGAACCCGGCACCTTTAGCAACCGGTATGTCTTGGAGAAGAACCCGCACCTGCTAATTGAAGGGATTCTTATCTGTTGCTATGCAATGGGTATTCATACAACATACATCTATATTCGCGGTGAGTTTACGCTCGGCAAGCGGATGCTCGACCAGGCGATCTCGGAAGCCTATGAGCAGGGGTATCTCGGAAAGAATATCCTCGGCAAGGGTTTTGATCTGGATGTGTATTCTCACCCGGGCGCCGGTGCATATATCTGCGGTGAAGAAACGGGACTGATTGAATCGCTGGAAGGGAAACGGGGTCAACCCCGTAACAAACCGCCATTCCCGGCGGTGTCCGGCGTGTTTGACAAGCCGACCGTCGTGCAGAATGTGGAGACATTGTGCAATTTGCCGTTCATCGTGGATAAAGGCGTTGAATGGTATACGAGCATGGGTCCCACCTACGGCGACACGAGATTCGATCCGCCTCAGGCTGACCCGAACACCGGCACAAAACTATATTGCATCAGTGGAGATGTAGAAAAGCCAGGCGTCTACGAGCTAGACCTCGGGCTTACGTGCGAAGAATTGATTGAAGTTGCGGGCGGTCTTAGGGGAGATCGGGTGAAAGCCGTTATTCCGGGCGGCAGTTCAGCCCCGATTCTGACGCACTATGAGCTGGATACGCGATTGGATTTCACCTCCCTGACCTTGGCGAAGTCGATGCTCGGCTCCGGCGGCATCATTGTGATGAATGACACCCGTAACATCGTCGACTGTCTGCTGAACATCATGAAATTTTATGCCCACGAATCGTGCGGGCAGTGTACGCCGTGCCGTTGGGGGACGCCCTGGGTGCGAGACATCGTTCAACGTATCGCTGATGGCGAGGGGCGCACTTCCACGATTGATCGTCCGAAATTTGGCATCATGGAGAACGGCAGATGGGGCGACACAGGGGAGACTGAGGAGATCTATGAGGATCTTGACCTGCTGGAGAGTGTCGCAAACAATATCGCAAATGTGGACACAATGACGTGGAATACCATCTGTGTCTTCGGCATTGCCGTTTCATGGCCCGCCGTGAGTTATATGCGCAAGTTCCGTCCGGAGTTTGAAGCCTGCATTCGCGAAGGCAAGCTGGTTACTCTTTCGGTCGATGAAGCAACTGTTCCGCCCGAAGAAAATTATGCGTACCAACAGCGCATTATCCCAAGGGTGCTTGAAACGTAAATGCGGCATAATCTATCCTACCTCTCGAATCAAATGTGACGTGTCGAAATCGCATGGGATGCTTGTTGCGAGCAACCGGAAGCGCCGAATCCGAGTTAATCAGCGGAATGCTTAAAAATGATTCGCGTCTCTCATCTTACAAAGAAATACGGGACGAGCACCGCCGTTGATGATATTAGCTTTGAGGTTCCAGCGGGACAGATTGTTGGTTACTTGGGGCCGAACGGCGCGGGAAAAAGCACTACATTGAAAATGCTTGTCGGTTTGGTTGAACCGACCGCGGGCGACATCTCGGTCGCCGGCTACGATGCGGCGACTGAACTGCTTGAACTTAAAAAGTGCATCGGATACGTCCCCGAAGATGCACAGCTATTTGAAAGCCTGACCTTGTCGGAGCATCTTCAACTAATCGGGAGGCTCTACCACGTTGAAGAGGCACTTATCAGCAAGAAAATCTTGGAGTTCGTGCGTCTATTTGACTTGGCGTCGTATACACAAGAGAAAATAAGCAGCTTTTCGCAGGGGATGCGTCAGAAGCTGCTGATTATGTCCGCGTTACTGCACAATCCGGAAGTTCTGTTGTTTGACGAACCCTTTACCAACCTAGACGTGACAACGGTTGCGTTCATGAAAACGATGTTACAGCGGCTCGCCGAGGCGGGCAAAACGATTCTATACTGCACACATATCCTTGAAGTAGCGGAAACACTCTGTCCCCGGATCATGATTATCAACGAAGGAAGACTAATCGCCGATGCCAATGTTGATGAACTACGTCGAATGACAAGTCAAACGGAGTTGGCACAGATCTTCACACAACTCACCGACACCGCAAGCGGAATCGATCAGAAAACCGAGGACGCGGTTCAGATTGTGATCGGAGGGGCGGATGCTTGACAAAATCGCGCAAATTTACGGTGTGGACCCCGCACACTTCAGGCAACTCCTCAAACTGGATAAGACTGTGACCGAGCGCAACGTAGGTGCCAAGCAGGGGCATACCAAATTCTCCCACGGTTTAGCGTGCTTTATCTGTTTTCTCATGAGTATTCCGGTTGTTTTACTCGCAGACGCGTCACTTGGCGTGTTCAACTACTCACTTATTGCCCTGTCGTACACGATGGTGATGATAGCATTTTTGAGTTATTCACGCCTTGAGATTATTTTCAATCCGGTTGACTATCTCACCTTGGCGCATACACCGGTCTCATCGCGCACTTTTTTTCTCACGAAGTTGGCGAGGCTGATTTCTTCTACCGTAATCATGTTGGGCTGCTTGAATCTGCTACCGGCAATCGCGGGATACTGGACAATGGAACGAAACTTGTTATTTCCGATCGTCTACCTGCCTGTCTCCCTCATCGGTGGTTTTTTCAGCGTTGGTTTATTGACGGTGATTACCGGCTATTTTACAAAACTTCATTCGTATAAGAAACTGCGCTACATTTCCCGATATGCAGAATTGGCATTTCCCATTCTCTTTCCGTTAATCTATGTTATTGCTCCTCGTTTGTTGCCGGAATTGAATTTAGTCTCGGACAAGTTGCTACCTTTCCTTACCGCTTTCTATCTCCTTCCCAACAGTTGGTTTGCGGGGTTAGTAGCGTTCGGGCTAGGTGATGTACACTACCGTTTTCTGATTTTAACGGCGGTTGCGATTGCGGCGACGCTGCTGTTGGTAGCGGGACCTCTTCGGAGCGTCGCACAGGGCTACTCGAATTTCCTGATTTCTCTGTTGGAATCAAGAAGAACGCAGAAGCCCAAACTTAGATTGAGAGCGTCACTCGTTTCACGCTTGTTCAAAAGACGGGAAACCCGCGCCGGGGCAGACTTTGTTTTTGCATACCTTCGGCGCGACAGGCGAACGCAACTCCGGGTTTTTTCTACAATCGGAACTCCCGTTATTTTTCTCGTTATCTTTCTTCCAGATAAACCTGTTTGGGACTGGATTGGCAGCCCCTTCTCCATCTGGCTTGCTCTCGGTATCTCCGCTTTTTTCTTCTTTGGATGTTCAACCATGGTCAGTGCTTTCCTCGGGCAGATTCGGTACTCGGATCACTGGAAGGCCAAATGGATGTTTCGTTGCGCCCCGTTAGCTTCACCGCACTCACTATGGCGAGGCGCACTGGCGGCAACCTTCGTCTATATAATTCTGCCTTATACACTTCTATTGGCGGCATTGGCGACGATTGCTTGGAAAGGGCTTCTGGGAATCTTTTACCTATTACCGGGTTTGAGTGCACTGCTTGTTTACACTTGTTGCTACCGGAAACCGGGTTCCGGGCTGCCGCTTTCCGAAGAATATGTTCAAAGTGCATGGAATATGGAGCAGGTTTGGCTCTTAATTCGATTCATAGGCTGTCAATTCATCTTCGGCGCAGTCTTGGTGTTCCTATTTGTGATGTTCAAGATTAACGTAGGGCTCTATATCGGGTGTTACGCCGTCATAGTAATTGCCGGAATTCTGATTTTCATCCATACCTTTAACAAAAAACAGTTGGGAGAGGTTCATGTATGAGCCGCTCTCTTTGAGTTTTCGGTTTTGTCTTAGCACGTACTAAGCTGGACTTTGTATACTCCGCGCTGTCAGAAGTTGCGTCTTTTGTAGGAGCGATCTCCAGGTCGCGACATGCGTACCCTGTAGGTGCGGTTTCCAACCGCACCTACAGCCAGACGCTTGAAAACACGCAATTTTCACCAGCGTCAAGTATACATTTGAAAGACACAACAGTCAGCAATAATCAATTGTTGCCGGGTAACGGAGAAGATTTTGATTCACTCGGCTTTTTTGGTTGACCTTTGAAAAAATCGCTGGTAGATTCCAGTACCATCACGACGGGGCAAAGTGCCCCGCATGGTTCCAATGAAGGAGATAAATTCATGAGAGTCAAATCTGTGTTGCTTCTGTGGATATTCGTCTCAATCTCGCTGACGGCAACGGCACAAACAGTGGATATCCCCGATATCAACCTCCGCGCCGCCATCGCGAAGGTGCTCGGCAAAGCGCCGGACGACCCGATCCTCAAGAGCGAGATGGCAACACTAACGCGACTTGTGATGGGCGATACCGGAATTAGCGATTTAACCGGGCTTGAGGAGGCAACCAACCTGACACGCCTTCGTCTTCCTAACACCTCAACATCGGATATCTCCCCCTTGGCGAACTTAACCAACCTGGAAGGGCTTGCTCTTTCTGACAACTCAATATCGGATATCTCGCCCTTGGCGAACTTAACCAACCTGACAGGGCTTGGTCTTGTAGGCAACTCAATATCGGATATCTCGCCCTTGGCGAACTTAACCAACCTGATAGGGCTTGGTCTTGTAGGCAACTCAATATCGGATATCTCGCCCTTGGCGAACTTAACCAACCTGTCAGATCTTTTTCTTTCTGACAACTCAATATCGGATATCTCGCCCTTGGCGAACTTGACCAACCTGAGATGGCTTGCTCTTTCTGACAACGCAATATCGGATATCTCGCCCTTGGCGAACTTGACCAATCTGATACGGCTTCGTCTTTCTAACACCTCAATATCGGATATCTCGCCCTTGGCGAACTTGACCAATCTGATACGGCTTCTTCTTTCTGACAACTCAATATCGGATATTTCGCCCTTGGCGAACTTGACCAACCTGACAGAGCTTCGTCTTAGTGCCACCTCAATATCGGATATCTCTCCCTTGGCGAACTTAACCAACCTGACAGAGCTTTCTCTTGTTGGCACCTCAATGTCGGATATCTCTCCCTTGGCAAACTTAACCAACCTGACACGGCTTAATCTTCATGGAATCCCACTGAGTTACCCGGCCATTCATACGCACATCCCAGCCCTCGAAAGCAAAGGGGTTAGCGTTTCTTATGACGATCGCACCCCGGTGTCACTTCATAAAATCTCCGGAGACGAGACCGCGTCAGATAACTCGCTGCTGATTGTGGAGGTCAAGGGGAGCGACAACCGTCCGTTCGAAGGGGTTCCGGTGACGTTCGCCATTGTGTCGGGCGGAGGCGCTCTCGGTGTCACAAGCACAACCACCGATGCGCAAGGCAGGGCACAGAGTGAATTCACATTGGGTTCCGACGGGGAACCGAATCGTGTGACCGCGTCTGTCGTCCCGTTCGGGCTGGAGGCGCTCTTTAGTGTCGTGCAGGCGGCGGTGAATATCCCCGATCCCAACCTCCGCGCCGCCATCGCGGAGACGCTCGGCAAAGCGCCGGACGACCCAATCCTCAAGAGCAAGATGGCAACACTAACCAAACTTACGGCGGGGGCGTGGGAGATCAGAATTAGCGATTTGACCGGGCTTGAGGAGGCAACCAACCTGACATACCTTCATATTTCTAACACCTCAACATTGGATCTCTCGCCCTTGGCAAACTTAACCAACCTGGCACACCTTACTCTTACGAAATCAATATCGGACCTCTCGACCTTGGCGAACCTAACCAACCTGACAACGCTTGGTCTTTCGCCAACATCGGAAATCTCGCCCTTGGCGAACTTGACCAACTTGACAGCGCTTACTCTTGGTGGATCAATTTCGGACCTCTCGCCCTTGGCGGACTTAACCAACCTGACAACGCTTGCTTTTGCCGGATCAATTTCGGACCTCTCGCTCTTGCCGAACTTGACCAACCTGACAGCGCTTCGTGTTTATAACACCTTAATATCGGATCTCTCCCCCTTGGCGAACTTAACCAACCTGACAACGCTTACTCTTAGTCGCACCTCAACATCGGATATCTCGCCCTTGGCGAACTTAACCAACCTGACACGGCTTAATCTTCATGGCTCAATGTCGGATCTCTCCCCCTTGGCGAACTTAACCAACTTGACAGAGCTTACTCTTGGTGGCTCGATATCGGATATCTCGCTCTTGGCGAACTTAACCAACCTGACACAGCTTCATCTTAGTGCCAACTCAATATCGGATATCTCTCCCTTGGCGAACTTAACCAACCTGACAGAGCTTTCTCTTGTTGGCACCTCAATATCGGATATCTCTCCCTTGGCAAACTTAACCAACCTGACACGGCTTTATCTTCATGGAATCCCACTGAGTTACCCGGCCATTCATACGCACATCCCGGCCCTCCAAAGCAAAGGGGTTAGCGTTTCTTATCACGATCGCACCCCGGTGTCACTTCATAAAATCTCCGGAGACGAGACCGCGTCAGATAACTCGCTGCTGATTGTGGAGGTCAAGGGGAGCGACAGCCGCCCGTTCGAAGGGATTCCGGTGACGTTCGCCATTGTGTCGGGCGGAGGCGCTCTCGGTGTCACAAGCACAACCACCGATGCGCAAGGCAGGGCACAGAGTGAACTCACATTGGGTTCCGACGGGGAACCGAATCGTGTCACCGCGTCTGTCGTCCCGTTCGGTCTGGAGGCGCTCTTTAGTGTCGGGCAGTCGGCGGTGAATATCCCCGATCTCACCCTCCGCGCCGCCATCGCGGAGGCGCTCGGCAAAGAGCTGAACGACACCTTCTTCACGAGCGAGATGGCAACCCTAACCGAACTTGCGACGGAGCGGGGGAGCGTTAGCGACTTGACCGGGCTTGAGAGGGCAACCAACCTGACACAGCTTCGTCTTCGTGCCCGCTCAATATCGGATAGCTCGCCCTTGGCGAACTTAACCAACCTGACACACCTTACTCTTTATGGCTCAATGTCGAATATCTCGTCCTTGGCGAACTTAACCAACCTGACATACCTTTATCTTGTTGCCTACTCAATATCGGACCTCTCGCCCTTGGCAGGATTAACAAATCTAAGAGAGCTCTCTCTTGGCGACCCTTCCAAATTAGACTCTTCAACCCTGCCAAGTTTAGCCAACCTCGAAGTGCTGAATATTTTTGGCTATACCTGGTCTACGATAGACGACCCAACAAACCAGAGTAGACTCCGTGGGTTATTGGACCTAACATTCTTGGCAGGCTTTCCGAACCTGACAGAGTTAACTATTTCGCCCGCTGGCACCTTGTTCTACCATTTTTCAAACATTTCGCCCGTGGCTGGCTTAAGCAGACTGAAAAAAATCAGTCTCGTTTATTGCCTAATTTCAGACATTTCGCCTCTGGTAGAAAACACGGGGTTAGGACACGGCAGCATAGTCGATGTACGAAGCAACCCTCTCAGTTATGTATCCCTCCACACCCATATTCCCGAACTCCAAAGCAGGGGCGTCACCGTACACTTTGACGATGGAGCATCCCCGGTGCTGCTTAGGGTCTCGGGCGATTATCAGAACGGTGCCGTCTCCACTCCACTGCCTCAACCGTTAGTCATTGAAGCGCACGGCGAAAACGGTTCTGCGGTCGCAGGGGTTCAGGTCGAATTCACCGTATCCCAAGGCGATGGTACGCTTGGCGCCGCAATCGCAACGACTGATGAAAACGGCAGAGCGCAGACAACCCTCACACTAGGTCCGAATCCGGGAACGAACTACATATACGCGTATGCCCCTGAATTTGAAGTTGGCACCGTTTTTCACGCTATCGCCGATTCTGAAATGCCGCCGGTTTCGTCGGATCTCAACGGCGATGGAACTACGAACATCGTGGATTTGGTTTTGGTCGCCTCCGCGTTGGGGAGCGCAGGCGACAATCTTGCGGCGGATGCGAATGGGGACGGGGTTGTAAATATTCTGGATTTGGTGTTCGTTGCGGGTATGCTTGGGGATGCGGCGGCTGCGCCTTCGGCGCGTCTACAAGCGCTTGAAACATTTACGGCGGCAGAGGTCAAGCAGTGGCTGCACGACATAAGACTCTTGCGGTCAGAGAATCCCATCGTGAAAAGAGGGATAATGATGCTTGAGCGGCTTTTGGCATCCCTAATCCCGGAAGAGACGGAACTGTTAGCGAACTATCCGAATCCGTTCAACCCGGAAACGTGGATACCGTATCGACTGGCGGAGGGCGCTTTCGTAACGTTGACTATCTATGACCTAAGTGGTCAGGTGGTACGGACTCTGGATGTTGGGCGCCAAATTGCGTCCGCCTACGAGAATCGGTCAAAAGCAATCTACTGGGATGGCAGAAACGAGTTGGGGCAGCGGGCGGCAAGCGGCGTCTATTTCTATCACCTGTCTGCCGGGGATTATTCCGCGACGCGGAAAATGCTGATTTTGAAGTGAACGCGCGGGCGCCCTATCGGATCTCGACCGCCTTGGGATCTCTATCGCACTCGCTATTCGTTCGCTTGATCCATTCGCTTAGTTGCTCATTCATTATCCAACGCTTGATCTCTCCGGCGAGACCTTGTTTGAATAGTTATCTTTTCCCCTGATAAGGGAGGTTATGAGCTTGTTTGAAAACACGATGAAGCCCAGTCCCTTCTGGCCATTCACGACTCTCTAACCTTTTTCAAACGGGCTATTGGCATCATACTCTTTGCCCTAGATTTTGAGGAAATCATGGCACTCATCAAACTAAACGAACTTGAGGTTGAGGTTCCTGACGGAATCAATGTTGTCGAAGCTGCGCGTATGCACGGCATCGAGGTGCCGCACTATTGCTATCATCCGGGATTGAGCAGTCCGGCGAACTGCCGCATGTGCCTTGTAGAGCCGCACGTGTATTTCCCGCCCGCCGGAAAGGTGGTGCCAGACCGCCAGTTGGCAACGGGGTGCACCGCAGTGATTAGAACCGCTCCACCTGATCGAAAGCTTGATGGGGTGTTTGACTACATCGTTCAGACGGACTCCCCGCGTGTCAAGAAGGCGCGTGAGGATATCCTCGAATTCTTGCTCGTTCATCACCCATTGGATTGCCCGGTGTGCGATCAGGCTGGCGAATGCGACCTCCAGGATTTCAGTTACAGACACGGACACGACAAGAGCAGATACGTGGAGGTTAAGAACGTTCCGCCCAAGAAGGATTTGGGGCCCGATGTTCTCCTTTATTCCACCCGCTGTATTGTGTGTACGCGTTGTATCCGATTTTGCGATGAAGTGGCGGGCAGTGGAGAACTTGGATTGATTCAACGCGGTTCACACGATGAAATTGATATTCCGCGTGCGCATAACGGAACACCTTTGCAACTTCTGGACAATAAACTGGCTGGCAACGTCGTGGATATTTGCCCAGTGGGTGCGCTGATTAGCAAAGATTTCCTGTTCAAATCTCGTCCATGGTTTATGAAGAAGGTGAACAGTGTATGTCCCGGTTGCAGCGTTGGGTGTAACATCACGGTTGAATTCAAGGAGGATGGCGTTTACCGCCTGAAGCCACGTTTTCATGCGGACATCAACGAGCACTGGATGTGCGACGACGGGCGGCTCGGTTACGAATACGTGAATAGCGAAGACCGTCTCCAAATTCCGATGAAACGAGAAGAGGACCGACTGACTCCGACCTCCTGGGAAGATGTACTGCAACTTATTGCGGACAAGCTGTCGGCGGCAGAAGCGGAATCTATCGTCGTTATAGGGTCGGCGCAAGGCACCAATGAAGAAAACTATCTGTTGAAGAAACTGGCGCATGATGTGCTGAAGACGAATCGGATTGGTCTGTTTGGGCGCAAAGCGGGCGAGGAGCACAAGTTCCCGCAGTTCACGATTGAAGCGGACAAAAATCCGAACACACGCGGTGCAAGGGATATGCTGGGGGCATCTGCAAATGGGAACGGGGCAGCCGCTACCGTCATAGAGGGGGATAAGCTTTGGGAGAGTTTGTCCGGTGCTAAGGTTGTGTACCTCGTGAACGGCGCTCCTGATCGTCCTCTCACCGAAACGGAGAGAGCCGCTTTAGAAAACGTTGAGTTCCTCATCGTGCAAGATATTTTCCTGTCCGATGCCGCACAACTCGCGGATATCGTTTTACCGAGCACCGCGTTCACGGAGAAGGATGGCAGCTTTACCAATTCAGCGGGCTGGGTGCAGCGCATTCACAAAGCCACCGATCCTCCCGGTGAAGCCCGTGTTGATTGGGAGATTATCCAGCAGGTGGCAAAGCGGTTAGCAGGGGAATTCGAGTATCACTTCGCAGGGGAGATTGCA
The DNA here is from genome assembly GCA_965220415.1 of Candidatus Poribacteria bacterium. Taxonomy (GTDB): domain Bacteria; phylum Poribacteria; class WGA-4E; order WGA-4E; family JAJDTR01; genus JAJDTR01. The sequence goes on from OZ244829.1 coordinate 5,419,509, forward strand.
GCGGAGATAGCAGCCACAGTACCGGGTTATTCCGAGGCAACGCATCAACAGATGGGTGATGGCGGGGCAAAACTTCAAGAGGTGTGAGTTGGAGATAGGAAATCATCGGATAAATCTCGTAGACGTGGGACTTGCGCACTTTCGTTGGCGCGAAGGATATTAAGGTGCAACTGAATATTGGGGTACAAAAGCTCTATGAAATCCTAAAGCAGGTTGTTTCCGGAGTTATTAATGATAGGCTGGAAAAGCTGAGGAATGAAATGCGCCTAGCTGCGCTTTACGATGAATTCGCTAAAGAGGACCAGCAACTCGCCGAGGAAGGGTTGTCGGATTACAACGAAGCATTGACGAAAGAGGACGTTTCTTGATGGCAAAGCGGTTCTCTCGCTAAGCGTATATAACACTGTTTCAAAGTAAAAGGATCAAGTGGCCGAATAGGGAACGCGATAGAGATTCCCGTGTGACACACGCCGCGTTACCCCAACAAGATGTAGGAGCGATCTCCGAATCGCAACCTGCGCATCTTCTTTGTTGCACGTTTTTTGGGTTTTACTAACCACTAATCACTAGCCACTAAACACTGACTATATGGATTTACCACTTCATGTTCTCATTATTAGTTCGCTAATCAAAATTCTTGTCGTCGTCCATGTGCTACTGATTGGCGTCATGGCGATGATTCTAGCGGAACGAAAGGTTAGCGGCTGGATTCAAGATCGCCATGGGCCTAACCGTGTCGGACCATGGGGGATTTTGCAGCCTATTGCAGACGGCATCAAGTTCCTGCTGAAGGAGGATTTGATTCCCGACCATGTGGATAAACCGATATATGTGCTTGCCCCCGCGATGCTCCTCGTGCCGGCGCTTATTATTTGCGCGGTTGTTCCGTTTGGGAGTTCCATCACCATCGCAGGCTACCCGATTCCGCTCCAGATTGCAGACATCAACATCGGTATTCTATATGTTCTGGCGATTACCTCGCTGGGCGTGTACGGCGTCGTGCTTGGAGCATGGGCGTCGAATAACAAATACTCTCTACTTGGCGGCCTGCGGTCCTCGGCTCAGATGATTAGCTATGAGTTAACACTAGGACTTGCAATCATCGGCGTGCTTATGTTGTCGAGTTCGCTTAGTCTGCGAGAGATCGCTATCGCGCAAGGGGCAAATATCTGGAATTGGAATTTCCTGATTCATTTCCCGGCATTTCTTGCCTTCACGACCGCCGCTTTTGCGGAAACCAATCGCTTGCCTTTCGATCTTGCCGAAGCTGAACAGGAGCTTGTCGCCGGATACCACACGGAATATAGCAGTATGAAGTTCGCTATGTATTTCATGGCGGAATATATGAACATGATTGTAGGATCAGCGGTAGCCGTCACGCTGTTTCTCGGTGGCTGGCATTTCTTCGGTTTGGAGAATCTCGGCGGTCCCTTCTGGAGCGGTATGATTTCAGTCGGAATCTTCACGGTCAAGACAGCACTCTTCCTCTTTGTTTTTATCTGGGTTCGTTGGACGTTGCCTCGATTCCGGTACGACCAGTTGATGAATCTGGGGTGGAAATTCCTGTTGCCCGTTGCGCTGACTTCAATCGTCGTTACGGCGATAGTATGGATTGGGACACAGTCGAAAGTATTGGTGGGGGTGTGCAACGTCGTAGCCGCCTTTATTGTTGTCGCAATCGTGGCAAGTGCATTAGCCATGCGCCGCGAACCGGAGCAGGTTGAACGTCAAGAACCTAGTTTTATGGAAGGCTCCTCATCTGAAAGGACATAGCGAGGGGTTGCTATATTATGCGCAGTCAGGAGAGAGATGGACGCTGAAGCTATTCTATTCATCGTTTTCGGAGCGCTCGCCCTCATTGGCGCGGTCGCTGTTATCGGGTTCAAGAACCCAGTTTACAGCGCTATTGCCTTAATCGGCACATTCTTCGCGCAAGCGGGTCTGTTCATTCTACTTGGTGCGCATTTTGTTGCCGCCGTACAAGTCATCGTCTATGCGGGCGCGATTATGGTATTGTTCCTATTCGTGATTATGCTGCTCAATCTTGGCAGTGTTCGCGCCGATCAGCCTAAGGCAGGGATAGCCAAAGGTGCGGCGATTATTTTAGGGGTAATCTTCGCACTTGAAGGCGTCTATATTGCCGTAAATGCCTCTAAAGGCACGGTTGTCGCACGAGTGAAACAGGAAAACGCTGTCGGCGGCGGGACAATAACCAAAGCGCAACTCAAAGAAATTGGCGAGATAGAAGCGACTTTTCAGCTTACGCGTGATGAAATTAATGCCGAATACGTTCCTCAGGTTGCCACGGCGGACAAAACACTCGAAAGCCTAACCGCGGTCGAGGCTCAAACGTTAATTCAAACGCTTCAAAGTGAAATGGGGATAACCGAGCGGATCGGTACCGTGTTGTTTAGCAAATTCCTTTTGCCTTTTGAGGTAACTTCTCTAATCTTGCTTGCCGCTCTGATTGGGGTTATTGCACTAGTGAAACGGGAGGAACCGAAAGAGGTTTCCTAGCCCCGACTTGAGATCGTTGAGGATTGAGATATGGGTTTGGAGTGGTATCTAGGTTTAAGCGCATTACTTTTTACCGTAGGCGTAGTTGGTGTGCTGATTAGACGGAACGCCATCATTATCTTCATGTGCATTGAACTGATGCTGAATGCGGCGAACCTCGCCTTTGTTGCCATATCGCGTGAATTGGGCGATCCATCGGGACAGGTTTTCGTCTTCTTTGTGATGACTGTCGCGGCTGCCGAAGTGGCCATCGGGCTGGCAATCATTGTGAGTGTATTTAAGCATCGTGAGACGGTGAATGTTGATGAGGTCGATTCGCTCAAGGGATAAGCAGTCTTAACATAGAGATTTGGTATGTCCGTAAACCTCATAGTTTTATTACTGATTTCTCCGCTGGCAGGATTTCTCATCAATGGTCTGTTTGGTAAATGGTTGAGGAATACCGAGAAGCTGAGCGGGTGGATCGCGTGCCTTGCCGTCCTGGTATCACTTATCTGCTCGGTCATCGTATTTACTCATGTCAAAGGCGGTGCGGAGTTAAACCAGACGCTCTACCAGTGGATTACCGCCGAATCTCATGAGTACAGCAAAACCGAACTAGGATCTGGCGAGTCGGCTACCCCTTTATTCGAGTGGATTGCCGGAAATTTTGCGTTCAACATCGGATTTCATGTGGATTCGCTTACTGCCGTGATGCTGCTGATTATCACGGGTATCGGTTTTCTCATCCACGTCTATTCGATCGGTTACATGCATGGGGATGCGGGTTATACGCGCTACTTCGCCTATCTCAACTTGTTTGTGTTTGCGATGTTAATCCTCGTCTTGGCGGACAACTATCTGATGATGTTCGTCGGATGGGAGGGGGTTGGACTGTGTTCCTATCTGCTGATAGGCTTTTGGTACGAGAATAAATCGGCGACTGACGCCGGTAAGAAAGCCTTCATCGTCAACCGAATCGGAGATTTTGGTTTTCTACTGGGAATGTTTACGCTTTTCGCTGCCTTCGGCACGCTGAATTTTATTCCCATCTTTGAGCAAGCCGAATTCTTTAAACGCGCCGAATCAACCGGCCCTAACCTAGTATTTGGGGCAAGTACGCTGGCCGTTGCAACTTTACTGCTCTTTGTCGGCGCCGTGGGAAAATCGGCGCAAATCCCACTGTATGTCTGGCTGCCCGATGCGATGGAGGGACCAACGCCCGTAAGCGCACTCATTCATGCCGCGACTATGGTCACGGCGGGTGTCTATATGGTGGCGCGCTCCTCCGTGCTGTTTGACCTCGCCGGTACGGGAGATGTGGTAGCGTGGATCGGCGTTCTCACAGCGGCCTTCGCCGCCATCATGGCGTTAGCTGCGAACGACATTAAGCGGGTTCTGGCATATTCTACCGTGAGCCAACTCGGGTATATGTTCGTGGGCGTGGGCATCGGCGCTTATGCGTCCGGAATTTTTCATCTCATGACGCACGCCTTTTTCAAGGGTTTGATGTTCCTTACCGCTGGCAGTGTCATGCACGCCATGTCAAACGAACTTGACATGCGGAGGATGGGGGGCTTGAGATTGAAACTTCCAATTACGCACATCACATTTCTTGTCGGGGCGCTCGCCATTTCTGGGTTCCCACTTCTGAGTGGTTTCTGGAGCAAAGATGAAATCCTGCACAGCGCCTGGGAGAAGGGGCATCCTATCATTTATGTGATAGGATTGGTGACGGCTTTCCTCACGGCGTTCTATATGTTTCGCCTCATTTTTGGGACGTTTTACGGCAAATCGCGTGTCGATTCACAGGTTCACCCGCACGAGTCGCCGCCCGTCATGTGGGTGCCTTTGGCGATCCTTGCCATTCCGTCGGCACTCATCGGTCTTGCCCTATTATGTTGGAAAGGGCACGACAGCGCATTTCATCATTTTATCGGCGGCGTCTTTTCTCACCACGGCGAAAAGGCAGCCCATCACGCCGACAATGTGCTGCTCTTCATGGCAATTTCGTCAATCGTGGGTATCGCGGGGATCGCTTTGGCATGGGTGAAGTATCGGGATTGGACGCCGCTGGTGCAACCACAATCGGCGATTCATAAGTTGGCTGCGGAAAAGTTCTACGTTGATGAAATATACAACGCTGTCTTCGTTCAGCCCATCAAGAAGGTCTCTCAATTTGTCCTGTGGCGCGGTTTGGATGTCTCAATCATTGACGGGACTGTGAACGCTGTCGCTTTTGTCGTGCGTACCGTTGGAGGCTCGCTGAGGCGGTTTCAGACGGGTGTTGTTCAATCGTATATTGTGTCGATGGTTATCGGAATCATCATTTTTTTGGCGTACTACCTTTTTATTCGATAAATTTGTTGGGTAGCTCTTCGGAGGTTAGGTTTGCTACTATCCGCGGTCATATTTCTACCACTTATTGGGGCGATAATTATCGCGCTCACGAGGACGATTGTAAACGCATCGGCGATTAAAGGAATCGCGCTCGCCATTGCGTTGCTGACGTTCGTCGTCTCGCTATCGCTTTACACCGGATTCGACGAAACAACGCACTTCATGCAGTTCAAGGTACAGAACTCGTGGATTCCGGAGCTGGGCATCAGTTATCAGTTGGGCATTGACGGTATCTCGCTGTGGTTGGTGCTGTTGACGACCTTCTTGACCCCTATTTGTGTCTTGGCAGCTTGGGGATCGATTGAAAAGGGCGCCAGCGGGTTCATGATTTCCCTTCTAATGTTGGAGACAGGAATGCTCGGTGTCTTCTGTGCCCTCGATCTCTTCCTGTTTTTCGTATTCTGGGAATCGATGCTCATTCCGATGTACCTGCTGATTGGAGTTTGGGGCGGCACGCGTCGGATATACGCGACGGTCAAGTTTGTTCTGTACACCATGGCGGGCAGCGCGTTGATGCTTGTTGGAATCTTGTACCTTTACTTTCAGAACGATAATAGTTTCGATCTTTTGACGTTGTATGACAAAGCAGGGACTTTGCCGCATCAGCGGCTACTGTTTTTAGCTTTCTTCGTCGCATTCGCTATCAAAGTGCCACTGTTCCCGTTCCACACGTGGCTCCCTGACGCGCACGTCGAAGCGCCGACGGTCGGCAGCGTGATTCTTGCGGGCGTGTTACTCAAAATGGGAACATACGGCATTTTGCGATTCTGCATTCCATTATTCCCTGAAGGCACGGTCGCTTTTACGCCACTCATCTCCACGCTTGCGGTTATCGGCATTATCTACGGTGCTCTTGTTGCCATGGTGCAGCCCGACCTCAAAAAGTTGGTGGCATATTCGAGCGTTAGTCACCTCGGATTTGTGGTACTGGGACTGTTTGCGCTTAACAGTCAGGGGGTGCAGGGCGGAATCATTCAGATGGTCAATCATGGATTGAGCACAGGCGCGTTATTCCTTCTCGTGGGCATGATTTATGAGCGTCGGCATACGCGAATGATTGCGGATTTCGGCGGATTGGCGAAGTGCATGCCTATCTTTGCTACGATATTCCTGATTGTTACATTGTCATCAATCGGATTACCCGGGCTGAATGGCTTTGTTGGCGAATTCATGATTTTACTCGGCAGCTTTATTTCGGGGGCTTTTTCCAAAGTATACGCTGTATTTGCCGCAACCGGTGTCATTTTAGCCGCTGTCTATATGCTCTGGATGTTTCAACGCGTTATGTTTGGAAAGTTGGATAAACCGGAAAATCAGAGTTTGAAAGATTTGAATCTGCGGGAAGTTATAGTATTACTTCCCATACTCCTGTTTATTGTGTGGATTGGTGTATATCCCAAGCCGTTCCTGAGTCGGATAGAGAAATCCGTCAATCACGTTTTGAAACAGCACACGAAGGCTATGGCGGCAATTGGCGAATCACAAAACGCTGTAGTGGTAGATGCAGGGTTGAAAGGAGAGCGTGAATAGGTGAAAAAAAACATCAACAATTATGTCCCACTTCTCCTTGTTTTTAGTGTCATGTTTCTGCTGCTTCCCACGGTTGCTCTTTCAGCCGAAAAGGGACATGATGCGACGCATGAAGGCGGGGCGCATGACTCTCATGGGGAACATCACGGCGTTGATGGCGCGAATCTTCCCTTGTGGAGCATTATCCCGTTCGCCGGTATTTTGCTGTCTATTGCGTTTTGGCAACTCATCGCACCGCACTTTTGGCATCATAATTACGGAAAAATATCGTTCGCATGGGCGCTGATTTTCGCCATACCCTACCTCATATTTTTTCATGGGCGTGCGCTTTACGACATTCTGCACATCTATCTGATTGATTATATTCCGTTTATTATTCTACTTTGGGGACTGTTCACGGTAGCGGGCGGTATTGTCGTGCGCGGCACGCTGCGCGGTACACCGGTAGTGAACCTCGTTCTGCTGCTAATTGGCACCGCAATCGCCTCTTGGATAGGGACAACCGGCGCGTCGATGCTACTTATTCGTCCTCTGATTCGCGCCAACGCCTATCGCAAAAATAAGACGCACCTGATTATCTTTTTCATCTTCTTGGTGAGCAACATCGGGGGTTCTTTGACGCCGTTGGGCGACCCGCCCCTGTTCCTTGGTTTTCTGCACGGTGTTCCGTTTTTCTGGACTACGACGGCACTGCTACCGCACATGCTATTCATCTGTGCGCTGCTGCTCGCCCTGTTCTTCATCCTGGACACCATTATGTTCAAACGAGAGGGTGGCGTGGTGCCGGATGATGGAGAGAAAGAGCCCATTCGCGTTGCAGGTTTGTTTAATCTGATATTCCTTGCGGGGATTGTTGCAGGTGTGTTGATGAGCGGCACGTTTAAGTGGGGCGAGATTAACGTGATCGGCGTACACGTAGCATGGCAGAATATTCTGCGCGATCTGGTTATTGTAGCGATGGGATTGCTCTCGCTGAAGTTCACGCCCTTCGCAGGTGCACTGCGGCGTGAGAATCAGTTTGAGTGGGAACCGATTGCCGAAGTTGCCAAGCTGTTCGCCGGAATTTTCATGACAATTATTCCGGCACTCGCGATACTCAAAGCGGGAGAGCAGGGGGCATTAAGTGGGTTGATTCGCGCGGTGAATGAGCCGTGGCACTATTTCTGGATAACCGGCGTGCTCTCAAGCTTCCTTGATAACGCACCGACGTACTTGACCTTCTTCAATACCGCACTCGGGAAACTCCACATGACAGAGGCGATGGCACACGAGGTACTCATCGGGGCGGCGGCGAATCCCGAATTTGTCAGACTGCTGACGGCTATCTCTGTCGGGGCAGTGTTCATGGGCGCCAACACCTACATTGGTAATGCCCCCAATTTCCTCGTCAGGGGTATCGCGGAATCAAGCGGCATTCGGATGCCAAGTTTCTTCGGATTTATGCTCTGGTCAGTCGCCATCTTGCTGCCGCTCTTCGTCGTTATAACGCTGGTGTTCTTTTAGTTGAGTTCGGAGGAAGTAAATGACAGTGCCCGTCATCAACTGGCACATGCTAATGCCCGAATTGGTCATTGTCCTAACGTTTGTCATCGTGATGATTTTTGACCTATTCAAGTCAATCCGGAAGTCAGTTCTAGCTTGGGTGACCATCATCGGAAGCGCTATCGCGCTATGGGCATCAGTAGAAATGCTCCATGCAGGGGTTATCGGAAACGAATTCAACGGCATGTTGCGCGTAGATCGTTTTTCGATGTTTTTCAATATCATCTTCCTTGTCTCAACAATCTTGGTAACGCTTATTTCCATCAATTACTTGGATCGAAACGATAAACGGCAAGGTGAATATTATGTGTTAATCCTCTTGGCAACGTTGGGGATGATGTTGATGGCATCGGGCAATGAGTTGATTGTCGTATTTCTCGGTTTGGAGTTGATGTCGTTGTCCCTGTATGTGTTGGCAGGATACTTCCGATCCATACAGGTATCGAGTGAAGCCGGGATGAAGTACCTGTTATTGGGTGCTTTTGCCAGTGGATTCTTCCTGTACGGTATAGCGCTGATTTACGGCGGCGCGGGGACAACGAGCATTCCCGAGATTGCATCTGAATTGGAAGCCAGCGGGAAATCTCCGCTGATGTTGGCAGGGATGTTCTTGCTGATTGTCGGGTTCGGTTTCAAAGTTGCTCTTGTGCCGTTTCACCAATGGGCGCCGGATGTATACGAAGGTGCCCCTACGCCGATCGCCGCGTTTATATCAGCGGGGCCAAAAGCAGCGGGGTTCGCCGCATTTCTCAGGATTTTCACGGGGGCACTGGAAAGCCTTCAACCGGAATGGATTGTCGTGGTCGTAATTCTTGCGGCGTTGACGATGACCGTTGGCAATGTGATTGCGACGGCTCAAAGCAACATCAAGCGGATGTTGGCGTACTCAAGCGTCGCGCACGCAGGTTACGTGCTGGTCGGGTTGGCGGCGGCGAACAAAGATGGCATTTCCAGCGCCATGCTTTATCTGCTTATCTACTGCGTGATGAATATCGGCGCTTTCGCCGCTGTAATTCTCGCGAGAACCGAAGATGGCGAGAATCTCAAGATTTCCGATTACGCCGGTCTCGGGTTTCGGCGACCATTACTCGCGTTGTTTATGACGATCATGCTACTGTCTCTGGCAGGATTTCCACCTACAGCCGGTTTCGTCGGGAAATTCTACGTATTTCGCTCTGCCGTGGATGCGGGCCACACGTGGTTAGTCGTGGTCGCGGCGATTAACACGGCAATTTCAGCGTTCTATTACCTTCGCGTAGTTGTTACGATGTATATGAAGGAACCCGAAGAAGAGCTTGACTTTCACGCCTACCCAAGTTTACTGGTATTTGCACTGTTGCTTGTTACAATCGGCGTTGTTCTGATTGGGGTTTTGCCCTCGTATTTCTTGGCTCCGGCTCAAATTAGCACGCAGTTCTTCTAGACTTGGGCTTGCGCAGGCGTAAGTCTCTACGTGCCAAATGGATCAACGATGGCTAGACTTAGGCGGAGTCCGGAGGAGTGGAACAGTCTTGACCTAGCGTCAATCGGCATCACGCTTGTGCTTGCCATTGGCATTGGATCGGGGTTGGGTTGGTGGATCGGCGGGAAGTTGGGCAACCAAAAGGTCGGTCTCATCATCGGCTTTGTCATGGGAACCACAGCGGGATTCATGGAGATGTTTAGAGCGGTGTCCCGCTGGAATCGGCGAATGGAAGAACAAGATCGAGCGGATCGAACGCGCCAAGATGACACAGGGAAGGATTCGTAGGGTGAGCTCTCAATCGCCTTTTGAAGTAGACGACAAATTCTTACAGAAAGTCTACCGCTTGACAGTTGTGTTGACAGTCATTGGTACGGTTATTCTCTGGTCAGTTTACGGTACGCCGGAGGGGTTGAGTTTCGCGATCGGCGGTTTTCTCAGTTTAAGCGCAATCTTGTCACTAGAGTTTGTTATTCGCCGGTTGGTAAAACCCGGCGGTCCATCACGAGCCAAGCGTTGGATCGGGTTCGTTTTATTGGGAAAATACACGGTAATATTTGGCGGTTTCTATCTGTTAATGAAGGCAGATTGGCTAAACGTTTATTCCCTCGCAGTCGGGATCGGCGTAGTGCAACTCGTAATAATCCTTAAAGCCATCAAACTTATGACAGGAATTCTATTCAGCGACAAAACAACCAAAGATACTTGATAATATAGCAATGAAAAAAACTTGTTTTCTTTTAATCGCATCGGTTTTTATTCTGGTTGGTTTCGACTTTGGGTTCGCGGCTGAAGATGCTCATGAATCCTCGCAAGACACCCACGCTGAGGGCGGGCACGGCGGTGCGCATCTCCACTACTCTTGGCTGCACCCGCTGTCCAAAATTATTCCGAATGAGATAATTCCTGAACCGGTCGGCTGGCATCAGCCGGATTTAATCCTCAACGCCTATTTCGCGGTATTGGTTATCACCATCCTTTTCATCTTTGGGACTCGAAAGTTGAAACGACTTCCCGAAGGCAAAGGGCAGACACTGCTGGAACTGTTTGTCGGTGGATTAATAAGCTTCTTCGGCGGCATTTTGGGCGAACACGGGAAAAAATATGTCCCGTTTGTCGGATCCTACTTTATCTTCATTCTGTTTCTGAACTATCTTGGCCTTATTCCCGGCTTTCTGTCTCCGACAGCAGATTTGAACACAACGGTCGCACTCGGGGTTACCGCCTTAATTGGTGTTCACGTCATTGCTATTAAAGAGAACGGGATCGTCGGTTATTTGAAGCACTTTGTTGGGGATCCGTGGTGGCTTGGACCTTTGATGTTTCCGTTGCACATCATCGGAGAGCTTGCACGCGCCGGGTCACTGGCAATCCGTCTGTTTGGAAATATCTTCGGCGAGGAATCAGTTATAATCAACTTGACCGTTTTAGGACTTGCCCTTCCTCTTATTTTCGGCAAGATTCCTTGGGCGCCGATACAGGTGCCCATGCTGTTTTTCGGACTTTTTGGCGGGTTGTTGCAGGCACTTGTTTTCTCGATGTTGACATCAATCTACATCGTTACGTTCCTTGAGCATCATGACGAAGAGCATGGTGCGGAGGCACATCATTAACTGTTGAGCGGCTGTTGTCGTTCGTTCACACTGTTTTTCAGTGTTTTAATCTCGATTAAAGTTTACTAATCAAAGGAGGAAATTCGATGATTTATCTTGCAGTTTTAGCTTTCGGGGTAGCGCTCGGTCTGCCAATTGCGGTCATTGCTGCATCGACCGCACAGGGAAAGGCGACGAGCACCGCTCTTGAGGGCATTGCACGTCAGCCCGAGGCAGCGCCCAGGATTCAGGTAGCGATGATTATCGGTTTGGCTCTCATCGAGTCGCTGGTCATCTATTCGCTGCTGATCTTTTTCCTGCTGATGGGAAAACTCCCGGACGTGACGCCGGCTGAGGGTGAAAAGGTCAGCCCGCTTGAAAAGATAATGCAAGCCGCGCCAACTGACGGCGATCAAGATCATTAGAGGAAAACTAAAGCATGAAACGTACTGCGCGATCATCGTGGTCGCGCGCTATGTTTCAGCGTAGACGACATTGCGAGTCATCATGAAAAGATATAGAAATTTAGTCTTATTGGTCTGTATAAGCACATTGATAGCTATCCCGTGTGCGTTCGCCGCCAGTGATAGTACCGGAGGAGGCGGGCTGTTGGGCGCTATCGGACTCGACCCCAAAACTATCATACTTCAAGCACTGGGTTTTCTCGTTGTCCTGCTTGTGCTTTGGAAGTTCGTCTTTGGCCGCGTGGGCGGGCTGTTGGATGAACGACAGAAAGAGACAACTTCACGCATGGAGAAGCTGGAGACGGACCAGCGTGAGTTGGATCGGTTGAATGCCGAAACTCGTCAACGGCTGAGTGAGATTGAATCGGAAGGGCAAGCCAAAATTCAAGCTGCTATCAATGAAGGGAATGCCGAGAGGCAGCGCATTCTCGATCAGGCGCGTCAGGAAGCATCTGCCGAACTTGATAGGGCACGCACAGAAATTCAGCGTGAAAAAGATGAGGTAATCCTCGAACTGCGAGGGACTGTCGCGGAGGTTGCGATTGAAGCGGCTAGCAAGATTATTGATCAGACACTCGACGGCGAGAAACATCAGCACATTATTGATGAGTCAATTCGGCGCTTGCCTGCCCAAGGCGCTTGATCCTTTAGGATTTCCGCACACGAGTCAAAACATAATCGTAACTGTTTAGTTTATCAATCTGTTTTGGGAATGTTGGTTCGTCGTGCTGCAGTTTAATCCCGTTCCTACACCATCAAGCGAATGAATAGTGAGTGCGATAGAGATCCCCGAACGTAATGTAGGAGCGATCTCCAGGTCGCGATTTCCTGCTGGCGCCTAAGTTCTGGGCTGAACTAAACAATTACACATAATCAATAGGATAGCCGTAAGGTAGTACCGTGCGTCATCAGGTTGTAAGGACAACGGTCTTACGGCAGGATTTTATCACAAATCACTGGAGATCGGAGAGTCTACCCGATGAGAGATATTCGGATTGCCAAACCCTACGCGCAAGCGTTATACGATGCGGCGGTGGAGCAATATGCTTTGGATCGCATCGTAGGGGAAGCCAACCAGATCATAAGCCTAGCACACAATTCAGAAGATTTTGAAGGATTCCTAACCAATCCGATTCTGTCGCCACAGTTCAAGAGCGAGATGTTTCAGCAACTCCTGTCGGAAACCATTCACCCGCTTACCCTAAACTTTCTGCTACTACTGGCATCGAAACAGCGTGAGAGATTCCTGGTGGCAATCTTGCAGGCATTTCTCGAACTTGTGGATTTGAAAGCGGGACGTGTCGTGGCGCAGGTAACATCCGCCGTTCCGCTCAGCGATGCGCAACAAGCGGATCTTGTTCAACAACTAAGCGACTATTCCGGTGCCGAAGTTAGGCTTGAGTTAAGCGAAGATAGTACAATCAAAGGCGGAATCATTGTGCGATTGGGAGACACGGTATTTGATGGAAGCGTGGTGACGCAGTTACAACGGCTGAAATCGCTGCTTGCAAGAGGTTAGAACAGGACAGAGAAATAAAGCGCTGTTGTCGAATGAGGGGGAAAATAGATTATGGCAAGAGAAGTTAGACCCGATGAAGTTTCAAATATACTAAAACAACAATTGCTGCAATTCAATCAACAGGTCGACGTTTACGATTCCGGGACAGTCTTGGATGTTGGTGACGGAATCGCACGCGTGCATGGGCTTGCCAATGTCATGGCGAGCGAGATGATTGAATTTCCGAACGATGTGTTCGGAATGGCGTTCAACCTAGAGGAAGACAACGTCGGTTGTGTGCTTTTCGGTGAAGATAAGTTGATTCACGAGGGTGACCTCGCCAAACGGACCAATCGATTGCTGGAGGTTCCCGTCGGTGAGGAGTTGCTCGGTCGAGTTGTCAATGCGCTGGGGCAACCCATCGACGGAAAAGGGGAACTTGGCACTAGTGAGACACTTCCCGTCGAGCGAAAAGGATTGGGCATTGTCCAGCGTCAGCCCGTCTCCGAGCCGCTTTATACCGGTTTGAAAGCCATCGACAGCATGACAGCTATCGGTCGTGGGCAGCGTGAGCTAATCATCGGCGACCGTCAAACGGGCAAAACCGCCATTCCGATTGACACGATAATCAATCAGAAAAACACCGACGTGTTCTGTATTTACGTGGCGATAGGTCAGAAGGGATCGACGGTCGCACAGGTTGTGACCACGCTTGAGCAGCACGGCGCAATGGACTACACCATCGTTGTCTCGGCGCCCGCCAGTGAGCCGTCACCTCTCCAATATCTTGCGCCCTATACCGGCACATCAATGGGAGAATACTTCCGTGACAAGGGGCAGCATGCACTGATTATTTACGATGATCTCACCAAACACGCGTGGGCGTATCGGCAAATGTCCCTACTCTCGCGGCGACCGCCCGGACGAGAAGCCTATCCCGGCGATGTCTTCTATCTCCATTCAAGATTACTGGAGCGCTCGGCGAAACTCAGTGATGAGTTGGGTGCCGGTTCGCTGACGTCGCTGCCTATCATCGAGATTTTCGAGGGCGATCTGACCACTTACATTCCTACCAATGTAATCTCAATCACGGATGGGCAGATTTATCTAACTTCTGAACTGTTCAATCAAGGTGTGCGTCCGGCAATCGATGTCGGAACATCGGTATCCCGTGTCGGTGGGGATGCGCAGACGAAGGCTATGAAAGCCGATGAGGTGGCGGGTACGCTCAAGCTGGATCTAGCCAGTTTCCGTGAAGTTGCCGCTTTCGCGCAGTTCGGTTCCGATCTTGACGCATCCACGCAATCCCAGCTCCGCCGTGGCGAGCGACTGGTGGAGTTGCTTAAGCAGCCGCAGTATGAACCGATGCCAGTGGAAAAAGAGATAGTCTCAATCTTCTGCGGATCGACAGGATATCTTGACGATATTGAAGTGGCGGATGTGTCGAGATTTGAGTACGAATTCCTTGCCTACATGGACAGGAATCATGCGGAACTCCTCAAGGAAATCGCCGAAACCGGCGTTTTGAGCGATGAACTTATTGATGGTCTTCATGAGGCGGTGAAAAGTTTCAAGGGGCAGTTCAAGGTGAATGAGGCATAGAGGTGACGAAGTGAAACTAAAAATCATTCTCCACGAAGCGGAAGAGGGTGGATATTGGGCAGAAGTGCCCTCAATTAAGGGATGTGTGAGTCAAGGTGAGACGCTTGACGACTTGATTGAGAACATCTCTGAGGCAGTAGAAGGCTGTTTATCTGTGGATATCAGCGATTGCGATGTCGGCGAGAAAGACACAGTCATGGAGATAGCCGTTTGAAATCCCTGACGGGAAAAGAGTTTTGCCGTTTATTGAATAGGAAAGGTTGGGAATTGAAGCGAATCAAGGGCAGTCATTACATTTTCGCCAAGGATGCACCTTCTGCCCGAATCTCGGTTCCCGTTCACGGGAATAAAACTCTCAAGCAAGGCTTGCAGCGGCATCTCATGAAAATAGCGGGTATTGATGAAAGTGAATTGTAGCAGGGAGTTCAGGAGTTTATAATGGCAACGTTACGAGAAATTAGACGCCGTATCGCAAGTGTCGAGAACATCAAGCAAGTAACAGAAGCGATGCGGGTGGTTGCAGCCGCAAGGCTGCGCCGCGCTCAAGAGAATATCTTGGCGACACGACCGTTCGCGGAAAAGTTCAACGCGATTTTAAGCCACTTGATTGCACAGATTGAAAATCCGACCCATCCGTTGTTGGAAAATCGGGATTTAAAGAACGTGTGTCTCATTTCTATCAGTGCCGATCGGGGGCTGTGTGGAAGTTTTAACAGCAATGTGATTCGCTCAACGGCGGAAAGGGCGCAGCATTATCAAACTGGCGGTGCCGCCGTGAAAATCATCTGTGTGGGCAGACGCACCCGAGATTACTTTGTGCGGCGAGACTATGACGTCATTGCCGAATACGTCAACATATTTCGAGATCTTAAGTTTGAATCGGCGGTTGATATTGTTCATGAGTTTGAGCATCTTTATACTGAACTGCAGATTGACAAAGTAGAGGTGATTTACAACAATTTCAAGTCTGCCATCCTGCAAACGGTTCTCGTCGAACAGTTGTTGCCGCTTTCTCCCGAAGCTCCAACGGGTGACGAACTCTTTCTCGACTATCTGTATGAGCCGGGACAGGAGGAAATCTTCCAGTCCGTATTGGCGAAACACCTGAATATGCAGATGTGGAAGGTTCTACTGGATTCCAACGCGGCGGAGCAGGCAGCGCGGATGGCAGCCATGGAAAACGCGACACGTAATGCCACGGATCTCATTGACGAACTGATTTTACAGCGCAACCGCGCGCGACAAACCCAGATTACAACGGAAATCTCCGAAATTGTGAGTGGCGCAGCGGCATTGGAGGGTTAGAATTTTAGTTGTGTTGAGAAATCTTATCAATTCTTCCATTGTTGTATTGTTCTTGACGGGTGGGTGTTTGTCCGCATTCGGTCATGGAGAAGCATCCACTCTGTTGGAGGATGTCAACAACGATGGTGTGGTGAATATTTTAGACTTGGTTATGGTGGCGAACGCCTTTGGACAACCTGTCGATCGACATTCCGAGCAAAATCCGGATGTGAATCGTGACGGCACCGTTAATGTGTTGGACCTTGTTCGAATTGCCAGCCGCATGGGCGAAACCGCGGGAATCGATAACTCAACTTATCACGATATTCAGGACTATGTATTCAATAAGAGTTGTGCGACGAGTAACTGTCACGCAGCGCCGACAAATGCCGGCAATCTGAATCTCACAAACAGGATTTCGTACCACGATTTAGTGGGGCGTGTACCGCAGAACCTCGCTGCGGCATCGGCGGGGATGAAGTTGGTCGATCCGGGCAACCCGGGCAACAGTTTTCTCTTGACAAAACTCGTAGGACCAACATCTGCGGCACAGGGGGGACGCATGCCGCTGGGTGCTGGACCGCTGCATGGCGGCAAGATAGATGCAATTCGCAAATGGATTGCCGCCGGGGCATCTCAGACTGATAAACTTTCTGGCATCGGCGATCTCAGCGTGTTGCGCGATCCGCTCGAGACCTTTGAGCCACCTCCGGCGCCGCTGCCTGGTGAAGGTTATCAGCTCCGTTTACCACCCTTTATCATTGAACCCGGCACGGAGTTGGAAGTCTTTTACTCTAGACAGATTACCGACGCAACTGGACAACCGTTGCAGGAGGATATCTTCGTCAATACGTACGAGATTGTGTATCCTACGGGCAGCCACCACTTCATACTGTATCGGATAACTGAAAAAGGGATAGAGGATGATATACTCAGCGTCGGAGTGACACCGGGGGTCGGGGTAAATCCCGAAGACACTTTCCGAGTATTAGATCCTGCGAATCCACAGGCACTCGGCAACTTTGGAAAGCATCGCGTCTACATCACGGGCACACAGACGAGCGGGAAAACGGTTTATCAATTTCCCGATGGTGTGGCTCTTCGGCTTGCCGGAGACACCATATACGACCTGAACGCCCATTTCGTGAATTTGTTGGGTACAGAAGCTATAGAGGGAGAGGTCTACGTCAATTTCTACACCATTCCGCCAGAGGAGGTCAAGCACGAGGCAGTGGAGATTTTCTCCGCCAACACCGACCTGTTCGTTCCACCGGGAACGACGCGCGTGGCGATGAAAACCGAAACCGTAGAGGAGGAGATTGAGCGGCGCGGCTACGATCCGAACACCGTGTTGAATCTCCTCATGATTACGTCTCATATGCACCGGCACGGCGAGTTGTTTGAGATATTTCAGATGTCGACAGGGAGTTTGCTGCATCGAAGCGTGGCTTACGACGATGCGCCAATCACGGTGTTCAATCCGCCGCTGGTGCTTGGTACAGAGGATGGAATGACCTATGAATGCACGCATAATAATTACGATCGGGATGTTCCACTTACTTTCGGATTCACGTCCGAGGATGAGATGGCTATAATCATGGGGTATTACTATCCCACAACTGAAAGTGTTGATGTCGCAAGTGAGTGAGAGGATGAATTTGAGAATTGCGATCTCAAAGCGTCCCATGGGCAAGTTACCCAAACCACGAATTAGAGGAGGATTACCAATGGTATTTGGACTAAGAGGAACACTTATCGTTACTTTGATAGCAATGATTGCTTTATGCGGCTGTGAGGAGGCCACAAATTTATTGGCAGGCGCGTTGTCGCCCGAGAATCAGGTGGTAGATCCGATTCCGGTTGAAGTAATGACTATGGAGGATACGCCAACGGAACCTATAATGGATCCCGTAGAAGTGGCAGCGACACCGGTCAAAATGGTGTGGCTAATCAACTATCCGCTGGGCGGAAAGGAGGATTATGTCGCATATATCGCGTCCGTAGCGCCCATATTGCTTGCTCCGGAAGAGCTTAATCGGGCTGCATCCTACGACAATGTTGACGGTTCCAATCCGCACCGCCTTGTTGAGTACGAATTTGACAGTTTTGCCGATTTGGCGCACTATCTGAACCGTCCTGAGATCGCGGCGGTCGCTGCCGATTTGCCAAACTACACTAGTAGCGCGAGTACGCATATATTTATTCAGCGCGGCGATTATTCAAAGAACGAGAGCACCAGCCGGCAGGTTAAAACCGTCTACTTGGTTGACTATCCGCTTGGAGGAAAAACTGAGTATCTGGAATGGATTGCGTCTATAGCGCCGATGCTACAAGCCCCCGAAGAGGTAAAGCGGATAGCATCTTATGACAACTATTATGGCGTGTCCCCGCATCGGTATGTAGAATTCGAGTTTGATAGCTACGAAGAGGCGAATACGTACCAAGAACTCCCGTACGTACAGCAGCATGTTAATGCAGAGCTACCTAATCGAACCAGCCGCACGTCTGTCCTAACCTTTGAGTTGAGGTCTGCTGATTACGTCAATGAATAATCGGGTTTAGGCAGACTCATTGACACCTTTGCTCTTTTCTCTAGTGATGCGTCTAGAGTTAAGAATGGACGGTAATCACAGTTTGGAGGCTAACTTCCGAAAAAAGGTTTGCCTGCAGACTGGAGGAAACGATCGGATTCCGACTATGGCGAAGCCCATCATCATAAACCAGGAAGCGCTATCGTGGGAGGGATGGGAAGATACCGAAATCGCCGCCAAGAGCGCGATACGTTGGAAAATCCTTATATCCGGCGAGCGGAGTCCAAGCGCAGGGCTAGTTACCGGTTTGGCGGAGTTTCCAGTCGGCACTCGACTGCCACTTCATCACCACGAACCTCCGGAGACCTATTACATCGTCAGCGGGAAGGGAAACATGGAGATCGACGGTCACAAATCAGACCTCGGACCGGGGTCTACAGTCTACATCCCGTCTAATGCCAAACACGCTGTATGGTGCACCGGAAATGAGCCGTTGGTTTTCGTGTTTTCCTTTGCGTGCGATCGATTCGACAAAATTGTCTACCACTTCGACGAGTAGTCGGATTGTGAAGGGGGCTATTTAAAGAAACATAATGCCCTACAATGTCGAAAAACAGATTCAGGTGGCGATGGAACGGGGCGACTTCGAGAAGTTGCCCGGCAAGGGGAAACGGCAGGAGTTGAAAGTAAACCCGTTTGTTCCGAGTGAAACCCGCATAGTCAACCAGATGCTCAAAGACAACGGATTTGCACCGAATTGGATTGAGGTAGACAAAGAAATTCGTGCCGAGTGCGAACAATCCAGAAAGATGCTGGGGAACATCAAACGGCGCCGCCGACAGCTAGAAGCAGCGATTCGTGCCCAACCACTCAAAAGCGACAGGGTACGTCGGGGTTTTGAACTTGAGCGAAAACGGGCGCTAGAGACATACATAAGCCAACTGAAAGGGCTTAATCAAAAGATTCTCAGATATAATCTTACAGCGCCAGGGCGCAGTAGACAGAAGTCTATGTACAACCTTGATGACACGATAGCTCAATTTCAGAAGGAGTACCCAAGCCTTTAGAGTTTGTTCGAGTGATAGATGAAAAAGCTGTTTTTGGACATTCGAAGCTATTAATTGTGGGATCTCTATCGCATTCGCTGTTGGCGGTTCGATGGTCACTAGCGCTTTGAAAGGCTGGTGCGCAATGCGCACCCTACGAGTCTAGTGTCCATTTCCGCAAGAAGTACCTTAGTAGCGCCCCATTATTCCTATCGGACTAATTCATTCAGCAAGTAACACTCCTTTTTCGCTCAATGACTAGCCGTGAAAAGTGTTCCTTCGTGGTCTGGTTTTCACTCCAGCGGAGATCAAGCGAATGGACAATGAGTGCGATAGAGATCTTCAATGTCGAGTGTTACTTGGGAGAAGTTAAATCCAAAACAATGAAAGGAGCAAATTATGTTAAAGCATTTTACCCTACTGGTCGCCGTATTACTTACGGCATTCATCACCGGTTGCTCGGAGTATACCGAAATATTCATCGATGAGTTCAACATCCTCGGTACTGATGACGATGCAGGTCTCCCATGGATTGACGACATCCCGATTGACGTCGGGGATGACACCACTCCGCAACTGGCAAGCGCGATACAACTGGCAAGCGCGATAATAGAACCGGCAAGCGAAAGCGGCGTGACCGGGCTGGCAACGTTCACACAGGTTTACGATCAGATTACGCTCTACGTCGAAATCTACAACGCCTCTCCGGGGCTTCACGGCATTCATATTCATGAATTTGGTGATTGCAGCGCCCCTGACGCAACATCTGCTGGCGGGCATTGGAATCCGACAGATGTTGCACACGGGAAGTGGGGCGAAGGCGAGTTCCATCTTGGCGACATCGGAAACATCAATGTCGGCGATGATGGTACCGGCAATATTGAGTTGACGACAGATTTATGGGAAATGGGAACCGGCTCCGACTTCGACATCATCGGACGTAGCATTATAATCCATGCGGACGCGGACGATTTTACCTCACAACCGTCGGGCAATGCCGGTGCGAGAATCGGTTGTGGAACGATAATAATGTCAACTGAGCAAGAGAAGTAATACCATTTCTCTACATTCGCAGTGCATTAATAGCGTCAATTAAGTCCGTCCAAGGCGGGGCAAGATGCACCGCCTACGTAGAAAGTGAACGATATAATTCAGACATCATATGCACTGTAATTCAAGAGAAATGGTGTAAGTTAGTAGCGCCCCATTATTCCGATCAGAATAATTCTTTCAGCAAGTAACACGTTCTAGTCGGAGTCCCATTCCTCGATCCAGAGGATCAAGCGAGTGAATAGCGAGTGCGATAGAGATTCTCAAAGTTAATAGAACGCGACATGTCTAGATACCCGCGCTCCAGCGGAGCGCAATGTGTATAACGCATCATCAAATGACGCTCATTTTTCGCTCTGTGGCTGGCTTTGAAAAAGTGTTACTTGAGAGTAAAAGGATAGATAAGTCGGAACTACAAATGATATGTACGATTTTCGGAAAGGAAGATAAACGATGAATCAGGGGAAAGTATTAGAAATCGTCGGCGCGCGGGTCGATCTTGATTTCTCGGAAGGGAAATTGCCGGATATTCTCAATGCCGTGGAAGTTGAACGTGCGGATGGCACGAAGTTGGTGCTTGAAGTGCAGCAGCATCTTGGCGAAAACCGAGTTCGTGCGGTAGCGATGGACACGACGGATGGGCTGGTGCGAGGCACGCTCGCGACTGACCGCGAGGAACCCATCACCGTGCCCGTTGGAGATGAGGTGTTGGGACGGGTGTTCGATGTGACGGGGCAGCCGATTGATGAAGCCGGCGATGTCGAGGCGAAGCAGCGTTACCCCATTCACCGGCATCCACCCCCGCCGGATCAATTGAGCACGGTTTCCGAAATGCTGGAGACGGGCATCAAGGTCATCGACCTGATTCAGCCGGTGGCACGAGGCGGCAAGGTTGGGTTCCTCGGTGGAGCAGGCGTCGGCAAAACCGTATTGGTGGCTGAACTCATCTATAATATCGCGACGCAGCACGGCGGTTATTCGGTATTCTGCGGAGTGGGTGAACGGACACGCGAGGGAAACGGGTTCTGGCTGGAGATGGAGGAGTACGGCGTGCTGGATAAAACCGCCATGGTCTTTGGCCAGATGAACGAACCGCCAGGAGCACGCCTGCGCGTGGGACTCGCGGGGCTTTCCATGGCGGAGTATTTTCGGGATGAAGGCGGACAGGACGTGCTGATTTTTATCGACAACGTCTTCCGTTTTACGCTTGCTGGCGGCGAAGTCTCGGCGCTGTTAGGTCGTATGCCGTCTGCGGTAGGATATCAGCCGACGCTGGCTACGGAGATGGGTGAGTTACAGGAGCGTATTACGTCAACGCAACACGGATCGATTACGTCGTTTCAAGCGGTTTATGTTCCGGCTGACGACTACACCGACCCGGCGGTTGTGGCTGTTTTCGGACATCTCGACGCCGTAACACGGCTGGAACGTTCTATCGTCCAAGTGGGGCGCTACCCCGCCGTTGATCCGTTGACCTCCACCTCCCGGATCTTGAACCCTGATGTAATCGGTGAGGAGCACTACAACACGACCCGCGACGTGAAGGCTGTGTTGCAACAATACGAGAGCCTCAAAGACATTATCGCCATCTTGGGCGTCGATGAACTCTCCGACGATCAGAAATTAACCGTTTCACGGGCACGAAAATTAGAGCAGTTCCTTACGCAGCCGATGTTTGTGGCGGAACGATTCTCCGGCATACCCGGAAAGTACGTCAAAATCAGCGACACGGTTGAAGGCTGCCAAGCCATCCTTAAAGGCGAATGCGACGAAATTCCCGAGCAATCTCTCCGATATGTCGGCGGGATTGAAGAAGCGTTCGATAAAGCGAAGGGCCAAGAGTTGGAAGAGGCTGCCGATTAAGCCAGACAAGAGCTATAGGAGTCAGCGCTTAAGAACCTGTTTGAAAAATTGGTGGGAGAGCCATTTTTGGTCGTTTGTAGAAAGTTTTTTCATGTTTTCATTGTTGGCTGCTACATACCTATGGGATCTCTATCGCACTCACTATCCGTTCGCTTGATCCCCGCTGGGGCTTTTAGAGGCTGGTGCGCAAGGGATCTCTATCGCAGTCGCTTTTCGCTCCTTTGATCGCACCCTACAAACTGTACTTTCCAAACAGGCTCTAACATCAACAATCGAAAACGCAATATTTTTTCTCTAGTGGATAGCCATGCTTGAAAGAAGATTCCACCTCGAAATCCGAACACCGCAGCAGCTTATTTATGAAGGCGACGTGAGCAGTGTCAGAGCACCCGGCGAACTCGGATCATTTGAGATCCTTCCGGGCCATATTCCTTTTTTAACGGTTCTGGAAACGGGTGAGGTTCGTATCCGGGAAACCGATACACCTCAGTCATTGGCAATCAGCGGCGGGGTTTTTGAAGTGTTGCGGACAGGGGTCACCGTGCTCTCCGACACGGCGGAATGGGCGCACGAGATAGATGTTGCACGCGCAGAGACGGCTCGCCAACGCGCTCAGGAACATCTCGCTTCGGGAGATTCCGAGGTCAACCGAGAACGCGCAGAAGCCGCATTAGCCCGCGCCACGAATCGGATAAAAGTCGCAAGTTCCTCGTAGGGTGAGCACTGCGCACCAATGCCACCGGCGTGTCATGTCTTAGGATGACCGCCAGTTTTTGTAGGGTGGCGTATACCTCCATCGCCGCTTCATCCCCACGCATTACGACGTAAGCATTGTCTCACACCATCCGACGATAGTGCTTCGTCAATTCCTCCAAATTATCCTCATCATCTGCACTATTCCCTTCAGATGGTTGATCTATCTGGCGTTCAAAGAACTCTTTGGTAGTGCGGTAGATGTCATCCACATCTGATCGTCTTGGACGGCCACCGGAGAGGTGAATCATATCGCACGTCCGAAGAATTTCCCCAACATGATCCGCCACCGAGTTCGTCAGATCGTGAGGCAGTGATCCTAAAATTTCTCCTGTCGTGGCGTCAAGGGTTTTGATGTGATATTTCTGCTCAACATACCGCTTCACAATTGAGGAAATCTTGTCGTAGGGTTGACTTGAATCTTTGTGGGCGCGATCGGAGGCAATCTGTTGCAACTCTCGAAGCGATGAAGCTTCAAGCGAATCCCATTCGGGATCGGCAGGAGTGAAACGCTCCTGCTGTGCTTCCGGCGGGGAATCCATCAAATGCGATGGCGTCGTCGAGGTTCGCGGATTAGTCGGTATTCCGCTTGGGATTTTGGATTGGACGACGCGGCGAACACCGTGCGTAAATCCGCTGCGCCTTTTCCCAATCCATGAGTAGATTCCCACCCCAATGGCGGCGAAAACCACTATCCACACAACAACCCATACAATTGCGGAGAGCAACCCGGATGAATGCGCGTCGGGATCTATCTCTTGGGCAAATAACTCCGCGTTCCCGGATGCCAGAAGTATGAGGGATGACAAGCCGCAAAGGGCAAACCTCGTTAATCGTTGCACAGGTCGTATTCCTTAATCTTCCTAAAGATTGTTCTCTTGTTAACACCCAAGATTTTCGCAGCCTTGGCTCGGTTATTTCCGACATAGTCGAGAGTTGCTCGAATGGCTTCCTCTTTGATTTCGTCCATCGACATACCGACCTCTACGTTCAAACGTCGGTCGGAGCCCGCAGCCGCCTCTGCATTTATGGCGGTAGGTGCCGAGAAAACAATAGGGGTGCTGATTCCGGTAAACTTGAGAACACGCTCCGGGAGATCCACCAAATCCAACTCACGACTGTTCGACATCACGACCATCCCTTCGATACAGTTTCTGAGATCGCGCACGTTCCCGGGCCAGTCGAATTTCATGAGCGCCTTCAACGCATCCGGAGAAATGTCTTTTGACGCTTTGCGGTTTTCTTGGCAAAATTCCTCAATAAAGGTTTTGACCAAGAGCGGAATGTCTCCTTTTCGTTCGCGGAGAGGCGGCAGATATATCGAAATTACGTCAAGACGATCGTATAGATCCGCCATAAATTTTCCTTCCTCGACCGCCCTCTCCAAGTCGCGATTTGTTGCACAGACGACGCGGACATCCACTTTTACGACTTCAACCCCGCCAACGCGATGAAATTCCCTTTCCGCCAGTACCCGCAACAGCCGAGCCTGATTGGATAAACTCAACTCGCCAATCTCGTCGAGCAGAAGCGTGCCGCCGTTGGATGACTCAAATTTCCCTTTTCTCTGTTGATCGGCACCCGTGAACGCTCCACGTTCATATCCGAAGAGTTCCGATTCTGCCAGACTCTCGCTCAGTGCGGCGCAGTTAAAGACGACCAGCGGTCCTCGCCGCAAACTTCGATGATGGATAGCGCGGGCGACAAGTTCTTTTCCGGTGCCGCGTTCGCCGCGAATCATGACTGTCGATTTCGTCGGTGCGACCTGAGCAATGATTTCCCGAACCTCCTGAATATGTTGGGAGTGGCCCGTGAGTCGGAGCAAGCCTTCTCTTTCATCAATCTGGGACTGTAATTGTCGGTTCTCGGCAGTAAGGCGTTGGTTTTCAAGAATCTTGTGCAAGAGCGCTTTCAAATGGATAGGGTTCGGTGGCTTCGGCAAGAAGTAGCTGGCTTCGTGATGGAGCATCGCTTTTATCCCTACGTCTGTCTCCAGGACATCGTGAGTTGTCATGAAGATCACGCCCACGTCGGGATGCTTCTGTCGAGCGGCTTCCATGAGCTGCAAGCCGTCAAGTCGGTCTGCCTTTAACGGTGCAACCAGTATATCAATCCTAAGCCGGTCTACCCGATCCAGCGCTTCATACATGTTCCGGGTGATGACAATGTGAAGCCCTTCACCCTCAAGCGCGCGACATACGGTTTCACGCTCTCTTTGGTCGGGATTGACGACTAGGACGGTTTTCTGTTGGCTCATTGGCTTCACCCAAATACGCTGGGAAATTCGGATATGGGACAGAATTTAACCTAAAATGATACCTTATTCACGTTATTTCGTCAAGCGGAATGCAAAGTGTCTTCTACGTCGATTTTGGTCTAAGGCGCAATGATTAGGACGTGGAGGAAAGGGGAGATATTGGAGATTGAGGCTGGAAGGGTGGAAGTTTGGAAGGATGGAAAGGGCGTCGAGACAGAGAATTTTCGAAAAAAGGGATTCCTACGGGACGGCATAGGGCCCGCCCCTACAAGACAGAACGATAGTTTCGGATTTCCTCTATTATTCCGTATACGCTCGTTGTTTTTATCTGTTATAATCTCAATGGAGTGCGTCTCGTTCTGATCCAATGGCAGATTGGCAGGTTCATGCCAATCTATCACTTCTATTCCCGAGCTAACGCTAATGGGCTGAAAGCGATCAAAAGGAATGAAAATGGACATTTATCACTCACCTTCGGCAGCAGATTCTGAAACGAATTCAAAATCTTATCGCGCCCCGGCGTTTGCCGATGCGAAGCCCGAACTTGCAGCGCCGGGGGCTACGCCAGAGCGTTTGGAACACTTGAAAGAGCACGGTTTCGTGATTATCACCGACTTTGTCCGCAGTCCTTGGATTCCGATTCTGCGTGAAGCCGGCAGGCGTATCACCGAGGCATGCGCTCCCGAGAACGGCTACAGCAAGATTGACTGCTCAAAAGGCTACGTGCACCGGGCAGCGGAGGATGAGCCGTGGGCAATCAGAGGTATAATCCATCCGGCTTTCGGCGAGTCCAGTTTTGCCGAATTCTACGGTTCGGAAGAGTTTCTCCGTTTTATCCATGATTGGTGCCACGGGTTACAACCGGAAGATCTCGTAATGAGTCCGATGCTCCTGTGGTGCAATCCCCGGCGGAACGAGAATGGGCCGAGTTGGCATCGAGACACGACATGGTGGGGTACGGGCAAGAGCTACTTCGCGCAGCGACCGGAACAGGAGGGGCCTGAAGCTTATTCGGAGGAGGTTGAAAGGCGCCGCTGGAAAGAGATCCAAGAAGAAAATCTGAAATCAGTCGCCGAGCGAAAGGGCGTAAGTATGTTTCTTGCGCTTGCCGACGATGAGTGCCATGAGCTGATTCCCGGGAGCCACCACCGGTGGCGGACGCCGTTTGAACACGATGTGCTATTGCCGAAAGCCATGAAGGATCAGGGCGTGCCGTACACGCCGAGTTGGAACGGCACCGATCCGCTGCCGAATCAGGTTGCGATTCGGCTTAAGCCGGGGGAAGCGCTCATCCGGAACGGCGCCACCATCCACACGGGGCACACTGTTCCCGACCGCGAGCGAAACACATTGGCGATCGGTTGGAGTAAATGGTCGGGGCCATTCACGGAAGAGCCAGCCGTTTCGGATGTGCGTAACGCATGGCAACTCGATCCTGCGGTGCGCGAGGCGCTGCCGTATGAGTGGATGAAGACGACGTGGGATCGCTGGGCTGAGACGGTGAAACTAGGGGATACGCTTGAGGACCGCTACACCGGATTTGACATCAATAACATCAAGGCGGGGCAACTATTGGGTTGGCGTGGTGAGTTAGAGCGTCAAGCGGCGGCTGGAGAGGCGTGAGAAGCCGCATAGAGATTGGAATGAGCGCGGAGTGTCTGAGGTTTAATCGAGGAAGATACGAAATGGTGATAAATCAAATGATCGCCTTTCTGCCGTACGTAATGGCATCCAAACTTTTCGAAAATCTTAGCTTGAGTTCGCCAGTCTGTTGGCGAAAGTTTCGGCATTAAAGAGCTCCTAGAGGGACGGTACGTTGATTGAAAGCAACCACTTGCTTATCAAGTTGAAGCGTCGGTTGTGACGAATTCACATCATAACCGGCTTCTTCGAGAAACGCTTTGAGAGTTCCCAGTTTCGCTGTTTCTTCCAATTGGATTTCGATAACCTCCAGGAGATTTTTCCTTGCCTCTTCGATATCCTTTCCACAACTCACAACGTCTAGCTCCGGACAGTGGGCGACGTACATGTTGCCCTCTTTCCATATTTCTTCCGTTATAACAAGGTTTTTCACTGTAGCCTCCTCAATCTATTTGAGTTCGGGTCAAAACTATGGCATCCCGGCGATGATGTTCTGAACGTCGGTTTCCAATTCCAAGGTGATTTTCTGGGGCGTCTGCCTCTTTTCTTTCTTGTAGGTCTCATAGGAATCCAAGAGGTTCTTGGGGGTTCCGATACGCAGGAAGGCATCCAAGGTGCCTTTGACTTTCGATCTGCCGTACACCTCCACTTCCAGCCGCGTGATGACCTCCAAGAAGCGCTCTTGGGAGGGATCTTCGCCGATGTAGCCTTCGTAGATTGCGATTGAGTTCACGATTCGGCGCAGGTCGATGTAAAACTGTCGAAACTTGTCAATGCGCTGCGCGTGAACCCCTCTCTCGTATTCGGTCATCTCATCCACATCGCGGTAAATCTCCTCGTCAATCCGGTTCTGGATTGCCCGTACCCTCCTGAGTGGATTCCGGTCCGATTGAGGCGCGAGTTCCAAGAAATTCTCCATCTGCGACAGAATGTGCTCGCGCATCTGTTGGATGCGTTCGTTGAGTGAACTCTCGTTGTCAAAGCGCAGGTGGTATTCTCTCGCCAGTATCGACAGCAGGCAGCCTCCGAGGTTCTTCACGCGGTCGTACAGGTCTTTGGGGTGGTCGGCAGGGTCGGGCAGGACGCTCTGCTCCAGACGGGTAATCGACTCCTCGATTTGACCCCACATGTCGTCTCTGTAGACATATTTTATTCCCACGGGCACAAGATAGAGGGGTTTTAGATCTCCCGCCTTTTCCATGTCGTTGAGCGCCCACAAGCCGAACTGCACAATTCCGCTCTCGAACGGCATGATGGTCTCGTTCTGATGCGAGATTTCGCCTTCGCCGAAGATGACCAACTTCCGCGCCCCTTTGGCGAGCGTTTCGCGCGTCATCCGAAACGAGTCCCGGTCCACGGCGCCGCGTATCACGGAGTAGACGCCGAGCCGCGTCATGAAGAACCCTCTCAATTTCAGTCCGGCTATCTTGCGGTCAAAGGTCTCACGTGCGCACATGTACCGGAATCGCTCACCGTAGCGAGTTGACAGGGCAAACAACACATGGGGGTCGGCGCGGGAGGGGTGGTTCGGCACCAGAATGGTCGGATTGCCGTCAGTCGATTTCAGCTTGTCTAGGGATTCGGAGTCGATGTCGACATGGGAAACCTTGGTTGTGAGGCGCATGAGGAGAGGTAGCAGCGACTTCACGCTTCCGATGACGAACCTGTTTTCTTTTGGCGGTTTGAAGTCTAGCATAGCTTTAATCCAAGATTATTTGCGATTGAAACCAGAACTGTCCCGTAAAACCAATGTGATTCGCGTTCTTGAAAATCTATGTAGGATACGATCGATAATCATCACATCGTCGATTTTCCCTCTCGTGGTACACCATCACCACCAAAAGGGTCAGGCATCATGACATTTTGAAAGAAGGTGTTTGAGGCATTTACCAACATGACAACGATAGCCTTCATAATCATCTTTGTTGACTAGTGAAGCAACTGGGTCCGCATGTGGAACAAGGCTCTTGTTACGCCGATCAAATAATTTTAAGACTTGCGCCTTCGTTTCGCTGGGGACGTTCTGCGTCCTAAGAAATTCTTCAACCTTGGGACGCTTATAGGATTTTAATGCAGGGGCATTACCATCTAAGAAATGGCAGATTACGTGAAACTCATTATGTAAATGATTAAGCGCAACAGTATATTCCGCTTTTTGCTCACACAAAACCCTTAATCGAATCTGTTCAATGATATGTGGTTTAGCTACTTTCAAAGTCTGTGCTTTCGTCAATTCATAATAGCCAATAGGTTTTGGTGACAACACCTTTCGTTTGAAAATCTCCACAATTTGTTTCATCGCCGGATCTTGTTTGAGAGAGTTGAGTAACCCATTCGTAGTGAATCCGTTCTGACAGAGATACCTTAATGTGAGAATTATATCCCTTGACGTTAACCGTTTTTTCCGACGAAGGAATTGTCGGAATCGCTCATCCACGTCACTGGATTTCGAGATCAAAACAATAATTGGCATTGGGTAGGCGTTTACTAACTCAAAATCAAAGCCTCCAGAACCCAGAAAAATCTCCCTCAACTGGGACTTGTACTTGGGATTAGCTAACCTGTTTTCGACCTTTTTGTCGTATACGCCCTTAAGTACCTCCTGAAATTGTTTCTCATTAAATTGTTCTTGAGCACGCCTCGATTCAAAATGTTCCTGAAAATAAGGCGCTATAGGAAAACGCTTCAGCTTCTCTAGCTGCTTGAAGATGTTCTTGATTTTTTCGGCAGGAGGTGCGGTAGATTGATCGTATGCATCGTCATCTCGTGATACTGCCTTCAGGCTATTCTTGAGCGCATCTCTGTCATTTTTCTCCTTTAGCCGGAAAATCTTTGTTTTGGGATTAAGTCGAAGCCCTAATTTTTGGTGCAGACAATCCGCAATGCGAGTTGCTAACGGGTTGAACTTTGCCCTCATATCGCTTTCCTTCTCCTTGAAAGTGATTGAGACATATATATCGTCTACATATCGCACAATAGTGTGGTGTTCTATTGAATCTCTGTTCTCGCAAAGTTCGTCGTCAAGAAACAGATCGCCAAAGGCCAGATACAGATATCCGATAAAGTCGGAGATAATATTGTTATCTGATTGAGGTATGCCTGAAGTGCCACACGCCACGAATTCGAAAAATGAAACGATTTGACCATAGGTTGTCTCGTCATAATGAAGTTTAGCCTTTACACTTTCGTCAACGCTTATTTCAAGTAAGTCTAAAAGTTTAGGGATACTGAGTCCGTCGAAAAAATTCTGTATGTCCAAGCGAATAACCACCTTGCGCTCCGTGTCTTTTTCAGTTTCCTCTGTCACTTTTACGCAAAAATTGTCATAATGTGGTCTATAATAGATAGGCTCCCGAATAGGCTTAGGCTTCTTGATAAGATTGCCATGTTCGTTGAACTGCACATTGCCTCCGTAGCAAGCGCGGATACGATCTTGGGTAGTATGATTTTCCTTGAGATAGCCTTTAGAAAGTTCAAGCAAGTAAACCCCAACGGCGTAGTAAAGGACGCGCATAGGACAAGTCATGAATTTGTAATGTCGTAAACCTAGGTTGGACTTCGGTATAGTGTAGGGAACAATCGCAAACTCTTTACTCAACCCATAGAAAAGACTATTGGCGACCTTACTGTTGAAATATTTCTTCGTCTTTAATCTATCGAACGACTCCCTCAGTCTTTCGTAATAAGACATTTCAAGTGTCGAGAAATGCCTATTCGACTTTTTCCTATCCAGTTGATGCTCCAACAATTCTATCGCTTGTAGCCAATGCCGGTGTTCCAAAAAATGGCCAAGTCCGACAGGGTTATCTTTTTGGTTCATAGCTATTTTTGTTTTCCACGTGGGTGGTCGTTCTACTCGCGGGTAATTTGACCGGTAATCCTGCGCTAGAGACGGGACCGGATGTTACTGAAGAGCGTCTACGCATCTGCCACCGCCTCCAAATCCCGCTGGCGTTCTTCCCAATCCGGCAGATAGGCGTGCATGAAACTCCGAAACAACCTACCGTGATTCGGGGCGAGGAGATGCACCAACTCATGCACAATCACAAACTCTCCCAACGCCATCGGCAGGTCGAGCAACTCTGTGCTCAAGGTCAATCGTCCGTTTGTGGATATGGATGCCCACTTCCTCCGCATGTCCCGCAGGTGAACTTCCCGCACCGTTACGTCCATGCGCTCCGCCCACTGGTGTACTACACTCTTCAAAGCGCCTGAATCATTCCACAGATTTTCGACATTCATTGTCGATTTCTCGCTATTAATCTGCTTGCGATCTTGATTAGCTTCTCCTTCTCAACAGTAACAATAGGTCTCAGTCTCTTGTAAAGTTGCGTGCGTAACCGAAGGGTTTGGTGGTAGTCCCATTCATAGTCCGGGAATTGATCGAACACTTCGTTTACGGTTCTCGCCTGCTCCGGGGTAACGTCCTCCGTAACTTCTTGGAGAACCTTGTAAACCGCATAGGCGTTATGGTCCAAATTCAATCGCTTACGTTCAACTGTCTCGCTATTGCGATCTTCCGCTATCCTCTGAAGTTTAGCCAGAGCCTCTTGCGTCGTCATCTGCCGATTCTCGTATGCCTCCGCGATCGCATCAGCGCGTTCGGCGATTGAGACAAGAAAGGGATTTGAACCGCTTTCCTCTGTGACCGTTTTCTGTAATATTTTCCTTAAGTTCAACACCTTCACTGTGTCTGATAACTCACTGTCCGCGACCTCTCGCAATGTGTCGGCGTTCAACTCATGAATGGCGCCCGGAAGTTCAAAGTTATCGCCCTCCGTATGTTCCTGTAACAGTTCGCGCGTTTTCCTGACCAACTCTTTATCAACGTAGGGGTTCTTGGCGTAGGCATTGCGAATTAACGCGTAAAGCGACGCAATCGCTTGATAGTCTTCCAAATATGCGCGTAAAAATTCGTCGGGCGACAGGATGTTGTAGAGGTCCTGTATACCTCTGAAAAACTTGAAGAAAGCTTCCCGTGCATCCTTGTCGTCAAAGTGGTCAACCGCCCGTTCTTTCCCTCTATCGTCCCAACTCCGCGCATAAGGCAGATAGTCCGGTGCTGTCTCCTCGAACCGTGCGGCGAAGAGGGCTTTGAGCACGTCCAGATTCTGAATTACGCTCCCTACCACGTCGGAATCGAATGCTAGGGCTTTTTCCAGATTCTCGAAGATGCCGACGAAATCCAAAACAAACCCGTACGGTTTCACCAGTCCGTCGTTGTCCTCATATGGTCGGTTGACGCGGGCGATTGCCTGCAGCAGCACGTGGTCGCGCATCGGTTTGTCGAGGTACATGCAGTAGAGAATCGGCGCGTCGAAGCCGGTGAGCAACTTTTCGGTTACTATCAGTATCTTTAGCGGGTCGTCCTTGTCGGCGAATCGCTTGCGAATCTCCCTTTCTTCGTCCTCGTTGCGGTGATGCGCTTTCATAAATTCGGGGTCTTGATTGTACGGGGAGTAGACCACCTCCGAATACTCCGGCGGCAGATACTTGTCAAGCGCCTCTTTGTACAACGCGCACGCCTCACGGTCTACACCAACCAGAAACGCCTTGAATCCCATCGGCTTCACGTTCTCGCGGAAGTGATCGGCGACATGCCGGGCGACCTCATCAACCCGATTGCGGGCTTTCATCATCTCCTTCAACCCGACTGCGCGGTCGAGAATTGCGTTCAGTTCTTCCACGTCGCTCACGCCTTCCGCCGCTGCAAGCTGGAGGAATTCGCTCTCCAGCGTCTCGCGGTCAACCTGTAAATCGGACGGAGCGAGCGCATAATTCAACGGCACGGTGGTGCCGTCCTCAATGGATTCCGCTATAGCGTATTTGTCAAGGTACCCCTGCTCATCATCCGCGCCGAATACTTTGAACGTCCCTCTCCCGTGAGCGAGATCGTCAATCGGTGTGCCGGTAAAGCCGATGTAGGTCGCATTGGGAAGCGCTCCCATGAGGTAGTTCCCCAGATCGCCGCCGGTGGTGCGGTGCGCTTCATCAACCAGTACCGTCACACCCTCGCGAACGTTAATATTTGCCGGTATACCGTCAAACTTGTGAATGGTTGAAACCACCAAACCGCGATAATCTAAAGCCAGAATCCTCCGCAGGTCGCGTTTGCTTGTCGCAACTTCAGGCGTCCCGATGCCGTAAGCGGTGATATTCTTGAACAACTGGCTCTCCAACTCGTTACGGTCAACCAGCATCAACACGGTGGGCTTTTCCGTCTCCCCAGCGCTCCGCAACAGACGGGAAGCGATGGTTATCATCGTCAGTGTCTTGCCGCTGCCCTGCGTGTGCCAGACCAATCCCCGCCGCTTGGTGGGGTGGTAAACCCGTTCAACCACGCCCTCCACGGCGCGGGTCTGGTGCTGGCGCAGCACCACTTTGGTTAAGTCATCATCCCTGCTTAGGAAGATAATCGACTCGCGTAGGATTTTTAGAAACCGAGCGGGATTGAAGAAGGTCTTGACCTTCTCTTCGTAGTTGGCGGGGTCGTCGGCTTTCCAGTTGAACAGGTTCTTGCGGCTGGTGTTCC
Organism: Candidatus Poribacteria bacterium; assembly: GCA_965220415.1. Taxonomy (GTDB): domain Bacteria; phylum Poribacteria; class WGA-4E; order WGA-4E; family JAJDTR01; genus JAJDTR01. Next base: position 5,453,052 of record OZ244829.1, read on the forward strand.
AAGTGACACCGTAGAAAAAATCCAACAGGTGTGTGACGCCGAACAGTTGCGCCGTAGTAAACATCTCGGGCGTTTCGCGGTGGTAACGGCGAATCTGTTCTACCCCCGTTTCCAACCCGTCCCGGCTTTGAGGGTTTTTGGTTTCCACCACCGCCACCGGAATCCCGTTAATCAGGAACACCACATCGGCGCGGTTTCGAAGCGCCGCGCTTCTCTGCCACCACTCATCGGTCACATGGAACAGGTTGCCCTCAGGAGTTTCGAAATCAATCAACGTGACATTCCGTTCACGCTCGTGGTCTGGGACGAAAATTGATCGCTCGCCTCGTAGCCACGACAGCGCATCCCGGTTTCCCTCACGCGTCGAATTAAGCAGGTTTAACTGGCGCAGAATCTCTTTGCATCGCTCCGAATCCAGTATACCTCCGTTAAGTTTCAGGAGTTGCGATTCCAGCAGTTTGGCAAAGTAGAGCTTGGTATCGGCGCCGCGCATCTGCAGTGCCTTTGATGCAGAAATAGACTCCCAGCCGATTTCATCGGCGTACCTGAACATGGGATTTTGTACTGCGTCGCGTTCAGACATTACCCTCTCCGGAGGCGTAGCAAACGGCAATAGTATATGGGAATCAGTGGCAGGCGGTACATGTAATATTTCGGATGTTCTTGATTTGGTGCGACTGGAATGTTACAATCCTGTCAGCCTTTCTTGTTAAAGCAATCCCACCTAGTTTTGAAGATGTTATTCTACTGTACAACAGGATAGAAACCAAGATAAATCGGGCTGAAAGGAGTTCGTCATGGATCAGATATACACCGCCCATGTCCTACAACGGGAGGATTGGTGGATTGGATGGATTGAGGAAATTCCCGGTGTGAGCTGCCAAGAGAGAACGTATGAGGAACTTCTTGATACCTTGAAAGTCACGCTCTCGGAGGCTTTGGAATTCAATCAAGACCAAGCAATCTGATCGGCAAAGCGGAACATCGGCTCTTGAACGGCAGCATGTTCAAACATGATTGTTCCGAAGCATGGGCAAACGCTTTCAATCAATTGCTGGCTTTTCTTGCATTTGCGAGAGATTCTTCCAAGTCTTCAGGTGTTTCTCCAAGGATTTCATGTGATTATTGAAGAGTTGGTGTGGCCATTTTGGTGTTTCGTCTGTTAGTTTGGCAAATGTACAGCAATCAGTGGAGCGGCAGATCTTTTCCCGGTCATCAGTTCCTCAAGCATGGCGCGAAACAGTCCCTCTAGTAGAACGGTTTCCCGTTCTAGAGCCGCTACTTTTTCATCAATTGCTTGCAAAGTTCCGGCGATAGCATGTTGTTCAGAGATTGAGGGAAGTGCAAGAGTAAATTTCCCCAATGCATTCCAAGAGGTTCTTGGATGATTCACTCCTGTTGATGTCGCTACTGCATGGCTAATAAGCGTGTAATTATGGAGCAGATAAACTAAAAACCTCGGAGTCGTTCTTGAGTTTGAAGTGACGACAAGAATGTCGGTAGAACAAATCCCTTCCATTTCAGCAAGTACCGCCTTGTCCAAATAAGATCGCAACTTACCATATAACACATCATTGGGATAAAAACGACTCTTCGCGCTTTTCACTTCGGAAGCGTCTCCCCATCGTTTCAATTGGCTTTCGCCTGAATCAATATGCTCAAGCCCTACATAGTTTAAGCCTAGACTTGCTTTCGGATTAATATTCTCGCGTCTCAGCCCAGCAATCTCTTTTAGTTGAACCACTTCCCAACTCTCAGGTATCTCGCCGATCTCCGTCTGCTTGCGAGGTTCACCCTTCGTGCCGTGAGAGAAGAGGTGATCCATCAACGCCGCTTTACGCTCCCGTTCTAAGACAATCTCCTTGTGGCGGGCAAACTTGGCTTCTTGGATGGCGTCCAAAACCGAGGCAATGGCACGTTGTTCGGGGAGTGGAGGGAGCGGGATTTCCGTATTTTTTACTTTGGTTGCAGTAATCGAAGGAAGAGGGCCCGGATTTGAAAAGTCAACCAAATCAACAGATTCAAGCCAATACAACAAGAAATACGGAATACAGAAATTATAATCACGAACTGCTACCCCCATCACATTGTTGTCCACCAGACCTTCAGAGGATAGTATCCGTTTCTTATTGGTATGAACGGCAGCACCGACTTTTGGAAAAATCACTGTACCCTTCAAAAATAATTTTGCCCTTAGTGTCTTAACAGTTTCTGCCTCTATCCAATTGTTCGAGGCTTGCATTCGAACTTCATTGCCTACTAGATTCATGTCCGACACTTTATAAAATGGGTATTGCCCCTTTGTGTTACCTTGATACGGTTTTGGAAATGAGGATCCCCCACGCACATCGGCAATTTCTTCGATCCTTGCCATCTTCCAATGTGCTGGCTGATTCATCGCACTCATTGAATCTCCTCCCCAGTTAATCCAAGTTGGCCCAGGCAATTTTCTAGGTTCCTATCTGCTTTTTCGCGTACGATACGTGCCTCCGTTAAATCCGCGAGGATTTCATAAACCGATCGATGTTCAATCTTATCGACCACGTCCACAAATTGAGCAGGACTCAGGTTGTAATCGGTTTTTCGCGCGTCTTCCAGTGTGATAACGGCACTCAACTTCTCACGCGATTCCCACGCTCGATAAACTTCAGATGCCGCGTCAATTCCTTCGTCGGTCAAGGCGTTTTTCGGAGCCTGTTTCTCGAAGTATCTGGAAAGATTTATGAGAAGAATCTGCTCTTTGTGTTCCATCGGCTTGTCCCGGTTCAGAAGCAGAATGATGCCCGGAGCGCTGGTATTATAAAACAGGTTTTCAGGCAAAAGTATAACCCCTTCAATTAAGTCATTCTCCACAAACCCTTTCCGAATATCCCGTTCTCGGTTGGTGTTTTTGTTGCCGGAACCGCGGGATACGGCGCCGGTGTCCAGCACAATCGCGGCGCGTCCATTGGCGTTCAGGGATGCCAGCATGTGCTGAACCCACGCCCAATCCGCTGATGAACTCGGCGGCACGCCATAGCCAAACCGTCCCCATTGATCATTGGCGTAGAAAGCCTCGTCGTACTCCTTTTGATTCCACATCGGATTGGCGAGGACATAATCAAAGCCTTGAAGTGTCGAGTCACCGGCAACAAGCCGTGGATTGCGGAAGGTGTCACCGATATGCAGTTCGGCGCCGATGAAATCGTGGAGAAAGGCGTTCATCTTCGCCATGGCGTAGGTGGTGGCGGTCAACTCCTGTCCGTAGATCTTCGGGGCTTGACCCTCTTTGTCGGGATGGGTACGCTCAAATAGCAGGCGGGGCTTAATCAGCAGACCGCCCGATCCGCACGCCGGATCGTAGATGGTGGTGTACGGTTCGGGGTTGATGATTCGTGCCATTAACCAGCCGACCTCTTTTGGGGTATAGAACTCACCGGCGCTTTGTCCCCCGTCCTCGGCAAACTTCCGCAACAGGTATTCGTAAGCGCGCCCCAGAATGTCCGGTTCGGTGTTCTTCAGCCCGAGGCGATACCGACTCAGCACTTCAATCAGGGCCTCCAGCCGGTCGTCGTCTAGGATACGCTGCCCGCTTTGCTGCTCGTTAAAATCACGCACGTCGAGAACGCCGCGCAGCAGCGGATTCGTGCGGGCAACCTCACGCATGGCTTCGGTGACGAATTCGCCCAAACCCCCGTCTGCAGGGTGGTTGCGGAGGTGCTTCCAACTGTACTTTTGCGGAATATAGAAACGCACAATCGAGCCGCGCTCCGATTTGAGCGCGTCTTCGTGGTCGGCTTCGATAATGTCCCGCGCCGTTTCTTCACCGCCAAATTCCGCCGCCTGCTCGGAAAATTCGTCATCGAACACATCGGAGAGCCGCTTGTAGAAGATTAGCGGCAGGATGAAATCCTTGAATTTCGGGGCGTCGGTCGCTCCGCGAATCACGCAGGCGGCATCCCACAGCCAAGTCTCCAGCGTTGAGATGTCCAGTTCTTCTTGTTCCGGGGTGGGGAATTCAATGTTTGTTTGGGGCGGGGCGGAGGTGGTTTGAGTTTTTGGCAAGGGGTATTTCTCCTAACGAATTTAAATCAACGCGACATTGATGCTTTCCTGCGTGTCGTGGTTTGACTTTGGACTCACGCGAATTTCAATGTGATAATCCAGTTTTCCCAATAGAGAAAACAGATGGTCAATCGTAAAGTTCCTCAATCTGCCGTTTCTCAAATCTGTCATTTTTGACCGACTCAGTCCCAGGAAATCCGCCGCTGCCTTTTGGGTCATTCCCTCATCGGCAATTAGGCGGTTGATTTTGTATGCCAATTTCGCTTTTGCCAATCTTTCATCAGGGTTTGGTAGTTCCAAATCCTTGAACACGTTTCCTGAATTGGGAGTGTAGTTAGGCATATTTACAACCGGCATTGATTTTTCGGAGATAATAGTGTAGGGAATAACGATCGTTATTCCCTACAGATGCCCTTGTAGAAACCTATTTCCCAGAGACAAGGATTTTTCAAGAATGAATAGCTTCCTGAATCAAGTCCCAACTTTGTTGTATTGCAACAATATCCCTGGCTATTGTCTGATCGCTTGATTCCAACCGTCTGGCGATTTCAGCCGGAGTTGGAATCGGTGTTTGGTCCAACATCTCCATCACTTTGAATCGACGCTTCCCAATCTTCGCGTTGCGATGTAGAATCCTCTCTATCTTCTCCTGATTCGTCGACAGGAGTTGAAGGAATTCCTTGTCAATCAGTGCCTCATTCTCTACACCTGCCGATTCATCGGCAATTGAATTGGCGAATTCTGCTTCCACGTCTAGAGAAACGTGTTCATTCTTTCCGCCTTTGCGGTGTATGTCAATTGCACGGTCTCGAATAGCTTTTGTAGTGGTACCAATCTTCTGTATCTGGATGTGTAGAGGCCACCGCAAACGTTTCTCTATGCAATCCGACATCGCGTCTTCGCCGACATCAGGGTCGATTTGTCGACTTTCTCGCCGCAGCCATTGCATCGCCTCGCTTGCCTGATGGCGGAGCCCCTCGCAGTCGCTAAGCGACACAAACATATGTTTTTCTATCTCTTTGTCTGCTGAGTGGCGACGCTTTACTTCATTCCAGCAATACTGAGCAAACTGCAAATGTGCGTAACGAGTGATTAAGGCAGGGTGAATCTGTTTGTAAGTTTCTTCGGCGAGTGGAAGCCAAAGGTATGACGATTCAACCGAATCGACCGTATTAGGCGAATGGATTAGCTCCCGAGCGTAGTTATCGATAAAAGCCTGAAACCGTGTATTGCAGACTGAATGCATCCACGTCCACCGTGCAGTAGCATGAATTACCAATGTTGCATCGTCCAAATCACTTATGTCACGACGCGGTAAGGACCGTGCCGTCTCCTGCGCCGAGTGTATCATCGATTCGTTAATATGTCGGCGGTGTAGCGTGAGTAGAAACTCAGCTACAACAATCTCCTCCATTTCGGGCAACACAACTTTCCAATGCTCATCAATACCTTCGCCTTCAGAATTCTTTTCGGCAAACTGCCGTAGAACTTCCATGCCTGCTTCTATCAAATTCATGATGTTCTCCTCTTGATGAAAGTTAAGTCTTGATTTCAGCATGTCCTTTTGACAAGCTGTTCTACCTTTATACCGATTAAGGACCGCCGAAAATTCCATTTCTCGATGTTTTTTTTCATTTTTTTCAGAAAAATCGCGTTGCTTCAAAAACTGTGTCCAATTATCCACTAAAAGCAAGCATCTCGATTCCGAATTTGGTACTGGGTAGGGAACGCAGATTACTCCCATTCTAAATTGAAGGGAATCGGGGGACCATCCGCGGTAATACCCCAACCTTTTTCTTTACGCATTACGTATTACGCATTAGCATTCAACAAATCCATCCCGAATCTCAAGCAAATTCTGTCCTCGTTTCTCCCTTTACGCTTCACGAAATCGAGGTTAAATCAACATCAAGCGCCGCGGCGATTGCTTTCAACGTTTTGACGGAGCCGGACTTGCGCCCGGTTTCAATCTCCGCCAAGTAGGCGCGCTGAATGCCGCACTTGTCCGCCAGTTGCTGTTGGGTGAGACCTCGATGGTCGCGATACACGCGAATCGGACTCTCCTCGTGGAGTATCAGGCGATTGACGACCTCGCCGGGATAGGTCTCCTCGTTGATGGTTTTGGCTTCGCGGAACTCGCGAATGTCTCTTAGCATCTCCGCGTCTTCCACAAATTGATTGTACTGTTCTCTCGGTACAAGGACGTATTCCTTGCCCTGTCTTTCGACGGTTTCAATATTCATCGGTATACTCCTCCCCTGGATCCAATTTTGATGATTTCGATGACGAGGACATCGTCATGAATCTCGTATAACACGCGCCAATCCCCCACTCTGAGCCGGTATCCCTCCTCGCCCTTTAAGCGCGTTACATTGTTGTTCGGCGCGTAGGGGGACACGGCGAGTTGGTCAATCTTCCGCACTACGGTCTTCGCTACATTGCGCGGCATTCGCCGGAGCATCTTCGCCGCGCTCGCTCGGTATTGAACCTTATACATTGCACCCAATATTGTAGCTTAAAGCAACATAAATGTCAAGTATTTTTTTACCCTTGTGTCAACAATGGGAAAAACGGTCACTATAGCGAGTGGCGGGACTATTATGGCGGGGGATTGACGGAAGGCTTGGTCGAGAATCGGCAATCTCAATCCAATCTGAAAGAAAATATCTGGAGCGAAAGGAGCGAGACTTGCAGGCAGTCACTGCAGGACTTGCCAGAAAGCGACTCAATCCGGCATTACGCTTTACGCATTACGCACTACGCATTATTTCTTTTCCCACTTGTCTTCCTGTATCGCCTCCGAGTCACCCTGTTCAAGAATCTCCGTCCACCAGTCGCGATTCTGAGCGTACCACTGCGTGGTCTCCTTGAGACCGGATTGAAAGTCGATTTGCGGTTCCCAGTCGAGTTCTCGCCGGATTTTCGAGGAATCCAAGAGGTATCGGCGATCGTGACCCGGGCGGTCGGGGACATAAGTTTTGAGGGATTGTGGTTTGCCCAACGCCGCCAAGACGCCATCGGCAATCTCTTCGACGCTCTGCTCCACGCCGCTTCCGATATTGTAGGTCTCGCCAATCTTCCCGTTCCGAATGATGAGATCGATAGCCCGGCAGTGGTCGGAGACTGCGAGCCATTCCCGGCGATTCAGGCTATTCCGATAGAGCGGAAGCGGTTTATCATCAAGGGCATGCGTGGTGAAGAGGGGTATCACCTTCTCGGGGTGTTGATAGGCGCCGTAGTTGTTCGAGCAGTTGGAGATGGTGACGGGAAGCCCATAGGTTTCAAAATAGGCGCGGACGGCGTGATCCGCCGCCGCTTTGGAGGCATTGTACGGTGTGCGCGGAGAATACGGGTGGTTTTCCGTGAACTTTACGGGTGAATCCAGCGCGAGATCGCCGTAGACCTCGCAGGTGGAGATGTGGTGAAATCGTGAGACTTTGTGTTTGCGGGCAAGTTCGAGCAGCATTTGCGTACCCATGACATTTGTCTCAAAGAAAAGGCGGGGGTTGAGCACGGCGCGGCTGTTGTGAGATTCGGCGGCGAAATTCACAATCACCTCCGGACGGTGCTCCGCAATGAGGTTATCGACGCAGTCGGAATCTCCAATATCGCCATGAACAAAGGTGTACCGATCTGGGACTGTGTCACCGACATCGGCGAGGTTATTCAGATTCCCCGCATAGGTCAGGAGATCGATGTTAATAATTGCGTCGCCGGGATAGTGTTGGAGCCAGTAGCGGATGAAGTTACACCCGATAAATCCCGCGCCGCCTGTGACCAGTAGTTTCATAGGGCTTCCAGCCGTGCCGCCCCCCACTCCTTGCCTTCAAGTTCGCGGAGTTCTACTTCCACAGCGCTGAGTTGGACATCAAGCACACCCAATTCCTCGGAGACGTGTGTATAGAAGTACGCCGCCAGCATCTCGCATGTGGGGCATGCCGCCTGCTCCTCTGTCAAAGCGCTATTCTCGTTGAGATAGGTGTCGGCGAGTTTTTCGACATACGGGTCGGTAATCTGGCGCAATTTAAGGATGTCAACGACCATTCCATTTTTCGGCTCACCTCTCACGTACAACTTCAGCGCCCAGAAATGGTTGTGCGGTTTCTCTCGAACCGAGAGGCTGTGGCTCGCATAAAATTCAAAGGGAACAATCACGGTGGTGTGCAATGTTCGTTAATCCTTTCGTCTTGTGAATTCTGAACAGAAATCGAGTATTTTCGAAAAGCGGTATTGGTCAAGGAGGTGGTTTAGAGAAGTTAATGCGTGATGCGTAATACGTAAGAATACAGAACAAAGATAGGTCGGTTTCTCTGATCGTGTCTGCCGGTGAATTGATAAGCCGTGATGGTAACTGTTTAGCCTACTGATTTATAGCACCGGCGTAGAATTATCGCTTATGAGTTTAAGTGCTCTTTCGCGATATGTCTGAAGGAACACGCATTGCAGGTGCCCTTGGTCAGCCATTAACTATTGCTCGAAGGTTCTTAGTAGCGTCCCATTATCCCTGTCGGAATAATTCATTCAGCAAGCAACACTTTCTAGTCAGAGTCTCTTTCCTCGATCCAGAGGATCGAAATGTCAATAGAATACGATATGTCCAAATTTCCGCACTCCAGAGGAGTGCAATGTCGAGTGTTACTTGAGAGTAATCAAGCGAGTGGACAGCGAGTACGATAGAGATCCCATTCATTGCACGTCTTGTGGCTTTAAGATTTTTGCTAGTCACTAAACACTTTCCCGTGATGTTATCCAAAAAAGAGGATGAAGGCGATATAGAGGAGCACGGATAAGGCGTTCACGGCAATCAATGCGCCTTTGGCAAAATGAGGTCGAAGGCGCGGAAACAGGTACACCGATGCCCCAATCGTTGCCACTATCTCAACTACTGACACGATTCCCGCATGATACTCCGTTTCCCAGTACGAAATTGGGCTTTTGAATTTGTAGTCCCAGAATGGGAAAAAGTGTCGATGGGCATCCTCACGATGAAGAAAGAAATCCGTTAGGCAGTGGAGCAGCATACTCCAGCAGACTACCCGGACACGGTCGGATTTGAGAAGATAACCGGCACCGATACCGAGGAGAACGAGCGGTATTGAGTTGAACGGGTCGATGAAGTTCTGCCATTCGGGTAGAAAATAGCGTTCCGACCAGAGTTCCGATTGAGAATTTCTCAAAATCAGGGTCTCAACGCCAAAGAAGACAAAAATCGGGAGATCGGGCAGTACAGCGCCGAGCAGTGCGCATCTGTGGTGATACGGCTGATGCGCGCGCGCGAGCAACGCCATGTTGATGAGCGCGTGAGATTGTGTGTTCATATTGCCGATTCCATTCTAACACACGGATATTTGTGCGTCAAACGCAAATAGACAATCGAATCGTGGTATCTGTTTAGTCCATCGGTCTGGATTTGCCAATCCAGACCGAGCGGTCAGAGAACACGCCGGGTAGGGAAGTACAATGCTAATTCAGATCAATCAGGGGGCTCACGTGCCCAGAACAGACGTGCACTGAATTGTACTACTACGAACCAAACGATGCACTAAACAGTTACGAATCGTGGATTAAGAGTCTCTATCGCGCTCACTATCAGGATTGGCTATGGGACCTCTATCGTCCTGGGATCACTATCGCGGTCACTATTCGCTTCCTTGATCTATTCGCTCATTTGATCGTTCGTTATTTTCCCGCTTGATTCTACAGAATACCGTGGCGGAAAAGGCTGGTGGGCAGTGCCCACCTACAGGATTGACTGCATTGCTATTGACGTTCCACATCCCGAGTGGTATGATTGACGCGGCGAGCAGAGACGCCGCAAAATCAAAACACGGGAGTTTTTGCCACATTGGACACTGTGGGGGCAACCGGAGTCATCCTTGCGGGCGGAGAAAGCCGGCGAATGGGACGAAACAAGGCGTTAATGCGCTTGGGGGATGAGACTCTCATTTCGCGTACCTTGAAGCGTATACAGACTGTCACTGATGAAACCATCGTAATTTCAAATTCGGCAAATCTGTATACCGAGTTGGGTGTGCAGGTGTACGAAGATCTTATTCCCGATAGCGGTGCGCTCGGGGGTGTCTACACTGGGCTTAGTTACGCGGTAAATAACGCTGTTCTCTGCATTGCCTGCGATATGCCACTCTTACAGCCCAAGCTAATGCGCTATCTCGTCTCGGTTTTGGGAGAATATGACGCTGTAGTGCCCTATACGCGGGCGATGAAGGGGGACAATCCGAAGTTGCAGACATTATGTGCCGTGTATTCAAGGAGTTGTGTGCAAACCGTCCGCCAGATGCTTGATGAAGGGGAACTGCGCCTTCATGCGCTTTGTGATCGCGTCACGGTCCGCATGGTGCCTCCAGACGAATGGCAAGTTTTTGATCCGACGGGACTTTCGTTCGTAAATATAAACACGCATGAGGATTTTGAATGGGTGCAAGAGATGTTGCTACATGAGATGATGGAGGAAGTTGATGATGTTGACTGTCGAAGAAGCGCGTAAACGAATGCTGGACACAATCAGTGTTTTAGCGCCGGAAAAGCGCGGGATTTTGGACTGTCTGGGACATGTGCTCGCGGAGGATGTTTATGCCGTTGAACACATCCCGCCGTTCGATAACTCGGCGATGGATGGTTTTGCCGTTATCGCCGAGGATGTTCAAGGCGCGTCCAAGGATACGCCTGTGAGCCTTTCGGTGATTGAAACAATCGCCGCCGGATACGCGCCAAAAAAACGGATTGAAAGGGGCAAAGCCGCGCGAATCATGACAGGTGCGATGATGCCGGCGGGGGCAGACGCGGTCGTCATGCAGGAGGTAACGAAGTTCGACGGGGAACACGTTCAGATTGCGGAAGCGGTGGAAAAGGCGGAAAACGTCCGGTTCATAGGCGAAAGCGTGAAGAACAGGGATCTTGTCATGCCCAGCGGGAAACTTCTCCGTCCACAGGAATGCTCAATGCTGGCATCGCTGAATCAATCGGAAGTGCTAGTACACAGGCGTCCACATGTCGCCGTGGTTTCTACGGGCGATGAATTGACGCCGCTCGGCAATGCGTTGCAACCCGGCAAGATTCGCGACAGCAACCGGTATGGCATCTACGCGCAACTTCAGGAAGCGGGGTGTATCCCAATCGATATGGGAATTGCTCGCGATGATGAGGCGGAAACCGAACGCATATTCCGCGATGGACTGGATCGAGCCGATGCTCTCATTACCAGTGGAGGAGTGTCCGTCGGGGAGCACGATGTTGTCAAGACGGTTTTATCCAAACTCGGCGAGATCAATTTCTGGCGGGTGGCAATGAAGCCGGGAAAACCCCAAGCCTACGGCATCGCCGATGGAAAGCCAATCTTCGGCTTACCGGGAAATCCAGTCTCGTCTCTTGTTGTGTTTGAACTTTTCGTCCGCCCGGCGCTCCTTACAATGGCGGGCCACTCAAACCCATTTCGACCAACGTTCAAAGCCGTGTTGGACGAAGATATCGTTAATAAAGATAAACGAACCAACTACATGCGGTCGATTATTACGCAGCGTGAAGGGAAGTATTACGCAAAGACAACCGGACCGCAAGGCTCAGGCATTCTCTATTCACTTGTTTTGGCGAACGGGTTTATCGTTATTCCGGCGGGCGTTAATCTAAAGGCGGGAGATGAGGTGGAAGCGCAGTTTTTGGGTGATGGTGTCGGATGATACTTGCCCTGTTTTCTTTGATATAAGCGTTGCGGTTGTGGTAATATAAAACAACGGGCAAGCGTCTAAACGTGTGCGTGAACCTTGTTAGGATTGAAGAAAAGGTGAAAACCGTGATAGACCTCTCAGAAGACAAAATCTGCCGAGAAATTGTTAGATATGTTCGAGAAGTGGCGAGTCCGCGGAAAATCGTTCTGTTTGGATCGCGGGCGCGTGGAGATGGCGATGACGATTCAGACTACGATCTGCTCGTCGTGAAAGATGAGATTAAATCTCGTGGCGAAGAAGCCCATAAGATACGCGTTGCGCTTATGGCTCTTCCTATCTTTGCGGACGTTCTTGTGCGAAGCGCCGAAGAGGATAGCAAATACCAGCAACTTAGAATTGGATTTCAGAAAAGGTTGATGGAGGATGGTGTCGTCCTGTATGAACGCGGTGGAAAAGGAGTTAGTTCAAACTCTGTTGGGAAAAGCTGAAACCGATCTGTTGAATGCTACCATACTTCGTGATAGCAACCAAGGCAATCCTGAAGGGATTGGTTTTCATGTGCAACAGGCGGTAGAAAAATCGCTCAAAGCCATTCTGGTTTTTCATGGTATTGACTATCCACGAACGCACTCGATAGTTGGATTGGCGCACTTGGCAAGCGACAACGACATTGACTTGCCGGCTGCATTTCCTGAATCGGATCGTTATACGGATTATGCAGTAGACTTTAGGTACGATCAATTTGACCCTCACGAGGAATTTGACTTTGATGAGGCAGTGGCACATGCCACGGAATGTGTGAGTTTCGCAAAGTCGATTTTGGGGGAGGCGCTTTCCTGATTCTTGGGGAAAGCGCTGCCAAGAGGCAAGGTCTGCCGGGCTTTCGAAAGGCTAAGCACTCCCTATAATGGAGTAATATTCGACTTCTCGTTGTGATGATGCCTTCAAGCGATCACAAAAAAAGGGCAGAATACGACATTCGTGTATTCCGCCCTGTGTCCACATTAAATCTTGATTAAATTATACGCTGAAGGATTCGCCGCAACCGCATTCTGTCTTAGCGTTCGGATTGGTAATCTTGAAGCCGGAGTCCATCAGACCGTCCTGGTAGTCCAACGTTGAGCCAGCAAGGTAAAGCGTACTTCGCGGGTCGACGAAGACCTTTAGTCCGTGAAACTCAAAAACCTTGTCGTTACCTTTGGATTCGCCAAACGCAAGGTCGTATTGGAAACCGGAGCATCCCCCGCCAACAACCTTCATCCGTAAACCAAATCCTTCCTCCGCGGAATGCCCCTCTCTTGCGATTAAGCCGAGTGCCTTCTGCGCCGCGTTTTCAGTGACCGATATCATGATCTTTCTCCTCCGTTCGATTTGTTACCTTTGAAATATAGTCGTTAATCGCGGATTGAACAACTTTTTGCGCGTCAATTGCGTAGCGTTGTTTATCTGGCGGCAAGCCGCCCAGTACATCGTCGATTTGCCGATTGGTGATTTTTAATGCCTCTTCAATCGTGGTACCTTGGACGAGTTGCGTCGCGACAGAACCTGCTGCGATAACGGTTGGACACCCAAAAGCTTTGAACCTTGCGCTGACAATTCTATCGCGGTAAACCCTAATCCAAAATTTTATCATCTCGCCGCTGGCGGGGGTTCCCACAATTCCCACACCGTCGGCGTCCTCTATCATCCCGACGTTGCGTGGATTTTTGTAGTGGTCGATGACCTGTGGGCTATACATCTGCCTTGACTTCCGTCGGTTAAGCGGGCAACCATCCTAAATTATATGCCACCCAATGCCCGATGTCAAATCTTTACTTAACCCAAGTTGCCACCTTTGTAGCACGATCTGTTAGATTGTGCTTCTGGTGCGTAACTCGTGCGCAAACTGACAGTTTACGCTACGAAATCTCCGCGATTATCGGGTCATTTTCAATAAAAAACGATGGTACATGTGCATAATCTTGTAAGTAGCAACTTGCATACTTATGCAAGTTACCCCGATCCATAGACGAGGATAAGGGTGTAGTCTAATACGTAATAGACAAAAAAATTAATAAGTATCACGATTGAACAACCGAATAGGGATTGACCGAGCAGATAGCATTCAGAATTTTCTGTTACCCTCCCTGTTCGTGCGGTTAATCAACAGAAATCCCATTAGACATTACACATATAGTCACTGACCAATCTACTTACACTCTGGGATCTTGGGTCTGAAGAAGGTCTAACTGACCTTCTGTTGGTTCGGCTCAACAAAACCAAGGCTCTGTAAGCCGTGGCGCTCTCGCTCGGTCCTCGGGAAATACACGGCGCTCCGGAGGGGCGTCCCCATGCAAATTTGCCGCAAGTTCCCAGATACAAAAGAACGTCTCGCATGGATCGACACCCGCTTGGGAGTTCCTCTCCACCAACGCACTGACAGTTTTGTGGAGTTCATCCATGCGCGGATCGGGATGTGACCAGTGGTAGCTAAACGCACTCTGGTCCAGTGAGCCCAAATGAGGTTTCACGGCATCGCGATTTAATAAGTGAGAACCTGGGGGAATCAACAGCCGCACCGCGTATTGTACCGGATCGACGTGGTCAATCAGACCGTAGGTTGATACAAATTCAAACACTTCAAGATAATCACGCAACGACGTCCACGGTGTGAATGCGACCCAAGTGGGACGAAGGGCGATGTTTTCCGCGTGCACAATCTCAATTGTCTCCTCAACATCACGCCGCGTATGGTTTTTCTCCAAAATCTGAAGCACGCGATCGCTCAACGATTCAACCGCAGAAACGATGAACAGGCAGCCCAATTGACTGAACTCGGAAAACACTTTGCTATGTTTGATGATGTGTTCAACCTTCGTCGTAAAATCAAAAGTTAGGGATGGGAACTCAGCATGCATTGCTTGGACGAGACGCAGTGAATGGGTGGGACCATTCAAGAAATCCGGATCGCCGAACGTAATATGTGTCGCTCCTGTTTGAACTTGCTGACGAATATCTTCCAGTACAATCTCCTGCGGAACAACGAAGAAGCGACCATCATATACGGGTGGAATTGGGCAGTGTGTGCAGAGGTATTTGCAGCCTCGACTTCCCTCGACGTAACCAACCAATCGGTTTTCACCGCGATGCGCTAAGTGAGCGTACGAGGGTAGTGCTGGCAGCGGACCACGCGATGGTGGGGAAAAGGGCAGACGCTTCAGAAAAGGTCGAGTTTCAACACCGTGGCCAATCACCCCATCTGGTAGATTTGATACATTTGTCGGCGAAGAAAGCTCGTGCGTGCTAGCCATCTCAATAAGGGCAAGGAGCGGCAATTCGTATTCACCGGCTATGCAAAAGTCTGCTCCGTTCTCAAGTAAGTAATCGGCATTTAGACCCGCGTAGAGACCGTAGAGACAGATTAGCGCCTCCGGGTTGATTTTCCGAATCTGTTTGACGACGTAAACACCCAAGCGTAAGGCGGTGTGCATTGGTACGGCGATTCCGACAAAGCGGGCACGGGAGACCTTTTCCAAATCTAAAGGTTCAACGGAAACGTCGATTGCGGTCGGTGAGAAGCCAGCACGTTCCAAGAAACCAAGGGGCATGGCGACTCCCATTGGTTGATGTCCCAATTCATAGCAGGAAATCAACAGTACTGCACCAGATGAACGCATATTTTTAGCCTGAGTGTGGCTCATTAATATTGTCCCGTATTCGATCTTGGTGATTAGTTAATTCTTACCTACTCTCCGCACCCATTTTTCGGGTTTACAGAATTTATTGGTAGCCCCCTACTATCCCTGGCTGAAAATTCTTTCCGCAAGTAACTCGCTGCAGAGGAGCGCAATGTGGGTATTACGCCATTATTCCTAGTGGTACAGTTCTTTTGCCAATAAACCCTCGTTTTTCACCCTATAACTAGCTTTTGGCGGGTATTACTTGATTGGTGATGTTCATATCAGTCTTGCATTGTAATTTCAATATATAGTACGTTCTATTTAATTAGAATACAGTATATGCTATCACCATTAGTCGCTGGAACGATACCAAAAAATACCCAAATTAGCACTTATGAGGTGCGGAGTGTAGGTTCTTATCATAGTTCCCATGGTATTTTTGAGAAGTCGGTGCAATCTCATTTTGCGGAAGCATCATCGATTTTCTAATCGGGGATTTCGACATGATATCGCTCCGCAACGGCTTTAATCTGCGCCCATGTTTCCTCTTCAATGTAGATGCCGTCCTTCTCCCGTTTCTCGCGCTCGCGAAATCCGCGTTCACCCGGTACAAAGATTTCCTCGACACCGGGTGATTTCTGCGCCGACTTGACATATGCGACGAAACGATTTACCTCTTCGCTGAACTCCGGTATCTCGACAAAGCTGGCGATGTTTATAACAGTGATAAATATACCGTTGCCGGGTCTTGTTTCGTCTTCTCGTGTGCAGCCAGCGCCGCTCAATGCGCCCGATAGAATATCCACGACGAGACTGAGTCCGAATCCTTTCTGTGCGGCTATCCCTCCGAAGGGCAACAATGCTCCAGGCGGATCCGAATAAAAGTCATCCACGTTCGTCGTAGGCGTTCCGGCGGAATCGACAATCCATCCTTCCGGGGCGTCTTCCTCCCGATGTTGCCGCAATCTTACTTTTCCCGAGGCGACAACACTGGTGGACATGTCGAGTAGCAGAGGTTCGCGTCCCGAAATCGGAATCGCGCAAGCAAGCGGATTGGTCGATAGCCTCGGTTCAATTCCCCCAAACGGCACTACGCAGCTTCCGGCGCCGTGATCGTTTACTGTCAAAAGGCAGATCATATCGGATTCTGCGGCGATTAGGGCGTAACCTCCCAATCGTCCGACTTCGTTCGATCTTGAGACGACGACGGAACCGAGATCGTTGGATTTAGCTTTCCGTACGGCGAGTTTCACGGCGTGAGTGGCGATGACTGGGCCAAATCCCCAATTGCCGTCCAACACCGCCATGGTTTGGGATTCACGTTTAACCTCGATCTCCGCACCCAAATCAATCAATCCGGATTCAACTTCGGGGACGTATTTGAGTGGTAGATGGATGACGCCGTGCGAATCGTGTCCGACGAGATTGGCGTCGACCATTGCACGTGTAACCACTTCCGCTTCAGCGTCGGATACACCGAGCGCATGGAAGATTTTCAAACACGATTCTGTCAGTTTCTCCGCTGTTAATACTGGCAATGTCAATGCCTCTTTATTCTGCCACCGATATATTGCGAATCAGTGATATTATACGACCTTTTGGGCGCAGATTTCAATCACATTAGCGTTTGGAGGTAGGGGAGTAAAACCGATTGCAGGGAATCTGGAACGGCGAAGGAGTGGTGGGCGGTGCCCACCCTATAGGGATCAAGTTAAGCGTTTCACGGGGCAGGTTGCACAGTTTCAATGTCTCAATCTGTTGATTCCCACATAATCTTGGACGAAAGAATCCTTTTTAATTCATCAATCGGTCCGACTAAGAAGATGTGCCATAGCGACCGTCTTCGTAGGGGCGGGGATCAAGCGAATGGATAATGAGCGCGATAGAGATTCCGTCCCCGCCCGATAGGGGCAAGTGTTAGTAATTTCACGAGGGAATTTCCCTGCAGTACTAAGCGAAATCTCCTAAATTGATCCTTATGGTCGTGGGCGGTGCCCACCCTACAACTGCTGTACCGATTAATGGTTAGGCATGTTCCGGGAGTTGGGTTTCACTGTGTTCAACCCAACCTACGGATTATCGCTGAACAATCAGGAGTGTTTCCTATTTTGAGTATTGATTGCTGTTGACATTAGTGCTTGGAGATGTGGCATAATTACACTGAGAAGTGACCTGATACAGAAACCAAGTTTCGTCTTCTAGGACAGCAGGGCGGAAACAGGGGCTCCAATATCCAAAAGTCGTATGCACCATACTGCACTAGTCGCGCTATTCCGCGGAGTCGGTCAGCCATTTGAGATTAGCAGGCAACCCATAGACCTGTCGAGCAAAGAGAACGTGTTGGTTCGAGTCTTGCTTGCAACAATCTGCGGCTCGGATCTGCACACGGTCACGGGACGAAGATCTGTTTCGTTGCCGTGTGCACTGGGCCATGAAACCGTCGGAGTGGTTGCCGCGCCGACAAAATTATGCGACGCCTACGGAAGGAATCTGAGTGAAGGCAATCGAATTACCTGGAGCATTGGAACGTCATGCGGACGATGCCATAACTGCGTTGAGAAGAGCCTGCCTCAGAAATGCGACAGACTGTTCAAATATGGACATACAGGAGGCGGGTCCAATGTTGCGTTCAGCGGAGGGTTTGGCGAGTACATCCAGCTTCGCCCCGGCACCGCCATCTATCCTCTGCCTGACGCTCTAACCGATCGCGAAGCGGCGCCGCTTAATTGTGCGCTCGCTACCGTCCTAGACGGATTGAAAGCCATTGGTGTCAAAGTAGGTGACAATGCAGTTGTACAAGGTGCGGGAATGTTAGGCATCTATGCGGCGTGCTACCTGCGCGAAAGCGGGTGTAAGAGTGTAACAGTTGTCGATTATCAAGAAGATCGGTTACAAATGGCGGCTCGGTTCGGAGCGACACACACCTTCAATCTCACGAACACCACTGCGGAAGAGATTGAACAAGCCATCCAAGAGGTTACAAATCAAAAGGGCGCCGACCTCGTCCTAGAGGTGAGCGGAGCAAGCGCGGCGTTGTCGAACGCGCTTGATTGGTTGGGATTCGGAGGTCGCTGTCTCACGCTCGGATTCGTTTATCCGGGCGCCGATGTCACACTTGACGCTCAGAAAATCGTGACGAAATGTTTGACAATTCGCGGGCTGCACAACTATCATCCGTCTGCACTCGGTGAAGCGATTCGGTTCGTTGAAAAAAAACGCGATGACTATCCGTTCGACGAGTTAGTAGGTGCAGTCTACCCGTTGCGGGAGATTGATGCGGCGTTTGAACGGGCACGGCAGGGCGATTTGGTTCGAGTGGCTGTAGATCCGCAAAGGGAGTGACGGAAAGTGCATGGATAGACGGAAGGTTTTAATCATTTGCATTGATGCGGGCGGGCACGACTACCTCGCTGCGAGTGAAATCCCAAATATTCGGAGACTTGCCGATGCTGGATTTTACAGATTCGCCAACTCGGTCATACCGTCGGTTACTAACGTCAACAACGTCAGTATCGCCACAGGATGCTTTCCGGCGGCGCACGGGATTACGACGAATTATCACGTTGATCGAGAGACCGGAAAGGGAGCGTTTATTGAAGACAGCCGTTTTCTGTTAGTTCCAACACTATTCGAGCGGGCAAAGTCGGCAGGATTCGCCGAAAAAACCGCACTACTCGTGACAAAGAAAAAACTTCTGCGGATGCTGGAAGGGGGAGCAGACATCCGGATTGCCGCGGAATCCCCGTCTCCAGAGTATATTGAATCAGTCGGCGAGGCAGAGTCAATCTATTCAGCCGAAATTAACTGGTGGCTGTTTCGGGCATTGCGAATAATACTGCGCGATGAGAATCCCGATGTCGTCTTCTGTTCAACAACCGACTGGGCTCAGCACAAGTTCTCACCTGATGCGGAGGCATCTCAACTTCATATGACTGAGTTGGATCGGATTCTAGGGGACATTGTGGACGATAATCCGAACCGAGAGATTTACATCACCGCTGATCACGGCATGTCCGCCAAAACAACGGCACTTGACCCGGGACGTTGGCTCACTGAACACGGTGTGCCAGCAAGCGCAATTCCAATCATCAAGGACCGTTATGTCGCTCATCACGGAAATCTTGGCGGTGCTGCGTATATCTTTCTTAAGGAACCTGAAGAGCGTGCACGAGCAATTACGTTGTTAGATGGTGCTCCGGGTGTCGAGGAAGTATACATCGCCGCGAAAGCCGCGGAGACGTTCAGACTTCATCGAGATCGGATTGGCGACATCTTCATTCTGGCAGATTGTGATACGGTCTTTGGGGAACTGGAACAGACAAAGATGGAGGTCAAACTGAGATCCCATGGATCTCGGCACGAAAGTTATGTGCCGGTAATCGGCTACAATAGCTCGTGGCGGGCGGAGGATTTCGGTTACAATGTTGACATCGGACGACTGTTTTTGGAGAGCATTCTCCACTGACGCAGATATTCAACCCCGTGATGATGACCACGGTGACTGGAGGTATTGATGAAAACAGGGATTTTGATTCTTGCCGCAACGATTTTGCTTGCAAACGCCATCGCGTTAGGGAAACAGGAAGGGAGGGCAATGTCTGACAAGGAACGGTGGAACTTAAAATACGAGGGTACAACGTATATTTATGGGAAGGAACCGACGGCGTTCCTCAAAGAGAAACTCTCGCTGCTGAATAAGGGCAAGGCGTTGGTTCTGGCGATGGGTGAAGGACGTAATGCCGTCTACCTTGCGGAGAACGGGTTTGATGTTACCGGAGTCGATATCTCCGAGGTCGGGATTGAGAAGTGTGAACGGCTTGCAGAGGAGCGGGGTGTCGTAGTTCATTCCATCGTCGCGGATTTGACCGATTACGACATGGGTAAGGAGCAATACAATCTCATCACAAATTTTTACTTCTATGACAAGTCGATTCTAGCGGGGGTGATTGAGGCGTTGAGACCCGGCGGCATTTTTATCTTTGAGACCTATTCGCGCGATCACCCCAAACACAGCAAGTTTGGACCGAAGAATCCCGATTACCTTGTGAAGCCCAATGAGCTTTTGGAAATCTTCAAATCGTTGCGGATTCTCTACTACGAGGATACGGTCACCGAGCTTGACGAGGGGATGCACAAGGGGAAAGCGGCGCTCATACGATTAATTGCGAGGAAACCGGAGTCAGACTAACGCAATGTGTCTGTTATTGACGGGGCGATAACAAAAGTGACTTCCATATTCACCCACAGTGATTCTTATTGTTGTAGGAAGTGACGGCTTTTCACTGGAGAGGGGCTTACCCGTCCGACATAACCGAGGCATCTGAATCGGGAGGCAATGCCCATCCCACCGCGACAAACAAGTATGTGGGAATTAGCTATGTAAGGTCTCGGACGGAGCGATCCGCAACGGCATCGGCACCGAGATGGTCTTAAATCCAGTCTCGAACTCAAAATCGAATTTCAAACCAGATACATGAGCGCAGATTTAGCCATCGTGGTTTTGCAAATCAACTTCATCGAGTGTCCGTGAGGTGAACGCTTTCTCGAAGAGCGAGTCAAGCTGGGCGGGGCTCTGTATCAATGTGATTTGGTTAATAAGTGATTCAGGCACGAAATCAAACCGCAGCCGTAACAGTTTGAGGACAGCAGCCTGTTTTTCTTGTACCTTGCCTTGTTCGATTCCCTGTACTTTCCCTTGTTCGATTCCCTGTATTTTACCCTGTTCAATTCCCTGTGCTTTCCCTTGTTCAATTAGATGCTCAGCCATTGTCTGTGCCATGGTTGCTATCTCCTCCCTTTCTGAGGTTTGTTGGACCTGCCTGCCGACAAGATGAGTCAATTCCCGGTGTTCTTCGGATGGACGGCGGTACAGGATTAACAATACCAGATAAAAAATTGCCCGTCGCCTCTGCTGTGCACTTGCTTCATCAAGCGTATTGAGATGGGACATTGCCTCAATAAGGGCATCACTTATCACTTCCACGCTCGCATGTTCTTTCTGAAGCACCGTTAGCAACCATCCAAGCGGATGGTCAGTTTTTGTTAGAGTTGATTCATCTGCTTCTTTTACGCTTAGAAACAGCGTATCGAATTTGGGTACAAACCTAACGAGTACATCAGACGAGTCCATAATTGCGTTCAAAGTCAGCGGGGCGGTCCATCTTTGCTCGCCAGTGTAAAACACAATCGGGAGAATCGGACGGAAACGCCACTGACTCTTGGGTGCAGCTTCCGATTGCCACTCCCGGCGTTGGGAATCCCAAATCTGAGTCATATAAAACAGGACTCGAAACCCCATTATCGGGTCAACGGTGGATTGGTGTTCAATTAGGATATAGATTAGGAGTTCATCGGTGCCAGATTCACTCTGAAATGGCACGCGAAAAACAATGTCAGACTCTTGCTCCCTCAGGTTATCGGGAATGAAACTCCTGTTGACCTGTACGATTCGACTAAAGTCGATTGACTCCAGTAATTCGCCAGCGACAATCTCCAACAATCCACGGACATTCTCCCTATCTTGGAATAACCAGCGAGCACTCCTGTCGGGAAAATGTTCGATTCGATTGTCGAAAAAATTGAGGATTTCGATGTCTATTGGCATGCCATCAATTGAATGCAAACACGCGGCTGCATCGCGAGTCCGTAGTGGTTAAGTGCCATTCGCCAAATATAGCATAATGTTAATCGCATGTCAAGAAATACGGCTGGTTACATAAACCTATCACATCTGGTTTTTGGGTTTGAAGAAGTTCCGTGCTTCGCTGGGGTTGGGCGTCTAATGAGTGCGGTTGCAAAAATGTTAGGAGAAATCGACGGTTTGATGATTGTCAATCGTTTCTACACGTTTACGGAAACAAGCTTAGGGTAGATTACAATTCTGCCACCATTTCCATCTCAAACCGATGTTCGGGCGCATCCTGCTCTGTTGAGAGCAGCCGATATTTGAAACGCAGTAACAGATCTGTCACTTTCCGCACCTTATATTCCGTGTTCGCTCGAATCTCGTGGCTCAGTCCCTCGTGGAAATGGTATCGCGTGAATGGAATTCCGCCGGTGCTATCGCCGAAACCGAGTCGATAGTTGAAATCGATTCGGCCTTTCCGAATGAGGGAGTAGATAATCCTATTCTCGATTGAGAATGTCCGTGTATGCGCTTCCGGTTCATCCGCCAATTTCTCAAGGTCGGAGGTGGTTTCATAACCGCCAGTAAGACTTAGCCGAAGTGCGCGGTTAAATTCGTATCGGAAGTCGATTTCGCGCCTTCGCTCAAACTGCACCAAATCGGATATTCGTTCGGAGGTCCCGACTTCATGCGCAAGTTGACTAAACTGCTCCTGCTTGCTGAGTTGCTCCCATCGTCCTACGAATGATATTCGGCGAGAGGGGTTCAGCGTTAGATTGATGTCCCAGTCGCGGTATCTCCGCCATCGCTCTCTGTTGTTGACTCGTCGGTTCAGGGTTTGACTCCGGTTGTAATTCAGGTTGAGGTTCAATGCTGTTGACGGCGAGAATTTGAGTCGGTAGCGTTGCTTTTCCTGTCCGAAAAGAGTCCGATTGTTGCGCAAATCGCGGAGCAGGTATAGCGATGCGGAATCCGCCTCTTCCTGTTCTTCCCGGATGTCGAAGCGGATTTCGCCGCTGATGGCTTCCGCCAACCACTCCAGTACAGTTGTACGTTCCGGTGATTCCTCTCCCGTTTTTGCACTTCCTTCCCGAGGGGGGAGTTTCGAGTCGGTCGGCAGTATTCCAAGTCGTGAGGTCGAAAATCGGCCAGCTCGTCTTCGCCGGGAAAAAATCTGTCGAGGGCGAAAGCGTAATCTCAGTTTGGCATCAATTGCAGAAACCGGTTTGTCGTCAACATTTTGAATAATCTTTATGTAGTTCCCCTCCTCGGAATCTTCCCTGTAGTGCAATTCGTCAATTTTAACATAAAACCCTTCTCCAGGCTCAATTTCTCTTCCCGTGAACGGATTGATGTTGGAATATATTTCTCGTCGTTCCGTGGCTAACTTCTTATCGAGTTCATATGTAATCTCGCCGTACAACGCACGGTTGAAAGGGGTGAGTCGCACACTGATGTCGGCTAGCTGTGTTGTTGAGTCGGTGTTTAGTTTGTGTCGCGCTTCAAACACTCGACGAGAGATATTGGAGGTCAGATTTGCCCACTTGCGAGGTTGTGAAAAAAAGCCAACTGTCCATGTTCGTGCAGTAGTTTGGATGTTCCAGTCTGAAAACGCTAGTGTCTCCCCGTCGACCGTGAGTAGGTCCTCTTTTCCAAACGATTTTTCAATGGAGTACAAAGAATTAAGCGATGCCCATTTGAATTTGACGACATCCATGCGACCCGTGGAGATATTCCGCCTCCGGTTAAGGTTGACGCCATCAGTGTAATCGAGATCCAAAGATTCCAACTGTTCGGTAGCCGCACTCAGGTTTAATGCCCGAAGCCTATGAACGAGATTCCACTGTTGGTGTTCCTTGCGAAACTGGTCAGTTCCCCTGATTTTGGAGGCGCTTCTACGCACATTCCATTTTAGTCGAGGAATCTTTCGGGGACTGAAATCGACAGCCCAGTTCAAGTTATCGCGGATTGTTATCTCGTCTCCCTGCGTGGGTAGCACAGATTCACTGTCATTCGCGCCCTCCTTTTCTGATTTTGTGCTTTCGGGTGGAGTTGCGCGGAAACGTTCCTCTGTTCGTCCTAGCCCGGAGTTAAGCCCCAACCACGGGAACGGCTTGAATTGGAGGTCGAAGTCCAGCGATCGTTCGTCAGGGGATTGCCGCGGCGCCCTGTCCTCAAGCAGGTAGAGGTCATCGAATCTCTCCTGCTTATACTGTTCTTCATACTGAAAACGAGAGCGACTGGCACTTGATGCGCCAACCGGTACAAAATCAGCGTCAAGCGATCGAACGTCGAGGTTTAACCGGACTTTCTCGTAGGACGAAAGTGCAAGGAGTTTCCACGCACGACTGATTACCTTCGAATCCAAATCTGAAAAGGTGTTTTTGTCGTGCGCGCTGAAGGCAATTTCTCCGGTGACGGAGGTTTGATCGCTGAAATTAAGAGCCCCGTCCAATCCCCACACGCTGTGTTTTTCTGGCGGAATGAGCGATTTTCCGTCGCCATCAGCCTGCAACTCGTTTAGGCGAAAATCGACCAAATCTTGGTCACTGATAACAATGAATGCATTTTCGATGTTGTCCAAGTCCGACTCAACGGCGTACGCGGCACCGAGGATAACGCGATCTCCGGGCAGATTAAGGGAGCCACTCGCGCCGTAAAGATTTCGTTGGTAAGCTCGGTCCTCCGGGATGAACTCGAAATCGACGCGAATGACATCGTTGCTCGTAATCAGGTGTTTGTTCGTGAACTCGATTGTCGGATCTCCGTACTCGCGGACGACGTAATCGTTATTCTTCCCGCGCCGCATACGCTCACCGTTGAGCCAGACAATTTCACTTCCGGCTTTTACCACGACGAATTCGCCGTCGGCATCGATTCGATACTCGCTGCGTCCTTCTTCACCCCGAATCACTTTGCTTGTGGATTGACCTTTTGGAATGCTACTCGGTATGAGGTGAAACTTTCCCCACTTGAAATCGCCTTCAACTTGCACCCCTTCCAAAGCCCGCGGGAAGAAGATAAACTCCGAACTTCCGAGAGAGCCTTCGAAATCGCCTAACGTCGCAGTGACATTTGGGCTTGTAATACGGATAAGTTTTTGGTCAATGTCCTGAATATCCTCGGTTGTACCGCTTGCTTGAATCGGCAGGTCTTGATCCGATAGCGAGGCAATCACGCTAACGTTTTCGGATACCTTGCCGTCAACGCTTATGCGTAGCTCTCGGTTTTGAGATAGTGATCGATTGCTTCCAACAGAAATTCCGAGTCTCTGCGATCCCGTGACATGTAGTTGGGATGGCGTCGTAGCCCGTTTGTCCAAGGGGGACCGAGGCAATGATACATCTCGGTCGGCACGGGTATCCGCCTTAACACGCGGTGCTTCCCTATGGAAAAGATCTCGTTTGTACTGTTTCTTGATAGCGAAGGGAAAGGTTTGGTAGTTTATCTCAATGAGCGCGTTTTCGGAGAAATCACGTTGGAGGGTGATTGTGCCTTCGCGGTAGTCAATCTGGTAATCAATCCCCCGCGCAAGCGTCTCGTCATCGACTTTCAACGTTTCACTATTTCTGATGATGGGCAGGTATTTCAGATCAAATGGTGTCGGAAGGTCTTTGAATCGGTTTTTCTCCGATCTGTGGAGCAGGGAGATGACGGGGAGTTTGAACTGACTCGCTTCATCTCCCTTCGAATCTGCTCCATCCGTGGCGTAGAGCGCAGAATTAAGTATTACGAATAGAAACAAACTCGGTATTGCCAGAAGTTTCCACATAAAAGCGCATCCAAATTGGCTTGCTACGTGATTCTACGAATAATTAAAATGAAATGAATTTTCAGCAGCCGTCACGTAGTATTGTCCTTATTTGTTACAGATTGTCCTCCTTTCTTCAAGGATTGCAATTTTCGTTGATGTGGTTCATGTTTCTCAATCGAAAGTATTATTGAGACGAAGAATATTACGTAGCGCGATTGATATAGCCTACTCTCCGCACCTATTTTTCGGGTTTACAGAATTTATTGGTAGCACTCTATTATCCCTGGCGGAATAATTCTTTCCACAAATAATTCGCTCCAGAGGAGCGCAATGTCAATAGAATGCGATATGTCCATATTCCCGCGCTCCAGCGGAGCGCAATGTGGATATTACACCATTATTCTTGGCGGTACAAATCATTTGTCAATAAACCCTCGTTTTTCGCCCCATAACTGGCTTTTGGCGGGTGTTACTTGATGGGTGATGTTCGCATCAGTCTTGCATTGTAATTTCAATATATAGTACGTTATATTTAATTAGAATACAATATATGCTATCACCATTAATCGCTGGAACGAAACTAAAAAATACCCAATTAGCACATATAAGGTGCGGAGTGTAGGATATAGCCAATTCCATTCATGATTACACATATTTCGACAGGTGCGGTTGGAAAAAGATTTCTACGAGGTTTCTATCGCGCAGGATTCTCTATCGCCTTGAGATTTTATCGCACTCGCTAATCACTCCCTCGATCTATTCGCTCAGTTGATCGCACCAACGAGACTGAAGAAATACCGGTTCGGTTAGGAAACCGAACCTACCGCAGTGTACAAATAATTCTTCGTTTTACTGTAGTTGATATTCCTCAAACGGGCAGGATGCACTCGGGCGAGTCATTTTTTGGTTGGTTCACCAGGCGCGAGACAGCAAAAGCTTCCAATTCCTCTGGAGGATACGGCGTGAGAAGGTGATTCAGCGTAGCAGGAGGACATTCGACTGGATCTAACCACAGGTCATATGCCTCGTGGCCCAAGATAACCGGCATTCGGTGATGGATTGGCTGCAACATTTCGTTTGCGGGACAGGTGATTATGGAGCACGACAGCACGGGTTCAACTTCACCCTGCGGTCGCCAAGCCTCCCAAAGCCCGGCAAAAGCAAAAGGTTTCTCCGACGCCATCCGAATGTAAAACGGCGTCTTGGCTTCGCCACCAAGCTCTTTTCGCCATTCGTAATAGCCGTCAGCAAGGACGAGGCAGCGACGACGTCTGTAGGCGTTTCGGAACGACGGTTTTTCGGAGAGTGTCTCTGCCCGCGCGTTTATCATACGATTGCCGATTTTTGGGTCTTTTGCCCACGGTGGAATGAGTCCCCAACGGAAGAATTCGATTCTTTCGGTGCCGTTGTTCGGTACGACGGCGATCTGCTGCGTTGGCGCAATGTTGTAACGTGGCGTGAAGGCGTCGGACGTGTCGTATTCGAGGAGGAATCTTATAAAGTTCATGGGGTCCGTGGCGAGAGTGAATCTGCCGCACATAATTGTCTCCTTGTTGCAAAGCCGAATCGGTTCAGAGAAATAGAGGTATGGATTGGGAGGTTTGTTGGGAGTAGCAATTAGACATCTCGCATCAACCGGTTCGTTTTTGGACGTATTTGGTATTCCGCTCTAGTCAAACGGAAAAAGAGGATGCCGCTAGCCTATATTCCGCAAATTGCGTTGATCAAGGAAACTCGGCTACGCCTTCCTGCTTGAATATTACTATTCGATCCAGGATTTCGCTACAAGACAGGAAGCAGATACCTTCTAGGCTATGTGAATAGCCTTGTCTCGGAGAAGCCGCCGCATAATTTTGTTGGATGCGGTTCGCGGCAATGAATCACGAACCACTACATCGTGAATCCTGAATAGGGGGTTGAGTTGTTTGCGAATCGCCTCTCGGAGAGCATCCCTTAATGAAGTTTTATCCGGATACGCATCTGGAAACAGGACAGCGTGAATAACCAACTGGCTGGGTCCTCCATCTTTGGGAGACATAGCCACGGCTGCGGTTTCACGAACGCCGCTTACGGTATTGAGAACCTGTTCAATCTCCGCCGAGCTGACTTTGATCCCGCCCAAGTTCATAGTGTCATCTACACGACCGTGTGCCCGGAAAAACCCGCCTGCCAGTCGTTCGATCTGATCTCCGTGGCGCCGAAGCGGCGCAGTATCGGGCAAAGAGGGATTACCCTCAAAGTAGACATCATAGTGATCGCTTTTCAACAACTCTGTCGAAAGCCCCATGGATGGCGGAATGAGAAAGACTTCCCCGTTGTCCGTGTGTTTTCCTTCCGCATCAAGTATGACAAGGTCGGAACCCAAAGCGGGCGTCGTGAAGGTGGCTGGCGCAGCAGGTTGAATGAGTGTGCCCGTGATGAAGCCACCGCCGATCTCCGTTCCCCCGCAGTATTCAATTATCGGTCGGTATTCCGCCAACGACATAAGAAACTGCATGTCTTCCGGGTTGGAGCATTCGCCGGTCGAACTAAAGGCTCTAATCTTGCGCCAGTCAAGCCCTTTCATACACTCTGTGTTTTTCCAAGCTCTGACCAAGCTGGGCACAACCCCAAGCATCGTAACGCCGGCATCCTGTACAAACTCGCCAAACTCTCTTTCGGTTGGCAAGCCGTCATATAGCGCTATCGTCCCCTGGTTGATGAGACTTGCGTAGATTAGCCAAGGTCCCATCATCCACCCGAGATTGGTGGGCCAAGCCAATACATCTCCAGGCTTAATATCGTGATGCAAGTAGGCGTCAATCGCACACTTGATAGGCGTTGTATGTGTCCACGGTATGGCTTTGGGCGCTCCGGTGGTTCCGGAAGAGAATAGAATGTTCGTGTGTCCATGCGGGTGACAAGCGACCGATTTGAATTCATCGCAGTCACTCAGAAACTGCCCCCACGTCATATCTCCCGATCGAAAGTTGAGAGACAATGCCTCTTCCTCGTCAGAGGAAAGAATGATTGCTTTAGGCGCACCGGATGCAATCACTTTCTCGTATAGCGGTAACCGTTTTCCGCCGCGACAAATGTAATCTTGAGTAAAGACTGCTTTTGTGTCCGCTATTTTGAGACGGGTTTCTATCTCGTGCGGTGCAAAACTATCGGCAACCGATACTACCGTGCATCCGGCTTTAATAATCCCCAAATAGATGGCAACCGACTCCGGTGTCATCGGCATGTCAACCGCAATCGAATCGCCTGCCGCGAATCCCGCGTTCGATAATGAATTTGCCACCCGATTCGACAAGGCATCGAGTTCGCTATAAGTCAAAACTGAAAAGGACGTTTTTTCCGATTTTGAGACGATCGCGAGAGCATTTCCCGGGGCGCCAAAGCAACTGTCCGCGATATTCAACGTCGCCCCTGCGAGCCACTGCGGCGATTCAGCGCCGTGGGACAATTCTACAACCGCTTCAAACGGCTTATTGAACCGAATGTCCAGTCTATCTACCATCAGCTCAAAGAAACTAGCGCGATTTTCGACCGACCATGCGTGGAAATCTCCGTAAGATTTAATGCCCAATTCTCTCATCAATCCGGTGATATTTGCTTGTTGAACCTGATCATCAGAAGGGAACCAGGCTGGGGCGGGCCCATCGCGTGATGAATCCCAGTCGGAAAAAGCGCACTCATGCAATAGCTTGTGCAGGGCAAATGGGTGAGAAGGCGTCAATACTTCATCGGTGATTCGCCGCCAGCATTCCGCAGAGGATAAGGATGAGAGCAGAGGATTTGCCCGCCGCAGTATCTTGGACGCGCCGGATTCGTCTAGTCCGCACTGAATAAGCTGGTCAAGTTTCAGTGGAGTAGCCATACAAAATGCCTTTGGTCCCGTTGGACTATCGACTTTCTATAACGAGAGGAGATTGGACCAAGTGTAGGTGTATTCGTTAACCTAGCGTGCCGTCCAGCCTAGGTCAATCGCCCAGTCGGCGCCGGTTATAACTCCGGCTTCTTCGGAGCAGAGGTAGACGACGAGTGAAGCAATCTCCTCCGGCCGAATAAGTCGCTTAATTGCTGCCGGCGTCAGCATCACTTTTTCCAACACGTCATCGTGTGTAAGTTGGTGTGTCCGTGCCTGATCAGCAATCTGTTCCTCAACCAAGGGTGTCTTCACGTAGCCCGGACAGATTGCATTCACGGTGATGCCGTGCGCTCCGCCTTCCAATGCGGCAGAGCGGGTGAAACCGATTAACCCGTGCTTTGCCGTAACGTAAGCGCTCTTGAAGGGGGATGCCACGCGCCCGTGAATTGAGGAGATGTTGATTATGCGTCCCCAACCGTTGGCTTTCATTGCTTGCCAGACATGTTGGGTTAGCAGGAAGGGCGCGGTAAGCATGACGGCAATCATTTCGTCCCAGATTTCAGGCGGAAACGTCTCAATGGACTCGATATGTTGTAACCCGGCATTGTTGACCAAAATGTCAACTCTGCCGTACTTTTTCAAGGTTTCGGCGATTAGTCGTTGACAATCTTCGCGTTGCGACAAGTCGGCTTGGACGAATCGAGCATTTATTTCGTCAGCAGCTACTTGACCGCCCACTTTGTCGATGTCAGCCACAACCACCCGGTCGCCTCTTTGAGCCAGCGCTTGAGCAATTGAGCGCCCGATGCCACTCGCCGCCCCAGTGACAATCGCAACACTTTGATCCATCGTTAACCACCCTGCATCAGTTCCCATGCCATATCTTAAATCTTAACCTATTATTGAGTGTTATTCAACAGCCAAATCTTGGTACCGACCTAGTGTGGCGAATTCTTCATATGGCATAGCAATTGTAAATCCCTTCCGTGCGGACAAATAAATTGACATCGCTTGATTCACTTGTTAAAATTTAATCGCTTCTACCAATGCAGCAGCATACCTCGTACGCAATTCGATGCAATCGAAAACATGTGAGACTGATGAAACTGCGCACCAGAGCACGGGCATGTGCTCTCCAGATGTTATATCAAGCCGAGATAACACAGGATTCAATTGGCTATGTTCAGAAACTTTTCTGGCAATCGGAAAATGCCCCCGAGAATGTTCGAGAATTCGCTAATCCTCTTGTCGAAGGTACGTTTGAACATCGGGAGACGATTGATGCGGCGATACGTTCTACCGCCGACAACTGGACACTGGAGCGGATGCCAATCGTAGATCTCTGTATTCTACGTAGCGCTACGTATGAGCTCCTTTATCTCGTTGATATTCCTCCCGCGGTCTCAATTAACGAAGCAATTGAACTTGCCAAAACCTATAGCACTGACGATTCCCCGAAATTTGTAAATGGCGTTTTGGATCAAATCAAGGAGATAGCGCCGACGAAGACCGAATTGGAACACCTGCGAACCAGTGGAGGCATTAGTTGACGCGATTCCGACGTATCCTGATTGGTGTTCTGATTCTGACGATACCTATTGTCACACATGCGCATCGGGAGATTAAATTCATTCAAGAGTTTGGGGGAAAAGGAGAACGGGAGGGACAGTTCGCCGAGAATGTGCACATCGCTTTTGATCGAGAGGGCGGAATCTATATCACGGACACAGACAATTTTAGGATTCAAAAACTCAATCCCCACGGACAACTTCAGTTTGAGATCCGGGCGAATGCGGAAGAGTTTGCGTTCATTAGTCCTACGGACATCGCTGTCGGGAAAGACGGCACGATCTATGTGATGGACTGGATCCTCATTCCAATTGAGGGTACGAACGACCCGAAAATCTTCAATTATGGTCCCTGTGTCCACCGGTTTGATGCGGAGGGAAAGTTTGTCGCCAGCCATCCAATTCGGAATCTCACACAGCGGGTAAAGTCACTTGAGTCCGCCGTGCCGGGGCTTGATGTGGACGGAAATTATGCGCTCATCATCCCTCAAGGAGACGTGGAAAGATCCTTTCTACTGGCAGTCGATCAAAACGGGAGCATCTATGTTTTAGACACCGGAGTTATCCATAAACTCGACGCTAACGGTCATACTGTTGCGACCTACCCGGTGTCTCAACCGAAAACGGGGCAGGCGATTAAAGCCGTGGATATGACGGTGGACGGGGCCGGGAACCTCTACCTCGTCGACAAAGCCGCCCATCGTATCCTGAAATATGATCCCGACGGGAAATACCTGACAGCATTCGGTCAATACGGAGACCGAGCAGGACAGTTTATCTCCCCATTCCTCATTTTTGCCCGAGACGATGGATCGATTCTGGTTGCCGATAGCGCCAAGTATAAATTGGATTACAAGTCAGATTTACCGAGGAGACAGCTCGATCCGTTTCAATTTGGGCGATTACCGTACCGCGCATTTCGGACGCGGATGCGCAGGGTTCAGCGGTTCGCACCCGATGGTGAATATAAAGAGAAAACCCTAATCCGATTCGACAGAGAGAATGAGCTACACACGTATCTAAAGCTGATAGCAATCGATTACAACGAGAATTTGTACTTTCTCGACATGGAAACCCTGAAGTTCAGGAAATTCGCTCCGATCGGTGGATTCATCTCGTCCGCTTTCGAGGTGGAAGCCAAACTCGGCTACACATTCGAGATTCATGACGCTGAGATTGACAATCAGGACGATCTTGACGCCGACCTTTATAGCGGTGCCGATTTTGATGAACGCCTCGTGCTGAACGAGGCGAGCACCAAATTCACACTCGCCTACCTTGTGAACGAGGACCTTCGGTGCTCAATCTCCAATACGCTGAGTTACCTGCGGATGTCGGACAAGAGTTTCTATCGTGCGCGGGAGTTTGAGGATTTCCGCGGGAGTTTCAATCAGGATGACGAGTCCAAGCAGACATTTTGGGATGATAGAATTGAGCTGGACCTTATTGTGACGCGCGATCATCGTCCGTACCATTACCGGGAGGCGAAGGGATTCCTTTACCTGAATGTCATACGCAACGATTACGTCAACGCCGCGCTTAGTTTATCCAACAATCGGCGCTTCGATTTCCGAGCGCGAATTTCAGACTGGGGCGGTGGCATTTATTACGACCTGAGCAGGGCGTTTCGGCTTCAGTTTGAAGTTAACCATTTCTTCGGCTATAACACCTATATTTATATCGACGAGACGGACATTTTGTACGCAACCGGTTTCGTTGAGAGCGATTTCACAATGGCACTCTTGACAGTTGATGGCAGGTTTTAAAGTCGCCCATCGGAAGGAGAATTTCATGAGTCAATTCGTCGCTGATTTTGAAGCCTATATACCCGCCGAGTTTAACGGGGAAACGTATGGTAAATCCGGTGTTCTTGCCACGATGGATGAAGCAGGCATTGATGCCAGCGTGGTGTTCATCGGCGGGCTGCCGAGCGATCCGTGCGAAGAGAACGCGGGGCTATTGCAAGAGGTCAAAGGTGAATCGCGAATTCTCCCAGGTGCACTTATCAACCCAACGATGGGTAACCTAGCCACCGACGACCTCAAACGGTGCGTCGATCAGGGAGCGCGAACAGTTAAGCTGATGGCAGCCGGACACCGCTATCACCTCGATTCCGCGTGCGTTGATCCCGTGATGGAACTCGCAAACTCGCTCGGGATTCCCGCCACGATTCATTCAGGATCGCCGATGAGCGGGTGTTCGCCGGAATTCATCGGGACACTCGCAAAACGTCACCCGGATGTACCAATCATTATGGATCACATGGGTTATCGCGAATGGATTGGGGGCGCCGTTCAGGCGGCGGTAGAAAATCCACAGATTTATCTTGGTACCACGCTCATCGCGGCAGCGGAACCAATCTCGGTTAAGGGCGTGGCGCGGGGCGGACAGGTCGGCGCCGATCGTATCGTGTTCGGATCAAACGCACCGTCGGGTGTTGCTACGCACGGCGTCAACGGTATCCGAAATATCGGTTTTACCGACGAAGAGGAATCGCTCATCTTGGGAGAGAATTTCAAGCGGATTTATGGGCTCTGATAGTCGCCGACTGAAGCAGTTGCGGGGCAAACCGCTCAAGGATTACTTGAAGCAAGTCGAACATCCCGGGACGGATCTTGTCATCGTGTTGCAGGATGTGGAGGATCCCGTTAATGTTGGTGCCGCATTCCGAATCGCGGATGCCTGCGATGCACGTGAACTCGCATTGACGGGAACGACCCCGGTACCGCCTCACCCTTCGATCGCAGGCATCGGGCGCGGCACACATCGGCGCGTGAATTGGAGCTATTCGGATTCGGCGCCGGGGACGATTCAAGGGTTCAAGGAACGCGGGTATACTAGCTGCGCCATAGAGGTTGCATCGAACTCCGCCCCCTATTACGAGGTTGAGTATCCGGAGAAGGTCTGCCTCGTGCTTGGAAACGAGTATTACGGGGTCGCGACGCGCACAATTTCCGTTTGTGATATGGCGATTTATATCCCGATGTACGGAAAGGTGATGTCGCTGAACGTGCACGTCGCACTTGGGATTGCGGCGTACCATATTATTCATAGTAAGCGGATTAGGGAGCGATGACGCGAGTTCCGGACGGAACGATCCATACAAACAAGTAATTCGGAACGATTTTGTACTTGACAAAAACAGAGAGAGATAGAATTATATAGTCCGTTTGCGACCATAATAACGGATGTTGATTCGTACAACAGGCTCACACGTTAGAGTGAGTGTTCTGAAAACCGAAAAGGAGATTAACGTTGAAAACAAACTATTGGCGTTGTCTGGGGCTAATCTCAGTCATTGTGTTTATAATAAGTTCGGCTGCGGCGCTTGCCGACGGTGGAAAGATTAGTGCCGTTTACTTCGGCGATTATTATTACATCGCCGCACATCACAACGAGGAACTAAAATCGCGCAACGGTTTCTGGACGCGCCGCGTCTACCTGACGTATGATCGGAAGTTGAATGAGACGTTTTCGTCGCGAGTGCGTTTCGAAGTGAATAGTCCCGACGGACTGAAGGAGGGCGCCTCGGGAAAAAATGTTCCGTATGTGAAGGATGCCTATTTGAAAATATCGCCGAAGGGCTCGTCGCACAGTATTCTTCTGGGGCGGTCCATTACACCGACATTTTCAGTGGTGCCTAAAGTATGGGG
Organism: Candidatus Poribacteria bacterium; assembly: GCA_965220415.1. Taxonomy (GTDB): domain Bacteria; phylum Poribacteria; class WGA-4E; order WGA-4E; family JAJDTR01; genus JAJDTR01. The sequence continues at coordinate 5,487,890 of OZ244829.1, forward strand.
TTATCGAGCGGTTGAGAAGTCCATGCTTCTCATGCAAAAGTATGGCAGTACGCGGGACTTGGGTATTGCAGTGAAGGGCAAAGTGCCCGGAGTGGACATGCTGAGTTACCACGCGATGGTTGGCAACGGCGCGGGCACGGGTGCCGAGACCAACAAATACAAGAGAGGGTATCTGTCAGCGACACTGAAACCCGCCAAAGGCGTCATCGTTCAGGGGTATGTTGACCTTGAGCCGCGGGGATCTGGCATGAGTCGCATGACCCTAATGGGATTTGTGGGATATCAAATGGAGGACTATCGGGCGGGGGTGCAGTTCGGCAACCAGATTCGAGGTCAAGGAGAAGGTGAGGAGGATGTGTCGATTCAAGGCGTGTCCGTCTTTGGGGCAGCCGCTGTCAAGCCCGACGAGATTTGGGTGTTTGGGCGCTTCGACAAGATGTTGAGCGTAAACCCCGACGCGCCGAAAATCGCGTATACGCCGATGAGCGGCGACGCGAAGTCGAATACCCTCATTGCAGGCTTGGACTACAGTCCGGCGAAGAACGTGCACATCATACCGAATGTGTTGATGTCCTTCTACGATTCACCCGAAGTGGGCGAGAAACCGGATGCGGATCTGATGGCGCGCGTGACTCTCTACTATAAGTTTTAGAGGCTGACATTCTTGTAGAGATACGTGTGTAATAAGAAACATTTATCGGTGAATTAATCGTGTATTTTGAGAGCTAATGACACTATTTTCTTCCCGATATTTGCCGAGTATGAATGGCGTCAATCCAATCATTCCAATGCGGGGCAAGGGGATCTCTATCGCATTCGCTATTCGCTCATTTGATTCCCGCCTACTGGTTAGTTTCCTAGAGCAACGGATGGCATGAGTCTTTTCATTCTAGTATAGTATGATTGAAACGAAATTATACTCAATATTATTCAAACGAAAGGTTATAAGGGGGATTCTGTTGAAAATTGACTTAAGAGAGGTATCGAGATTTGTTGTGATTGTGGCAATTACCATGCTGTGTGCGTCCACTTCGTGGAGCCGTGAGCTAGTCTTTACGGCAATACCGGATCAGGACACGACGCGGCTAGAGCAGCGTTTCGGAAAAATAGCGGATTACCTATCGGAAAAACTGGGTATACCGGTGAGGTATATACCGGTAAAGTCGTACAGTGCATCGGTGCAGGCATTCAAGAATAACGAGGTTCAGCTCGCTTGGTTTGGAGGCTTATCGGGCGTTCAGGCGCGGCTTGGGGTGCCGGGATCAGTGGCAATTGCTCAAGGAGTAGAGGATCCCTATTTCATCTCGTATTTCATCGCTAACACGAGTACGGGATTGGCGTTCTCCGAAAAGTTTCCGAAGGACATCGCCGACAGAACCTTCACCTTCGGATCAAAAGGATCAACATCGGGGCGCCTCATGCCCGAGTTTTTTGTCCGAGAGGCATTTGAAAAGACGCCGGATGATATTTTCAAGCGTGTGGGCTTCAGTGGCGACCATTCCAAAACATTGGCTTTGGTACAGTCGGGTAGTTATGAGGTCGGCGCCATGAATTACAAGGTGTGGCGAAAAGAGGTCGAAGCAGGCAAGGTAGACCCAACGAAAGTGCAGGTCATCTGGCGCACGCCGCCGTACCCGGATTACAACTGGACGATCCGCGGGGATGCGGACGAGGCTTTCGGTGACGGATTCATCAAGAAGGTACAGCAGGCAATTACCGACATTGATGATCCGGCGATACTTGACGCATTCCCGAGAAAAAGTTTTATTCCTGCCGATAATTCGCTGTACCAGCCTATCTTGGATACCGCGATTGAGGTTGGAATCATCAGGAAATAAAAGAAAGTCGTTCATGTTAAGAATAGGTGGGTGGAACCGAGTTTTTTTTCTTCAAAACTCGGTTTCTCAAAGTCTCTTTGCACTTTCTTTTGATATGAGCTAAGAAATTATCTGGCGATGCTTCTTAATGATTCATTCGCTAAGTGTATATGTCATCACTCGATGCTCTACAATAACCCCGGTAGGTGCGGTTTCTAACCGCACCGATTCCAAAAACGTAAGGCGTATACATCAATTTTTTAGCGAAAGAACCACTTAATGTACCGATATTAAGATTAACATTTTGTCAGTAAGGTTCGGAGCAGTCCGCCTATTGGGGAATGGCGATTTGTGTTCCCTAGCCGAGGAATTACACCCGCTGTGCATCACACCTTTTATTCCGCATTCTCATAAGCCATGGAGCCATCTGCCGAGCCCGCACTTTTCAATTTGGACGAGGAAAGTGTCGCCTACGAGAACAACGTCGCCTTGAAGAGTGTCTCCCTGCAGATTCACAGAGGGGAGAAGGTCGCTTTGATTGGCCCCAGCGGTGCCGGTAAGACTACGCTGCTTCGCACGCTATACGAAAGAGTTGCGGGCGGATCGTCGTTCGTACATCAACATTACGCGCTCGTACCACAACTCTCTGCCTTCCATAACGTCTTCATTGGACGTCTCGATCAGCATTCCACAGCTTTCAACCTCCTAAATCTAATCAAACCCCAAGTAAAGATTCTGGATGAGATTGTCCCAATCCTGTCCAAACTCGGGATGGAGGAAAAAATTCTTGAGCGGGTAGGCGCGTTATCGGGAGGCCAGCAGCAACGAGTAGCTGTTGCGCGCGCGATGTACCGTGGCGAGGATATCTTGTTAGCAGACGAACCCATCTCTTCGGTTGATCCGCATCAGGCGGCGACCGTAATGGAGTTGATTATGCAGAGCGCCGAAACCATTGTGTTGTCCCTGCACGCTGTCGACTTTGCTTTAAAGTTTGCCAAGCGGATCATCGGACTGCGTGAGGGTGAAGTTCAATTTGATTTGCCGACTAAAAGGGTTTCCCAAATCATGCTTGGTGAGTTGTACGAGAGTGAATCTGTCGGGATTAATCTGTTGTAGTGAAAGCCAAGGGTGGGCATGGGTTGGCAAAGTTTGCGTAGGCGCACATGGCAGAATCCTGTGAGCGACGAATTGCAATGGACTGTGTCCGGTGAGAGCATGCCATTATCCCTAGCGGAATAACTCTTTCAGCAAGTAACACGTTCTAGTCGGAGTCCCTTTCCTCGATCCAGAGGATCAAGCGAGTGAATAGCGAGTGCGATAGTAGATCTTGCGAAATGTCAATAGAATACGATGTGTCCAAATTTCCGCGCTCCAGAGGAGATCAAGTGACTGAATAGGGAACGCGATAGAGATCTTCCATGTGTGTCGTGCATCATAAATTGACCCTCGTTTTTCGCTCTATGACTGGCTTCGAGCGAGTGTTACTTGATAGCGCGCCATTATCCCTGTCGGAATAATTCATTCAGCAAGTAACACTCTTTTTCGCTCAATGACTAGCCGTGAAAAGCGTTCCTTCGTGGTCTGGTTTTCACTCCAGAGGAGTGAGATGTCAATAGAACATGATCCCTCCCCGCATCTGCACTCCAAAGGAGTGCAATGTGGAGTGTTACTTGAGAGAGAAACCGAGTTTTCAGGAAAAAACTCGGTTTCGTGGCGTGAAAGTGAGAGATATTTTACCTTTCGACGAATAGTTGTCCGGACTGTCGAAACTTGTGCCTTTATGTTTGTTTTCGTGTGCACAGTGGTGGGGTGTACGAATCAGGAACAGGGACGAACGCGAACGAGGGGAGAACCGAGCGGCGCGGCGGAGTTAACAGTTTTTGCGGCTGCGAGTTTGACTGATGCAGTCACAGAAATTTCTAAATCGTTTGAATCCGAGCGAGAGGTTAGGGTCTATACAAATTTTGCAAGTTCGCAGACGTTGCAGGTTCAGATTGAACGGGGGGCTCCGGCAGATTTATTCATTTCCGCTAGCCCAAAACAGATGGATGTGTTGCAAGAGAAAGGCGCCATCCATGAATCCAGTCGCCGCGATGTGTTAAGAAACAGCTTGATGCTGGTTGCTCCGACTGGTAGCTCGCATCAAATCGAAAGACCGGAAGAACTTGCGGATTCGCATACCCGACGAATCGCCATCGGAGAACCGAGTTCCGTCCCGGCGGGCATCTACGGAGCGGAAGTCTTGAAACGATTGGGAATTTGGTCGGCAGTCCAACCGAAACTGATTCCTGGAGCAGATGTTCGAGCCGTTCTCGCATACACTGAGGCGGGGGAGGTCGATTTCGGTATAGTTTATAAAACGGATGCGTCCGTGAGTAAGAAGGTCAGAATTGCCTATGAATTTCCCGCTTTGAGCCATAGCCCAATCCTGTATCCGGCCGCGGTGATTCAAGACACGAAGCACGAGGATCTCGCACGCTTGTTTCTTCAATATCTCCAAACGTCGGAAGCCAAGCGCATGTTCGAGAAATACGGATTTTCTGTCGTCAAATGAACCTAACAGATACAGAGGTCGCGGCGCTGGTCATCTCCGTCAAAACCGCCCTGTTTAGTTTGCTGTGCATTCTACCGATGGGCGTCGGAATAGGGTGGCTGCTTGCGAAGACGGCATTTCGCGGGAAGTCGCTCCTCAATACCCTCGTAATGCTGCCTTTGGTGCTGCCTCCCGTTGTGAGTGGTTATCTGCTACTCATGCTGTTTAGCAGGCAGGGACCTATCGGCGCCATCCTCTATCGACTGTTTGGGATTGAGATTGTATTTTCATGGTTAGGCGTTGTTTTGGCGATTTCCGTTATCTCGTTTCCCCTGATGGTTCGCAGTATTGTAATCGCTATGGAGGGAATTAATCCTCTGCTGGAAAGCGCAGCGCGTACGCTTGGTGCTGGACGTTTCAAGGTTTTTTTTTCAGTCACGCTCCCGTTGTCCTACCGAGGGATTGTCGGAGGCGCCATTCTGGCATTCGCTCGAAGCCTCGGCGAATTCGGCGCTACCATGATGATAGCCGGCAACATACCCGGTAAAACACAGACGCTTCCCTTAGCCATTTTCAATTATGTGCAAACCGGTCAAGAAATCAGCGCTTATCGACTGGTGTTTGTATCGACGGTTATCGCTTTCGGCGCGTTATGGCTTGCAGAAAGGCGGTACCTCGGATCAGATTAATCGACTGAGTGTAACTGTTTAGTCTATCAATCTGTATTGGAAATGCTGGTTCGTCGTGCTGCAGTTCAATCCCCATTCCTACACCATGAGCGTAATGTAGGAGCGATCTCCAGGTCGCGATTTCCTGTTGGCGCATAAGTTCTGAACTAAACAATTACGACTGAGTTAATACTGAGAAGAAGCATGCGCACACTTGTATTTGTCATAATTCTACAAATTGCTGCCGTCACGCTATACGGATGTAACGTGAAAATGAGTAACCGGGGGACCATGTTGTCCAAGCGAATCGTGAATGAGAAAGACGGTGCCGAGATGGTTCTGATTCCAGCCGGAGAGTTTCAGATGGGAAGTCCCAAGAACGATGATAAGCACTGGGAAAGACCTATTCACACAGTGTATTTGGATGAGTTCTATATGGACGTTCATCCTGTCACAAATGCGCAGTATCAGAAGTTTGTCCGAGAGACGGGTTACCCGGCACCAAAAACAACGCCCCCGTTCAGCCATCCACAACAACCCGTCGTCTGGGTGACATGGTGGGATGCCATGGAATATGCACGATGGGCCGGCAAGACACTTCCATCGGAGGCGCAGTGGGAAAAGGCCGCACGCGGGGGACTCGGCGGCAAGGCTTACCCCTGGGGTGACGAGCAGCCGAACCCGTCGCTGGCGAGTTACGATTCCATATACCGCGTCACGCTGCCGGTGGGTAGTTTTCCACCGAACGGCTATGGGGTGTACGATATGGCGGGAACAGTGTGGGAGCTGTGCATGGATGAGTGGCAGGAGGATTTCTATTCGCGAAGCCCACGAAAGAACCCGGTGGCGGGCGGGGAGGTGTCACCAACCGCCGATCTCAAATCGATTAAGAGCCTTCGTGTTACTCGCGGCGGATCCTGGCATCATAGAGCCGAACACGGGTTGGAAGTATTCCATCGCTCCTATAGCCCGATAGACTTCATTGAGGACTTCCAGGGCTTTCGCTGCGTGAAACCGGTATCCCCTAGATGAAAGACACTCCCAATGGCACCGAGTCCATGTGCATTCCTAGTTCGCGGGAAGCTTAATGCTGAAAACAAGCCTTCTCTTCGCAGCTATTGCGCTCGTTGCGTTCCTGTTGGCGGACCTTGAGGTATCGACGCAAGATCCTTGGCTAGAAGTTGGCAGAATGGCGAAAGGAGTTGTGACTCCCGACTTCCTCGCCATCTGGGGATTCTGGAATGCTCTGCTAAACACGGTGGTTTTTGCGCTCTGTGGTATTTGCCTCGCCGTTGTATTCGGCATCGTGCTCGCATTCTTTTTCCGTTTTACCGCCGTCCGATTGTTCTGTGCCTTTATTCGCGCCATTCATGAAATCTTCTGGGCGTTCATTTTCCTATCCGTGGTTGGACTCAACTCGGTCTGCGGTGTGCTTGCTATCGCGATACCTTACGCCGGCATCTTTGCCAAAGTATATGCGGAGATTGTTCAGGAGTCGGACCGACGCCCCCTAGAGGGCGTACCTACTCGGTGCGGAGGCTTGAGCCGCTTTGTTTACGGCATTCTTCCCGTCATTTACGCCGATGCGAAGCACTATACGAGTTACCGTTTCGAGTGCGCGTTGCGATCGAGCGCCATTCTCGGATTCATTGGTCTTCCAACGCTCGGATTTCATCTGGAGACCGCATTTCGCGAAGGGTTGTACTCGGAAGCGGCGGCTCTGCTTTATGTCTTCTATTTATTGATTGCATCGCTGAGATATTGGGTCAAAGCCCGTTTGATACCGCTCTATGCCGCAGCGGCGTTCATCCTTCTGTCATGGGAGATTACGCTGTCATGGACGAACGTCCTGCGATTCTTCACCTATGAAATCTTGCCTTGGCCCATGCGTCAGGAAGGCGTATCGACGGGCAGCTACGCCGTGTCATATACTTGGCAACCTGTATGGCAGTGGACGCGAGAAATAATCGTGGGTGAGGGTTGGAAGGGCATTCGGAACACGGTGATTTTGACCCAGATTGTATTGGTAGGGACCGGAGTATTCACACTGTTGAGTTTTCCGTTTGCCTGCCGACATTTCACAGGGAAGATCGCCGGTCGAATGTCGCACTATTTGCTCATTGTTCTGCGCACCACCCCGGAGTATATTCTTGCCTTCGTGTTTGTGCAACTATGGGGACCTTCGATGCTACCGGCGGTGTGGGCAATTCTCCTGCATAACGGGGCGATTCTGGCTTTTCTGACCAGCAACAATGCCGATCTCGTCCCGTTGCGTCTGGATGCACCACACAGACGGTTAGACCGTTATTTCTTCGAGATTCTTCCACGTGTATACGGACAATTCCTCGCGTTCCTCTTCTATCGTTGGGAGGTAATGATGCGGGAGTCTGCCATGCTTGGCATACTTGGCGTTTATACGCTAGGGTTTTACATTGACAGCGCGATTGAAGCCGTTCACATGGACAAAGTGGTGTTACTGATTTTTGTCACCGCCGTGCTCAATATGGGAATCGACACGATATCACAGTTGGTGCGACGCCGGCTTAAGATTTCCACGAAACTCGTTACATCGGCTTGATCTACGACACAGATTTTGGCGTTTGGCTTGAAACCGCCAAGAAGAGTCGGGTTGGATGGAAGGACGGAAGGTTGGAAGAGGGCCGCCCGCGCCATCCTCAATAGATCTTTGATCTAGATTGCATGGCAGGACTATCGCTTTTCTATACTGCGCGTTGTCAGAAATTGCGTCTTTTGTAGGAGCGATCTCCAGGTCGCGACCCTTGTACGAGGGAACTCCGATTCCCGACCTGCTGGTGCTACGTAAGTCCTATTAGAAACAATTATCACTGGAAAAGAAAGCGCAATAATACCCAACGCAAAGTATATAAACGTTAAAGCTAAGGGACTAAAGTATAATCGGAAATAGTTGGGTTTCGCGGTGCTCAACCCAACCTACGGATTGGCGAATTAGGTGTGAGGTCTGGAATTGGCAATCCAGACCAAGCGGGCGGAGGCAAACCACGCGCAGATAGCGGACACACCAAGGAAGTAAGATATAAATTGTGATGAATCAAGCTAGATCGCTCTACATTCATGTGCCCTTCTGTGCGACGAAGTGCCACTATTGTGCTTTTAATACGTACGCGTTCCACAAAGAGCAGGCACACCATTATCTCGAAGCGTTGCGGTCCGAGATGGAACTTTACCGTCTTGATTCTGGCAGATTAAAAACGGTCTTCATCGGAGGCGGAACGCCATCCATTCTGTCCGCAGAATCGTTGGATAGGTTGTTCGGGCATCTGCACGCCGTTTTTGAGGTCGATGGGGCAGCAGAAATCACCGTTGAGTGCAATCCCGGAACCGTGGATTACCAGAAACTTGAGGTGATGCGGTTCGGAGGCGTGAATCGATTGAGTTTCGGAGTGCAGGCGATGGACGATGCAACGTTGAAACAACTCGGACGGATTCACACGGTAGACGAGACAGTCCAAAGTTATAACCTCGCACGCGGAGTCGGGTTCGATAACATCAACCTGGATCTGATATTTGCGTTACCGAATCAAACGGTTGAGGGGTGGAAATCTTGCTTGCAGGAGGTCATTTCACTTCAGCCGGAGCACATCTCGGCGTATAGCCTGATGCTTGAGGAGGGAACCGTATTCTATGAGTCTTGGCGGACGGGAAAACTCCGGCGGCTTTCGGATGAGATCGAAGCCGAAATGTATCGCGCTACCATTGACACGCTAACCGACCACGGCTATCAACAGTACGAAATTTCGGGCTTTGCCAAGCCGCGTTGTGCCGCGAAACACAATCTTGTATACTGGGATAATCAGTCATATATCGGGCTGGGACCGGGAGCGTGCGGGTATATCAACGGGGTGCGTTACTCAAATATCCGCGGCGTTCAAGATTATGTTGAATCCCTTAAACAGGGTAGAAAACCGGTTGCAGATTCCGAGCAACTGACCGGGCGAGATGAAAAGGCGGAAACAATCATCCTCGGTCTTCGGAAACGGGAAGGGATTCGGGCACTGGACTATCAACGACGATTTGGCGAGTCGATAGAGGTCGAATTTGGGGATGTTCTCGATAAATGGATTGGCATGAATCTGTTGGAATGGAAAGGCGAGTATCTCAGACTAACTCGTCAAGGACTTTTCCTAGCCAATGAGGTCTTCGTAGATTTCCTATAGATTGATTATGCCACGAAGAAACAAAGCGCTCAAGATTGGAGATACCGCGCCTCCGTTTACATTGCGGTCTGTTCATCAGGAACATGTGGAACTTGAATCGTTCATGGGTGAAAAGCACGTTGTGCTGGTGTTCTTCCGGGGAACGTGGTGACCCAACAGCCGCCGCCAGTTGGCGAGTTTGCAGGAACATTTGGAAGAATACACAGCACTCCAAACCGTAGTCATCGGCGTTGTCGGTCAGTGGCCCCGGGAGGTACGGAAGTATGCCGATCGACACAACATCACGTTTCCGCTGCTTACGGACAAAGACCGCCATGTCATCAAGGGTTACGGTGTGCATCACCGACTGGGAATTGATGCGTACAACATCGCTCGCCCCGCAACTTTTGTGATTGATAAGAACAGGGTTATTCAGTTCATGTACGTTGGATCACACCAATTCGATCTCGCCAACCACCAGAGTCTAATTGATTGTTTGAAATCCTTCTCGTAGTAAGATGTTCCCGGTTTTTGTGCTCTCAGCAGTTGCACTTTTCTTTTTTGATTTGTGGAGAGACGCTGTGATATACTATTACCAAACAGAGTTCTTCCGTTTCTGTGTGAACATTAGAATCTGTGAGGAATAGGTAAAATTCTCTAATAGCGGCAAACCCCGAGAACCAAACAGATGTGAAACAGATTTGAGGAAATGCCAAGCCTACGGTTATCATCCGGAAATGAAATGATAGTAACGGAGCCGTTTTGCCCAAAGATGGATTTTTGGGCTTTTTTTATTCCCGAGATTCTTCAATGACCTGCCGAAATTGTAACAGGGGCTGAAGGGAAGTGACCGCATCACAAAGGAGTTAGCCGTGGCTGACGCATCGGGATGGACGGCACAGGATGTGAAATACATGCGTCGTGCTTTGGCTCTCGCCGCGCGGGCGCGCGGACGAACAAGCCCCAATCCGCTCGTTGGAGCAGTCATTGTCCAAGGAGGCGAGGTCGTCGGCGAAGGGTATCATCGGGCGGCGGGAGGACCACATGCAGAGGTTCATGCTATCAATCACGCCGGAGCAGCCGCACACGGGGGAACACTTTACGTGACGCTCGAGCCGTGTTCCCACTATGGACGGACGCCTCCGTGCACGGAAACGATTATCCAATCTCGGGTTGCGCGGGTTTTTGCCGCTCATGTCGATCCGAACCCCAAAGTTGGCGGCAAAGGCATTCGGGAGCTTGAGAAGGCTGGTGTCCAAGTCAATGTTGGTTTGTGTGAGCCTGAAGCGCGTCGCTTAAATGAAGTTTTCATAAAGTACATCCGGACAAATCAACCGTTCGTCATCCTCAAGTCGGCGATGAGCCTTGACGGGAAAATCGCTACGGCTTCAGGTGAGTCACAATGGATTTCATCCGAGGCGTCACGGTTACGAGGGCATGAGATCCGAGACACCGTGGACGCCATATTGGTGGGCGTAAATACGGTAATAAACGACAATCCGTCCTTAACGACACGACTGCCCGAACGGGTTGGGAAAGATCCGGCGCGAATCGTTGTTGATTCGGAGTGCCGCACGCCGTCAACTGCAAAGGTCTTCAATCCGGACAGTGAAGCAAATACAATCATCGCCACTACCAAACGAGCGTCGGAAGAACGGATTGCCCGTTTGGAGGCGGCAGGAGCAAAGGTAGTGGTGGTGGAGGACGAAGGCAAGCGAGTGTGTCTGCCCGCACTAATGCATGCGCTTGGCTGCCAGGGTATCACGAGCGTTCTCATCGAAGGAGGCGCCGAGGTGAATGCCTCGGCACTAAAAGCCGGAATTGTTGACAAAATTGTGTTTTTTGTTGCACCGAAGTTAATCGGAGGTGCAAATGCCCCCAGCCCCATTGGCGGCGAGGGGATTCAGCGCCTAGCGGAAGCACACGTGTTGCGTGATGTGAGTGTCAAGTTAATTGATGGGGATATTCTTGTTGAAGGTTATTTGGGGACGGGGTGCTAATCGGTTAATCCTTCGGATTAAGGCGCATGTTCACGGGAATCGTTGAGGAAATCGGTGTCGTCAATGACGTACATCGAACTTCGCAGGGCGCAGTTCTAAACGTTGGCGCCTCGGAAGTGTTGACAGATAGTAAAGTTGGCGATAGTGTAGCGATTGACGGAGTGTGCCTGACGATGACGCAGGTGGACAGTGCGAGTTTTACGGCTGATATTTCTGCCGAGACCTTGCGCCGTACGACCTTGGGCAGCCGGAGTCGAGGGGACGGCGTCAACCTTGAGCGCTCATTGCAGCTCAACTCCCGACTGGGCGGTCACATTGTATTGGGGCACGTTGACGATGTGGGAGTTATCAGCGGCTGGCGGGATGAAGGCGATTCGTCGATGATGCGTGTCTCCGCATCCCCCGACGTGATGCGATATGTTGTGTTCAAGGGATCAATTTGCGTTGACGGGATTAGCCTGACAGTCGCCAATCTATCTGAGACCGAATTCGAGATTGCACTCATCCCGCATACAAAGCAGGTGACAACCATCGGAGAGAAACGGGTAGGCGATCGCGTAAATATTGAAGTTGACCTTTTGGGACGATATGTCGAGAAGCTGCTAGGCGAGAAATCTGAACATCCCCGTTCAGTTGATTTAGCGTATTTGAAATCGTATGGATTTGCCTAATCAAAGCCTGAGAAGAGATTAAACCATGAAGTTCAATACGATACCGGAAGCCATTGAAGGTGTTAGAGATGGAAAGTTAGTCGTAGTGGTGGACGACCCCGGTCGAGAGAATGAGGGCGATCTCATTATGGCGGCTGAAAAGGTGACGCCCGAAGCGATTAACTTTATGGCAAGGTACGGACGCGGATTAATATGTTTGCCGGCTTGCCCGAAACGCCTTGCCGAGCTAAACCTTGACCCGATGGTACCGGACAACACCGAACACATGCGGACGGCTTTCACCGTGAGCATTGACGCAAAGGAGGTCACCACGGGGATATCCGCCTACGAACGCGCGTGTACAATTCGCAAATTTGTTGACCCGAACTCCGTGTCAGATGACTTCTCTAAGCCCGGTCATATTTTTCCGTTGCAGGCGATGGAAGGGGGTGTTCTTCGGAGGGCGGGACACACAGAGGCGGCGGTAGATCTCGCACGACTCGCTGGATTATCTCCGGCAGGTGTGCTGTGCGAGGTGCTAAATGAAGACGGGACGATGGCGCGCGTCCCGGAGTTGCTGGAGTTTGCCGAAACACATGACCTAAAGATCATCACGATTGCCGACCTCATCGCGTATCGCCGGCAGACCGAAACGCTTGTCAGACGGGTGGCTGAAGCAGAACTTCCGACCGATCACGGCGAATTCAAACTGTATGCCTACGAGAGTACGAATGACGAAAAGACACACATCGCCCTTGTGAAAGGCGACTTTTCGGATGGCGAGCCGGTGTTGGTGCGTGTGCATTCACAGTGTTTAACCGGCGACGTGTTTGGCTCGCTACGCTGCGACTGCGGCGAACAGTTGCAGTTGGCAGAGGAGAGGATTGAAAAGGAGGGGCGAGGCGTGCTGCTCTACATGCGGCAGGAGGGACGCGGCATGGGGCTGCGGAACAAAATTCGCGCTTACAACTTGCAGGACAGCGAAGGCTTGGATACGGTTGAAGCAAACGAGCGTCTCGGATTCCCGCCGGATCTGAGGGATTACGGCATCGGAGCGCAGATTTTGGTGGACTTGGGGGTTCGCAAAATGCGTTTGATGACAAACAATCCACAGAAAGTTACAGGTTTAGCCGGGCACGGTCTAGAGATTGTGGAGCAAGTTCCCTTGCAAACTGTGCCGCACGAGTTCAATCGGAATTACCTTGCAGTAAAACGATCAAAGCTTGGACATCTTTTGCTGCATCCAATACTGGAGCCGGAGGATTCGAGCTCTAACTAGCAGATTAGAGAAATCTTGAGACCGAGACAATACGATTGATTAAAAAGAACAATGCCTACTACCTACGAAGGGAACCTCATCGGTACCAATCTCAAAATCGGAATCATTGTCAGCCGGTTTAACGGCTTTATAACTACGAAATTGCTTGACGGCGCCCTCGATTCGCTGAAGCGGCACGGTGTGCCCCTTGAGGAGGTCGACGTGTATTGGACGCCGGGCGCTTTCGAGATTCCAGCCGCCGCCAAACGGATTGCCGAAAAGGGCAAATTTGATGCGATTGTGTGCATTGGCGCTGTCATCCGCGGCGCGACGCCGCATTTCGACTATGTTGCCAATGAAAGCGCGAAGGGGATTGCACAGGTTGGTCTGAATACGGGAGTGCCCGTCATCTACGGCGTGATTACCACGGATACTATTGAACAAGCAATCGAGCGTGCCGGGACAAAATCGGGGAACAAGGGGGCGGAGGCAGCAGTCACAGCGATTGAGATGGCGAATCTGTATCGGCAGATTGACAAGGTAGACTGAATGTTTCGTCATGTCAAGAGGATTGATGGAAGGTTTCAATTTCCTATTTGACTTTGCCTTGGTGTTTATGGTCAATTCCATTCATATTTACACATATTTCGGTAGGTGCGGTTTCTAACCGCACCGGCACCCAACATGTACCATATGTTTTTAGAAAATGAACCACTTGACTCAGGAGAGCCAAATTTATGAAGCAACTTACCAATCTGTTCTTGGTCCTGTTTACCGTAGTGGTGATACAGACACAACTTGTGAATGCCGACGAGTGGCCCCAATGGCGCGGTGAAAATCGCGAAGGCGTTTGGAACGAAACCGGCATTGTTGAAAAGTTCGAGGGACCTGAAATCCCTATCCGCTGGCGTGTGCCTATCGGAAGCGGGTATAGCGGACCGAGCGTTGCTGAGGGGCGTGTCTATGTTACCGACCGGGTGACAAAGCCGAAACAGGCCGAGCGTGTTCACTGTTTCGATTGGGAGACGGGTGATTCCATCTGGTCCTATACCTACGATTGCGCATACAAGATTGACTATACAGCGGGGCCCCGCGCGACTGTGACTGTACATGATGGACTCGCCTATGCATTAGGAGCGATGGGACATCTGCACTGTTTCGATGCTGCCACGGGTGAGGTCGTATGGAAAAGAGATCTCAATGCCGAATATAACATCAATATGCCTATCTGGGGCATCGCGAGCGCGCCTCTTGTTGAAGGCGACCATCTCATCGTCCAAATCGGCGGTACGCCGAACGCATGTATCGTTGCATTTGACCGGAAAACCGGCGAAGAAAAATGGAAAGCGTTGGACGATAATGCCTCTTATTCCGCACCGGTTGTTATTACGCAAGCGGGTGAACGCGTCCTTGTATGCTGGACGAGCACTAATGTTGTAGCCCTTAATCCACAAACTGGCACATTACACTGGCTGTATACGTTTGCGGCGGAAGGTGTCATGGCCGCTATTGCTACCCCTACTTTCCATCAGAATGAATTGTTTGTTGCGCATTTCCGGCGCGGCGCTCTTCTCCTGAAGTTGTCACCGGAAGCGTTGGAAGCAGAACTCGGTTGGTATCGCACGGGAAAAGATGAACTGAACACCGATGCCATCCAGCCTGCTATGTCAACACCCGTTCGAATAGGCGATTACATTTACGGTGTGGACAGTTACGGTGAACTCCGCTGTATAGACGCGGGAAACGGGGATCGGATATGGGAAGACCTTTCCGCCGTGCGGAAAGCACGTTGGAGCACCATCCATTTCGTCAGAAATCCGGTCTCAGCAGATAACAGAGTCTGGATGTTTAACGAACACGGTGAACTTCTTATCACGGAACTCTCTCCGGAAGGGCTGAATATTATCAGTCGTGCCAAATTGATCGAACCAACACGCGACCAACTCAACCGAAGGGGCGGTGTTACATGGGCACACCCTGCGTTTGCCTATAAACACGTCTTTGCTCGGAACGATAAAGAACTCGTTTGTGCAAACTTAGCAAAAAACAAAAAGTAGTATCCAGATTACCGAGGCAAATATCGGAAACAATCCGTATGCCGGAGGTAGACTCACGCCCCGGCGAACAACCCCACGGCTTTGAGGTAAAAATCCGTTACACCCATCGACGAATTACGCGCGGAGACAACTGAACTGGCGCATCAACATAGCGGGGCACGCCTGCTACACGTCTATAGTGAATCTACGAAATGAAGCGAAGACCAATATTTTTCGAGTTTCCATAAACGGCGAGTATCTCACTGACCAGAGCGTATAATGAAAACAACCTTGCGTCACGGCGATTGCTTGTTGTTGCTTCGGCAACACACCAATATCGAACCTATAGACCTTACGTTTCTTGATCCGCCGTTCAATCAAGACAAGGAGTATAATGCGTGGAATGACAACTTGCCCGATGAGGAGTATTGGGGATGGATGCGGGATGTGTGTAAGGAGGTTCATGCGTTAACATCCAATGGCGGCGCAATCTACTTCATGCAGCGCGAGAAAAACAGTGAATTCGTTCTCCGGTGTTTGCGCGAGTCAGGTTGGACATTTCAAAATCTGATAGTCTGGAAAAAGAAGACATCCGCCGTTCCCGCCATGAAACGCTATGGCAAGCATTACCAAATCATCGCGTTTGGGACGAAAGGAAAGAGCCCGAGACTATTCAACCGCCTGCGGATTGACCCGCCACTCCCTGCCGGCTACAAGTATCAACGAGAAAACGGCATGTTTGTGACTGATGTATGGGATGACATTCGCGAGATGACCTCCGGCTATTTTGCGGGCGATGAGGCCTTATACGATACGGAAGGCAACCGTGCGCACAAACAACAATCACCTATTCAACTCTTGATACGTATTATTCTGTCCTCGACAAATCCGGGGGATGTCGTTCTTGATCCGTTTGCCGGTTCGGGAACAACATTGGTCGTCGCCAGTCAACTCAATCGGAAGTCTATTGGAATTGAACTTGACCCCTGCAACGTCGAAATCATCCGAGATCGGCTTGCCGAGGAAAGAAAGGCCGATGATGTTTCACGCTTTCTCAAGGACTATGCATATACTTCAGGATTGGAAGGAATTTGGGGAGATGGCATATCGGCATCACATAGTCCGTTAGCTTCCCGACAAACGACACTCTTTGAAAAAGAATAGATGGCTTATTCAATCTATCATTTCTTCGCGGATCTTTGCCAAAGAAGTAACGAACTGACGTATGCAAGTCCGCTTGATTCATTCCCGTTTGATGAACGAATGCTGTCTTGCGTTAACAAAGGCAAATTTCCCGACTTGGCTATCAAACTCAATCATGATGACGGGCTGTTTAGTGGAGGTGAATTGATTGAACTCAAGGATAGTAGATCCTATTCGGTGGCATCTTTCAATTCGACCATTCCTACAGGCGAAAAGGACATTCGGAAATTAATTAGTGGATCAGAAAACGTTATACGAACTCAGATGCAAGAGGTGGGTAACAATATACTTTCGGTGCCTATTCGGCAAGTATTCTACTTGGTTCGCGGCAAAAAAACTCCAGATATAAAAATCTGCTTATCTCACGGTAAATTCTTTGAGACAATCCCCGTTTCGACACTTATTTCCAAGGCATTTGGGCAAGCGCTCGAAGAGCGACTTGAAGAGCTTGGTTTGGAATTGTCTGAGCCGATGAAGCGGGTTTTGTTAGACATATTCAGCGAACAAGAGACCTTCAGTAGAACGAGAAATATAGAGTCAGCATCAGTTCGACTACGGTTCCGCGTAATGACCGAAGTGAAGGCAGGTGCGAATCTATTGAATTCAAATCAGTACCCACAAATTGGAGACAATACGCTGAACTTCGCCGTGCCATGTCACGATGAAGGCGAAAAGGAATTGCATATCCAGCGAATGCAAACCGCCTTTTGCCAAATGCACCTCTCGCACCTATACTCTCAGATGGATGTCTTTCTTCTGCAACACCACTTTAACGGCAACTTCCTGATTTTCCAAACCAATCTCTTATCAACATAAGGCTCAATGATTGCAATTATCGACTACGGCGCGGGCAACCTGACGAGTGTTGAACGCGCGGTCACGTACTTGGGTTATGACGGCAAAATCACTGCCGATGCGGAGACCATCATGTCGTCCGAAAAGGTGATTTTCCCGGGTGTCGGCGCCGCGGGTGCAACAATGGACAACCTCAATGCACACGGACTTTCCGACGTGTTGAAGACCTGCTACAAGACCGGCAAACCGATGCTGGGGATATGTATCGGCATCCAAATCCTGTTTGATTACAGCGAGGAAGGGGACACGGAGTGTCTCGGAATCTTGCCGGGGGTTGTTGACAAATTTGAAGCAACGCCGCAACTGAAGGTACCGCAGATTGGTTGGAACGAGGTACATCAAACCGAATCGCACCCGATTTTCGAGGGGGTTCCCAATCCCGCACACTTCTACTTCGTCAATTCATACTATCCCATTCCGGCACAACCCACCGCCGTCATCGGCAAAACAACCTACGGCGTCGAATTTTGTAGTGTGGTAGCGCGCCAAAACCTCATCGCAACCCAGTTTCATCTGGAGAAAAGCGGTCGAGTAGGGTTGAAGATGCTCGACAATTTTTTGCGGAGTAAATGAGAACCTTCCTGCTGGCATGCGTCGTCATATTCATCAACTTCTTTATTTACGGATCGCGCATCCCTCAATATTACGATGTTGCTTCACATCTCTACTACGTCGTAATGATTCTTGCCGCCAGATACGATGCGCGGCTTGGACAGCGAATCCTGCTAACACTAACGACAACAGCAAACTGGTTGTTTGTGCTTCGCCATATCAATCAGCAAACACATTGGGTTGTCGCCTCGGCGGCAGTGGCGACATTGTATCCCTTCATCGCCTATTTCATCGTGCGAACAATCAGGCTGCTTAATGCGCAGCGCCTCACGACCGAGAGGCAGATCGGTCGGATAAATGCGGCGAACTCGGATCTCGAGAAGCGTATCCGCGACCAGTCCACCCTCTTCGAAGTCAGCGAAGCTGCAAGCGCCGATATAGAACTGGATGAATTGTTTCAGCGGGTAATAAAGATTCTCGCGGACCGATTAGGCATTTACCGTGGTACGCTAAGGTTAGAGAGGAATGGCGAGCTGGTAAAATGTGCCGAAGCCATGTTGGGGCTTACCTCGGCGGAAATCAAGCGCGGCACCGACAGCCAAATTGACGAAATCCAGCAAAGCGTGTTGTCTTCCGGGGAAGCGATTGGCGTACCTCATAGTCGCAAACCGCTAAAACGGTTGGAACTCCCCAAGGCTCTGTCCGTTCAATCGAAAGATCGTATCGCGTTCTGGTGTATTCCGCTGATTGTCGATGAAAAGGTTGTCGGAACACTCACCATTGACAAGGGATCTGACAGGTTCGCCACGGGAGATGAGGTTCGGCTTCTCACGATTATCGCCTCCGTCTTGGCTCAACGGGTTAAGATTCAGCAAATGATAGATGCGTTGGTTCAGTCGGAAAGACTGGTAACGCTGGGAAAGTTGGCTACGACGGTTGCGCATGAAGTCCGGAATCCGCTGGGCGGAATTCGTGGCGCTAGCCAATTGCTCCAAATGACTGATGACAACCTAGAGTCCAATGGCGAAATTCACGAATACACGAATGTGATTATCCAAGAAGTAGATCGACTGAACCGTGTGATTGAGCAGTTGTTGGCTTTTGGCAAACCGCATACGCTTACGTTCGAACCGCACGGCATTCAGGGCTTGATTGATGATAGCCTTTCCATTTGCGAACCGGAATTCAGCCAAAACCGTATTCGTGTAGATTTCAAACACGATGAAAATTGCCCGCCTGTACCAATCAACGTCGACGGGCTTACACAGGTTTTCCTGAACCTGTTTCGCAACGCGATTGAATCAATGGAAGACAGCGGCGTCCTGACCGTTCGAACGTCGCACGATGCCGCGCAGGGAGCGGTTCACGTCCGTATCCAAGACACCGGACGGGGCATCTCTCCACAGCACGCCTCGCAACTGTTCGATCCCTTCTACACAACGAAGCAGAAGGGCACCGGCTTGGGACTTTCTATTAGTCAACAGATTGTCGAGGAGCACAATGGCGCGATTGAAGTCGATGTAACCCAACCTCAAGGAACGGCGTTTGTCATTACATTACCGGCACAGATTGACGAGGCGTAACCTTTGTATAGTGCCGGTTCGTGTGCCACTAATTTGCACTCACAAAAACACCTATGGAACACTCAATTCTCATTGCCGATGATGATGATGGCATCCGGTTCGTATTAACTAAACTCCTTCAGAAGGAGGGGTATCTCGTACATGAGGCGCGAAACGGGAGTGAAACACTTACCTGCCTTGACGCGGAACCGATAGACGTTATCCTTCTCGACATCAGAATGCCGGACGCAGACGGATTGGAGTTAATCAAAGATATCCAAAAGATTAATAATACTGCCTCGATTATTGTCCTGACTGCCCACGGTACCACGGAAACAGCGATAGAGGCTGCCAAACGCCGCGCATACGATTATTTTACAAAACCGTTCGATAACAATAACGTCGTGTCGATGGTGTCCCGCGCCGCAAATGCGGCGGACGAGGCGAAAGCATCCGTGAAAGCGGATACCAAAACAGAAAAAGACGGTGGTAGTCCACAACAACATGCCGACGCGAAAGAGACACGACTTGTGGGTGAAAGTCCGGCAATGCATGCGGTGTACCTCGTTATTGGACGCGCGGCGGTTAGCGACGAAACTGTCCTCATTATGGGCGAGAGCGGAACGGGTAAGGAGTTGGTCGCTCGGGCGATTCACGAAAATAGCGGTAGGGCAGACAACGAGTTCGTTGTTGTTGACTGTAGCGCGATTCCGCCGGCTTTAATCGAAAGTGCACTGTTCGGGCATGTTCGGGGCGCTTATACCGGCGCAGAGGTGGCACGCCAAGGGAAGTTTGAACAGGCTAACGGGGGTACCATCTTTCTTGATGAGATTGGCGAACTGCCGATCGAGGTACAGATGAAGTTGCTGCGCGTTCTGCAGGAACGGGAGGTTGAACCTGTAGGATCCAACGAAACACGTCAAGTTGATGTCCGCGTGGTTGCGGCTACGAATCGACAACTGGAGCAATCTATCCAGGATAGCAGCTTTCGGAAAGATTTGTATTACCGGCTTAATATTATTCCGATCTATCTGCCTCCGCTGTGTGAGCGCAAAACGGACATTCCCGATCTGATTGATTTCTTCATCGCTCGATTCGCAGAGGAATACGCGCAGCCGAAAGCGACGATTTCATCCGAGGCGTTCAAGCGACTCATGGCTTACGATTGGCCCGGCAATATCCGGGAACTTGAGAACTCACTTAAGCGGGCGTTGGTTTTGTGTTCGGGCAGGGTGCTCCTACCGGAGCATTTTCCGAAGTTTGCGGAAGGGGAGATTTATTCATCGGTTTTGGAGGGGTCAACGCTTGAGGGGCAACTGCGTAGACTTCTGAATGATTGGGTGAGCCAAACCCTTGATGCCGACGCATCCGAGACCGAACTTTATTCCAAAATACGCGCGATTTTCGAGAAACCGCTGTTCGAGATTGTTCTTAAGCAAACCGGTTGGAATCGGAGTAAAGCCGCAGATATTTTGGGAATAAACCGAAATACGCTGCATTCCAAAATGGAGGAGTACGGGATTAGACACTAGACCTCGTCTATCGCCCGCGTTACCGCTTGACATCGTTGCCGCACCTTGTATATGATTCTGAAGGTTATCTTCATTTGATTTTGTACATTTATGGAGCATAGCGGAGAGCATTGAGGACAAGCGGGAGGGATTCCCATTATCTGGGTTTAAAGGCTGGTGCGCATTGCGCACCCTACAAATGTACAGAATCGAACTTAGTGGTTCATTCGCTAAGTATTTAATGCTTACGAGACTGGCACAAGAAACCGTTCTACCACACCGGTAGGTGCGGTTTCTAACCGCACCGGCACCAACACTAACCATATTATTTTGGAAAATAAACCACTTAGGGCACTGAACACGTATGGACATCGGAAAGGTCATCGGCACGGTTGTGGCAACCCGGAAGGACGATAGCCTGATTGGGACTCGGCTCTTGGTTGTGCAGCCCCTTGACGACAAGGGTGAGTCCACGGGGAAACCGCTCGTCGCGACAGATACGCATTGCCAAGCGGGCCGTGGAGATACGATCTATATGGTTACTGGCGGGGACGCGGTCGGTGTGTTGTCCGGTCGTAGGATGCCCGTTGACGCCGCTATTGTCGGAATTGTCGATTCGGTTAGCCGCATAGAGGAAATGCCCGGTAGCGAGGAGGCGTAAACTTGTATATTGCCAAGGTTGTCGGGAAAGTGGTGTCGGTCATCAAACATGCCGCATATGAGAATCGAACGCTGTTGCTCGTGCAGCCGCTGAGCCTAGAGTCTCAGCTTGTTAGAAAGCCCACTATCGCCGTCGATTATGTCGGGGCAGGGGAAGGTGATGTTGTGCTTGTTGGCGCCGGTCCGGGAACGGCTGAAGAGGTATTCGGAATCCAAAATGCGCCGATACGGGAATTGGTGATGGGGATTATCGATCGGTTTGATGTGTCTGCCGATGTTGAAGCAAACGCACATGACACGGCTGAAAATCGCCCCGTATCCAATTAGCAATGCTTCCGTTCCAATTTCCAATTTATTAAGGGTATGAATTTTGTTTATTCCATTGGGTAGTTTTCGCTCGGACGAACAATCGGTGAAGCCGCGGGTTGTTCAATGTCTTATCTTCGTGAATCTCTCTGTTTGCGTTTACCAACTCTGTCTATACTATGACGATATTTCCTTTATGATGAGGCACGGCGCGGTGCCTCGGGATATTGTCACCGTCATTGACGCAATACCGTTCTTTCCGGTTATACTTCCCAACCTTCTTCACCCAAGTTTGATTACTTCGCTTTTTCTCCATGACGCCAGAGTCATGGAGGGCGGGTTGATTCACATCATTGGAAACATGCTGTATTTGTCAGCCTTCGGTCCAAACTTGGAGGCGCGAATTGGACATTTCCGGTTTCTTATCCTATACCTGTTTTCGGGTGTCGCCGCAACACTTCTGTACGTCATGGTGCATCATGATTCCACAATTCCGCTTATTGGAGCAAGTGGCGCCGTTGCCGGTGTGATGGGGGCGCACTTTGTTGCCTGTCGAAGGTCGCGCATTCGATGCCTCTGTCTGATTTTCATCCGCTCCCTGCCCGCCAGTGTAGTGCTCTTACCGTGGATAATCATTCAAGTCGTGAACATTTCTCTTTCCTACCACGGTTCCCCCGTGGCATGGTTAGCGCACATAGGCGGATTTGGAATGGGAATCTTCTGCATTAAGAAGCTCCTGCGATTCCCTCTTCAAGCAAAGACCGTGAGCAATCAACGCACAGTAACTCAGCAAAGATCCGATTGGGCGACTCAGACATCGCTTTTGTCGCCTGCAAGGAGAAGAAAATGATGCCGAGAAAACCTGAATTGTGCTACCTATTCCTAGTTTGTATAACCCTTTCCGGCTGCATGTGGTCATCGGTGCTTTCAACCGAATGGAGCGAAAACATCGCACTTACCTCGTTTGGCACTCAAGCGACCCATCCGGCGCTGAACGATGGCAAACGAGATACGATTGCCACCGCTAGGTTGCGGAACAAGGAACGTGTATTTGCGATTAAATTTGATTCGATCAAACCGGTACGAAGGATTATCATCCACAATCACAACCTGTTTCGATTTGATGTGGATTATCGTGACACGAAAGCCCAAGAACCAACGTGGAAGAATGCATATTCCGTACGTCAGCGGCGTGGTGTGGGAGACCAGCGCGCCCAGCCCAAATTCGTAATCGATCGACTTAATTTTAAGACCGATATTATTCGCATTAAGGTCACTCGGACGGTTGATGACAGGGTGATTTCAAAACCTATCGCCGACCCCGATGACATGATTGTCGATCACATTCGACGGACTGTCGGCGGACGTTATATTGAATACTTCCGGGTCATTGCACCGTCCATAGCGGAAGTGAATGAGATTGAAGTTTATCATCTGGCTTCCAAATAGACAGTAGGTATACTCCGTGCTGTCAGAAATTGCGTCTTCTGTAGGAGCGATCTCCAGGTCGCGACTCTTGTACGAGGGAACTCTGATTCCCGACCTAATGGTGCTACGTAAGTCCTATTAGAAACAACTATCACTGGAAAAGAAAGCGCAATAATACCCAACGCAAGGTATAACTGTTTAGTCCCTTGATTTCTGGAGTCGAGAACTATGGATCTAGACGGTCTTTTTTGCCATTTTCTAGGCGCACCTTGTGTGGATACCCATTTTCCGGTTTAGTAGTAGGGATCAAGCGAGTGGACAGCGAGCGATCAACTGACTGATTAAGGAAGGCGATAGAGTTCCCATAGAGATCCCGTAGAGATCCTCTAATCACTAGCCACTAAACACTTACGACAGTAACTACCCACCACGTGCCCTTCACAAAGTTGTCGCAACGCTCTGAAGGAAATATCTCAAGTGAAAGACTATCAACCGATTGACTTGTCCGCATTGTGCAACGCGGGATTGGAAGTATTGGACAATCGCCCAGATGTGCCGATTGGGGAGCAGGAATTCCGAGGTTTACCATTTTTGGTCGGCTCGGCGGCGGCGAATGCCAATAGATGTTTCATCCTGTTTGATGGTGGGAAAGAACGCACAGTTATTCCTATCAACCAGCCTGCACGCCATGTGATTGTAGCGCACTGTCTGCTCGAATCCAGACTGGAGGAGGGTGGTCTAGTCGGGGAACACGTCGCAGATTATATTTTTCGCCTGTCATCGGGAGATGAGGGTGGTGAGAGTTTTCACGTTCCCATTCGGGAGAGGTTCGAGATTGCCCTAGCTGGTGACAACCGACCATTTGGGGCGGTGTCGCACGTCCAAGATTGGATGATGCCACGTTATGAAGGACCCTGGGGCGAAGCCGGTGCCCGTCAACAGGAGGCTAGGCGTGGTAGATCGCGCGCTTATCATATGTGGGCATGGAAGAACCCGAGTCCGGAGCGCATGGTCGAGACGCTGGAAATCGTACCTAGCGACTCCCGGTTTATCGTAGCTGCCATGACCCTCGGCAGGGCGGACGAGCATCCATTTGTCCGACAGGGGAAACGCGAGACACGAATCATTTTGACTCGACCCGAAGATGCGGAGAAACCGTTCGACCTTGACGTGGATGTAGATCGCGGCTTGGCGAGATACACGCACCCACTGCCGGAAGCCTCAACGGAGGCGTTCATTAACGACAGTTTTCGGGGATGGGGCGAACCGTCCAATTCAAAATCTAGCCCAGCCTACACGGAAATATCGGCACTTCCGTCGGCAACGGTAACTGTCACGCAGGGAACGGAGGAACTCGGAGCGGTTAGATGGGGCGACGTGGAGGAAAAAGGCGTCGTCGAAACTCCGCGAGTGCGCGTGGAACTGACCGACCGGGGACGCAATTGGGTTCATGTCACCGTGATTGATGACGATACTGACGAACCCGTGCCATGCCGCGTTCACTTTCGTTCTCCCGAAGGCATTCCCTACCAACCCCATGGCCATCACAATCAGGTGAATTCCAACCTCGGGAATTGGCACATGGATGTGGGCGGCGATTTGAGCATGGGTCAAGTCACCTACGCCTATATTGACGGGTCGTGCCAAGGATGGCTGCCCCGCGGTGAAGTCATCGTGGATGTTGCGCGAGGATTTGAGTATGAACCGTTGCGAGCGCGCGTCAACATTCAACCGGGGCAACGGGAACTCACTTTACGCCTCAAACGCTGGATCAACATGAACGAACGGCGTTGGTTCAGTGGCGATTCGCACGTGCATTTCCTCTCCGCGCAGGGAAGCCATACCGAGTCACAGGGCGAAGATCTCAATGTCGTAAACCTGCTCCAATCGCAGTGGGGCAGCCTCTTTTCCAACAAGGAAGAGTTTACGGGAAAACCCAGCGTCCTCCAAGATGGGAACAACATTGTCTACATCACACAGGAGAACCGGCAGCATGTCTTGGGACATTTGATTTTGTGGGGGTTGAAAAAACCCGTGATGCCGTGGTGCAGTGGCGGATCGGGCGAAGCGGAGGCGGGTGGAACGCTGGAAGTCACCATGAGTGATTGGGCAGACCAGTGCCATGCACAGGGCGGCACGGTCGTCATTCCTCACTTTCCCAACCCGAATGGGGAGCCGGCGGCGCTGGTTGCCACAGGTCGGGCAGACGCCGTTGAAATGTTGGAGCACGCGCCGTTTAACCACTTGGAGTATTACCGCTATCTCAACTGCGGCTATCGCCTCCCACTGGTGGGTGGTACGGACAAGATGACCAGCGACGTGCCTGTCGGAATTTATCGCACCTACACCCACATTCCCGAATCCGAGGAGTTCACGTACGATAACTGGTGCAACAATGTGTCGCGCGGGCGCACGTTTTTGAGTGGCGGTCCCATAATCCATCTCTCGGTCGAGGGGCATTCGATCGGTGATACTATACAGCTATCGGGCAAAGGAACGGTGGCGGTTGAGGCGTGGGCGGAAAGTATCTTTCCTATTCACGCGCTCGAAATCGTTCAAGGCGGACGGGTTGTGGCATCAACGGAGGAGGAGAACGGATCGCGGCGGCTGACGTTGAAGGCGAAAGTAAGAGTGGACGGACATACCTGGCTTGCCGCGAGATGCGGCGGACCGAATTACACCAGTATTCCCCACCATGATGGCTGGCGACGCGGCATGTTCGCGCACACCTCCCCGATTTATATTGCTTGCGGCGGCGAATGGTGGATGTTCGACGAAACCGCGGCGCGATACATGCTGACGCTCATTGATGGATGTCTGACGTATATCCGTAATACGGCACCCTTATACAGGGAGGGCACGATTACGCATCACCATGGAGAGGACGACCATGCTGCCTATCTCGAGCGTCCCTTCCTTGAAGCACGTGAGGCGCTTCATAGACGAATGCACCAGTTCGGAATACCGCATTAGATAGATTCCTCTGCATCTAAATGACAGAGCTCGGACCTACCGCTGACTCGCCATCGTTAGTCACGTGTGTATATGCAAAGAACACAATAAACGCGTGGGATATTGCATGACGGCGTTCCCTTGGGCGTTCCGAGAATGCCTGCCCAAGAGGTCGTCATTTTTGGTTACGTTTCTGCCGTCAATGGCTTTTATAGAACGTTAAACCACCATTTTGCTGTCCCTCCCTTATTACGATTTTTCCCCCGAGGGTAAGACGAAAAGGTGACTAGAAAGGGCGCTACAAATTAATGGCGACTTGGTTTTTCGTTTTACATTAACAGGAAGATATGATATACTGTAAAATCCTTATGGAGGCCGCGATGAAGAATAAGAATAGTAAAAACGGGTTACGAGAAGAAACGTCATCTGTGTCATATCGTTCAGCCCCGGTGGAGATTGACCCTGAGGAACTTGAGCTACTGAATGACAAGGATTTCATGGAAAGTCTTGATAGGTCCGAACAGGAAATAAAGAACGGTGAGACAACGAAGTGGAAAGACTTTAAGTGGAAATTATGAAATAGAACTTTAAAGTGATTTTAAGAAAGGAGCCAGAAAATTAACCAAGGGGAATAGCGAACTAATTGATGTTATTGAAAAAGCAATAGATAAAATATCTGTAAACCCATTAATTGGCGAACCATTAAAAACACCTCAATTTCGTGGGCTTTGGAAATATCGAGTAGGCAAATATAGGCTAATTTATAGTATGGATTTTAAGAATAAAACCTGCTATTTGAGGTACATCAAACGCAGAGATAAGGCATACAAGTAGATAGGCGGAGCGATTAACTTGCTTCGCCTTTTTTGTTTGGAAAATAATCATCGAGTAAAGTAGGTAAAACTTCCCTAATGTTTCTGTAACAATACCTCTCATAAGTTCTCTTATTCTGCATATTTCAAAAATATTCCCTGAGCAGATCTTTCACAGTCCCTCCGGGGTCGAGAAAGCACGAGGAAAGGGTGGTCTGAACGTCGAAATGCCACTTGTTGAATGTATCGCATCTTCCGCACCAACATGTAACGATAGGGAGTAAAACAATCGTAACGAATTACGACATTTTCTTCTTTGACTTGCGCGGTTATCTATTTCTGGAAGGGGCGCTCTCAGCCCAAGAGGTAGCTGACATGAACGCTGTTCTGGACTCGGCGCCACCGTTAACTCCCGGAGAGTGGTGGGGGAACGTACATGCGCATTCCTACCGGGATAACGATGGGCTGAACCTTCAGCAGATTTATGAAGCGGGCGCGCCGTTTGAACGCCTGATTGACCATCCGTCGTGGATTGAAAAGGTCAAGTGTTTCATCGGAGGCGAAGGCACGTTCGATTGGAATCACGGACCGCTATTCATTGACGAAAACTTTGCCAACTTGCGTGCGCCGGGCGAGGCGATCGGAATGCACTCCGGTGGCCAAATTGGTCTCATACGAAATCAGTTTCGCGTCTTGAACGGAAAATTTCATTGCGGGCAGGTCAATGTGCTAATGGCGCTATCGGATATCGGTCCCGGCGACGGCGGAACACTTCTCATACCCGGATCGCATAAATCCTACTTCGCTCATCCTGAAATGGAAACCTACAAAATGCGGGGAGAGCGAGCCGGGGAGATTCCGGAGGGAGCGGTGGAGATTCATATGAACGCCGGGGACGTGCTGCTTTTCGTTGATTCTATCTGCCATGGATCGCTGAAGCGCAGCAACCCCGGTTATCGTCGCACGGTTGTGTACCGGTATGGTCCCTCTTGGGGTAATTTTAGGCACAATTATGAAGTTTCAGGTGAACTATGGGAGCGCCTGACGCCGACACAGCGGCAGATAGTCAAACCGCGATCCAACTGGCCTCCGGAAACGGCTTAATAATTGTGCTTTTACCCATTCCGTGGCGACCCGCGATGATGGTGCCTTCACCGGCTGCCAAGCCTTGGGTTAGCATAACGTAGACAGTGAACTCAGTGGAGGAGCCAGTGGGTTTACCGTAGGGGATTAGCTCCGATTGGTTCAAAACAGCACGCTGAATCCCTTAATCGTGGCATGTTTTTTGTGAGGAAACCCGCGTGGGTAATGGGGTTGAAGAATTTTAGGTGCACGTTTATGGGCAAACAGAGCGTTTTTTTCTTGACAGATATTTGCGTTCATAATACACTGTGCCAACAGTTAACTACGAAACTGTCAAACGAGTAGAGCAGATTCACTGCAATACTCAACTCAACTACGCTTTCCAGATTTTCTGAGAAAGCTCTAAAGATACTGGAGGAAAACAGTAATGTACACCAAAAAGGCTTTTACTTGCCTTATTATGACGGTTATTTTTGTCTTCGCATGTGGCACGATGGCTATCGCTTCCGATATAGCCTACTACGTCGGGATGTTTCAGCCGGGCTCGTATGACGACGAAACGATGGCTTTTGACGTTGAAACGATGATGCAGGAAACCGGAGGAATGTTCAACGATGTCCAGTCGTTTGATGATGGGAATCTTGATGCATTCGGGGCGTGGGCAGAGGCAAATATCGGTGACGGCGATCTCGACATTATCTGGCTCAACGGACAGATACCGAGTGCCCTGTATCCGACCTTTAACGAGCAGGAGGATGGCTCGGTCGCCGAGAGATGGCTCGACGACGGAAACATGTTTATCAACGTAGCCGACTGGTTCGCTTGGGCAACCCACGAAAATGGGGAAAAAGAAAGAAACACCCATGTCGCCGCGGGTTTTATACTAGACCAGCCCCACACGATTATCTTGGGAGCAGCTGACACCGTGATGTCTAGGACGGCTGCAGGTAGGGAATATATGCCGAGTCTTGACGATAATCTTCTATCCAACAGACCTGTCTATCTTGATGCCTTTACAGCGCCCTGGGAAGTTTCCGAGGTATTCGCAGTGAGTGCGACTGAAGGCGTAGCCGATGTAGGCGATGTACAAGACATGGTTCTACCTGTGGGGGTCTTGGCTGACCCCGTAGTTGCATGCAACACGGAGACAAATGGTTGCTTAGCTATCATAAGCCAATCAAAAATAGCTAACGCGGGCGACAGAGGAGCCATGTGTTCGGAGTTCATCAATAACTGGGTATTTGGAGGAGGGCTCACCACTTCCGTCGACCCTGCTGATAAACTCTCTGCAACTTGGGGCGGGATAAAGGCAAGGTATTGAACGCCAAAAGTTAGTAATGCTTTGTCAAACTATTCGCCAAAATTGAGTTAACCATATACTGGCGAGGAATTAAGCATAATTGTGGAGGACCGAATCCGGGATTGCTGCAGATGCCTTGTGGGCAATGCGATCCGGTTTTTGGTGTTAATCCCCAATTATGCTTAATTCATTCGCTAAGTGTTTAATGCTTACTAGACTGTCACAATAAACTGGTCTACCACGGCGGTAGGTGCGATCAAAGGAGCGGATAGCGACTGCGATAGAGATCCCTTTCTAACCGCACCGGCACCCAACACTAACCATGTTTTTTTGGAAAATAAACCACTTAGTTCTCGTTTCAACAGAGTTACGACACAGTCGAAATCACGACGGTGAGATAAAATGAAAAAACTATTGTCCGCAATCATCATTGTATTTGCTTTTGTACCGATCGCTATTGCCTCCGATATCGCGTTCTACGTCGGAGCGTTTCAACCGGGCACGTATGATGATAAATCGATGGCCGATGACGTTGAGAAAATAATCAAAAATACCCGAACTTTGTTCGACGATATCCAAAAGTTTGATGACGGCGATCTTAATCAATTTGGGCGATGGGTGGATGCGAACACGGGTGATGGGCACCTTGACATCATCTGGCTGAACGGACAGATACCGAGCACCTTATATCCTACCTTCAACAAGAAGCCGGACGGCTCCCGCGCCGAAAAATGGCTCGACGACGGAAACATGTTTATCAACGTCGCCGACTGGTTCGCTTGGGCAACCCATGAAAACGGCGAAAAAGAAAGAAACATGGATGCCGGCGCCGCAAACATTCTGGACCTTGCGGAGAACATTATCTTGGGGCGAGATGCTACCTTAATGAAGGCGACGGCGGCAGGCAAGAAGTTCATGCCGAGTCTTGGGGACAAGTATATTTCCCACAGACCTGTTAATCTGAATGCCCTTGTAGCTC
Source organism: Candidatus Poribacteria bacterium (assembly GCA_965220415.1). Classification (GTDB taxonomy): domain Bacteria; phylum Poribacteria; class WGA-4E; order WGA-4E; family JAJDTR01; genus JAJDTR01. The sequence continues at coordinate 5,518,230 of OZ244829.1, forward strand.
CCTGGGAAGCAGCCGAGATATTCGCAGAGAGGGGAAACGTTGTTGACCCCGTAGTTCTTCACAACACGAAGACGAAGGGTTACCTAGCCATCATCAGTCAGTCACAAATGGAGCACATGGGTGACAGAGGAGCCGTGTGTTCAGAGTTCATCAATAACTGGGTTACTGAAGAAATGCACTTGCTCGCTGTTGAACCCACCGGTAAACTCGCGACAACCTGGGGCAACATCAAACGGGATCGATAGCCTCTCAAGAGAGGAAGGACAACGCGCTGGCTTGTTCTCGCCCTTCAGTCCGGGACAAGAATTATGACGTCCCGGATTGCAACCGCCATAGGATTTTGATCGCCCCCTCTCCGCCTGCTTTCCGGTAAAACGCCCCTCCTTGAAATACCTCCTTCCTAGCCAAGATTTCAGGCGCGGATGGTCCCGCCGAATCCGAAAGTTATTAATCTGATTACCAATTCCCAATCCATAATTTACAAACATCGGGCTATTGCGAGTGCCCGATTAATCGGGCGTTTTGGGAAATTCACGGACGGAGCCTGCTTCGGCACCCGTTAGGGAGACAGTACGCGTATGGGATTAGAACCCCGCTGGTGGGAAAATGCCACAATGATGTATTTTACCAGTCCCAAGTTCAAGGGAAGAACGCTCAAAAAGATGATCGAAATGGTCGACGAGGTCAAAGAGTGGGGCTTTAACGCCATTTGCATGGGAATTCCGTACCATGGAGGCATGCAGTATTCAGGCCTTGATGTCCTCGACTACTATGCCATCGATCCCGCCCTTGGAAGCATGGATGACTTTAATGAACTCGTCACGGTGTGTCACGGCAGAGACGTTGCTGTCACAGCTTTTCTCAACCTAGGCTACGCCGCCGCGGAGTTTCCTCCCTTTTTACAGGCTTGCGACGATGTGAAAGCCGGCGTGGACAGCCCGGAGTCTCGCTGGTTCGTTTGGAGCGATACCAAGTCTGCCGAACTGGATCGAAGCCAAGTGCCTTTTTTCCTAAATGATGTCGAAGTAAACTCGAGTAGTTGGCAATTCAGCGAGAGAGCAGGGAAGTACCATTGGGTCAGATGGCGCGGCAAGACCGGCGACAAGGATCTGCCTCAGTTCAATTATGGCGAGGAGTCGTGGCAGGAGGAATGCAGGAGGGTTGTGCGCTTTTGGATGGATACAGGGATTGACGGCATAATGGTTGACGCCGTGCCTGAATACACGAACTGTAATTGGGAGTTGAACAACAGCACGATCACCGACGTGGTTCACGAATATCCAAATTCGTTTGTGCTTCCGGAAGGAGCCGGAATCCGCAGCGACCCGGTCGCGTGGGTTACTGACGGGCACTATGACAGCGTACAAGACTACGGAATTCGCGATTCGCGGGTTGGTAGCCGTTGGGGGCAGGCAATCAGGTTAGCCTTGGAAAGCGGCAACCCCACAGGAATTGAGATTAAACTGCGGCTGTACCGGGACCGCGTTGTCAAAGCCGGCGGAATAACATGGGCTAGGGTGATGGGATCATGGGGTTCGGGTGATGGGGGTGGTCCCGCGTTGCGGGTGATGGGAGAAACGACGGGAAACCTCTCTCCGGCACAGATGCTGCTGGAAGTGGTGACACTGGCGACAGTCGGTGAGTTGTTCGTAGCTAGCGATCGAATCTTTGAGCCTATGTGGTCGGCGTGGTTTCAATCACAACACAAGGAGATTATGAAGGCAAGGCAGAAGTATCCGACACTTTGTGCCACCGGTTCCAGACGCCGGTTGCCTACGAACAACGATGGTCGATACTACGCATTCCTCCGCACATCAAATTCCGATAATGAGATGCTGCTCGTCGTGCTCAACTTCCAGAGCGAAGATGCGATGATAGAGGTTTATCTTGATAGAGAGACGGAGTTGGTTAATATCTTTAGCGGGCAATGTCAGAATGTGGAGAAAACGCTGGAGTTGCCGCTCCCGCCATACGGCTACAGCATATTCGAGGTGCATCGATAGCCTTGCCTTCCAGTGGACTCATACTATTTCGATTGAATATAGTGATTAGAGTGAACCACTGTTCTTAGGACTTACGCGGAGTCGCACCCGGTAGGAGCGATCTCCGAATCGCGACTTCAATTCACATTATTTGCCAGCTATGCACTCGACTTGGTTCAAAAACACAACGGTTGGATTATACGAAAAGCCGAACAAAACCAAACCCGTAGGCGGGAATCAAGTGAGCGGATAGCGAATGCGATAGAGATCCATCAAGCGAGTGAATAGCGAGCGCGATAGCAAATCCACTTGACCCGCTGTGATGGTACTAGAAACCGCTGAGACTTTTTCAATGGTCTCTCAAGTAACACTTTTTCAAAGGGAGTGTTGAAAAGCGTTTTCGACAATTCGATTTCACCTCAATTTCGTTGATGGGAAAACCGATTTAAGCTGCTTGTGCAATCAGATGAAATCCTAATTGTTTGGCTTTACGTTCCAGGTTCTTGACCGCCCTTTGGCGAGCCTGTTCTTCATAGTAGCCGGAAGCAGGTTCACGGTAGGATGTCCGATTTTTCAGCATGGCATAGATAATACGTGCGAGTTTGTGAGCAATTGCCGTGATGGCCTGAGCAGGACCGAGCCTCGCTCGCTGACGACGATAATAACCGCCGAGAGCACCTTTGCTTGTCGATATGCCTTGCGCCGCCAGCCTCAGAGCGCGTGCCGCACGATTGTTGTTTTTCTGTGTTTGACGGTGCATCACTTTGCCACCCGTGATTTGGTTATTCGGACATAAACCCAGCCAGGAGGCGAAATGTTTGACCGTAGGCCATTTGCTCATATCGGTGCCGATTTCACTCAATATCGCTTGTGCATTGAGCACATTGACTCCCTCAATCTGAGTGAGATCTACCCCGCTTAGTTGATACAGATGTTGACGCAAATTAAAACAGGGCTCATTCCCCTTTGGACGCCGCCGCTTTCTTTGACTCTCCGGCAATGGGTGCGCTTTGATGTCAATCTGGGGTTCAATCGTCTGATAAAACTTTTCGATTTCTACATCACAATCGCTGATTTGCTCCTGATAAAAATCGTAGGCTTGCAACGCTTGCTTGAGGGCGAACAGATGTTCGGGCTTGTAATTGCCCTCAAGAGATTTGCGAATTTCTTTTTCACTCTTGGCACATCGTTCGTCACGATGTGCTGCCAATTGGTCGGCATCGTGTTGACCCTTGACGATGTCTCTGATGATACGCATGCCTGTCAGACCGGTGATGTCTGAGATGACGTTGGTCAGCTTGAGATTCATCAGTTGCAATGCCTTCTGCATATGCTGCACTTGTGTCGAGCACATAGCGATTAGATTGGCTCGATGCCTCACCAATGAACGCAGGGCGCAAATCTCTTCAGGCGGACGGAATGAAGCCGAAAGCAGCCCATAGGTATGCAATTGCTGTATCCATTGACAATCTTCAATGTCAGTCTTCTTACCGCTAACGTTTTTAATATGACGCGCATTCACCAGATACACTTCAAAGCCGCGTGCCTCAAGCATTTCATAGATTGGAAGCCAGTAGATACCTGTTGATTCCATCGCCACCGTGGTCACGCAACAATGCTGTAACCAATCTGCTAAGAGATGGAGGTCTTCGGTAAAAGTCTTAAAGACTCGCACACAGTTTTTATCTCGTCCTTCAGGTACAGCGGCATAAATCTCAGCGTCTCCGATGTCGAGACCTGCCGCGTTATAATTGATTTGTTCAAGAGCGTTCGCGTCTTGAATCTCTTGGGTAGCAGGACGTTCTTTGAATCGTCCTTTTCTCGAAATGCCGGTTTTACGCCGTTTTTTCATCGCGAGTTCTCCTTGCCGAGATAGGATTCGGAAACATACAAGGTGGGTTTCAAAACTGGTTCAGGCGGAGTTATGCTTAGAATCGCTAGTCTCTCAAACGGGGTACCAATGCAATAAATCCCATCACAGGGAATCTTGCTTGTGTCCACCAGTGAACAAATCATGCATAACTCGGACGACGCTACCAAGCGGGTTTACAAACACCAAGAAAATTTCCGTCTTTTGCATGCCTGAACCAACCCTATTGTAGCATAGGTGTTACTTGATGAATGAATCATTCCGACAGGAATGATGGGACGCTACCAAGTAACACTTTCACAAACGGGTCCAGGCAGAGTTATGCTTAGAATCTCTAGTCTACCAAACGGGGTACCAAAGCAGTAAATTCCATGATAGGGAATTTTGCTTGTGTCCACCAATGAACAAAACAGTCATAACTCGGACGATGCTATCAAGCGGGTTTACAAACACCAAGAAACGTTCCGTCTTTAATTGCCCGAACCCATCCTATTGTATCATATGTGTTACTTGCTGAAAGAATTATTCCGACAGGGATAATGGGGTGCTATCAAGTAACACTCGACATTGAGGATCTCTATCGCGGTCATTATCCATTCCCTTGATCTCCGCTGGAGTGAAAACCAGACCATGAAGGAACACTTTTCACGGCTAGTCCTTGAGCGAAAAATCAGTGTTGCTTGCTGAATGAATTATTCCGACAGGGATAATGGCGTGCTCTCAAGTAACACTCAACATTGCACTCCGCTGGAGTGCAGACGCGAGGAGGAATCGTGTTCTATTGACATAGCACTCCGCTGGAGTGAAAACCAGACCACGAAGGAACACTTTTCACGGCTAGTCATTGAGCGGAAAAGGAGTGTTACTTGCTGAATGAATTATTCCGATAGGAATAATGGGGCGCTACCAAATAACCCAGATGGTTAAATTCTCACCCGCTGTTCTACAACGCTTGATGGACACTAATTGTTATCCCGGTCAAATGTACAAAGTCGAGTTTAATCCACACAGTCAACGCTCTTCGCTTCTAAAGAAATGGTATAAGGATATGTGTAAAAATGCTAGAATCAGCTGTATCAAGTCTGCGTTCCCTTCCTAGTCGTTGGAAGGAGACGGACCTCTCGGTACGAAGAAAAAGATTCCTTATCTGTTTGCTTCTCATCCTGCATATCTCGCCGCTGTGGGTATTTAAGTACTTCCCAACCCAGGACGGGCCAGCCCACGTCTATAATTCGTATGTGTTGAATGTATTCCATGATGAGGATTCAACTCGCTTGCGGGAATATTACAAACTTAATCTTACGCTGTTCCCCAACTGGCTCGCACACATCTGCATGGCGCTGCTGATGAAGATTTTCCCGCCTCTAATAGCGGAAAAAATCCTTTTGAGCGCTATCATCGGCTTGTTCCCATTGTCACTCTTCTATTTTCTTGGCGCAGTACACCAGGGGAAGAATTTATACGGTTTTGTGGGATTTCTGTTCAGCGATCACTACCTGCTCCACATGGGATTCTACAGTTTTTCCCTTTCCGTGCCACTGTTCTTCTTCGCGCTTGGATATTTCATAAAGCACAAGGAAGATCTGGGCGTGGATAAGATAGCCATCCTCAACCTGTTGTGCATTCTAATTTACTTCAGCCACATCCTTTCTTTTCTCCTTCTCCTTCTTTCGCTAACTCTCCTGACTATTACATCGTTTTATCGCAAGCCAAAACGGGTCATGGCACTTCTGGTTTCTATGCTGCCGCTATACTTCATCATGGCAAATTATCTACTCACTAACGTCGGTGCAGATAATAAAGATTTGGAACTGAGATGGGAGCGTTTCAGCGACTGGAAAACGTGGGATTATTTTCTTAGTTCCAAGTCGTTGATGTCTTTTACCGACGCTCACCTGATCCCCACACGCCTGATGGCAATCATGTTGGGACTGTTATTCGGAGTTACTATATATGAAAGAATCCGCCAAAGAAGGATTTTGAGTCAGGAGAACCAGTTTCTGCTATTATTTGGCGTGTTCGCAGTATTCTACTTCATTATGCCAGGAGGAATGGCGAGCGGCGGTTGGATCAACGACCGGGTGAATCTGTTTATGTTCCCGGTGCTATTGCCGTTTCTCAGTCAAGATTTCCATAAATACATCAGGCGCGGGATCATCATTATCATGGTTATTCTTTCTATTATCCATCTTTCCATAAGCTACCGCTACTATTATCCTCTGGACAAAATTACGAAGGAGTATACATCAGGTATAGAGTTGATTGAAAAGAACAAAGTGGTCTTGGGAATCGCCTCGGATGCCTCCCCCAACGTCAAGGATTCGCCGCCATTTACCCACATTGAATTTGTGGAACCGTTTGCCCATGCCATCAACTATTACGGCGTCAATAATGGCAGTGTTAGTCTGAGCAATTACGAATGCAAATTCAATTACTTCCCTTTCGATTGGAAAATCCAGCATTCAGGAGTGATTGATTACATCGTGGCATGGAAACTGGATAAAACGGACCCATTCGCCTGCGGTGACAATATTATGCGGACTCACGGCTTGGACGTGCAGGAAATCACAGATCGTCTGGACACGGATTACGACCTAATCCATTCCACGGAAAACCTGCAAGTCTATCAATACCGAGCAGAGCAACCGAGGCGATAGGTGACAGACCTGTAGTTGCGAGTCAGGTAGAAGATTGAGCATGAATCCGGGACAATGATGTTTCGTGCAACAACCAGGAGGCAATACAACCCCGATGGAAGGAAGGAATGACCGTGGCAGGTGCAGCAAGTGACAATACCAATGATCGTGACAGGCACCTCGTTCTTGATTCGCGAATCATCGAAGAGGAAAACAACGTAGAGCTGACTGTTGGTGCCGCGCACAAAGACAGGAACAATCCGCTCTTCAAGGAAGACAAGCCGTGGGAACCCCGCTTCGACAATCCCTACTGCAGCGTCATTTATGACCAAGAGGAGGAGATTTACAAGTGCTGGTATAGCATATTCACCAGGTCTGATTCTAAAGGAGATGCGCCGGGTGAGGGCATACCTTCCGAAGAACGGGCATGGGTCAACTGGACTGAGGGCGAGCGTAGATCCGGCGTGTGTTATGCGACTTCTCGGGACGGGATTAATTGGGAAAAACCTGACTTGGGTTTGATTGACTTCAACGGCAACAAGAGGAACAATATTGTCATAGAACACTACCGCTTAGCGATTATGAAAGATCCGCATGAAACCAATCCGCAAAGACGTTACAAGGCAATTAAACCGGAAAGGCAAAAAAGTGCGGTTTGGTTCTCCCCGGATGGAATTCATTGGAGCCATAAGCGCGATGTCGGACCAATGGATATTGGCGACACGCACCCGAGCGTTTGGTGGGACGAAAATCTTGGGAAGTATGTGGTCATCACACGTAGTTGGGGCGGGGCGAAAACCACGGGCCGCTACGGATACCAGGGGCATCGGCAGGCGGTAAGGAGCGAATCGGAGGATTTTCTGAAATGGTCAAAAACGGAGCCAATTATGGAGGGGCTTGACCCGCGCATGCAGATCCATGATCTGATTGTACTCCCCCACGCCGGTGTTTACCTCGGTATGGTAGGACTCTTTGACATCGAAACGAGCCGGCAATGGTGCGAATTGGCGTGGAGCCCGGATAGCAAACAATGGCATCGAATCCAGCCCGGCAAACCGCTGATTCCCAACGGCGCGGCAATGGGTGACTATGACTGGGGCTGCATCTTTGCATCCACGCCGATTGTGACGGAAGACGAGATTCTCCTCTACTACGGCGCTAACGACGGTAGGTTCATGGGCTGGCGCAACGGCTTCTTTGCCCTGGCTCGGCTGCGGCCCGACGGCTTTGCCGGTTACGAACAGATCGCCGGGGGAAGCAACATAACCGGTGACCTCACGACCAAGGCTGTATCTGTCGTCGGCGATTCGCTCTGCATCAGTGCCGGTGTCGCACCGTCCGGGTTCGTCAAGGTGACGCTCCTGGACAATGACAACAAACAAATGGCTGAAGGGGAGTTGGTAACCGCCACCGTATCAGACGCGAAAATAGAGTGGAAAGACGGATTTTCATTGAAGGGCCTCAAAGGACAGGAGATAAAGTTGAAATTCGAACTGCGAGAATCAAAAATCTTCTCGTTCAGTTTCCAAGAATAAACACAGCAGGATTCTCCGGATCCTACTCCCCGCACCTATTTTTCGGGTTTACAGAATTTATTGGTAGCACCCTATTATCCTTGGCGGAATAATTCTTTCCGCAAGTAACTCGCTCCAGAGGAGCGCAATGTGGGTATTACACCATTAGGCGGTACAATTCTTTTGGCAATACCCCTCGTTTTTCGCCCTATATACCCAAGGGGATTTTGGTTTTTATTGAGAGCTTGAGCGAATTTGCAAGGGAATGGTGAAAACCGCATGACGATAAACAACCTGCCACCGAAATACTTTCCGCCTACGGACACACCGAAGTTCAGCTTCGGTGACACGCTCGAAACTCAAGAGACGGAGTTAGCCGCGAACCCGCTCTTGGCGCGTATGCGCGAGTCGCGCACCGCTCTGAGCAGTGATCCCCACAGACCCACCTACCACTTCGTGAGTCCCGAAGGGAATCACAACGACTCCAACGGCCTCTGCTACTGGCAGGGAAACTGGCACCTCTTCTATCAGGGCTATCCGCCGGACGGGGACAAACGTACACACTGGGGACATGCGGTGAGTGCAGATCTGATGCACTGGCGCGACCTTCCGTATGCCATTCACCCAAGTCCGGAGCGCAACTGCTTCTCAGGCACCACACTGGTCGAAGAGGATCGCGTCATCGCCATGTATTTCGGTGTCGTACAGGGCTTGATGGTCGCCACGTCGAGCGATCCGCTGCTGCTCAACTGGGAAAAACTGACGGGCGGGCCCGTAGTGCCACTGATGGCACCGGACGGATCGGCTTTGACATACCGCGTACATGATCCCTGTATTTGGCGGGAGGGCGACACCTACTACGCCCTGTCTAACGGCCGCGACGCCTGGAATCCGATGGACTCGGTGCTACGTTCCAACGACCTTGAGCACTGGGAATACCTACACCCGTTTGTCGACGATCAGAGTTGCTTAATCGATGGCGACGACGGTGCCTGCCCCTACTTCTGGCCCATCGGAAGCGGTTCCAGCCAGCGGCACATCCTGCTAATCTTCAGCCACATGAGCGGTCCGCAATACCTCCTCGGCGACTACGACGCAGAGGGCGCAAAATTCCATCCGACCGCCCACGGGAAGTTTAACTTCGGCGCCGCAAATCCGTCAGGATTGCATGCTCCGTCCGCCACGCCCGACGGCAAAGGCGGCGTCATCTGTATCTGGAACATGAATCCCGGTCTGCCGAAAAAGGGGTGGGGTCAACTCATGAGCCTGCCGCGGAGGCTGACGCTGATCGGCGAAAACGAACTCGGTATCGATCCCGCCGGTAACATCGCCTCGCTCCGGGGAGCGCACAAGGGTGTCGGTCGTCGACCAATCCCTGCCAATTGCGAAACAGTGCTTGACGGCATTGAAGGCAATGCTATCGAGCTTGAGCTGGAGATCGACACCCGGGGAGCGCCGATGGTGGAGCTTAACGTGCTTCGATCGCCGGACCGGCAGGAGCACACGCGAATCGTTTTCTACCGTGATCGAGGCCTCAAGCACCCGGTGCGGCAACCGGATTCTCGCGACAGCCTCATAAGCATCGACTCGTCACGCTCGTCGATCCTGCCCGATGCCCTTAGCCGCGCACCGGAGACTGCCCCCGTTGTCATTGGACCGGAGGAGACGCTCAATCTGCACGTATTCATTGATCGAAGCGTTATCGAAGTGTTTGTCAACGGTCGCCAATGCGTTGCCATGCGGGTCTACCCCAGCCGGCCGGACAGCACCGGCGTCTCTCTGAGCGCGCAGGGCAGGGACGCAGAGCTTCTGTCGCTCGACCTCTGGCAGATGAAGAGCATCTACGGAGGATGATTTCCGCCAAGTGAGAATGCCAAGAAATAGCAGCGCCTGCGGCTATTTCTCTTTGGCTCGCCCCTGCCATAGACTGGATTTTTCTCTAACCTCGCTGTCGAAAAATCCCTGCCTTTACCGCGTTCAACGGGAATATCGAGATGACAAAACAGAAACTAGCTAATATTGCTTCTGTAGGACAAATTATCATTATTTCGTTGCTGGTTATTCATCTTCTGCCGGTCTGGATCTTCACGTATTTTCCCACACAGGATGGAGCAAGTCATATATATAACTCCTATGTATTGAAGGAGTATCACAAACACGAAAACTACAGACTACGGGAAGTCTACGAACTGAGGCTGACGCTTTTCCCAAACTGGACTTCCCATGCGTTTCTGGCACTGCTCATGTATGTTTTCCCGCCCATTATTTGCGAGAAGATTCTGATCAGCATGTGCATTGGGCTGCTGCCGCTATCCCTGTTCTATTTCCTCAACAGCGTTCAAAAAGGAAAAACACTATTCGGATTGGTCGGATTTATCTTCGCATACAACTACCTGCTCCACATGGGTTTCTACAACTTTGTCCTGAGCATGTCCCTATTCTTTTTCACTTTGGGATACTGGTGGAAACGCAGGAATGAGTTCACCGTCGCGAACATCGGGATATTGTATGTGCTGCTAATGGCTACTTACCTCACCCACTACCAATCCTATGCGACGCTTATGATGGCTATAACATTTTTCTCAGTCTTCCTGTCGCTGTATGAGGCGCTGCGTAAGACGTGGGGCTATAAGGGAATATCGGGTGAGAATGAAAAGACACTGGCAAGCAAGCTGAAGACCTTTGGGGCGAAACTCAAACCGACCTTTCTTTTTCTGGTAACCATGCTGCCCGCCTATTTTATTATGATTTCCTACTTTTTGGACAGGCCTCGTAGGGCCGGTGGACACAAGGGTTTTGAATGGTTGAAGGAGTATTTCTTCTCTATGAAATCTCTGGTTTCCTTCCGCGATGAACACATTCTCATCGGACGTGTTCTACTCGTTGTCTTTGCCGTAGCTTTTCTGCTGACGCTCATAGAAAGAGTCCGGCATGTGTACAGATTCAGCAGATCGTCGGAATCGGAGGATGCACACGAACGTCTATGGACCAGAATTGTGAACAGTAGAGATCTGTTTCTACTACTGGCAATTATCTTGACGGTAATGTATTTCACATTTCCGTGGGTCGGCTACGGCGGCGGTTGGATAAACGACAGGATTCACCTCTACATCTTTCTGGTGCTTCTTCCATTTTTCAGCATCAGTCTTCATAAGTACATAAAATATGCAATGGGTGGGATCATCATCGCCTTATCATTATGGCATCTTGGTTACAACGTCCAGACGTACTATCTTTTGAATAAGGATATAGTCAACGCCACTTCATCGGCTGGTATGCTTGATGAGCATACGATCCTCACAAGCCGCCCTGCAGAATGGAATGGCGTGTCAGATTCGCTGGGCTGGGAACCCAAATACGTGGCACCATTCGGGCACACAGAGTGTTTCCTAGCGGCAAGAAATGGGATCGCCTATCTCAAGAACTATGAGGCAAAGACTGACCATTTCCCCCTCCGCTACAGAGATAGAGACTTCTCCGCAAGGCGCTGGAAAACTTCCTTCGATGCCGACCACTTGGTATTGTGGCGGACAAAATATGACGAGATAGAGGAGTTGGAAGATGACTTTGAACTAATCCATTCCAACAACCATAACAGACTCTATCGCCGCAAGAGGGCAAGACCCGACGAAAAACTGTGGGACGGCAGAACCACGATAAAATTTGACATGCAATCCCACGATGGACAGACAGCGCCAAACCACATTGCCATCTATGAGGATACTTTATACACCGATGGGAGATATGGTTGGTTGACGCGATCGGAACGCGGAGAGTTCATCAGCGAAGCCAACCTTCCCGAACCCTATCGTGACAGTGTGTGGGGAGAAGAGGATGGCGTTTTCAGGGTTGCTCTTCCCAACGGGGAATATGAAGTCACCTGCTATTTCTCCTCTGGCGGCGCTGAGCCACTGGAGATAAACCTCATCGCCAACGGGGAGAAGAAAATCAGGAAATTGAGAATTCCCACGGGAAATGAAACAGAGGAAAGGAGCTACAACGTCACTATCGCCGATGAACGTTTGACTCAGGTAATATATTCGCGCGGAAGAAGCCGCTATGAACGCTGGGGATGGAGCGGATGTGTCATCAAACGAAATTAATCAAAAACGTAAGCAATTTCTTCTTGACCTTTTCGGGACTCTATCGGATAATCTCTGGTGACCCTGTTCAATATAGCGCCGACATTATTATTGATTCCAACGTAGGCGGCGAACGCTGACAAATCTTAATTATTGCCAAACCTGCTTGAGTCAGAATTCCACAATACTTAGAAGGATCAAAAAAACCCTACAGAAACTTATACGATTGAGTTATTTTTGTTTGCTCATTTCCTTCACCAATCTCCAGTGGGTATTACCCGCTTTTCTGTGAACAGAAACCCATCCATTAGCCCGTCACTATTTGCCCAGCCAAACATCACGCTTGAGTGAATGCCTGCGGATAAAATGTATCGTTAACCTTAAGTTACCCCCAATGTTTAGACAGTTATGAAAGAAAATTGTGGTGTAAAGGCTATCCAATCCGGCTACGTTTCAACACCTAATGTTGTTGGAAATACACCTCGTGAGGCGTCCTTTTTTGTTGGTATGAATTAGGGTCTGGCGATATTATTATGTTAGATTGGCAGGGATTAAATGACCTCCGCCTTTTTTGTGCCAACTTAACATGCCTAATTAGCTATGATTTACCTGCCGATTTGCTATGTTTTTGCAATTTTTTAAATTGACACTCAATTTTCGGGTGTGGTAGCATACCATAATCCTATATTCTGCTATGGAATCTAAGGCACAAATTTCTAACCTATATCAAACTCTTTTCGGGGTGGTAGGAGATACCCATAAAGAGATTAAGAGGTTTTCAAGTGCTTTTCTAGCAATTACCATACTCATTACTGTATGGGGTGGGATTCATGAGTTTCGATCAGACGGTGTTTCATACACAAAGGATTCACTAGCAACTATTGAGCATTTCGCAAATGCTATACCATTCTCTATATTTGTATGCTTAATCGTTATGGTTGGGGTAGACAGAATAAGGGGGATAAAAATGAGATATTCAGATAGAGTAAGGCAGGAAATAGAAGAGGAAGTTACGCGAAAAGTAACAGAAAGAGTAACAGAAAGAGTAACACAGGAATTGACAACGAAGTGGGTTGAATGGGCAAGGGATAATAACATTCGCACTCCTCAAGGTCCACCACCACCGCCCCCCTGGGAAACACACAGCGATTCTACCGATACTCAAACTAACCAATAACAGCAACTTTTACACATTTCAATCTTAAGGCCGAGATTTTAATCCCTGCCTTTTTTATGCCTACTTCTCGGTTACGGAATAATTTGAGTGCTAAAACTTTTATTAGTCGAATTTCGCAGGCTTTGCGCTCCGCTGCATAACCCAAGATAGTACCTTTCAACGTTTCCCGTCATTATGTTGTGCACACTAATCCACAGGTTATCCACGTTGATTTTTTGAATACTAGGTGGCATTGGCTATGGGTAGGCGCACACAGGCGTAATGAATTACAACCTATGAGATCGCATGAGTAAGCTACATTACGGCTTCAAATGTAGTTCGGTTACACAACAACCAGAGGTGAGACTAGCGCTGTGATTTTTCGCAACGGCGCATTACAACAAGAAAGCAGCGAGTTTACTAGCAAAGAGGAATAATGAAAACATATCGCGTGGCTATTCTAGGGTGTCGATCCCGCGGAACATCAGCCGCTAGAGCCTATCACGCCCACCCTCGAACGAAGGTAGTCGGATTGTGCGACTTGATCGAAGACCGACTGAACACTCTGGGAGATGAGCTTGACCTGGACGCTCGTTTTACGGATTTGGATGAGATGATTCGCCAGACTGGTCCGGATATTGTCGCTATCCCGACCGCACCAGCCTTGCATGCTCCCTTAGCGTTGCGAGTGTTGGAACATGGCGTTAACATTGAAGTTGAAAAACCGATGGGAATGGATCTCATCGAGACGGATGCGGTGATGAACAAAGCGGCTGAAAAGGGCGTCCAGACCGCGGTGCATCATCAGTGGCGATTGAGTGCTTGGAACCAAGCTGTTAATCAAGCTTATCAGGCGGGCAAGATCGGCGAGTTGCGCTACATCTATGCCAGCGGGAAGGGCTATTACGGAGGCTTTGGCTTGATGGAGATTGGCACGCATGTACTGACTCAGGTCATCAAATACGGTGGTCATTGTCAGAGTGTCACGGCGCATGCAACCACTCGTGGCCGCCCAATCACCCCAAAGGATGTTCTGCCTGCCCCACGCGGAAATGGAACCGTTGCGGGCGACCATGTCACCGCGGCCTTACAGTTTGCCAATGGGGTGACGGGGACGCTTCTCCAACACCAATTTAAGCAAATCGAGTTAGATGCCCACGTCGTTGAACTCTATGGAACAGAAGGGCGATTAATGTGGCACCCGCGAGGGGCTTGGTGGTTGCCCAATCCTCACGTTCCGCCCGCAAATGAGCAGGATGATTGGGAAGCGTTAACACCCATCTATGCGGACAGCTTCGCGCAAGCGGTCGAAACGACTCCCGAGGATCTCAAATTGAATGAAGGTGATTATTGGTTTGTGGACGAATATGTGCGGGCACTGGATGAAGGGCGGGAGCACGAATGCAGCGGTACCGAGGGAAGTCACGTCGTCGAAATCATTATGGGTATTTTTGAGTCGGCGGCATACGGTACTCGCGTAGATCTCCCCCAATCTAACCGTGAACACCCTTTGATCCGCTGGCGCAGAGAGGCGGGATTAGAGCCACCTGAACCAATGCCGATGACCGACCCGGAATGGCATATAGAAGAAGAAAAACGCTTGGGCGGATAGAGAGGGGCACGACAGTGATTTATACTCCGCACTGTCAGAAATTGCGTCTTCTGTAGGATCAAACGAGCGGCTAGCGATCAAGTGACTGAATAGGGAACGCGATAGTAGATCCCGTGCGATAGAGATCCCGCGATCTCCAGGTCGCGACCCTTGTACGAGGGAACTCCGATTCCCGACCTGCTGGTGCTACGTAAGTCCTATTAGAAACAATTATCACTGGAAAAGAAAGCGCAATAATATCCAACGCAGAGTATAATATACTGATGGCAGCCAGGCGGAGTGACCCGTTTATCAACCGGGAGTCAATATCTTGCCTTCACTCCGCCCCAGGTCGTAGCGAGTTTTGAGGCAGGATCAACGCTTCGCCATTCGGTCCAAGCTGCGATGTTCTGTTTAATCTCAGCAGTCTTCAACACTCTGTCATAGACACGAACGAGAGCAATCGATCCGTTGAAGGTCTTAGCGCGTTCGCCGTAGCTATTCGCGCCTATTACGACCACTTCTATAGGCGTATTCTTGTCGAATATAGCGCCACCTTCCATCAGATTGCGCACTCTACCGTCCTTGTATAGTTTGACCTGCGCTCCGCCTACGAAATTTATCCATGTCCACGCGCCCTCCTCAAGCAGAAGCATGTTGTCTCTTGCCCCTCCGAATTGGCCCCCAATCTCGCCCGGTTCCCACCAAAAGCTAATCCGAATCGCATTGTCTCCTTCCAACTTCTGGGGTTGAAAACCGGCAATCTGATTCCTAAGTCCAGCTCTATGGGAATCGTCAATGGAATTCATCCTGAGGAGTAGTTCGACGGTCCAATTCTCGAGAAACAGTTTGAAGCCGTCACCTTGAGCACCCCAGCACTGACCGGATTTCCTGTGAGTATAGAACCTTGAGATGGTATCAATATCAAGGGCAGGTATCGCAATCGCGCCCTCTTCAAGCACCGGCGAATTGCCCGCCCCTGACAATTCTCCACCAATCGCGCCGAGGTTTCTCCAAGCGCCCGGATGTGCGCGATTGTCGCGGGCGTCAAAGTACAGCAATGCGCCGGGAACCGCGTCGGCGAGCGCTATGGTGCAAACAGTTGGCAGGACAAACAACACGAAGAGAACTGAGATTACTGTTTTCATCTGATTTTCACCTCTGAAGCAAAAGATCATCATCGCTCAAACAAAGCGTTTTTACCTCGTCACGTATGTGCCATCCGGAAGGATTTGAATTTTGTCCCAGATCAAGGAATAAGAAAAAAGCAGGACCACTGCTCCACTTTGTGTTGAGAGGCTATTTTCCTTGTTTGATGACACCCCACGTCGTTGAGAGTCTTGAGGTTGAATCGACGCTGCGCCATTCAGCCCAGGCGGAGATGTTTTGCTTAACCTCAGCGGTGCTCAACACTCTGTCATAGATACGAACAAGTGCAACGGAACCGTTGAAGGTCTGGTCGCGTTCTCCATAGCTATTCGCGCCGATAACGACCACCTCTATGGGTGTTTCCTTGTTGAATTTATCCCCTGGTACCAGATTCTTAATTTTACCTTCGTGGTATAGCTTTATTGTCTCTCCTCCGCTCACAAGAGTCATCCAGGTCCACACGCCCTCCTCAAGCGTCTTACCTTTGAGTTCTGCATCCGCCCTACCGAATTGGCCCCAAAGCTTGCCTACATCCCCCCAAAAACCAAGCCGAATCGAGTTCTCTTCTTGCAACTTCTTGGGGCGAAAGCCGGCGAGCTGATTCCTAGCTGAATTCCTATGGGAATCGCCATTTATTTTGAGGAGGATCTCGATAGTCCAAGTGTTTAGAAACAGTTTGAGATTGTCACCTTGGTCGCCCCAGCACTGACCGGACTTCCTGTGGGTATAGAACTTCGAGATTGTGTCAATACCAAGAGCAGGAATCGCGATTGGCCCCTCTTCGAGTACTGGCGGCTTGCCAGCGCCCGACAATTCTCCGCCAACTGTGCCGAGGTTTCTCCAAGCGCCCGGATGTGCGCGATTGTCGCGGGCGTCAAAGTACAGCAATGCGCCGGGAACCGCGTCGGCGAGCGCTATGGTGCAAACAGTTGGCAGAACAAGCAACACCAAGAGAACTGAGACTACTGTTTTCATCTGAATTTCACCTCTGAATCAAAGGATCACCATTGCTCAATCAATGCGATTTTGCCTCGTCACGCATTTTCCATCCGGAAGGATTTGAATTTTGTCCCAGATCAAGGAATAAGAAAAAAGCAGGACCGCTGCTCCACTTTGTGTTGAGAGGCTATTTTCCTCGTTTGATGACACCCCACGTCGTTGAGAGTTTTGAGTTAGGATCGACGCCGCGCCATTCCGTCCAGGCGGTAATGTTTTGCTTAATCTCAGCGGTTGTCAATTTTCTGTCATAGATACGAACGAGTGCTACTGAACCGTTGAACGTCTGGTCGCGTTCTCCATAGCTATTCGCGCCGATAATGACTACCTCTATAGGGGTCTCCTTGTTGAATCTGCCACCCGGCAATGTATTCCTGATTCTGCCTTCGTGGTATATCTTCATCGGGTCTCCACTCACAAGAGTCATCCAAGTCCACACGCCTTCCTCGAGCCCCTTATTCGGTCTGAGTGCCGCAGTCACGTTACTGAATTGGCCTACAAGCTCGCCTACATCCGCCCAAAAAGCGAGCCGAATCGCATTTTCTCCTTTCAACTTGGCGGGCTGAAAGCCCACAAGTTGATTCCTAGGTGAATTTTGGTGGGAATCGCCATTCATTCTGAGGAGGAGATCGATGGTCCAGTCCTTGATGAACAGTTTGAGGTTGTCACCTTGGTCGCCCCAGCATTGACCAGACTTCCTGTGGGTATAGAACTTCGAGATTGTATCAATACCAAGGTCAGGTATCACGATTGGGCCCTCTTCGAGTTCCGGCGGTTTTCCCGCACCTGATAATTCTCCACCGACCGTGCCGAGGTTCGTCCAAGCATTATCATGTGCCGGATTATCACGGGCGTCAAGATAGAGCAAAGCGCCGGGAACCAAGTCGGCGATTGCTACGGTGCAAATAGTTGCCAGACTAAATAACACTGCGTAAATTGATACAACTTTTTTCATCTGAACTTCACCTCCTGAATCAAAAACTCGATGTGATGACTCATGGGTTCGAAAGATTACTGAATCGGTTTGTCGGAGATATCCTTGCTGACTAATTCGGCGATATCGCCGTAGGGAATAACGATCAAGCGAGTGGATAGCGAGTGCGATAGCAATCCCTCGTTATTCCCTACAAAAACCAAGAGCGGCTACGATATGGCTTTTACGTCACTACTCAAGCAAGCTCTCAATGGACTGCGCCGCTGTATCGCTACGATTATAAAGATTCGTAGTTCATTATGATAGCCGTGCAGCTTATCGCGGGTTGGGCGCGAGTTCCTTCACACCCCATACGGTAGGTGCGATCAAGCGAATGGATAATGAGTGCGATAGAGATCCCTTTCCAACCGCACCGGCACCTACGGAAACCAGCGTCATGAGTCATCTGCTGTGGTGCACCCATCAACGAATGAGTTGGTATTCCATCGCCCGTGTCTACATGGCGATCAACAGTTTAAGACATTAGAGACCGCGTGACTGCGATCCATGACGCTTAACTTGATCCCTATGGGGCGCGAGTTTCTTCACTCTACCCCAAGTTGTGCTTGTTTTGGAAGCGGGGGACACAGCTAATCCTAGCGGGCTAATGTCGGGCTCGGAATCGCGCGCATTACCGCCATGGCTAAGTTGTTTAATATATCTTCCATTGGAGGCCATTAAGTGAATCGAGCTGTGGTCCCCGATGCCGTCCCAGACATAATATGCGATCGCTTGTCCATCCGGAGACCATGCGGGTCCCCAATGATGTTCTTCATTGTGCGTAAGCTGCACCCGATTTCTACCATCCGCACCCACCACATAGATGTGACCGAATCCTTTGTGCTCCACATCGTATGCTATCCGCCTCCCATCGGGAGAAAACGATGGGCTCGATTTACCTCCTGAATCGTCCGTCACCTTTTTGCGCCCCTGTCCGCCAACGCCTATCACGTAAATTTCGCCGTGCATGAATGAAATCTGTTTTCCATCCGGAGACCATGATGGATACCTCGCCTCGTCTTCAAGCTTCTCACGATTCCTACCATCGGCATCCATCACTTCGATACGATCTTCCCTATCGCCGACGGAGAACGCAATCTTACCTCCATCGGGAGACCAATCTGGATCCGATTTGTTCCACGGTCCATTTGTCAATCTAATCGGGTTCTTTCCATCAGCGTTCATTACGTAAATTTCACCGGTCCCGTCTCTCCATGACTCGAATGCAATCTTCGTCCCGTCAGGAGACCAATCCGGTGCGCCGTCGAACGCTGGGTGGTTTGTCAGGTTTTCTTGGTTTCCTCCATCTGCATCCATTACATAGATTTCAGCGTTGCCATCTCTCAAGGATTTGAAGACGATTCGACCTGTGTTGGAGGCGAGCGCGTTTTTCAACCACAGTTCCTCACTCGTCATACAGACGCACAGTCCTGCAAACAGTAGACATCTAGCTGCCAGTTTGCATCGCATTTTGTCCTCCTTGGTTGAGGGTCAAATGAGCAATAAAGTAGCTCGCTTTGAGCGGGTGCACGGGTACTGTTTGGACGCGCTCTCAACCATTACGTGACGACCTCGACACTGGTGAAATTTTCAGAACCGGCTTAAAAACCTAATTCCAACAACTCCGTTTTCCTTGAAACAGATTCTTGTGCGTAAAATCCGCCTAATTCGGCGATATGGCTTTGCCTCACTATTCAAAGAAGCTCTAAGGTTACCGACGTGTTTGGATTGGAATATATTATACCTCAATAGCACAATAATGGGAACAGAAAAGTCACCCAGAGGAAACGCATCTTATTATATAGAGAGTGTCTCATGGTGGTAGAATGTAGGATTACTGCTGGGTTTCACTCAATTTCTGGCGCATTCAAGCAAAGTGGGCACTCAAAAACACCTCGAAGAACGGTGATATTAACGCATTCCTATTCAACCCAACCTCCAATACCTAAGAACCTGTTTGAAAAATACACTTGTAGGGTGCGCATTGCGCACCAGCCTCTAAAGCCCCAGAGAGGATCAAGCGAACGAATAGTGAGTGCGATAGAGATCCCACAGGTGTACAACAAGCCACGGTAGAAACATGAAAAACCACTCATCAAATGGCAAAAAATGGCATTGGCACCTATTATTCAAACAGGGTCTAAGAAGGTTATCACAAACTGGCTCTTCAGAGTGAAGTGTGGAAAATGAGATTGGACATCGTTCCAAATTAATCCTAGAGGCTGGTGCGCAGGAAATCTCTATCCGGAATTACTATCGCACTCCTCGTTCAGTCGTTTGATCGTTCTCTATTCGGTCGCTTAATCGCACCTACCGTTGTGATAGAACAGTTTCTTGTGACACTCTCGTAAGCATTAAACACGTAGCGAATGAACAATTTAGATGCATTTCCCTTGTGTGACGATATTTGAAAACTTGCCAAATATGGAAGAGCGTGCTATAATGGCTATTAACATCAAATGGTTGGGAGAAGTTGTTACAAGTGGCAACGAGACTGCCAAGAGAGTTGGGTAGAATCACTGCAATACTCAACTCCAATACGGTTTTCGGTCTTTCCGAGAAAGTTCTGAAGGTAAGGGCTGGCTTGTATCCGACAAACCTGTTAATGTCGTTGCCCTTGCGCCTCCTTGGAAAGTAGCCGGTACGTTCTGGAGATTTGCTGGCGGATATCGGAATTTTCAGCCTAGTACAATTATACATAAGATAAGCGTTTATCAATGCACTCCGAAGGTAGGAGACGTCATACATCTATGACAACCGCACTAGAGGTGATGGATGATTCCAAAATATAGCGATATACCATACGTTTTGGACAAGGACCTTGGGCGTCCACAGCTACCAAAAGTCGATGCTTACTGCCGCACCAATTCTGAGGGGAGACCGATTGTCGAGCTGACCCCCGCACAAAAATTTGCGTTTGATTTGCGTGGATGGCTGCTTGTTCCGGGCGTATTGTCGGAAGAGGAGATGGAGCCAATGCGGGAGCACATCGAACGGCTTCATACAAATCCGGACTCGATTCCGGAGAAGGACAGATCGGCAATCGGGGGAGCTTGCGCCAGCCTCACTGATCATCCGGTGCTAGTCGGCTTCATGAACGAGTTTGTCTATAATCCGTTCACTGACGGCACCAAGAGTGGGGCTATAGGAAGTCAGCATTGCTACGGTTTTCGACTCGATTCATCCCATTCGCAGTACCGGCCCGCGAACGAGGAAACTCCCGAGGTTCCCAACAAAGGAAAATTCGTGCCGCACAACGGAAGCGGAATGATGCGCCTACCCGGTGATCACCACACCTATCACGCCTTTCCGGGTCAGGCGAAATCAATTTTGACGCGCGCTGTTTGGGAGTTAAACCCTGTAAAAAAAGGAATGGGCGGTACCCTCTTTGTGAGCGGAAGTCACAAATCCGCCTTCCCCACTCCTGAAGAGGCAATTACAGACATGGACTCGCCATTTTGGGACACCTACAGTTGTCCGGCAGGTTCGGTGCTCTTTTTTACGGAGGCGGTGACTCATAGCCCGAGTGTGTGGACAAATGCGGACAACCCGAGGATGGCTGTTTTCAATCTATACAACATCGTCGGCAGCAAGTGGTCGCAATGGGAACCTCACCCGGATCTGCTGAAAGAGATGCCGCCGCAGCGGCAAACGCTGTTTCGGCCCGTCTATGTAAATAGAAACGTTGTTGCGTGAAGCGCTGAATCTGACTGCACTGCTATCGCGGTGCATACCCACCTAGAGTGTCAACTTTTGACACGAATCCCCATCTCCGACATTATGACAGATCAGAAAATCACAGAATCTTACGAACAGAACGGTTTCGTTGTCGTTGACAATATCATTGATGAAGCCGAACTGGATCCCATGCGGAACTTCATCAAGACTAAGGTAGACGAATATGCCCGTGAACAGTACGCGGAGGGTAAACTTTCGTCGCTTTATGAGGAGGAATCCTTCACTCGCCGTTATGCCGCTATCTGTGAAGAACAGGAGCTTGCGCCCCGCGGATGGCACTTGGGTTCTTTTGGCCGCGAATTTTACGACCTTTACAAGCTGCCGAGGATCCTTCACGTGATAGACCTTATCCTTGGACCTGAGGTGTCGAATATCGGGGACCCAGCGCTACGGACGAAACTACCCGGCAGCGAAATTACGTCGTTTCCATGGCACCAGGACAGCCAGTACGTGGACCAGTCCACAATCGGAAAGAAGGAGAGGCACACGGAACATCTGCATATGGTCACCGTGTGGGTGCCGCTTGTGGAGGCGACAGTAGAAAACGGCTGCTGCTGGGTCATTCCGGGGAGTCACCGCTGGGGCTTGCTTGACGGTGCGCGCGGCGAGGACTCGAACGTCCGGATGGAGGAGGATGTGGAGGAGCGCGGTACCCCGGTTCCGATTCCGCTCAAAACGGGAGGCGCCATATTTTTCTCGAACCTGTGTGTGCATTGCAGCAAACTGAACACCACGAAGGACTCTCGATGGAGCATCGACTTTCGATATTTTCCCACTCCGGATAGGGCAGACCTGAACACGGAACAACGGAAAGCGGCTGACTTCGTGAAAAACAAGACGCGGCCGCTTGTCGTGCTATCCAAGGGACCCAAAACCAGCTTTGAGGAATGGGAAACAGTGATTCGCAGAAAGTGACCCCAGTCTGAGAGTTGTGTGCCCGCGCTTGCTGATGCTAGATGAAACTTCCACCGAATAGAATCAACGGCAAATGAGTGCTTGTTTCAGGGCAGACGCTGCACGGCCGAATCTAACTACACTTCCTCTTGACACGATCCTTCATCTCCACTATTATGACAGATCGAGAAATCAAAGATTCATACGAGCAGAACGGTTTCGTTGTCGTTGAAAATATTATAGATGAATCCGAACTGGATCCGATGCGGGATTTCATCAAGAATAGGGTGGACAAATATGCGCGCGAACAGTACGCCGAGGGAAAACTTTCGTCGCTCTATGAAGACGAGCCCTTTACGCGCCGCTATGCTGCCATTTGCGAGAATCAAGGGATACAGCCGCGTGGCTGGAAGCACGGCATTTTTGGCCGCGAATTCTACGATCTCTATACCATCCCGAGCATCATTCGTGTCGTCCACCTTTTTCTGGGCTCCGAAGTCTCGAGCGACGGTCGCTCGGGCCTGAGGACAAAACTCCCCGACAATATGGTAGATTCGTTTCCATGGCACCAAGACAGTCAATATTACGACCAGCCGACAATCGGAAAAAGGGAGCGGCATACCGAACCCCTGCACGTGGTCAGTGCGTGGCTTCCGCTCGTGGAGGCAACAGTCGATAACGGCTGCCTTTGGTTTATTCCGGGGAGTCACCGCTGGGGCCTGCTTGACGGCGCGCGCCGCGAGGATTCAAACGTTCGGATGGATGAGGATGTGGAAACACGGGGCACGCCCGTTCCGGTTCCCGTCAAAACGGGAAGCGCCTTATTTTTCTCGAACTTGTGCATACATAGCAGCAAACTGAACACGACGAAGGATTCTCGATGGAGCATCGACTTTCGCTACTTTCCGACGCCTGATCGGGCAGACATGAACCCTGAACAACGAAAGGCGGCTACCTACATGGCAAGCAGAACCTGGCCATTCGTCGTGATTTCAAAGGGGCCCAAGACCAGCTTTGAAGAATGGGAGGCGAAGTATCAAAGGAAGTAACCGCAACGTGGCCGCGCGTTGCCATGGACTAAGAGCCTGTTTGAAAAGTACATTTGTAGGGTGCGATCAACCGACTGATTAAGGAGGGCGATAGAGATCCCCTGCGCACCAGCCTTTAAAAGCACCAGCGGGGCGGTAGGTAATAACACTCCAAACCTCCAAAAATGATTTTCCATTGACTTTTCAGACAAGTTCTAAGGTGAGCACAATCAAGAAACGCAGCGGTAAGATGTAATCTTGAGGTGTCGTTATGGATGATTGTGAACGTTATCTTTTCGATCTAAGCGGTTTTCTGCATATCCCCGGTCTGCTATCGGCGAACGAAGCGCAGCGGCTGCATGAAGCGGCGGTTGAGCTTGAGGAACATGCGCTTGCCTGCCGACACAATTCTCCCAAATGGCGGGCGGTTTGGGGGCATGAGTATTGGCAGAATCAACAACATGCCTATTTCGCACAGATGAACGGTGCCGATGATGCCAGAACGCTGATGATTGAGGATTTCTGGCTGTATCCCGACGCGTTCGACATGCTGATTGGTCATGATCGAACCATGTCGTATGTGCGGCGCATTATCCAAAGCGAGATCAGCATCAACAATTCTGAATTGAGGATAAGGTACACCAATAACGCCAGTGGAATGCACTTGGGGCATCCGGATGGACGGCGCCAGAAATATCGTTACGAGGTGATTGATGGCGAGATTCAGGCTACGATGGTGCGAATGATATATTTCCTACACGACGTATCCATGGACGAAGGTCCCACCTGCTTTGTTCCCGGTTCGCACCGCAACGCATTTCCGGTACCGGTTAAGACTGCATCCGTAGAGGATGAGCCGGGCGTTGTCGGGATACCCGTGAAAGCGGGTGACGGTATACTGTTTACAGAGGCGTGCCGGCATGGCGGGTTTGCCAACCGAAGTGAAAAGACACGTTATACGCTGCATGTCGGTTACGGTCCCCACTTCCTGAAATCGCAGAACATTTCGACCATGGATGAACCGGTGAATGTGACGGAGGAACTCCTTGGTCGACTGTCCGATACCCAACGGCAGCTTGTCGTTCCCACCGTACGAGTTGCTTTATAGTCCTCCAAAATGTCAGGAGGCTACATCGTTCCGACTATTCCTCTCTATAAGGCGGCGCTTCTCCCTTCTTTGGGCACCATAACGTCTTGTGTGCCGTTTCCCTCTTTGCCAAGTCCTTCTTATCGAAACTGAAAAATGGCTTTCCGCAGTCGGAGCACGCCCAGACTAAGAAGTTGTTCCCTTGACGTGATTTCATGTGCTCCGGATCCGATCCCCACGCCTCCCCCAAATAGCTGATGTCCGCCTTGTCGGCAATCTCGAAGAAGTGGTCTACGAGTGCTTGCCGCTTAGGGTTGTCCGGAGGCATTGTTACTATTTCCACGTACTGGATGCTGAGTCTGGCAATTTTAACCCTGAGTAAAACCGTCTCATCGTCAGCTATCTGCTCCGCCTCGTCGAAAAGAGCGTTTGCTCGCCGCATAAGATCCGGCGAGAACAGCGGGCTCGTCATCGGCGCACTGATCGTCATGTGAATCCTCTCGTCAGTGGCTTTCTTGTGGAGCATGTCAATATATTCCAAAATTGGCCGAGCTGCCGCCCCGTAATAGGCGTCCAGAAACTCGCTTACGCCCTTGTCCACATCGAAGTTAGGATTCCACATCAATTTAGCCAAGAGATATGCGCGAAGCTCGGAGAACTCGCCCATCGGATTAAACGGATCAGCCTGCGGGAACATCTCCTTCACCCCATATCTGACAAAGAACTGCATGTTCGGTTTTAGGACGTAGAGGTTTGGATGCGGCGCCAACCAGTGCTGAAAGTTGATGACATAGTCCCAGATAAAGAGCTGATCTGACATTTCCGACCATTTCTTGATGTCATCTACGACCGATACGGCAGCATTGGGGTTACGACTGTGACTGCACGTTCCTAGCGGGTGGGAGAAACAACATTCAATATCGCTCAATCGAACTAGAACGTTGTGCCTCGGTCGCACGGTTTTCGGAGGTTTGCGGCTATAGGCATACGCCAAGGTTGAAATGTATTTGTCCGGATGTTCCTCCTCAACCGCTTCGGCAACCTGGTTGACGAACTGCAGGAGTGAGCCCATGTGGCTTTCTTCCCGCACGTCGACCGCGCGGCAGTTCTCACACTCACACCAACCGCCGTAGTCATTCTGCGACACGGTGAAAATCGTTCTGTCGGGCTGCTCGCGTATCCATTGCTTTACTGTTTCGATGGCGATGCGGAGCACCTCGGGATTGGTGAGGCACAGTTGCGCAAACTCCCCAACCCGTTTGCCTTCCACCTGGGAATAGTACTCGGGATGTTCCTTGAAGTATTCTTGTACTCCGTGATGCACTCCACCCGGCATGAGGCGATAGAAGGTGTGGTACATGGGTGACGCAAATCGAATTCTGCCGCCGTGTTTCTCGGTAAGCCCGTGGGCGTGATGGCCGTTGATTTTGTTGCGTGCCGCCCAGTCTGCATCTTCGCCCACAAAGTAATGCATGTCCCTTGAGGCTATGATTGGAGTTTGCGTCACGTTAATCTCGCCTATCTCGACCCGCCGATGTTTGGGGATTCGACTCACTTTAGGGTGGAACCATCGACATCCGAGGTAGTCCTCCAAAAATGTGTAGACCCCATACATGCTGCCGCGTTGTCTGCCTCCCGCTATGATTAGATGATTGTCTTCGGTTCGGATAGTAAAGCCGTCATCCCCGAGCGCGTCAAAGTCAATTTCTACATTGAGTTGTTTTAAGTGAAGACTGTCCCCCAGAATAATCTCATGAGATTCCAAGTCGCCACGGTCGGTAACGATTGGGAGATTTGCACCCGATACCTCCTTAAAGAAAAATTGCAGCTCGTTGGCTGCATGTTTCTCGGACGGTGAAGCGGCGTCGGAAATAACAATGACATAGTCACTGATTCCGTTGTTTGCAATAACCAGCGTAGACATGGTACCCCTTTCTATCGCATGAGAGCCAGGGCTTATGTATGCCAACATTAACCCAATTGCAATAAAAATCATCCACATGAATGTAAGGTTTGCGGCGGCATTCTTCATTTTTTGTCACTTAGTTTTGAGCCGTGCCCACACGGTAGCCACTTTATCGGATGGAGAAACAGCCATGACATCGAATGTGCGGCCAAGACCCACATTCATAAGCTGTTCAATATCATTGTCATCTAGAACAGCATTAAATATGGCAACATCGTCTATCGTTCCCTTGAACCAACCACTGTGGTCTCCGGAAGATCGAAGTCCCAGTGTCAATTTGTCCGGAAATGACCGTATTTCCCCCTCTTGCGGGTGCTCCGCCTTTAATTCTCCGTTCAAGTAAAACTTCACCTGTTTGCCATCGTAGGTACAACCGATGTGTTGCCATTCGTTCAAGATGCCGGCGACAACCATACCGTTCGCACTCGACCAAACCCCCGCCAGGCTGAGGTGCCAGGTGAGGGTGCCCGCGCCAAGATCGCTCTCCCAGCTATAGAGCGACCACCCACTGCGGTCTTTCTTCTCCATGATACCGCCCGATAATGCGGTTTTTCCATCTCTGACCACGGGCTGCACTCCGTCGGGGTAGACCCATACGGAGATGCTGATATGCTTCTTGATTGCCTTTAAGCTATCGGATCGCGGAACGTCAATGGAATCATCCTTTCCGTCAAATACAAGCGCTCTTTCGAACTTTCCCCTTCTGATTCTCTCCGGGTCCGCGCCTTTGGTGAACGTACCATGATTTTCATTGCCGGAGGAATCTACCACCTCATTGCCAACGATTTCGTCAAATAGCCATATTCCGACAGCGTTTTCCAGATTCAGTTCAGCCTCATTCTGTGTCGCCGGCATCAGTATCAAAACAATCACGCCGAGCCACCAGGCAGTTGTCCTAGGTATCGTGACTTTCATGCCGTATCCTCCTATGAAGGTACAATGCTGATTAAGGGCTTGGAATAGCGCCGTATCCAGTCTTAAACATGTCTGGCGGATTCAAGCCCACAACGACTAAACACACGGACATTAGAACCGTTACTGCAATTATCATATCACGGAACAGCCTGTTAGTCAAGTAGCCAAATGTAGTTCAATCTGCCGCTGAAACTATGCGGAAGACATGACTGGCGCCTCTAAATGTCAGCGCTTGATTTGGATAATGTTTTATTGTGCCCGTCTCTATGTTATAATGCTCACGCTGTAGGAGTGGTGCGTGTCCTTAAGAGCCTGTTTGAAAAGTACAATTTGTAGGGTGCGCACTGCGCACCAGCCTCTAAAAGCCCCGGAGGGACGGCAGGTGTATAGATACACCGAAACCCCCGCACATCTCTAAGCCCCAGCGGGGCGACAGGTAGGTAGTAGACAACAATAAAGGCATGAAAAACCCTTTTTACAAATAACCAAAAATGGCTTTGCTACCGATTATTCAAACAGGCTCTTAGTTCAGTCCAGAACTTACGCGCCAACAGGAAATCGCGACCTGGAGATCGCTCCTACATTACACTCAGGGATCTCTAACGGATCGCTATCACCTTCGTTATTCACTCAGTTGATAGCTCACTATCCGTTCGCTAAATCGTTCAACACTAGCTATGCATTACATGGATATTCAATCGCGCAGTTAGAGCCGTGATAAGGAGGAGACAGAAAAATGGCAGTGGAACAGCCAGACACCGTGAATCATCAAAGTTCTCAAGAGAAAATCCTGTCGCAATTTTCTGATTCTTCCTACGCGATGGCGGTTTCAGCGCTCTTCTTGCTTCTGGGAGGCTTCATCGCATGGCATCACGAGATGTGGAGAGATGAGATGCAGGCATGGCTGATTGCACGGGACAGCGCCTCTCCAATTGAGGTGTTGTACCACCTTAATCGATATGACGGGCACCCCGGTTTATGGCATATTTGTCTTTACGCTTTGAAACTCATCACGCAGTCACCCATCATCATGCAGCCCTTCCATCTCATCATAGCAGCCGTTTCGGCGTATGTCTTTTTGAGATTTTCGCCTTTCACGAGACTGCAGAAAACGCTATTTGTGTTCGGGTATCTGCCCTTCTACGAGTACGCCATCATCTGCAGAAACTATGCCTTGGGTGTGCTACTACTTTTCCTTTTTTGTGCGCTGTTTCGGGATTGGAGAAGGAGATTGCCTCTACTGGGTGTTATCCTTCTGTTGATGGCTCATACCAGTGTTCATGCGTTAATCATCGTGATATCCATTAGTGTCGGCTTATGCTGGGAACTTAAGGCTAATGCTGACCGGCCACCCAGAAAAGAGTTAGGAATCGGGTTCGGCTTAATTCTATTTGGGATTGTGACATCGATTATCCAGTTGAAGCCGTCCGGACCAAACTTAGGGATTTCTACCGGGTGGAGGACGGAGTTTGAGCTAGATTACTTTCTCAGAATCCTGAATATCTTGCCCAAAGCGTTCCTTCCGATACCCCAATTCACGTTGCGCTACTGGAATACCTATCTTATAGACAAGCTCCCGGGGGCGTATGAAGTCAAGTGTGTCTTAGCCGTACTAATCTTCCTGTTTGCACTGTTCCTTTTCATTAGGAAACCTATGGCTTTCCTAATGTATCTGTTTGGAACTGTTGGCTTATTGGCTTTTTTCTACTCGAAACGCTTCGGTTTTATTCGTCACTGGGGTTTTCTCTTCATGGCATTTGTCGCTGCAAACTGGCTGTGCCATTATTGCCGAGATTTACCAAAGTTGAAATTCAATCTGGCTAATCGCCTAAATGGCATCAGTTTGGGATTAGCCAGACATGTTGGTGTAGTTCTTATAGTGTTCTTCGCGCTTCATCTGGTAGGCGGCGTCGCCGCGGCTATAATGGACTACAAATATCCTTTTTCGAACGGCAAAGCAGTCGCTCAATTCATCAAGTCCGAGAATTTGGAGGAGATGATCATCGCGGCGGAAGCGCCAGATGACGTAACGCTGGAGATCCTCGGATATTCGGAAAAAGACACCTTTTACTATCCACGTTCAAAGCGATTCGGATCTTTTATCCCGTGGGATACGACGTGGGGGAGAGGTAGAGGGCTACCTACAGAGGAGGTGCTGCAGGAGACTCAGAGGCTGAGTGTTGAGAGGAGTGAGGACATCTTGGTGGTTTCGGGACGGATATTGCCCGACGAACTTCAGGTGAGACACTCACTCACTGAGATAAAGGTGTTTGAGCCGTCGGTTGTGCGGGAGAGCCTCCAGAACTACGTACTGTATCGAATGACGCCTATAGCGCTAAATAGAGTCGAGATTGATCCGCGAACCGTTGTGGGAATGTGGGATTTCGACGAGGGAGACGGGAACATTGCCAAAGACGCCTCGAGTCATGGCAACGATGGGACGCTCGTTGGAGGTCCCAAATGGGCTGATGGCAAGTTCGGTACTGCATTAGAGTTTGACGGCGTAGATGATTATGTGGACTGTGGGAATGCCCAGATGTTGCACATTCCGAGAGGGACAATGATGGCGTGGATAAAGGTGCACACCGATAAGGATAGCGGCTTATCGGCAGTCACGCTGCCTTTTTATGATTCGCGGCGTTGGGAGCCGCCGTTTCGGAGCCTCGGATTGGGCGCAGTGCAGGGCGAACCCGTTTTTTGGATAGCCATCAACGCTGAGAATAAGGAGTTCCTCTCTGGTGT
This sequence comes from Candidatus Poribacteria bacterium, assembly GCA_965220415.1. Classification (GTDB taxonomy): domain Bacteria; phylum Poribacteria; class WGA-4E; order WGA-4E; family JAJDTR01; genus JAJDTR01. The sequence continues at coordinate 5,548,549 of OZ244829.1, forward strand.
TCTGCAACTTCACCGGTGGCATCACATGGCAATTACGTATGACGGCGCCATGAGAAGGGGATACATTGACGGCGAAGAGGTGTTCGCCTACGTGTTTAACGGGGAAATCGAATATTCCGGAGCTCCCTCGTGTGTGATTGGCACACGCGGAAAAGATTCGCCCGGAGAATTTTTCAACGGCGTGATTGACGAGGTTGCCATCTTTAGTGATGCGCTGAGTAACGACCAAATAAGAGCGGTTATGAAGTATGGGATTGGGGAGATTAGTTGGAAGTCGGAGTGATAATTCCGATTTCCCGGGCAGATTCCTCGGCGTCTTCAAATGCCCAACCGAATTGGAATACCGTGGAAGCGATTTCCGAGTCGCGACGTGTATTGTCGGGAATGGTAAAGGATTTCGTAACTGTTTAGTCTATCAATCTGTTTTGGGAATGTTGGTTCGTCGTGCTGCAGCTTAATCCCCGTTTGTACATCATGAGCGTAATGTAGGAGTGATCTCCAGGTCACGATTTCGTGTTGGCGCGTAAATTCTGGACTGAACTAAACAATAAGAGGATTTCTGTCGATCAACTAAGCTCGACTTTGTACAAAAGTACGACGGTTGGATTGTACGGAAAGCCGCGAAAAACCAACCCCGTAGGTGGGGATCAACCGAGTGATTAACGAGGGCGATAGAGATCCCATCTTGCCCCGCTGTGATGGCACTAGAAACCGCTGAGACTTTTTCAATGGTCTACCAAATAGGCCAGATGGCTAAAATCTCACCCGCTTTTCTTCAGCGTTTAAGCGACACCGCTTGTTGTATCGCTCAAATGTACAAAGTCGAGCTTAAGAACCTGTTTGAAAAGTACAGTTGTAGGGTGCGCACTGCGCACCAGCCTCTAAAAGCCCCAGAGGGGATCAAACGAGTGAATAGCGAGTGCGATAGAGATCTTGAAGGTGTGTAGAAACGCCACAAACCCCATGCACCTAAGCCCCAGAGGGGATCAAGCGACTGAACAGGGAGCGATCAACTGAACGAATAGTGAAGGCGATAGTAGATCCCGATAGTGATCCCACAGGTAGATAGTAGACGACAATAAAAGCATGAAAAAACTTCCTACAAATAACCAAAAATGGCTTTGCTACCGATTATTCAAACAAGCTCTAAGCGGATTGCGAAGCCGATAGAACTTCCTACTTGCTGTGCACTCGTTTGGTTGCACCTTACAAGAAATGGTGGGCAGGAGATTCCTATCGCACTGGGATCTCTATCGCGCTCCTTATCCAGTCGCTTGATCTATTCATTCGTTTCATCCCACCCTACAAATCTACTGTAGGAGCGACCTCCGAATCGCGACTATTGCCGGGTATCGGAACGGATCTCTATCGGGATTTACTATCGCTTTCACTATTCGTTCAGTTGATTGCTAATTATTCATCCGCTTGAGGGATCTCTATCGCACTCATTATTCATTCGCTTGATCCTTCGACGACTGTGATTAGGCGGTTCGCCGCGAGGTTTGCGTATCGATCGATTAGTCCTGAAGGCCATATAATTTGAAGGGACTCAACTCGTTCCGCCTCGCCCAGCCCGAAGGTGAGTGTCGTTTCACTCTGTGAGCAGTAGCTTCCGCCCGTCCGAACCATTTTCCGTTGAGTCGCGTTTCCTGCCGCGAGAACAACCTTTGCACCGATGCCGTCTCTGTTGCTTCGCGTTCCGATGGTTTTCACACGAAGGTAGTTCAGTCGATTTCCTCCATCGTTCCGAAACAGCGAGGCGCCGCCGTATTCGGGCAGCACACCGTTGTTGGATACTAGCACATCCAAATCGCCATCGCTGTCATAATCACCATAGGCAGCCCCTCTTCCGACACCAGGGTTCTCAAACCCGACTATCTCACCTACCTCTTCAAATAGGAGATTTCCCTGGTTGCGGAACAGGGTTGGCCGCTGCGCATAACGGAGATTCGGCTGCGATTTTGCGATATCCGGCTCAATGTGACCATTGACGCAGAATAGGTCGGAGAATCCATCTAGGTCGAAATCGAAGAAGAATAAACCAAACGTCAGCATGGCAAAACTCGGAATTCCGAGTTTTGCCGTTCGCGCCAAATCGGTAAAATCCTGATTCCGGGGTGCATAAAAGAAAGCGTTCATCTCATTGCTAAAATTACCGATTGCTAACGCATAGCCGCCGTCGTTGTTCACATCCGAAACGTCAATCCCCATTCCCGCGCGCGCCATTCCCTTATCGCTGGTAGCAACGCCTCTCAACACCGCCTCGTCGGTGAAGGTGCCATCGCCGTTGTTGTGGTACAGGAAATTCGGTTCGGTATCGTTGGCGACAGCTAGGTCTATCCACCCATCACCGTCGTAGTCCAGCATGGTAACACCGAGCGATTTGCCTCTGGGGTTATTGAGCCCGGCACCCACGGTGACGTCCTCAAAAGTCCCGTTCCCAAGGTTTCGATATAGGCGGCAAGACGCGCCCCCATAAGCGAAGGGCGGACAGTAAAAGATGAACTGGTCGTCGATGATACAGGGAATCTCAAGCTTCTTGGACCACCGTATAAAATTGCATACAAACAGATCCAACCAACCGTCTCGATCGTAATCAAAGAATAACGCACTGGTAGACCACGACTTGCCGCCAACCGCTGCTATCTCTGTTACATCGGTAAATGTACCGTCGGCATTGTTGCGGAATAGACGGTTTTCTTTTAGATTCGTAACGTAGATATCGGAATCGCCATCGTTGTCGTAGTCGGCGATAGCGGTCCCCATGCCGTACATGGGTATAGCCAAATCTGCAGAATCGGTGACATCGACAAATCTACCGTCTCCGGAGTTCCGATAAAGTTTTAAGGTGGGAGACGATTCACGGTCTCTCCAACTCTTTCCATTGACGAGGAGGATGTCGAGGTGGGTGTCGTTATCGAAGTCTAGGAAAGCACAGCCTGATCCCATGGTTTCGGGCATGTACCGCTTTCCGAATGCGCCCGTAAAGTGCGTGAAATCGAGATTTGCTTCCTTGGTGGCGTCGACGAATCTCACATGGTGAGGATTTGCGAAACCGAAGTTTACACAGAGAAAAAGCGTGGGAAGTAGTTTGTAATACGACAAAGACAGTATCCAGTCAATTACTTGGGACTTTCACAGGAACGGGAGGTGGTTGTAACTAAAAATATATGAAGTCGGGCTATATACTCAGGTTGATTAGGCTGCGGTTGTTGAGGATGCTTTCGCGCGTCGTCTCGCTCCACCGATTGGAGTCTTCTTGTCCAGCCAATGGCTTGTACACGTACCGGGGTTCATCCGGAAATCGCTGACTTCGAGCGTCTATCGCAAGGGCGATCATACGAGATCTCTGGATGACGAGCTCTTCATCGTAGACGAGGTCGGGTTTGTCCTGCCTTTTTTTTCTGACATTGAGAATCGAAGATCGGCGGTGAAAACCGAAGTTGAAGGTCACCCGCTTCTTGGGTGAGTCGTTCGGGTAGGAGCCATGTAGCAGTTGGCGGTTGGAAATGACGATGTCGCCCGGATCGCAGACCATGGGCACAGCCCCGGGCAGGCGATCCGATCCACCGTTGTCAGCCATCAGTTTTACTATGTCAATCTTCTCCCGTTTGTGCGATCCGGGAAGCACCCAAACGCCGTTATCGGCAGTGCTCCCGTAATACTGAAACATGAAATTGAACCCGTGGGTGCCTTCGTCTAAATCACTTTTATCCCAGTGCGTGGTGCCGTCCTGATGCCAAGCCACGGATGGGCCCAAACCCGCTTGCTTAACAATCATCGACTCGGAGAATGGCGTAAAATCGGAGCCGTTTATTGCCTCGGTGATGGACAGCAGTTGGGGGTGACCGTAGAGCCTAAAGCAGGATTCCAGAAGCTGAATGGGACCGGAGATGCCCGAGATTGTGTACTCGGGCGCGTCGGGGGGAAGTTCCGGTACCGCCATATTTGCGGGGTGCCGCCCCTTACCTCCATCAGGGTCGCTCAGCGGCTTCTCGAAGCGAAAACTCGATCGCTCGGAAGGAGTGCCTATTGCTGGCCTTCCGTGTGAGTCGAGAAGGGCGTCCTTGGTGTGCGGCGCTCGGTCAAAAGCGCGCTCCAACTCCCTCTTCAGCTCTTCCAGTTCATCAGCCTCTACAGCGCCCTCGAATACGTAGAAGCCGAAATGCCAATAAGCATCCAGAATCTTTTTGTCTGCCGTACCATCGGGATTGAATTTCAGTGGACCGCGATTACCAAGTTCAAGTGCCATACGCTCGCCATCGCGAATGTAATTGGCTATCTGATCGTGTGGTGTGCTATCGGTACTCATTTGGGCTGTCTCCTTAGACTCATGCGTGTTCGTCATGCAAAGAAACATTACCAAGAATGGGCGGTGTACACAGTATAAGAAACAGTTGAAGAAATACCGAGATGGACATTAACTAGTTTACGTAATTCTGGCTTTTCGGTCAACAAAAATGGAGTTATTCCTCGTCTTTCGCTAGTGGACGTTTCGATTCCATGGGTCTACTTTCGGCTAGGTAGGTGCCCCGCAATTTATCGCCAGAATTTGTACATAGGGTAATCTACGGCGAAACCGATGAGATTCCAGATGCTGCCAACCGTAAACTCGCCGAGAATCAATCCAAGGAAAAACGGGCGTAACAGTCTGTAGCCGCTGATGCCGCGGAACCGCAGAATCAATGCTTTTGCTACCCAACCCACGAAGAACGGCAACCACACCCAATCCGTGTATAGGCTGCCCGAGAGCGCATACCCCACTCCGTGAAAGGGCCACCAAAAGAACCGCATCCTCATTGCCTGCAGAAAGAAGGTAAAAAGTAGCCCGACACCCATGGCTATAACGGCTAAAGCGTTTGTAGCAGTCGGCGTCTTGACCCATCCGTCGAGCATGCCGAAAGTGAAATCACCAAAGTTGGTGTACCAGCCCTGAATCTTGGTTGTGGCTCCGAGGTCGTAAGAACTGTGTAACAGTATCCACATTGCCGTATAGGCGGCGGCCACGATATATATCGCCATGAAGAGGACAAGTTGCCTAACGTTCATTCCCGTCGTATCGGCAATCTTGAACCCTTCAAGTTGGTGGGGGCCCGGGTGACCCCGGTAGGTGCGCGTGAACCAGAAGTAGTAAGCAAACATCACGAGGTTGTTTTTTGCGAGGCGACGTGTGCCAAACATACTGACCATGGCAATCCCGGGTGCGGTTCGCGCGAAACTGTGTTCGGGCGCGCCGAGTTCGGCGCGCACTCGAGCAATTGTGGTGGAAACTACAAAATAGATAGCGAAAAAGGTGACAGCGACCCACGGCGACATTCCGGCGCCGCATGAAAATAGTACGAGCAAAGCCATGCCACACAATGCCCCCATCACTGCCCATCGATACGGCATCGGTTCGCGTCCGTCATTGAGGCTTGATGACATACCCATCGCCCTGCGTATCACATCTCGGAAAAATTTCCTGCCCGACCAAATGGCGAACGCGCACAGCCCTATGTATGCCCCGAATGATTGTTCCGTGATGAAGGGAAAGCGCGGCAATTGCTCGAGTCCCAACACGCTTCCGATGATTCGCTCCGCTTTGAAGAATAGATAAAAGAACCACACGGAAAAACACAGATCGAGTGGAACGAGATAGCTAATACCTATTAGAAAAGGATAGAAGCCGATTAGCATTCCGCCAATCGCACTCCACGGCTTTTCGGTAAAGTACATCGAAACGTTCTGTGCTTTTACGGGCAAGTAGGGAATCGACGGGAAAAGGTAACTCAGACCGTTCAACACACCGATGCCTCCCGCCAATCCGAACCCGTACCACATCAGTTTTTGACTAAAGAAATGGCGCCCTCGCGTGATTTCTAGCGGCAGTTGGATAATGGGATAGGTCAACTTCTCCCGCTCAATCCACTGTTTCCTCAGAATAACGTTGATGCAGAGCAGCGTTAGCACCAGCACGGAAGCGAAACCGCCCCAGATTAGCACTCTTCCTATCCAGACCTTGATATACGCTTGGGTGTAAAGCGTCCCTTCGCCCTTATAGAATCCGTTCAAAACACTCAAGTCTTGAACGGTTAGCCAGTGGGGGATATATTGCCAGTAGAGGTTTTTCCAGTCGTTCTCGGGCGTGGCGAACCAGAAGGGGTGCCCAATCATTATCATTAGGCCTTGCAGCATATCAGTGCCGGCTAGGGACGCACCTAAGGAGAGCAGGACGTAGAGGATACCCAATTCCGGTCGAGTAAGGGCTGAGGTAGGGAGGAACTTCTGGAGAAGGGTGTTGAGGAGCGTTACGGCGAAAACAATAAAAACTACGGTATAGAAAAGCGCAACACGCGTCGGGAACCCTTGGTTGGACAATACCTCTGCGCCGATGACAAAGTAGGCGTTCGGCACGATGAGCAGCAATGCGATAATCACGGCTCGCCGCCGGATTGTCGACGCCTTTGGTTCATGGGCTACATTCATCGGCTCCGACCAAGGTTCTTTTCGTCAATGGGACGGGGAGAGTGGGAGGGTTGATCAGGGATTATTGGAGCAATGTCGAAGTGAGTGTGATTCTTTTCTCATCGCATCATCTGATTTTATGCTCGAAGTTATACATTTGTACGCTTGGTTGCACCCAACAACTTACGCGTCAACGTGTGGTCTTACCGTAGGCAGGGCACCTTGCCCTGCCCCGCATAAGTAGTCTCGACCTGGAGATTGCTCCTACAGAAGATGCGCATTAAAGGAATCTCTATGGATCAAGCGAGTGAATAGCGAGCGCGATAGCAAATCCGGCTCCTTATCCACTCGCTTGGTTGCACCCTACAACTTACGCGTCAACGGGTGGTCTCACCGTAGGCAGGGCATCTTGCCCTGTGCCGCCTAAGTAGTCACGATCTGGAGATCACTCCTACAGAAGATGCGCATTAAATGGATCTATATCACACCCGACAACCTGCGAATCTGCCGATGGGCGTGGAATACATTAATCTTCCGGAAATCGAAATCTCACACGGGCAGAAATCAGTCAGCGCTCACCTGCGCAGCATCGGTACCGTTAACCCCAATGGATAGTTTCGCGGGAGGACTGCTGGCTATAATCCGTTGCCCAACGGAAGCGGTTACCACGACATTGTAGGGAAGGGTCGCGAGTTCGCGGCCGATAAACGGGTTTTGCCTCGCCGCAACACCGGCGCCAACAATATTCGGTTCGAGCACAATCGTTGCTTCCGTCTGATCGCCTCCAAGGATAGTGTTCAATTGTTGCGTTCGAATCCCCGGAGGTAAACCGAGGAGAGCCAGTGTGAGAATCTGCTGGGATCCGGGCTTGCGGTGTGCGGTGACTTTCAGCGGTACCGGTGTTTCCGGTGCAATCGTTAGATTTTCGGGCGAGACGGAAAGAATAACGTTCGGCGGCTCGGTTACGCTGACCACTACACTTGATCGCTGCACGGGCAAGAGCTGGTTAGCGAGCCGGTAGAATTCGATCGGATGTGCCGCACGCTTAACCAACTCGCCCGTTAACGGTATGACACTCCCCACGACCTGCACTACACGGTGTTCCAGAGGTGCATCGGGCGCGGCGGTCAGGGTGATGATACCTTCTGCCATTTCCTTCAAAATTGCTCCGGAACTTGCTGTTACTCCCGGCGGTAGGTTTTCCACTTCAAGCGAAATTTCACCACTAAATCCAACGCGGCGATTCGCAGTAACAGTAAGGACGACTGTTCCCCCTCTGCCGATATTTGGATTGTCCGGTGTTACCGAGATACTAAAATCGGGACGCGTTGGTGCCACGCCCAAGTGGTAAATGTAGCCATTTCCTCCTACCCCTGTAATGTCTTCAACTCGAACCATGTAAACATCCGGTTCAGGGAAACTAAAATCAATCCGTGCGTCGCGCCCGCCGGCGATACCGGCGTTATTCGCAAGAACCTCTCCTCTAGAATTCAGTAAGGTTAGAGATGGGCTTAATGGAGAACCGAGCCGTTCCGCGGAAAGATCTATCGAGTATCCGCCTATTGAGGCTAAGAAGCCCCAAGGTCCAAAACCGTTCTCAATCTTGAGCAGAATTTTGTTGCGCCCCTTGGAAAGAGGCAACGCTATCACGTCATCGGCGGACCTAAGCGGACGATGGACATGATGACTCCATATCAACTCATCATTCACCCATACTTTGATGCCATCGTCAGATCCAAGCGATAAAATTTCGGTGCGATCGCGGTCTGAATCAAGATAAGTCACCGCATAACCGACGACATCATCTTCAGTAACATTTGAGAACACACTGTTTCCCTCACCGGTCGGCTGATACCATCCAATCTTGCGTCCATCTTTGCCGGTGTATTCTTTTTCAAGGTCAATCTCTAACTCCGGCGGATACACGACATCAAACCCGGTTTCATTAAAATTGTCGAACGGTTGAATAACCCACCACGGGCCAAGTGTCTGGCCCTCACGGATGTTGAACTTGTAATAATCGACATCGCCTGCATCCGATATGCGGCCGCTGACGCCGCCGGACACAGTAATCTCTTGGGCACTATGGATTTGCTTAGCCATGATTGCCGCCAAGCGTTGTGCTTCAACCTGTACATAGGCAATTATGCGTTCGGCTTCGTTCGCAGAGATGTTCGCATTGTCTTTGGCTACCATGCGCTCAATAGTTGTTCGCCACTCCTCCGCGGTAAGGGCTTGGTCGTTCGGCGAGCGCAGTTCATGACACTCGCTGCACCTTGATTCAAACAGCATTTGCCCTTCTGGATCGAGTGTCTCAACCGGTTCCGGAGAAGTATCGACGGGCTCGTCCATTGCGACCTCTAGTGTCTCGGGCGCCAGGCTGGTGACGAAGGGGAAGTTACCGAAAGGCGTGCGAATTTCCCTTAAGCCGGGTTTTTCATGGGAGGTTAAGTCAATCGGCATATCGAGCGAGGCACTCGAATCCGTCGCCGAGATCTCGGGAAGATTCTCCCCGCCTATCACGGCGTTGACCGTTGTTCCAATTTTGCCGGCAGGCGGAAAGATGTACGTGTTATAAGGAATGGTACCCATTGAGAGGCGGTACACTGACGACGGATTGTGACTGTAGAGCAGATCCCGAATGCCGAGGTAGTAAGTGCCATCAGTTTGGATAGTGTAGTCAATCAGCGGATCAAGGACATAAAAACCGGTGCTTCGGGCAAGTTCCTCTCCATCGGAATCATACAGCGTGATGACAGGGTGAAAAAACTGTTGGCTTGCGTTATTGAGACGAAACGCTCTGACCTCGAAGATGAATCTTTCCCCGGCGTACCCATCGAATTGGAAGAAATCCGCATCCGCGTCGGAATTGATTAGACCGTTTATAACAACTGGAGTTACTACCGGCGTCGCATCGTCGATGCTGCTGTTAGGTTCCAGTTCAATTCCCTCGGCTTTCTCACTTATTTCAAAGGGCCAGGCAGTGGAAGTACCAAATTTGCCTACGACGCGCATTTCACGAACCCCGGGCGGAGTACCGGGCGGGATTGACAGGCGTAGGGTCAAGCCGCCGCTTGCCGCAACCGCCGATTTTAGGTAAGAGACAATCTTATCTCTGTCTTCGGCTGAGATGGGTGCGTCCCTTTCGTCAATCATCGCATCTACGGTGGCTTCCCATTGGGCGGGTGCCATCGATCTGTTGCTGGGCGAACGCAATTCGTGGCACTGCGTGCAGGAAATCTCGAACAACTCCTGATGGGTTGTATCAACTTCTCCACTTGAATCGAATAGCTCGCCGGTGATTCCCGTTTCACCTTCAATAATCAAAGTATGTGCCTCGACAAGGTCAGCCCCATGGACGGATACATCGACGGTTGTCCCCACTTGTCCGCCTGCCGGGAACAGAGCGTTGATGCGCGGCGTGCCTTGTGCGAAAACGGAATCGCTCTGAACCAAGCAAAAACAACCTAAGAACCCAAATAGCACGAAGTACAGTTGTGCAGTTCTGTTCATTATAGAATCTCCTTCAATTTGTTCGAGCGGTTCAATTCTTATAGTCTATCACCAATTGTGAAATCTTTGTCCGAATATCTGCCTCGACAGGAACACATTGCGAAACTTCATCTAGAGTCCAAACTTTCAGGGATTGATACTGCATAATACCATTTTGCTTGAATTATAGTGCATAAAATGTCTTAACCTACTCTCCGCACCCATTTTTCGGGTTTACAGAATTTATTGGTAGCCCTCCATTATCCTTGGCGGAATAATTCTTTCCGCAGGTAACACTTCTAGTCGGAGTCCCTTTCCTCGATCCAGAGGATCGAAATGTCAATAGAATGCGATGTGTCCAGATTCCCGCGCTCCAGCGGAGCGCAATGTGAATATTACACCGTTATTCCTGTATTCCTAGCGGTACAATTCTTTTGTCAATAAACCCTCGTTTTTCGCCCTATAACCAGCTTTTGGCGGGTGTTACTTGATGGGTGATGTTCGTATCAGTCTTGCTTGTAATTTCAATATATAGTACGTTATATTTAGTTAGAATACAGTATATGCTATCACCATTAATCGCTGGAACGATACTAAAAAATACCCGAATTAGCACTTATAAGGTGCGGAGTGTAGGTCTTAACGATAGAAAAGTACATTTGTAGGGTGCGCACCGCGCACCAGCCTCTAAAAGCCCCTGACGGGATCAAGCGAGTGAATAGCGATCAACCGAGTGGATAACGAGGGCGATAGTAAATCCCGTGCAATAGAGATCCCCTTGCCCCGCCGGCTTTGTGCGGAGGCAAGACATCTTGTTCCGGTTCGCGCAGTCTTCTTTACCTGATTTACGCGGTCAATGCACAATCATTTTAGAAAAATGGCGTAAGCATCGCGTATGCGTCCGTTATTCAGTCAACTCTGCAACTAATTCCCCATTTGATAAATCCCAGACACGGGCGATGCCATCACGCCCGCCGGCGGCAACGAACCTGCCGTCTGCGCTTAAATCAACCGCGTAAATTTCGTCTGCCGATTGAGTAAATGTGTAGAGACGGCCTCCAGACCGTAAACTCCAGACAATGACCGATTTATCCGCACTGCCAGACACCGCAATGACTAGGTTATTCCTCATGCCGCAATCAATTGCGTAAACGGCTCCTTGATGCCCATTATAAACTCGAACTAGCGCTCCTTGCGTCTGTATTCTTCCGGATTCAGCCACGGATTCAGTGACTCGCCACGAGCGGAGGACAGTGTCTGCCGAGCCGGAGACAATCATATCGCCCTCGGGCGCAAACGCGACAGAGTATACGGCTGCGTCATTTTGATCGAAATTAACAAGCACTTCGTAGGTCTGAGCATTCCATATCTTAACATTTTTATCCTTGCCACCAGTGACGAAGTATTTGCCATCCGGGCGGAAGTCTATCCCGAACACACGGTCAATATGTTGAGTTAGCGTTCGCTCAATGTCGCCACTGTCTACGGCGATCACGGAAACTTGTTCATCCATACTCGCAGTGAATACTCGTGAACCATCGGCGCTTATTGCGACAGCTTCAATTGTGTCTGCATGGCACTCTACGACTTGTACTTGCTCGCCGGACTCTATCTCCCAGACGTGGAGTTCGCCGTTCTGCGCCGGAAGACCTCCGCCCGCGAATAGCGTTTTACCATCAACCGAAAATCTCAGACACCGCACGGCATCGGAATGGGGTTCCAAATCTTGGATAACTTGGCGCGATTCCAGATCCCAAAGTTGCACCCATTGGTAGCGTCCGACGGCAAGTTGACTGCCATCCGGACTAAATTGAATTGACCAGATGGGGGAAGTATAGGATTCGGCGCCTACCGAGTGTGTCGCGGCGAGCACCAAGAGGATTGGAAGGATTAGGAGAAAATTCAGAGCAGCGTTCGGACGTTTCATGTCTCGTCACCTCATTCGTTAGTTTTAACCGTAAAATACTACTCAACGCAAGTTCCTACCTGATACAGAGAAACCGAATTTTTAGTCCACGTTCGCTAAATATAGGTGAATTAGTCTTATTTTCGTCAATCCCGTGTTGCCACATTGGAAAAAACTCGGTTCCTGTGCTGCGGTTTCCATCAGGGGAAACGCATCTATAATTACTTAATCGCTCTCGGGTTGAAACTAAACATAGCGACTGATTTCAGTTCGTAGGTTCTTCACTCTACAGTATCATCGGAGCGAAGGGGATATAAGATTAGTAGCGCGCCATTATCCCTGTCGGAATAATTCTTTCCGGAAGCAACACTTTCTGGTCGGATTCCCTTTCCTCGATCCAGAGGATCGAAATGTCAATAGAATACTCTATGACTGGCTTCGAGCGAGTGTTACTTGAGAGATGCTCTCATTCCTTTGATCGCCCCTTGTTTGGTCGCTTGAGAGTTCGAAAACGTGAACAATATGTTGATCCGCTACGCTTTTTGGGTGATTTTGGCTGAACTTGTTCTATTTGTTGGTAGAAATAGCCCCTAAAATACGAACAAAAATGTGAACAAAGGCTTGATTTCGAGGGAGTGTTCACATGGTTTGATTCAATACTTTCCTTTGATAACGCGGGTTTACAGGCGGACAGATGTGAACAAAATGTTAACAGAAAAAAAAGATTGTCGTAACTTAGGTCAATTTTAGGTACATGAGAAGCCCAAGCGCTACCCCGTTGGAACACGGAAAATCGGCGATTCGGGGAGTAGCGCATTCACTCCGCCGCTTATCTGTTCGCTTCATGATTATACTATATATGTGTAAAGTTGTCAATGCAAATCAGATGCGTTTCCCCTGCGGTTTCCATGCTCTACTTCCTAATCAGCATCTTGCGTGTCGCCGTAAATTCCCCTGCCTTCAGCGTGTAGAAATAGAGACCGCTGGCGACGGATTCGCCGCGCATATTGCGACCATCCCAATACGCCGCCCGACTTCGGCTCTGATACAACCCCGCCGGTTGATAGCCCACTTCGAAACGCCGAACAATTCCTCCGTTCATGTCATAAATCGTCAACGTGACCTCTGCGGGCACTGCCAACTGATAGGGAATCCAGGTTTCCGGGTTGAACGGATTCGGATAATTGGTGTGCAACGCGGTCTCACTGGGGATAATCAGCGAGGCTAACAGATTCTCTAGATTCGCGATGCCCTGTCGAAAAGCAATCGAACCGTCGTCTGCCAGACGTGCCTCTGCAATCCACGCCTCTATGGTCGACGAGTCACTGCCCCGAACTGGCGGAGCGGCGGCTCCTCCAATACCCTGCGCCACAAGAGTGAGGTCGAAAATGTTGACCACTCCATCTCCGTTTACATCCACCGGTGAGTCCGCGGATACGCGTTTACCCAACTGCTGTGCGACGCGAATCAAATCTAGAATATTGACAATCCCATCACGGTTCACATCCCCTGTTAGCAGCCGTTCCTCCACATTGATATGGATTTCAAGGGGAGCCGCGGGGATACTTTCCTCGGTTACAGAGCCGAACAGGAAGTTCTGAAGGGCTATTTCCGTTTCACCTTCGGATTTTGCCTTGAACCTCACCTGAAGCACGGAGCCGCTGCCGCTCACGCCGCCTTCGCTAATCCGTCCCGCAATCAGTCCCGTGATTTTGCCCGCCGAATTGTCAATGCTCCCGCTTTGAAAGAAAGTCGTTCCACCGTCCATCTTCAGGAATCCACCTTCACTCACGTCGATAGCTTCAAGGGCGGTAGGGCCGAAGGCGATATCGAACTGCCACCCCGCCAAGTCGCTAACATTTTCCGCACGCACGTCGAAGGTAAAGGTGTCGCCTACGTGAATTGGCGATTCGGAAAAAGCGTAGTCAATACCGGTTGCCAGCGTGTATTCGGTGCCTGATTCAAACCCGAAAAAGGCGTTAGATCGATCATCGAGACGGGTGCCGACCGCGACTAATAAGACATTTCTCCCCTGCTGCAGCGTAACCGGGAAGAAATCACTGTAGTCGTTGCCGTGACGATCACGGTTCTCGCGAATCAAAGTGCCATTGAGCCAGACTTTCAACCCGTGCTTGGCGCCCACGTACATGGTTGTGTTTTGCCGTCGGGAAGAATAGAGTGATAGTGTTCCGTACATGACCCCGGTAGGAACCTCGCTTTTCAACATGTCACTAATGTTGTCCCATCCTGTAGGCGGAAGTTTGTGAGACGCCCACTCGCCATCGCCGACAGGTTTTCCCACTGTTGCCCCTTGGCTGGCAATTTTCACTTCCGTTACCGTGCCCCCTGTCGCTTCCGCCAGTAAATCGGAACCGCTGTCTAATCTCACGTCTGGCAATACCACCCATAACCAGGGACCCTCAATTTTCGGACCGCCTTTTGGATACCCTGGATTGTTATGCCACTCAATCTTTGTGTTCGCACGCAACGAAGCCAAGGGCGAAAAATCGGCGATTTTGTTGTCGTAGACCGACAGCCACTTCAGGTTGGTTAATCTTGCAAGGGGCGAGATATTCGAGATGTTGTTTGAGTAAAGAGCCAGGCGAGTTAACCCGGTTAAGCTTGCAAGGGGTGATATATCCGATATGTCGTTTCCGAAAAGATACAGTTCTTTCAGACTTGTCAAACCCGCAAGCGGTGCTAGACTTGCCTCCTGCAGCCGTGCACCGCAAATATCTATTTTCTCCATGTTTGTTAATCCTGCCAGAGGTGACAAATCAGAAAAAGGGTTACCCCATGAACGGATGCTTTTCAGATTAACCAGACTGGCAAAAGGGGATAGGTCGGACACCTCGTTAATGCTAAAATGTATATGTTCCAAGTTAATTAATCGTGCAAGCGGTGATACATCGGTTATGTTATTAGCCCCGAAGGCAAATTCCTTCAACTTAATTAGCCCTGCAACCGGCGACAGGTCTGACACGGTGTTATCTTCACAGTATAATTCCTCTAAGTTAATTAATTGTAGAAGTGGTGATAGATCGGACACGTTGTTATCGGACACGTTTAATTCTTTCAGATTGATTAGTCCTGCAACCGGCGACAGGTCGGAGATTTTATTCCTGTTAATACGCAAATCTACGAGATGATTCAAGTTCCTGACGGGAGATATATCGGATACCCGATTGTCATCAACCTCTAGGTGGGTGAGATTGGTTAGACCTCGCACAGGCGATATGTCGGATATATTATTGTGACGAGCCCAAAGTTCGCGCAATTCAATTAACCCCGCAATGGGTGAGAGGTCGGAAATCTGATTGTCTATAAGATGTAACCATGTTAGATTAGTTGCGAATTGTAGACCAGTTAAATCCTTCACATTTCTGCGCCCCGCGTCAAATCTCCTTAGTCGTTTCATCTCGTCTGGAGTAATCGGGGTATTGGCGCTTTTGCCGAGCGCTTCTGCAACCGCAGCACGCAGGTTCGAATCGGGGATATGAACTTGCCCACCCGGTAACACATCGGGTTGTGTTACGACCGGAGGCTCTCCAACTAACTGCGGGTAGTCTAGCGCAGAAATTATATCTCGAAAACTAGATGTCCAGGTGTCACGTTTCACGCTCCCGTTTGGGTTGTCTAACACCAGCAATCCAACGTTCTGCAGTCCCGTGTTCTCACGTACCCTTTCGAGAAAGGTTTCGGTTTCTAAGCCAACCACGGCGGCGGCGTATGCCGCGTCAACCGGTGCCTGAAACGCCTCATGAAAACGTGAAACCGGTTCAACACCGTCAAACGTACCGCCCGTGGCTTCAAGCGCTACCCTGTATGTTTCCATATCTTCACCCACACGAGCGTCCATGACGGACTGTTCCACGTAGAGTCGCAGTGCCTGCGCTTTGTTGTAGGGTGGACTGGGGTTGCTCTCAATTGCGGAACGCACCTGGTCCTCAAACGTCTTCATGCCCTCCGTATGGCAACCGATACAGGAGATGCCGTTGCGTACCGTGGGGTCGCTGGCAGCCGGGTTGGAGACGATGTTAATCGGCGCCTCATCCAACCGGAAACCGGAAGCATTGGCAAGGTAGTATCCCTGCAAGCCATTGGGTAAGTTGAAGATAGCCTCTCCGCCATCGTGCGTGAAGTTAAGCGGGTGGGTCAGGATGTTTTGTGTACCCACACTGCCGGCAAAGTCGTAGCTCTTCCAATAGGCTCCATAGCGAGACCTGTGCCGTTCCACGACGCGGTTGTGATTGGAGACACCGGAATTGTTGAACCCTGAACGCCATACGCGAACTCCGGGTGCATTCACCAGATTGCCTGCAACATCAACCTCCAATCGGGTTTCCAAGTCCCTATCCGTCAACGGCAGCGAAAGCAGGTCGTGGTACAACGGCGGGGTAGAAGCGTTAGCAATGAACCAGTCGATATGGACTGACGGCACATCGGTCTTCATCTGTGTTTGTAGTCGCTCCAGTTGATTTCGGGACCCAAGATGTTCGGGCGCGTCAAACGAGATGTGGTAGGGATAGGCTCCCTCTATCTTTGTCCAGCCGTCATTCCGATCCCACTCGTAGTGTCGCAGGTCGATGAAGAAGATGGTCGCTTGGGGGTCAATGGGTTGTGGATTGGTGATGCCACTTCCCCATGAGAGGCTGTTGACCAGTTTGTTGAGCGCTTTTCGGTACTCACCCAATACTTCCGCGGTCTCGGCCGCATTATAAAGATGGGTCATGGTGAAGTATCGTGCGAAGGAACGGTCAAACGACGAGAGCGAGTTGAGGTGCGATTCAATGCTTGTTAGCACTTCGCGTGGAGTAATGAAACGACGGAGCGGTGTAGTGGTTGCCGTCCAATCGGGTGCGCCTGCTAGAATCCAGCGTCGGACGGTGTCAATGGATTGAGCGGGCAGTTGAGGCAGTCCGAACGGCATCTGCGCGCCGTTTTCGGTGGGGCCAAGCAGCCGCTTGTACAACTCGGAGTCATTCGGATTTCCCGGAAGGACAGTGCCGCCATTGATAAGCTCGCTGTGCTCCATGAGGAGTGTCTCTCGGAAAGCACCGTCGGCACCGTGGCAGTTGAGGCAACTCGCTTCAAAGATGGCGTAGGTGTCTTGAGCCACCTGCAATTGAGCGGAAGCATGTTGAGAGCCTACGGAGAACGTCAATAAAGTGATGAGTGCAATGAGATGCTGGGTTCCAATGAAAGCGAATATGGAATGACGCCTGAACATAGGGAGTATCTCCTTATCAATAATCAAATTGTGATTGTGCTAGTTTGAAATTTCAGGCTCAATTTGTACCAACGAGGCGGTTGAGATCAATCGCCGGTTTGTCGCGATGGTATTCCCTTTTATCAATGCGTCAATTCAATCTCTAAGCTCGACTTTGTACAAAAGTACGACGGTTGGATTGTACGGAAAGCCGCACAAAACCAACCCCGTAGGCGGGGCATCTTGCCCCGCTGTGATGGCACTAGAAACCGCTGAGACTTTTTCACAGGTCAACCAAAAAGACCAGATGGTTAAAATATCCCCTGATTTTCTTCAACGCTTGATTGACACCGCCTGTTATACCACTTAAATGTACAAAGTCGAGCTAAGAACCTGTTTGAAAAGTACACTTGTAGGGTGCGCACTGCGCACCAGCCTCTAAAAGCCCCGCGGGATCAAGCGAACGGATAGTGAGTGCGATAGAAATCCCACAGGTACGCAGAAGACAAATATAAAAACGCGAAAAAACTTCCTACAAATGACCAAAATTGCTTTGCTACCGATTATTCAAACAGGTTCTAAACTGGCACCTAAGGTCAATAAATATAGTATACCACGAAACGTCTGCAAATGTAAACTGTCAAGCGAGGATTCAGCAGGGGAAACGCATCTAAATTTTCTGCTGACAAAAAAGCAAATCGGGCTAAGTTTGTGATAATTTTTTTTGGGGTCGTAGGTTGGGTTGAGCGGCATTCCGTTAATAATCGCAAATCTTAGAGGAGTTTTCGAGTGCCCACTTTGTCTGAACCTGCCAAAATTTGAGTGAAACCCAACATTAATCGTACATTCTACCACCATGAGACAGCCTCTATAATTAGATGCGTTCCCCCTGGTGGATTCAGCGACCTGTTCCAAGACGGAATTTGGTTTGTCCCGGCAAAGTAGTGTCTAAGCGTCTTAACATTACCCAGAGTCGTTCCGAAACGGATTTTTCTTGCTTTCAATACCGATAGTGCGTAAAATGACGAACGATTCCGAATCTCTATGCGATTGCTTGAGTGGTGATATTGGGATGTAATCTTGCCGCGGCTCGGAGGCAGCAGATGAAGATTTTGATATTGGGGGCACACGGCTACTTGGGTCCTCATGTAGTAAAGGCGTTGGAGCCACACTACGAACTACGGCTCACAGACATTAAACCGATTCAAACGAAACATGAATCCGCGGAGGTTGATATCTCCTGTTTGGATGCAGTCCTGCGCGCTGCAGAGAACATGGACGCAATCATCAATTGCTCCGTTCTTCGGGACGATAGGCAACTTGCCTTCGATGTTAGCACGCGTGGATGCTACAACACGATGTACGCAGCGGCGAAACACGGCATCCGAAGGGTGATTAACACCGGACCGCACTGGACTGTTGCGGGAGATTCGTATACCGACTATGATTTCGAGTTGAGTCCGGATGTTCCGCCCCATCCCGGTACGCTGCTGTACGCTTTGACAAAGGGACTTGGGCAAGAAATCTGTAAGGTTTTCACAGAAAACTACGACATCTACCTTCTCTGTTATCTCTTTCTCAACTTTCGCGAACACACTGATGCGAGCGAGGGAACCGATCTTAATCCGTTTACCGTAAGTTGGCGAGACGCAGCCGAGGCATTCAGACTGGGATTGGAAATTGACCTTTCCGCACTTCCGTCGCGCTGTGAAGTGTTCAATATCTTTGCCGATTTACCGCACCAAATGTTCTCAAATGAGAAGGCAAAGCGGCTTCTTGGTTTTGCGCCTAGAGACAACTTCGAGCGAATGTGGCATAAAAAGCGAAAAAAGTGAACTTCTGTCATCTCTCTAGGAAGACGGCGCATCAATGACATGCGTTAAAGGTGAAATGGACATTGCAAATTTAGAGACGCTCTCTTATCAACCTGCACCGGGGATCTTAGACTGCTCCGAAATGCGCGGTTGGAATATTGTGGTGTCGCCCCAAGCAATCCTTTCCGAGAAATATGCAGCCGAAGAGTTCCGGTTGTGGTTCGGGAAAGCAACGGGCATACAACTCCCCGTGCACGCGATGGCTCAAGGGAAAACTCGCCTCGTTTGTATCGGGGAGGATGCCTCCTCGCTTGATGCTGGTCTAATGGCGGAGGAGGAACTGCAAATCATCGTCGAGAGCGACCGATTAATTATCGCGGGTGGACGTCCGCGCGGCACACTCTATGGCGTCTATCAGTTCCTTGAAGACTTTATGGGTGTCCGCTTCCTTACTTATGACCATACGCACGTTCCGGAAGCCCATCCGCCTCGCATCCCTTGCGGCACATATAGATACAACCCGCCTTTTTCATTTCGCTCGAACGGTTATTATGAAAACGTGGTCAACCCGGAATTCGCGGCTCGGCTTCGCGTAAACAGGGAGACGGAAGATGATAAGTTCGGTGGCAAATCACGACAAAGGCTAATCAACCACTCCTGCCGCACGTTAATGCCCTTCGCGAAATACGGCGCCGATCACCCGGAGTATTACGCATTAGTTGACGGAAAACGCGATACCGATCTTTTCGGCGGCGGCCCGCAGTTGTGCGTCACAAATCCGGAAGTTATCGAGCTTGCTTCGGAAGCCGCGATCAAGCAACTGGAGGAACACCCTGAATTCAGAAACGTCAGTGTTAGTCAAGCGGACACCTATGCCTACTGCCGTTGCGGCCCATGTGAAGCAATTAACCAACGCGAGGATTCAGCGATGGGCGCGCAACTCGCATTTGTAAACGCGGTCGCTGAACGCGTTGAAAAAGCATACCCGGACGCCAAAGTCGGTACGCTCGCTTACCATTATAGCCGTAAACCTCCGAAGACTATCCGACCGCGGCATAATGTCCAGATCCAACTTTCGAGTATCGCGTGCTGCACGCTCCATCCGATTAACGATCCGGGATGCAGGAAGAATCGAGACTTTTGCCGCGATTTGGATACGTGGGGAGAGGTCTGCAATGAAATTTGGGTCTGGAATTACAACATCAATTTCATCGCTTACGATCTTCCTTTTCCCAACCTGCGCGTCATCGGTCCGAACATCCGCTATTTTCTGGGAAACAACGCAAAAGGACTGTTTATTCAGTCAAACGTCAGTTGCTTGGGCGGCGAGTTCTCCGATCTTCGGAATTACCTCAGTGGGAGGTTGATGTGGAATCCGTATCTTGATGACCGCACCATCTTAGAAGAATATCTCAAGCTACACTACAAGAGTGCCGCCGAACCGCTCACGGATTATATCGACATGTTCCACGACAACGCCGAATCAAAAGGAGTTCACCCGGACTGCTATCCGTCAGCGTTTGAAGTCGGGCTGAATCCCGAGATCGCGCAGAGAATCTTCGACTATTTTGAGAGTGCGCTGGATCTTGCGGACGACGACACTGTGCGGAGGCGAGTCGAGAAAGCTTCCATCTCGGCTTACCGGACGATGTTCGTGGCGGGAGGGGAGATAACCTCGGGAGATCGCACTAAACTCATCGAACGGTATATCGACCTATGCCAGCGCTTCGAGATGGTACACCTTTCTGACGGGCCAAGGCTTACGTCCGAGTACTTCAAAGTGCTTGATCGCACCCGTAGGACTCATGGCAACGAGCGCGCGTCGCCATCGCAACCGCTTATCAAACACTCCGTTCATTGGCTGGTTCCGTACGAGAAGTACGGTGCAGAGCATCCGGAGTATTATGCCTTCGTAGATGGAAAGCGCGAAACCCCCAAACACACCACGGCGCCTCAACTGTGTGTCACAAATCCCGACATCCTTGAGATTGCCGCCGACGCCGCGATCAAGTATCTGGACGAACAACCCGGTGCTCAGATTGTGAGTGTCAGCCAGTCGGATGCCGACTCCTACTGCCAATGCGATTCGTGCGCGAAGATCAGCCAAAGCGAAGGCTCGCCGATGGGCGCGCAACTTGCGTTTGTCAACGCCGTTGCAGAGCGCGTTGAGGAAGCACAGCCGGACGCCATAGTCGGGACTCTTGCCTATGTTCATACCCGCAAACCGCCCAAGAGTCTCCGACCGCGGCATAACGTCCGGATTCAGCTTTCCAGCGCGGAATGTTGTACGCTCCACACAATAGATAATCCCAAATGCAAAAACTGGGCATTTGGTCAGGACATGTATGAGTGGAGCCGAATTTGCGAAGATGTCTGGGTTTGGAATTACAACACGAATTTCCATATCTCTGAATTCGAGTTTGATGAGGATGCCGGAACCCTCAAACCTAGCGACCATCCGAAGATTATCGCAGGTATTCCGCTAACTGAATAGATGCGTCGAAAAGCCAATTCCACTCAAATTGCACATAACTCGGTAGGTGCGATTTCCAACCGCGCCTACGCGGTGAAGAAGGGGCTGCTTTTGTTATAGATGCGCTTTTGGGAGTTGAGACATCCAACAGTCGTACAGCTGGTTTGAGAAGGGTTCCCAAGATGAAATAGCATCGTCAGATCTGTTTGTATGCAACAATCAGTCGCTGCAAGAGCGCGTGTGGGAATCTGAACAGCAAGGCGAAACGTTTTAAGGGAAGGAGGTTACCATGCCCAAACTTTCGGGCAGCGAAATCATCGTAGAGTATCTGATTAAGGAAGGGGTTCCGTACGTGGCTGGCCTTCCCGGGCACGGGACGCTTGCGTTTATGGACGGGTTGCGGCGTAGAAGCGACCGGATTAAAACCATAATGGTCCGCCACGAGCAATCCGCAGCGCATTTGGCGGACGGTTACTACCGTGTGACCGGAAAGCCAATGGCATGCTTCACTACAGTCGGTCCTGGTGCGGTCAACTCGCTCATCGGAGTCGCGACGGCATTCATGGACTCGACCGCGCTCGTTTTATTCACGGCGAACTGTCCGACGTACATGAATGAACGGGGTGCGATGCAGGAGATTGAGCGAAACCACTGGGCGGATTTTCCCGAGGTCATCCGTCCCATCGTGAAGCGGACCTGGAACGTTACCCGCGTGGAACAACTGCTTGAGGTGCTGCCTCGCGCGTTCCGCGTTGCCACAAGTGGACGCCCCGGACCGGTGCACATCGATCTTCCCATGGATGTGCAGGCGGAAGTCATTGAGGCGACCATCCCGAATCCTAAGAAATATCGGGCAACCACCGAGGCGCACGCCAGCTCTGAAGATTTGGGCGATGCTGTCGAACTGCTGCTCTCGGCGAAGCGACCCCTTATCTTGGCTGGCGGTGGAGTGTTGCGTTCCAGAGCGACGGATGAACTCCGGGAGGTTGCCGAATTGCGGGGCATTCCTGTAGTGAGTACTTTTAATGGTAAAGGTGTCATGTCCGAAGACCACCCGCTCTGGTGCTACTTCATCGGCTTTATGGGATCCAAGTGCGGAAATGCGCTCGCGCCGTATGCCGATGTCATCCTCGCGGTCGGATGCCGGTTCGCAGAATGGACCGCCTCGTCCTACAAGGAGGGCGTGACCTTTAATGTGCCACCGACCAAAATCATCCAGATCGACATTGACACTCGCGAGATCGCGAAAAACTATCCTGTCGAGGTAGGGCTTTTCGGGGACGCGAAATCGGTGCTGCGCGATCTAACAGAAGCGCTCCGTCCGCACGGAATTCCTGACTACACACAGACCGCCTATTTTAAGGAGATACAAGGTTACAAGGACGAATGGCACGAGGTGCTCGACGAATGGCGCGCTCCGCCGACAAATGCGTTTACCTCGGCGGGCTGTCTCGCCGAGATGCGCCAGATTCTAGATCGTGATGTCATTGTGCTAAGCGACGCGGGGCATGCTCAGGATCATCTATGGCGTGCCTTCCCGATCTACACGCCGCACACGCACGTTTCATCCGGGGGATTCTCCACAATGGGATTCACAGTCCCCGCCGCCATTGGTTGCAAACTGGCTGCCCCTCATCGCCAAGTGGTTGGGTTCATCGGAGACGGGAGTTTCCTCATGACGTGCCAAGAGCTTGCCACCGCGGTGCAATACAATATTCCCGTGGTCTACGTAGTGAACAACAACAACGGCTGGGTGAGTATCCGAGATCTGCAATCGGAGTGGTATGGTAAGGATGCGGTATTCGGAACGGAGTTCTTCCGTGAAGGAACGCAGGAGTTCGCCAACCCGGATTTTGTCCTTCTGGCAAAATCGTTTGGTGTGCACGCTGAGCGCGTCACGTGTCGGGAAGAGGTAGCCCCCGCAATGCAGCGAGCCTTGACGACCGGTGGTCCGGCGGTTATTGAAGTCGTGACGGAACGAGAACATCCCTATTCCGGACTGCCGTTGACCGGCTGGGCGGATTACCCTACGCCGGAATACGTCGGAAAGAAAAACGAACCTGACGAGTTATCTATCCCCTAATACGCGATCCATACATCGAAACACGGTAACTGTCCATGCCCAATTCGATATCAACACACGTTGTAATTCAAGCTGGCCGTTTGGCTGACGGTCTCGGGGGTGCGCCTAAAACCGATCAGGCAATTCTCGTGACGGCAGATCGCATCACAGCCGTTGGTCCGAAAGAAGAGATTCAAAAACAGACACCGCCCGATGCTGAAATCATAGATCTCGGTTCTGCATGCGTCACGCCCGGTCTGATTGATGGGCACACTCACCTCAGTCTGGCGGGCGATGGTCGAAATTACGCCGAGATGTTTGCCGACACGGACGAGATGATGGTGCTCACCGGGGCTATGAACATGCAACGCCACCTCGCTGCCGGAATTACGACACTGCGCGAGCACGGCGCACGCAATAAAATAGGATTCACGCTGAAGGAAGGTCTGAGCCGAGGCTACATTCCCGGTCCCCGAATGCTGGTGAGCGGCAGGCCGATTACCTGTACGGGCGGGCACTTCCACATGTGCAACGAAGTCGCGGACGGTGAAGAGGAAATACGTCGATCGGTGCGTCGACTCGTCCACGAAGGCGCGGATTACATCAAGATCATGGCTTCCGGAGGTGGCACGGAAGGCACGATTCCCGGACTGCCGAGTTACACCACCGCGGAACTACACGCTGCTGCACATGAGGCGCATCAATTTCACCGCACGACGGCGGCGCACTGCCGCGCCAAGGAGTCGATGGAGCGAGCGGTCCAAGCTGGCATCGACCTGATGGAGCATGCTGAGTTCCTTGACCCTGATGACCAACTTCGTTTTGACCCCAAAATTGCCGAGATGATGGCAGAATCCGGCATTTGGATCAGTCCGACGCTGCAAGCATGGACACGCTATCCCCGGATTGTCGAACTCACGGCAAAACGCGATACTGGGACCATCTTGCCAGAGGAAGAAGTGGAACTGACTCAGCTAGAGGAGAAGGCTGAAATGCGATTGGACGTGATGCGTCGTACGCTCGACTACTGTCTGCAAGAACGCATTGTTCCCGGCACGGATTCCGGCGTGAATAACCTTGCTTTTGGGCACCTGGACTACGACTTGCAGTTGTTGGTCCGTGTCGGCTTCACTCCCGCGGAAGCGCTTGTAGCCGCCACGCGTATCTCCGCCGAAGCGATTGGCTTGGACGATGAAATTGGCACCGTCGAGCCTGGCAAGATTGCTGATCTTGTCGCGTTTGCAGGAGACCCGACGACGGATGTGAAGGCATTTAGCAGGGTAGTGGCGGTGTTCCAAGCAGGGCGTCGGGTGGCATGAACCTACTTTAAGGCTTTCCCCGCATCTCGTCATTCCAGCGATCCAATCCTAACAGCTTTCGTCCCAACGGCGTCAAATTAGCTGTATTACCAGTGTCGTGCTCTTTCTCTTTGCGACTCAGATCGCTACTCCCTCCGGTGCCTGCTAACCGGTTCTGCCACGCATGGATTCGCTGAGCGCGCGCCTCCTCGTCCTCCTCTTGAGCGAGGTGCATCGTAATGTACTGTACCAACCGAGGCCGGTCCGCGGTATTCAACCCGGCCCCATGAGGCAGGGCGCCGCTCCAGATGATTAAATCGCCTGCTTTTCCGGGTATCGGCTCGGCGCCCAAGCTCATTAAATCCTGTTTGCGCGGGTCCGCGTCCGGCGGTAAACTCTTCACCCAAGACTCAAGCCGGCGGTGAAATCCGGGCACGCAAGTAAATGCCCCTTGGTTGGCTGCGGTATCGGTCAAATAGAGAACGCCCTGAATCATGCGGTACGGCGGAAGCAGCGAAGATATATCCCAGTGCAACGCCATTGGACCGACCATTGACGGTACATAGTCGGGTGGACGAATGGGTGGACTCATACTCACCCTGTCAAAACTCACCCACAGCTTCTCCGTGCCGCGCAGCTCCGAATATGCTTGATGGATCCGCGGGTATTGACGGTTATCCCAAAGCGCCTGATGTTGGTAGATTTCAACCATGATCTGCGGGCGCGGAGGGTGCGGATACCAGGTATTCGGGTCATCCGCGTCCATTTCTAGGAACTCCCAAATGGCCTCTTCGCATGCCTTGAGGTTCTCTGGCGGGACAGCCTCGTGGAGCACCACATATCCATTTTCATTCCAAAAATCGTGATCTTCCGAACTTAAAACTGCCATAGTTTTCCCTCGGCGCATCGGAACGCGTTTGTCCAAGGATATTCCTACGTCATGAATTCGCTCTGTGCGCTGTGCACGCGAATCAGTTCCACCTTGTGCAAATGCGCTTCCTTGTTTAGTATAAACCAACAGCGATATGGATGCAAGCGCACAACCCACTTGCGAATCCGCACCATTTCCTAAGCTTTGCGATCCGTCTTTTGTATTGACGCCTCCGAGCCTTTCTGCTAAAATCGCAGTGCGTTGATACGTTACCTATTTGACCGTTAGAACCCGTTCACGTCTAGGATGTGCCGATGGCGTATTCAATTCTTGGTTGGGGAGAACCGTTGGTGGAGGTAAGAACGGAACATCTTCCCGAAGCGATGATTCTGGATGCACAGGATAATCCTGGAAACCTCGATTTCGCCGCACACAGTCTCGTCCGAGACGGCTCGGCCGGTTTCTCCGGTGACATTCTGAACGCGGCAAATGCCGCCAAGCATGTCTTGGCGGGTGACAGCCCACGTAATCTAACAGGTTTGATAACGGCGGTGGGAGACGACGCCTGTGCCTGTTCGATGCAGTTTATCGAATGGCTGGAGCGCCATGGGATTGATTCGAATGATGTTCGGCGCGCAGGTCATAGCCATATGGGAGCCTATTTCGAGGGGTATCGCGACGAACTGGGTTCGTTTCCGTATGCGCGATCCGGCGCGGCATTTGAAAGTCTGACCGAGCTACAGGTCTCCGATGCCATACGGAGACACGAATCGAATCGCGTTGGTCTAATTATTACCGGGATTACTCATGCTAGAACGAAAGACCGAAATAGAGTCGCTGATGCGCTAGAGCGCGCCAAACTCCAAGGCGTAGCGACATTTTATGCCGTGAATTTTCGGATGTCGCTCTGGGGAGCTCGAGACGACGAGGCGAGGACGAATGCTAGGATAGGTTTCCGCGCGGTTGCACCTTACATTGATTTCTGTTCCCTGGGAAAGGAAGAGGCAGAAATCATCTTGGAGAGAGAAATACACGAGACGTCTAGGTCAAAGCGCGAAGCGGCTGAATCCGTGCTGGAAATGGGCATTAGACACGGCGTAGCGTTGACGGGTTATCCGGAAGCGCACATGGCTTTCCGGTCGGGAAAGAAGGTGCTCAGCATTGAGCGCTCCGCACCAAAAAATGAACTGACAGGGGTGAACACAACGGGTGCGGGCGACAACCTCACGGGCGCGTTTGCCGCGTTGTATTTGATTAGCAAGGATATCTCGGCATCATTTGAGGAAGCGTGTCGGATCGCGGAAATGAGTACCACCGTGGAAGGCGGAATCTACCATCCTCCCGCATCCGAGATTGAGCATAGCTTAAGTAAAGTGCGTTGAACTTTAAGGCCTGTCCCGACCAACCGATTCCAGCATAACGCACTGCACGTTGACACACAACCTTGGTCTCGCGACGGGGATCGCCAATCGGTGCCAATGATGAAAGTCAAGAACGTCGAAATGCTGGCGCTCAACATTCCGTTCTACTGCGATCGCGTGAAGATGCATATGCACCGCGCCTTGACGCATAGCGAGCGTCTGTACGTGTACCGGCTTGAGTTAGACAACGGTGTAATCGGGTACGGCGAAAGTTCGGAAAATGAAACTGGGAACATCGAGCGGATTCTTGGAAACAATCCATTCGCGTTCGTGCAAGACGAGACAGTCGGATTCGGACTCCAGATGGCACTGGTTGACGCAGCGGGAAAAGCAGTCGAGGTGCCCGCTTATCAACTGCTTGGCGGTAAAGTTCGAGATCGATGCCCAATCTCGTGGTGGTCGATCGATATGCCGCCCGAGGATTGGGTGGAAGAAGCGCTGGAATCGGTCCGGCGCGGATATACGTCGATTAAACTGAAAGCACGTCCATGGTGGGACATATTCGCCCAAGTGGACGCGCTCGCGCAGGCAGTGCCGCAAAACTACCGGTTCTATATTGATTTCAACGCCTTCCTCCTCACGAAAGATTTTGCCATTCCGATACTGAAGCGCTTGGATGCCTGCTCCAACGTCGCCTACTACGAAAGCCCGTTTTGGCTGCGTACCGACATCGAGGGAGCGAAGCATCTGCGGAACGTGGTGGAGAACCCGATTATCGATCATTTCAGAGAGTCGTATCTTCACTCTGGCGCCGGTGATGGATTTGTCGTTGGCGGCGGTGCCACGGAGGTGCGGCGAAAGGGTGCGTTATGTGCATCATTCGACAAACCCTTCTGGATGCAAATGGTCGGGAGCGGCATTACGACTGCGTATGCCGTGCATATCGGCGCTGTACAAACCCATGCGCGTTTGCCTGCCATCACCGCTCATGAACTGTGGGAACACGATCTGTTGAAGGAGCGACTGGATGTAGAGGACGGGAGCATTCGGGTGCCCGAAAGGCCGGGTTTGGGAATCGAAGTTGATGAGTCCGCGTTGGAACGCTTTTGTGTCGAACCGGATGCACCGACGCCTCAAGACCTGTTTCGGAGAGAACGGCGAATCTGTCGAATCCATATACCAAATGAGAATGGCGGAGAAACAATGCATGATTTTACGGGCGAGGACGTCTACGCGCCCGCATACAGCGAAGGGGACTACCCGGGATTTGTCCCCGGCGTTTGGCTGGAGATAATTGAGGATGATGGCACGGACAAATTCGATGCGTCTTATGAACGTACGGTTAACAAAGCGTTGCAACAATAGCAACCAAATCTAGACAGAACTCACACGTATGATAACCCCAGTGCATCGAAGTGGAGATTCAGAGCGCGTAATGTGCGATCCGAAACCAGATTTTTTACGAATTACGCATCACGCATTACTCTACGCATGTTCCATTTACTTTGAGTCGGTGCAACGTGCGCAATTTCCACGAGTATAGTATTGTGTGAGGTGTGGAGGCGCACGTCAGATGATGGAGGGAGATTAAGGCAATGAATGTCTGGATGGATGTCATGCGAGATCTTGAACACCTGCTTGACGACTACGAGCGATTGTTTGATGCTTGGGAGGCCGGGGGTGTGTCCGGGCTGGTGGTTGGCTCGATGAACTTTAATGCCCCGAAACTGGTTCCGGGGCAGCGCACCGTGGCAGGAGTTACGGATCGGACGCCCATCCCTACCTTTGACCTGAATCCAGACGTCTACCGTCGCTTGGGCGTGGAAGTGCCCTCTTCTCCCCAGGGGCGATTGATTGAAAAGCGCCCACAGGTTGACGACATGCTGACTGCCGCAAAGGAGCGAGGCTGGACGGTTTGGATCTTTCGGCCGTATTCCGGGGAAGGTAAGGGCGGGAGCGGACACCAACTCACCGACGAAGCTAGCCGCATGGCAAGATGTGCCCGCATGATTGACACATTGGAACACTATCCCATGGTGGACGGGGGCATAATGGATGGGCCGGAATGGGGTTATGAGATTGCGCCGCATCACCTCGATCGACGCTCCTATATCTTTGACGACCTGCCCGATTCTGTCGCATCGAAATGTGCCGCGTTGGGATACGACTACCCCGCACTCGTTGCCGCGAAAGATCGATTATATCAGCGCTTCCATTCGCTGACTCCGTCCCGATTGGAGTTGCATGCTTCAGGAGGTTTGCTCGGAGCCTTTCAGTTGCTTGGCGGCGATCCCGATCTTATGGCATGGCTTGAGTTTCGCGTGGATGCGGTAACAGATTACGTTCGGAACGTACGAGAGTGTGTGGACGCCGAGGGGAACCGCCCGGTGAAACTGGGTCTCGGCATGCGCTCGGCGGCGTTTGCGCCGTTGTGCGGCTCTGACTTCGTGCGCATTGCCGAGTTCATGGATATCTTGTTGCCCAAACACTACTTCTGGAATCGCGGGTTCGACGGAATGGTTGGCACGGTTTACCGTTATGTCGAAACACTTACCGATTGGAACCCCGGGCTAAGCGATGCAGACGCGCTGGCAGTGGTGAATTCGGTATTCGGCTTGGAACTGCCTCATGTGACCTGCCGGAGCGATCTTGAAGATGCGTTTTCCGTTGAATTCTTTGAGGAGGTTGTGACTGGGGAAACGCGGAGGGCGTTGGCAGCCGTGGATGACCCGGATCGGATTGTGCCATGGGTTGATACGGGGCGCAGTCCCCATGACGGAGATCCAATGTCGCCGGGTCACTTGCGGCAACTATTGAAAACAGCCGAGAGCGCCGGTTTGCGACACTTCTTGTACCATCATCACAGTAACCTGACTGCCGGAGAATGGGCGGTTATCAGCGAAATGTGCGGTGAGAAGTGGAATCCGCTGAAAACTGACTATCGTCCGCCCGATGAACTAGTCATGTAGCGATTCGAATTTGCTGTAACGAATTGCCCGTTGTCGCTACAACGAGTACTGCAGGACGATGACTGTAAACCGGCGATGGCGATTTCTCGACTATACTCCGCGCTGTCAGAAATTGCGTCTTCTGTAGGAGCGATCTCCAGGTCGCGACCCTTGTACGAGGGAACTCCGATACCCGACCTGCTGGTGCTACGTAAGTCCTATTAGAACCAATTATCATTGGAAAAGAAAGCGCAATAATACCCAACGCAAAGTATATCTACTCTGCCTATTTTACGTGTGGGTGTAGGTAATGTCGCTCGATGCGCAGTAACAAAAGGGTTGGGACACCCAACCCCTACGGATTGGACTATACCGCACATCAAATTAGGAAGGAAAGTATGAAGACACGTCGTAGGGGCGGGGTTTCCCCGCCCAAGCTGTATACAAATCGGGATGCTTTGCCCAATTTGTTTAGATAAGAACCCCTGTTAGCGCACGCCCCCCAACTAACTTATAACTTAGAGCCTGATTGA
Source organism: Candidatus Poribacteria bacterium (assembly GCA_965220415.1). Classification (GTDB taxonomy): domain Bacteria; phylum Poribacteria; class WGA-4E; order WGA-4E; family JAJDTR01; genus JAJDTR01. The sequence goes on from OZ244829.1 coordinate 5,578,960, forward strand.
AAAGTACATTTGTAGGGTGCGATCAAAGGAGCGAAAAGTGACTGCGATAGAGATCCCCTGCGCACCAGCCTTTAAAAGCACCGGCGGGGCGGAAGGTAATAACACTCCAAACCTCCAAAAATGATTTTCCATTGACTTTTCAAACAGGTTCTTAACAAGGAGAGAAACTTAATGTCGGATAAAAGCATTGAAATTATTGAGAAACTCAAGGAGTTCGATTCACCGACGGTTTTTAACGCAATGGTCGAAAAACTGGGACTTCCCAATCTTGACTACACCAGCCACGAAATCCGCTATCTGTCGCCGGAGTTTGGGACAGTAGTCGGTTACGCCGTGACTGCCGAGATTACAACCAATGATCCTGACTCGCCGAGGATTGAATGGATTGATTTCTACGAACACATGAATGACCAAGAGGCGCCTTTTTTTACCGTTATGAAAGATGTCGACTCGCATCCCGGGCGGGGCGCGGGCTTCGGTGACGGAATGGCAAGGTTGTATAAACGCCTTGGTGCGGCCGGCGCGATACTCGATGGCAGCGTGCGAGACTTGGCGGGCATTCGCGCGGTCGGGTTACCGATTTGGGGATGGGGCTGCGTACCCGGTCACGGGGTTTTTAACCTGACGCGTTTTAACGAGCCGGTCACCGTTGGTCAAACACGAATCAAACCCGGAGATCTTATTGTCGCAGACGCGGATGGGTGTGTGCGCGTTCCAACCGAACATGCCGAAGACATCCTGCGCGTAGCCGGTGAAGTGCGAGCAAACGAAGCGGCTGTATTCGGCTTTTACGATGCTCCCGACTTTTCTATGGATAAACTACGTGAGAGGTTCAAGCGGTAAAGGAGATTAAAGCGATCCTTCCTGTAACACCATGGATTAAGCTAGAGGACTCCTAGAATGAAGATTACGGACTTAAAATGCACAGTTCTAGGTCAATACCCCGTGATTCGCATAACGACTGACGAAGGAATCACCGGCTTGGGAGGCGCGGAACTCAACAAACACTACCTGAAACCGCACCTTCTGTTTTATAAGCAGTATATCGTAGGCGAAGATCCGACGGATGTTGAGCGGGTGATGCTAAAGATTCGCCGATTGGGAAGTTTCAAACCGTGGGGCAGTTCGGTCAGTGCGATTGAGACGGCGCTATGGGACATCGCCGGCAAAGCGGCGGGGGTACCCGTCTACAAACTGCTTGGCGGAAAGGTTCGCGACAAAGTGCGTGTTTATAACGGCTCTGTCAGGTTTGAGCTGAAAGGCGTTTCGCCCGAAGATCATGCGGCGGACATGGCGAAAATGAAAGCAGCTCGCGAGGAGTTCACGATTATCAAGCAGGGCATCGCATTCCATAGCCCCATGCCGCGCGCGGTGCCCGGTTACTTTTACGGCGAGATACGAGAAGGGATTATCACGAACCGCGGTTCTTTGACGGAACGAGGGTTGAAGCATACGATTGCTTGTGTGGAGGCAATGAAGGAGGTGCTAGGGGATGAGGTAGGGCTTGCACTGGATTGCGGTCCCGGACTAACCGTCCCCGATGCGATTAGACTGGCGAAGGCTTTGGAACCACTGAATGTGATGTGGCTTGAGGATATGATTACCGGAGACTATATTCCCTATGTGCTTGCGGATCTTTACCGCGACGTAACGATGAGCACATCCACTCCAATTCATACCGGGGAACAGATCTACCTTCGGCAGAATTTCAAAGACCTCATCGAAAAGCGCGCCGTGGACATTATCGGGCCCGATCCCTACGACATTGGAGGTATAGCCGAACTGAAGTGGGTCGCGGAATACGCGGATCTCCACGGTATCCTTATGGCGCCTCACGGCACAGCCAACGGTCTCGTCGGTCTTGCCGCTCTCGTTCAGGTTTCGGCGACCTTGCCAGAAAACTACATCGCCTTCGAGTATCCGGTGGCTCGTCCAAAATGGTGGTACGACATCGTAGAAGGCCTTCCCGATCCGATCGTCCGTGACGGATTCATAGATGTCTGGGATACGCCCGGAATGGGCGTCGAACTCAATGAAGAGGCAACGCGGAAGTATTTGCCGGAGGAGGACGCGGACTTTTTCGATTAGTTCATTTAGTGAGAGTGTTATACCATTTCGCTTGAATAATTGTACATACGATGTCTTAAAATATTTCGTTTACTTACACCGTAGGCGGGAATCAAATGAGCGAATAGCGATCAAGTGACCGAATAGGGAACGCGATAGTAGATCCCGTGCGATAGAGATCCCTCTTCATTGCCCGTCCTATGGCTCTGGGGTTTTTACTGACCACTAATCACTAGCCACTAAACACTTACCCTGCTTTTTATCCAATTCCAATCTCACAAGACGGAGGTGCAACATGGCATTAGGCGAAGGAGATTACAGGTACGAACTCGCGGAAGGCTGGGCAAAATTGCCGGAGGGCTGGGTCTTCTCGATGGTTTCGGACGCGGCGATTGATTCGAAGGGACGGATCTTCGCGTTTACACGCGGCAAGCACCCAATCATAGTCTTTGACAAAGACGGAAACTTTGTCACGTCGTGGGGTTACGGTGAATTCGGCATTTCGCCGCATCTCGTCAGTCAATCTCACGGCATCTTCATAGGACCCGACGACGAGGTCTACCTCACCGATGCGTGGCAGCACGTAGTGCGTCGATACACCCTGCTTGGTGAGAAAGAGAATGAGTGGGGTAGGCCCGGTGTGCCGGGCGTAACATACTACAAGGGTGAATTCAACATGCCTACCGGCGTGGCTATTGGGCTGGACGGATCCATTTATGTGTCGGATGGCTACGGAAATCGTTGTGTTCACAAGTACTCAAGCAATGGGGAACATCTGCTGACGTGGGGCGACGCCGGGAGCGGTCCCGGAGAGTTTGCCGTCGTGCACAACATTGGCTGCGACAAGACAGGGCGCGTCATTGTTTGTGATCGAGAGAATGACCGCATCCAGATTTTCGACCCTGATGGGAAACACATGGAAACCTGGACGGACGTAATCGCGCCGGGAGACGTGTGGGTGACAGATGACAACACAATTTACGTTGTCGAACAGGGAGGTGACTGCCGTGTAAGCGTGTGGTCTCCGGATGGTGAAAGGCTGAGTCGATTCGCCGGATCAGAAGGTGGTGTGTTGGAAGCAGCTCACGGCATCTGCGTCGATGATGAGGGCAGTATCTATGTGGCGGAAATCGGGGAGGGCGGCAAAGGCCAACGACTACAAAAGTTCGTCAGGGCGTAAAGACGGTTTCTCGCAATCGTCACCGAAAGATGGATATGCCTACAGAGTACATCAACCCGATAATCCCGGATTTCGATTTGCCGAAGTACCACGGTGGATCGTACGATGCGACTGTGCCGGATACGTTGGACATCGCCGAACGGGCAAGGCTTGCGCTCAACGCACTCACGGAAACAACCGACCCCGAAGCCGACTATGAGGTCTACTGGATTGTCGTGTTTCGTTCCAATCCGCCGCACATGTTTCACAGTTGCTGGCAAAGCACAACTACCGGCAAGTTTATGATGGCTGCGTCTTTTATGCGGCTAATAACCGGTAGTGAGATGAATCTGCATGTAGACCGTCGGTGGATGGAGGTAGCGCTGAAAAGTCAGGGGCCCGACGGGCTGAATTACGTACCGTTAGAAGGACGCCCTTGGGCATTCGTTTGGTCTCCGGTTGAACCCGAGGAGGCGAAACGCCGTTCCGAATTCAAAGACCAACTGTTGTCGGCAATGGGCAATGGTACGATGCTTAGCACCATGTCACACTTCACGAAACGCGATGCGAGTCCAATATGGCGGGGAGCGCTGCGGCGGGCGGTAGACGGGATGATTAATCTCGCCGTGGATGAAGGCGAATTGGCATACTTTTGGCCCTCCTTCTGTTTTAGCGTGAAGAATCCCCCCGCGCACGCGCAGATGTCTACCGATCCCTTTGAAGCGGAAACGTCAGTTGCGCCCCACAGCCTGGTCCATGCCTATCGGGCATTGGGGTACGAACCGGCGCTGACGATGGCAAGAAAAATCATCAATTACCTGCGTCGCAACTTCTATGCTTCAGACGGGAGTTTTATCGCGTCGCCCGGGCTGGCTGCGCGCGCCCATTTTCATGCTCACGCCCGTGGGCTGTTAGCCATGCAGGAGTATGCCGAAGCCGCCGATGACGACGAGATGATGGAGTTTGTCGTCAAGGGTTATGAGAAAGCACGGGATCTGCTAGCCAACCAGGCTCTCGAAACGGGATTGCGCGTCGTCAAGACTCCCGGAGCCAGTTTGATTGGGTTCTTTCCGGAGTGGGCGAACAGCCACATGGGCGAGAAGGGCGAAACGTGTCAGTTGTCTGACATGATTGCGATTGCCTTGCGGTTGAGTGAAGCGGGGGTAGGCGATTATTGGGACGATGCCGACCGGTGGATTCGCAATCATCTTGCCGAAGCACAACTGACCAATATTGATTGGATTGGGCGCTTGCCTCAGGATTTGCCCGTAGAACCGTACAGTACGACGGAGCGGGTGGCGGAGAGGAATCTCGGCGCTTTTGCCGGAGGACCGGATCCGAATGATTGGTACGCCGGTGCGCACAGCCACGTGCTAGGGCACTGTTGCACCGCAAACGGATCCAAGGTGTTGTATTGGATTTGGGAACGCATGCTTCGGTACCAAGATGGTAAGTTGAAGATAAACCTACTACTGAATCGGGCTTCAAAATGGGCGGACGTAGACAGCTACATCCCGTATCTGGGGCGAGTTGATGTGAAGATTAAGCAAGTCGTTGATTTGTCGATTCGGATTCCCGAGTGGGTCACTCCGGCAGAAACACGGTGCACGGTGAACGACAAAGAACGCAGCCTAGAGTGGGAGGGGCGCTATGCCGAAGTCGGCTCGGTTAAACCCGAGGACATGGTGATTCTAACCTTTCCAATCTTCAAGCGAACAGACCACGCACACATAGAAAAGCGGCCCTACACACTGGTGCGAAAGGGCAATGAGGTAATCTCGATAGATCCGGTAGGTCGTTACTGTCCACTGTACCAGCGGCAACACTACAGCGAAGACGCTCCTCGTTGGAGGCGGGTAACCCGCTTCGTTAGTGACGAAATCATCAACTAGCTGTGTAGTTTGATAGCACCCCATTATTCCTATCGGAATAATTCATTCAGCAAGTAACACTCCTTTTTCGCTCAATGACTAGCCGTGAAAAGTGTTCCTTCGTGGTCTGATTTTCACTCCAGCGGAGTGCTATGTCAATAGTACACGATTCCGCCTCGCGTCTGCACTCCAGCGGAGTGCAATGTTGAGTGTTACTTGAGAGCATGCCATTATCCCTGTCGGAATAATTCATTCAGCAAGCAACACTTACGTCTTTGAATCTATGATAGGCTTTGAAAAGGTGTTTCTTCGTGGTCTGGTTTTCACTCCAGAGGAGTGCTATGTCAATAGAATCGTGATGCGCCCAATCTCCGCACTCCAGAGGAGTGCAATGTTGAGTGTTACTTGATAGCGCGCCATTATCCCTGTCGGGATAATTCTTTCAGCAAGTAACACTTGTCACTTGTAGAGTCCATTCTTTCGATCCAGAGGATCGACATGTTGATAGAATGCGATATGTCCAAATTTCCGCGCTCCAGCGGAGATCAAACGAGCGGATAGCGAGTGCGATAGAGATCCCCAATGTGAATAGCACATCATCAATTGACACTCATTTTTCGCTCTATGGCTAGCTTTGAAAAAGTGTTATTTGGTAGGAATGATTTGGCTCTTAAGCCATGTCGCCGTTCTGACTCCGTTTTAGCATACACGGACTTTCAGGATCACGAGAACAAACCACTCCGATTTAAAGCGACCAACCCGGCTTCGACAATCCCTTCGGCGTCAATCCCAAAATGCTCATATAAATCCTGCGGAGTGCCCGACTGTCCAAATTCATCCACTCCCAAAGGCATGACAGTTGTTCCGTAAACGCTGCCCAGCCATGCGAGTGTGTGAGATGCTCCGTCCTGCACGGTGATAATCGGTGCGTGTCTTTCATTGGGTGGGATGAGCCAATCAAATGGTCCGGGTTGCTGCTCCCACTGCAACCTCTGCCACGTTTCAAATAATCGACGTGAACTAGTCAGATTCAGTACATTGACCGCGGCGCCTCTGGATTGGAGCTCCTCGGCGGCTTTGACCGCTTCCGGTATCATCACGCCAGTTGCAGCGATGTGGAGGAGACGTTCCCTCGGATGAACGGGATCCGTGTTGCGCCAGTCAACCAATCGGTAGCCGCCGGTTAACACCTGACGCTGCAATTCCTCCTCGCCCAATCGTTCCAATGCATGAGCAAACAGTTGTTGATCGACCGGCATGGTGGAGAGCCTGAGATAGGTCGATCTTCCGGACTCGCGGTCGCAGCACTGGCGTACAGCGTCCAACAGTATCCATTCCAGTTCCTGTGCAAAGCAGGGCTCGTAGGCATTGAGTCCCGGGAGTTCCCCGCAAAGCGAAGGCGTCACAATCGACTGATGCGCCCCTCCCTCCGGCGCCAGCGTTATCCCTGACGGCGTGCCGGCGAAGATAAACTTCGCGCCCGAATATTGAGCGTAGATGAGGGCATCGAGACCCCGGCACACAAAGGGATCGTAGACTGTGCCAATCGGAATTAAATGTTGACCACAAAGTTCATTCGACAGTCCGAGCATGCCAAGTAGCATAAAGAAATTCATCTCGGAGATGCCCAACTCAATGTGCTGTCCGTATGGACCGTACCGCCATTTTCTCAGTTGGTTGGCGTCAATATCGTAATCCGGCAACTCTTCGGGAGCGTATACGCCGGTTTTGAGAATCCATCCCGACAGATTCGTGGACACTGAAACATCGGGCGACGTCGTTACGATTCGATCCGATAGCTTAGGTAGACGAGAGAGTGACATCAACAAACGACCAAAAGCCTGCTGGGTACTTAGGATCCCTCTTGTCGGGGTTGATAGCACTTCCGGCACACTGTCCGGAGAAATTTCCTCGACGGGAGGTTTTTCATCGGGAAAGAGTCGTGCCGCCACCTTGCTGCATAGATTGCCCGCGGCAGAATCGGGAGAAAACCGTGACCAATCGTCATCATCCGGCACGCCCGATCTCACGCGCAGCGCCTCAATCTGTTCCTCGGTAAGGAACATGGAGTGATTGAGCGGGTGACCGGCGATAGGAGTACCCCAGCCCTTAATCGTATACGCAAAAATGATGGTCGGTCGGTCATCATCGTCATCGTCGACTTGCCGCAGCAGGGTCAGCAATTCTTCAAGATCGTGTCCGCCGAGATTACTCAGCACGGTTGGCAACTCTTCGTCGGATATATGCTGAATAACCAATGCAAGTTCAGAGTTATCGACGCCGTCCACGGAGACGAGTCGGGATCGAAGCTCGTCGCCCGGTAGCCGAATCAGCGCCTGATATTCCTCGTTGCTCATCTCATCAATTCGGCGATTCAGCGCAGCGCCGCCGGGTTGATTGAAAAGTCCCTGCAGGATGCGGCCATACTTCGTTTCAAGAACGCGCCACCCGCTTTCTTCAAAGAGTTTCTCGAGTTGTCCCGCTCGAATTCCAGGGACAACCCGATCGAGACTTTGGCGGTTGAGATCGACAATCCAGAGCAGGTTATCCAATCCGGTAAGTGTTTGTTCAAGTATCGCTTCCCATACGTTGCCTTCATCCAACTCCGCATCGCCGATTAGCCCTACAAACCTGCGAGAACTAACTTCACCGAAATGGGACAGTGCGTAACGATGTGCCAATGCACCGAAGGCGGGCGCCGTGGCTCCAAGTCCCACCGATCCGGTAGAAAAATCGACTATGTCGGGATCCTTGGTTCTGCTGGGATACGCCTGCAGTCCGCCGTACGAGCGAAACATGGTCAGGTATTCGGGAGGCAGTTGACCCAAGAGGTATTGAATAGCGTGAAAAACCGGCGAAGCGTGGGGTTTTATGGATACGCGGTCGCCTGACCTTAGAAAATCGAAATAGAGCGCCGTCATGATCGAGACAACAGACGCAGAGGAAGCCTGATGTCCGCCAACCTTCACGTCGTCGGAACCTGGACGAGTGTGGTTCGCATGGTGAATCATCTGCGTCGCGAGCCATAGCACGCGCTGCTGAATCTCCTCCAAGGTTTCAATCAATTCTGGAGAGATAGGTTCATTTCGAGTTTCCACGGGGACCTCTCGATCTTAATTACGGGGACCAACGAAAATGCAGTTGATGCTATAATCTTAAGCGTGAGTTTGAATTATACACCCGACGACACTTTACTGTAAAGCAATATATGGATGTAGAGCAGGGGAAACGCATCTAATTTAGAGGATGTCTCATGGTGGAAGAATGTGCCATTAATCCTACTCTCCCTCTCCGCACCTATTTTTCAGGTTTACAGAATTTATTGGTAGCCCCTATTACCCCTCGCGGAATAATTCTTTCCACAAGTAACTCGCTCCAGAGGAGCGCAATGTGGGTCGTGCATCAGAAATTGACCCTCGTTTTTCGCTCTATGGCTGGCTTCGATCGAGTGTTACTTGATAGCACGCCATTATCCCTGTCGGAATAATTCATTCAGCAAGTAACACTTTCTGGTCGGAGTCCCTTTCCTCGATCCAGAGGATCAAGCGAGTGAATAGCGAGCGATCAACTGAGTGAATAACGAAGGCGATAGAGCTCCCATAGTAATCTTCAATGTTAACAGAACGCGACATGTCCAGATACCCGCGCTCCAACGGAGATCAAGCGAATGGACAATGAGTGCGATAGAGATTTTCAATATGTGTCGTGCATCATAAATTGCCCCTCGTTTTTCGCTCTATGACTGGCTTCGAGCGAGTGGTACTTGGTAGCGTCCCATCATTCCTGTCGGAATGATTCATTCAGCAAGTAACACCCCCTTTTTCGCTCAATGACTAGCCGTGAAAAGTGTTCCTTCGTGGCCTGGTTTTCACTCCAGCGGAGTGCTATGTCAATAGAACACGATTCCTCCTCGCGTCTGCACTCCAGAGGAGTGCAATGTGGAGTGTTATTTGATAGCGTCCCATCATTCCTGTCGGAATGATTCATTCAGCAAGTAACACTCCTTTTTCGCTCAATGACTAGCCGTGAAAAGTGTTCCTTCGTGGCCTGGTTTTCACTCCAGCGGAGTGCTATGTCAATAGAACACGATTCCTCCTCGCGCCTGCACTCCAGCGGAGTGCCACGTGGTGTATTGCTAGATAGTGTTACTTGAGAGCACGCCATTATCCCTGTCGGAATAATTCATTCAGCAAGTAACACTTTCTGGTCGAAGTCCCTTTCCTCGATCCAGAGGATCGAAATGTTAATAGAATGCGACATGTCCAGATTTCCGCGCTCCAGCGGAGCGCCATGTGGTGTATTGCTAGATAGTGTTACTTGATAGAATCAGTAGGCCCACTCATTCCCAAGCCCCAGTGGAGATCAAGCGACTGAATAGGATCAACTGAGCGAATAGCGAAGGCGATAGTAAATCCCGCGCGATAGAGATCCCACAGGTATATAGCGATAGCGGGCAATACAAAAACATGAAAAAACCTGTCTCCAAATGACTGAATATGGCTTTGCTACCGACTATTCAAACAGGTTATTAGACAGAATCGCGCTATGATTATGTTTTTAGATGTTGACAGAAATGATACGACATGATAAAATGGAATAGTGGTAGATGCTATCCATGAATTAGTGGCATCGGTTCCTGTCACCACACAGCCAGTGGACGTATTTTGAAGAGGGATTGTGGTAACGACACCTGACCAGCGACGTTTTTTTCGAGATAACGGCTACATCGTCGTGCCAGAGATGTTTAGCCGGCACGAAGTTGAGGTCGTCATGAACGATCTGAAGCGTTTGGATACGGAACGCTTGGTCGTTGACGCCGATGGCAGGAACAAGGGGGGTATGGCGGTCGAAGACGGGGAGACGCCTCGATTGCAGTTTGACCTACATAAGACTGATTCCTGTTTCCCACCACTATGCCGTCATCCGCGTCTCGCCGGTGTAATGCAGGAGTTGATGGGGGTTCCGCTTTATATTTACCATAGTAAACTCGCCTTCAAGGCGCCGTTCGTCGGTTCCGTGCAGTATTGGCATCAAGACTTCGGTTATTGGCGACGTAATCACAGCAAGCCAACCATGGGCTCATGCTTATTGATGCTTGATGAGCACACCGAAGACAACGCCTGCATGCAGGTGCTTGCGGGTTCGCACCACGGTGGCGTGGTCGAGCACCGTTACAGGCCGCGCGAATCAACGGGTGAAAATCAATTGGCAATTCCGGCAGGGGAAATGCCGAGCCACTTCCGTCGTTATCATCGAGTAAAATTTGTGGGGTCGCCGGGGACGGTCGCCGCTTGGCAAAGCAACATAATGCACGCCTCCTCCCATAACATTTCCGAGAATCCCCGGCGAGCGTTGATTGTCGCCTTTAATACTATTGACAACAGCGACGAGCGAGAGGTAAATGATACCCCTTTCACGGCTCACGGCGTCAAAGCGGTAGAATTGAGTGCGGACGACTGTCTTTTGTAGTAATGCGCCATGCGCTAGACCAGAATAGGAAGTTGACAGGTTCTCCCGTTTCCTACAATCAGCCGTTGAAATTTGAAGAACGATGAATATCAAAGATGCGCTTCAATCGCTAGGCGTTAGGGATGACACTTTATCGGGCGAGGAAAAACGCCGTCTCGACGAGGACGGATACCTGATACTTTCAAACATGCTCTCGGATGCCCAGCTTCACGCGCTTGCCGATCGGTTGGATGAACTCCTGGAAGAAGAGGGAGATAAGGCGGGCATTGAAGTGCACCAAGAGGAGGGTACCGCAAGGCTTGCGAATCTTGTGAATAAAGGCGCAATGTTCGAGATATGTTTTACGCATCCACGCTTGCTGGCAGCCATGGCGCACATGCTAGGACCGGAGCTGAAGTTAAATTCGCTGAATAGTCGAGCTGCGTTGCCAAATGCCGGATTACAGGGATTGCATTCGGATTGGGGCAGTCCCGTTGCGCCGGGAGATTATTACGTCTGCAACTCCGGCTGGTTGTTGGACGATTTCACCCCGGAGAACGGCGCAACGCGAATCGTTCCCGGCTCTCATCGCAGCGAGAAGCGACCCCAAGATGTACTTGAGGATGCAGTGGCTACTCAGCCGGACGAGGTTCAGGTGTTCGCGCCGGCTGGTTCGGTATTGGTTTTTAACTCACACCTTTGGCACGGCGGTGCGATGAACAAAACCGGGTTCCCGCGGCGCGTCATTCATTCGGCTTTCTGTCGTCGTGACGAAGTACCACAAACCAACCAGCGAGAATACCTCAGCGCAGACACGCGAGATCGGTTAAGCGACGCCGCGAAAAGCGTTCTGGATGTATTGTAACGGAATTCAGAAATGGTTCGTTGCTTGGTTAATGTGGATCTTACGAGAATCTGAGGCATGATCGGAAATTGGAAGCGACAAATTCTTGCCCATTTTCTCAACGGTTTGGCAGGGTCTTAGACCCTTCCTAAAACAGGCTATCACAAACGGTGATAGTCGATTCTTGTTATGTCAAAGTCTCTCTGTGTGGAGTGTTACCCACAAGTGGGTGACTCAGACAGACATTCAAATGGGGAATTTCCCCCGTACAATACTTAAGTTACATAGGAGGACAAACTGTGTCTAGAAATTCAGCGTTTCACAAGAGTTTCACGCTACTCTTTATCGTGTCCGTGACGGTTGCCTTTGCCGGTTACACCTCAATGGCAACTGCTCAACACGTTACGGATGGATTGGAAATGTATATTCCTTTCGATGCAGACACCTGCTCGAACGATGCGTGCGACGACCTCGCCGGTAATCACGACGCCGTGTTCAACTTTCCTATCAAGCATGTTGCAGGGCAAGTCAATGATGCGGTGGAGTTTGACGGCGAGAATGGGCATTTTGCCTTGACCAATCTGCTCGTAAACTCGAATGAGTTTGAGTCCGTGACCATGGAAGCTTGGGCGAATCCGTATCAGGCGCACGAAGCTTGGGGATCCGTAATGAACGGCGACGATGGCGGTTGGGATAGAGGCTACGGTTACCGCAATGTCTTGTGGGAAGTTCAGGTTGGCAAGGGCGGAGATTGGCAGCCAGGTCCCGAAGCCGTGTTTAACACTTGGCAACACACGGTTGTCATTTATACGCCGGATCTCGTGATTTTCTACTGGAATGGCGATCGCTATGAATTCGACGAGGCAGACCCGACCGAGTCGACGCAGAGTTTGGTAATCGGCGACGATATACCTTGCGGTCCGAATTGTACCTTCCCGGGCGCTATCGATGAGGTCCGCGTGTACGGGCGTGAGTTGACTGACGCCGAGGTACAACAGAACTTCCAAGGTGGTACCTCCGTGGAAAGTACCGGCAAAATTGCTGTTTCTTGGGGTGAGATTAAAACCTTGCGCTAAGATCGAGTTATGCCGAAGTCCCTCCGTTTGGAGATTTTTCCAGAGGTGGGCGATCCAGGCAGACATTTAAATGGGTAAGTTCCCATTTAAACACAAATTTACTAAGGGGCCGTAAATAAATAACATTTCAATATTTCAGGACTTACGCATCGAATGCCTAAAAGTTCGTGACAGAGCAATTTATTGTCCGTTTCTACACTACAAACCCGATGTAGGAGCGATCTACGAACGCGACCGCGCTTTGCTGCGTAAGTCCTATATGTTGGACTGTGGTGTACCCTATTAAGTCCAGAAAATAGCGAAAGGTTATTCTTTTCCAGCCCCTAAGGAGGACACACTGTGTATAGACATTCAGCGTTTCACAAGAGTTTCACACTTCTCTTTATCGTGTCGGCGACAGTTGCTTTTGCCGGTTACACTTCATTGGCATCTGCTCAACACGTTACGGATGGACTGGAGCTCTATATTCCTTTCGATGCAGATACCTGCGCGGGCGACACGTGCGATGACGTCGCCGGTAATCACCACGCCATATTCAACTTTCCCATCAAGCATGTACCGGGGCAAGTGAATGAAGCGGTGGAGTTTAATAGCGAAAATGGGCATTTTGCCGAGACCAATCTACTCGTTAACTCGAATGAGTTCGAGTCCCTCACCATGGAAGCTTGGGCGAATCCGTATAGGGAGCACGAAGCCTTTGGAGCCATGATGGGCGGAGACGATGGCGGTTGGGATAGAGGTTACGGCTACCGCAAAGATTTGTGGGAAATTCAGGTTGGCAAGGGCGGCGACTGGCAGCCAGGTCCCGAAGCCGTGTTTAATACATGGCAGCACACGGTTGTTATTTATACGCCGGAGCTCGTAATCTTCTATTGGAATGGCGATCGCTATGAATTCGACGAAGCAGATCCGACCGAATCGATTCAGCCTTTCATGATCGGCGACGATATTCCTTGCGGACCGGATTGTACCTTCCCGGGCGCTGTTGATGAGGTTCGTGTCTACGGGCGTGAGTTGACTGACGCCGAGGTGCAGCAGAACTACCAAGGTGGCACCGCCGTGGAGAGTACCGGTAAAATCGCCGTTTCTTGGGGTGAGATTAAAACCTTACGGTAAGATCGAGCCATCATGTCTTTATCCTTTTGCTTCACGTTGCGAGAGAGGTCTCACCTTTCTTGCGACGTGGAGTTTCTTTATTTGTAGAAGTCCCGAATCCAAAGTGTTTATCCGGGCGCCCTGTTCCAGAATCCGTTTTGCGACAGTTCGACTTTGTTATAGCTCAATTCCTTGCTCGGCCGAGTCGTTGGTACTCGACCGTACAAGATTACATGCGCGTCACTGACAACTTGGAGACAATTAATGACCAATGATTAAGTGTACAACCGAAAAATCTAGTGTATTGTTGACAGTCGTTGTCTCATTGACCTTTTTGGTAATGATATCGGCAGAGGCGCAGCATGTCCGGAAGGGTCTAATCGGTTATTGGTCCTTTGACGATGATACCATAAAAGGTAACAAGGTTGAGGATCTTGCCGGAAACAACCATGCAACCATCAACGGTGCCTCAATCAAGAGTGTAAAAGGAAAATTTGGGGAAGCGTTAGAATTTGGGAATCAGAACGGACATTATGTCGACACCGGGTTGCAGATTACGTCAAAGCAGTATGAAAATCTCACGATGATGGCATGGGCAATGCCATATAGAAGACACGTCGCGTGGGGCTCCGTCATGAATGGTGATGATGGCGGCTGGGACCGGGGATACGGTTACCGTCACGATAAGTGGGAGGTCCAGGTAGGGAAAGGGGGCGATTGGCAACCGGGACCAAGAGCAGATTATAACAAGTGGCAACATACGGTAGTTATTTATACGCCGGATTTGGTTATCTTTTATAAAGACGGAAAGCGATTTGAATTCGGTAATGCTGTACCGACACAATCCAACAACACCCTCATCATCGGGGACGATATTCCCTGCGGTCCAGTCTGTACTTTTCCCGGTGCAATTGATGAAGTCTTCCTCTATGGCCGAGAATTGAACGACAAGGAGGTTCAGCAAAACTTCAGATCTAGGGGCGGTCAGGCCGTCGAAGCGGCTTCAAAACTCGCTGTCACGTGGGGAAGCATAAAGCGTGCGCGATAGATGGGATACCTCTATCCGGCGAAAATTCCGTAGTCAACAGTCTATCTAGTTCCGCGTTCTGCTGTTACCCCATTCCAATAAACGAGTAGGCAAAAATTTATTCGATTGTTAAAATTCACCAAAGTCCATCGGAATTGCCGTAGATGTTGAATCATCTCAGAATTACATGAAAGGAGAGCAAATGTTGAACGAAAAATCATTAATGCTACTTCTCGCCGTGGCGATTGTTGCGGGTTCCATTTGCGGTGGAACGGTAGCAGAGGCGCAGTTTATATCGGAAGGTCTTGTCGGACGATGGGCATTTGATGCCATCACCCAAGGGAAGATTAAAGATGCTGTCCGCACAAACGATGGATCCATAAAAGGAAATCCAAAAATGGTTGAGGGCATAATCCGTAATGCCATGCAATTTGACGGCAGCGAATATATTGAGATATTCGGCGCCAAGGAATTGGAACTCAAAGACTTTACGGTTGATGCCTGGATCAAAGCTGACGAGAAGGCGAGCGAACAGAAGAATAGCCGAATCTTGACGAAGGGCGTCAGTGGCGCCAACTACGCCTTGACGTGGCACCACGTAGACTGGAAAAAGTTCAGCCAAAGCGTATCTGCGCAGATGACGGGAGGCTTTTTCATTTCGTCAAGCGCTCGGAAAGACCCTCTAGAGGCCGATGTCTGGTATAACCTCGTCGGCACCTACAACGGCAGAGAAATGCTCATCTACGTGGACACCGAGTTGCGAAACAAGCGAACTTGGGCGGGTACCCCTATAGTTGATCCGACAGATCTCACCATCGGGGCTATGACTGGCGGGGGCGGTCCAGAAGGCTTCGAGGGAGTGATCGATGAAGTCAAGATCTACAATAGAGCCTTGACTCCGGCTGAGATTGTGAGGAATTATGAAAAAGCGAAGGCTCTTGCTGTCGAAGATTCTCCGGATAAACTTGCTATCACTTGGGGCGAGTTAAAGCGCAACCGGTAGATACGTCTGTTCCGCAGGCGCGATAAGACGAGGCTTATAGTCTTTCTAGACTTCTATTCGGTCCGTAGTGGGAGGGCCGTTGAATCGAAGTCATGGGGTGTTAGAGGCAATCCCATTTTGATGCGGGTGTTGACATTATTCAACACTTGTGGAAGAAAAGAGACAGCCGAATCGACTCCATTCCCTTCAATTGGGCGATAAATAAGGCGTAATTGTTTAGTCCATTGACTCCTTGCGGCGAATACAAGGCGTACCCTTTATTCCACGACCGATGGCAATTTCTCTCACGTACCCAACATGCGAACGATATCCCTTGTTGGAGGGGATCAAGGGAGCGAATAGCGACCACGATAGAGATCCCCCTTGCCCCGATGCAGGAGTAATTCCCTACCGAAAGTGAATTTTCATTGCATAGTTGTTTAGGGAGTTGATTTATCGTGAACGCGGAATATCGGGGCAAGATGCCAGCAAGCGACCGGATAGGGAGCGCGGTAGTAGATCCCCTCCTACATATAATTCAAGAATGCCCCACTGCCGATAGTCAGGCGCGATACACTGCCAAACTAATATTGCCACTCGTTTTGGCTGAACTAAACAGTTACAATAAGGCTACAGGTACCCTCAAAATCGAACGACAACGGTTGAATCTCCTTCGTAGGTGAAAGGACGTCCATTTATGGCAATCCGTGTTGCAATTATCGGCTGCGGGGGCATGGCTCGCGGACACCTGAATGCCTATCTTCGCATCCAAGAGATTGTACCGGGCAAGGTGGAACTCGTCGCTATGTGCGATCCGGTGCGGAAAAATGCGGAAGACTTTGCGAGCCGCGTAAAGGACGCCACCGGGAAGACGCCGGTGGTGTATGAGGACACGGATGCCATGCTTGGCGCGGAAGATCTTGACGGCGCGGATATTTGTACTCCTCACTGCTACCACCACATTAACGCCATCAAGTGCCTGAACGCCGGAGTCAATGTCATCGTAGAAAAACCCATCGGTATCACGATTAAAGCCACCCGCGCCATTATTGAAGCTGCCAATGCAAACGGTAGGATAGCCGCAACCGCAGAGAATATTCGTCGCATGCCGAGTCGCCGAGCGGCTTGGTGGTTAATGAACGAGAAGAAGATGCTCGGCGATATCACCATGTTCTTCTCCCAACACGCAAGCTACCAAATTGCCGACCCGCAGAGCCCTTGGCACTGGCGTCTCGATTTGATGTTGGGCGGCGGTGGCATGGTGATGGATTCCGGCGCGCATTATTGCGACACCCTTCGCTATCTATTCGGAGATCCCGATACTGTTTATGCCCGCGTTCGACAAGTTGCCGAACACAAGATAACAAAAGCGGGAGAGTTAGTGAACGATGAGAACGAGGATACGTGGGCCGCAACCATAAATTTCAAATCCGGCGCTACGGGACTTTGGACATGGAGCAGAGCAGCCCCCGCCCACGACTTTACCCACATTGTGTATTACGGCACCGAAGGCTGCTTGGTGGATGATGGCGACATCTTTCACGGTCCTCATGACGGCGCCACGGTCATTCTTAAGAACGGGACGCGGTATTCCATGGAAGACTTGGTCAAGGAATACATGGCGGGATTGACCGAGACTGAGCGAAATAACCTCTTCCCGCACGGCATAACAGACGGCGTATTGCTTGAATGCTACGATTTTGTCGATGCCATTGAGAATAACCGTCCTGTCGAAGTAGACGGCGAACTCGGGTTGCGCGCAAAGGCGATTTGCGAAGCCATTTACGAGTCCAACACCTGCGGCCAAGTGGTTAGTTATGACGATGTCGTTGACGGCAAGGTGGATGCGTACCAAAAGCCGATCAACGAGCGCTGGGACCTCTAGGAAATCGTCACACGCCAATCTCAACAATCGACCTGCCAGTTTTCTTCACGTCGCGTACACATGCCTTCATTAGGAATCTCCGCAATATGGATGGAGGACAGATGATCGTCGGACACCGTGCGTTTTCAAATTCCTTCCTAGTATTTATCCTAACCATCACGTTCGCAGTGGGTACGCTGGTGCTTGCGATTGGCGTTCAAGCGGAAGCGCCGACGAAACAACAAATTGCCTTTTATTCCAATAGGGATGGGAATTTCGAAATCTATGTGATGGATGTGGATGGCAAGAATCCTCAACGGTTGACAATCAATCCCGCGATAGATGCGGGCCCGTCGTGGTCTCCCAGCGGAAAGAAGATTGCCTTTCATTCTAATCGGAGCGGGGATTATGACATCTTTGTCATGGACGCGAACGGAAACAATCAGATTAATCTGACGAACAGTGCCGACACGGATGACCGTGAGCCTGACTGGTCTCCCGATGAAGAGAACATCGCATATCAGTCGAAGGACACCGGGCACTACGATATTTTCATCATGAGTGCCAACGGCAAAAACAGTCGCAACGTCACAAATAAAGCCGATTCCCGCGAGCAGCACCCGGCGTGGTCACCCGACGGAAGCACAATTGCCTTCACCTCCAACAGGGACGGGAATGAAGACATTTTCGTGATGCAGCCGAATGGCAACCGGCCAAGAAACCTGACAGAGAAGGACATTGATGGCCCCGAAGGACTAAGGCTGGCCAATGCGCGCGATTCCCTCCCTTCGTGGACTGCCGATGGCAAGAAGATTGTCTACAGCAGTGTAAACAGCAATCGTGTCTGGATAATGGACGCTGACGGCAAAAACCGCAAGCAGATTGTCCCCAAGGACGGCAATGACCGCGATGCCGCGGTGTCACCTGACGGTAAATTCATCGTGTTCCAAGCGAACAGAAATTGCGGTGACGGTTGCAAGGAATATGAAGTGTTCGTGGCGGACATTACAAGAGCCCAGGTAGAACTAAAACAGATTACATTCGGAGGGCATCCTCACGGCGACTTTGACTGGTTCGATCCCATCTACGCGCTGTCTTTGGCACGGGTTGGAAAAGCTGTGACATTCTGGGGACGGATTAAACAGGGAATGTAGAGACGTTCCTTGCCGGCATTCGTCTCGGAATATTCGCGCACGTGTTAAGCATCAAACATTCCTAATCGTCGATTGTCCTTTAGGCTGTCCGATGTGGCCCCTCCCAATGAACCGAGCATACCGGATACCGCTCCTACTCATCGTAACGCTTACCTTCACGGGCATAAGCCTAGATTATACCTTTCCCACCAATTGTCATTCCAAACCTGCGGCGCCCCCCGAATGGATACCGCAGCCCGCTGACCTAGCCCTGGTATCGGAACCTCGACTTCTACAAGCAACCGAGTCCGCCCAAAAAGCGGTGGCGGAGGCACCGGATACAGCCGACGCCTGGGGCGCTTTGGGCAACGTCTATCTCGTGCACGGCTGGGAAGCCGAAGCTGCCCGGTGCTACCAACGCGCCGTGAACATCAGTCCCACCGAATTCCGCTGGTTCTACTACCTCGGCTTAAGTACTCACAAAGCTAACGCTCAAATCGCCGTAGATGCGTTCAAGACAGCGATTGCGCTTGATCCCAAGTACCCGCCCCTTTATGTGAACTATGCCCATGCACTTAGGCGCTTGGGGCAGTTTGAGGAAGCCCGACAGCAACTCCTACATGTCATTGAATTAGACCCGAATAATCCGTTCGCAGAATTGGCGCTCGGTGAGATTTCTTTAGCTGCCAAGAATTTCGACGATGCTCGGATACACCTCGAACGGGCTTTGGAACTGAATCCTGATCAGAGCGAAGCCCATGCCGCTATGGCACAGGTGTCTCTGGCATTGGGAGATAAGGAAGCCGCCAGTCACCATGCTAAAGCGGCGCGCAAACCGTCAAAACACACAGAGATGGACGACCCTCTCTGGTGGGAGGTGGTGAGAGTTGGTGTAACGGCAAAACGGTATGCCGAGCGCGGCACCCGATACATGAAAACCGGAGATTTCAAGAGTGCCGCGACTGAACTTTCGGTAGCTGCCTCAAGCAAGCCGAAGGATGCCGAAATCTGGTTCAATTACGGCATTGTATTGCTCAACACCAATCGATACGGTAAGGCTCGGGAAGCGCTCGAACACGCACTGTTTATCATTGACGAAAACGACCTGGAAGGTGGCATGTCGCCAAAAACGCCCAAGGAGATTGCGTTCTTGGAGGTTAACAGTAACTACAATTTGGGCTACGTTTATGAACGCCTAAGCGAAAGAGCTAAGGCGATGGCTGCGTACAAACGAGCCATTGAATTGAAACCCGATTTCGCACACGCCCACTCCGGGCTTGGCGTGCTTTATGCAAGGACAGGGAGGATTCGTGAAGGGATAGCGCTGTGTAAGAAGGCTACCAAACTGGCGCCTGATAACATTGAGCTCCGGCGCAGCTTGGCGACGGTTTATTGGCGGGCGAAATTGTACAATAACGCAGCCGAGGTATACGACAACATCCTCCGCCTCAAGCCCGACGACAAGGGCGCGCTTCACCAACTTGGCGTTATCTACATGGGCAAGCGCATGTATCCCGAAGCACAGGCAAAGTTCAAACGTGTTTTGGAGATTCAGCCGGATGACCCGCTCGCGCACGGAGCCTTGGGAACTGTCTACCTTAAACTCGGAGACCGCGCCGCCGCCATCGCAGAATTTCAGACTGTCCTGCAATTGGACCCGGACAACCGCACCGCGCGGCGGATGCTGAGGCAACTCGCGCGGTAGTGTGCAACTTTTTCAGAAATAATGGTTTTTAAGGATGAGGAGGAACGTAAAGATGCAATCGAGAGATGGTTTCGCGAATCCCATTCTAGGTGTTTTGCTTCTATTCGGTCTGATTTCGTCTATGTCAAGTTTTCGGGCACACGCACAGATTACGTTTGTGTCTGATAGAACTGGCAATCACGAAATCTACGTGATGGATGCTGATGGTAATAATCTTCGAAACCTAACCAGAAATCCTGCACAAGACTATGCGCCGGAGTGGTCTCCTGATGGCGAACGCATTGCCTTCACGTCCGATAGAGATGGAAACTCCGAGATCTATGTGATGGACGCTAAGGGAGGAAATCCTCGAAACTTGACAAAAAATCCTTCACTCGATGAAATTGCTTCATGGTCGCCTAGCGGTGAACACATTGCCTTCACGTCCTCCAGAGACGTGAACCTTGAAATCTTCGTAATGAAGGCAGATGGCAGCAATCCTCGAAACCTGACAAACAATCCCGGGTTGGATAATTATCCCTCATGGTCACCTAGCGGCGAGCACATTGCGTTCAACTCCAACAGAGATTGGAACATTGAAATCTACGTGATGAGCGCTGATGGTAGCAATCCCCAGAGGTTAACCCGGAATTTGGCGTATGACTGTTGCGCATCGTGGTCACCTAGCGGTGAACACATTGCCTTTAATACCGACAGAGACGGTAACCGTGAAATCTACGTGATGGACGCGGATGGCAACAATCCTCAGAACCTGACAAACAGCGAAGAGAATGACTATAGCCCTTCGTGGTCACCCAGCGGTAAACGCATCGTCTTCTCATCTACAAGACATAGGGCAAATTCTGACATCTACATAATGGAAGCTGATGGCGGTAATCTTCGAAAACAAAGACTAACAAAAAACGGAGCATCAGACTACAGCCCTGACTGGTCTCGTTCGGTTTTTGCGGTTTCTCCTGCGGGCAAGCAGTTTCTAATGTGGGGCTGGCTCAAGATTGAAGGCTACGACATCGCACCAGTTGCAGCCAATCCAGCGACGGAGAATTGAGGTAATCATAGAGGCCCAACGGACAAACTATGGAATGTGGGGGAAGCGGATGGTGGAAGATGCAAGCACGATTTAAACTACTATTTTCCATTCCAGTCAAGATTCTTATCTTAGGTCTGGCTTTGTTCATGGCAGGTGTTCGAGCTCACGCGCAGATTGCCTTTATGTCTGAAAGAGATGGCAATAAAGAGATTTACGTGATGGGCGCCGACGGTCGAAGTCCTCGCAACTTGACAAGACATCTCGCCGACGATTGGACACCTTCATGGTCACCTGACGGCGAGCGCATTGCTTTCATGTCCAATAGAGAAAATAACAATGAGATTTACGTGATGGACGCCGACGGTAGCAACGCTAAAAGGTTAACGGTGCATCCTCGGAGTGACGGGTCTCCGTCATGGTCGCCCGATGGCAAGCGTATTGCATTTAACACAAGCCGACCTGGAAATTCTGAAGTCTACGTAATGGATCCCGATGGTCAAAATCCTCAAAACTTAACAAAGCACGACAAAGACGATTGGAGTCCCTCATGGTCCCCTAGCGGTGCGCACATTGTATTCGTGTCCCTAAGAGATGCAATCAAATCTGAGATTTACGTGATGAATGCTGATGGTTCGCGTGTACGGAGATTAACGGTCAATCTTTCGAGAGACAATATGCCCTCATGGTCGCCGAATGGAGAACACATTGCGTTCACGTCCGATAGGGACGGCAACTTTGAAATATACATAATGCTCGCTAACGGCAAAGTTCAGCGAAACCTAACAAGACGTATTGGGGACGATTGGTCGCCTTCATGGTCACCTTCTAGCGATCGCATTGCCTTCGGATCCGATAGGGGTGGTAATCACGATGTCTACGTGATGGATATTGATGGCGGAAATGTTAGAAATCTCACCAATCACCCCGAGAGGAACGACGATCCGGACTGGTCTCGCGCGGTGCTGTCGGTTTCTCCTGCAGGAAAGCAGTTTCTATTGTGGGGGCGGCTCAAAGATCGAGACTATAACGCAACACCGCCGGCAGGCAATTCATTCAGCGACGACTGATTGGAATAATGGGGACAATACAACGAGACGGCTCAGGATTGTGTATTGAGACGGATAGATACCATGCGGCGGTACAGACGGAGGGCTACGTCAGTGGCGTAAAGGGGAGTAGTTTCATAGACAAATCCACCGGTGCGTGCGACCAAGGTTTTGGACTGTGCATTGTGGATTTTCTGCTGGAGCCGGGGTATGATGATGATTCGACACCTCAAACACTTCATTATCAATGGGGCGACTTCGTTCATGGTCAGATTCCCAAGCGCTACGTAGAATTGCCGCAGATTTGCACGCAAGCGAAGGCGTTGTCCGCCGAATTCTTGGAGGGTGACGGTTTTGTCGCCGTGCGTCAAGAGTTCACTTGGACGGTTGCCCGCCCGCCTTACAAACCGGGGTCGCGCTGGGAGCAGTGGCTCGTTTTTCCCGATGGCTTCCGTTGGTTCCTCGCTTACGACAGGATTGCCAGCGTCAACACGGTGGACGCGCTCATACTGCGGATTGACATGCCGGGACATATCAGGCACAATAGCGGGGACACATTCGAGCAAATTTATCTGAGCTATCGCGGCTGCATCCCCGCGCAGGCGTTTCTTGAAAACTTCCCGCCCGACGCCCGATTCCTGTATCGAAGGCGCGAAGACAACGTGCCACAGCGGTTCATTCGAGGTTATCAGTTGCGCGACAGTCTGTGGTTGGCGGGGATGACGCTGGATCCGTCCGTTGTGCATGAAGCATGGTGCCATCAACGGGGCTACGTCTGCATGATTCAAGAAATCGGAGGCATGCGAGTGGAAGCCGGTGAAAGTTTTGGTGCAGTGCATCTCGCCGGTTGGTTTGAAGACGTTTCCGAAATGGAACAAGTTTTTGACACCTATCAAGGCGCGACGGCATTGCACGTTGACGACATCCAGTGGCGTTTAGAACCTGTTTGCAAAGTACATTT
Organism: Candidatus Poribacteria bacterium; assembly: GCA_965220415.1. GTDB lineage: Bacteria > Poribacteria > WGA-4E > WGA-4E > JAJDTR01 > JAJDTR01. The sequence continues at coordinate 5,602,268 of OZ244829.1, forward strand.
GTAGGGTGCGCACTGCGCACCAGCCTCTAAAAGCCCCGGAGGGGCGGAAGGTGTATAGTAACGCCGAAACCTCACCCGCTTAAGCCCCAGCGGGGCGACAGGTGTATGGCAGGCGGCAACAAAAACATGAAAACGTCCACCCTTAAATTCCAGAAAAGAGGTTTTACATATTTTTCAAGCAGGCTCTTAGAGCACTAATTGGACGGGAAAATGGTTCAAATTTCAGCCGCGGTTGCCGCGATTGTTATTATGGGGGTTGCCAACATCGGTATGACATACGGGGACAATTCAGGTAAGAGTGATAGCATCTCTGTGGTAACGGCACAGTTCATCCCGGATACGATGCCCGAGGTGGAGAATTGGAGATGGCCTCCCGGCGGTCACTATCTGATTGCCGTCCGCAATATAGGGAAAACTCCGATGGAGGTGGCGGATATCCTTCTTGACGGAGTATCGGTAGTTGAGGGGCTAAAGACACAAGGGGAGCTCAAGTCGGCTAGTATTTGGCATGGGGACGACCTAGCCGAACCGTCAACGCCAATCCGGAAATTGGCGGAAGTCGGCGAACCGATCTGGTACAAGATGAGACCAAGTTCCGTTCTGCCGGGTGAGTTAGGCTTCGTCTTGATGAGGACAAGGGTTGCCCCGACACAGCCTATCGAAGTCGAAATCGCCAATGATCGGGGCACGGCATATACCGCAGTTGTTACGCCGGAAGAGCCAAAGGCTCGGATGGCGTATGTAGGTTTCGGGGCAAACTGCGACCAAATTGTCGTTTTTGCCAGAAAACTGACCACTGAGGATTTAACCCTTGACCGAGTATTCTTAGACGAAGTTGATATTACCGCCCAATGCAAGTTTGCAGCAAACGATTTCTGGAATGATTTGGGGATCCTCACCGCTACCTTGGAGGCGCCGCTCAAAGAGGGATCGCATCACCTTCTGCGGCTAACCACAAATCAGGGGGTCGAGATTGCGGACATGGTCAGGGCAAAGAAGGATTTTTTTCCGGTTGGTGTGTACGGTTGGAGCTCTAAGGGGGCGACAGCGGTTGAACGCATGTATGACTTCTACCGCTCACTAAAGGCACACCACTTCAACACCGACCTCGTCTTCATCTGGCCCAAGGATAGCGCGATGCGAGATTCGGCAGAGGGAAGGGAGCTGGCTAGGCGCAACGATATCATGCTGCTTGACGCGGATGACAAGCATTGGTACGTGCGGGACGAAATAGACATCTGGGAGGGGGTTCATCTCAAATCCTTTCCCGAGTCCAAACGCCTAGGGTGCATGGCTCAGACCGATGTCATCGATTTCATGAAGGGTAAGTTAGATGAGGACGCGGCGGCGCTTGGCTGGCTTCAACTCGACGGCTGGGGGCACCCCGCAAATTACTTTATCCACGCCAGAGGCGCAGATATCGCATCCAGCGGAGATTATGCGGGTCAAGGCGCCAAGCAGCCCATCGCAGTTTACGATGCAGTGAACGCCTTGCGATGGGCTGCCATGCCGGGAGCATTCAATACACTTATCTATGCGGCGTGGGAAAAGAGCATCGGCGTTCCGCGCTTTCCTACACCTCAGGAAGAAAAGATGATGGCGTACTACTGCCTGGCTTCCGGCGGTAAGGGGCTGTGTTACTATACGTACGATGATTCGAAACCGGGAGGCACGGGAGACCACGGCGTCGAGGCGAATCCAACACTTCTCAAGTCGATAGGGCAGATCAATCTAACGGTTCAAACGCTAACGCCGTTGCTCTTGCGTGCGTATCCATGTGATGGTATAGTTTCGCAGCACAGCGTGGGCACGGTAACCAACTCTGAAACGTTGTGGCATCGGACGCTTTTGTGTGCGGATGGAACGGTAATCCTTATTCTGGTCAATCATGACTTCACCTCAGGCGTGGCGGGATTTTCAAACACACCACTAAAGGATGTCCGACTTGATCTTCATTTGCCACCGTGGGGGCATCATGAAGCAGCGTTAGTCGTGGATGGCAACCGGATTGAAGAACACGAACTCTTGACCACTGGTAACGCCAACACAAAAACGCTTTATTTTCCAGAATTGAAAACAGCCGAATTGATTATGATTGGTGAACTTGGACTCGGCACAGAACTCAGTAGACGTTTTAAGGAGTTGCAAGACCTAGCCAACCAGCGGACGACACGGTTGAGTGCAGCGCTGGAAGCCGAAAAAGAGGAATTGGAATGTAAACGAGCAAAACTTAGGGAGCAGGGGGTATTGCTGGAATCCGGCTGCGAGATTGGAGACGGCAGAGACCTTGCCGACTGGCGGAAGGAGGGAGCATGGCCTAGAATAAGTCATCCGGATAAGGAGGAAAAACGGAGCGGAGACTATTCGCTTCGCGTAGTAGAACGTAAACAGTATTCACTTCCGGTAGACATTCCATCCGGTATAACGTGTAGATTAGAGTTCTATGTTAGATTCTCCGAAGTTAACACCAATGTAAGGATTCAGGCTGCGATTGAATATCTTGATAATAGGGGTAATATTGTGGATGCTGCATCAGTGACCGAAACGGCTTCCTCTAATGACTGGAGGCTTACGACATGTGAAAGCACTGCTCCGGCGGGCGCCTCGCATGCACAGATAAGCTTCCACAAGGAGGGGGCAGGTGGGGGCGCTTGGGTGGATGACGTGCGGCTTGTGGATGCTTCGCATCAAGCGCGTCAGTGAATGTTTTCCCGCTGGCTGAATCGCCTATAAGGATTCTAGTAATTGTTTAGTCCATCGGTCTGGATTTGCCAATCCAGACCGAGCGGGGGCAGGGAACGCGCCGAGTAGGGGAGTACAATGCTGATTCCAGCTAATCGGGGGCTTACATGCCCAGACCGGACGTGCGATGAACTGTAATACTACGAACCAAACGATGCACTAAACAGTTACGGATTCTAATATCGGACACCGACCAGGGGAAACGCATCTAAATTTTCTGCCTGACAAAAAAGCAAATCAGGCTAAGTTTGTGATAATTATTAGGGGTTGTAGGTTGGGTTGAACGGAATTCGTTAGTGATGGCTAATCTTAGAGGCGCTTCCGAGTCCCCACTTTGCATGAACATGCCGGAAATATGAGTGAAACCCAACAATAATCGTAAATTCTACCGCCAAGAGACATCCTCTACAATTAGATGCGTTTCCCCTGGGACGCCGACAAATTTTGCTTGACTACCTTAACTTAAAAGGAGAGAATTATGAGGAGTCAGTTCCCTCGAACCGGTTTAGTTGCGCTGTTGTGTTTGGTCGTACTTGGTTGTGCGCCGTCGCCGCAAAACCAGAAGTTTTATATCGCTGAGTTGCCGGCTTCCTCTAAGGCTGCGACTGATCCATCGCGCTCTGTTACGGGTTCAAAAGCGTCATCGGCAACGGTTCAGGCGAATAGAGTCTACACAGACCTACGCGAGCGAATGTGGCTGGATCGGCTCTTCAGGACGAAGCCGCTGCGTCAGTTGAAAAGCTTGAATGAACTTGAAGCCGTCCTAGTGCCGGAATACCCTCGCCTAACCGGCGGACTGCGGAAGCAACAAAACACAGAAAATCCTGATACCGCGCTTATTCCAAAGAACTATAACGTCGCTGTCATTACACATGGCGATGTAGAGGTGCTGAAAGCCTTCATTGATGCGGGCTGGTGGTCGCTTGTACTGTTGGAGTCTAACCCATGGCTGGTCGTTGGCTATGACGATTCCGGTCACATTATTTTGGAGGATCCGCGGTCGGGGGGTAACACAAACAGAAAGACTGAGTCCGATTTTGAGCGCCTATGGCTACTACCGTCTCGAACTCAATGTGTGCTCATCCAACTGGAACAACTCGACAAATACACAGTGAAACGCAAGCTGAGAGGTCATCTGTCGCCCGAGAAAATCAACAAAATTCACGTCCGAACGCCAGCAAGACCGCCAACGCGTCGTCCCCGTAAATGTTAGGGAATTTTTCGCCTTAGAACAAATACAACTCCCTGTTGTATGTATGGTGTCAATGTAAGAGGAGGAAATAACCGTGAGCGTCACAGGCAACGTAACCGAATCATCAAGCGAATTGGAGGAACAACCGTGGTACCGCCGTATGTTGGTCGGTTTGGAATATGGACCCACCGGCGGAAATGATGGCGATGATATCTACATGGCAGGCATTACCGGTCGGGAGATTATTGACAATGTGAAGAGAGCCAATGCCGAATACATCATCGTTTTCATGAAGGACCAGGATTTCGCCTTTTACAATTCGAAGGCGGGAAGAAAAGCGCCAAACCTCGGAGGGCGGGACTTACTTCAAGAGTGTATCGACGAAACCAAGGGAACCGGAATTGCGGTGGCGGCGTATTGCCAGATTCAGTACGACGGCTCTGCGTGGCAAGCTCACCCCGAATGGCGTATGAAGGACAGCGAGGGGGGGGATATTTCCGGTCGGCTCTGCTATAATTCCGGTTATTTGGAGGATCGAAAAAAGTTCGCCGCGGAGATGATGGAGTACGATATTGTCGGCTTCCATTTCGACATGCTTGATTTCGGTTTCGGCGCCCCCATCGGGTGCTGGTGCGAGTGCTGCCGGGGACAATTCAGGGAGACCTACGGAATCGAGATGCCCGATGGCGTTTCGTGGGACGATGCTTGGGACAAGATGCTCGAATTTCGTTGCAACTCTAACGCAAATTTCTGCCAAGAATTGGAGGCATTCGTCAAGAATCAGAACCCGGTGTTGAGCGTTGATTTCAACTACCACGGTTACCCTCCCTTCTCGTGGGAGGCGGGCGAACAACCGGTGCAACACGCGCAAAGCGGTGATTTCGTGACCGCCGAAGGATTGCCGTGGGCGTTCGGCAATACAAATCCAAGCCTGCTTTCACTGTTTATGCTAGGAGCCAAGCCGGGCTGCCCGGTGCAAGGGGTCACCTCACGCTTCGTTTACAACTACCATGACTACACTGTACGCCCAGCCGCCGACATGACGTGGGAGGTTTTGACCTATCTTTCCCACGGATGTCAATGCACCATCGTGGACAAAGCCGATTATGACGGTTGCTTGGCGCCGGTCGCCTTTGAACGAATCGGCGAGGCGTTCGGAGAAGGGCGTCGGAAACGCGAGTATTTTGGTTATCCGGCATTACCCGAGGTAGGCCTCTATTACTCCTGCCGCAGCCGCAATTGGTATGGGCGCGAGGACGGGCCCAAGTATTTTTCCGCCTTTGTAGGGGCACACAAAGCCCTGCTTCAATCCCACATCCCCATGAGCATGGTTATGGACGAAAATGTCTCGGAGGAGCGACTAAGCCAGTTTCCCGTCGTGTTTGTTCCCAATGCCGCCATCTTGACGGAGCGGGAAGTCGAGCTATTTCAAGAGTATGTGGAAGACGGGGGAAATCTGATTGCAACCGCGATGACAGGAATGTGCGGTTCGCGAGGCGAACTGAAGGACGCTTGCGACCTTGCCGAGCTTTTTGGACTGCAATCCGTCAAGGCTTTTACGGACCACCGAGACAACTATTTGCGCCTTCCATCGAACTTGTGTAATGGCGAAGCCGCATCACTTGTGGAGGGGCTGCCAACCGACCACTTCGTCTTGACGCATGGGCTGATTGTCGAAGTGGAGACGAGCTCGGCGCAGAGTTACGGCGAGGTGCTCGCCGCTCACCGTTCCGTCGAAGGCGCCGACAATCCGTGGCGTGACCACATGTCCGCCGGTCGCGTAATTGGTCCGGCGATTACCGTCAACGAATACGGGAAAGGCAAAGCCGTGTTTGTCGCCTGTTGTGTGGATGCCGCCTGGGGCGAGTCGTATAGAATGCCGGAGCACCGCGACACGATTCGAAATTTGGTGCGCTATCTAAATACGGATCCGGAAGTGTTCATTCAGGCACCGTTTAACGTCGAAACCGTGGTGACAGAGGACAAAAATCGTCAGCGCCTGTTGGTGCATTTCATCGCGTTCTGGGGTACGGCAACTTCCGCCATGGGAAGACAGGGCGAAGGACGGATGGTGCTGCCGCCGCTGATGGAAGAAACTTTTGGCTATACGGCGAAGGTCACGGTAAAGAGGGCGTTTTCGAGGGCTAGCGGCGAAAGTGCGGATTCCACGGTGTCCGTTGCCGGTGAGACCGTGATGCTTCAGACTTCGCAGATTCACGAAGTGCTAATCATTGAGTAATAGGGATACGCATCACAATCGTTCCTGTCGTTGTCTCAAGGTCGCGATTTCCTATTGGCGCGTAAGTTCCGAACTGGACTAAACAATTACTGTAACTGTTTAGCCCCTTGATTTCTGGAGTCGAGCATTGTGAATCTAGACTGCTTTTTTCCCATTTTCTAGGTGGATCTCCTGTGGATGCTCATTTTTTCGGTTTGTAGTAGGATCAAGCGAGTGGATAGCGAGCGCGATAGAGATCCCTCTTCATTGCCCGTCCTATGGCTCTGGGGTTTTACTGACCACTAATCACTAGCCACTAAACACTTACCAATTACTTTTTTTCTAAGTCGAAACTGATAGACATCCGCATAGGTTTTGTGGCAGAATCTTGGGGAGAATCTCAACAGAGAGGTAGCGAATATGATTAATCTAAAATCAAAGGCGCAAGAGGTTAAGGATCACGGCTATTGTGTTATTGAATCGGCTTACGACGACCAAGAATGCGAGGAGATGCGCGGTATCTTCGACGCACTCTGTGTGAAAAAGGGAGGACTTTCTTCCGAACAGCCATCCGTCGGCTTTCATCCGCTCCTCGAATGGGGACCTGAGATGTCGCCCTATTACGCGAAATCGGTGCTCGTGGACGCGATGGAAGAGGTGCTCCAAGACGATGTTCGGCTCTCGCACAGCGGCGCAGCCGTTTTCGACAACGCGCATACTAATCCGTTTTTGACACACTGGCATGTGCACTACGCTTGGGACATTCCGGACGGAGGGTTGCAACGTGAGAATGCGGAGCGGATTCTTTGTAACATCTATGTGGACGGTTCCAGTCTTGATGTCGGTCCCCTCATTGTATTTCCGCGCCAGTTGAACGAATCGGTTGACCGCAAAGACGATGTGTCGGTTGATTGGGAGGGGCAGGACGTGGTGGAAGTGCCGCCCGGAGCAGCCGTAATTTTTGACACCGCTGTCTGGCACTGCTCTCGTCGCGGAAGCGCCAAAGGCATACGCCGCATCTGGGGAGGGCATTATCAGGGATGGAACAACCCAACGCCCCATCCCGAAGACAACACCTCCGACAATCCGACGCTAACCGGATTCAGGAATGGGTTGCCACTTCTTCAATCGCTATTGGACGGGCCGGAATAATTTTCCCCATAGTGATCAAGTTAAGCGTTTTGCGACGCAGGTTGCGCAGTTTTGTGTCTCAATCTGTTGATTTCCAAGTCAACTTGGAGGAAGCAATCCCTCTTAATTCATCAATCGGTCCGCCTAAGAAGGTGTTCCATGGCACCCGTCTTCGTAGGGGCGGGGTTCCCCCGCCCGATAGAGACTGGAGTTAGTAATTTCACGAGGGAATATCCCGGCAATACGAAGCGAAATCTCTTAAATTAATCCCTATGCGGGCCGGAATAATTCTCCCTAAATCGTAGTCTCAAGACATATTATAGATTTCGGCCGCAATTTGGGATGAATCGCACCCATTTGCATCAACATTCTTTGTTAGAAAGGTGATACGGATGATAGACCTAAAGTCAAAGGCGCGCGAGGTGTCAGAGCGCGGGTATTGTTTAATTGAGTCTGCATACGATGAAAAGGAATGCGACCAGATTCGTACAGTTTTCAAGGAGTTGCGAGAGAAAAGGGGAGGGTTCTCCACGGAACAGACTTCCATGGGATTTCACCCGCTGTTGGAGTTAGGTCCGGAAATGGCGCCTTTCTATGAAAAATCCATCCTAGTCGACGCGATGGCGGAGGTGCTTCAAGACGATGTTCGACTCGCACACACCGGTGCGGCAGTCTTCAGCAACGCCCCTTCCCAACCTATCCTAACTACATGGCACGATCACTACGCTTGGGAGATTCCACCTACGGGTTTGCAGCGCGAGCATCCGGAACGGATTCTTTGCGGTGTCTATGTTGACGGTTCCGACCGCGAGATTGGTCCTCTCATTGTGCTTCCACGGCAGTTGAACGACTCAGTTGAGGCAAAAGGCGATGGAGACGCAGTGTGGGAAGGCGAAGAGGAAGTGGTAATGCCGCCCGGAACGGCGGTTATCTTTGACACCGCTGTCTGGCATTGCTCCCGGCGCGGGACTAGCAGGGGGCCGCGTCACATCTGGGGTGGACACTATCAGGGCTGGAGCAACCCAACTCCGCATCCCGAGGACAACAGCGCCGACAACCCCGTTGTAAACGAACACAGGGACAAATTACCGCTCTTGCGTGCCATGCTTGACGGTCCCAACTAATCAGGTGTCAACATGCGCTGCAGACCGGTCCGGGGTGAATTGACGGACGGTAGAAGACAAAACTGGCAATCGTACCTAACAAGTAATGGTGGGCAGTGCCCGCCCTACAGTCAATGAGACTCTCAGTGCATTACTGGCGTCAATCAAGACTCTCCAATGCGGGGCAAAGGGATCTCTATCGCACTCGTTGTTCACTCGTTTGATTCCCGCCTACGGAGTTTGGTGTGCAAAGGCAATGGCTAGTATAGGTCTCTTTATATCGGAGAATTGTCGATTCCAATCCGATCTTATAAGGAAGGAATATCTATGCCGCGTTTTGGTTTATGCTTGAATCTGAAAGATGACCCAGACGTCATTGAGCAATACAAGGCATACCACCGTGATGTCTGGCCCGAAGTGTTGGATAGTCTGCGGGAGGTCGGAATCACGGGTATGGATATCTATCTCCTCGGAAACCGCTTGTTCATGGCGATAGAAACCGTTGATGATTTCGACCCCGCACACGATTTCCCACGTCACTTGGAGATGCATCCGCGCTGCCGCGAGTGGGATGTGCTCATGCGAAACTTTCAAGAGCGGGTGCCGGAAGCCAAACCGGACGAGTGGTGGGCAACTATGGAACAGGTATTCGAACTCTGAACGAGAAGGAGGTTGAGTTGAATTCGCATGGTTACTGAAACCGCGAACGATAACGGAATACTGACATCCGAACAAATCGAATACTTTAAGACTAACGGCTTCTTGATTCTGGAGGATTTCGTCGGAAACGATGTCCTCCAAAATTGGCGAGAGCAGACCTGGAATTACCTTAATGCGGACCTATCCGATCCAAGTGGTTGGCCCAATCAGTATGTTTTCGACGGATTGAAGATTGAGCCTGAGTCACAGGTTTTCGGACAACTCCCGCAAGTTCGCGCAGTCGTGGATCAACTTGGCGGCGGCATGTTCGACGGCGGCGGTGGACAGGTGCTTACCAAGTGGCCCGAAAAGGAAAGAGAAACGTGGCACATACCGACCGACGGTCATATTGACGGTTATGGGCCGAACGGGTGGAGCGGCGGTTTTATGTTGGGTGCAACCACCTACATGTATGACGTTCAACCGGGCGGTGGCGCATTCATCTATTGGCCAAAGAGCCATCTGACAACACACACCTATTTCATGGATTATCCAAGCCACATTGACGGCAGTTTCAAAGAGATTGAGGGTTGGGGTTGGGAAATCTTCTCCGACCGGTCACCCGAACCTCCCCGCGAGTTTATCGCCCACGCGGGTGATGTCGTGTTTTGGCACTGCTTCCTCTGCCATACCGGATCCCCAAATATTCAAGATGTTCCACGATTCGGAGTTTTTTCGCGTTGGTCGTACCGAGAGAAGGAGAGGATGCGGTTCGAAATCCCCAAAGATCTCTGGAAATATTGGACGATTTAGGCGATGGTAACTGCTAGCTTCTGACTCGGATTTCTGCCCGTTTCATTTGCTTCCAACTGCCGGTGTTATGGAGAGACGTGTTGATTGGCCAAATCAACTATACTCGGCATTGTCAGAAATAGCGTCTTCTGTAGGATCAAACGAGCGGATAGCGAGTGCGATAGAGATCCCGCGATCTCCAGGTCGCGACCCTTGTACAAGGGAACTCCGATTCCCGACCTAATGGTGCTACGTAAGTCCTATTAGAAACAACTATCACTGAAAAAGAAAGCGCAATAATACCCAACGCAAAGTATAGTAAATGTAAGCCCTGAAGATGCGTGCCGGACGGTGTGCAAAGAACTTGACTTGTAGAACGATGGAGACGACATTCAATGTTGCTGAGCGAGGAACAGATTCGCCATTTTGAAGATTGGGGTTATGTCGTGGCTCGGGACGTTTTGGGCGATGCGGAACTGGAGCCAGTGCGCGCCGCAATCGCCGCAGCCGTCGATATTAAAGCGCACGAACTCCACGTCGGGAAGGAGATTGTAGACCTATATGAAACGGCGTCTTTCACCCGTCGTCTAGTGAAGATTAGCCAAGAAACGGGCACCGAGGCTTTCTCCTGGAACAACCAAGTCTTCAGCCGCGCCATTTACGACCTCTTGATGGCGCCCGCGGTTCTGGATGTGGCTGAGTCGCTGCTCGGTCCCGAATTGACGGTCAATGGAGATTACTGGGTTCGTCCAAAGCTGCCCGGCGGAAGACTCACAACGCTCCCTTGGCACCAAGATAGCGGGTACTATGGGCCTGCTTCGCTTGCCGTCCCCATCCTTAGCCTCTGGATCCCGCTTGTTGATGTCGATGATCGGAACGGCTGTCTCAAGGTCATTCCGGGGAGCAATAAATGGGGATTGCTTCCAAGCCAATCAAACGGGACGCACCTTGAGCCGACACAGGATGTAGAAGCGCGGGGCGAACCCCAATCACTCCCGATGCGAGCTGGAGACATCCTGGCGTTTGGACAGTACACGTTTCACGCCTCCGGGGAAAACTCAAGCGAAGAGGTGCGCTGGAGTATCGATCTCCGTTACAGCCCGACAGGATACGACATGGAGTGGCTGTTCGAGCGATACCCCGGCTTTATCGCCAGAAGTAGAAAGAACCCCGACTCGGTCGAGTCGTGGGAAATGTGGCGGGAGTATCGTCAAAACGGCAAGAACGTGACAGACGAACCGGTGAATGTCTGACAATTCTGTTGACAGGAATCGGCTTAACGTCAATCGGCTGCAACCGCGGTTTGCTTGCGTTGCGCGTGCAGTTCGCGGACACCGTCGCCGTGTTCACGCCAATACTTGTGGAGAATGCTCACGGTCGTTCCCAATGAGAACATACGGATGCCCATGTCGAGCCACGGTGCCGCTTGGTCAAACGAATTGATTTCAACGATTGGCTCGACCCCCCGATCCAAAGCGGCGCGGTGCACATGCGTCTGTATCGCGCGATCCTCGTCCGTCCCCCTCTTTTCCGGCTGTCCCATGCTCTGCCAATAATCGCCTGGACCCCAGATAATTCCATCAATGCCTTCAACGTCTAAAATTGCGTCCAGGTTTTCGACGGCCTCAGCTTTCTCAATCATGAGGATGACCACAATGTCTCTCAACTGTTCAATATAGGCTTGCGTCCCCCCGTACCCGGGATAGAACGCCCGAACCAGCCGAACCGGATTCAATCCATCATCTCCCGGCGTCGAAGCGCGAATGATGCGGACGCATTCCTCCGCCTCGGCGCGATCGTGCACATCCACGAAGACCACGGCTTCAAATCCGGCACCAATTGCGCGCTGCACGCGGAGTTCCTGCCCAGCGCTATCAATCTTGATGATTTTGCCGAGATTGTTGGCTTCCGCCGCACGACACAGGTTCTCGAAGTCCAAGGTTTCGAGCGCTCCGTACTCCGCGACGACCTGTACCGTGTTCAGACCGGTACAGCCAATCATGTCAATTTCGTTGCCCCATGGACTGTGCATGCGGGTGTCAAGTAGAAGTTCGTCCGAGTTAAAAATCTCCCTCACTCGATTATGTCTCATGATAGTGTTCTCCTAAATCAGATTCCGGAATTTCCTTGAAATGGCGGTACATTTTCGCAAGAAGACACAAACTGTCCGTGCAGAGAATGTCATTGACAGGAAACCTCCTGCGATGTATATTTTCACGTGTAACAGAGATTATATCATTTCTCGATTATTTTGTTAAGTGTTGTGGAGTGCGCTCCCTTTCCAAGAGGTAAATCCCTTTCTTGACGACATCAATCCCGACAATCCTATCGCTCCTACCATGAACCGCCGAACGTTCATTAGACTTTCCTCGCTCACCCTCGCAGGAATCCTCACCCAATCATGCGATTCGACATCCGACAAGCCCAGCCCGCAATCTTACGACATATCAATCAACTCTGACATGCAGGCGGGACATCTACTCTTGAATAGCGCCGCCATGCCGACCGGAAACACGTTCACTACGGACTACCTTGTTGTGGGCGGTGGCATCTCCGGGCTATCGGCGGCATGCCAACTACGGGATAGAGACTTCGTCCTGTGCGAACTGTCGGCCCAACTCGGCGGCACTTCCGCGAGCGAATCTCACGCCGGTGAAGTGTTTTCGCAAGGTGCGCATTACGAGTTAGCCTACCCAAACTATTACGGACGCGAAACCTTGAACTTCCTTGAAGAACTGGGGATAATTCGTTACGATAGTCTGATTGATTCATGGAATTTTGTCGACCGTCAGTATCTGATTGATGTTCAGCGGGAAGGTCAAACCCTTACCTCGGAAGGAATGCGAGAGGAAATTCTCGAACCGAGCCGCCTCAGAACCGATTTCTTGGAACTTGTGCTTCCCTATATGGGAGAGATGAAGCAGCCGACACGGATTATTCGGGAGGAGTTATGGCCGCTCGACGAGATAAGTTTTCTTGACTTCCTCCAACGTACATTGAGGTTAACCCCGTCCTTCAAGCAGGGACTTGATTACCAGATGAGGGATGACTACGGCGCCGACGCCGAGACGGTCTCTGCGCTCGCCGGAATCCACTACTATACCTGTAGACCCTACTACACCCAATCCGTGGAACTGTTTTCGCCGCCGGAGGGAAACACCTACTTTGTGGACAAGATGGCGGCAACACTGCCCAACGACAAGGTCAAGACAAATCACTTGGTGCAAAGTGTACAAAAAAGCGAGAACGGCTTTGAAGTGCTTGTAGTCAATATCGAGAACTCTCGAATTGACCGCTACCTCGCAAAGAATGTCGTCTATGCGGGAGGGAAACATGCCCTGAAATACGTGTTTCCATCTGACGCCCATCTGTTTCAAGAAAACATATATGCGCCTTGGCTGGTGCTTAACATTGTTCTCAAAGACAATCTTCGATCGGAGGCATTTTGGCAGAATGAGTTCCTAGGTCAAGATTCAACCTACATGGGATTTGTAGATAGTGCGTCCCAATTTCGCACAGGTGATTCGCGGGTGTTTACGGCATATTACTGCTTCCATCCAAATCAGCGATCGTATCTTGCAAGTATTCGGCTTAACGCACAGGAGATTGCGCGAAAGACGGTAGAGACGATTAACCTCTTTTTCGATCAAGATGTCAGTCCTCTTGTAGAGAAGGTTTTTTTCAAGGTGCTTGGGCACGCGATGCCGGTTCCCAAACCTCATTACCTGTTCAGGGACAAGAACTCGCGTCGGTCCGAACCTAATCTAGTGTACGCCGGGGTAGACAATAGCCGATTGCCGCTCCTTTTTGAAGCATTGGATAGCGGCATCCAAGCAGTTAAAGAACTTGACAGCCTATGATATGTACTCCGCGCTGTCAGAGATTGCGTTCACTGTAGGAGCGATCTCCAGATCGCGATCTGCATTTCCCGTAGGTGCGGTTTCCAACCGCACCTACCGCCAGACGCTTGAAAATACGCAATTTTCAGCAGCGTGAAGTGTAACTCTTGCAACCTCAGCAAGATTCGCATCGTTTCTCGGGCGGAGGACAAAAAATGCTGTGTCCAAATTGTAATCGTGATTCAATTAAATCCATTAGCGACAACCAATTGTTCTGCTTGGACTGTGACTGGGATAATTTGTCCGAACTGTCTGAAATTGATTTGACCACATCCGGCCCGCCATTCCTGTCCGGAACGATAGAGCGCATTCGACCCTCCGCCGATGTTTTGTCTTCGCGGACGGGACGCGATAGAACTGACGGTGTACCCTATGGAAGTCCTATTCGCATAGAGGCAACAGAAGGGGAAGAGCCGCTCACGATACGGTTTTCCGCACTGACGGTGAGTGTCGAGTAGCGGAAAGTCCTCTACGAGAATTCATGTTTTGGAATTGCGATAAGGGAGACGCAAGATCATCCAGACCACGTTCCGATGGGGCAATTTATCTGCCGATTCTGCTTCGAAATCAGTGTGCCATTTCCGTATTTTTGAGGTACAATAATAGCGTCAATCAAGCAATTCCAATGAGAGGCAAGATGCCCTGTCTACTGGGTCAGGGTTAAGGGAAATGGTTGATGTCGTTTTTTCTAATGGTAAAATTAAACTTACCTTCCGCATTATCGAGCACCTAAAAGTTTAATTTCTCAGTTGGTCGTATCCCGCATCATAATTGCAGCATGCCATTATCCCTGTCGGAATAATGCTTTCAGCAAGTAACACTTACTAGTCGGAGTCCCTTTCCTCGCTCCAGAGGAGCGCAATGTCAATAGAATGCGATTTGTCCATATTCCCGCGCTCCAGAGGAGATCAAGTGACCGAATAGGGAACGCGATAGAGATCTTCCATGTGGTGTGTTACTTGTTAAAATGAAGTTGATGATGGAAGGGCAAAACCGGTCGATCAACCGGACTCATGGTAGTACCTCGGTGATTTTTGCTCGTTTGTGGATGTATACCCCGAGATTTGGCATGTGAAAATTTGAGATTGCACAAGTCTATTATGCGGAAGATGAGTTAAAGACCATAATATGCAATATTCTTCAGACAAAATGGTATTATGTGTGTGCGAATTCAACAATCATGAGTAAACTGTTACTTGATAAAAAAACAATAGGAGAATTTTTCGATTATGTCCAGTGACAAACCTGAAGTGCTAGAGGAATTTGAATACCAAGCGGAGATGAAGCAGCTTCTTCATCTTATCGTTCATTCGCTTTACAGCCATCGCGAAGTTTTTCTCCGTGAAGTGATTTCCAATGCTTCCGATGCTCTAAATCAGGTGCGTTTCAGACAGTTAACGGATAAGGATATTGTAAGTCCCGATGCGCCTTTGCGAATCAGCATCGGTGTTGACTCGGAAGGACAAACCTTCTCGATTGCCGACACCGGCATTGGCATGACGAAAGAAGATCTCGTAGCCAGAATCGGCACCATTGCAAGTTCCGGCACCGTGGCATTTTTGGAGCAATTGAAAGAGGAAGGCAAGCCCTTCGACGCGAATCTAATCGGTCAATTCGGCATCGGTTTTTATTCCGTTTTTATGGTGACTGATGAGGTGGTTATCGAAACTCGTCATGCTGATTCGGGGTCAAAGGGGTACCGGTGGGAATCGACGGGAGAGAACAAATTTACCGTTGAAGAATTCCCGCGTGAGGAGCGGGGGACGAAAATCTCGTTCAAACTCAAGGACGATGCGAAGGAGTTCAGCGAGGAATATCGGGTAAACGAGATAATCAAAAAGTATTCCAACTTCGCCGATTTCCCGATTCATGTCAACGGCGAACAGGTCAACACTATAAGCGCGCTGTGGCAGAAAAACAAAAACGAAGTGAATGATGAAGAGCTGGAGGAATTTTATAAGTTCATATCCAACGACTTCAAGCCGATTCTGGGACATCTGCACTTGGCTATTGAAGGGCAGGTAAATTTCAAGGCAATGGTTTTCGTGCCCGAAATCGCTCCGTTCAATTTTTTGAGGGGAGATGACTTGAAATCGTTGCAACTCTACGCGAATAGAATCTTCATTCAAGACGACTGCAAAGAATTACTGCCTGAGTATTTGCATTTCGTCGCCGGGGTCGTGGATACGGAAGATTTGCCGTTAAACGTCTCTCGAGAAGTAACCCAGTCAAGCCCGGTAATGGGAAAAATCCAAAATGTGCTTACGGGAAGAATCTTGTCGCTTCTTGAGGGGTGGGCGAAGAATGATCAAGAAAAATACGACAAATTCTTCACGAACTTTGGATTGCTGTTCAAAACCGGACTCAGCACGGACTTTGGCAATCGAGATCGACTGATCGACCTCTTGCGATTCGAATCCACAAAGACCGAAAAAGGGAAGTTCACGTCACTGAAGGACTACGTGGCTGGTATGCAGGAAGATCAGAAAGAGATTTACTACTTAACCGGCGAGAGCAGAGCGGCGGTGGAACTGAATCCAAATCTGGAGTATTTCCGGAAAAGGGAAATCGAAGTCCTGTTTTTCATTGATCCGGCGGATATATTCAACATTCCGCAATTGCATGAATATGACGAAAAACCGATAAAAGGAATCGAAACCGCAGACCTCGACCTTAAGTCGGATGAAGAAAGCGAGGCTGACAGCTTAACCGAGGACGAGTCCAAGTCACTTATCTCGATTTTCAAAGAGACACTGGGAGACAAAGTGGAGGATGTGGTCGAGTCAAAGCGGCTCGTGGGTTCAGCGGCAACCCTTGTGGTCGGAGCCAGCGGGATGGATCGGCAGATGGAACGGATGATGAAAATGATGAACCAAGAAATCCCCGGCTCAAAGAAAATCCTTGAGATTAACCCCTCTCACCCGTTAATCAAGAACCTTGCACATATTCACGAAAACAAAGGTGATGAGTCGCTCCTCAAAAGTTGCGTTCTGCAGGTTTATGAAGGGGCGCTTTTGATTGACGGCAATATGGACTCTCCGACCGAGTTTGTCGCACGCATGACCGAGATCATGGAACATGCGACCAAATAGAACCAGTCACGTCAGCGGTTCTGTAGGAGATGCTTCTGACTTCAAAGGTTCATCCAACCATTCAAATCGCTACCACGTTCCCGGTCTCTACCGATTCGCGAACCGCATCAATCACTTTCATCTGATGAACGCAGTTTTCTGGTGAAATACGGTGCGGCTGTCCCGTTGTCAAACAGTCGCAGAGGTGCTGTAGCTGGTTCGTGAACTGAAACACCGGCGCAAATTCAATGGATTCCGATCCATCAACAGTCTGTTTTTCAATCGACACCGGGCGGTTCTCATTGTTCCAAATTCTGTCAAGGCGCAACATTCCCTTTGTACCGCAGATTTCGGCGTATTGTGCGGTTGACGAATTAAATCCGACGGAAATCTGGGCGGTGCGTTCACCCGGAAAGGTGAGCGACATATACATAGCGTCATCAACCTCAATTCCCCACTGCTGAATCGCAAATGCCGAAACAGGTTCCGCATCAAAGACGAACCGTGCGTGATGAATGCAATAGCACCCTAGGTCATAGATGCTACCACCGCCCTTTGCTTTGTTGAAGCGCCAGTTCATTTCCGGGCGGCGATTTTCAGGTCCCCCGCCCCTGCCCCCGGTACAGAACGTACTGCGAATTGTCTTTATCTCTCCAATTTCTCCCGCGTCGATAAGTTCCTTCGCTTTCAGATGCATCGGATGATGACGGAACTTGAAGGCTTCGGCAACCAGCACACCGTTTGCTTCCGCGGCTTCTACGAATTGCACCGCCTCCGCCGCATTCGATGTAAACGGCTTTTCGCAGAGTATGGCTTTGACACGGCGTGACTTGGCAATTTGGATGCCTGTTTCGGCATGAAAAGCCCCCCAGTTGGCGATAATCGCGATGTCAAGTTCTTCGCTAGTCAGCATATCATCGAGATCGCGGTAGAGACGCTCCACGCCAAATGATTCGGCGTAACGATGCAAAGCTTCCTCGGAAATGTCACAAATGGCGGAGAGTTCGGCGCATTCGAGTTCTTGACACGCCCTGCCGTGCGCCTTTGCGATTCCGCCTGTTCCCACAATGCCGATCCGGTAAACCGGCGCAGCAGATTTGTCAGACATTATTATCCCCTCGTCATTTGCCGATTGTGCTCATGTCGACCATTATAAACCGTTTCTGAGAAAACATCCAACCATATTCTCCTGACATCATGAAACGTAGCCGGATTGGATAGGCCTTTACACCTTAATTTTCGTTCATAACTGTCTAAACATTGGGGGTAAGTTAATGGGATACATATTTCTAGTTAGCGCTTTGATTTACATGAACAGTTGGGATCAAGAAGATATAACTACGCCATTGAAGATTCTGTCTCTCACCGATGATGCGCCTGGAGGATTCTCTCGCGTTTTTCAGAGACAAGCATGCGTGTTCGGGATTAGAGTATACGCTACCGCGAAGACTCCCGATGAGAAAATTGTGCACGCGGCGAACGTATTAGCTCAATATCTGGATAATGACGAAGACGGTATGCCCGATAATCCTGATGTGGTAGCGCAGATGCAGCGTAACCAAGCAGCGCTTGTAATGTTTGCTACCGAGCGTGACCGGAAGGCAGCCAACCTAGAAGATTACATCCCGAGGCATGTGCTGAACGCGATGAGACTACAAGATTTATACGGCGAGGAAACACACCCTAACGGAGCCTCGGAAGGAAGATTTGACGCCGCTTTGGAGGAAATACTGCACTTAATCACCAGCGCGGGTTACGCTGATGTGTATCCAAATATCTTTGGTGAAAAGCCGAATACAGCTGTTGCGAATGCGATGGACATTGCAAGAGGCGGACATTTTAGGCAAGTCCCTCGTTCTTATCCCGATGGCGCGTGGTTTACATATTACGACAGAACATGCGACTACGGCTGCCAAATTACCGAGTACATCTATTGGGCGTTGACGTCAATTCTGGGTGGTCAGAAATTCTGTGGACGGGCGGATGAAATTGCCGATGAGTGGCGTCTGCACACGCCGGAATTGGCGCAGAAACGAGATTCGCAAATTTACTCATTGTTGACGAATCCGGAGTACAAATTCCCCACTCGCCTGCCTGACGGAAAATACCAGAAGCAGTTCAAATTGCACGACAATGATTAACTGGCAAGCCACACGCGTTGTTCCACGACCTGGATTGGCCATACCTGAAAAGGAACCGAATTATTTTGGAAATTTGCTTTCTCCTGACTGTCTCGACCCCTATATGTCACCGTAATTACTTCAAGATAACGAGCCGCCGCGTCAATTCTCGAGCGTCGGAGCCATTCCGGTCGGAAATTGTGAACGTATAGTAATAGATACCACTAGCGACTGTTTCGCCTAGCTTATTCCGTCCATCCCAATACCCTGCGTTTGACTTGGTCGAATACAACCCTTCAGGTCTCTCTCCCAAGTCGAGTTCTCTTACTAACTCTCCTGACGTATTGCGTATGGCAACCGTAACGCGCGCGGTGTTTCCAAGTGCAAACGGGAGCCACGTTTCGGGGTTGCCGGGATTGGGGAAACTTTGATAAAGTTCAGTCTTGAGTCCGCCGATGGTGACGGCTTTCAAGCCCTCAACTGTTACAATTGGTGAGAGACTGATTCTGCCCAATAGCCCTCTGTTCTCTAGATAGTAGGAATAGGTCTTGAGGGGAGAGGTATCTTCGTCAAAGAAGACATAATCGCGTTCTGCATTGCTGTATCCTCTGCCTTTAACCAACACCTCAACCGGACGGTCAATTGTTGACCGGTAAGGGTCAATTAAGGGTGTAAGTTCCCCATCCGGCGTTTCGCTTCGGTAGATACGCCAGCCCAGATTGCCGTATTCGCCCTGAGTTGTCCAGTTCAGTCGTATCTGATTGAATTCGCGCGTGCCCGAGAACCCAGAGAGCACGTTCGACGCAGGGAGGTTGTTGACGTAAACGCCGGTATGTTCCGGATTTGCCTGAAACATTCCCCACTCAATCGGTGCGTCCGTAGATTGACCTTCCAAATCCCAGATATAGAACGATCCGGGGATAAACTCACCCTGACTAGGTGCCCGCAGCGAGCCGATACAGATTTCCACATCCCCGTCGTTGTCAAGATCGCCGATAGCTGGTGAAGATTGAAGATTGCCCGTGGTAATCAGGGGCCAACCGTCAAGCTCAATACCGTCGGAACTGAAGGCGTGTAATTGCCCAAAGAAACTTCCCCAGTTGGTTGCAACGACGACCTCAACCTCGTCGTCACCGTTAATGTCTCCCAGCACGGGAATTGATGTAACCGTTGATCCGAAAATTGAGATTGGCCATCCCGGCGCCAGTGTGCCATCTTCATTAAGGGCGACAATGCTTGATGTGCCCAAATCGCCAGCGATGATTTCGAGTTGCCCATCACCGTTCAAATCGCCCACTGCCGGCGCAGCATATGGTGTATATCCTATTCGCTGGGGCCATCCGTCTCGGATTTCACCTTTCTGAGAGAGAACATAGATGCTTCCGTTCCTAAACATCAGGATGATTTCCAAGATGCCGTCCGAATTAAGGTCAGCCAATACCGGCGGCGCGTTAGCTCCAGTTCCCGGTCTTGGTTCAATGGGCCAACCTTCCAATGCGGTGCCGTCGGCTTCCCATGCGTAAACATTGGCTCCACTCGTGGCGACGACAAGCTCCAGCGAAGCGTCTCGGTTCAGGTCGCCAACTGCCGCCGGGGTCAAGCCGTAATCCTCTATTTCCTGTGGCCACCCGTCAAGATCGTCTCCGTCATGATGGAGCACATGCACGCCGTCTGTTTTAGTGACAATGATTATTTCTTTGTCAAAATCTTTGTCGAGATCGGCAAGGGTAACCGCGGCAATAATGCGGCTCTTGAAGCGTTTTGGCCATTCCGAGTTGAAAGGTGTGCCATCGGGGCGGAAAATGTAGACTCGTCTTTCGACCGGTAACACAATCTCAAGGCTTCCATCAGCGTCTAGATCGCCCACAGACGGCGTGGCTATCAACTCACCATCGGTTTCTTGCGGCCAACCGGCAACCGAGGATCCGTCATGATTCCAGACCTGGAGCAATCCGTCCTTAGAACCTACAATAATCTCGAGCGTACCGTCTCCATCAAGGTCGACGAGCACCGGGGAGGAAAATACTTCGCTCTCTGTTTGAAACGGCCAGCCTTCTTGATCCGGAATAAACGTAGAATCTTGCGCCGTGGGAGTGACCTCTACCTCCTCAGAGAACTCACTGACATTTCCTGATGAATCATAGGCGGAAACAACCACATAGAGGACTACATCATTCTCTGCTCCACTCACTCGCAGAGAGGTTCCATCTTGCACCTCGAAGAACGCAAAATACTCTCCGGGAGTGTCGCCAAAGAACACTAAATAACCCGCAACGTCAGGTTCCGGGTTTGCGTTCCAACTCACCGCTACAATTCCATCTGCTGGTGTCGTAATCACACCTGTAGGCGGCGTCGGTGAAGTCGTATCTTCTCCTCCCGGATTTGCCGTTGGGATTACAATCAACGGTCTCGTCTTGGCGCTCTCGTTCCCGGCGGTGTTGAATGCGCTTAACGCGACCACGATGGGTACACCGTTCTGGAGGTCAGTTAGCCTAAGGGTCTCGACATTTCCAAGATCAAACACCTGGTCCGAGATGTGGAGTCTATACCCGGCGATATTGGGTTCGACATTTGCCATCCAGCTTAAACTCACCGCCCTGTCTTCGGAAACGGCGGTAAAGCCCTGTGGGACTGCAGGAACGTCCAATGATGCTAGGATATTCAGTTGCCCCGCACCCCAGTAGCTGTCCCAACCCGGATCGCCGCTATCGACGGCACGCTCCATCAGAAGGCGCTGCA
This sequence comes from Candidatus Poribacteria bacterium, assembly GCA_965220415.1. GTDB lineage: Bacteria > Poribacteria > WGA-4E > WGA-4E > JAJDTR01 > JAJDTR01. The sequence continues at coordinate 5,623,914 of OZ244829.1, forward strand.
AATCTACCACCGTTCTCGCGGGTTCCTGCTGAAGCAGAAGTGCCACCGCACCTGTAACATGAGCGGCGGCGGCGCTCGATCCGCGGAGCGCGATATGGCTTTGGTCTTCCAGAACCAATGGAGGGTATCCCCAACTCCGCCCGGCGAGCGCCCCGGCAATCATCTCTCCCGGCGCAGCGAGATTAGGCTTTTCTTTATCATCACGACTTGGTCCTACACTAGATATGCTAGAGATTTCTCCGACAGTTGCATCAACTGCTCTAACAAAGCCAAACGAATCCACCCAGTCGTTTCGTGTAACATAGGAGGTGACACTGATGGCACCTCTTGCCGTGGACGGCATGCCGATGGTTTTATTGGCATCGCCCGGGATTAGCCATGGATCAGGGCTATCCGTTCTGAACCCGCCATCGATTTCGCTGGAAAGATAGTAAGCGTCAAAAGCGACCTCTGGTCCATCAAGTTCAATCATCATTTCGTACCGATCCAGCGGCAAGCTCATGTCACCACCATTCCACAGCCAAACGACGATAGAGGAAAGATCCGGATAAACCGGATGCTGCTGCTGAGAATCAACAATCAACGTGGCACCTTCCCAGGGACCCTTCGGGATGTCGAATGTGTCCACCTGACCGGGCGGCACCCACTCAAAATCTACAGTTTCTCCCGGATTTGTTCCCGGCACTTTCACCCGCACAGAGATGGAATCCTTGGATGAATACCAGATGATTGTATAGACAGTGGCGTCGTTGAAATCCGGCACCGGAATCAGCTTTGGATAGTTGTCTCCCTCCGGAGGCAATAGAACTCCTCCGGCATGGATTGTACTCTCTCCCCTGTTCCCGGCGCTCGCAACAATCGCCCTGCCGGATGTTTCTTCAACAAGTTGGTTTAACCCTTGTTCCAATAGCGTTCGTCCATCATGTGGGCCTATTTGGTATGCAAAACTCATGTTTACTACTGCCGGTTTTCCAAGCGATTCCGCTTTTTCAAAGATATAGCGCGCCGCATCCAACACCTCATTCTCGAACAGGTGTGATTTAACTACGATTATGTCAGCTTCCGGCGCCATTCCCACGAATCTTGGAGCGGAGCGTTGCGGGCCCGTACCCCTGCCATTACCGGCGGCTATTGAAGCGATATGGGTGCCGTGTCCATCGTAATCGTTCTGATTTGGTGTACCCTCATTAATCTGCATCTGCGTCCATTCTGTTCCATACCCAAAGTCTTGAGGGGTTTGACCGGCCGCAGTTTGCGTCTGATCCCAGATCCACAGAATTCTCGAACTGCCGTCCGGATTCTTAAAATCTTCGTGAGCCCAATCAATGCCGGTATCGATTATGCCGACAACGACATCCTTCCCGGTATAAGTGGGATTACTTTCCCACACCTGACTCGCACCGGTAGCTATAGCGCTTCTATCCAGTGCAGGGGCAGCCAATCGAGCCCGACGGGCAGCATGAATATAGGTCACATTCCGCATCATGACGATGTCTGGAAGTAAATCAATCGGGAGCTCGGTTGTGACCAAAAAGCCGTGCCAATGATCGTTCAGTCTAATAACCGATTGTAACTCCACGCCGAGAGTGCGAAGTGTGTGCGGCGAGTCCGACATTAAAAGCATCGCTTTGATTACATCCGTACCATACCGTTCAGAATACTGGATGAACGGGGAAGCATAATCCTTCTGAAGAGAGCCAGCGTGTCTCATAACAAGCGGCTTTAATACGGAGTCTAGTTTGTGAAGCGAGGTTTGGATTCCCGGATCCTGAAAGGGCTGGGAAATACCCTCAAAACAGCAGGTTGTACCTACGATGATGATGCAAAATATAAGGGTTAATTTTCGTGGCATAAGGAATTTTTCTCCGAAAAAGTTATGTGGGCACACGACATTATCATTTGATTGGACGTAACTGTTTAGTGCATAGTTTGGTTCGTCGTATTACAGTTCGTCGCGCGACCGGTCTGGGCATGTATGCCCCCGATTAGCCGGAATTAGCATTGTATTTTCCTACTCGGCGCGTTCCCTGGCCCCGCTCGGTCTGGATTGGAAAATCCAGACCGATGGGCTAAACAATTACGGTAACTGTTTAGTCTATCAATCTGTTTTGGGAATCTTGGTTCGTCGTGCCGCAGTTTAATCTCTGTTCCTACACCATAATCGTAATGTAGGAGCGATCTCCAGGTCGCGATTTCCTATTGGCGCGTAAGTTCCAAACTGAACTAAACAACTACCTATTACGATTGGACTAAGCTGGACGATCACCTGAAATTATATCACACACCCGTCAATCTATCAAGCGGTGTGATAAGCGCTGCTGAATCTTTATGACAGGTACGATTTGTATCCTTTCAACAACTCTACTCGGAATTCTCCAAAGGTCTTTCGTGACTTCCGGCAATGCCTGTGGTATAATGTTGTGCGACCTGACGCCTACCTGAAAACGTAAAAAAACTGACAAACCGAATTACCTAACCCTTTTCAAAGGATTTAGTTCCGACTCGTTCAATTCACAGACTTGAACGAGACGCTTCATGCGACCAAGAGGAGAGAATTAATGACTAATGAAACGACCGCAGGAGGGGGTGGGGTTGACAACAAAGTCGACTCTGTTATTTCGTCTGCGGCGCCCACTGACTTTATTCGGCAAATAATCGAGGAGGATTTGAGAACCGATAAACACGGCGGTCGAGTGCATACGCGATTCCCACCGGAACCGAACGGCTACATACACCTTGGCAGCGCGAAAGCTATTTGTATCAATTTCGGTATCGCGGAAGATTACGAGGGACTCTATAACCTACGATTCGATGACACCAATCCCACCAAGGAAGATGTCGAGTATGTGGAATCAATTAAAGAAGACATTCGATGGCTCGGTTTCGATTGGGAAAAGAGAGAGTTCTACGCGTCCGACTACTTTGAGCAACTCTATCAATATGCCGTACAGCTAATAAAAAAGGGCGTAGCCTATGTTTGTGACTTGACGGCTGAAGAGATTAGTTACGGAAAATATCGGGGTACCTTAACCGAACCGGGAGTGGATAGCCCATTTCGCGACCGATCCGTCGAAGAGAACCTAGACCTCTTCGAGCGCATGAGAGCAGGCGAGTTCGAAGAGGGGTCCCGCACGCTTCGAGCAAAAATCGACATGGCATCTCCGAACTTGGTCATGCGCGATCCCGTCATGTATCGAATCCTTTACGCGACACATCATAACACGGGCGATGAGTGGTGCATCTATCCCATGTACGACTTCACGCACTGTATTTCCGACTCTATCGAAGGTATTACACACTCTCTGTGTTCTCTTGAATTTGAAATCAATCGTCCCCTTTACGACTGGTTCCTCGACCAGTTGGACATCTATCATCCGCAGCAGATTGAGTTCGCGAAGTTGTATCTTACCAACACCGTTCTCGGCAAGCGAAAGTTGATTCAGTTAGTAGAAGATGGGCACGTTGATGGGTGGGACGATCCACGAATGCCAACGTTGGCGGGATTACGACGCGGTGGCTACACACCGGAGTCTATCCGTGACTTCTGCAAGCGGATCGGAATTGCGAAAGCCGATAATCTGGTCGAGATTTCATTGCTGGAATACTGCCTTCGTCAGGACCTCAACAAGCGAGCGCTGCGCGTCATGGGGGTGTTGGATCCACTTAAAGTCATCATCGACAACTATCCGGAAGAAAAGGTCGAATTCCTGGAGGCTGAAAACAACCCGGAAGACGCGGCGATGGGAGGGCGTGAAATACCCTTCTCGCGAGAACTTTATATTGAACGCGAGGACTTCATGGAGGATCCGCCAAGGAAGTATTTCCGTCTCGCGCCGGGGCGGGAGGTGCGTCTCAAACATGCTTATTACGTCAAATGCGAGCGTGTGGTCAAGGATGAAAACACAGGCGAGATCGCCGAAGTCCACTGCACCTACGACCCAACCACGCGCGGAGGGTGGTCTGAAGATGGCCGTAAGGTGCGCGGTACGCTGCATTGGGTCTCTGCACCCCATGCGATTGAGGCTGAAGTACGCTTATATGAACACTTGTTCACCAAGGAGAATCTTAACGACGTGGAGGAGGGACGCGAGTTTACGGATTATCTCAACCCCAATTCGCTGCAGATACTGAATGCCGCCAGAGTTGAGCCTAGTCTTGCGGATGCAGCGCTCGGCAGCTACTACCAATTCCTACGAAAAGGTTATTTTTGTGTAGATCCCGACTCTTCCGACAATAAATTGGTGTTCAATCGGACGGTAACATTGCGAGATACTTGGGCAAAAATTCAGAAAACGCAAAAAAACTCTTCATAAGCTACAGACGGTTTAGAGCCTATTTGAAAAGTACATTTGTAGGGTGGGATCAAGCGAATGGATAGTGAGTGCGATAGGAATCCCCTGCGCACCAGCCTTTGACAGCGCCAGCGGGGATCAAGCGACTGATTAAGGAGCGCGATAGAGATCCCACAGGTTAGTTAATATCAAGAACCGCTTGAGACTTTTTCAATGGTCAACCCAAAAGACCATATGGTTAAAACCTCCCCAGCTTTTCTCCTATGCTTGATTGACACCGTCCGTTATACCGTCTAAATGTACAAAGTCGAGCTCAGGATTCATACAGAAGAAAGGAGTTTATTTCGATTATTATGATGGAAGATTCACCGGTTAGAGTGCGTTTTGCGCCTTCACCAACAGGATTCCTGCACATCGGATCGGCGAGAACGGCACTATTCAACTGGCTGTTCGCGAGACATCATGGCGGGACATTTATTCTGCGGATTGACGACACCGACGAACAGCGATCGACCGAAGAATCGATGCGCGAAATCTACGATTCGCTAAAGTGGCTTGGCCTTGAGTGGGATGAAGGCGAAACTGTTGGTGGTCCGCATTCGCCCTACATTCAATCCGAACGAAGAGAAATTTACGGAAAATATGTGAGACAACTGCTGGATAACGGCAACGCCTATCGCTGCTACTGCACACCGGAAGAATTGGCAGAGATGCGCGAGGTCGCAAAGGCAGAAAAACGAAATCAGACCTATACAGGTAAATGCCGGAATTTGACAGCGTCGGACCGTCGGAGATTGGAAGCAGAAGGACGCAGACCGGTTGTGCGACTCAAAGTTCCCCCGGAGCCGATTGCGGTGGAAGACCTGATTCTTGGCGAGATGCGCGTTGAAGCGGACGCACTGCAAGATGAGGTGATTGTGAAATCAAACGGATCTCCACTTTACAATCTGACATCGACGGTTGACGATTTGGAAATGGAGATTACGCACGTTATCCGGGGTGCGGATCACATCAACAATACGTCAAAGCAGGTATTGATATGTCGGGCACTGGGCATGCAGCCACCTCAATTTGCGCATGTTCCACTTGTTCTGAATAGCGCAAAGGGTGAAAAACTCAGTAAGCGGCGTCACGGAGATCTGGTCTCTGTCGGAAAGTACCGGCAGGATGGGTACCTTCCGCAAGCGGCGATCAACTTTTTGGTGCGGCTTGGTTGGTCTTATGATGATAAAACGGAAATCTTCTCAATTGACGAACTCATAGAAAAATTCGACTTGGGACGGGTTGGAAAGGCCAACAGTGTCTTCGACATCCAGAAATTGCAATGGTTAAACGGACGCTACATTATGGACATGGACATCGCGGCGCGAACCGATGCCGTGATTCCTTTCCTTCAACAGGAGGGATTATTATTGAAGACTAATCTTACGCCGGACCGCAGGGTATGGCTAGAGAAAATTGTTGAATCGGTCGGAGATCGGTTGACGACGCTGGCGGACATCCTCCCGCAGACGAGCTATTTCTTCGTTGACGACTTTGAGTATGACCCAAAGGCGGTTAAGAAATGGTGGAAAAAGGGTTCAGTTCTTGAGATACTGGGTGGCTTGCGCGATGTGATGGCGCCCCTCAAGTCGTTCAATCTTGAGGAGGTTGAATCCGCAATCTGGGGATATACCGACGCAAACGGGGTCAAGCGCGTTCAAGCCATGCAACCTTTGCGCATCGCCCTTACCGGGGTTTCTTTTGGTCCGGGCCTATTTGAAATCATCACCCTGCTAGGCAGGGACACGGTGATGCAAAGACTTGACCGCGCAATATGTCATGTGAATGGAGGTGCGTGATGGAACAGTGGATTCACCACATCATTCAAGGCCTGCCTTTGTACGGCCTTTTCATTATCATCGTTGTTACCCTCTACACCCTAGGCAAGGGCGCGGACTGGCTGGTAGAGGAAGCCGTGATCCTGTCCGTTCGCTGGGGCGTTCCCAAAGTGCTCATTGGCGCGACTATCGTAAGTTTGGGTACCACCACTCCTGAAGCTGCCGTCTCGGTATTGGCAGCCATCAAAGGTAACCCGGATTTCGCACTCGGAAATGCGGTTGGGTCAATTATCTGTGACACGGGGTTAATACTTGGAACCGCCGCCTTAATCGCTCCCCTGCCGCTTAACCGAAGGATTGTCAACCGTCAAGGCTGGTTGCAACTCGGTGCTGGGGTTCTCTTGGTTGTCTCCTGTCTTTTTGTCGGCACAGAGGGAAGGCATCTGCCGCAAATCATGGGTTTCGTGTTCCTGGTGCTCCTAATCGCCTATATGTGGCAGTCGATTCGGTGGTCTCGCGATGTGGATCAAGATGCGGTCGCCGATGAGGTGGAATCGGTCGAGGGCAATGCAAACGCATTTTTCGTGGTCCTCAAGCTGGTGTTCGCCATTGCAGTCGTAGTCGCCTCCTCATGGATTCTTATCCCTGCTGCGAAAGAGACCGCCATACGACTACACGTTCCCCAAAGTATCATCGCCGCCTCCATTGTAGCATTAGGCACGTCGCTGCCGGAATTTGTCACGGCAGTCACCGCCGCGAGAAGGGGACACGGTGAATTGGCAGTCGGGAACGTCATCGGTGCTGACATTCTTAATGTACTCTTTGTCGCTGGTGTATCTTCTGCTGTCACACCTGGAGGTCTGGTTGCCGCTCCCCATTTCTTCTTCATTCTCTTCCCGACAATGCTGTTTATTTTGGTTGTCTTTCGAATTGGCATCTTCACCTCTGGTGATACGTTGAAACGACCTTTTGGCGTTGTGCTGATTGCCGCGTATATCGCCGTGATGGTCGTGAGTTACGTGTTCCGATCGCCGTGACATCTTTTGACCCGTTAGCATTAATTCCCTAATCAACTTCGGTCTCTTAAGAGCCTGCTTGAAAAGTACATTTGTAGGGTGCGCACTGCGCACCAGCCTCTAACAGCCCCAGCGTGGAATCAAGCGAGTGAATAACGAGTGCGATAGAGATCTTACAGGTGTACAACAATTCACGGCAGAAACATGAAAAACCACTCCTCAAATGGCAAAAAATGGGATTGGCACCTATTATTCAAACAGGTTCTTAAGCGTATTCGTAGATTTCTTGTCGTTTGAACAGTACTGTCTTCAATCCTGCTACCCCAAGTTCAGAGGGGGCAAAAATGGAGAACCCGTAGGGATCAAGTTAAGCGTTTCACGGTGCGGGTTGCACACTTTCAATGCTTCAATCTGTTGACATTCACGTAAACTTGGACGAAAGGATCCCCTTTAATTCATCAGTCAGTCCGACTAACAAGCTGTGCGATGGCGCTCGTTCTCGTAGGGGCGGGGTTCCCCCGCCCGATAGGAACTAAAGTTAGTAATTTCACGAGGGAATATCCGGCGATACTAGACGAAATCTCTTAAATTGATTCGTATGGGGGATAAAAATGGAGAAACTAGATCGAATTCAAATCAGTCCCAAAGTTTGCCTTGATCAACCTGTAATTCGAGGTACGCGAATCACGTTAAGCGTGATTCTTAAAATGCTGGCAGGTGGCAAGTCGGTTGAAGATGTCATTAAAGCCTATCCGGAATTAGAGGTTGATGATGTACAGCAGACGATGAGGTACGCTGCATGGGTAGTTTCGGATCGGCTTTCCACGACTCCATCAATGTAGGGATTCCGGATGACTTCACTCCGTTTTCTGAGAGATATGAAGCTTTCACCGGAGACTGTCGCTGATTTGCGCCAATAGGACTGGGTCATACTCCGAGTTTCACAGGTTTTGCCGATGGATACCGAAGATTCTGAAATCCTCAAGTTTGCCCGCCAACAAAACCGCGTTATTGTTACACAGGATTTGGACTTTTCCGAATTAGTGGCGTTGAGAGGGTATGCAGGCCCCAGCTTGATTACCCTCCGCTTATTTGTCTCTGATCCCGAAACAATTACACGGACATTACGGGCGGTTATGCCTCAGATCGAAGAGGCGCTCATGGAAGGCTGCACTGTAAGCATTAATCATCAGACGGTACGCGTGCGCCGCTAACAGATCCAATAATTCAAGGTCCGGTTGGCAAATTGGTGCGATCCATGAATCCGAAGGCTCCGTACTTCAGACAGAGATTGTGCGATAACCAGGGGAAGCAATGAATATCCCAAGTATTCATCTCATTGGCGATAAATGGCAGGCTGGAACGTATGTCCTGCGGATTCACCTCAAAAAGGATACTTCATTACAATTCGGTCGCTTTAAGAAAGGCAAACTGATTTCGCTGCCCGCCGGGGACTATGCCTACGTCGGCTCCGCACTCTCAGAGAAGGGTGCCACCTCATTAGCGAGGCGGCTCGTCCGCCACGCAACACGAAGTGGTGACAAACGTCCACACCGTATCCGAGGGGTTATGATTGAGCGATTTGCCGAATGCGGACTGGGCGATGGAAATCTTCTGCCGAAACGGGGTAAAACCTTGTTCTGGAATATTGATTTTCTCTTGGACTTGCATTTGGCGAAGATTGTGGGTTTCCTCGCAATCCGCTCACCTGAACGATTGGAGGATAGACTCGCCAAGTGGTTGGAGCAGGATTCACACACGCAGGTAATTGAGCGTGGCTTGGGTGCGAACGATGTCCCGGGCAACACGCATCTGTTGCTTGTTTGCGCCGATGAGACGTGGTGGGGGTCACTCCCGGCAAAGCTTGCCAACATGACTGAAGATAGCTAACAATTACAGCGTAACGCACAAGCCCGCTGTATCGGCATCATGAAATCGACCGAATTTGAGTTTCGAGAACCGATCTATACTCCACGCTGCTGAGAATTGCTTATTTTGTAGGATCAAGCGAGTGAATAACGAGTGCGATAGAGATCCCTCAAGCGAACGAATAGTGACTGATCAACCGAATGAATAATCAGGGCGATAGCTAATCCTGATAGAACTCCCATAGAGATCGCTCAAACGAGTGAACAGCGATCAAGCGAACGGATAGTGAGCGCGATAGAGATCCCTCAAGCGACTGGATAGGGAGCGCGATAGTGAATCCCACGCGATAGAAATCCCATAGAGATCTTGAAGGCGTATAGAAACATTGATTCGACCTACAGCTCGAAACGGCCAAAGGAGAGGCGGCACATCACAAGGAGGAAATATGAAATTAGGTGCATTCTCGGTAAGTCTGAATGTCAAAGACATCCAGTCTTCAAAATTATTCTATGAGAACCTTGGTTTTGAAGTCTTCGGCGGCGATATATCCCAGAATTGGCTCATCATGAAGAATGGTAGTTGCACAATCGGATTGTTTCAAGGAATGTTCGAAAAGAACATCCTAACTTTCAATCCGGGCTGGGATGAAAATGCCACCAAACTTGATTCATTTACTGATGTCAGAGAACTCCAACGGCAGCTTAAGGCAAAAGGTATCAAAATGGAGACGGAAGCAGATGAAGAGACCTCAGGGCCGGGGAGTTTTGTTGTAGTTGATCCGGACGGCAATCCCATTCTGGTCGATCAGCATGTATAGCATTATAGGTGTAACCGTGCGGTCAACGGCGAATAACTCGGCGATACTGGTGACTAACAATACCTAGGAGCGATCAAATGATATTTCGAATTTCAGCCAAATTAGGGAAGAAGATACATGTGACTCCGGACAAGATTTTGCCAGTTGATCCTAATCCATTTGCGGATTGGTCGGCAAATCTGTTCGATGTCGGTCGTTCCCAATACGTGCTCATTACTAACACGATTTCGCTCTATTCCGTGGTCATGCCCGGGCGAGGACTGAGGAACAATCGTTTGTTCTTGGAGAGGGCGAGAGACTCTATGAGTGAGGTCATTCGTTCAGCTGGACATGAATCGATATTTGAAAAGTTCATCCTACCATCAATGGATGCCGTCCGTTTTTCAAAGGCGCTCAACCGATCAGTAACCGGTTCAATGAATGAGTTGATATTTCAGGCAAAATACGAACTCATAGAACCGGAACTGTCACTGAATGAGATTTCGTTTCGCCTAAACGAAGTGATCATGTCCTATTTGAATAATGGGGTACCAGAGGATGTCTTTCAGGAACTTGCAAACAATAGAGGCGATTGATATGGTCGCGCCTGAGTGCCACCCGGCCAGGCACACCCTAATCGGTAGGGACAAAAAATGGAGGGCAGCCTAGCGGATGCAAGTGACCTTTCTCGGAACAGGGGCGGCGCCATCCATGCCAAGTCCTTTCTGCGCCTGCCACGTGTGCACGGATGCCAGAAGAGTCGGCGGAAAGAACCTGCGACGGCGGTCGTCAATCACGATCAACGATGATCTGCTTATTGACATCGGGCCCGATGTAGCAACCGCGTCGTTCGAACATAATCTCTCTCTAGCCGGCATCAAAGTCTGTCTACAAACGCACGCTCACGAAGACCATTTGGATACCGAGTTCATTATCTCTAGACACGCAGAATACGGAACAGAGGTCTCCCGCGATGTGATCTTTGTCGGTTCCAGTGAAACCCTGAAAGCGGTTGATGCGATTGTGAGTCGAAGATGTGAATACGGGAGCATCTTCGACGCGGACATGCAGTCAGCACTGAAGATGAATGTGCTGACTGTTGCGCTATACGAGTCATACACTGTAGAAAGCTACCGAGTAACCGGATTTCCTGCCAACCACGCCACGGATCAAGCATCGCTGTTATATTCGATAGAGCAAGGGAACCACGCAGTTTTCTATGGCACCGACACGTCGGTTCTGTCCGAGGAGGTTTGGGAGTGTCTTCTACTCCACCGCACACGGTATGACTTGCTCGTTCTCGATCACACCTATGGAATCGGCTTTGATTCAAGACCGGCGGACCATCTGGGATTGCAAGACTTCATCGCTCACGCGAATCGATTTCGCGAAGTTGGGTTGCTCAAGGACAATGGAATGGTCTATGCAACTCACATATCTCACGAGGGGAACTTGGAGCATGATGAGCTTGACGACTACGCTATGAAACACGGCTACCGGGTGGCTTTTGACGGGCTTAGATTAGTGTTGGATGACTGAGGGAATTGCGGGCTGCGCAAGTTACGCATGCCCCACTATGCTACACTTCGCGGCTTGCGCCAACCCCCTCTTGGCGGGTGCGGGATTCGCAAATCGTAAGGCATTCAGTATTGCGGCGAATGAATCCCCGGAAGTTCTGATGAAGTATCTACCACCTCCGCATTTTACGACAGCGTACATGCACAAACCGGAGGATCAACTGAACGAATAGTGAAGGCGATAGAGATCCCTCAAGCGAGTGAATAGCGAGCGATCAAATGAGCGGATAGCGAAGGATCAAGCGACTGAATAAGGAGCGCGATAGAAGTCCCATAGAGCTCCCATAGCGATCTTCAATGTTAATAGAATGCGACATGTCCAGGGGCCCGCACTCCAGAGGATCAACGGAGTGAATAACGACGGCGATAGTAACTCCTGCGCCATGTGGTGTATTGCTAGATAGTGTTACTTGCTGAATGACTAGCCGTGAAAAGTGTTCCTTCGTGGTCTGGTTTTCACTCCAGCGGAGTGCTATGTCAATAGAACACGATTCCCCCTCGCGTCTGCACTCCAGAGGATCAAGCGAGTGAATAGCGAGTGCGATAGAGATCCTGTGCAATGTGGAGTGTTACTTGAGAGACATCTTTCCAAAATAGCTCTTTGAATGTTAGATTGACAACTTAACACGTATATGGTATATTGTCACAGACCTGCCGCCATGGCGGCGGGTCTGTTAGCATTTTGTTAGCATTACGATTCCTGAGAACCCGCTCCTGCAAAGGAATTCTCCATTTCAGAGGCTGCTCACAAGGCGCTTAAATCGACGCTCCGAAAATCGGGATCCAAACCAGGGCAAACGCATCTAAATTTTCCACTCGACAAAATAGAGAATCGGGTTAAATTTGTGATGGTTTCCATAGGGATCGTAGGTTGGGTTGAACGGGATTCTCGTAATAATCGCTGATCCTAGAGGAGTTTTCGAGTGCCCGCTTTGCCTGAACGTGCCAAAATTGCAGAGTGAAACCCAACATTAATCGTACATGCTTCCACCATGAGACATCATGTATAATGAGATGCGTTTCCCCTGGGATCCAAGCGTTCATTGAGACAAGAGATGACCGAATGCGGAAACATATTGAGCGCGGCAAATTTATAGACGCATCATTACTTTCTAACCCGCTATCCAAGCCTCCTCAAAAAATGGGGTGAAATATGTGCGCGGACTTTAGCGGACTTTCGCGAAGTGTGCCGCGCACCGCTTCAAGCCGTGTCCGGTAAGGCTTCAAGCGCAATTTCAGAGCTTGTTGAAAAAATCCGCTCTAATTTCGACGGCGTCGCTGTAAACCACACTCGTTGGCTGCTTCCCGTCGCGCGCTCCGTCAATCCAATTGACGGCTTTTGAACATATCATTAAGCGAGTGAATAAGGAGTGCGATAGTAGATCCTGATAGAGATCCACTAAACACTTACAACCGACTAATGCTTTTCATCAGGAGACTCGCTTTATGCTCATGTTCGATCTTCTTGGAATCATGAACCCAAATCTCAATCCGGCAGAAGCCAAATTACACCTAGCGACTTGGAATGGCGTGGAACAGCCGCTTGATGTATATCTTGCGGGCAACTTTAATGACTGGCAACGTTGGCAAAATGCCAAGAACTTTGAGCGTAAATTCGTAATTTTCTTGATTGACATTCCACATCAAACAAACAAATGGCTCTTTGCGGGTGTGTATCGCTCAAGCGGTTCAGAGCGGAAATGGTCGGAAGAATATCAAAAGAACTACAACTGGTACGAATTAACCGAAGAACAAACCTACAAAGAAATGAATGGACGGCTCGTCGTGACCTTCTCCAGACCGGGACGTATGTCCTACCTACTCGCCGAGAAGTGGGGCGATAGAATTTCTCTGAGTGAGATTTACCCGGAAAAACAATCTATCGGAGAATTTCCGGGCTTCAAAGCCGTCAATCTCACGAAAGACCAACTAGACCTCATCATTCGGAAATCTCCCGAGTCATGGCGCACGGCGCTTTCCAGCGTAGCAGGGGTGTACCTGATTTCCGATTCCGGGACAGGAAAGTTCTACGTCGGCGGCGCCTACGGCGAAGGCGGAATATGGCACCGCTGGTCGGAATATGCGGATAATGGGCACGGCGGGAACGTGGAACTCAAAAGGCTGATCGCCGACGAGGGATTGCAATATGCTACGAATTTTCGCTATTCAATCCTTGAGATATCCGATCTACATGACAGTCAAGACAACATTCTTCAACGAGAATCACACTGGAAGGATATTCTGATGTCCCGCACCTACGGGTTAAACGCAAACTAGATGCAAACCGAAAAGTAGTTTGGTGACTACTCCACTGCTTCGCGTTTTCACGCAAGCTGTGTTCGTATTTAATTTTTAACTAGGAAAAACTCATGATTAAAAAAATTGCTACGGCTGCCATCTATGTGACCGATCAGGAAGTTGCCAACCGCTTTTGGGAAAAACAAGTCGGGTTTGAAATACGTAGAGATTTGTCCATGGGCGCCGAAGCCAGATGGCTTGAAATGGCGCCGCCAGGTGCCGACTCCTGCATCGTCATTTTCCCCAAGAGTGCGATGGAAGATTGGGCTGAGCGAAAGCCGTCCCTCGTGTTTGAATGCGACGATATTGAAGAAACCCACAAGTCAATGTCGGAGCGGGGTGTGGAGTTTTCTCACAAGCCTAAAGAATTGCCTTGGGGTAAATTCGCCATCTTCCTCGACCCGGAGGGCAATTGGTACGGTTTGCGGGAAATACCAAAATCAAACCCTCAACGTGACTAGGCAAGGCAGTCATCCAGAGCGAGGAATGGGCATGTTGGTCCGTATAATCGTGTTATACTTTACACTCGCGCCGTTGTGCGGATGCGATATTCTTAAACTAGGCGACGACCGACATGTTGACACCCAATCACTCCTTGACAGCAATCGAAAGACGTGGGACTCACAGATGGTGTCGAACTATCAATTCAACTTCCAATGGTCCTGCTACTGCACGATGGACTTTGTCGCCGAAGTCAATATCTCCGTGCGCGAAAATCGCATTCACAGTGCAGCTTTTGTCGAAGGCGATGTTCCGATTCCTCGCCACGTCGCTACTGAACGTTACGAAGCGATGGGCGGACTGTTCGATCTTCTTCAGTCGGCAATCGACGAGAATGCCCATACTATCTCGGCAAAATACCACCCGGAATTGGGCTATCCAAGCGAAGTGTGGATCGATTACGAGCACCGGACGGTGGACGAAGAACGCGGGTTCTCAATTCATAATCTAATTCTTGAATAATCATTGACTTGGAGCAAGAGTGCTTCTCATCCAGGATATTGTCACGGAAGTTGTCAAAATCCCGCCTCTCAAGCGAGATCTTGTTTTTCTCGACTGGGAAGCCCGCCAGAAATGCCGCCAGCGACTCAAAACCGCGGCCGGACGAGAGCTAGGTCTTGTACTTCCGACCGGCAGCGTTTTGTTTCCCGGCGACATCCTGTATCGGGATGCCGACGTTGAAATCGTCGTTGAAGGGCTGCCTGAAAAGGTATTCATTCTTCATCCTGAAAAGACTGAGGATTACGGTCTCACCTGCTACCAAATCGGAAACCTGCATCGCCCCATCGGATTCGATGACGGCGCGATTCTCGTTCCCTATGAACCGGTCCTAGAGAATCAACTCTCCCGGCTAGGACTTCATTTCACAGTTACGGAACGTGTCTTCACACACGCTGCTCGCCAATCCGCTCCTCACGCCCATGTCCACTGATACGACTGCAACGAACGAATCCCTATTGGCTCTTCTACAGATTACGGACAGTTTCTTTCCCACCGGCGCGTTTGCCCACTCCTTAGGGTTGGAAACTTATGTCCAAGATGGGAGGGTGCACAATCGCGAGTCGCTTGAATCCTTTCTAAGCGCTACGCTCTATCATGGCATGAGAACCGGCGACGCCCTCGCTGTTGCGTTGGCGTATAACGCGGCTGAGATTGAGCGGATTGTCAATCTCGATCGACGCCTGACGGCAATGAAGATTTCTCGTGAACTGCGTGAGGGTAGCGTTAAGGTTGGTAAACAGTTTCTCCGCACCGCCGCAACACTGGCAGCGAGTGAGATGTTGAACGAATATGTGAAACGGATTCAATCGGGAAAATGCGCCGGACACCACGCGATCGCGTACGGCTTGGCCGCGTCCGCCGCTAAGATCGACCTCCACTCGACACTGCTAGGCTATTTGCACACTTACGTCGTGAGCCAAGTGTCTGCTGCGATACGGTTGATTCCACTCAAACCAACGGATGGGCAGCGAGTCATCCGGCATCTTCGATCCGATCTGCTGGAGATCGTCCGGTTCGTGCAGACCGCGGATATGAGTAATCTCGGCGGCTTCACCCCCGGGCTTGATATCCAAAGTATGCGGCATGAAAGTCTGTATTCAAGGCTCTTCATTTCCTAATTTAGTCCCGGCACCTACGTTAAACGAACCACTAGACTGAATTCGTAAAGGCTATATCTCAATGAAACCGCTAAAAATTGGAATTGGAGGTCCCGTCGGGTCGGGCAAAACCGCATTGATTGAGAAGTTGTGCAAAACCATGCGCGACGCTTTCGAATTGGCGGCAATAACGAATGACATCTTCACGCGGGAGGACGCGGAGATACTCACACGTCTTGAAGCGTTGCCAAAGGAACGAATTCTCGGCGTCGAAACCGGCGGCTGTCCGCACACTGCTATCCGGGAAGACATTTCCGCCAATCTTGAAGCAGTCGACCAGATGAGTACCGATTTTCCCAATCTGGATATTCTGTTTCTTGAAAGCGGCGGCGACAACCTTGCCGCCTTCTTCAGCCCGGAACTCGTGGATGCCGCAATCTACGTCATAGATGTCGCTGGGGGAGACAAAATTCCGCGAAAGGGCGGTCCGGGTCTCACGCGCTCCGATTTACTGATTATCAACAAGGTTGATTTGGCAGACTACGTAGGGGCGGATCTTGGCATCATGGAGAGAGACACGAAACGGATGCGCGGTGACAAGCCCTTTGTTTTTACCAATTTGCGAGATGGAGCAGGCATCCATCACGTTGTGTCGTGGATTCGGCGGGAGTTACTTTTCGAAGACGTTGAGCCTGCCCAGATTCCCAATCAAAATACTCAATAAGACACAGAAAACAACAGGATAGTCAACTTTTACGCATTACGAATTACGAACTACGTAACTGTTTAATCTATCAATCTGTTTTGGGAATGTTGGTTCGCCGTGCTGCAGTTTAATCCCTGTTCCTACACTATCAAGCGACCGGATAGGAAGCGCGATAGAGATCTTGATAGCGAATGCGATAGAGTTCCCATAGAGATTCGTGAGCGTAATGTAGGAGCGATCTCCAGGTCGCGATTTCTTGTTGGCGGAAAATTCTGGACTGAACTAACCAATTTCCGAACTACTTTTCCTCTACACATTTATATTTCAGTGTTCTCACGCATCGTACTATCCCGTTTTTTCCTTCGCAAAGATCCGGTCTTTAATCCCTCCACGCCGCAGTTTTAGATGCGATTTCCCCGACAGCAGGTGACTCAAATCGGCTTGTTATTCAATCTTACTATCTGCTATAATACACGCCGATATGTGGTATAGCTTTTGCTAGGGCCTTGGAAAATCGTAGGCTAAGATCTGATTACCAGCGTGCGATGCATATTCTCGCACAACCCGGGAACATGTCGCGTTTTTTGAAGGATTCCAGTTATGGGTTCACGGCGAAACTGGTTTCCGCATGTGCTGTAATGTTTCCCCGCAAGATTGCGCTATCGTTCGGGGCTTTGCTCGGATCTGTTGCCTATCGGTTTGCCTCCGAACAAAGGGCGCTCGCCGAGAAGAACATTAATCTCAGCCTTGAGTTAAAAGACGGAACCTCCGCCAAACGCATTGTCCGCCGCTGTTTCCGAAACCTCGGAAAGAATCTTATTGAGTTTATCCGCTTCCCGCATACTTCAAGCGAGAAGAATCGAGAGATTGTTACTTTCGAGGGCAAAACCCATATTGACGGCGCATTGGCGGAAGGGAAGGGAGCAATAATCCTTACGGGGCATTTCGGTAATTGGGAGCTTCTGGCGGCGAGCCTTGTGGAGCAAGTAGCGCCCCTGACGCCGATAGCTCGACGACTGAGGTCGCAGCGCCTAGACGCTCTTGTTAGCGGTTGGCGGCGAGCCGCCGGATATTCCACCATTGACCGAAATAGCGCCGCCCGTGACATTCTGCGTTGCCTCAATCGAAATGAACTGATTGGTGTTCTGGCAGACGTGGATACGAGCGTAGACGGCGTGTTCGTTGACTTTATGGGTCGTCCCGCCCATACACCGTACAGTCCCGTGGCGATTGCGCTCAAAACCGGGGCGGCGGTTTTGCCAACGTTCATTATTCGGCAACCCGATGATTCGCATCGCGTCGTTGTTGAACCACCGTTAAATCTAAAGAGAACCGGCGATCGAGACCGAGATTTCATAATCAACACTCAGATGTTCACCGAAATAATTGAATCATACGTGAGGCGTTATCCCGAGCAGTGGATCTGGATGCATGAGCGGTGGAAAAAACAGCCCGGAGATGTAATTGATTCCTAGTTCCCCCCTGATTTTAACTTATTCAACTGAAACAGGACGCCGACTCTGGCCGGTTTTAACCGTCTTGATAACGATTGTCACCTTTTGTGGACTAGGGTGTGACACAGGACAAGGTGATGTCACGCAATTAGTAGAGGAGATCCCCCAACAAACACTCCACGGGTTTTCGACGAGTCATACCGAGGCGGGAATTGTAAAATGGGTGCTCGTTGGTTCTGAGGCGACATTCCTAAAGAAGATAATTGCCGTGAAAGAACCAACTGTCGAAATTTTTGAAGACGGTGAGTTGAAAATTACACTTACAAGTGATCGTGGTGAAATAATCAAGCGATCGAATGACATCCATCTGTTCGACCAAGTCGTTGGTGAAAGCCAAGATGGAAAGCTATATACAGATGAACTTCATTGGCGCGATCAAGACGGTAAATTGTATGCGCCTAACATGTCAAAAATTGTGCGTGGAGATTCAACGGTAACCGGGAACGAGATGGAAGCCAGTCCATCACTGGAGAAACTCACGATGAAGAACACGCAGTTCAGGATTAATCCGAAGGATGAAAAGTTCAATGAATCAAATCAGTGAAATACGGAGAAAAACATCAGCCTACATACGCGGAATGCCACTCGGTTTTTGCTCTTGGACCGTAGGAGAAATGATAGCGCTTGTTTGGGTTCTTGGTCTCTGTCTTGGCACTCTCCCATTTCCACACGATGCGCACGCGGCGGAAGTGCCCGACACGGCTAGCGTCGCGCAAGAGCAAGTTGAGACTGATACGGCTGGCGCATCGGACGACGAGGGAATAATTAATGGAACTGCCGAAGATATGGAGCGGGATGACAAGAAAGGTCTTACTATCCTAACCGGAAACGTTAAGATAAAGCGTCCCAACGGTTTTCTAAACGCGGATAAGGTAACCCTGCATGAAGACGTTGAGACCGGTGAATATTTCAAAACGGTCGCTGAAGGAAACGTTGAGATCCGCGACGAGGACATTTTTGCCACATGCGAACACGCAATCTTGAACCATACGGACGATACCGTCGATCTCCGGGACAATGTCGTCGTTCTTCAAAACGCCGATCGATTGGAAGCCAAACATTTTACCTTCAATCGACGTACCGGAAAGCAAACAGCGGACGGGGGCGTTAAATTCAAAGTTAGAATGAAGCGACAGAAGAAAACTACGGAAAAGACTGCGGAAGACAAGGGTTAATCTAGGAAGACTAGCCGTGGCAGAACGTTTTTGTTTCGGCGCAACACAGCATATAACAAGCCCAACACGAACTGAGGAAAAAGAGTTATGTCGAGCCGACTCCAAGCTCGAGGACTTGTAAAGAGATATTCGCGTACGGGACCGATTGTTGTTAATCAGGTGGATCTTGATGTTGAAACCGGAGAGATAGTTGGCTTACTGGGGCCAAACGGAGCCGGGAAATCTACCACATTCTACATGACAGTCGGACTGATTCGCCCGAACGCGGGACAAGTCTTTTACGATGATCGAGATATTACTTTCTTGCCCATGTACAAACGAGCAAGGCTTGGAATCGGATACCTCGCACAGGAAACATCCATCTTTCGCAAGTTGACGATTGAACAAAACCTAATGGCAATTCTTGAGGTGCTTGATATCCCCAAAGACGAGCGCAAGCGACGTGCGGGACAGCTTATGGAGGAACTCGGCATCTCTGAGTTGGCGCATCGCAAAGCGTATACGCTTTCGGGCGGAGAATGTCGGCGGGCAGAAATTGCACGAGCCCTGGCGGCGTCCCCATCCTTTATCTTGCTAGACGAACCGTTTTCAGGAATCGACCCGATTGCGGTACAAGATATTCAGCAACTCATCCTGCATCTGCGCAGTCGGGACCTAGGAATATTGATAACCGATCACAATGCGGAAGAAACGCTTGGAATTGTCGATAGAGCCTATTTGATTGCTGATGGGAAAATCACGCTAACCGGTACTCCCGAGGAATTGGTCGGTAACGAGTTGGCGCGAGATCTCTACTTCGGACATCATTTTGAACTCAGAAGTGGCCCGTTGAACCGGCAATCTTGAGGAGCGAACCATGAATCTTGGATTAAGACAAGTTGCGTCCATGAAGCAGCAAGTCATTATGACGCCGAAGTTGCAGCAAGCAATCAAAGTGCTGCTTATGTCGCAACTGGAACTTAACCAATTCATGACGCAACAGTTAGAACAGAATCCTCTGCTGGAAGAAGACGAGATTCAGACAGAGGAACTGGAGATTGAAGACCTCCTTGGCACAACAGAGTTGGATCCGGATACCGAATGGAATGAACCGGAAAAAAGCTTGGATCGGGAAGATAAGGAACCGGACATTGATTGGGAGGCCGCCTTTGATGATATGGCGAACGTCAGTGAGCAGGCGTCACTCCAGCGGACGGACGATGACGATGGTCCGCAATCCGATGTTGCAGGCACTCAATCGTTGCACGAATTCTTGCTTGCCCAACTGAGTGTAACACCGTTGTCGGACATTGAAAAAGCCATCAGCGAGCAGATTATCGGCAACTTGAACGATGACGGGCAGTTAAAGATGCCTCTCTTCGTATTAAGTTCCAAATACAAAAACGACCTGAATGATACACACCTCTCCGACGGTTTGCGCAAGGTTCTCGAACGCCACCTCCGCCAAGAGTTGTTAAGCGATGAAACTTTGCTGTCCCCTAACTCCACAATCAAACCGGGACAAGAGGAAGGAAAATGGAAGATAGTTGATGAGGAGAACAAACAGACATACACGGTAAGAGATGAGAATGGCAGACTGGAAGTCTACAATCTTACATTTGAGGAGATTGCCGACGCTGTCGGTTGTGATGTCGAGCACGTGGAGGAGGTACTTAAGTATATTCAGGAGAATTTTGAACCGATTGGAATCGCGTTTCGCACAGTCCCGGAAACAATGCTAATCCAAATGATGGCGAACGAAACGTACGATCCCGTCGCCGAAGCAATCCTCAGGAACCACTTTGAAGAATTCATGAATAATCAGATTCCACGAATTGCGCAGCAACTGGATGTGAACATTGAGGAAGTAATTAAAGCGAAAGGGTTGATCGGACGCCTTGCGCCGTATCCGGGACGCTATTATTCAGACCCTACCGGCAAGTATCTAAGAAACGGTAATAATCCCTCTCGTCTCATCATCCCTGAGGCTTCCATCCAAAAAATCAGTGGGGAATACCATGTGCTTACAAATGACGACGGAATGCCTCGGTTGAGACTGAATCCGGTCTACGTGAATATGCTGCACGGGCAGAAAGGAGCGGTAGATGGCGAAACTAAGAAGTGGCTGGAACAGCAGCGCAGTTCGGCGATTGATTTAATTAGCAGTATCAATCAACGTCGCAGAACGATTGTAAGTGTGACTGAAGCCATCTTTACGATTCAAGCGGATTTTCTTGAACAGGGGAATGCCGGATTGAAACCTTTAACGCTCAAGGAGATTGCGGCGATGGCGGGCGTTCATGAATCCACGGTCAGTCGGGTCACATCAAACAAATATGTCGAGACGCCACAAGGAATTTATAAACTGAAGTTCTTTTTTAGCACGGATTTGCCGACCGACTCGGGAGAGGGTGTTTCCTCTACGACAGTCAAGGATAAGATCAGAGAAATGATTGATGGAGAAAACACGGCGAAGCCATTCAGCGATCAGACAATCGCTAATGGACTAGAAAAAGAAGGAATTCATGTGGCTAGGCGTACAGTCCAAAAGTACCGAGAGGAACTGAATATACTCTCGTCAAGCAAAAGAAAGAAGACGTGGTAACAAAATGGATATTGGCACTGTAGTCACCATCAAATTATTTGATAATTATCTCAACCAGTTAACGGGGTTCTTGATATGCAGATAACTTTTGCCGGCCGACATGTCCAGATCACAGATGACGTGCGGAGTTTTGTAGAGAAACGGGCGCAAAAACTAGAAGGAGTTTTCAACTTTCTTGATGAGTTGCAAGTCGTCATAGAACAGGAAAAAACTCGATATTTGACGGAATTGACTTTATTGGCACGAAAAGCGACATTTCATGCGCGGATTGAAACACACGATGTCTTTGAATCGCTTGATACTGCCCTAAATCGCGTTGAATCACAAGTGAGACGTCATAAGGAACGTATGAAGGATCGGCGACAGCGGCAGTCACATCGCGATGTCGCTGCCCAATTGAGCGAACACGCGGTGACATCTTCCACAGCGGCAGCAAGCGACGATTCGCCCGCGTCCTCCGCACCTATTGTAAAGGTTGCAGATAAATTTGCATCCAAACCGCTGACGGTTGAGGATGCTGCAATGCAGTTGCAGTTTTCCGAAGATTCGCTACTACTTTTTGTGAACGCTGAAACATCACAAGTAAATCTCCTCTACGAAACAGATGGTGGGGAATACGGGTGGGTGGAACCCGAATTCTCATAATCTTGTGGAATCGCCTCAATGGAACAGCATGTAACGGTACGGAATTTAATCAAATATGCGGGGTATGAACTACAAACGGATGTCTTGGCTGGCGAGACCGGGTTGGACACGCAGATTAAGACCGCGGAATCCAATCGTCCCGGCTTGGCACTTTGTGGTTATTTCGAACATTTCGGGTATGATCGCGTTCAGATTTTCGGACACGGCGAAGTAGGGTATTTGGAAAGTCTTTCCGCTAAAGCCCGTTTCGATGTATTAAATCAATTACTTTCATATCCCCTTCCTTGTATTGTTGTCACAAGCGGGTTGCGTCCCCCGGAAGAGCTGATTGACCTTGCCAATCGAAATGAGATTGCGGTGTTGACAACTTCCCTCGCATCCTCGACGTTCACGACGCGCCTGCTCCTCTTCTTTGAAGACGAATTTGGACCTTCGGAATACGTGCACGGCAATCTGGTTGATGTTTTCGGCGTCGGCGTGCTGATTTTAGGCCAGAGTGGTATCGGCAAGAGCGAATGCACACTTGGACTCCTGCAGAGCGGTCACCGGGTTATTGCTGACGATACAGTGCTACTGAAGAAAGTGTCGGAGCATCGCGTCTTCGGTATTCGTCCTCGACCATTCAAGCACTACATCGAAGTTCGGGGAATAGGAATTATCGATGTTGTCGCACTCTTTGGCGTAACGGCGGTGGGCGATCGCAAGCAAGTTGAGCTTGTAACCACTCTTGAACCTTGGGACAAGGAAAAGACGTACAATCGAACTGGAGTCAGAGACGATGAGTACGTTTTTTATAATGAGAAACTTCCGCATGTCGTAATACCCGTGCGTCCCGGTAGAAACTTGGCTAATCTGATCGAGGTTGCTGCCATGAGTTTCTGGGGCGATAAATTGGGCTTGGATGCAGCAAAAGAATTTGACAGTGCCCTCGTAGAAATGACACAGGATAAAAATGACGAAGCTGTGCTCGATCAATGGCGGCATGAAACACTGCATCGCGAAATCGTTCATCCATCAGATGGAAAGCGATAGCTCTTTGTCGCGGCTGTGTTCGTAGGTGTTACGACTGAAACAATCTCATACCAATTCGTAATCCATAAGTTACAAAAACCGGGGGTTCGTAGTAGCGCAATTCATTGCGCGTCCCGAATCGGCTGTAACATGTAAATATCGAAATCGTATCGGTTTTAATCCACCATGGTTTAGGAAATCTTAACCCGCGGTACATCGGGAGCCAATGGTTGGTATCGTAATTACCACTCACGGAAAACTTGCAACTACGTTTTTGGATGTAGCAGAAAGCGTTCTTGGCAATCAAGAAGCGGTCGTTGCGGTTGATGTTATGCCGCAAGAGGGCAAAGACGAGATCTTGCAACACCTTGCACATGCCGTCTCTCGTGTTCAGCAACAGGACGGTGTACTGATTCTTGCCGGTATATTTGGAGAGAGCGATTGCCAAATTAGTCTTTCCCTGTTTCGTGGTGATAGGGTTCGAGTTGTTACCGGCTTGAATTTGCCGATGTTGTTGAAAGTGCTCACACACCGTTCTGAACTCGACCTTAATGCACTTGCGGCATCCGCATGTCAAAGCGGCAAAGCGGGTATCATTGATTGTGGGTTGGATTCAACTGGGGTTTGACACTTCCGACTTAATAATGGAATATGACGAGATGATTGGACGTGTACAAGACTGCCGCCGTCTTGCGCGTGGTTCTCCTCCAAATCCTCGCCTAGCTTGGTCGCAGTCGAAGCCGCCGGGAAGATGTAACACGCTATCGAAGAATACATTGATGATGGATATCTCTGAGTCCTAGTGTTTCATTAGAGTTTATTTATGCGCGAAAAAATGGTTACTGTTCGGAATTCACTCGGTTTACATCTGCGGACAGCCGGAATGTTTGCTCAAGCGTCCAGTCGCTTTGTGTCTAACATCTATCTTCAAAAAGGTTTGATGAAGGTGAATGCAAAGAGCATAATGGGTATAATGATGTTGGCGGCAGGTGAAGGAACGGAGCTGACAATTACGACCGACGGCACCGATGAAGAGGAAGCCATTGAAGAACTAACGGCGCTGATTGAAAGTGGATTTAATGAAACATGATTGTCCTACCCTTGGTTCGATCAATTCCGATTCGAATTGAAATCAGACCGCAATTGACCATTGGATGCGAGCCACAATCTCTGGAGCTAAGCTACCTATGGCAATACCTTGAGCGTTTTTTAGATTAGACGTTCATCGGTAACGGATAACACCATCCCGATATAGTCTCAAGCCCGTTTCAAACATCGACCAATTTTTCCCCGGCTAAAAATCTATGACATCCCAATTAACAGAAGGCAATCCTACTGTCCTTTCTGGACTCGCAGCTTCACCCGGTGTCGTTATCGGAGAAGTCTTCCGCATCTACGACCGTGTGGACATCCCTCGTCATAACATCCCTGCCAACGGTGTTCCTGCTCAGGTAGACCGCTTTCTCCATGCCGTAAAGCGGGTCAAAAAAGACCTGCGAGCAATTCGTGAGCGTCTTCACTTGGATGCGCATCGCGATGGTGCGGACATTTTCCAAGCGCATATCATGATGCTTGAAGATCCAACGATGGTTGAGCGCATTCGAAGCCGCATAGCAACCCACCGTGTCAACGCGGAAGCTGCTGTTGCAGATGTCGGAGCTGAATTCATAGATGTCTTTTCTCAATCAGAAAATCCATATTTTCGTGAAAGATCTGTGGACCTAAACGATCTCGTGCAGCAGATTGTATCCCTCCTGATGGGAGAGGAACGATTAGACCTCTTCAATCGAGAAAACGAAGTTGTTGTTGTAGCACACAATCTTACGCCTTCAGATACCGTGCTAATGCGCAAAAACAAGGTTCTTGCATTTGTGACCGAAGCAGGCACACGTGTCTCTCATACGGCAATCTTGGCACGCTCATTAGGTATTCCCGCCGTCGTGGGTGTTGGAGCCGCTATCACGAAAGCCGAAACCGGCGATCAGATGGTTGTTGACGGTACACACGGGCGCGTCATTATGTGGCCGGACGAAGAACAGATTAGCGAGTACCGGATTGAACGGGAAAAAAGTTCCAAGGTTGAAGCAGATCTTTCCGCGCTTCGCACTGTTGATGTTCAAACGACCGATGGCAGACAGATTGAGATTGCCGCTAACATTGAATTTCTTGAGGAGATTGAGTTGATTCGGAAGTATGGTGCCAAGGGCGTTGGACTGTATAGAACGGAGTACTTTTATATGGACCGGGAGGATTTGCCTTCAGAGGATGAATTGTTTGAAGACTATCGCTATATCGTGGAACAGGTGAGTCCGGAAACGGCGATAATTCGCACACTTGACATTGGCGGCGATAAACTGGTCCCACATCTTAATCTTGGGGGCAGCATGGATTCTTTGATGGGTTTGCGTTCAATTCGTCTTTGCTTGAAATATCCCGATATCTTTATGAATCAACTACGCGCCATCCTAAGGGCAAGCGAATACGGAAACGTCAAGATTATGTTTCCCATGATTTCCGGGTTAGACGAATTGCGAGAGGCGAAATGGCATCTTGAGAAAGCGCAGGCACTGTTGAAAGAAGAGCAAATCCCTTTTGATCCATCGGTCAAAATCGGTGCGATGATTGAACTCCCCGCCGCGGCGCTTAGTGCCGATCTTCTTTCCAAAGAAGTCGACTTCTTCAGTGTTGGGACAAATGATCTCATTCAGTACACGATAGCAATCGATCGGCGTAACGAGGAAACGCTGCCCCTTTACGAACCTCTGCATCCAGCCGTCCTTCGATTAATTCAAAATGTCATTCGTGTTGCGATAGACGCGGGAATTGACATTACTGTTTGTGGAGAAATGGCGGGCGATCCTGTATTGAGCATCCTACTCATAGGCATGGGATACGAACAGCTCAGCATGAGCCCGACGGTAATTCCCGAGATCAAAAAGGTCATAAGTTCGATTTCCCTCCAAGACGCGCAACACCTGGTCGACGAAATCATGAAACTTTCCACGGCAGGAGAGATTGAAACCTATATTTGGCGGGAAGCAATGGACCGTTTCCCGGAATTGTTGAACTGGGTCTAATTGAGATGGTAAAATGGAAACACACCGGCTGAATTAAGACCACTACCTGGGCCAACTGATTCAATACTCGCGAAGTTATCGTTTACCGATAGGAGGCATCAAACCCGCTGATGACGGATATCCCAACAACCTATTCTCCGCAGGAAATCGAGGCAAAATGGTATCAGTTTTGGTTGGATAAAGACTACTTCCATGCCAGCGACACATCCGACAAGCCGTCGTTCTCCATCGTAATACCTCCTCCCAACATCACCGGTAATCTTCACGTCGGACACGCACTCGACAACACACTGCAAGATGTGCTAATTCGCTGGAAACGGATGCAGGGTTACAATGCTCTTTGGATGCCGGGCACGGATCATGCGGGAATCGTGACTGAGATTATCATGGAGCAGAAACTGGCGGATTCGGGTACCTCTCGAGAAGCTCTTGGACGTGAGAAATTCATTGATCGAATGTGGAACTGGAAGAATGAATCGCGCGGGACAATCATCGAACAGTTGCGCCAAATTGGCTGCTCTTGCGATTGGGAACGCGAGCGTTTCACGCTTGATGAAGGTTTGTCCAAAGCCGTTCGAACGGCGTTCGTCAAGCTCTATGACGATGGATTAGTGTATCGCGATACGTATTTGGCAAACTGGTGTCCCGACTGCCAAACCGTAATTTCCGATTTGGAAGTCGAATCGATTGAGATTGATGGCAGTTTCTATCACATCAAGTATCCGATTAAAGGTTCATCGGAGTTTTTGGAAATTGCCACAACTCGTCCGGAGACAATGCTTGGTGATACGGCAGTCGCGGTCCACCCGGAGGACAATCGGTATCGGCACGTCATCGGCAAGACAGTGATTTTGCCGCTTGTTCAGCGAGAAATTCCCGTCATTGCAGATGGATTTGTGGACCGAGAATTTGGGACGGGCGCGCTCAAAGTGACACCTGCCCACGATCCCAATGATTACGAACTCGGTCTTAGACATGACCTCCCTCAAATCAACATCTTCAATCCCGACGGAACTCTTAATCAGTCTGCAGGTTCGAAATATCAGGGAATGGACAGATTTGACTGCCGCTCTGCGTTGATTGAAGACTTACGGGATAACAACTTACTCATGAAGGTCGTTCCACACCCACATTCGGTTGGACATCATGATCGTTGCGGTGCTATCGTCGAGCCATACCTTTCACCGCAGTGGTTCATCAACGTCAAACCACTTGCGGAACGGGCAATTGAAGCCGTCCGAAAAGGCGAAATTGTGTTCATTCCCGAACGCGAGGAGAAACGTTTTTATCACTGGATGGAAAACATTCTGCCGTGGCCAGTTTCGCGTCAGCGCTGGTGGGGACACCGACTCCCAATTTGGTATTGCGATGATTGTGATGAGGTCATTGCCGCGGTCGAAACGCCTAAAGAGTGTACCTGCGGCTCTCAAAACTTGCGCCAAGAAGAGGATGTGTTGGACACATGGTTCAGTTCCGGGCTGTGGCCGTTTTCGACAATGGGTTGGCCCGAAGCGACCTCCCTCCTAAAGTCTTTTTATCCGACCTCTGTGCTGGTTACCGCCTGGGACATTCTCTTCTTCTGGGTGGCGCGAATGATCATGCTCGGTTTGAAATGTCATGGCGAAGTGCCATTTCGGAGGGTCTATATTCACGCTCTCGTCACCGATGAACAGGGACAAAAAATGAGCAAGTCTCGCGGCAACATCATCGACCCGATTGAAACAATCTACACGTACGGCGCTGATGCGTTTCGCTTTGCTCTGGTATTTTGTACGCTTCCAAACCCGTACATGTCGCTGCCAGAGTCACAGATTGAGGCGGGAAAGCGATTTGCCAACAAGATTTGGAATGCCTCACGATTCCTGCTGATGAATCTTGACGATTTTGACCCGTCAGGAACTAAGATTTCTAACGACAAACTGTACTTATGTGATCGATGGATTCGGAGTCGTTTCAACGCCACGGCGAAGAACGTGACAGCGTGTCTTGACGATTTCCGTTTCAGTGACGCCGCGCATGCCCTCTATGAGTTCCTCTGGCACGAGTTCTGTGATTGGTATATAGAACTGATTAAACAACGTTTATACTATACCGACGATCCAAGTTCGAAGGCGACTGTTCAGTCGGTTGCATCGGATATTCTCGAACGCACCATGCGTTTGTCACATCCGGTCATGCCGTTCCTTACCGAAGAGATATGGCAACGATTGCCGCATGAGGGAGACAGTATCATGGTTGCGCCATGGCCCGAGCCAAATCCTGCGTGGGAAGATTCGGTGTCGGAAAACTCAATGCAAACGATTATGGACGTTATTGAGAGCATTCGTAGCATTCGTGGCGAGATGAATGTGGCTCCATCCAGCGAAGTTGAAATATTGATTAAAGCCCCTAGCGCCGAGAGTCGTAATCTGCTTGAGACACACCTGGCGGATTACCTTCCCTCATTTACGCGAATCTCAAGTGTCTCAATTGCCGAGTCACTGGAGAAACCAGTTGCTTGTGCTACGGCGGTAGTGGGAGATTTAACTATTTA
The DNA here is from genome assembly GCA_965220415.1 of Candidatus Poribacteria bacterium. Taxonomy (GTDB): domain Bacteria; phylum Poribacteria; class WGA-4E; order WGA-4E; family JAJDTR01; genus JAJDTR01. The sequence continues at coordinate 5,652,926 of OZ244829.1, forward strand.
TGTCCCGCTAGCTGGGGTCATTGACATTGGCGCAGAAAGAAATCGTCTAGAGAAACGCCTCGGTAAGTTGACTGCTGATTTGACTACCACAAGGAAAACACTTGAAAATCCGAAATTCATTGAACGTGCACCCGAGGCAGTCGTGATGCAGAAACAGGACTTGCTTGAAAGGTTCGAATCGGAAAAGGAAAAACTAGAGTCAAACCTCGATATGCTAGAATGAGTTATACTCAGCATCGGTTAATTTTGCGCAATTGTGCACCGAAGGTTTGTAGGAGCGATCAAACGAGTGGATAGCGAGTGCGATAGAGATCCCTCTCCGAATCGCGACGGTCGGGAATCGAAATTCCCTCCTACCGCCTGCAAAACTCATGCTCCATTTCTTGACTCTTAAAAACGCAACTTCCGACAGCGTAGAGTATAGATTAGCTACCTTTAGTAAACTGTAGAAGCCAAGAGGGGGACGTACCAAATGGAAATTGAAAATAACGATCGTTGCTTTGTTTGTGGGAAACAAAATCCTTTCGGCTTGCAAATCACTCCAAACATCTCACCAGATGGTTCCAAAGTAGAGATAGCGTGTACGCCGCCCGATCATTTCCAAGGATGGGCGAGTGTAATTCACGGTGGAATACTTAGCACTCTATTGGATGAAGCAATTACTTACGTCGGGATTGCCAGTTTCGATTGTCCGGCTGTGACCGCCCAACTTGAGATTCGATTCAAGAGCCCTGCACCCACGGGGAAAAAGCTAATCGTCAACGCAAAACGGGTGAAGAACACGAAGCGACTCATCGAAGCTGCAGCGGACATCACGTTGGAAGATGGAACGCTAATTGCCAACGGAAGCGGAAAAGTGGTGAAGACGGAAAAAGGACTATGAGATTAGAAAGGGAGGAGAATTGAGTTGATACAAGTTTCCATTCTCCCTGATAGAACATTATGAACGGCCGATATTTACTTCCATTTGATACTTCGACACTACCGGTAATCGACACCGATTTCTTGGTGATCGGGAGTGGAAGTGCCGGGCTACGCGCTGCGATTCAAGCCAACCAACATGGCAGTGTGCTTCTGATGACGAAGAGCGCACTGAAGGAGAGTAGCACGCGCTATGCCCAAGGTGGAATTGCTGTTGCGATGAATGTCGACGACACAATCGACTTCCACGTTGAAGACACTCTAAAAGCTGGGGTGGGTATATGTAACCCACAAGCCGTTCAAGTCATGGTAGAGGAGGGCATTGAACGGGTTGCGGAATTGATCGAATGGGGCGCGAAGTTTGACAAAGAGGGTGATACCCTTGGCTTTACCATGGAAGGGGCCCATCAACGGCGGCGCGTTGTCCATCGGGGAGATGCTACCGGTATCGAGACAACAGATGCCTTGGTCAACCAGCTCCGGAAACAGAAACATGTAAAGGTAGTTGAAAACGCATTCGCCATAGACATCATCACGGAAGACGAAACTTGCTACGGCGTGCTTGCGCATGTTCATGACGTGGTGTATTGGATCCGTGCAAAAGCCACGATTTTGGCAGCCGGAGGACTAGGGTGCGTGTATCAGTGCACATCGAATCCCGAAGTAGCGACAGGGGATGGTTTCGCCGCCGCGTGGCGTGCGGGCTGCGAGATGATGGACATGGAGTTCGTACAATTTCATCCGACAACCCTTGTTCTGGATGGCGCACCTCACTTTCTAATCTCGGAAGCAGTGCGCGGAGAAGGAGGAGTTCTGGTGAACATTCGCGGCGAACAATTCATGCGAAGATATCATTGTAATGCGGAACTCGCTCCCCGCGATGTTGTTAGCCGGGCGATTCTGAATGAAATGCAGGCAACCGGTTTCCCGTGTGTCTACCTCGATGTCACACATCTATCGCCGGACTTTATCCAGAGACGCTTTCCGACAATCTCTCGCACTTGCCAACATTACGGACTGGATATTACGAAGGACCTCATCCCCGTCCGATCAGGTGCGCATTTCATGATGGGCGGCATCCGGACCAATCTAAATGCTGAGACAAATATCAACGGGCTATACGCGTGCGGTGAGGTGGCATGTACAGGAGTCCACGGCGCAAATCGGCTCGCAAGCAACTCCTTGTTGGAGTGTATAGTATTTGGATCGCGCGCGGCGGAATCCGCAGTCAATTATGCTCGAAGACTGGACAAAAAAGACATGGAGAGAGTTCGAATTCAAACGGAGAATAGCTATAGCATTACCGACTCGTTTGACGTGGAATCCGGCAAGGAAAAGATTCGCCAATTGATGTGGGAAGACGTTGGTATCCTGAGATCGGAAGCCGGACTCGGAATCGCACACGATGTTTTGAGGGAAATGAATGAGCGACATTCCTGGTCAAGTATAGAAGCGTTTGAGTTCCAAAACATACTTGATGTCGCGAATTTGATTGCCGGAGCCGCAATTATTCGAACGGAGAGTCGAGGCGCGCACTTTCGAGAAGATTATCCCAATCTTGACGATGTTCACTGGAAAAAACATATCGTTCTCTGCCGGGATGAAAAGCCGAGAATGGTAGATTGATGCGCGTAAAAGAAGTGTTTGATTGAGAAAGGTTGGGCCTTGTGGAGCAGGAGAAAAGCAAAGTCAGAACAGCAGTTTAATATACCGAAGAAGGGCCCATAGAAATCATGAGACTCTCGAAATACGGTGAAGCCCTGGCGACCAACTATTTGCCATGAAAACGCGCTACCAAGGGAATTGATTAATGAATAGAGACAGTGCCTTAGAACTTCTTCATGAATACACGCAAAAGGACGGATTAATCAAGCACGCCTTGTCCGTTGAAGCCTGCATGAGGGCGTATGCCCGGAAATGGGGAGAAGATGAAGAAAAATGGGGAATCGTCGGACTATTGCACGATTTCGACTACGAGAGGTACCCAACCCCCGATCAACACCCGGAGGTAGGGGCGAAAATCCTTAAGGAAAAGGGTTATCCACCTGACGTGATATATGCAATCCGTTCGCATGCCGATTACCTTGGACTTGAACGAAAGAGCCTGATGGACAAGACTCTCTATGCAGTTGATGAATTGGCGGGATTCGTAACTGCCGTGGCTCTCGTTCGTCCAAGCAGGAAGATAGCCGAAGTAAAGGTTTCCTCGGTGCAGAAAAAACTCAAAGACAAAGCGTTTGCACGCGCGGTGAATAGAAAAGATATCCACGAGGGAGCCGAGAGTCTTGGTGTCCCGCTGAAGGAGCATATTGCATTTGTGATCGATGCTATGACAGGCATTGCAGTTGAGCTTGGACTAGTCGGTAGTTGAGCATTCCCAGAAAACGTTGAAACACTGCTTTTTCTGATTCTTTTCACTCGAGACGCAGGATTTAGATCCTGTTTGAAAAGTACAATTTGTAGGGTGCGCACTGCGCACCAGCCTTTAAAAGCCTCAGAAAGGCGACAGGTGTATAGATACTGAATATGGCTCTGCTACCGACTTTCCAAACAGGTTCTTACCGAGCGTCTCCCTTATCCAAGTTCACGGCAGCGGAGAGAATTGTTCATTTCCTATGCACTGCGAAATTGCGTGTAGAACATCTAAATCATTGATGTCATCTCGGATGTCTACTTCGCCAATTCTTGTCGGAAGTACGAGGTTCAGTTTTCCACCTTTCGCTTTCTTGTCAAGGTACATCGCATTAAGAAGCGAGTCCGGTTGTACTCCTGATGGAAAACTCGTGGGAAGTCCCGTACGTTGGATCAACCGCTTTTGACGTTCCATATCGGAAAGTGGCAACATCCCAAGGTTGTAAGCGAGTTGAGCAGCGCAGCTCATGCCGATTGCCACGGCCTCGCCGTGCCGGTATGCATTGTAATTCGTGATCGATTCAAGCGCATGGCCAAAGGTATGACCATAATTGAGTGTCATTCGCAAGCGGTTTTCTCTCTCATCGCCAGCGACAACTTCGGCTTTGTCCGCACACGATCTGGCGATTACGCTGATAAGGATATTTGAGTCGAGATTGAGAATGGCATCAAGGTTTTCTTCAATCTGATCGAATAACGGCACATCCATAATTACGCCGTGTTTAATAACTTCGATGAATCCCGCACGAACGTCGCGAGGAGACAACGTATTAAGCGTTGATACATCAATTATGACGAGTTTCGGTTGATAAAACGCACCGATAAGGTTCTTTCCGTCCGGGTGATTGATTCCGGTCTTGCCTCCAACGCTCGCATCGACTTGCGCTTGCAATGTCGTTGGAATCTGGACATACGAAATACCACGCATGTATGTAGCGGCAACGAATCCGGCAAGGTCACCAATGACACCGCCGCCGAGCGCGATAAGTGTTGATGTGCGATCCATTCGATGATTGACAAGCTGATCCTGCAATCTACCGAACCATTCGAGCGATTTATACTCTTCGCCCGAGGGAACCTCCGTCATGCGAGAATCAAAACCGGCATTCGATAAGCTTTCTAGAACCTCGCCCCCGTATCGGCGGCTCACAAATGCATCCGCAATTACTATGGCTTTTTCCGATTTCGTTTGCGATCGTAGCAGTTCACCCGTCTTGCCTAGAATTTTCTGATCCACAATGATGGGGTAACTATTTTCGCGTAGTTCCACGCGAATTGATGGCATTTTGGAACACCTCAATAACTTCGTCCGTGACTTGCTCAATTGGTAAGCCGTCAGTCTGAATTGTGTAGTCAGCTAAAGCATAATATGCCTCGCGGGCTTCGAGCATCTTGCGTATCTTTTCTACAGGTTCTGGAGCTTTTAGCAATGGTCGATGTGTTTCGTTCTTCACCCGTGCCCAGATTTCCTCTGACGTTGCCGTCAGGCAGAAAACTAGCCCGTTACGCTTAAGAATGTCCAGATTTCCAACCCGAAGCACGATTCCCCCACCGGTCGAGATTACATGCTTGTCCAACCCAGAAATCTTATGAACCGCCTCGATTTCCAATTCACGAAAATACGATTCACCATGTTGAGCGAAAATGTCGGTGATACGCCGTCCGGCACTTTGTTCAATAATCTCGTCGGTATCAAGGTAGGGCATCTCCAAACGTTGAGACAGTTGCCGTCCTACAGACGTTTTACCTGTACCCATGAATCCGACTAAGATGATATTCGGCATATTCTACGCTCTTCTTGAATCTCAAGCTTTGCCTTAAATTTTTACAGACATGAGTGTTGGATACCTATGCGCGAAACAACGAACATAAGCTCTTAAAGGAGAATTGCGGATGCCAAGACAACTCAGGATGGTTCGACCGAACCTTGATGGGTTGCCGGAAATCAAAGTCCCGGATGGGTACGAAATTCGAACCTACGAGGAGGGCGATGATGTCCATTGGGTGAATGTGATTAACACCTCGTTCAACACAACATTCACAGTCAATGATTTTTACAATGACATAGGCCGTAAATCGTTATTCAATCCTGATGGTCTATTCTTTGCGACTTGCCAAGGTACTCCGGTTGCTACTACCTACGCGCGTGTCCTTGTCCCCGGAGAATCCGAGATGGGTTCCGTGCACATGGTCGCTGTAACTCCTGAGCATACCGGACAGCGACTCGGCACATCCGTGACACTGTGCGCTTTGCACTTTTTCCAGCGACGTAATTTCAAGTGTGTAATTCTTGGTACAGACGATTTCCGTTTACCAGCTATCAAGACCTACCTGAACCTTGACTTTGCTCCTGTGTGCATTGACATCGATCAGCCTGAGCGTTGGAATAAGGTTTACCTTAAGCTAGGTTTGCCTGTCATGCCCGATCCAACCGATACGCTTAGGAGCATGTTTTCCGAAGAGCTATGGGCAAAAATTTCCGGTTGAAGCGATTCTTTACTCGTATTTCTGTAAGACCTCGCATCGTCACACCGGATACTAATCAAGAATCGATTAATCTATTTTCAAGGTTTCGCGAATCGGCGCCATCAATTGCGAAGGCTTGTCCATGTCGGTGGGAAAAGGCACCGATTAATACGCGAGGTTGAGGGAGAGGAATCGATAAGGCAGGCAGGTCGGAAAAGATGAACACCGAGTAAAAGCAGCTATACGTGAAGCGCGAGAATATCCATCAATCGTTGCCGCAAGTGTGTGGTTCGAGAATCAGCCTACTGACCGATTCCGGGACAGCGTTACCTTTCAGCACGACTCTCGATCTATGCAGAATCATGAAGCATATGATTGTTACACTCTCGTCACGCTATCTTCTCGCTTGCCACTGACTGACTGGCGAGATGTCATTGTGCATTGCTACTGATTTCGGAGGATAACGTTCGGGGTCTTGGACGTTTACTTGCGACGGGGTTGCTATCGATTCCTCTATTTCACTCATTAGTCTTCGTGCCGCTGCTGCCGCTTTTGATGGTCGCTGGATGTTCTCGGCAATTGCGAAGATTTTTTGACAATAGGCCTCAACTCGCTCAACGTCTCCGGCCGAACACGCATCCTCAGCAGCATTCAAATAATAGATCGTTGCGTTCGACCAACCCTCCTCAGCCGAACCATTGGATTCTCCATGCTTATAATGGTTGGCTGATAGAACACAATGAGTTGCAGCCTCTTCCCACAACTGTTGCCTGCTCAGAGACTCAGCGAGTTTGGCATAACAGTCCCCGGCCTTGTTCGCCATTGTTCTAGCACTTCCAGCGCGTTTAGCCGCAACATTAGCTAAACGAGCGCGGGCATAACAGTCCGCAGCCGCTTCCCAATCATCGGTGTCGATGAAGTGTGTGGCAGACTGAAGGTAAAATTCTGCAAGTTTCCTATATTCGGAACGTGCACGTTTGTTCTTCTGCCGCGTATAGTTCTCAGCCGTGCGGCAAATTTGAGCGGCCGCTCTCTCGTGAGGGTATTTCGTCTTCTCATGTAATGACCGCAATACTGACTCTGCCAGAAGTGGTTGCGTTGGGGACGAATCGGTAGTAGGCGCAAGTGGAAGATCTGAACCGTCGTCCCCTAAATCGCTTCCTGTCGAATCCGGTATATCGTGAGATTGGTCAACGTGATTGGGCAGCGATCGTTTATCGAACCAAGTCTTAAGTTTCTCCACCTCAGTGGCAGACAATAGCTCGACTAAACGCACGATTTCATTTGCCCTGGAAGGAGTTTTAGCAATCGTGAATGAGTCTATCAATGACCTGAAGATTTTCTTTACTTGATTCGAAAGTTCAAATTCCGCCGAATAATGACTATGTACTTCTTTTAGTTCTCGTAACGCATCAACCGGATTGTGTTGATGGATATAATCGATAGCACGTTCATAGCATGCGCTAGTTTCCTGTTCAAGCTGGTGTCGTTTTTGCCGCTCCTCCTCGATTCGGTGCTGGTAATGGATTTCAAGTTCTATCCAACGCGCCAGATCAGGCGAAAGTCGTAGCTCCTCTCGCGTTCTGGAAAGCTTCTCATCGATCGAATCAGTGTTCGGCGATTGGGTTAACTCTTCGCGCACTGTCTTTGCATACCACGTGGCACGAATGGCATCCAGATCCTGGTACATTTCCGTAGCGCTCTGGTAACGGGAGTTAACATTTCTGTGCAAGACCTTCTGTAGAAAACCGTGTAATTCTTCAGGCACTTCATGGTGGAACCCAATTACTGCATCAAGTTTTTTTATCTTTATTTCATCATGATTTCGCCCCCGGAACGGAAATTGTCCAGTCAACATTTCATATAGAACCAGCCCTAATGAATAGAGGTCTACGCGATAGTCGTATTCTCCGTCATACTGCTCAGGCGCCATATATTTCCGCGTGCCTGTGACTGTTGCCGCAATGTCGTCCGTTGCTTCAAGTATGCACGCCACCCCAAAATCGCCGAGTTTCGCCGTGCCATCGGATGTCAAGAGGATGTTCTGAGGTTTGATATCTCGATGGATGATGTTCTGTGCATGTACCGCGGTAAGCCCTCGACAGATATCTAAGGCAATATTGACCGCACGACTAGCGGAAAACGATTCGGCGACCATTCGCTCATGGAGTGTAGAACCGTCTATGTACTCCATAACAATATAAGCGATGTATTCATCTTCGCCCGGTTCGACTGTATGAATGGAGACAATGTTTTCATGTCCCCAATTCAACGTCATGGCGCTCAGTTCAGTCATCAAATAGCGCAGTCGTCCCGACGGATAAACTGACTTGGGTAACGCCTTGATAGCTACAATACGATTTGTAAGTTCTTCCTTAGCGCGGAAAACGGAGGCAAAACTGCCGTTGTTGATTAACTTTTCAATCCGATATTTCCCCATGACCAATCCGTTGATTTGCATGGCTACATCACCTCCATCCGTCTGAAAGCACTCAGATTTCGTTCTCGTGCAAAGGAGAGAGTATCACAAAATCACTTTAGTGTCAATGCCAAATTATCGAATTATTGTTGTCATTGGTGGAGCGATGTGCTATACTTGGCCGAGATTTGCCAAATTCAAGGGGTGTGCCTATGGGGTTTCACAGGTTTGAATACATCGTGTATTCGCGTCCTCAAGCCCCCGATTGTCCTCCGATAAGACGTACGCGGGATTTCTGCCGCATAGAACGTGCAAATCATCGGAATTTCAATATGCCGGCCCATTGTATTTTGAAATCCATCAAACATGGAAATTGACCAACCCTTGCCCCAGTTGATAGGATTGGGGTTGCTTCTTTTTCTTTCCGGCTTTTTCTCGGGGTCAGAGACCGCGCTATGCGCACTGACAAAGGTTCAAGTAGAACGTCTTCGGGCCGAAAAGAAGAAGAATAGCATTGCTATTGTCAATTTCGTCGACAATCCCCGCCGTTTGTTCATAACTCTCCTACTCGGCAACACGCTAGTCAACGTAGCCTTTGCAACGATTGCTTATTGGCTAATTCGTGATTTGCCGGTTTTTGAACACCTCAAGAAACTCAATAATGACGTTCTTAAACATGCCGCTGAGTTTGTTGTTGGAACGGTATTGATTGTCCCGCCATTATTAGTCTTCGGTGAGATTGTCCCCAAAACTCACGCCATCAGACATCCGGAGTTCTTTGCCCGCATCACTGCTCGTTCTCTATGGAGTTTCTCCATAGTAATCTCACCCCTTCGCGCTTTTCTACGCGTTATCGTCGATTTCCTAATGCCCTTGTTCGGCGCTGATCATACTCCAAAAACAGAGCGCTTGACCACCGGTGATTTCAAGACCATTCTTGACATGAATCAAGTCAAGGGACTGCAAGCTGATGAGCGGACAATTCTCAGCAATGTCCTTGAATTGCGGACAATCGAAGCTAAAGAAATTATGGTGGCGCGGACCGAGATGATTGCACTTGACATCTCGGCGACAATCCAAGAAGCGTTGGCGAAAGCCCAAGAGTTCGGTTTCTCCCGAATCCCAATCTACCGGAAGCAGATAGATGACACATGCGGAATTTTTCAGGCCAAAGACATACCGCTATGGCGACATGTGAACATCCGGAAAATGACTTTAGCGACATTCCTAAATCGTCGTCATCTTCTAGGAGGTCCTCAGGTAGAAAACACTCTTGTACGCCAGCCCGTTTTTGTTCTTGAAACGATGAAACTCGCAGATCTTCTGTTGGAACTTACGCGACAGAAAACAAAAATGGCAATACTTTTAGATGAATACGGCGGCGTCTCTGGTGTTGCCACGATCGAAGACATCCTCGAACACTTGGTTGGCGACATCGTTGATGAACATGATACCACGCTCAAGTCACCTAACATTATCTTAAACCCGGACAACCCATCGCTCATTGAGGTTTCCGGTAGGGTCAGCGTCAAGTCTATCAACCAAGAGTTACGCCTAACGCTTGACGAAGACATCGCGGACACCATTGGAGGATATGTTCTTGCTCTTTTTGGTCGCGTGCCTGCGGTGGCAGAATCTGAGCAAGACGAAAACGATATCCGATTTGAGATTGCCGCGATGGATGGGAACTTCGTTGGAGTTGTAATTATGACGCTCCCTCAACAAACTGAATCCGGTTTGAGTGCTACTGTGTAGACAGAATACTAACGTTAGCACAGGACCGGCGTTTGTCACATCCGCTTCTTTTCGATTTCACGAATTCGTGCGTACAGAGTAATTTGGCTGTGCCGAAGATGCTACAATGAATCGAGTTCATATTTTACGAATTGCCTTCATTCTAGTTTGTTGCTTTTTTCTGGCTGGCGCGACGAGTCTTGGCGAGCCGGGGGCGGCATGGGAGAATAAACTTTTCCAGTTTGTTCTTCTCTTGGGCGGACTGATAATTTTTGTTGTTCTATCAGCCTTCTATTCGGGATCGGAGACGGCGACAGTTTCCCTTGATAAGCTCAAGATATATCAGCTTGCCGAACAGGGAGATAAAAAAGCCCAGATAGTGAAAAAACTAGTCGACACACCTGAGAAAACTCTTGGGATGACGTTAGTAGGCACCAACATCGCAAATGTATTGGCATCTCAGATGGGGCTGTTATTTGTAATTGCACTGTTGCAAATGTCTACTTTGCGGACAAACGAACAGGCAGTGGCAACCTTGATTTCTACTGCGTTAATCTTGGTTTTCGGCGAGCTTCTACCGAAAACAGTTTTTCGGGTAAAAGCCAACGCTCTCGCGCTACGCTACGCAGTTCCGTTGAGAATGTCCAACATAATCTTACGTCCAATCGTTAATGGGATAACGCATCTTACTAGCATCCTAGTCCGAATCGGGGAAAGGCGAGCGACTCCGACTTCACCCGATGCCCAACGTGACGAATTACGGCTGTTAGCGTCAATGGGAGAACAATCAGGTGGAATCTTGGAAGACCAACGACGTATGATTCACAGTGTTCTCAATCTCCATAATCGTACAGTCGAACAGGTGATGGTACCCTTGGTTGACATTGTCGCAGTTGAAAAGGACACAGACGTTGACACATTCTTGAAAATCGCGGCCGAAGCGGGCTTCTCACGTATACCTGTTTACGAAGATCAAGTCAACAATATAATCGGGATTGTTCACCTGCTAGACGTTATCTATTCGAACGACAACTCCCAAAGCCTTGATTCGTTTATTCGACCCGACCTTCAATTCGTTCCGGCATCAAAGACTACAAATGTCCTTCTCAAAGAAATTCAGCAGAGTCATCATACTATGGTGTTCGTCGTGGATGAATATGGAGGGATCGTGGGATTGAGCACTGTGGAAGATTTGGTCGAGGAAATCGTAGGTGAACTGTCCGATGAACGGGACCAACGGGACGAGCCTGAGATACTCCACGTGATTGGCCCACGTCTATTGGAATGTGACGGACGAGCGGAAATTGGTGTACTGTCGGACCAATATGGGGTGCCAATCCCGCTAGGAGATTACGAGACTGTAGCGGGCTACATCCTTGACCGAATGGGAAGCATTCCAAAGCCGGGTGACAGGATCGAAACGGATGAGTTGCTAATCACGATTTCGGACGTTGACTCGCGTCGTATCCGCAAAGTTCGGATACGCAGCAAAGCGGGAAACTTCGTGAAATCTGGAACGAAGAGGTAAGGTTTGGAGACAAACTGTGTTTAGCGTGCAAGCAGCCTTAACTACAAGATGCCGAGCGGTGGCGCTACTTTTATCTCCTCGATAACCATACCCAAGGGTAGCTTCGCAACTGACAGAATCGCCTCTGCTACATGTGCAGGTTTCAACATCTGGTCAAAATCCGGATGTTCATCCGTGCCGTCCCAAAACGACGTGTGAGTGGCTCCCGGTAACACTGCTGTCACCCGAATGTTTTCCTCGCGCACTTCCTCCGATAAGACTCTAGTCAATGCCAAGGCTCCTGCTTTAGCCGCGCAATAAGCTCCTGTAGCACTAAAGGTAGTTGTTGCAGCCACGGACAATACATTGATGATTTGACCCGATTTACGACTGAGCATCGGTTCAAGGACGTGTTTTGAACAGAGAAAAAGGCTAGTGAGATTTGACTCGATCACCGTTCCCCAACTAGCCAACTCGAACTCCGCAACCTTTCCAAATTTTCCCTGCCCGGCGTTATTCACCAAAATATCAATTTGACCGAAACGTTCAACAGCGGAGCGTACCAACCGCTCAACCTGTTGTGATTGAGTAACATCAACGGTCACCGCCAGAGCCTCACCCCCATTCTCGCAGATGCGTTGAGCAATGGCTTCTACTTCGGACGTTGTCCGTGCAGCCAATATAACTCTCGCTCCAGCATTGCCAAAGGCAATCGCGGTTTTGGCACCAATACCACGGGATGCACCAGTAACGATCGCGACTTGATTCCTTAGTGTCTGTTCATCCATGGCCGATCCAATTCCCGCGCATACTACGCGTCATGATTTGTGGAATCAGGTATATTCTCCAGTTCAGCCTTAGGTAGTTAAATTCATCGAAATACAGTATTCGACGCTATATTGAGGGGTATGAGTTCGCCTCAAAGAATTCGGCTAGGACTCATGTTGACTGGCAACTCTGCATAAATTCTGCCCGCGTTGAATCTTTATCTCTGAATGCCCCTAACATGACGTTTGTTATGGTCTTGGAATTCTGTTTCTCGACGCCACGAATCATCATACACATATGTTGCGCCTCAATGACTACGGCAACTCCGAGCGGTTGAAGTGCTTCATCTAATGTCTTGGCAATCTGGTCAGTCAAGCGCTCTTGTACCTGTAGCCGGCGAGCAAACATATCCACTATTCGAGGTATCTTGCTTAAACCGATTATCTTTTTAGTGGGGATGTAGCCCACATGACAGTTGCCGAAGAACGGTAGGATATGATGCTCGCACAAACTGTAGAACTCAATGTTCTTTACGATAATCATGTCATCGTATTCTTCATCGAAAACCGCCTCGTTCAGAACTTTCTTAATATCTTGATTATACCCCTGGGTCAGAAAGGAAAGCGCCGTAGCTGCGCGGCGGGGAGTTCTGATGAGCCCACCCCGCGAGGGATCCTCGCCGATGTGCATCAAGATTTTCTCGTAAATGTCTTCCAATTGGGGATCCACTAAAGCAAATTCATCATCGACCGATGCATTGGCATACGCGTGGAGCATTGCCCGATGTTCGGTGACTTGCGACGGGGTATCCGTAGCATCAAGGGCTTCCGGTTCTGACGTAAGTTCTGTTTCTTTGGTAGCATTCATGGACAATCAGCCTCTGGCAATTCGCCGTAATAATCAAAATGATTCCTAGGCGTTTCTTTCAATCGAAGCCTATGCAAGATAATGGGTTTCAAGGGTTCTTCAAGAAGATCCCAGATCACCTTCACAAAGTTCTCGGAGGTCGGATTAAGCGCCTCGAATTCGGGTGTGTCAAGGTTTAGATGTCTATGGTCGAATCGCGCATGAATCTGTTTTTGAACAATTTCATCAAGGAATCCCGGCGCAACAACCATTCCTGTTTTGGGATGGACCTCTCCCTTAACCATAACTTCAAGAACATAGTTATGGCCATGCCCATGTGGATTATTACACTTGCCAAAAATTTCGCGATTCTCGTCTTCACTCAGAACTTGGCTGTGTAGACGATGCGATGCACTAAAATCATAAACTTTCGTGAGATAAACCATCCGTTTCTTTCCAAAATAGTCGGCAAACAGAGCCGAATCTTCGTAAATCCGAACGCGGTACAAATTAGTCGATTTCGAACATGATCCAAACGTGTTCCATATCTCAATTGCTATGTTTTCGAGGGTAGGTTGTAGATGCGAATCGTATGCAAATACCGGATGTTGGAGGTTAATGTGTTTGTGATCGAAATGAGTGAGCACTCGGTCTCTAAGGAGTTGGTCAAGATCGGCTAGATTGATGACCATTCCATCACTATTAGAAACCGCCCCCTTGATCGTCGCTTCCACAACATAATTGTGGCCATGGTCGTTGGTGGCAGGGCCAAACAACTCGTAATTTTCTTTATCGCTAAGTTCGGGGATGCGAAGCGCGTGTGAGGCTTCGAAAGCTACTTGGCGGGTGAGATAGTGCATGAAATAAACTGGTTCGCCTTAACTTGAAACATCAAGACTTTCGGGGCAAAACTTGGCATTGAGCGCGAATTTAACCATCGGCCAGGCAGGCAGGAGACATCAACTCGTTGTCCCCTTGCCTAACCCATGAACAAGTTTTAGCGTATCGTCCGACGCATTTGAAACACATACATTTCGCACGAAACGTCTCTCCTCGGTTTGCCTAATCAGGCTGAGGAACCACACGCAAGTAAGGCTTAACGGTCTTCCATCCGTCCGGGTATACCTCTTTAGCTTCCTCGTTGGACACGGCCGGCACGATAATCACGTCGCCACCCATTTCCCAGTTTGCAGGCGTCGCAACTTTGCGACCCGCCGTCAACTGCATCGAGTCAAGAACACGGAGGATTTCGTCAAAGTTACGCCCGGTGGTCATCGGGTATGTCAGCATGAGTTTGATGGTTTTGTCCGGGCCAATCACAAATACCGACCGCACCGTCGCATTATTGACAGCCGTACGTCCCTCCGATGTCCCAGGTTCGTCGGCAGGTAGCATATTATACAACTTGGCTACTGCCAATTCTGTGTCCCCAATCATCGGATAAGTGACGGCGTGACCTTGTGTTTCTTCAATATCCTTTGACCACTCCACGTGGTCTTCCACGGGATCGACGCTGAGACCGATAATCTTGCAATTGCGCTTTTCAAATTCAGATGTCAACCCCGCCATATATCCCAACTCAGTTGTGCAAACGGGGGTAAAGTCTTTCGGATGGGAAAACAGCACTGCCCAACCATCCCCAATCCATTCATGAAAGTCTATCGTGCCTTGAGTGGTCTCGGCTGTAAAGTTCGGGGCTTCGTCGTTGATTCTTAGTGACATTTTCACTCTCCTTCGTTATCGAATGTGCCGAAATACGTCGACGGGCGGCGCCGACGTGCGATAAAAATCATTGAAACTTGTTCTTCCGGTGCGTATGTCCGTTTGTGGACTGCCATTCTAGCGGGATTTATCTTATGCGTGAAAGTATAACGCATCTCGTGTCGGAAGGCAAGCGGTTCTTTACACGTATTTCGGCCGCGAAACTGGGTGTCGGAGCCATGCAATGTATAGTTGGCGTTCGTTAGAAAGGAAATCCTCATTAAGTGTTCAGGCGGATATGAACGGTATTCGGATGATAAAATATGAACAAGGAGGAATTGGCGTCTGACGGCTTGTGAAGGCGGAAGATTATGCAATTATCAAACGACAAACGGCAGTTCGGTTTTAGTCAACCAACCAAAATTCTCCGTTGCTGTCAGCCGCTAGCATCGCAAGCATAACGGCACCCGGAAAATCCTCCGGCATCTCGATTCCCATTGTAAAGATTCGTGCGCTCGCAGACGCTGTTTGTCGAATCAAATTCGGGTCCGGAACACCGGAAGTCAATATCCCGTCACTAAACAGAACAACAATGGTGTGCGGGATTTTCTGGATTTCTTGAACCGCCTCGATCATATCCTTGTCGGCATACGTGTCGCTTTTCTTGGGAGAAAGTAGTTCGAAGAAAGATGCTCCTTCCGAAACCCCGTTGTCGGTTACGGGTATGAATTCATCGCGAAAAAAGCTAATTTCGCTGCCGAATGTGATGATGTTGAATCGGTCATGAGGTTCAAGAAATGTCAGTGAATCCTGCATGATAGACAGAATCTTTTTCAGTTTTCGCGGCGTCAATCCCAGCATGCTGGAAGACAAATCCACGCAATAGGCGATTTTTTGAGGGCCTTCCTGTCTTTCGATAAATTGAACTAGGCGACTCTTCGGACGAGCATCTTTGCTCGACGTTCGCCCAACCGGATTCTCAATCACTCGTCCAATCTGTGGTGAATCTTGATTGAATTCAACATTGTTTGTGTCTAAACCCATGCCGTCACTGAGGTCTAACGATCCAGTCGCGTTAAATTCCGTCGGCGCTGAAGCAGAAACAACCCCGCGCGCGGTCATGGGAGCGTTGCTGGTCAAGACTTTGAGTCTCGGTTGGTTGGTCTGGTCGGAGGTTCTCTTGCGAACACGTGCTCGTTTCGGCTTAGTTTTGCGTTTAAGTTTCGGTTTATCAACCTTCATTAAGACCGCACGAATTGAGTCTTGCTCATGGGCAGGGCCCGAATCAATCCAAAAGAAGAATCCTATCGTGCCGACAATTGCGTGCAACAGAACCGAAACTATTAGTGCGCCGCTTAACTTGGCTCTTAATTTCATTCTCGCGAATTCAGATTTCTTGTGAAATCAATAGTAGTAGACCCACACCTCATGTTCCATACATGTACGAAATTGCGGGTAGGTTTCAATCGGATATATCAGATTCGCCACCAACGACAACGTATGTCAACCATAAGCCATCTCGGGGTGTTTTCCAAGGACACGCAGCAGACGTTCATCGGCACCTTCCAAGATGTGGTCGGGCATACGGTAATTTAGGTAGGGCCAAAACCGCTGTGCAACGAAGCGTTGTCCATAGACCTGGTGGAACAGGTAGCGAACCCGATCCGTCCGGTTTGGCACTCCTCGATGCCATGTTTGTCCATTGAGCAGATAAAGGTCTCCTGCCTTCATCAGGAGTGAGATAGGCTCTTTTCCGTCAAAGGTTGGATGCTCCTGGTCATTGGGTTGCCTACCGGAGTAGTGACTGCCCGGAACGAATTGGGATGGACCATATTTGATATCGTCCTGATCAGTCAGGGCAATTTGCACGGACATACGGAGCACAGGCATTCGCAGCCTTGGGTCATGCCGTTCCATCTCAGGTGCGATGGGAAATTCTATACCATCGTCAACATGAAATCGGTTGATGCCTAAGTCTTTTCGGTTGAGAATGCAACCTTGGGCAATACAGTGGCAGTGCTCGCCTAATACGCTTTCGGCGATGCTGATGATCGGCTCACGCACAAGCAAATCGCGGAACATAAGGTCGCATTCAAAGAGCCGATGTATGACGATCGGTGCCTTTCCACTTTGCCGAGGGTCTTTGACATTACGCATTTGCATAAAGAATGGCTCGGCGAAGATTTCATCAAGAAGCGCAATGATGCGTTCACATTCTTCGCGTGAGAGCACATTTCGGATAACCGTCGCGCCGTTCTGGTAGAAGTCATCCAAAATAACCTTTACGGTATCAGGAGGTAGGGGTTCGGCGGGAAGTGCTTGTTCTTTTGCCATCTAAAAACCTTTAATTGGACGGTGGCACATGCGTGCTAGCTCCTCACCGCATTGACATTTTGACATTGTTAACCCGTTGGCGTAGCACAACTCCCCACTGGCCAACAACCCAAAGCGTATCACTATCGTGTGCGTAAACAATCGTGTACAGGTCGTTGTCAATATCCGTGTGTTGCTGATTCCAGGATTCTCCACCGTCGGCGGAGTGCAGAATCATCCCGTTCGCTCCTACCGCATAAACATCCTGTTTGGATACTGCCACAATGCCGTAAAGGTCAGAGGTCACGCCGCTCGATTTGGCTGCCCAATTAAAACCACCGTCCGTTGTGCGTAGGACAATTCCGTAGCGCCCCACAGCCCATCCCTTCCTTTTCGTGAAGAACGACACACCGTAAAGATTATATCCCGTATTGGTTTCATGCAGCTTCCAGTATTCGCCGCCGTTAATCGTCCGCTGCACCGTGCCGCCGGATCCGACTGCCCAGGCGAGGGGTACGAATTTTGTTTCGACCTTGAGGAGATTCCTGCCTGTGGTAGTTCTCTGCGGCTCCCAAATGGGTCCGCCGTCCCTATTATGAAGGATCTGTCCCTCGTCTCCAACAGCCCATCCTTCGGAAAATTTACCGAAACCCACATCATTCATCACATAACGTCCCGGAGGATCCTCCTCGAAAAGCGGGGGACGCATTGGCGTCTTTCCAGCAGACCATTTTCTTCCATCAGTAGTATAGAACACTGTGCCATCACGCCTCATCGCCCAGCCCCATTTGGGGTCGAGACTTACGAAGTGTACTCCAATTATTTTTTGTCGTGTTCCGATGTCCCGAGCTGCCCAGTCATGACCGCTGTTCTGTGTCTCAAGCAGCAACCCGTTGTCTCCGGTAATCCAGCCGTTGTCTTCGCCCAAGAAGAGCACGTCATGAAAATCATCAAGCTGTTCGCCAAGCTGGAGCTCCCATGTTACGCCGCCATCGTGCGTGTGATAGATGTGGCCGGCTTTCCCAACCGCCCACGCGACATGGTCGCCGACATAGTGGAAATTCACAATCTCCTCCGCCGAACTGGGTCGCCCAAGGCGTGGTCTTCTGCGATTTGCAGGACGTCTAGGTCTCGGTGTAGCTACGCTTTCGCCAGAACCACTTTCCGGATTGAGGTCACGGGGACGCGGGCGGCGTCTCCGTTGGCGATTCCTAAACGCCTCACCGGCATCCTCATCTAAAGCAGCCCGAATATCTGCGGCATCCTGAGATGTGCTAGAAGAACCCGAGTCGGCAGATTCTTGGTTTAATCCCAAATCTTCCGATGACGGCGCCGGTTCGTTCTCTCTTGCGGTCAGGTCGACATAGGCATGTTCCCAATTTCTTCCCTGATCTCGCGTCAAGAGAATTTGCCCGCCAGGACCAACTCCCCACGCCTCTCGGTGGCTACGCATTTTCACACTGCGAATGCGATTAACTAGCTCTGCAGGACGGCGCGTCCAAGTAAGTCCGCCATCGTCGGTAATCAGTGAATCTCCATTTCTAACGATCACCCAACCCGATTTCGCATCGGCAAAGTGAATCGCGATACCGACTTGGTTGGTTTTGGATTGAATCTGCCAATATTCTCCACCACTTTTCGTATGAAGGATGAATCCGCCATCACGACGCTGCGGAGCAACCGCCCATCCTTCTAGGCTATTGATGAAGTGTAAATGGGCAATAGGTTGATTCGTTGTACCAGTTTTTTGGAGTTTCCAAGTCAGCCCGCCATCTATCGTATGCAGCGTCTGCCCCTGATCCACACCCAGCCAACCTTCCAGTGGGGTCAGAAATTGCATGGAACGAATGCTTCGGAAATTCCGCAGCTTTTTTTGTATGACCTGCCAGGTTTCGCCGCCATTTTCCGTTCGGAGTAACGCGCCAGGACCGGTAATCCAGCCGTGATTGGGATCAATAAAGGATATGCTATGCAGATCAATCTCAACGCTGCTGTGCTGAGGTTTCCAAGTTTTTCCCCCGTCGATAGTGTGGGCTATGACGCCACTGCTGCCGACCGCCCAACCAGTCTTATCGTTGATGAAGTAGGTGTCATTGAAATCAGTCTGCCATGTGGCTTGGCGAACAATTTCCCAGTGATATGTGATTTCCTCAATGACCGGCGGAGCCTCAGCTATCTCGGCAACCTCAATCTCTTCCGCGGTCGGCGGAAGTGCAACAGGTAACTCTTCGGCATCCACGGAGAATCGCATGGCGATACCGCCTTTACCAACGGCGACCATGCCTTCCGGCGAAAGCGCAAATCCGTGGAGGTCATTTTCGGTGCCGCTCTCCTGAAGTTCCCATGCCGCGCCGCCATTGGTCGTAGTCAGAATCACTCCGTTATCACCCACGATTAAACCGTGCATGGTATCGGCAAAGTAGATCTTGTTGAGATTCTCTTGTGTACCGCTCCGTTGGAATTTCCAGGTTTGACCGCCATCCTTGGTGCGCAGAATTTCACCGAACTGGCCCGTGATCCATCCGTTGTCACTGTCAACAAAATAAACAGCGTATAACTCGTTGTAGGTTTTAGTCGTCTGCTGCGTCCAAGTCATGCCACCGTTGGTAGTGTGAATCACCGTGCCGGGCCATCCCACAGCCCAACCTTCATGCTCGTCGAGGAAGAAAACGCCTTTGAGGGATTGCCATTCGCCCGGTGTCTGAGGCACCCAGGATTCGCCGCCATCGGCAGTATGGAGCACCGTGCCTAACTCACCGACAACCCATCCCTTTTTTGGCGTCACGAAGTGCACGGCTGTGAGGACATAGCCCCAGCCGCTATTTTGACGATCCCACGTTTGACCGCCGTCAGTGGTATGGACAATCATGCCGCGTTCGCCGACCGCCCATCCCTCCTTATCGGAAACAAAAAAGATATTGCGTATATTATCCCAGATTTCGGCGTCGACTTCCGTCCATGTCCTACCGCCGTCTTGGCTCATCGCGATTGTTCCGCGCTTTCCGACAGCAATGGCACGATTGGCGTCCGCAAACTGCACGTTCTCAAGATCATTGGCGGTCGTACCGCTGACCATATTCCAATTCGTTCCCCCATCCTCCGAATGCAAGATGCTGCCGTACCAGCCGACTGCCCAGGCTTCTTTGGGTGTGGTGAATTGCACGGCGGTTAAATTGTTCTCTGTACCGCTTTCAAGCAGTCTCCAGTTTTTTCCGCCGTCTTCCGTGAACGTAATGAACCCGACATCGGCGACAGCGACGCCTCTTTGCTTATCAATAAAATGGATACTGTTGATTGTGTCTCGGACGTGCCCGTTAATTAGAGGTATCCGACTGTCCTGCCGATCCCAATTTGCGCCGCCGTTCTTTGTGTGAAAGATTGAACCATCGCTTCCAACGAGCCAACCTTCACTATGGCTAATGAAAAAGACCTGTTTGTTGTCATTAATCATCCGATCTCTTTCGCCCTCAAATCGGTTGGTTTGCTCGCCCCAGGTTTTTCCTCCGTCATTTGTATGTAGGATCCTGTCCTGCCCGCCCACTATCCAGCCACGTTTATTATTAACAAACCACGCGCCACTGAGTGGGAACTCGCTCACAGATTCGCGGCGCTTCCACGTTTTTCCACCGTCCTGCGTATAGAGGACATCCGCGCCTTCACCGACGACCCACCCCTCTTTCGCATTGGAGAAAAATACATCGCGGAGCATCGCCCACGTTCCACTCGTCTGAAGATACCAGTGTCGTCCGCCATCATCGGTTGTGGCGATGAGACCATCGTCGCCGACGGCCCATCCGTAGCGACTATTTGCAAAATGCACCGCTTTGAAGTCACCGGTTGTATCAACTTCCTGTTTATTCCATGTCCGTCCGCCGTCCTGGGTGTGGATAATCAACCCTTCAAGTCCTACGATCCATCCGAGTTTGGCGTTCGCGAAGTGAAGGTCCGTGAAGTGGGTTTCCCAATCTGCCTTTCGGGTCACCTCTTCCTTACAACCAGGCAGCAGAATTGAAATCGCAAAGCCAATTGCAATCAAACGGAATAAGGGGTGGTGAATCCACGCATGACTCATCTTCTTTTGCCTCCTTCACAATCCGAGTTCCTTTATGCAAATCTATGCTCTGTCTAAGCAACAACTCGGAAACTCAGTAACACTCGAACCTTTCGAAAACCGTTTGCTGTTCGCCGTTCCAAAAACTGGCCATTAACCATCTGTTCAAACACTTGCAAGCCTATCGTTTCTTGCACACTCAAAAATTGGGCAAGTTTCAGCATAAGCGTAAAGTACCAGCAACTTCGTTACATCCAGGTACCCGACATCACCTATTGCGCGCGTGAATTTGGGTCTACGCCAAGTAGCTGTCTAAATGTCTCGTCTATTGACTGGGCGTCGCCGAAGAAAGCCCAAACTTGGCTTCGGTCTTGATAGCTACTTAATCCGGTACCATCGCCGATTGCGGCTGTGTGATATTCCAATTCGCCGAACTCTCCCAGATCGCCATTGTCGTTATAACACTGGATGGCATAGCCGAAGTCGTCCAAATCGTCCCATGGAACATCCACGTATTCGGCTGAAGGTGCGACGAAGAAGTTGCGCACGACCAGTGTCTTCTTTCCGTCTCCTATAGGTCGCAGATACCCTATTCGTCCAATCGTTGACACAGCACGTACACCGATTTTGTAGGAATGTTTCGCATCAACGCGGAATCGGATAGACTCAGGATTCACGCTCAGATGGTTTGCTCCGACACCCCCAAAGTACGTTTTCGGCACACTTTCTCCCACCGTGGGTACGACAATCTCTCCTCCAGCGGGAACTTGGACCAAATTCCAAATTCCAAGACGAATTCCCGACTCTTCCGAAGAGGTGAACCGCAGTGACGTAAGTTGCTCGTACCCAACAAAGTCAACTCTCTGAAGGAGAGATGTCATCCCCTTTTCATAACGCAAAGGGTTCTCCGTCATTCGGATGGTTTTCGCCAACTCTACCTCGCAGGTTTTTTCCTGTCGATTCAGAAAAACACGCGCCTGATTGGTCAGCGTGACTTGCCCTTTGCCGTGTTGAACCGTGAAATTGCCGGGGTCCAGTGATGAGGGGACCTGATACGTCTCGCCGGGATTCTCAATGTCTGAAATGAACAGTTCAACTTCGGGCGCCACCCAGGTGCGGTCTCCCCCGCTATTCTTCCATCCTTCTGCCGTGAAAAAGGTTTCGGCAGTCGCAACGTGATTAAGATCCGGATTAACCCAGAAGAAATTATGCCCATCCCGATTGTACAAACCGAGCGTTCTGCCGCCGTAGGGAAGAACGAGCAGTGAGCCACCTTTTCCGTACAGTTGGATTGGCGGATGGCCCGCGGCGGTTAACGACGCAATTAATTCATTCATGGAGATTTCCCGATTGTAGGTTCTTTGACTCCGACTGCAATTTTTCACCCTACCATAGCATCCCGATACGGTGTTAGGTCAATGTCCGGATAGGCATACGCCAAACGTTCAAGCGCTTCCTCGGTGTAATAGGCGTCGCTGGGCGCGGGCCAACCCAACAGTTGACGTACACGCGGCGTAGTGCCAGCCACGAAGTTCACGTATTGTGGAGTTGACCACCCGGGGATAGGACGCGTGGTGTGACACCAGTCCCCGTTGTCGGCGCGATGGAAATTGAATCCCATCCAACCTCGTTGTTTTTCCTTGTTGGCAAATGGCTGAGCGGCATGAATGAGATAGCTGGATCGGAACGCGATGCTCCCGGCTTTGGCGGTGACGGGCACGGGATCCGCCAATTCCTTAAACTCGCGAAGATCGTCCACACCGAGTCCCCCAGCACGGCCTCCGCCACGATCGAATAGAGATGCGAGTTGCCTGTGCGATCCGGGACAAACCAACATGGGTGCGCCATCAGGTTCAATATCGTGTAGCACAACTACTGACAGCACATAGTTGTACCGCTCCCAATCCGGGTGCGGCGGTAATTGTGAGTTGGTGCCGTTGTCAAGATGGAAACCTTGCCACGGGTGCTCGCTGTGTCGTGAATCGGTAAGTCCTTCACGAAAGAAGATTTGGCCATAGCCCAAGCGAATCTCGGTTGTTCCCAGCACTTGGCAGAGACAGTCTATATAGTCCTCGTTTTCGATTAGGCGATCGACGGCGGGCAGTCCGGTGGGGAAATGTACCGCTGCACCCATTGGTCCGGCTAATCGCTGCATGTCCGGAGTCTTTTGATACTGTTCTTGAACCCCTTCCGGATTCTCGCCCCATTTTGCCCGGTACTCGGCGTATGTCAATCCGCCATAAGCGTTGCGTTCAACCGCCTCAAGCGCAGGCAGGTAGCTTTCAGCAGAAAAGACATCTGGTACGATTAGACTACCGTCACGCCTCCAAGTTGCGAGCTGTTCTTCGGTTAATTGCATCGAATCTTCCTCCTGTCCAATCGTGTTCCTGCAACTAGCACTCCCTGATTCAAGTGAAGTTCGCTCAATCCCAAGGCAGTGCCACATTGAAATACTTGTGAAGTTCGGTCATGGCTTGCTGTTCCTGTTCGCCGAATCGAATCCCTTCGCGCCGATGCTGTGCGGTACGCTCTTCCTCAAGGTGGCCCGGTAACAGCAATCTGTCAGTGCCGGGTATGGGATCACAGGTTGCCAGCAAATCTCTGGTGTAGCGATCCACTTCCGCTCGGAAAATCTCTCCCGGAACGGCGGCTTCGATATTGATGGCGAGTACCATTCCACCGAGGCGCGCCGAGGGCCATTGCTCTTGGATGGCGTCTCCCTCGGGCAAAGTGAACCCGGTTAGCCCGCCGCCCAACAGGGAAGAAACTGCTATGAACCCCAAGTTTTTGAAGAATACCGCGGGAATCCGAGTGTACAAATCGTCGTAGTCGGGCCCCTGGTAAGGCCCAAAAAGGTCCGACCCGCCATCCAGTACCAGATCCGGTTCATCACCTCCGGGAACCGCAAAACTGATAGGCGGGTTGCCTTTGGATTCGTTGCGACCCGACTGTGTTGAAAAACCGATGCATCCATTCTCTGCGCAGATACGGGTGTAATGGCCTGCAGAGCCGTAGTGTCCAATGTGCGGTACCAGCGCCAATCCCAAGCTGCTTTCCTTTGCGCGTAAGACTGCACGTTCCGCTGCCCGCACCATGGGTAGGTAGCCAAGGCAGCCGTCTCCGTCAATGACAGTCGAAACGCCATTTTCCCTTACCGTTCTCACGTTAGGTCGTGGGTTGAGATTGCCGTTCACAAAGTCCATGCAGTAGTTGTGGGCGATGTGGGTGCCGTGAGAACGCACGCCACGTAAATCGCTGTTGACTAGCAGCCGGCTGATGAGACGCGCGTGTGAAGCTTCGAGTCCCGCCTTTTCAAAGCAGGTCGTCACGAAAGCCAAGAGCCGCGCTTCTTGAACGAGGATGTATTCTTTGGGTGGTACATTCACGAGATTATGGCTTTCCAGTTTGCGGTCGGGTAGTAGTCCGAGGCAATCCCATTTTCGCAGCAATTTGCGTCGAGGTCAAGCGAAAAATTTTGTGCGATTGGTGGGACGTTTATGTCAAGTGATTCCTTCAAGACGCGAATAATCTGGCTATTCAGAGTTAAGTGTAGAAAATGAAATAAACTTAGGCGATCGAACACCAAAATCCGCCTAATTCGGCAGTACGGAATACCGAAGGATTTTCTATGGAATTCACTATCGGGATATTCTATCGCGGTCGCTGACCACTCCCTTGACTCATGTTTAGTTACCTGATTTTCTACACCCGCAGATGAGTGGCGCGAAGCGGTGTACGGCACACGGGGAACTCTGTGGGATCTCTATCGCACTCCTTATTCAGTCGTTTGAAGGGATCTCTATCGCACTCCTTATTCAGTCGTTTGAAGGGATCTCTATCGCACTCCCTATTCAGTCGTTTGATCCTACTACTTTTTCAAAAGCCACTGATGGCGTGCGCGATAACAAGCAGATTGCAGGTGTCGGTTACGGAGACGCTGTCGAGATTAGAGCGAACTTTTTCGACAAGCTCTGAAATTGCGCTTGAAGCCGTGCCGGGCGTGGCTTCAAGCCGTGCGCGACACACTCCGCTAAAGTCCGCTAAAGTCCGCGCACATATTTGACCCCCCTTTCGGAA
Organism: Candidatus Poribacteria bacterium; assembly: GCA_965220415.1. Taxonomy (GTDB): domain Bacteria; phylum Poribacteria; class WGA-4E; order WGA-4E; family JAJDTR01; genus JAJDTR01. The sequence goes on from OZ244829.1 coordinate 5,678,141, forward strand.
AAACGCTTGGATAGCGGGTTAGAAAGTAATGATGCGTCTTTAAATTTGCTGCGCTCAATATGTTTCCGCATCAGGTATTTTTGCTCCATGAATCGATGATTTGCGAGGTTATCCAGCCACGGTAGACTCGCCGACGAATAAGTTCGGTATAATATTCGTGAGATAGCTTGAATTTGTCGGTCATTATCCATTCGTTCAAAGAATCTCTATCGCGCTCCTTATCCAGTCGCTTGATCTATTCACTCACTTGATTCCTCCTACTAAACTCTATAGGTAATTGTTTAGTTCGGTCCGGAACTTATGCGTCAACAGGAAATCGCGACTTGGAGAAGATTTCTATCGCCTTCCTTATTCAGTCAGTTGATCTCCTACATTACGCTCAAGGATTTCTATCGCACTCACTAGAAGATTTCTATCGCCTTCGTTATCCACTCAGTTGATCGTTCGCTTGATGGTGTAGTAACAAGGATTAAACTGTAGCACGATTAACCAACATTCCCAAAACAGATTGATGGACTAAACAGTTACCTCTATAGTTGTCGTGTGAATTTGTGTCGCAGTTAATGCGTTACGATGTGAATATCGCGTCGAAGCGTGTCGTAGTTTAGCTTCGTGCATGATTTTTGCTCGTGATTGGAGTGTGCGAAATACTGCGATTTTCTGCGACTATAATATCCCTCCCTCTCCCCTCGGTGTTGAAACGACTGGCCAAAACCGCGTCAGGCACTACGACCGGACATCGCCGAGATTCACTCATTTCCCGACCAAGCCGGCGCGGAAGAAAGGCAAGAATAGTTGAACAGGAAAGAGGAATCATAAACAGATTCAACATTTTACACTGTGGTTTTTTCCTATTTCCTGTGTTACTCTACGAGATGGTTTACAGGTCGTATTGCTCCAGTGTATTGACCCCATCGGTGAAGGCTTGGATTTGGCAATTCAAGTCGACATGGGATTATCCTTCCGGCGGTAGATTGCCGGCAGGAGTGAGGTCTCGACCAACGCTAACCGATATTATTATACTATACATGTGTGGAGTTTTCAATCATAAACTTGGGAATTATTGCAATCAATTTGAACGCATAGGGCAAACGCTCCTTCCTGCAGCAAGTGTGATTCGCGCACTTAATGGTTTATTTTCCAAGTAAATATGGTTAATGTTGAGTGCCGGTGCGGTTAGAAACCGCACCTACCGGAGTAGGAGAACAGTTTATTGTGACAGCCACGTAAACATTAGACATTTAGCGAATGAACCACTTAACTCCCAAGAACCAATAATCTTTGGTTTGTGACTGAGGATTTCCCTTATCAAGGGAGAGATTATCTTAGGAAAGCACCATTCCAGAAGATTTGGGATGTCAAGCGGGGAGTAGTGGGCTTCCACTAGGGATTCCGCTACATGGGCGGTGGCGGGAGATTGATTCGAGCAGCTATTTTCTCTGCAAGAATCTTGAAGTCTGTGTAGGCGTCGCGGGCAGCGGCGGCATGGGAGCCGATAGCCCCATCCGCGGGAGTAAGATGAAAGATAGGCTTTCTGGCTTCTTGTGCCATCGGTACCAGACTTCGGTAGTGTTTAACGGTGGCAAGTGCGTGTTGTTCATCATCTTCAGGAGTTTCAGCATAAGGTCCTTCGTTATCGTCCAAAAGATTGCGTGCGTATTCCGCCGGCATCCGGTTGACCCACTTGTCGTAAGCTATCACCGGGCGATTTAAACGGATACCATGCTGCTGCATTATATAGCCGGCGGGTTTCATTTCTCCGTTCGGCAGAGTAAACTCTGGCGAGGGCCAGTTCCTTCGCCTACTCTTCCAATCCCGACGCCAGCGGTTAAGCGTGGGGCCAAGGTTGCGTAAGCCACGAAGTGAAAACAAATCTGCTCCTAGTGGAACAACGACGTAGTCGCTCGCAATTAGAGCTGAGCGATTGATAGCATCTAGATTTGGGCCAACATCTGCCAATATGATTGAAGCTGTCATCGTCGAGGCTCCCGCTTGCATTATCGTCGAAAACGCGGTCAATATTCTGAAAGAACGGTACAAGTTACTGGATCCCAATGCATTTGGCCACTCAGCGGACAGAGTGTCCTCAAACTCCGCCAATGCCAAGTCACCCGGAATTAGCTTTTGGTCATGTGGCCCAATGCCACCTCCAAATAGACTTGGTTGGGCTATAATTGGCTGAAGGCAGGGCGGTTTCAGGTCTCCAACTTGCATCAGCGGTTTTACACACTCAAAAATAGTGATTCCCGATTTTGGGGAAACGTCGCCCTCGTCCCAGAGTTTCTCCAAATGTCCTTCGTCCAGAAAAGCAGCGGTAAGATTCGCCTGCGGATCCAGGTCGCACGCAAGCACTCGGTGGCCCAGGTCAGACAGCATCCATGCTAAATGATAGACGAGCGAAGTTTTGCCAACGCCGCCTTTATTATTGAAAAATGTTATAACGGGAATAGTCATTGCTATGTGATTTAGGGTTTAATAGCAGACCTAATGGTTACCTGTACGTGAGTATCATTAACTTCAAATTCCGGGGTTGGATGCCCAGTTTCTGTTAACAGTCTCCTAGCTATTGGTATTCCTACGCCAAAACGCTGCACATAGCCGAGAGTTCGCATTGCTTCCGCTAGAGTAGGGTTGCGGTAATCTGTTAGTCCGGGTTTGCCAAAATTTGCAGCGGTTACCGTACCGTATGCGCCGCCAGGACTCAAGACCTCAATTCGGTCGTTGAACCATGAAACGCGGACGGGCGCATTTGTAGCTTCGTAGGTTCTGTGCATAATTGCGTTGCGTATAATCTGTTGTAATGCGGGAATGGGATAGAGTTCGGTTCGCCGCTCCAGAACGTCGGTCGTGAAATCGACTGCGGTTCGGTTATGCGCAATCAGTTTTTCATCCAAACGGCGAAGCAGGTCCGGAACTGCCCCACGTATGTCTTCACTGTCAAGGATTTCATCCGACAACTCGCTACCGTCAATTCTGAGAAACTGTACATAAGCCCCGGGTAGATGGTCTTGCGGGCTTTTGACGAGAACTAGAATTCCCAACACAGTTGCAACTCGTTAATCGACTGAAACAATCATTTTTGTAGCGGTAAGACGTTCTTCAAGAGTCCGTTCATTGGCTGCTAAAATCTCGGGGGCAAACGCCTGCGGCAAGTATTCGTTTTCAAATTGGATTAGATTTAGATTGGATACACTAGACGTAGGGATAGGTTGCGCATCGAAAGTCAGATTTCCGGATCGACGCTTTTCGTTGAGAATCCTTTCATCCTGTTCTGTAGCGATGCCGCGACGGGGGGCAATGCGAATGTGGATAACACCTTTGAATTTCACCGGAGGCGAGTCGGACGATTGTACCGTAACTACGGCGATTTCTTTACCCTCCAAGACACGCTTTTCAACAGCCAACGTTGGCGGCGGTAGGATGTTTCCGTCGGTTTTCATATCTGCCAACTGCCGGAGTAACTCGTTCGTGACAGATAACCCCTTGACAGTTTTATTGTTTCTTACGCCCACGAAGACAAATCCCGGTTTTTCGTGTCGGGGAAGGTCGTTGGCAAATGCGCAGATAGCTTCCCTTATGCTCGTAGGTGCGTTGCCCGACATTGATTCTTTGAATTCGAGGCGGTCAGATTCGATGTCTGAGATGATTTCGAGCAACCCCTTATCTGTACGCGATGGCATTTCAATATCCTATCGTTTTACTCATCTTCCGCATTATAGACTTGTGCAATCTCGAATTTTCACATACCAGATCTTGGGGTATATATTCGCGAACGCGAAAAAATCACCAAGGTACTACCGTGAGTCCGATTGATTGACCGGTTTTGCCCTTCCATCATCAACTCTCAAGTAACGCACCACATTGCGCTCCGCTGGAGCGCGGAGATTGGACGCATCACAATTCTATTGACATGGCACTCCTCTGGAGTGCCAGAGATGGGAAATCTCTAAGACGACATACTTTCTCAAAGCTAACAAAGGAGCGAAAAACGAGTGTTGCTTGTTGAAGGAATTATTCCGACAGGGATAATGGGATGCTCTCAAGTAACACTCCACATTGCACTCCTCTGGAGTGCGGAAATTTGGACATATCGTATTCTATTGACATTTCGATCCTCTGGATCGAGGAAAGGGACTCCGACCAGAAAGTGTTGCTTGCTGAATGAATTATTCCGACAGGGATAATGGGACGCTACCAAGTAGCACAACACATTGCACTCCTCTGGACTGCGGACGTGGGGAGCAATCATGTTCTATTGACATCTCACTCCTCTGGAGTGAAACCATTCTACGGAGGAAGGCTTTTTCAAAACCTCTCACAGAGCGAAAAACGAGGGTCAATTTATGATGCACGACACACATTGCGCTCCGCTGGAGCGCGGAAATTTTGACATCTCGTATTCTATTGACATTGAAGATCTCTATCGCGCTCGCTATTCACTTGCTTGATCCTCTGGATCGAGGAAAGGGATTCCGACCAGAAAGTGTTACTTGCTGAATGAATCATTCCGATAGGGATAATGGAGCGCTATCAAGTAACACTCGACATTGAAGATCGCTATCGCACTCATTGTCCATTCGCTTGATCTCCGCTGGAGTGAGAACCAGACCACGAAGGAACACTTTTCACGGCTAGTCATTGAGCGAAAAAGGAGTGTTACTTGCTGAATGAATCATTCCGACAGGGATAATAGGGTGCTCTCAAGTAACACTCCACATTGCACTCCTCTGGAGTGCGGAAATTTGGACATATCGTATTCTATTGACATTTCGATCCTCTGGATCGAGGAAAGGGACTCCGACTAGAACGTGTTGCTTGCTGAAAGAATTGTTCCGACAGGGATAATAGGGTGCTACCAATAAATTCCGTAAACCCGAAAAATTGGTTCGGAGAGTAGGATAGGGTTCTTGCTCCGTTACTTAAGTGCCAAGGATAAACTCAAAAACTCCCCACTCCAAGTGTGACTTGGATGACCACTGTTTTTTGAATTGACGCTATCATAAGGTATATATTGAGACCTTGAATATGTCAAGGATGAATTTGGAAGCTAGGTAGAACTGCTGGATTTGCCAATCCGGCAGAAGCGAGCAAAAACATGATGCCTTGCAGGTTGCGGCTGACAGTGCTACGTTCCCCGTTTTGAGAGGATTAGGTGGAGCGTTAAGGTCGCGATGGCGAGCAGAAGAAAGAACCACGCGAAACTCTTGTATCCCCACCACTCCAGCGTATTGTCCCCCCAGTCGCCCCATCTGCCCGATGCCCTCGTGCGCAGATCGGATTCCGACTGATTGAGCGCATTCGATGAGAAGGCGTATGTCTCGCTCCCTGTCTCCACCTCATAAACACCGACTTCGCGAGCCATGAGGTTTACCTTCCTCTCAAGCACGGGTTGGTCACGTATCTCACCATTCGGTGAAACAATCTGGACGGATTCCACTCCCAACTTCGTGTTCAGAACCGTCGCTTCGCCTAAACGAAGGTTGGAGCGTTGTAGTCCCGGGGTTTCCGAGGCGCGCCACTCAAGCAGATTCCAAATCAGGGCGGGCCAATTCGGCGACGTTTGAAGAGTTGAGAGGTCAGGACGCAGACGCAAGCGGAGTTCATGGCTACCGGTGTACCGCTCGGTATCGGTCAAGAGCGGGACGTTACCGGCAGTAATGATAGGCATCCCGATAAGCTCCTCCGTCGTTCCTGCCCCCCACACAACGCCGTCGAATGAAAGCCCTTCGGTCAACGGGTGCGCATGATTAACGACAAAAGGTCCCAGATAGGCGGACGCCTGCGGCTCAACCACAAGGTGCATTAGCCATGCATCGTTAGCTTCATCTGGGAGCGCTGCGGGATCCAGAAAGATTAAATCAGGTCGTGTGGTTGTGAGTATACGTCGTTCCGTAGCCTCCAATGCGTTTTCAATAAGTGATTTGAGCTGTTGGTCTTGAATTCGGACCTCCACACGCACCGGTTTCCGTATCTGCGGCAGTAGCACAACTGTGTTATCGATTGACAGCGCATCCTCTCCAATCCGCGCTCGCAACGATGGCGTTTTTGGCGGCAAATTCAGGAAAATCCGATGTGTCTCCATGGGAAGAATATCCGCGGCTGAACGATGAAGCGGAGTGACTGAGCGGGCGGCTGCAGCATCGTGTAATTCTACGACAAGTTCCGTTGTTCTCGCGCGTCCGGAGAGATTTGTTATCTCAAACAAACATCGTTCACCCGATTCGGAAGGATTTCGTGTGGCGTTTACGAAGGCGAGGTTGGATTGGGGGATTCCAAAACTCCACCACTGTATTCGGTCCGACTCGAGTGCGTGTGCCGGCGGTTCGTCCGTCAATACCAGCATGAGCGCTTTGGAGCCGCCGAGGGTTGCCGCAAAGGATACTGCCGCCTCCAAGTCGGCGGACGGCGAAAGACACCCCCAGCGTTCAAGTTCGGCAATTGCTTCGCTCGCCGACTTTGCCACTTCGTTCAATAGTTGCGGCTCTGTCCCCGCGAGCACGTAACGTACCCCGTAGCGCGGTTTGGCAAGTGGATTGAAGCCTTCGGGTTTGAGTAACTCGTCAAGAGCTGTTATCGACCGGCTTCTGGGAGTATCGTCGTCGCCTGCGAGCATTGAAAAGGAGTCATCCAAAACCACAATCAACGGTATCTGGCTTTTGGATGTGCGGATGATTGGCTCTGCTATCGCAAGAGCCAGAAAAATAAGGGTGAGGAGTTCCAACAAGAATGAGAGAGGGGTTTGTAAGCGCTCAATCCTCAATCCGCCTTTCCGCGCCTGCTTCTGATTGACCCAAAGCATCAGGCTAGACACCGGATAACGGCGAGAGCGGGTGCGTAACAGATAGATGCCGACGAGCACAGGGACAGCCAAGAGTGCGAGGAAGCCGAGGGGAAGGGTAAAGGTGGGAATCATAAATCAGCGTGGATAACGTGGATTGGGTAGGTTGGCATTGTCGTTTCTCTGGTAATATAATTGTTTATTCCACCGGTCTGGATTTGCCAATCCAGACCGAGCGGGGGGCAGGGAACGCGCCGAGTAGGGAATTACAACGCTAATTCCGGCTACTCGGGGGCTTACATGCCCAGACCGGACGTGCGACGAGCTGTAATACTTACGAACCAAACGATGAACTAAACAGTTACTTGGTAGTGTTAGACTATACGTGCCGACAGTTACAGTCTAGTAACAGGAATTCGAACATATGGGAGGTTATTCAGGAAGGCAAACACTGCTACACCAACGAATTGTTCCATAGAATGCCTTACGAGCTGAATCTATAATTCATACAATTTCAAAATCTAAATGTTACAGCCAATTTAAGACGCGCAATGAATTGCGCTACTACGAACCCCGGTTCCTGTAACTGATGGATTGCGAATTAGTATCAGCCTGCACCGCGACCTGTCCCGTGCCCTCCCACACGACATCACCGAGATGACAGTCCCAAGTCTGCCTGCAAATACTGGCATTCTTACCCTGATGTTTAGAGATGCCATCCGATAGAAGCGTAACGCCTACGGTTTCTGTGTGGAACATCTCCAGGAGTTCTACATGCAACAAGGACCAAAAACACGACAAACTATACGGTGCCTCGGATCATGAAATCTTAAGTACCTCATCCAAAACCAATGCCTCGAGTCGCCAATCGGCAAGAATGTGCTCTGCGACGACAGTGGTCATGACCGCACCGGCTTGCTTTGTTGCACGATGCCAATTTTCCTGATGTTGGGCAAGCGCAGCGCGATAGCGGCTCTCGGCGCCGGCATCTACGAAAACTTCTTGGGCTTCGTCCGTTTCCGAATCCACTAACCGGATGTTACCGCGCTCCGTCGGATTGGCGTCTGATTCTGCCAAAACCTGCACGACGACAATTGCCGTAGCACGTTCGGCAAAACGAGACATCGTTGCTAACGGGTCGCCCGGGAAGAGGAGGTCACTGAGCAATACGCGCAACCCATACGGGCGCCATGTCGGGGGTAGTCTAGTGAATGAAGTCAGAAGATCGCCACGGTATCCAAAATCGATTCCTTCCCAGATTGACGCTCTGTTTGTCCCGTTTTCCACCTGCCGAAACCCGTCACCTGCCATCCATGCAGCGTGGGAGAATCCTACGTTCGATGCCGCCGTAGCAAAGACCGCAGCAAGCCCGAGAGTGGCTTGCGTTTTGGGGCTGTTCTCAAGTGCCATGGAGCATGAGCCATCAATTACGATATCCAAATGTGGACTGACTTCGTCCCGGTACAATTTGACCGTTAATTTGTCGCTCCTGGCGAATCCTCCCCAGTCGATTCGCCTTAGATCGTCCCCCGGTTGATATTCTCTATGGTCGATGAATTCGAGCGAACTCCCGGGCCGCTTTCCCATCTGATTTCCTGAAACTCCAAATGGGACGTTTCGCGGTGATGCCAATGCGTATCGCGCACCGGCACGTTCACCATCTATGAGGTATTGTCGATAGGCTTCGTTCATGTAAAGATAGTGAATAGTCCAATGCCGTCGTCAACTGATGCGAAATGCAAATCGGCCGGTGATTGAAGAACAAGAATCTTGTAGGTCGTTCCGATCAGTGTTTCTCAAGGTATTGCCTAAACGGTCAACCATCTCTGTCCGAGCCAGAATCTTGCAGGAGTCATTCCAGCGACTATGTTGCCGCTGTCTACGCCGCGCACTGCCGATTTGCCTAATCTGTTGGCGGATTGGACGCCGTTTTCTGCCTCGGAGGATGAAAGTTGATAATCTGCTTGATGAACCACGGGAAGTTGAGAATACCGGTGAAGACCGCGAAGATACCTGCGAGTAGAGCGCATTCCCTCAGAAGTTTGGAATCACCGTCAGCGGAAAACACAATCGGGCCCATGGGACTACCGATAAGCCATCCCATGTCCCACGTCCCGGATAGGAGGAATAGAACCAGTGGTATTATGGTCGTTGCAAAACCCATCAGTACCAACGAAATTAACCAAGTGTATCCACCGGAAACTCGATTTGCCAGAAATCGTCGTCTGATAAGCGATGCCACCACTGCATAACTTAACGAGAGCATGCCTAGAGCTGCCATGCAAGTCATGAGGTCTTCAAGATCATTTCCGATCCATGCATGCGCGTAGACACTTGACAGTACGGCTGCAAACATTAACGTCAATAGTATCATCAAGGACGACCACGTGACCCCGCCACCTGCGCCGCTGTAGAAGAGGAAAGCGAGTGGTCGCAGTAACCGTCCGCGTGGAATACTCTGGCGAACCCGCTGCCCCAACGATTCTCTTTCGCTTACGGCTATAAAGAGCCCGATGCATTGCAAAATGATATGTGCGAATGCCCACACGGTGATTGGTGCACCATTACCGGTGACAGCAGTCCAAACCGTAGCGCTAATCCCGGTGACAATCCATACTGCAGTGACGTAAGTTCGTACTGGTAGTGCGCGATTAGCTGAAAACGGGCTGATTAGCGCTGTAGCCAGCTTGGCAAGTAGTCCAATTAATGCCAATCCCGCAATTAGTACACCCGAGGAAACAGCCAAGAATCTCCACGATCCTATTTGGCTCCCGATTCCACGGTCCAGAAGATTGACGCCTGGTATGACTGTTGTAAATGCGATGTGAAGAGGAATGTAGCCGGTTGTAAGGAGGAACCAGCCGAGTCCGAGAATAATCTTGAATACTCGATTTGCGGGGAGGCAGCCGAGAAGAATCGTGCACTGGATAGCTACGGCGATTATGAGGAAATTTAGAGCGAGCAGCACAAAAATAGATGGTAAATCTATACCCCGTAGCAAGTACGTTAAAGTAATGAACGGCATGCAAACGCTGTAGAGAAGGGCAGAGAAAACTAGAGCGGCAAAGAATTTTCCCCAGATAATGGAGCGTGGACGAAGCGTCGTAATAAACAGAAGGTCAACGTTGGCGTCCGCACGTTCCATCGCCAACCGGAGGCCCGTATAAGCGGGCACCAGAATCAGGCATGTACCCAGTAACATACTTGCCAAGGTCTTGAAAATATTCCGCCCAGCATTAAAGGACCAGGAAACGGAGTCGTCTGTCAGGAATAACCCAATGGTCAACAGTTGAATACCGAGAAAGAGTAGCAATACCGCGGCAAGAAACCTGCCCTGCACGGCTTGACGCAACTCCTTGATAACAATGGGATTGAGAGTATTGCTGACGTTTTCAAGGATATCTGCGACGTATTTCACTGTACCTCTCCTTTGGTCACAGTCATAAACACGGACTCCAAATCGCCGCCTTGCAGTGTGAACTCAACGACACGAAACCCATCTCGAATTAGGTTTTCGAGTAGTTCGCTGCAGGTTTGATCCGATCCCGCGACTCGCGCCTCAATCTCATGACCCAACTGGTTCACGGCTGTGACATGCGGCATTAGCAGCAACGCCTTACAAAGGTCGTCTTGCCGTTCTAAAGGTCGTATTAACACGGTTCGTTGTTCAGCATCAATTGGGGCAATCTCTTGCAATGTTCCCGCGGAGACAATTTTTCCCTGTTCAATAATCACCGCGCCATCGCAGATTTCCGAGAGTTCGGTAAGGATATGTGAGCTAATTAAGATTGCTTTTCCTTGTTCGGACAGCACCCTAAGTAATTCCCGCAGTTCGACTCGTGCGCGCGGATCTAGTCCGGCGGCGGGCTCATCCATCACTAACACCGGCGGGTCGTGGAGCAGCGCCCTGGCAAGGCTAACCCGCTGTTTCATTCCCTTCGAGAGCGCGTGCAGGGTTTTCCCCCGAATTCCGGTAAGATTTGTGAAGTTTTCAACGCTATCGACGACTTGCCGGCGTTGGTGTCCAACCAGCCCGTAAGCGCGTGCGAAGAAGTCCAAGTAGCTATGTACAGACATATCGCGGTGAGCCGGTAGCGAGTCGGGCATGTATCCGACTAGCCGACGTGCCGTTTCGGGTGATTCCACAATCGAGACACCATCAATTGTCGCGTCTCCGCTTGTCGGCTCATCAAGGGTTGCCAGGATTCTCATCGTCGTCGTTTTGCCTGCGCCGTTGGGCCCAACAAATCCAAAGATGTGGCCTGACGAAAAGGTGAAGGAGATGTCGTCAACCGCACGCGTCGTACCGAAATCTTTAATAAGGTTTATAATATTGACTTGCATACCATTGGATTTATTGATTCAAAAATGCCAGCTTTCTTTTTCGTTACGATATGGAGAGACAACCACAGTTTGAACCGGTAGCGAGAAATACTTCATAGAATACATTTTGGATCTCAATAGAGAGGGGCAATTTTGGAACTCATTGTGAGTGACGCGTGGTGTTCTATACTTTGCGTTGGGTATTATTGCGCTTTCTTTTCCAGTGATAATTGTTTCTAATAGGACTTACGTAGCACCAGCAGGTCGGGTATCGGAGTTCCCTCGTACGAGGGTCGCGACCTGGAGATCGCGGGATCTCTATCGCACTCGCTATCCGCTCTTTTGATCCTACAGAAGACGCAATTTCTGACAGCGCGGAGTATATATAACCGTGCTCTTTTGCATTGATGCCGTATTTAATCCTCGTTTAGTATCCCGTATACGATAGAGCTGAAGTTTCGCATTGTCGTCTTTCGAAGTCCGTTTTCGATAAACGGCGATGTGTTTAAGGTCGCTATGTAGCATCCCGGACTGAGAAACTTTTCGGGTGTCGATTTGAGGCGTTCAATTCTCCCTATCCAATCTTCCGACGCAAATATCCCGCGTAAACCGCCGATCTCGGAATAGATTTTTAATCCGTCCATAGGAGAGTTCGTATTAATCGTATAACTGCGTTCTGAAACTCTATCGGTAAGTTGCCATTCACGGCCGGGACTTAGAACCGATACGGCAACATCATCAGATAGTGTCGCGCCGTGCGCTATCATTTCATCTCTTAATATCTGCGGAATGTTGCCCTTATCCAACTCCGCATTGACGGCTGGATCCCATAGCGTCAAATCGAACATCTCGCCAACCCCGCTCAAGCCATGGAGTTGCAAGTCGTTCCGAATCGTCAATTCCGCCTCAGATCCCGCTTGGATTTTCGATCCGGAATATACCGTGCCTTCTTTGTCCGCCAGCCAAAACTGGTCAATGTCGGCGCCGAGGCCATTGACGACGCCCAAACGCGAGCCATCCTCTCTTCTGAGGGTTATGCGCTCACGCCGCATCTCAGTCTTCCGTACTTTGAAATGCGCCGGCACCCGTGCAGCGATCCAACCGCGCGCCAGGTGTTGGTCGTGCGTCCAGTCAACGGTGCGGGGGAGAGGTGTAGCGGCGAAGGTTTGCGATGTAAGTTCAGTTTCATAGCCAAAGTGCAATCCGTCGCCGGGCGTTAAAGCCGAATAAAAAGCTGTCACACCTATGCTCGTGGCACGGTTGACCCTTTGGTCGAGAATCGTTAGACCCTCTGTTCGGATATATCGATTCCACCCTTCGGCGAATGTTGCATAGAGGAACACTGCAAAACAGGTCGTCAGCGAAATGACCGGAACGGTCCACAACATCCAGATGCGACGCCTTTTCCGCGAGAGCACAATAAGGTTCATTGGCCCAATCACGATAGCGAAGACGAGCATCAGCAGGAACAGCCCTCGTACCGGCACGCCGAAATCATCCACCACCGGAAACCGATTGTTTGCTTCCGCAATTGATAGTTGGGATTGCCAAGGAGTTGCGGTTTTCACCCAAGAGTGCACAATCTGCCGCCACTGTGTCTGATTCAAACTGTTTGTATCTCCTGTCGCGCTAACGACACATTCACCGAAACCGACACGGCTATTGGCAATCCCGGCTGACATATCCGGAATCTCGATTCTAGATGTCCAGTCGTCGGGAAGATGGTTTCCGCCCAGCACAAGAAGCGCACCGCCGCACTCCACGTATCGCCACAGTGCAGATTGAACATCCGGCGGCATTTTTTGGACATCCCCATCCGTGACAACGACGCCGTCGTAACTAGAAAAACCGAGCCAATTTGTACTCCACGCCGACACCGGAAATCCCAAATCAATCAGTTCATAGGAGGCTGAACCAGTCGGGCTTGACCTACTACTACTAGTGACGACAGATCCACCACTTGTGGAAGTGAGAACGCTGAAACCGCTCATGGTAGGAATAGATTTAACTAGTGTTTCAACGTGTGTGTGAAACTCGGAGGTGTCAACGTTCCGACTCACGAGAACCTCCAGAGACAACGGAAGTGAAATAGAGCCCATAGCACCAAGCACAAAATGGCTAGCAAACGAGTGCGACGTATCGGGTGCGTGGTTACCGAGTGAAAGTGGAACGGCGTCTCTTTGAAATCTGCCGTCAATAGCAACTGCCAAGTCATTTCCGTGCAGGGGCACAGGAGGCTGGAATAGAGAAACGTGAGCCGTGGAGCCTGGACCAACGACGACCGAGCGCATGATGTCACGGATACGGTTTGGGTCAATGTTAAAACTCGAATCCGGCAATTTCAGGGTTACCACGTGCATCTTGTCAGGCGAGTGGTTCAAAACCGAAATCCTATATTCCGCATATCCGTGGTCGCTGCTACCGCTTGGGCTGATCCCGGGCGTAATCGTGATGTCGCCAATTCGCGTCGTCGCGTAGCCGTTAGTAGCAGAATGACACAACGAAATCGCAATTAGAAAGGAGATAGAGCGGATCAGAGCGGAACACATGTTTTGCCTCCTAAACCACGATGTGTCATTGCGATTCCTGTCAGATTGGTGAGGGGTTGTGCATGGAGAAACAGAGTTTCGTGACATTGAGGCAACGGCGCAGGCGTGCGGTCAAATCGGTTTGGCAAATCCTTCAATCCAAAAACAACTGTGGACAACGTTTGCCGCAACACTGATGTCATGATGCCGATTGAACCTCAAGGTCATCAGGCAAATTGAGGTCTGCCTCGTCAAGAGCCGTGAGTATGCCATTGACTACAGAGAAAGTATCCACACCATCAAAACGAGCTTGGTAATTGAGAATAACTCGATGGTTCAACACAGATGCCGCAACCGCTTTCACATCCTCGAAGCCCACGGTAGGACGACCGGAAAGCAATGCGGATGCGCGTGACGCCTCCGCCATAGCTATCGCCGCCCGCGGCGACGCAGCGTATGCCACATATTTCTTGACCTCCTCGGTTGCTTCCGGTGCATCCGGATGCGTCGATGCTGCCAAGCGAGAGATGTAGCGTGACACCGGCTTGGGTAGGTAAATCTTGTCCATCACATCAAATAGGTGACGGAGTTGCTCCGCGCTGATGGACCATGTTGGCACAGGCGGTTCACCACGGCGACGAGTCGAGATGATGTCGTCAAGCACGTCTACATCGGCGTTGGGGACAATCAGTTTGAACAGAAATCGGTCTAACTGCGCCTCCGGGAGCGGGTATGTTCCCTCCAATTCGATTGGGTTTTGGGAAGCGAGTACAAAAAACGGGTCGGGAAGCGTGCGAGTGTTTCCGAGGAGGGTCACGGAGCGTTCTTGCATGGCTTCAAGTAGCGCGGATTGTGTCTTTGGGGAAGCACGGTTAATTTCGTCCGCTAACAGAATGTTGGTGAACACCGGTCCCGGTTGGAAGGTCATTTCCCGTTCCCCTTCCGGAGTTTGCTGAAGGATATGTGTTCCCACAATGTCACCGGGCATCAGATCCGGGGTAAACTGCACTCGACTGAAGTCAAGACTGAGCAATTGTCCGAGCGCTTTTACAAGAGCGGTTTTGCCGACGCCCGGCACGCCTTCCAGCAGGATGTGCCCCTGACTTAGAATTCCTACGAGCACCATGCGGTGTAGCTCGGATCTGCCGATGAGGATGCGGTCCAGTTCTGCATGTACCTTCGACGTGAGTTCAATTGCGGGCTGAAGTTCTTCAGGCTGAAGAAGCGTCTCGTGTTGATCGTTTTTTGCCATGATTGACTAGATGTAACAGAATAGGGCTTGGCGACACAAACCAAATTTGAGTTCTTTAATCGCCAATTGTGAAAGCGTGGAAAAAAGTTGTCAGTGATTGGAGCCAACTAATTCCCGGTACTCGTTGTGGCGACCAAAGCGGGCATAATCGCCGCCATCGTCGCCGCCGCTTGACAGGCCTCAATAACCTCTTTTGTTGCTGCCCCCGTTATCTCCCCATTAACTATTTGTTCGATTCGTTTTTTGCGGACTCTAATTTCCTTGTGTCCAAATAATTTGTCCAACAGGCCAGCCCCGTTCGCTAATGAGATGAGGATAACTGTTCGTGGATGAAGCAACTTTTCATCTCGAAATATCGCATCACGCAATCGATCCAGAATCTCGTTTTCCGGCGCGGGATCTATTTGCGGATATCTCCTTCGTGGAAAGACAAATAGCACGGTGTCATCAACCGGTCGAAGAATGCCGCGATTACATAACTGTTGGGCGACCTTATGACGCAGGCGTTTTACTCTCGAAATTCGCGAAACCCAATCCTTCAACGATGCGGGCTTTTTTGCCAATCTAACCATTTGAAGACACTCGTCGGCGATTGGGTCGTGGGCGTACCCTAAATCTTGGATTTCAACCAGTTTCTTTCGTGTGTTCGCAACTGAGATGTGGCGATTCATCAGAAGTTCTGCCAGTAAGGCACCGGAAATTAAGAGATTGGGACAGCTCGCCGCAAGTGTGCCTTTTTCATTGTCGAGCATTAAGAGCGCAATCTCTTCGTGCAAGTGTAGGTGATTGGAATTCATCATAAGACAGTGTTTTTCGCGCAGTTGGGCGAGTATGAACTCAAGTTGCCGTTGCTAACACTTCCTGTGCACGTGTAGGCAGTTCAATGAAAATGAAATGAGATTCGGGATATAAGTAGTCCTCTCCAGATTCGTCAATAACTCTCAGATATCCCTCTTGAGTTGCATCATCGTCAGGCAACACTTGGTAGAGTTTTCTCTTTTCTAGGTCGTCGCAATCGGCGTCTTCAATACAAAGTGCAAATTTAGTTTTTCTCATGATCTTTCGTCCAAAAATCGTTTGATTTATAGACCAGGATTCAACGCAAAAAGCGAACGATGACAATCTTGTTGCCTATTCCATGTTGCGGCCTCTGTAGGGAATAACGATCAAGCGAGTGGATAGCGAGTGCGATAGAGATCCCTCGTTATTCCCTACAACCGCTTTGATCGACCTTTGACATCCGAATCAAAAGACGGAACTCCTAAACTCCATGACTGCCAATCGTTTCAAAGCGCATCAGTGTTAATCGCCTTAAAACCAATCATGATGGCATCACGGTCTTTCAAAATACCGCTTGACGGCGCCTTTGTGGCGAGGCAGAACGGTTTGGGTGAAAGAGGAACCGCCGCCTGCCGCTGCACCGCTGAGCGCGCCTGATCGAGGCGCATCACCGGATTTCTCAACCGTTGGCGCCGCTGTACTAAGCCCGATTACTTCGCTGTCCTCCAGGGAGGCGATGTTGGAGAGTGGAAGCACTTCCGCTTTGAACTTCGCGCCATCTACAGAAGTACTCTCGCTCCATGTCATGGGCACATGGCCCGGTCCGCGATTAATCCCGCCAAGCGCGTTCCGACACCACAAACCGACACACTCCTTCACTGCCATTTTTTCCGAGTTCTCGGCAAGAAAAGCTGCGAGTCCTTCGCTGTCGCACTGCCCTAGCTTCTCGCAGGCATTCAGCGTATCCAACCCAATCAGATTGGCTTTGTTCAGGTTCGCCAGCTTGTCAGATATCTGGCCCTTGGAGAGACGAAGCGCATCGAAAATCGCTTTGAGTTGTTCAGGGCTTAATGAACTCAGATCGCCTTCTAATTCGGGAAGTTGTGAGGCGAGCAACTCGTCCTCTTTGGCGGCTTCCTGAACCAATCCCGATAATGCCGTCATAGATTCTGCCAAAAGCCCTTTCTCCATTTCAGAGCCTTCATTGATGAGTGCTTCGGCAAGAGTTTCCGCTTCGGTTAAGTTCTCGGTCGCAGCTAACGCATCTTCGGCGGCTTCCTTTGATTCTTGGGAAAGGAGGTCTGTCAAATGGTCCAACGCTTCCCACGTCTTGACCGGATCTTCGCCTGATGCCTCCGCTTGAACTTCAGCAAGTTTTTCTCCCAATGTGTCAGCTTGAGTCAACTCAATGATCTCCTCCTCCTTGAGAACGTCAATTCCTGCCGCCAATTGATTTACCTCCTCCCGAATGTCGAGTGGTTGTGCCCTGGAGATTTCAACAAACCGCTCCGGAATGAGAAAGCTGATGCAAACGAATAAAACCGCACCGGCAAAACGCGCCCAAGAGATCTTTCCACGCCAGCGCAAACGAGGTGTGCGAACCGCCGATACCAGATTCTTCCAATTGCCAAGATCGGCGGTTTCCGCTGCCATCATCAATCCGCCGGAAGCACTGTGTTTGTCGAGACTTGCTCGCACGGCAGTGCGCCCCGGAAGCTGACGCAACGCCGCCACAACTGCCCAGGCTACGGCAAGTATCAGCACGATTCCACCGGCGAGTAGCGTCGAGCGGGGTATTCCCACGGCGGCTCGCAAAACAATAACAACCGTACCCCAAAGAAGTCCCCACACGGTTGCGGCGAGAAGTACCTTCCTCAGGATTAACAAAGCCGCTATTTTGATTCGAAACTCGCGAATTGCTCTATTTTCGATGTTCATAACGAAACTCCTTGTAGATGTTAAGCGCTGAAAAGAATAAGGACAGCGGCTTGAGGCTCCAATCATCCATTATTAGAACTGTGGGTATTATATTCTCATCACTAGCCGATTTACAAACCTTTAACCCTTGTGAAGACGAGGAATCGCACCTGATACCATTGGCACGTTTAACATTCCAGCGGAGCGGCATGTAATTATCCACCACAAATCAAAACCGGCGCTAGACAGTACAGGTTTTCGCTATCATAGCCTGAAACAGTTACTATTGATACCTCTCGACATTGGACGTTGGATGTATGAGTATAATATCGGAGACGAATAAGGCGTATACTTATGAATTAAAACGCCAAAACCCTAATTGCTCTTTAGACTTCAAGGTTTAGCCATCGCATTTCATCGTTAGACAATTCAATTTTTAACGCTTCAAGGGAGGAGTCTAGCTCATCAAGCGTGCAAGGTCCCACAATCGGAATCGTTGGATACGGCTGATGCATGACATAAGCCAGCGCAATTTGGATGGCGGTAAATCCTTTCTTGCTACCCAATTCCTGAGCTCGTTTGAGCCTTTCAAAATTGTCTCGATTATAGTAGACCCGCACCATATTCCCATCATCCCGATTTTCAGGAGTAAATTGTCCGCTGAAGAATCCTCTTGCCTGTGAAGACCAAGACAACAGCGGAAATTGATTCTCCCGATGCCAACGTTGGGCTTCCAAGGAGGCGGACAGAACTCCCGGCCACATCGCCTCCATCGGAACGGCAAGACTCAAGTTTGAACTGCTGACCGCAAAACCAATCAAGCCGTTTTGGACGGCATACTCATTTGCCTCTTGAATACGTAGATGTGTCCAGTTAGATGCACCAAAAGCAAGAATTCTTCCCGTCTCAATCTCCTGATTTAGATAATCGACAATCGTAGCTACCGGAATTTGGGGATCGTCGCGATGAATTAGATATAGATCGATATAATCCGTGTGTAACCGATCGAGGCTCTCGTCTAAATCGCACTTAATCTCCTGAGGATTAAGTCTCGGGCGCGGCACTTTAGGTGTGTGGTGGGCGCCTTTGTCTATCAGAAACACTTCTTCACGATTATTGTGTGCCATCAGCCAGGCGCCGATTACCCGTTCGCTGTCTCCGCCGCCATAGGCGTGAGCAGTGTCTATTGCATTGCCGCCCGCCGCGAAAAAACCATCCAATAGCTTTTCGCCTGTCATCTCCTTGTGCGGAGAGAACACCAAAGTCCCGAGCACAATCCGCGAAATCGGTTTCGCTACTCCTGGAATAGATAAATGTTCCATCATTTTTCCTTTGACGTGATTTCGATGTTACAAGTTGTCATTATCTCGGAGAAAATCCGTTCAAAAACCCCACTAAATCTAGGAAACAGGTCTCACGGCGGGAGCACCGTGTTGTTCACACCAATCCGCAAGCGGACTTTCGCCCCCGCCCGGACGGTACTCCGGTGTCTTCTGATACGGCTCGCCAACAAGGTACCGACCAAGAGGACTAAGCTTGTCCAATACATCCGGCGATTGAGTCCGGTAGTCCATCGGCATTACCCAGCGGTAACCATATCCGATCATAATGCCTTTTCGGATCCGCGGGGTCAGGTTCGCCGCTCCTGCGTGCCACGTTCGATTTTCAAAGAGCAGACAATCACCCGGTTTCAGACTAGGCTCGACAAAATTGGCCGGATTGGATTGTCCTTCCGGTATTTCCATCGGTTCTACAAGATGATTGCTGCCGGGCGCGACTAACGTAGCACCGGAGTTTGGCTCGCTAAGATCAGTCAAGTAATACCCGCATTTCAATAGGATTCGTGGAACGCCGTTACCCAATACTTTGGTGGCGCTTCCGTAGTCGCGGTGCCAACCGGGCGATCTAGCGTTCTTCAGTGTACCGGGCGGATCCGGATGTTTATAGATAAGGTGCGACGTCATTAACTGCAGATGAGCGCCAAGCAGTTGAACAACAATTGAGAGGATTTTCTCATTCGTCAGCAAAGGAACAAAAATGTCATCTATCGCGACACAATTTCGGAAACTGTCGTACAGTTCACTGTGACTGACTTGCCGGTTTTCACGTCTATCGCTTGCCATTAGCCGATCGCCGGCTTCTATGAGTTTGCCGATAGTGGGCGGATCCAATACGCCGCGCACTACGAGATATCCCTCTTCGTCAAATTGGCGTATTTCATCGTTTGCGAGGGAATGCCATTTCAAATTTAAAGGTTTAATTGTCGTTTCTGTCATTTTCTGGTTTCTCTGCGATTCAACTAAGATTTCTCGACCGTATCCTATTAACGATAACGCGTTGTCGTAAATTGCCTGGGTGGACAGGATTCCAAAACCTAAGAGATTATATCATAAGAACGCTCGAAAATGAACCTATGTATTTCTGTGCTTGCACGGATCTCGGGATGCGGCAACAGAGTGGGAAGGTTTTGAAGTTCAATGTAGCTTGAAAGGTGCGGGATACATAAGGCTGCCAATTTTTTTGTTGACAAATTTTGAGTGTAATGCTACACTGCTTTGGTGTTTTATCAACAAATTGCACTCAAGGATTGTGGCCCGGTTGCGTTGAGTGGGAAGACCATAAACTGCGACAAGGAGTAGCACCTATGAGGAAGTTTGTTTTATTCGGTCTCGTGGTAGCGAGTCTAGTTCTGTTACCGTATTCGGCGGGCGTGGCACAGGATGAGGAGCCGGAAAACGTACTGTTACGAGAAGACTTTGACGGAAAGGAAAAAAAGGACACGTGGGAAGTCCTTGAGCGTGATGCCGGAAGCGATTACGGAGTCACTAAAGGATTTTTAAATGCGTTTGGGTCACTTCAATGGCAGTTCAGGATGCCGTTTGCCAAACAGTTACCGCCAGGTCGTCTGACGGGCGCCGTGCAATTAGAGTTTAGATACCGGATTAGTAGAAGCAAAGACGATCAGAGTTTCCTGGTAGGCTTAGGTTGGAAAGACGGAGTTTTGGTAGAACGTGCAGCCACTGTTGCCCTTAACGCTGGAAATCTTGGAATAAATGAAGACTTAAATGGCACGGCGGCGAAGCAGGGCGATTGGCATAGCGTACGCCTGGTGCTGGGCAGGTTGAGTAACAATACGTACGAAGTTCATCTTAACGGAAGCCGTGTGGGATTTAACGTTCCGGTTCAAAAAAAGGGAATTCATGTCGATAGCGTGTTGATGTGTACAAAGCCCAATGCTCGCGGCAGTACAGGCGAATGGCAGATAGATGACATGCTGGTGTCCGTCGTACCGTTGGCGGTTGAGTCGGCCGATAGACTCGCCACGACATGGGCGAACGTGAAGATAGGCCAATAGCAGAACTCTGAAAATCTCTGTTTAATTCGTTGTAGGTGCAAAGATGCTTATTTCGCAAGGGGGTGGTGAACCCAGTTACAGCGGAAATTCAAGAAAAGATATACTCTACGCTGTTGGAAGTTGCGTTTTTTAAGAGTTAAGAAATAGAGCGTGAGTTTTGCAAGTGGTAGGAGGAAATTCCGATTCCCGATCGTCGCGATTCGGAGAGGGATCTCTATCGCACTCGCTATCCACTCGTTTGATCGCTCCTACAAACCTTCGGTGCACAAGGGCGCCAAATTGACCGATGCTGAGTATAACTCAAACGGATTGGCAGTGATTCCGTTTTAAGTCAAATGAACGATTCTAGTTAACTGAATACTTCGTTAATCCAGAAGGTGAATTATCCTTCCATGAATTGCAAAGGAGAAAGAAGATAATGTTTAGCACGTTTACCAGAATCTTTATCGCAGTGTTTCTGTTGGCGTCAGTAGTGGGTTTGTCCGAAGCTCAGATTGTCCGGGAAGGGCTGGTTAGTTACTGGTCTTTCAACGAGGATTCCATTAGGGGCGACAAGGTCAGCGACCTTTGGGTTGACAATCACGGCACACTAATAGAGGATCCCTTGGAAGTTGAAGGGAAGTATGGAGAAGCTCTAGAGTTTACGGGCGCCAATCATATTGATATTCCCGATAGCGACACTTTGGATTTAACGACGGGCGAGGTCTCTGTTACGACTTGGGTGCTTCGCACCGGTCCCGGAGAGACCGAGCGCGGCGGAATTGTTGAAAAAGGCACCGGAGGCACGGACAATACGCCGTTACTTCTGAGAGAATGGAATGCCGGAACGGTGGACTTTGAAGTACGGTCGTTGGAAGCTACGCCGGAGAGAAACTGGGCAAAGTTGCAATCCGATTCGATAGCGCTCATAGATGACGTGTGGGTATTCCTTGCCGGCACCTTTGACGGACAAGACCAAAAAATATACGTCAACGCTAAGCTTGATGGTACACTGGCTAATCCGGGCGGCTACACCAACAACGATCTTATGTTGCGGATTGGATGGGATCCTCACGCCCAAGAGAGACACTTTGTCGGTGTAATCGACGAAGTCGCTATCTACGACCGGGCGCTAACGCCGAATGAAGTGGAGCAGAACATGAACGCTTCTCTCGGAATCACTTCTGTTGACCCTGCTGGAAAACTCAGTTCCACATGGGGCGAAATCAAGGCTGGCTTTTAAGTAAAATCCTTGAATCGGCCCTGTAAAGTTCCTGTGGAGCACCGTTAACAAATCTCTGGATCTGGAATTGGAGGTCTGTATGCGGCAGAATGCTATCGGCGTTGCGGTCCGTATACAAACCTTCAATTTCAAATACGGTAATCTAGTTTTGTCCGCCAATGTACCCGCCATGAAATTTACTGGTGTTGAACTGCTCAAACAAGCTAGGTTGCATCCATTCCCAAAATTACTACCGGCCTGATAAAGTTGCTTGCGTATTATCAGCGCTGACAACCCGCTTATTCAAGCACCCTCCCTGAATCAATTTAATACGTCTTACGCTAGCGGACACAACGATTTCCGTGTGTTGCGTTTCCAATGTCTTATGGAGAAACCGGATGCCGGCTGAACCGGGAAACCAGCGTGGTGTCACGCTCCGTGCAGTATTAATTGGCCTCGCGTTTATCCCCGTCAACGTTTACCTCGTCGTGCAATGGGAAACTGTATGGGACATCCAGGATCCCACCACGCTGACGATAGCCTTTAACGCCGTTTTCTGTCTTTTCCTCCTCATCGTCGTCAATCTGCCGTTCCGCCGATACATCCCGAATTTGGCGCTGCATCAAGGCGAGCTACTTACCGTCTACAGCATATTGATGGTGGCTGTACCCGTGAGTGGACATGACTTCACTCACAGCATCATGGGGACATTGGGAAACGCTCACTGGTTCGCCACGCCCGAAAACGAGTGGGCAACTCTGTTTCGCGGCTATGTCCCCGAATGGCTTGAGCCGCAAGTGCACGTCTTGGACGGTTATTTCACGGGACAGTCGTCATTCTACACATCTAGGCATATCATAGGCTGGTTACAGCCGATGATGTGGTGGACGCTGTTCTTGATGGTGCAGTCGTACGTGATGATCTGCGCCGACATCATCATGCGCAAGCAGTGGATTGAACGTGAAAAGCTGACTTATCCGCTGGTCCACCTACCTTTCGAAATGACTCGAACAGGCGAGGCGGAAAGCCTTTTTAAGAACGGGTTGTTTTGGATCGGCTTCGGTTCCGCTGCCGGCATCTGTCTGCTCAACGGGTTCAGCGTGCTGTTCCCGGTGATCCCGAGTATCCCCGTGTCCTACGATTTGGACCAACACTTTGTAGAGCGCCCATGGACCGCACTTAGGTCGCTGCGGGGGATGCCGGTTCACGTAAACCCCTTTGCAATTGGACTTGCGTTTGCCGTGCCGCTCGATCTTCTCTTTTCCTGCTGGGTGTTTTTCCTAGTGTGGAAATTTCAGTTCGTATGGGGCAGTGCGGTCGGGGTAAATGTACCGCAGTACCCTTTTGTCAGCCAGCAGATGCTCGGCGCTTATTTGGGAATTCTTGTGATTGCGCTTTGGTTGGCGAGAAAGCATCTTCGGGCGGTTTTCCAAGTCATTGTCGGTTCCCGCCGGGGCACGGATGATTCTACCGAGCCGATGCGCTACAGAACTGCTGCACTCGGTACTGTTCTGGGAATCGTCTTTTTGGTTGGATTCTGCTATCGCGCGGGAATGTCGGTGTCATTCGTGCTGGCGTTCTTCGTGATTTACTTTCTGATTATCTTCGCGTTTACGCGGATGCGCGCGGAGTTGGGACCACCGGCTCATGGCATTCCCCATTTTGGTCCCTTCCAACTCATTGTATCAATAGTGGGCAGTCGTAGAATACCGGTGCAGACACTTGTCGCATCAGCGCCGCATTGGACGCATACCAAGGGGTTTCAGAGTCAACCCATGCCAGCCTATATGGAGAGTTTCAAGCTGGCGGATCGATCCGGACTCAACACACGCAATCTCTGGAAAGTTTGTCTTCTTGCAACGTTTGTGTCTGTCATCGTGACGTTCTGGGCATTTCTGGATCTTAGCTACAAGTGGGGTGGCCCCGGAGCCTGGCGTGGCAATCTTGCGTACAATGTGATCGAGAGATTGCTTAAGCAACCGGTCGGCACAGACGGCGCCTCCCTGATGTCAACTGCATTCGGTTGTATCTTCGTCTTGGGGGGTACTGTACTGCGACTGCGGTTTCTCTGGTGGCCGTTGCACCCGATCGCCTATCCTCTGGCGGGGTATCAGTTCTTCGCCCACTTGTGGTTTCCCTTTTTGGTGAGCTGGTTAATCAAGGCGCCGCTTCTTAAGTATGGGGGCATCAGGGCGTATCGAAAGTCTCTGCCTCTATTCCTTGGATTTATTTTAGGCGACTTTGTTCCGGGAACCATGTGGGGAATCATGGGACTGTTGACAGGTGAACCAACGTATACATTCAAGAATTGGTAGGGAAAAATAACATGATTCATATCGATCTTTCGGATAAAGTTGCGGTAATTACTGGTGGATCAGGCGCTTTGGGTCGAGTGATGGTTAGAACCCTTGCCCGAGCCGGAGCGGATATTGCCGTCTGCTACCATCAAAATGAAGTCATGGCGGAACGATTATTGGAGGAAATTCAAGCATTGGGCGTGCGCGGGATGGTTGTGCAGGCGGATGTCACCGATGCGGATTCGATATTCAGCATGCGCGATGCCGTTACGTCGAAGTTGGGAGCAGCTAACATCATCGTCAATAACGCTGTCATTCAGTACAAATGGGTTTCGGTACTGGATCAACCCGCGGAAGACTATGAGAGCCAGTTCCGGTCGTGCGTGCTGCACAATGTGCACATGACCAAGGCTTTCGTTCCCGCGATGATCGAATCCGGGTGGGGGCGCGTGATCGGCATCAACACCGAATGCGCGATGCAGAACTTTGTAAGCCAGAGTGCCTATACGGCGGGAAAGCGCGGAATGGACGGAGTCTTACGTGTCTTAGCCAAAGAGGTGGGAGCCCACGGAGTTACTGTGAATCAGGTCGCCCCGGGATGGACGATTAGTGACAAAAGCCCTGATAGCGCATCCGATCAAGGTTATAATGAAAAAGTGCCTCTCCAACGACGAGGTACTGCCCAAGAGATTGCAAATGTAGTGCTTTTTCTCGCGTCCGATCTAGCCAGCTACATCACCGGCGCTTATATCCCGGTCTGCGGCGGCAATGTGATGCCGACAATTTAGTAATTGCCGCAAATGTAGCGACATGTATCCGTGATGGGATTGGATCTTTCTTCGTGTTATGACCGCGACATTCGTGCCCATTCCTCACGTGAAGAAATTACCTGTTCGGGATGTGCGCGGCTTCGTACGAGATGTCCATTGACGCTCGTAAGTGTTGGTTGACGAGCATCCTGATAACGAAAATCGGCATTCCATCGAAGTTTGCCCGAGTGGTTAATACCCCCCTGATGGAACAGCAGATTCTGGAAAATAAGCATGTCGCCGGGGTTTATTTCAATATCGGCAACCTTTTTTGTGTGCACCGGGAATAATCTGTATACAGCCGTTGTGCGTATCGACGGGTTGAAGAGGCGTCCAACAGTTTATGTACTGAAGCTCTGAGTATGCCTCGTCAGAGGGCTCTAATCTTCCCTACCCTGCGCCAAGATAACCTGCATCCTGGTGCCGCAAACTCTCGTACCGCTTGTTGGGTAACGCACGCATGCGACCACGCAAAAATGTGATTCACTTCTTGGGATAGGTTGTAATGGAATAAAGCAGGTTTACGCCTAGGAAGTTGACCGTCAGAGCCGTTGAGGTTGCGGGGGCCGCGTATCGGGAATACCGAGTTCCTCACACCACTCCCTGAGCGGGTTTCGTCCGCCTTCGGACCGATATTCCACGGTATCTTCAACTTCTCCGCCCAATAGATAACGCTGCAGAGGGGTGAGTCTTGCCAGGAAATTTCCCGATTGGGTGACATAGTCCATGGGCACAACCCAGCGAAATCCGTAGCCGATCATGACAGCTTTTCTAGTGTCTGCTCCTCTGTGTAACGCTCCCGCGTGGAAGGTTCGGTTTTCAAAAATCAAGCAGTCGCCAGGCTGCAGACTGGGTTCAAGCACATTGAGGGGATCTGCGCTCCCATCAGGAATGTCAGGTCGACCGATTAGGTGATTGCTACCGGGAGCGATTAGGGTCGCGCCGCGGTTCGGGGATGTCAAATCAGTCAGATAGAAGGCGCATTTTACCAATAGGCGCGGAATTGCCGCGTTCCCCAAGTCTCTGGTTGCCCGAAGATAATCCCGATGCCACCCCGGATGACGACGTGAATCCGGATACTCCTCCGAATCGGGCTGTTTGTAAATTAGGTGAGATGTCATCACATGTAGATTGGCGCCAAGCAATTGGACAACTATTGGTAGAATTTTCGGATGATCAATTAACGACACAAACGTGTCATCCAGAGTAACTACATTGCGGAATCCGTCATACAATTCTCCCAACTGCTGCCTTTTTTCGGTCAGATTGCTGTTTATCAATCTATCTCCCGCTTCAATCAGTTTCGCAATGGATTCATCGTCCAGCACGTTGCGCACAATCAGATAACCATTTTGGTCAAAGAAGTCAATATCTACGTCTTGAGGGGGTGTGTTTTCAAGCATAAGATTTTAATATGTAATTAATGATTTGATTTTCCACTACGTGTCGGCTAGTATCCGAATGCTGGAGCGCACTCGGAATTACCTAAACTTCAAGGTTCATGATACTAGAGACGCTTGAGCTTGTCAAGCCGATAGCCAGGCTAGTCCAGGGGAAACGCATCTAATTATACAGGTGCCTCATGGTGGAAAGGTGTACGATTAATGTTGGGTTTCACTCTAATTTTGGCACGTTAAGGCAAAGCAGGAACTCGAAAACTCCTCTAAGATTGGCGATTATTAACGGAATGCCGTTCAACCCAACCTACGAGCCCCGAAAAATTATTAAAAACTTAGCCTGATTTGCTTTTATGTCAGGCAGGAAATTTAGATGCGTTTCCCCTGCAGGCTAGCCGGACAATAGGGGAAACGTACCTGATTTTTTCAGCGGTAATCCGTAGGTTGGGTTGAACGTCGCCACCCAAGAAAACACCCTACGATCCACCTAGTCCTGACGTTTAATCGCGCTCAATACCCAACAAAGCATAGTGAAACCCAACGGTGACGCAGTTCAAGATTCGTGGGTGTTGGGTTTCACTCACTCTACCCGCAAGACAGTGTTGTTGTAAAGCGGATTTTCTTCTGGTACTGACACGGATTCGTGATTGACCGTTCAACCCAACCTACGCGACTAGATAACCATTTTCGCAGGCAACCTTTTGTGTTGCGAGTGACTTTATTGTATGCTAGAATCCACTCCCAAGTTTTGCCGCGCGATGAATTGTGACAGTGGTCAACTCGGTAGCCAATCTAACGTGATTCATTTATCGTAATCTCTCAATTAACCTTTTTGAAAACTTCACCGATACAACGTCCATGATAATTGTTTTGATGGGAGTGTCCGGAACCGGAAAAACCACGATAGGCGACCTGCTGTCCAAGGAGTTGCAGTGGGATTTCTTTGACGGAGATGACTTTCACGATCCCTCTAACGTAAAGAAGATGGCGGCGGGAATCCCTCTGACAGACGAAGACAGACAAGCATGGCTGGGTACGCTGCGCGGCATTGTCACACGATTGCGTGAAGACGGGAAAAACGGGATAATCGCATGCTCCGCTCTCAAGCACTCCTATCGGAGATACTTGATGACCCATGCTGAAGATGTATCCTTGGTTCACCTCAAGGGCGATTTCGAGCAGATCAAGAAAAGACTCAATGACCGAAAAGGGCACTTCATGGGAGATTCGTTATTGGAAAGTCAATTCTCAACGCTGGAAGAACCCGACGATGCCATTGAAGTGGATATAACCCTCACCCCTGCCGAAATTGTTTCCACAATTATAAAACAACAGAATCTCTGACGACCCTACACCTAGCGCCGATACTGTTCTATGCTGCTTCCCAGGGGTTAAAGGAATCGACGAAAATGTACAGTCCATTCGCATTGCCATCGCTTTCATTCGGGTCTCACGGCACATCAATTGCCGACCACATTGACCGCGACCAATTTGAACGCGAAGGCTATTTCATTGTGAACGGCATCCTCTCGGAGGAGGAAATCAATGAAGCCGTTGCCGTAATTGATCAGTTACTGCCGCCGGACTCGCAACCGCCATACGTATGCGGCACCGGCATAGAGATGAACGGTCGCAAGGCGCTTGGAGGAGAACACTGTGAGCCGCGTCTATCCAATCTGGCGGGACATCCTCGCTTAATCGAGGCGGCCGAGATGTTGTTAGGCAGTCCGGTGCGGATCTGCCACACGTCCTGTCCGGTGATTACATACAAGAGTCCGCCGGGGGCGGAGCAGTTTGGTACCAGCGATCATGTGGATTGGCCGCACACTCCCCCGGAGCCGGGGGATGAGAATTATGTCAACTGCGCATTGCACTTCAGCACCGTCGAACCTGGTGGAGGCGCTTTCATAGTACGTCCCGGCAGCCACCACTTTGTTCAAAAGTGCCTCGAAGATCCTGAACTCCGCGGGCGCGCCCTGGCACAGGAATTCAAAGAGATGGACGGTCTGCAGGAACGAAAGGAGATGTGTGTGCCTGCGGGAAGCGCGGTGTTCTTTCACGCGTTCATGGTGCACGATCGCTCCGAGAATGTCCTCGACGCGCCGCGAAAAGTTTTATTTGCCCACTTCCTGCAGTGTAAAGTTGACGAGGCAGTTGAGGATCGAAGCACCGCTTTTCACCCGGATCAGGTGCGTTCAATGGATAACCGCATGAGGCGCCTGTGCGGCATCCCGGAGGGATAGGATCCTCGCTTTTGCTGTCCCAAAAAATCGTAAGGAGTACCCATGAATTCGACCCAACTGAACCCTCAGCAGTTGGCAGTTTTCGACACATTCGGATATCTGTATTTTCCCGGGCTGCTGGCTGATTGCGTCGACAGAATAATTGATGAATTTGAAGCCGTCTGGAAAGAACATAACGGTGGACACCACGGCAAACCTCATGACGGCGTAAGGCGCTCGTGTATCTGTCCGTTTCCTGATCTGAGCGAGTATCTCAGCTCTTTTCTGGACGACCCGCGAATCCACGACATCGCCGCCAGCATCTGCGGCGAGGACTTTAACTATACGGGCGGGGACGGCAACTTTTATGCCGGGGACAGCCACTGGCACTCTGACGGCTACAACGGAAATCGACTCATGAGCATCAAAATTGCTTTCTACCTCGACTCTCTTACCCGCGACACGGGCGCCCTCCGAGTTATACCCGGCAGCCACCGTGTAGGCGAGCAGTACGCCGACGATATTGAGCGAGACATCCGCGATAGTGGCAAAATTTGGGGATTGAGCGGACGAGACGTGCCCGCCGTCGCACTTGAGACAACACCCGGCGACATTGTGGTTTTTAACCACAACCTCAAGCACGCCGCGTTTGGCGGTTCCGGATGGCGTCGGATGTACACCATGAATTTCTGCTGTCGATATCCCGAGGACCGACTTGGTGAGTTGCGAAACATGCTTGGAAGCGAAGCCAGGTTCTGGATTGACCGTATTCACGGAGAAGCGATGATTAGAACGGCGGGACCAGAACGAATGGTACACTTGCAGCAAGTCATGGAGAACGACACCCATCTAGCCGAATTAACCAAGGAACTCAAGAAAACGATGTCTGAGCCAGCTCGCGGTTGAGAAAGCGGCGCTTTACACGGCAAGCGACAACATAGATTGAGGTTATGTCGTTAATTCGACATTCATCGGATCGGAGTTTCAGTATCCTAGCTGCTGCAGATAATCCCGATTTACTTTCATACGTTCCGCGTCGGTGCGGTCTTCTACCTCCCCGGGGCAAGCCGTAATCCAACGGTCATAACCTATTTCTTTCAATGTCTCCATGATACCCGGGAAGTCGAGGGAGGAACCGCCGCCGACATCCACCCAATTCACCTGATAATCCTTCCCGTCTCCGCCCGAGAAGCTCACATAATCTTGAAGATGCACATAGATTAACTGCTCCTTGTAGCGGCGTATCGACTCTACCGGATCGTAGCCCCACAGCGCGGAATGCGAGACATCGATACACAACTTACACTTTCTAAGCAGGCTCATATATTTCGCCCAGTCCTCAATTGAATCGACTGTCGTGTTGGTATGGATGTGGTAACACACTTCCAGTTCGTACTGTGCGGCGTACTCTGCCCACTCCTCCGACACGTCCGCCAATGCGGCGATGTGGTTATAACCGGCGTCACTATCTCTCGGTTTCCCTGCACCCATAAACATGAAACAATCGGCGCCGACCTCCGCGGCGAAGTCAATTCGACGCTTGTTGAGTTCCATTTGTGCCCAATCCTTGTCAATCGGCAGCCCCTGCGCGGTAACTACAACAACGGGGAGACCGACGTTTTCACAAGTTCTCCTGACATGTGCCGGCGTTCCCACCCAGTCAAGAGACTGACGCATTTCCCATCCATCCCAGCCCGCTTCCTTCAATTGAACGAGAAGCGGTTCAAGGTCCGGCGTCTGCCAACGTAACGTGCTATAACCAAATTTGAAAGCCATATTCAATCTCCGTAAGTGTTTAGTGGATTTCTACCGCCGTCGCTATCCGCTCCGTTGCTGGCTAGTGATTAGTGGATCTCGACGGGAACTCGAATGCAGAGGATTCACGATCGGTATTCGCTATGGGATCTGCCATAGAAACTCTATCGCGCCCCGTATTCAGTCACTTAATCCCGCGGTGGGGTTTTGGTGAGGGTAACTTGCCAGCTATACGCCTGTCGCGCCGCTGGCATCGTGTTTGTCGAAAATGCCGATTAAGTGCCTATCATCATTGAAAATCAGAACGCCTCAATATGAGGTTCGAGCGCGTTATTCAGTCGAATCATGGCATCAATCATGGCATCCTGTATTTCTTCCCAGTCCTCTGCCTCATTCCGGTATCCACCCAGAGCAAGACTTTTCACAATTTGACAGGCACGCCTGTTTTCACGTGGTGGCTGCCATTCAAGCGGTTCACCGAACGCTTCTTCAATCTCCCCTTTAACTTCCTCGAGTGCATGAAAAATCTCGTAGTTCTCGTTTCCGCTAAAGCTGGGGTTGCCTATTCCTCGATCAATGTACAAGCTCACACTAGAGTCATTTTGCCTGATAGTGTATTGGAGGTACAACCCACTCTTTGCTGTTGTCCATATCGTCCCTTCCTTGCCAGCCGAAATGGTGGCATGTAGCGACGTTCTTTGTCTGGCGCGATCTAATAACTGAGTCCAAAATTGTCGGCGCAGAATATACCGCTCTTTGACTTCTTTCTTTTCATCGCCAGCTTCTTTACTTTCCTCGCTTGACCCAACAATCAGTGTCAGTAATGGTGCGGGCAATGATGCGTCAACCTGAACTGCCTCAAGTTTTACCAGATAGAAGTCAGCCGAATACGTTTGATTCAGCCAGGATATTGCACCAATGTGTTCCGGTTTAGGATCGGCAACAATCCAGATGCCGACTTTGGCGTCAATCGCAGTCAAATAGGTAATCAGCTTGCCAAGATGGTCATGGTTACTCGCCTCAAGCTGATTTTCAATGACAACGAGCCCCGTTTCAGTCTCTCCCAAGAGGTCCACGCTCAACCGCTCCGTCGGTTTATGCTCACGTTCAACGACCGAGATTGACAGCCCAATCGTATCGTTTAACACGTCAATGTTCTCCTCCAGCCACGGGGTAAAGTCGTTTCGTTCTTTGTCCCACACCTCGCGTAAAGGAACTCTTTGCAAATTTCCTATTGCATTCATTATCAAATCTCCTTGTCTTTACTGCGGACACTTCAACACCCGTGATAACACCCCAAGCATCCGTCTTGGGAATGACCCTAACCGCATCGCCCATCGCTCGCACGTTGACTCGCGTCGTGCGTTTGAGCGTCCCTTAACCTCTCTCACAAGCCGTCACTCATTCTCTCCGTCACACACATAGAGACCTCCGTTCCCCGTCGCCTAGTGCGGGTGAATCACGACCTGTCGAATCGCTCAACGTTCCGTCGACCTCACACTATAGGCGCTAGGGATTAGTGCCGAGTACAGCGCATAATACAACTCGGCTTCCGCTGTGTCGCCACTGATAGCGAGCGTGTTGTCTTGCCTGATTGGCAATTCATCCATGATGTAATCCGCCTCACTCCAAACGATTGCCATTCTCGTCCCAAGAGGAGAAACCGCCGTTGCCGTCTTTATTGACGCCCATCCTCGCCCCCGCACCTTTGCCCCATACGTTCACCGCTCCTCCATCTCCGTCGACGCTCATCGCCGCCTTTTTGAGCTCGTCGCTCTCTTTGCCCTCCACGGACACCCTACCGCCGAGTTCGTCGATGCTCATCGTCGCCTCTTTGAAGCCTCTGCCCTCCACGTACACCTTCCCTCCGAATCCGTCGAGGTGCATCCCCGCTCCTCCTTTTGCCTCTTTGCCCCACACGAACATTGCCCCTCCGTATTTGGTGACGTGCATCTCCGCCCCTTTGCCCAGTTTTCCCACCACGAACACACTCCCGCCGAATTCGGAGGTGTTCAGCCCCGCACGGAGATTCCCTTTCGCATCAAGCACGTCCAACTCCCTGCAGGTAATCCTCCCCGCGTTCAGGTCTTTCGGTTCGTCTTGCGCCCCCAGCGGAGCTAGTGCCCCCACCGCCATTGTCAGAACTGTTCCGACGATACCGCCTATCACCGCATACAACACCTCTTTCCTTCGCATGAGATTCTCCTTTCAAAAACAGTGGTCGTGGCTAGTGGTCGGTTGCCAGTAAAAGGCTTTTGCTTTTCACTAATTTCGAGATTGAATGATTAATCGTTAAACCATCTTACACATGATAAGCCCAATCATGCAGTAAAAGCAAGAGTAAGAGGATTCTTCAGACTATAGGATTGTCCGCCTCAAACACGCGGCGCGCGCCAGAAGTAAGCCTTCCCTCCGCCTCAAGGCGATCAGCCCAATGCGGCGGAACGCCGTTTGCCCACTTGGCGGGGGCTGCTTCGGCATCAGGAGTGCGGAAAGCCATCAACAAGCCCCATCGCATATTACTTCCCGGTTTTCGCCTGCCGACATAATGCGGCATGTGATGGACAAAGGAAACCATGCTCCCCGGCGGTAGGGACAAGTGCACGATTTCCAACGGCTCGCCAGTGATGGGGTGCATCTTGCCTTTCAACCAGCCAGCCCGCATGTCTTCGTCTTCATCGGGTCGCTCGGTATTCCACTTGTAGGGGACGCGATAAAGATGAGCCCCCGGAATAACGGCAAATTCTCCTCCATCATCAGTAGTGGCGCCCCCCGGGTAACACAGGGTGCGAATACATTGTCGCTGCAGAAACTCTGGCGTAACAGCACTGCCGTCGCTTAGAGCGTCTTGAACTTCATGCTTCCCTTCCCAATACGGGTGACCATGCCAGCGGCGTCCCTTTGTGCCTGGACCGCGGTTGAGCATGAGGCAATGATCGAGCAGGAAGCGATCGCCGAGGACTTTGCGAAACAGTTCCATCGTCTGCGGATGCGAGGTGATGACATCCCAAACGAAGTCGTTGTATCCCACCGGAAAATATTCCGGCATAACTCCGATCGAGTCGAATCCGTGCGTAACTAATTCGGGTCCCGGACCGAGCAATCCGTATTGGTACATATACCGACGCAATTCAGCCCTTAGAAAAGGCGGCATCTGCTCCGAGCCACCGCAACATGATGCCAAAAATTGAGGTGTAATCTGCTCGGGCGGAGGAGGCGCCAGTCCACGACTTTCGAAATCAATGGCAGCCCAATCGGTATCCGTGAGAATGCCATCGTTCATCCGTTGCAATTTCTTTAGATTGGCTGTCCACTGCTTGCAGCCTGCATCGGTGACTACTCCTTCCCATACCCAATACCCGTCACGCTCAAAGGTCTCGCGGTCAAAGGCATCAAGCACTTCAGGGCGAAGCAGGTCGGGTATGGTACCCGTGCCCGTCTGGTCGTCATTGTCACTATGGGTATCTATGCTCATGGTCGTCTGATTCTCGGCGGGAGATATTCGTTAAAGTCACCTACATTCATATTTGCACATATTTTGATTGTGAGTTAATCAACGATAACGATATGTATTATCATTACCCACAACATCGGACGCGCTCTCGTAGCGCAAAGGATCTCTATCAGGATTTACTATCGCCTTCACTATTCGTTCAGTTGATCACTCGCTATCCACTCGTTTGATCCTACTACAATGGGGTTATTCCCACGGTTTAAGGATGATTTTCGCGCTTTCGTGCGAGGAAGATGCTTCGAATGCTGCCTGAATCTCGCTCATGGGGAAAACATGGCTGATAAGAAGATTGAGGAGGTCGGAGTTCTGAATAACGTTAACCAACCTTGGGAACTGCGACAAATTATAATGCCAGGCGCCGTGAAGCGATATCCCCTTGCCAATCATGTCGCGGCTAATATTAAGCGCAGTCTCTCTGCTGCCGCTTTGACCGACGAATGAAACCTGTCCCCGGCGCCGGGTTGCGTCAATGCAGAGGCGATGCGCCAGCGGATTGCCGGAACAATCCAGAGCGCAGTCAACCCCGCGTCCGTCGACCGTCAAATCTCGAATCTGCTGGACGGCATCCTCCGCGCTAGGGTCAATCACCGCAACCACTCCCATCTTTTTCGCGTGTTCAACACGCCAAGGGATAGACTCCACGGCGATGACGCGGGCGCCTCGGTATCTCGCATTCGTAATTGCACCGAATCCTACGGGGCCAATCCCAGTAATCAGAACGGTATCAAAGGAGTTGACGTCCATCTTTTCAAACGCATTGAATGATGGTCCCAATGCGCAACACGCCAACGAGGCATGTTCGTAGGAAACATCATCCGGAATTTTGGAAAGAATCCAAGACGGCTTGAGAATGAATTGAGCCATCGTCGAACCGCCGTTTCCTCTACCCGTAAATTCTTTGAAGTTATAACCATCCTCGCAGTGAATATATTCGCCCGACACGCACAAACGGCATTTTCCGCACGCGAACTGAGGCTGCACTACTACTCGATCTCCGACCTTGACCTTCCCCGGTTGGGCAATTTCGACAACCTCCCCTGCCGCCTCATGTCCAAGCCCGTTAGACCTATTTCCGGAATCAAAGGAATGGTATTCATTACACATTGGGGCAGCATGAATTTTGACGAGCGCCCAGTCTTCTATAGGCTCTAAATCGGGAACTTCGACGAGTCCGGCTTGACGTTCCCCTAGAATTGCAACCTGCTTCATAAGTTCAATTCCTCCCGCACAAGGCTTGCGCGGCTCGCTCCCTATGGAAACAACCGACAACAAGCATGTCAGCTTCGATCATAATCTATAGTCTGAGGGGCGTAGCCCCTTCTTGAAACCTCCGAATCCGAAATAGGTGGGCTGATACGGTCCAACAAAGTCTACAATGCCGGCATCGGGAATTGAATCTTCCAATCCTGTGCACCAGTAACAGGCATTCGCCAATAGGCGTCGTAACCCCTCGCTTTCAAGGTCAACGGAGGCACCCATCGTGGTACAGAACACGCGGGACGCAAGAGATTGTTCGCCGACATAGCTCTTTACCCACGCCAACGGCATAGTCGGCGTATCCGGTTTAGGCTCGTCCGTCGGTTTCATGCCGGAAAGCACCTGACCGTGAACCAGCACTTGCGCGTCACCGGTTAGTTCTGTGACAGCGTATACATCCGTTGGTCCCCAGATGTCGTTAACGCCCCGAACAATGGGGTGATCGACCATCCCCTCGTCAATCAAACCGCGCGTACTCTCATGTCCGTGGTGTCCATGATGTGAGATCCACGTTTCGCCCAGCACTTGGCGACCGTACCCACCCGAAAACACCTCACCGTCGCAGCTATATTTCGCGTAGGGACTGTTGGGATTTCTGGTGTAGCTAAAGGCGTGTGTTGCCGTCCGCAAACCCAAAACGGGTTTGCCGGAATTTGTGAAGTCGACGATGTATTTCATCTGCTCGTCGGGAAGTTCACGGAACCGTGTGAAGAGTACCATCAAATCTGCGGTTTCGAGGTGATGGAGGCCAGGGATGTTGGTCTGCGTATTGGGGTCGATTTCCCCGGTTTCGGAGTTGATCGCGAAAAGCACGGTACACTTGAAGCCGTGGTGCACGGCCATAATCTTGGCTAATGCGGGCAACGCCTCTTCGGAACGATACTCCTCGTCGCCGCTGACCCAGACGATGTGCTTGCCCTCGCCTGCTCCTCGGTGTCCTTCGTATACAACCCATAGATCTTCGTTTGTCATGTTATACCATTTCTCTGAAGTGCAAGTGCATTGATTCGTGGGGCAAGTAAAGAAACTTGCGTGGCGCGGAGTAAGAAGCCTTGTCGTCGTGCGCGGCCGGCGGGGCAAGGGAATTTCTATCGCGCTCATTATTCATTTGCTTGATCGCATAGCAAACGGGAATGTCCATTTGTAACCACGAGGCTGCGAGACGTAGCGCGCGCCTTCGTGCATCGGGGTCAACTGGTAATGACAGACGACGTTGCTTCGTTCCATATCGTCACGCTCTTTAGCCCCTTGATGAGGAATGTGGCTCAGGAAAATCACACAATCGCCCGCTTTCGGGTAGACAACATCATGCTCTTGTGCTTCGCACCAGGCTTCAAACTTGGGCCGATCCACGGGATAGAGGTGCGGGGGTTCCATTCGATGTCCGTTTTTTACGTACTTGAGATGCCCCAAACCCGGGCCATTGTCCTGAAAGTAGAATGTGGTATTGATGCTTATCGGCGGCACCGTAAGGCGCGATTTTGCCGCCTCCCGCTTCTCCTCCCAATACCCGTAGAAATCGAGATGCCACTCCTGAAGGTATGCGCCCGGGTTGATATGGATTCGCAGGCTTCTCAGTTGACACTGCTTGCCCATCATTCCCTCAAGATAGGGGCGGACACCGGGATGTCCTACCAGCGGTGCAAACGTCTCCGGTTCTCGATCCAGCAGTGTGTCAAACCACATGTTCCCCACCTGGTTTAGCCCGTCAGCCCAACCCATTTCGCGGGCGTGATTTATGCGACCCCGAATATGTTCGGTTTCTTCGGACGACAAAGCTCCTTCTACTAGGATGTGGCCGTCCTCTTCCAGTTGATCGAGCGATTGTTCGATGGTTTTCATAATCGTCACGGTGTAGGATTTGAAACTCCGTAATTATTTGGGTTATTTTCTCAAGTGGTCGCGACCTGGAGATCGCTCCTACCGACAGTTGGTTTACGGCACACGAGTAACTCAATCGCACTATCGCGATGCCGGATCGTCTCCTTCCGTAAAACAGCTACCAGTTGACGCCTGTTTCTTTCCAACATCTGGAGTCAGCGGAATCAAGCACCGCTTCGCATACCTTTTGTGTTTCCAGAGCTTCCCTAAATGTAGGCGAGCAGGGTTCGCCCGTTTCCAAGCTTTTCAGAAAATCAGCCATGTGGTGGACAAAGGTATGTTCGTATCCGAGGCACAGACCGGGAACCCACCACCTATCAATATAGGGCTGATCGCCGTCGGAAACGTGAATAGAGCGCCAGCCGCGCACAATCGAATCATCTCCGTGATCGAAGAAGCCGAGCCGGTTCTGGTCGTGCAAGTCCCAGCGGATGGAGGCGTGTTGACCGTTGATTTCAAAGGTATACCCGGCTTTCTGCCCACGCGCATACCGAGTGGCTTCGAATACGCCGAGCGAGCCGTTATCAAAATGACAATGAAAGATGCAGGCGTCGTCGATACCGACCGCTTGCACCTTCCCGGTTTCTTGATGAACCCTTTCCTTAATGAACGTCTCCGTAACGGCTGAAACATCCGCGATTCCGCCGTTTAGCCACATGGCAGTATCAATGCAGTGAGCGAGCAGATCGCCGGTCACGCCGGATCCGGCAACGTTCACGTCCAGCCGCCACAGCGCCTCTCCGCCTTGAGGCAGATCGGGGCTGATCGTCCAATCCTGGAGAAAGTTGGCGCGGTAGTGGAAAATCTGACCCAATTTGCCGGAATCTATCACCTGTTTCGCCAAGGTGACCGATGGTACACGCCTATAGTTGTACCACACGGTGTTCTTCACTCCAGCCTCCTCTATCGCGTCCACCATCGGCTGCCCTTCGGCTACCGTCCGTGCCAGCGGCTTCTCGCACAGAACCATCTTACCAGCAGCAATGGCGGCGAGGGCGATCTCCGCGTGAGTGTCATTCGGGGCGCAGATATCAACGGCGTCAATGTCCTCTCTCGCAACGAGAGTTCTCCAATCCGTCTCAATGGATTCGTAGCCCCATTGCTCGGCAAACCCTCGAACTTTTTCTGGAGTTCGTGCGCAGACTGCCTTCAATCCGGGTTTCCATTCAAGATCGGGAAAGAAATCTCCGACGCGTTTGTAGGCGTTGGTGTGCGCGCGCGCCATGAAGCCGGTGCCGATGAGTCCTATTCTTAGTGTCTTGTCGTTAGCCATAGTGGTTGTGTTATTCCATCCCGCTCAAAATGAGCCGTTATTCCGCTTCGTACCAGCCGTGCTTCTTTCGAACGTCGATCATCGCTGCCAGAATGTCATTCCAGGTTTGCTGCTCCATCATCACATCATTCGGGAACATGCAGCCGTCCCAACAGATGTGTTTGAAGGCTTTCGTGAGACTACCATCCTCTTCCCGCAACCAGTGTCCGGCATCGACCGCAATGTCGAGTTTGCCGTTGCGGTCGGTGGCTTGGCAATGCCTTCCCGTTTTATCATGGGAACCGGCGCCATGCACCGTGCCGTCGTTCTGCGCCACATGAAAGTCGATAGTCCATGGACGAAGAGCGGCAGTCAGCGTGCGCAAGCCCTCTGTCAAAGTTTCGCGATCCGACCAGTCAAAATCGTCGGGCAGGATGCGCTCCTCCGGTATGTTATATCCGAGTAGGTAGAGCAAGGTGTGTGCCATATCCGCCTGGAACCCGATATTGGGACGGTCAACGGCTTCAAGCGTATTGATCATGGTCTTCCAGCCGTGCATCCCTCCCCAGCAGATTTCGCCTTCTGCAGCCAGTGTTTCTCCGTAATCCCCCGCAATGTCGCAGGCTTCTCGGAACGTCGATGCAATTCGTTCCGTGTTCGCCGCCGGATCGGCTGCCCAAGTCTCCGGATCCACCGACGAATCAATCCGAACGACGCCGGTGGGTCGAACCCCCAATTCGTGCAAGGTTTTGGCAATGTGACAGGCTTTGCGGACTTGAGACAGGAAGCGCCCTCGCTCCTCCGCGCTGCCCATGGCGGAGCCGCCGCCGGTTGGCTCCCAAACAGGGGCGACAACGCTGCCAATCTTGAGGTTGAGCGCATCGACCTCCCCGGCAAGCGCCTTTATTTCATCTTCAGTGCTGTCAATGTCGACGTGTGGAGCGGAGAGAAAAAGGTCGATGCCGTCGAATTTCACGCCATCCACTTCAGCGGCGGCGGTGAGGTTCAACATCGCCCCCAACGGGATGGGCGGTTCTGAATCTTCGCCTTTTCCCACAACCCCGGGCCAGGCGGCATTATGAAGTTTTGGATAATTGTTTTCTAACATAATAATTCATAGGCACGTATGAAGAAGCGCCGATTCTTGGGTATTGATGGCGGTAACGCCAAGTTTATTGATGATTTTGATTGGTTTCAAGTAAGCGTTTGGTGGCTAGGTTCGGAAATTGTCTGAATCGCGGATTAAACGGATTAAATGGATTACGCGGATAAAAGCAATCGTAAGTGTTTAGTTCCACATAGACTGGGTTGAGCGGTACCAGCGTAAGAACAACCGGCGCAGCTTTCAAGGTTCAATACGGCTTAAAACTTAACTTGATTTGGATTGAGGTGTTGAATTCAATTTCCGCACAACACCGCCTCATTACTAAGAATAGTACGTTTACCGTGCTTGATAGCGATTCGCATTTCACCATTCAATCCAACCTACGGCAGCGCTATCTCCCTTCTTCCATGCCACTTTTCTCCGCCGACTGCTGATAATAAACCACTGCTTTCCCGCTCCTACATTACCCAAAATCAGATGCGTTTCCCGTGGGGACTACAGGCTTTTTTCTTGAGAGTTGTCGGGATTTGCGGTAAAATAATACTAGATTTTACCAACTTCTCGTACCTCCGCGTTGGGAGCATGGAATCAAAGTTTTGTTTTCCAATCGCAAAGAAAACTCACAAGGAGAACCCTGATAGATGACCACAGAGCAAGTGATAACCCAGGACCCAGATATTCATGGGGGACTGCCTGTGTTTACGGGCACCCGTGTTCCGATAAAGAGCCTTATTGATCATCTAAAGGCAGGGGAGAGCCTTGACTATTTTCTTGAAGGCTTCCCGTCTGTTTCTCGTGAGCAGGCAATCGCTTTTTTAGAGATTGCATTGACCACAACCGTCAGCACCCCGCCTAACTAAGACCAATTCGGATTGTATTGCATACTCCCAAGGCTTATGCATTCGTGACCCCACGCTGTTGTAGGAATCGCATCGCTCCAAGAACATCAGGAGGTTCAAAACACCATGCGTGTTCTACTTGATGAAAACTTGGACTGGCGCTTGGTGCGACATTTTGAC
Organism: Candidatus Poribacteria bacterium; assembly: GCA_965220415.1. Taxonomy (GTDB): domain Bacteria; phylum Poribacteria; class WGA-4E; order WGA-4E; family JAJDTR01; genus JAJDTR01. The sequence goes on from OZ244829.1 coordinate 5,718,783, forward strand.
ACCGATTTTCAAGTCACGACTGTTTCTCGACAAGGATGGAAAGGAAAGCGAAACGGCGAACTCCTCGCGCAAGCCGCAGAAGTGTTTGACGCACTAGTCACAATGGACAAGGGTATCGAACATGAACAGAACCTGCGGAAATACACGATCAGCATCATTCTCATCTCTGCCAAAAGCAGTCGGATCCAGGACATTCAGCCCGCTATGTTCAGAGTCAATCAAATCCTTAGAACCCTTGAACCCGGACAAGTCCGCCACGTGACCGTTACGACCTAATCCATAGAAATCTCGCCATTTCTGCTCCGGTTCTTCTTGCTTTTTTGTGACGCGTTCCCCAAAATGGGTGTCGCCCTTCTTGCGTTGCCGCGAAGGTTACGGCATACGGAGTATGCCTACTACTTTTTCACTTCCTAATCAACATCTTGCGTGTTGCCGTGAACTCGCCCGCCCTCAGTGAGTAGAAATAGAGACCGCTGGCGACGGATTCACCGCGCCCATTGCGGCCATCCCAATATGCTGCGCGGCTGCGGCTCTGATACACGCCTGCCGCTTGACTCCCAATTTCAAGTTGCCTAATTACTCCGCCGTTCATATCATAGATTGTCAGCGTCACCTCCGCGGGGGATGCCAACTGATAGGGTATCCACGTTTCAGGGTTAAACGGATTCGGGTAGTTGGCGTGTAGTGCCGTCTCTTGGGGAATAATCAGCGAGGTTAACAGGTTTTCAAGATTCGCAATGCCTCGACGAAAGGCGATCGAGCCATCGTCTGCGAGGCGTGCCAGTGCAATCCAGGCTTCTATCAAAGCTCTATCGCGCTCGCTGTTTACTCGCTTGATTGCAGGCGCGGCGGCTCCTCCAATACCCTGTGCCACGAGGGTAAGGTCGAAGATATTGACAACCCCATCGCCGTTGATATCCGCGGGCGAGTTGGCGGATACGCGTGTCCCCAACTGCTGTGCGACGAGAATCAGATCCAGAATATCGACATCCCCGTCACGATTCACATCCCCGGTTGGTAAGCGTTCCTTTATAGTGATATAAGTTTCATGAGGGCCTGCCGGAATGATTTCCCCGGTACTAGATCCAAGCTTGAAGTTATCCAACGCCAAACGAGTCTCGCCATGCGATTTCGCCTTGAACTTTACTTGAAGCACGGTACCGGTGCCACTGACTCCGCCGTCAGTGAGGCGTGCAGATTTGAGTCCAGTGATTTTGCCCGCTGCATTGTTAATACGCTCGCTTTGGAAGAAAGTCGTTCCACCGTCGGCCTTCAGGAAATTACCTTCGCTCAGGTCAACTGCTTCAAGAACAGCAGGATCAAAGACGATATCAAACTGCCACCCCGCCAAGTCGATGACATTTTCTGCTAGAATATCAATGGTAAAGGTGTCTCCGATATGGATTGAAGGCTCGGAAAGGACGTAACCGATACCGGTCGCCTCGGAATATTCGGTGCCGGGTTCAAATCCAAAAAAGGCGTTGGAATGGCCGCCGTCAACACGATCACGAGTGCCAACCGCGACGAACAGGACGTTTTTCCCTCGCCGAAGCGTAGTTGGGAAAAAGTCAGTGTAATCGCCACCGCGCTCTATCCGTTCACGCTGGTAGATCACCTCCCCGTTGAGCCAGACCTTTACCTCCTGATCACTGCCAAGGAACATATTTGTATTCTGTTCGCGCGGTGAATAGAGGAAGACCGTGCCGTAGATAACGCCGTCGGGCAGGTTATGCCCTACCATTTCATCCAGGTTGTCTCTACCCGTAGGCGGGAGTTTGTCGGATTCCCATACCTCGCTGCCGACAGCGTTACCCTCCGTCGCCCCTTGGGTAGCGATCTTCAGCTCGGTCACGCCCCCTCCGCTGGCTTCCGCCAGTAAATCTATGTCAAAATTCCGTCTTGTGCTTGGCAGAAACACCCACAACCAGGGGCCTTCGATTTTCGGTCCTCCGATCGGGAACACGGGATTGTTGAAGGTTGTTAAGAGATTCAGGTTTTCGCGGAAGCCATCCAAAGGTGAAAGGTCGGAGATTTGGTTGTTGTGCAGAGCCAACCATGTCAAATCTGTTAATCCTGCAAGCGGCGATATGTCCGAGATTCTGTTGTCGCGAAGGCTCAGCCATGTCAAATTGGTTAATCGCGTAAGCGGCGATACGTCTGAGATTCTATTGTCCTCGATGTTCAGCCATTTCAAATTGGTAAACCCCGAAACTGTCGATATATCCGAGATGCGGTTCCCGGCTAGATTCAAACGATTCAACCCGGTTAACCTTGTAAGTGGGGATACATCCGATATCCCATTGCCGGCAAGGTAAAGTTCTTTCAAACCCGTTAATCCTGCCAATGGTGCAAGGGTGGCCTCCTGTAATCTTGCGCCACAAATATCCAAATTTTCCAGTTTTGTTAATCCCGCCAGGGACGACAAATCGGGGAACGGGTTGCCCCATGTGCGGATGCGGTTCAGGTTGGTTAAACTGCTAAGCGGTGCAATGTCGGATATGTCGTTGCCACTAAAAGATACGTACTGCAATTTTGTCAATCGTGCTAGTGGCGACAAGTCGGAGACGTGGTTGTGGTCAAGACGAAGCACCTCCAGATTGATGAGTCCAGCAAGTGGTGACAGGGCGGATATCGAGTTTTCTCTTAAGTTTAAGTAAACGAGATTCGTTAAATTCCTCACGGGCGATATATCGGATACTAAGGTGCCACTGAAGTCTAAGTGAACGAGATTCGTTAAATTCCTCACGGGCGATATATCGGATACTAAGGTGCCACTGAAGTCTAAGTGAACGAGATTCGTTAAATTCCTCACAGGCGATATATCGGATAGATTGGGACACCCGCTAACCCCTAGATGAGTAAGGTTGGTTAAGCCGCTTACGGGCGATATATCGGAGATAGGGTTGTCGGTAACCCAGAGCTCGCGCAACTCGATCAAACCCGCCACGGGTGAGATGTCAGTGACCTGATTATGTGACATATTTATCCGTGTGAGATTTATCGCAAACTCTAACCCCTTCAAATTTTGGATACCCCAATCGCAATCTCTGCTGCCATCTCTTCTTCTTCTGCACGCATCAAGGTTTCTCAAACGTTTCATCTCCGCCACGGTAATCGGTGCATTGACACTTTTGTCAAGCGTCAATGTAATAAGAGCACGCAGGTTGGGATCAGGAATCTGAACAACCGTCCCCAGAATCACGTCGGGTTGCTCTACGACCGGAGGCTGTCCAACTTGTTGCGGGTAATCCAATGCATACATCACATCGCGGAAACTTGATGTCCAAGTGTCGCGCTTTACGCTGCCGTTCTCATTATCTAGCGCCAGCAATCCTACGTTCTGAAGTCCCGTGTTTTCGCGAACTCTTTCGAGGAAGGTTTCGGTCTGCAACCCAACCACGGCAGCGGCGTATGCCGCATCCACCGGTCCCTGATACGCCTCATGAAAGCGTGAAACCGGTTCAACACCGCCAAACACGCCGCCGGTGGCGGCAAGCGCGGCTCTGTATTTCTCCATATCTTTTCCCACAAGCGCGTCCATCTCGGATTTCTCAACGTAGAGGCGCAGCGCCTGCGCTTTGTTGTATGGCGGATTGAGGTTGCTCTCAATCACGGAGCGTACCTCGTCTTCAAAGGTTTTCATGCCCTCCGTATGGCAGCCGATACAGGAGATGCCGTTGCGTACCGTCGGATCGCTGGCAGCAGGGTTGGAAACGATGTTTATCGGGGCATCATCCAATCGGAAACCGGATGCATTGACAAGGTAGTAGCCCTGCAATCCGTTTGGTAGATTAAAGATGACCTCTCCGCCATCATGTGTGAAGTTGAGCGGGTGGGTCAAGATGTTTTGTGCCCCCACACTGCCGGCAAAGTCGTAGCTTTTCCAGTATGCCCCGTAGCGAGATGTATGCCGTTCCACCACGCGGTTGTTCGTGGAGACACCCGAATTGTTAAAGCCCGCTCGCCAGACGCGAACCCCTGGAGCGTTCGTTATATTGCGAGCGACATCAACCTCCAATCGGGTTTCCAGATCCCTGTCGGTTAACGGCAGCGACAGTAGTTCATGGTAGAGTGGCGGTGTCGAGGCGGTTGCAATAAACCAGTCGATATGAACCGATGGTATATCGCACTTCATTTGTGTCTGCAATCGCCCCAACTGTGACCGGAGTGTGGTTTCGGTTGGTGCGTCAAATGCGATGTGATAGGGATAGACTTCCTCTATCTTCGTCCAGCCGTCGTTGACATCCCATTCGTAGTGCCGCAGGTCTATGTAGAAGATTGTGGCTTGCGGGTCGATGGGTTGTGGATTGGTGATCCCACTTCCCCATGAGAGGCTGTTGACCAATTTGTTAAGCGCTTTGCGGTACTCACCGAGTATTTGGGCTGTTTCGCCAGCGTTGTAGAGATGTGTCAGTGTAAAGTAACGGGCAAAAGCGCGGTCAAACGACGAGAGCGTGTTGAGGTGAGTCTCAATGGTATCAAGCACTTCATCGGGAGAGATAAAGCGACCATCGGTGATTCGAGTTGTCGTCCATTCGGGTGCACCGGCTAGAATCCAACGTCGTATGGTGTCAATCGATTGAGCGGGCAACTGGGGTTGACCGAATGGCATCTGTACGCCGTTTTCGGTCGGACCAAGCAGTCGCTTATACAACTCGGAGGCATCGGGATTTCTCGGAATAACAGTGCTGCCATCAATGAGTGCAGTGTGCTCCATGAGGAGTGTTTCGCGATAAGCGCCATCGGTACCATGGCAGTTCAAGCAGCTCGCTTCAAAAATAGCGTAGGTGTCTTGGGCTAACTGTGATTGGGCGGAAACGTGTTGAAACCCTACGGTGAGGAACAGTAGGCAAATCGAGGCGGAAATGAAAGGTCGTATATATCGTTTATACATAGAAAACTCCCGGCGAATAATCGAAGTGCTTTACTCGAAAATTAAAGCGGTTTACGGCATACGGAGTGTGCCTACTACTTTCGTAGTAATTCTACCAAAATCTGCAGGAGTTGTATATCTTTTTCGATTAATTGGCGCTGCTCGGTGATGTGCCCACATCCTACGAAATGATAAGAATCCTCAACTATTGAATCAGCGTATCACCGAGCGACAATTTTGTCTCGCAGTTTCTCTATCGTTTTGTCACCGATTCCGCTTACCTCGGTAAGATCCTCAACGATATCGAATCTTCCGTTGATGTTGCGGTAATCAATTATGCGTTTCGCCATCGTAGGGCCTATACCGGGCAAAGACTTGAAGTCCTCAAGCGTGGCGGTGTTGATGTCAATACGTCCATCTTGCGGTTCACCCGGCGAGGGTTCGGAACGCGTCGTCGATTCTACATCTGTGGACGGAATAGAGGCTTCGGTTGACGGTGTGCTCTCATTCAATTCCTGTTGTTCATCCACGACTAGATCCGGCTCGCCAAGGAATAGCTCCGGATGAAGACGCTTCAATATCCAAAATCCGATGCCGAGCAGTAAAACGGCAATCAGACAGATGACTATGTTGCGATAGTTCGAATCGTCAAAGTTCATTTGCGTCTAATCGGGAGTCGGAGAGGAGTCTCTATGTAGGAAAATAAAGTCGTAAGGGTGCGGGTTGTCGTCGTCTGGTCCATGTTTGACACGTTTGATCTCGCGCCAGTCGCTCAACTCAAACTCCGGGAAATAGACATCCCCCTCAAAGCATTCGTGGATTTGCGTCAAGTAGAAACGTCCCGCACAATCCAAGAACTGCTCGTAAACCGAATGACCGCCGATTATCATCACCTCTTCGCAACCGTTTGCCCTCCTCAGCGCTTCATCAACACTGTGGGTTACAATGCAGCCGTCTGCACGGAAATGCGGGTCGCGTGTCAAGATGATGTTGGTTCGTTTTGGCAGAGGCTTGCCAATGGACTCAAACGTCCGCCGTCCCATCACGACGGGTTTGCCCAGTGTCAATTTTCGGAAATGCTTCATATCCGCGGGCAGTCTCCAAGGGAGACAGTTTCCACTTCCAATGAGTCGATTCCGATCCATTGCCGCAATGAGCGATATTATCATCGTCAGTGGTTAGTGGTCAGTGGCTAGTGGTTAGTGGCTAGTGAATTTCTATGGGAGTTCTATCGCAGGATTTGCTATCGCGGTCGCTATCCGCTCCCTTGATCTCCTTATCCAGTCGCATGATCGTTCGCTATCCACTCGTTCGATTTCAGTTGATTGATTGCTCCTACCGACTAGGGTCGCGACCTGGAGATCGCTCCTACAGAAGACGCAATTTCTGACGGCGCGGAGTATAGATGTGTAAGGCCGTTTACGGCACACGGAGTGTGCCTACTACTGTGAGAAGTTCACCAAGCATCTCTTATACTGCCATAGGCGCTTTGATGGCGTCGTGGTGTTTGTAGCCTCGCAGTTTGATGTCCTGCATCTTGAAAGCATCAATAGACTTTCTCTTGGGATTGAGATAAAGTTCCGGCAACTTCAGCGGTTCTCTTTCCAGTTGTATCTCGACATGTTCAAAGTGTTCATGGTAGATATGGGAATCTCCCAAAGAGATAATCAACTCCGCGGGGTTTAGTTCGGTTACCTGTGCCACCATGTGCAGCAGCAGGGCGTAAGACGCGATATTGAACGGGAGGCCGAGGAACATATCGCAACTTCGTTCGTACATGTGTAACGAGAGTTTTCCACCGGCTACGAAAAATTGGAAGAACGCGTGACAAGGGGCAAGCGCCATTTGGTCGAGTTCGCCGGGATTCCAGGCTGTCACCACATGGCGACGACTGGACGGATCTGCTTTAATCTGCTCAATCACCTCGGCAAGTTGATCCACCGTTCGTCCGTCCGCGGTTTTCCATGAGCGCCATTGCACGCCGTAAATTCGCCCCAAGTCGCCCTCAAAACGCGCGCGCGGTTTCCAATAATCCGCCTCCGCATTTTGATTCCAGACATTGCAGCCTAGCTTCTGAAAGTCCTTGACATCGGAGTAACCCCTCAAAAATCCCAAGAGTTCGGCTTTCACTCCACTGTTAAATGCGAGCTGCTTCGTCGTGACGGCTGGAAAGCCATCGGACATGTCAAAACGCATCTGCATTCCGAATACGGCGCGAGTAACCCCGTTGCGGCCCGTCCTATCAACCCCGGATTCTACAACCTGTCTGAGCGCGTCCAAATAATGCTTCACATCTAATCTCCCTGTGTATCAGTGCTCCCAAATCCACCGCGTGTTTCCGTCTCGATTCGGTCAACCTCCGACCACTGCGCCGTATCGACTCTAACGAAAATGCCTTGTGCAATCCGATCCCCTCGTTCTACCGTCACCGGGTTGGAGCTGAAATTGTAGACTTGAATTTTTATCTCGTCGTCCTCGCCGCAGTAGTCCTGATCGATGACTCCGACCCCGTGCGGAATCAGCAAACCTAGTTTCCTTGGCGTGCTGCTGCGAAGCGTGACGATCAACATATATCCCGGCGGCGTTTGGACAATGACGTTGGCGGGGATGAGTTCCAGACTGTGCGGCTTGATTGTCACAGATTCACGACAGACGAAATCAAAGCCAACCGATCCTTCGGTTTCATATCTGGGCAGCGGAAGGTTTTTGTCGAGTCGCTTGATTTTGACATTCATAAATTTGACACCACACTTGCCACCGTGTTGGCTCCCCTAGTTTCGACTCACCCATACCTCATTCTATAACCGCCTCGGAATTGCGCGGGGCTTGGATTCTTATCCGTAAATTAAGTTATCACAGTACGTAGACTCGTACAAGCAAAAAGTCCCAGCGGCAGATTACACAAATCGTTGACAGCGATTGGCAATCAGGAGTATAATTGAATATCGGCGCCAATTTAGGACTCTACGTCTAATAAGAGTGGGACAGAACAAGAGGTGGGATGGTGTGCCTGGGGCGATTCGAACGCCCGGCCTTCAGCTCCGGAGGCTGACGCTCTATCCAGCTGAGCTACAGGCACGCCATAGTCATGAATAGTAATGTATCGCTGCGAATTTGTCAAGCGATTTCTCAACGACGGTAATCCATAACCGTTTCTAATGTTTCGAGGAGTTTGTGATGTCTGAGAGAAAGATTCAAATGGATCAGGAACTAAAGACGAAGCTGGCTTCCCGATTCCTGCTGTACCGCATGATTGAAGAAGAGGATTCGCCGCCGGTTTTGCTAAACGGCGATTACAAGTTTCTTGAAAAGCTGCTAGACGAACATTTCGATGAGTATTGGACCATTGAGGAGGGTGCCGAACATTATTCACCGACGCGAAAGGGAGAGTTGATTTACCAAAATTTCATTGCCCGCTGGTGGGATTTTATCCTTACATACGATATATTTGCCGGTGTAGACTTGGGCGAGGGCGAATTTGCCGATGAAGACGCGGATTGGGAAGCGGTCGACGATGAGGGGCGGCCCATCTGGGAAGACTTGCGAGTCGCCGTATGCATCTACAAACAGAGGATCGCGGAAGAAGCAGGAAGCAAGACCGATCTCAATCCTTTCACGATCGCCTTCATGTCGCTTCTTTCCGAGCGAAGAATCGGGATAGAGAAATCTTGGCAATTCGATCTGATTTCCGACGAGTTTTGGAACGAGGTCGAAGAGATTGTAAATACGAACCTTTGGCCAGAGGATTTGGCTTATGTTGACGAGGAAACGGGAGACGAGGTATCGGGTGACGACGTGATGGTTGACGTAATTGAACAGGGCATTGAGGAAACCAAGAGGAGATGGGAAGAAGAAGATGACGACGACGATGGTGAGTATCTGAATCCGCCCCAATCCATGACGACGCGGAAAGAGGTGGTTGAGGAATACGAAGAGGAAGTGATTGATTATGGATGGGGTTATGACCCGTTCTACTATAATCCGTATGCTGTTATCGGCGGCGGTCTGTTGACGGCAGCGTTTATCGGTTCTGTTTGGCTCGCATTTTAGAGGAGGATCCAATGCAAAAAACGCGCGTAGTGCTGATTGGTTGTCTCTTGTGTGTCATGTTAGCGGCTTTGGCGGGCTGCGATAATCGCTCAAAGGATGTTCCGGTCGGCGTCGGCAGATCAGCGGTCTCAGTGAAAATCGACTTGACCGACAAGCTCAACCCGGCAATCCTGCCGGATGTGCTGAAGGAAATCTTTCGAGAAATAGCGCCCACGAAGAAACCCGAGTCCAAAGAGTTTCAGCAAAAGGTCGTGCAGAAACTGAGCCAGAAAATCATGGACGACCCGGAGGTGAACTATCGGGTAGATATGAACGAGGATGGAAATATCGACCCGCTTTTGGTGGTTCCCGAATCGGTGGAAGGCAAAGCGGCTGTCTACTCGCTCCGCGTTCCCGACCCCGGCAGTCATCCTATAGATCCGAAACAGAATGCAGATTGGCATAAGATTGCGGATGGCGGCATTGAACTGGTAGCGCTTTCGGTGACCTACGATCAGAGCGCCCAGTCGATGTCAATCAATGCGGAATCGAACAAGTACGCCTACGAGGGACGGAATCATAACCACAGCAGCACCTATCACTCGCACGGGCACAGTTGGATGGCGACGTACTTCCAATACATGATTCTTCGCGACATACTTTTCCGGCCCTATGGCTGGTATGGCCCCGGATTTTACGGCGGTTGGTACGGAGGATTTTACGGCGGCTGGCACGCGCCGGTGGCGACCCGCAGCGTGAGGCGCACCGTGACGAGTTACAACTCGTCGCCGGCATCGGCGAGATCAACGAGCAATGTGGCAAGAAGCAGCAGGGCTAAGAGCCGTACTCAGGCGCCAAAATCCATTACGGCGATGAAGTCCAAGCGCGCCATGGCGGCGCGTACAAGCGCTGCGTCCCGCAGCGGTGCATTTGGAAGCAATAGATCGTCCGTCAACAGATCCAGTTCCTCCGCAAATAGGAGCCGGAGTTCCAACGTTGGCAGAACCTCATCATCCTCTACTCGACGCAGCAGCTCCTTCCGGGGAGGCAGTAGGGGATTCGGAAAGTGAGGGTGATATGAGGACAAGGCAACGCTTAGGGAAGGGAGCTGTTCACACGGTATAGGCGATTGTGGAGCTAATAATTGTACTTGTGGGCGTTTTGGTCGTGATTGCAGTTGTCTGGGCGCTCTTCTTACGGAAGAAAGAGGCCGATCCTGTCGAATCTCCTCCATCTCTGGATGACGTGAGACAGGGGGGCGTGATTGTTGTTAAGGGAATCGAATACCTCGTAGAGCAGAGGAACCGGTACACGGAGGCAGACGGAGAGTGGTTTGAATTAAAGTTGACGGGCGACGAAGGTCATACGTTTTGGATTGACTGGCAGGATCGCGGCGGTTTGAACGTGTCGCTCACGCGAGAAATGCCATTCGCCTCACTTGGCTTAACGCCCGAAGATTTGGCTGCATTTGACGACGAGGAATCTGGCAGCTTCGACTTTGATGGTGTAATCTACTACTTTTCTGCGTCCGGAGAAAGTCAGCTTTATGAGAACGACGGTTCGGAGAGCGAACCGTTTTACTACTGGAATTTCGAGGACGAGGAACACGAGAACGTCATCAACGTGGCGCGCTGGAGCGGAGGAACATACGAAGCCGCAACCGGCAGTTACATCGACGTTTCGGATGTTGACATCTATAGCACGGGATCAACCGACTGAATAGGGAGCAGGATTTTCTCTCGTGCTCGTGAAGAACTCTTTTGGAATGTGCTGGAGTTCTTAGAGGCTGGTGCGCAGTGCGCACCCTACAAATGCTTCTTTCAAACAGGCTTTACGTCATCAGTCCCGCCCGAAATGCTTGGACATCCACCCGCTCGTGAGTTCGAGCAGATTCGTTGCACGCCTCCATGAGTATCCATGTGTCCAAGGTTGTCCCTTGAAGCCAATCCCGATTCTTTCCCGTTGCAATAGCGTCAGCGAACGTGTCCAACTGAATGCGGTCATCCTCGCGCAACCCCGGATACACGTCTTGCAATTGTAGATCCTGGACACACTTTCCCTCCCTGAAGAGTTGTAGATTGCCAGCCTCTCGACGCAAATCTCCCTTTTCTCCGTGAAACATCCAATACCCGCTCCATTCAAGCATTCTGACATGCGCGGCGCGCGTGCCGGTGTAGCAGAACGGCGCCCCGTTGGCATATTCCAATAACGCCTGCCCTCCGGCGGTCCCCCAGACGCCGGTTTGCCCTAAGGTGGCATCTTGCCGTCGATGCACGTATGCCGTTACGTGCCTCGGCAACCCTTTTGCCGCAACAAGCTGGTCGAGCTGGTGACTCGCGCCGGCGTGGAAATAGAGCCCCTCAATGAATGCGTCGGGCTGACGTGAATTCTCGCCGACATGGAGATTCTGCCGAATCCAAAATCTGCATTCTCCGCCGAGCATCTCGCCGATGCCCTCTTCCTCTCGAAGCCAATCACGCATTTGTGTTGCGGCGGGATTCCATCGCATGTTCTGGCTTTGAACTAGCATCAGATGGGGATTTGCTTTTGCAACGGAGATGATCTGGCGAAATTCGTTCTGATCGATGGCGATCGGTTTGACGCAAAGTGTGTGTAAACCCAAATTAAGGCTTTCAATTATGAGTTTGGTATGTGCCGTGGTCGACGTATAGATGAGACACACCTCGGCGTCGTGTTTTTCTTTCGCCTCCGCGATGGTCGTGTAAATGCGATTCGGAAGGTCATTGGGCACGTCTTCATCCAAGGATTGTAGAGTTTCACGAGCTGCATCAGGATTAATGTCGACGCATGCTACCGGCTCAAGACCCTTGCAGTTCAGATGCGCTTGCAGTCTTCCTCTTCCAAAATTTGTACACCCGACGTGGATTGTCGATAGTGCCATCGTCAACTCCTTTCCCTTATAGTCAATTTCATTCAAATTTACACCTATTTCGGTAGGTGCTGTTTCCAACCGCACCTACGGGACTGGATAAAAACCGGTTCGGTTAGGAAACCGAACCTACCGCAGTGCACAAATTATCATTGGTTTTACTATAGTTCTCGTTCTCCTAATACTTGAGACAATTCGCCTTTTCAAATCCCACGCACAAAAAAAGGCTCTCAAATAATTGAGAGCCTTTCTCCCGGACAGTGTAATCAGTTTAGTTTAATTTACCAAGCCGAAAGCTTCTTCACTTCTTCAGCTTGAAAGCCTTTGGGGCCCTGAACCATGTTAAATTCAACTTCGTCCTCTTCATCAAGGCTCTTGAAGCCATCGCCATCAATGTTGGAATAATGCACAAAGACATCTTCACCTTCATCAGTGGTAATAAATCCATAGCCCTTCTGGTCGCTGAACCATTTGACTCGACCTTTCGCCATTGAATTGCACCTCCTTTGTTTGAATCTACAAACTGCAAATGTTTCGTGAAGCCTGAAAAGCTGAGAGGTACAAAATGCCACCATACCGGGAAAACACTTCAGTTTTGAACCTAACACTACTTACAGAACTTGCCAAATCCATGCTGCAGTTGTACTTATGATACTATTATACACGATTAAAATAAAAAATGCAAGTTTAGAATTTTCTTAACATGGGTCAATCAGATCCGAATCTGCGGATAATGGATTCTGAAGCAGTAGGTTCAATTGATCGCACCTACCGAAGTATGTGTCAAAATGAATGGAATTGACTGTATTGCTCGATTGCTGTTGAACTATCTTGGCGCGAACTTGCCACGTCGCTGGGCTTAGGTTTGGGGCGACGAGACCTTATCAAGCTCTTCCCGTGCGTCATCGGGGAGTGACCATCCGACGGCACCTACGATATCCGGAATCTCATCAGCGCTGTCGCAGCCCACAATCGTCGTCGTAATTTCCGGATGTGAAAGAATCCATGCCAAAGCTAATTGCGCGGGCGTCTTGTTCAATTCGGCGGCAAGTGTTTTGAGGCGGTTGATAATCTTCCCGGGAGTTCCTTCTACGGCGGCGTCGAACTCTGACACATCTCGTGCCGCCCATAGCGATCCGCGCGGCGGCGGTACCCCCGGAGAATAGAGACCGCCGAGAAGGCCAATTGCCAACGGGCTGTATGTCATAACGCCCAGCCCCGCGTCCTGCACAAGCCCGAACATTTCGCGCTCAAGCGCCCGATTCAACAAGTTGTACGGATTCTGAACGCAGATGTACGGCGTTGCGTTGAACGCATCGGCAATCCATAGTGCTTTGCAGACTTGCCAAGCGGCGTAGTTGCAACAGCCAACGTAACGGACTTTGCCGGAGCGAACCAGATCGTCGAGGGCGCGAATGGTTTCGGGAAGCGGAGTGGACTCATCGAAGTTGTGCACAAGATAAACGTCGATGTGGTCTGTGTTCAGTCGCATGAGCGATTTTTCGACTTCGCGCATGATGTGATATCGAGACAATCCTCGGTCGTTTGGACCGGGACCGACCTTGCTCCAGACTTTGGAGGTGATGACTACATCGTCTCTTTTGCCACGGAGCGCCTTACCAAGAATCGTCTCCGACTGCCCAGCGTTGTCATGCGAATCCGTGAGGCAGTAGCTGTTTGAACAATCAATGAGGTTAATCCCCAGATCGATTGCACGTTCAATGATTCTCTGTCCAGTTGCGACATCAGATACTCCCCTGAATCCGAGACCGAGAGCCACTCGGCTGATTTTGACCCCTGCTTTTCCGAAATTGACGTATTCCATTATCTTCCTCTTGTTTCCATTGACCTCAATAGCGAGTTTCTGCGAATGAGATAGAAATTTGGTAGGTCTGCGCAACTCCAATGCCTGTTAAAGCTTTGCTAATAATTATTCGTAGCTGTTTAGTCCCTTGATTTCTGGATTCGAGCACTGTGAATAGAGACTGCTTTTTTCCCATTTTCTCGGCGGATTTCGTGTGGATGCTCATTTTTTCGGTTTGTAGTAGGGATCAAATGAGTGAATAACGAATGCGATAGAGATCCCTCTTCATTGCCCGTCCTATGACACTGGGTTTTACTAACCACTAATCACTAGCCACTAAACACTTACAATTATTCAAAACGGCTCTTAACTCCCTTGTATCCGCTCAAGAACGAGGTGGCTGCTATCCTCCTTCGCAAGCGTATCAAAAAATCGCTTCGCCGCATGGTATTCCTCGGGCGAAATTACCGATTGATGAAGCGTAAAACCGAGTTCATAGCGAATGAAATTTCCATCGCGGCTGAATTGGCGGTTTACGGTTGCAAAACAGGACTCCATGGTAAGTTTTCCGGGCAGTATTGCCTCCCAGCCAGTCGGCAGTTCGATTGAAATCTCTTTTTTCACGTGCATTGGGTAGCCGAGATCGAGCGTGTGCTTTCGCGTCGTCGCCGCGAAAAGTTCGGCATAATCCCCAAACTCATCAATCGGGAGTGGCAGCAATGTGCGACCATCAACGGGTTGCACGTAATCGTCAACGCGAAAACCAACTTTCATCTCGACCGGAATATCAAGGTTTTCCAAATTGGAAGACGTTACCCACTCCACTTGGATTCCCGGGAATTGGTGACTCAGTTCGGCGGCAAGCGCGTCATTCCAGTCATTCGGCGTCAACTGTTGGTACCTCAAGCGCGAATCTAGGTCGTACTGCCCCTTCGTGCGCATGGAAATCTCCCCGTGAACCGTCCCTTCTTCGTCCAATCGCATGTCGGTCTTGAGGATTAATTGATTGGCGCTTGCCGGAGAAATCGGAATATCTATGAATATCCCGGATTGATCGCCGATTAGAAATCCTTTGCGCCCTTGGTTAACGTCGGGAAGGTCCCCAAAGCTGCATGTGTTGGATGTCGCGTCCAGCCATATATAATTCCCTTTAGAATTTGGAACCGCAGTAATCATGTGGCTGAACTGTCCGAGAGATGGAAGGTCGGTATCGAGCCGTTCATAGGGCGAAGGGTTGAGCAATACCGGATAAGCCTTGACGCCGACGAGATCGAGCATTGTTATCAGCAGCGTTGTTTTGTCCTTGCAGTCGCCGTACAGGTTTGTCATTACTTCCGAGGCGGGAGAGGGTTGATAAGCGCTTTGGCCCAGTTCAATCCCAACGTAGCGAATCTTGGTTGCCACGAAATTGTAAATCGCTCGAATCTTGTCTTCCGTTATTGGTATGTCCTCAGTCAGTTGGTCAACAACGGACTGGATGGCATGATCCGCGTGGTATCGATCTTTAGCAAGATCTTTGTACCACGTGTAGACCTCGTCCCACGATTCCAACGACGAATAACTAAGCCGCATCGCCACGTCGTTGACGGCGGGCATTCCCGTTTCCTCATCAATCTCCGGTATATCGGTCGCCGACCACACATACGTGGTGGTTTCAGCCGCTTCCAGCACTTGAGGCGTGAGTTCGCAATTGTGCGTTTTCCACCGGAATTTAAAAGCTTCGGGCAGACGTAGAGCGTAGTGCGCTTGCAAGGTTGGAACCGTAGACTGAAAGTTGAAGCCGCCCCAGAACCACGTTTGCTTCCCGATGGATTCACTGGCGATGTCTTGAAACGTCACTTGATATTCAATGATTGCCCCTGGCGATAGCGCAGGCATTGAGATAACCTTCCATACAAGGTCAGAATAGATATTGTATGACAGTAACCCCGGCGGCGTGACTTCATTATAACCTTCGTCGGAGGGCTGAACGATTGTACCGTCGGGGGTAATTGTGCGTGCAATGTTGACGTTAAGCTGTTGCGAATGTGGCTGGTAGGGAATAGCGATGTCGTCATATTTCTCAATGCCGCGCCGCGTCAGAAGTTTTACAATCTGGTGCGTCGTGTACCTCGACTGCCCGGTAGGGGAGATGTCATGGCTGAACTGATTCATCAGAATAATCACATCGGCGTCGGGATAATTATTCCGTTTGGATGCTTCCGCGATAATGCTGTCGGAATCGATGTCTACGATGTCCACCGGAGGCAGATCTGGCGAAATAGGGGTACTTGTATTCACTTGCGACAGCGCTTGGAGACGCGTCGGAGCCAGCAGGTTTTCTGGATCAATCGCCAAGATTTCCTGATACTGGAGTTGTGCTTGGTAGTAACGTCCGTGCGACTCGTACAAGGCGGCCAATTGCTGACGCGGCCAAACGTCATTCGGAAAAAGCCGAGCAGATTCGCGGAACTCCGCAATGGCATCACCTATCTCCTCTCGTTCCAAGTGAATCGCCGCCAAATAGTTATGCAGGTTTTTGCTCTCATTCCTCTGGCATTTCGGATCCAGTTCCAAAACCTTTCGCAACGTGCGTTCGGCTTCATCAAGATGTCCAATTTGCTTGTACGCCAGACCGAGGTGGTTCAGGGCGTACAAATCTTCGGCGTCATATTTCAACGTAGCTTCATACGCTTGAGCGGCAGCGTCGTAGTCATTCAGTTTTTCGTAGGTGTACCCTAGATAGTTCCGGACAATAGTGTCTCGCGGCTCCAGTTTCAGATACGCGTCGAAGGCGGCTGCAGCTCTTTCATAATGTTGCTGTTGAAAGTGAATTTCGCCGATTTTGCGCTGAACTTCGCTTGACCCCGGTTTAGCCGCAAGCGCCGCTTGATATGCCGTGATTGCCCCCTCAAAATCGCCGTTTTGAAATGCCCAATTCCCTCGGTCAACCTGTTTTTTCCATTGATTGTGGCGTTCAACCAAGGGATCGACAATCTCTATTTCTTTTCCCTGCCGGGGTCTCAGAATTGTACATCCACTGAGCAGCAGAAATAACGCAATTATAGGGATTTTATAAGTCCATCGCACTGGCATCGGTGTTTACCTCACCTCTCGATTCTACACAGGGAAAGTCGCGTTTTAAACCTCTCGTACCTTCTCCCTAAAGTTATTTATCCATGGCAAATGAATATGAAAAATCCAATTCCAGTTAATGATAACATATTTCAAGACGGGATTGGTAGATTGCCGCAAGGTAGACAGTAAGGAGTAAGTGTTTAACCCACTCTCCGCACCCATTTTTCGGGTTGACAGAATTTATTGGTAGCCCTCCATTATCCTTGGCGGAATAATTCTTTCCGCAAGTAACACTTCTAGTCGGAGTCCCTTTCCTCGATCCAGAGGATCGAAATGTCAATAGAATGCGATATGCCCAGATTCCCGCGCTCCAGCGGAGCGCAATGTGAATATTACACCGTTATTCCTGTATTCCTAGCGGTACAATTCTTTTGTCAATAAACCCTCGTTTTTCGCCCTATAACCAGCTTTTGGCGGGTGTTACTTGATGGGTGATGTTCGTATCAGTCTTGCTTGTAATTTCAATATATAGTACGTTATATTTAATTAGAATACAGTATATGCTACCACCATTAATCAATGGAACGATACTAAAAATACCCGAATTAGCACATATAAGGTGCGGAGTGTAGGGTTTAAGCAATATCTACGGATAAAACGGAGGGATTTCCAGAAGGGGCTTACGGAATTGAGTTCCCAAGGTTCGTAGCAGTGGAATTTATTGCCCGTTTCTACATACATCAACACTGTAGCCAGTGTATGGGTAAGTGAACGCCCAGCCGGACGTGCAATGAATTGGATCTCTATCGCAGTCATTATCCATTCCTTTGATTATACTACTACAAACCGAAATGTGTAAATCTTAAGGCTCATGTCAAAAGAAGATGCAAAACTACTTTGAGAAACCGAGTTTTCAAGAAAAACTCGGTTTCCCTCACATATTCTTAACATGAGCCAATCCTATCCATTTAAGATGGCGAGTCAGTCAAGAGCGCCAATCTTGGCTTCTTGCGGCGCGGTGGTAGGCAAAGCCCGGTTCGCCAAGAGGTCCTCCGGTATGTAAGCCGAATAGTCGGATATGTTCCCATGGGTAAGCGCGTAAATGGCAACATTAGTCATGAACCGATAAACGCCCGGCGAATAGTGGACTGAACGGGTCGGCAAGCTGACCGATTCCATTGCGCACATATAATCTCGGCGCACGACGATAACTGACAATTTATCACCGACGGAAATGCCCTCAAGAAAGTTTCTTCTCGGCGGCCGCGTTCCCCACCAGAAGATGTCAAATCCAACCGGAGGGCCGCCCATTTCGTAATAGTTGCCGTAGATTTCATGGTCGTTTGGAATCCGCTCAACCTGATATTCAGGCATGACATACCGCATTTGAGCGAGGAACAACCGAGTCATTGCTTGAGCTGGTGCGTTCACACCACAATCGTCAAAGACCAGAAATCCACCATTTCCCACGAGGTATTTACGCAGAGCGGCAGATTCTGCCGGAGTGAAGCGATTGTCCAGCCGACCACCACCATACTGGCCGAATAATTTATTTGACCGTGCCATGCTTGGATCGTGCCCTGTCATGAAAAGAATCGGGCTTCTATGCAAGTTAGCGTCAGTCAACTTCAATGCCCCGCCTTCAACATTCATGTCAACTTTGATTTTCGTCCGCTCGTTGATCCACTTTGTCAAGGCATTCAGCGAGGAAGCATCTGCCCACCAATCAGAAAGATTATGGCGCACTCGGGTAAAACGCAGTACGCCGCGAATGTCGCGACCTTTACCGATGACCGTACCCCCAGGTTCGCCTCTCGGAAGGGGCAGAACCTCCTCATTACCGAGCGTAATGTTTTTAACAACATCACCTAGGGCGTCGGGCGCCGCACCAACAGTCTCGACCATGGCAAGACCGGGCGGGCGGTTGAACGCAAACTCCACCTGTACAACTCCACCGGCGATACCTCGACCAATGTTGGGAGGACCGGCTGCGGGAGCATTTGCCACCGGCGCCGAGAAGGCTAACGCCCCGGGGGCATCGGACACTGAGAAGTCCGTATGTGTAGCAGCTTGAGGTACAGGGGAATTGGGGGACACCACCTTCGGAACATTCGGATTTATCGGGGCATCAATCTTAACCACTTTGTTTGAAAACTTTGGTACAGATGTCGCCTCAAAGTTTGAACGAGCGGCGAAAGTAGTTGTGACGCGCGGCTGAATTTCAACTTGTTCAACCACCACAGTGTTCGTTGTGGGCACCGTTGGTTTAACCGGTGATTTAACGACGGGTTTACGGACTGAAGGCTTCGGCGGCTTGCTGAACTTGAGTACGTCTACGCCAACCAAATCTTTAAACTGCCGGGTTTGACTTACCAAGTACAAGCTAACGATAAATGCTATCGCAAGATGCAACACCAACGAAGTCACGAACGCGCGGGAGGTTCTCTTCGTTCTCATTTGTCTTCCTCCATCTTTGGAATAAGCGGTTTGTTAAACTTCGGACTTACGAAGCTAACAACCTGAAGTTCGCGGTAGGATAGTTTGTTTCCTGTTTCAACGCTCCAAGCCTTGTAGGAGCAATCTCCAAATCGCGACCTCCTATTTGCGGCGGGGCAAGATATCTCGCCTACGGTAGTAAACTCCAATTGCTGCGTAAGTCCTAAAACTGTCAATAATCCAGGCAAGGATTATGACAAAACCTGCTACGCCACGTTCTATGACTGCGCAATTAGTATGCCATAGTCTGTAATCCTTGCCGATTGCATTATGCGACGCCTTATCCATGACGAAAAGTCGGCTGTCATTGTACCAAACAGAGCAAGATTTCTACTTCAGTTTGTACCGAACCGTGCATAAAGTGCAATCTAGTGGCTAGTGGAACTCCACTGCACCGGGATCTCTATCGAACTTGTTTGAATAATAGGTGCCAATCCCATTTTTTGCCTTTTGAGGAGTGGTTTTTCATGTTTCTGCCGTGAATTGTTGTACACCTGTGGGATCTCTATCGCCTTCACTATCCGTTCAGTTGATCGCTCCGTAATCAGTCGCTTGATTCCACGTTGGGGCTTAGGTCCGTAAGGTTTCGATGTTACTACACACCTTCAAGATCTCTATCGCCCTCGTTGTTCACTCGGTTGATCGCACCCTACAAATGTCCTTTTCAATCAGGCTCTCGAGGAAATCAATATTACTCGATTTTCAAATGTTAACAGAACCTCAAGACTCTAGAATCAGCGACCTGTCAGACAACATAGCTATGTTCAACTCAGGGGAAACGCATCTGATTTGCATTGACAACTTTACACGTGTATAGTATGATATAGGGTGGACAGATAAGCGGCAGAGTGGGTGTGCTACTCCCCAAATCGCCGATTTTCCGTGTTCCATCAAGGTAGCGCTTTGGCTTGTTACGCGCCTAAATGTTACCTGCGCGAGGACGAACTTTTTTTCTCTGTACCTACTTTGTACCTACTTTTTTCATCGCCGCGCGCGCATGAACCCGCGCTATCAAAGGAAACTATCGAATCAGACCAGGTGAACACTCCTTCGAAATCAAGCCTCCGTTCACCTCTTTGTACCTATTTTTTTAGGCTATTTTTACAAAGAAATAGGTACAAGTTAAGCCGAAACCGACCAAAAAGGGTGGCAGATCGACTTGTTATTCACCTCTTCAGGCTATCAAGTAACACTCCACATTGCACTCCTCTGGAGTGCGGAAATTTGGACATATCGTATTCTATTGACATTTCGATCCTCTGGATCGAGGAAAGGGACTCCGACCAGAAAGTGTTACTTGCTGAATGAATTATTCCGACAGCATAATGGGGTGCTCTCAAGCGCCTGAACAAAGGCAAATTAGAGGAGGGGAGTTTCTACTGGATTAGTACACCTTCAGCTCCGATGATGCTGTAGAGTGAAGAACCCGTGAAACTGCACACAGCCGCCACGGTTAGTTTTAACACGAGAGCGATTGAGTGATCTTAGATGCGTTTCCCCTAATGTTCAACTGATTATGTATTGTTAATTGGATTCTCACTTTGCTATAATTCTATTCAGAGGACTCTGTGTCGTGTGGCATTCGTAAAAATCTCCTTCTCTGGAGAACATTTTTTCATTATATTGCTTAAAGCCCGATAATAAGGAAATCAACCCAAATGTCCCTTCCGAAACTTTCCGTGAGTAATCCGGTCTTTGCAAACCTACTGATGATCGTAATCATCGTGTTCGGTACGATTGCTTGGTTTGTGCTCCCAAGGGCGTTAAGCCCCGATATTGAGGTACAATCAGCATCCGTTACAACCATCTACCCTGGCGCCTCTCCCGAGGAGGTCGAGAAATTGGTGACGGTCCCGATCGAGGAAGCTATTGAAGACGATGTCAACAAGATTGATCTGATGCTCTCGACATCATCGGAAGGGATATCGACAATCTCGCTCCAGTTCGAAGAGATTAGTGACAGGGAATTCAGCAAGCAGATGCAGAATATGCGCTCCGCCGTGGAGCGCGTGAATGATCTCCCGAATGAAATTCTGAATGAACCGGAAGTTGTGGAATTCGACATGGAATCCACTTTTCCCGTGCTAACGCTCGTCGTTGGCGGAGCCATTTCGGAACCGCAGATGAAGGCTATCGCCGAGAACCTAAGGGACGAGATTCTGGACATTGACGGGGTCGGATCTGTTCGCTTGGCAGGGGTGCGCGACAGAGAAATATGGATAGAAGTTGATCCGCAAAGACTGCAAGCATACCAACTCCCTATCGCGGAGGTGATAAATTCGCTAAGGAACCACAACCTTAACTTGCCGGCGGGAACAATGGAAGTTGGTACATCTGAATACCTTGTTCGCACCTTGGGTGAATTTCGAAGTGTTGATGAGATTGAAGACACGATAATCCGAGCACGAGGCACCGGCACGTCACTTCGATTGCGCGACATTGCGACCATCTCCGACACCTACGAGAAGCCGCGCACGTTGTCACGTATCCACGGTACGCCATCCATCAGCTTGACGATTCAGCGGAAGACAGAATCAAATACCATCAAGTTGGTTGAGCAAATTCGCGAACTCGTAGATGATTACCGACTGATTGCGCCGGAGAATGCAAGAATCTCAGTGGTAAATGATTACTCCGTTATCCTGAAGGAGCGGTTTGGTATCCTTGAAACCAATGCGTTTTTCGGACTCTTTCTTGTGGTTATTCTGCTGTTCGTATTCTTGGGCTTTCGGAACGCGCTCTTTGCGGCGCTTGGCATCCCTGTCGCATTCATGGCAACGTTCCTTTTCATGCAACTGACGGGGATTGTACTGAGCGGTGTCGCTTTATTTGGTTTGATCCTTGTCGTCGGCATCGTCGTTGATGATGCTATTGTGGTAGTTGAAAATATCTATCGACACATCCAGCGGGGAAAATCTCCGCGCGAAGCTGCCGTCGTTGGCGCCGAGCAGGTAGGAACTCCCGTTCTCGCAGCAAGCTTGACCACGGTCGCGGCGTTTGGACCGCTGATGTTCATGTCGGGTATATCCGGTCAATTTATGCGTGTTGTGCCGATTGTTGCCATTTTGGTGTTGGCGGCATCACTGCTTGAAGTGTTTATGATTCTTCCCGCGCACGTTTCCGAATGGGGAAAGGTATCGAAAAATAATGCCCGTCGAAATAACTGGTTTAATCCGATAAAGAAGCGTTACGTGGCGGTTTTGAAGTACATCGTACGATGGCGTTACGCCGTAGTGTTCGGAGTCTTGGCTGCGGGTGTGGTGGTCTGCGCCGCCGCATTCTTGGCGCTTGACAAGGAACTGTTCCCCGGGGAAGACTTCCCCCAATTCTACCTCAAAGCCGAAATGCCTCCCTCGTTCGGAATGAATGAGACCAGCGGGGTGATTTCTCAACTCGAGAAGGTCGCCGCGTCTATCCCCGCTGACGAGCGCGTGGCTATTGTGAGCAACCTCGGCTTACACACCCCCACCTCCGGATTACTGGCAGGTACGACGTTTCGATCCAATGTAGGCGAGGTGCTGGTCGAACTCGTTCCGAAAGATCAGCGCAGGCGTAGTGTAGATGAGATTGTGGATGCCCTTCGTCCGCAGATTGCGAAAGTCAGCGGCATCGAAAAGCTTACCATTGATAAGTTGCAAGGTGGACCACCCAGCGGCGCCGACGTTGATGTGAAAATCAAAGGGCCGGATTTCCCCGAGCTGAAACGAATTTCGAATATGCTTCAAGCAGAATTGCGTCAGATGGATGGCGTCTATGACATTCAGGATGATTTTCTTGTCGGGAAGTCCGAACTCCGGGTGCACGTGAAGGAGGAGAAGGCGCATCAATACGGGTTGAATGTCTTCCAGATTGCCTACAATGTGCGCAATGCAATTGAGGGCAACATTACTACCACCTATCGTGATACCGACGAGGCGGTAGATGTCATCGTGAAATACAACGAAGGCGCTCTTCAGACAATCTCGGATCTTGGGGAACTCCTGATAGCCGCACCGACGGGAGAAATTGTCCCGTTAAGAGACATCGCCGACGTGCGAGAGGAGAAGGGGTACGTCGAGGTTCGCCGCTTTGACGGAGACCGGGCGATTACCGTAAATGCTTCCGTAGATTCTGACAGGACCACGGCTGTTGAAGTAAATCAAGCGCTAATTGAGGCATTCGCGGGAATAGAGACTATGTTCCCCGGATACCGGTTGGACTTCCGGGGTGAATTTGATCAGATTCAGGAATCCTTTGCTGATTTGGTTCGGCTATTTACGATTGGTGTTTTCTTGATTTATGTCATCTTGGCGACACAGTTTAAGTCCTTCCTCCAGCCCGTCATTATTCTCCTGGCGGTGCCATTCGGAATCATCGGTGCGATGATTGGACTCTTGGCGGTTGGCGCCACACTAAGCATGATAGCCATGTTTGGTATTGTTGCGCTCGCCGGAATCGTGGTAAATGATTCGATTGTGCTCATCGACTTCATTAACCGTTATCGCAGAAACGGAAGTGAGCGGTGGCGCGCGATTCTTAGAGGCGCTAGCGTCCGATTGCGTCCGATTATGTTGACAACCATTACAACGGTTTGCGGATTGATTCCGATGGCGACCGGGTTGGGTGGAAAGTCACCTATCTGGATGCCGTTGGCTAGCACAATCATCTTCGGACTGACGTTTGCTACTCTGTTAACACTCTTTGTCATGCCCGCATTGTACGCGATTACGACAGATATAAATGCGTTGTTCGCAAGAAAACCTTCTCCTGCCCAAAGTCCCGCTATGGACGAGTTACCGGTGGGAGCCGAGATCAGCGCTGACGACTAGGATACGAACTAACCGAAACGGATTAAAAATTCGTTTTCGACCGCACGGAAGGGTTCTCAAACAGCGTGAAAGTAGCGTATACCGGATTAGACTTGCCGCCGGGGGCGGTGAAATATGATGATGGATACCTGAGTGAACTCGCGGCAAAGTTCAAACCCGCCAAATCCGCGCCATACTATTTCGAATTCTTCCCCGACGACTACGAAGCTTCGCAAGCCATCGCAATAGCAGCCGACGAGCTACTAGATTTGCTCATCCTAGACATGGAAAGAATTGAAAACCTACTCATAAGGATGAAGAACGAGAACATAAAATCCGTGCTCGACAAGTGTCTGACACATCTCGAATCCGAAAATCCTCTGTGCGATCTCGTTCTCGACGATAGTGAGAAGGTGATTGCCAACGGTTTCGGTCTCGTGAGTTACAAACCGACGGTGGTATTTGAAACACCATATACGGATGTGAATCAGGTGTGCGCTGCCATCTTGGAGAAAGCCGGGATGATGTTCTTCTATACGCTGAACAAACAGGAAGTCCATGCGTGGTTGATAGAAAAGGGCACAAATGCGGTTGGGTGCGCCGAGCAGATTCATTCCGATTTGGCGCGGGGATTTATCAAAGCGGAGATAATTAGTTGCGATGACATGTTGGCGTCGCATAGCCTGCAAGATGCCCGTTCCAAGGACTTGACGAAGCTAGTGGACGAGGACTGCATTATTCCGGAGAACACAATCCTTGAGATTCGCTTTAACGTGTAATTACTAGCCCAAGTTGCTACTTAAATGATAGAGAAACCGGGTATTTGGTTCACGTTTGCTAAATTATAGTCAAATTGGGCTGATTTTCGTCAATTTGGTGCTTCCACGTTGAAAAAAACTCGGTTTCTGCGCCTCGTCAGACAAAGGTGGCAACTTGGGTTACTATGAAAAATCGGGAACTCGCCTAGGGATTCACTTCATAGCACGGGAGAAGACAGCGCCGATGGACATTAAGAGTTCATTCGAAGAGAATGGTTTTCACGTTTTCAAATCGTCAACGATTGAATCGGAGAGGGTTCGGAATGCAAGCGATGGAATGGATAAGATTCGCGAGGGCGATTACGATACGGGAAGACCACCGGAAAACTCTCCTTGGAATCCCGGCGATGATCCGGCGTGTCTCTGCAAAATTGAACAGCCGCAACTTGGCAGCAAGGCGATTGGGGAACTTATTCGGTCTCCCGAAATTGGTGAATGGGCCGCCCACGTCACAGGCGCCGAAATGATTCAGGTGTGGTGGGTACAACTGCTTTACAAACCACCAGCAGCCGAGAAGGAGCCTACCCCAACCAAGATTGGATGGCATACGGATTGGCAATATTGGAGAGCGACTTGGGAAGAAGGAAGTCGGTTACTCACGGCATGGGTCGCGTTGAGTGATGTGGAGGATTCATCGGGTCCCATGAAATTCGTGGCAGGTTCGCATCGCTGGGAGGAGATTACCGGCGGCGACTTCTACAGCCAAGATATTTCTGAAGAAGCCTTTGCCCTATCACCGGACCGAAAGTGGCAGGAGATTTCGGCTCTCATGGACGCCGGCGGGATGAGCCTACATGACAAAGGAGTTTTGCACGGAAGCAGTTTCAACCTGTCGAGTGCGCCGCGTAGAAGTCTGGCGATTCATCTACGTACAGACCGGAGCCGGCCTATCAACGGACAACGAGCAGGATTGGCGCGGTACATAGATGATTTGGATACGGCGCCAATCATCTATGGGAAGAAATCGAAAGCCGCTTTCCTTTAGCTCGACACCGGCGAATCGTACTCTTCAAAGTGCCGCGGATAAATCTCCATTGCCGCTTTAATCAGCGGTTTGAGTTCCATAATCTTGTCGAGAGGCCCCTCCGCCACAATTCGGCGTGTGATAATCGCGCTCATTACGTTGACCTCCCCCATCCAAAACCGGTGTGCCACATCACCCGACATAGATAGTTGTACATCGGGCGGCTCGCCATAATCTCCGTAGTGGACGGATTGCTCTCCACTTTGAGCAGCCAAGGTAATCGAAGCCTCGGGATCGGTGAAAACAAACCCGACGGTCAATTCGGTTGTTTGCAGCAGTTTTTGGGTGTGAGGATGATTACTCATCAGCTCAAAAAACCCGCCTATGCAGCGATAGAGCTTTTCGGCAGATTCAAAAACGGGCATTTTTTGTCATTCCTCTCTTAATTGCTCTCCTTCATTTCATAAACCGGCCCCTTCAGCCTTCATTTGGCGGACTTTTTTCGACTTCCAAGTCTTGATAACGCTTCGTGACTTTCGACACAAAAACCGACCAGAGCCCTGCCATCACCATTGCCACAACTGAAAAAGCGGCGCCGGGAATCTTCGCGAATAGACCGACGAGTGCAAGCACGCCTGCGCTGCCTCCCTTTGCTGTCCGATAGCCGAAGGTGTCAATAATCTGTTTCACTCGGTAGCGTGCATCGAATGACAAAGGGATGTAGAAAATCTCTTTGCCGGCGCGAAAGATAGAGTAGTCCAGCGCTTTGAATAGGAGAAAAGCCGTTGCCCCGCTCCGCAGTGAAGGCGTGATGGTTAATATCGCGCAAGTGAGAAGATGAACCGCCGGAATCCCGAGATGCACCGTACGTAGCGGCACAAATCTGAGAATCAGCGGGACGGCAAGAAATTGCAACAGTAGCGCCATCGCATTGAGTCCGGCGTAGAACGACCCGTAGAAAGCCGTTCTCTCGTCCGCATCTACCTTCTCAATTTCCACCAATCCGTTGAAGCGTAGATCGAGGACCGTTGAGACCGTCTGCGTTGTCAAGATAAGCAAGCCGATGAGCACCAGATAGCGCGACCTTAAAAATAGCGCTATTCCTATGTGACCCTTCTTGCCGTCCGCCTCCTCCGTGCTCGGTTTGGGTTCGCCGGCTAACGTATAGGCTACGCCGGAACAGACGGCACCGGGAATGAGAGACGCTGCGGCGAAGAGAAGTAGTAACTCGGAACCCAGCGGTGCTGCCAATTGCCTCACAAGAAGCCCACCGGCTATGGCGCCGAGCGATGCAATTCCGCAGAATGGACCGTTTACCTGTCGCGCTTGATCGGAACTTAGCGTGCTGTTGACAAGCGACCAGTATTGCTCAATGATTAGGACGATATAGGCTTCACGAAAGACGTAGATAACGGCGGCTGCAAGTGCAACCCCGCGCAGTAGCAATATGTAGCTGCCGCCAATTAATCCCGCGGACAGTAACGAGGTCAGCAGCAGCGCGCGATTTGCCCCTATTCTTGAGAGTATCCGACCAAAAACGTACAGCAACAGGAAGGTGCTCGGCGGTACCGCAAACATAACCCACGGAAGGTTTACGGCGCCGTATGCCTCGATAAACAGTGAGGTTGATACGGCTCGAATGAATTCATAACCGCACAGCAGAAAACCTCCGGCGCTCGAAATTGCGAGGGCGGCAAGGAAAAGCCGTTTTGGAAGTAGCATGTGGAAGTGCTTGGAAGGGGAAATTCTACCTTGAGATGTTGTCAGTGGTGTCCAAAGGTACGAGTGTGCGGATTACCGTGGACACAAAATGTCGACTTAAATAGTTGCCACCGCGTTTTCGAGATGGGCACTTCAACCCTCCATTTGATTTTCAAGCGATTCCTCTATTCACCTTCTTCATCTTCAGCATAGGCGTGACCGCTCATGATGGCGCGCACCTGTTTTGCGGATGTGGCATTCGCCAGTTTTCCAATGCGGTCGGCCTCTTCGTCGCGCAACGCTTGAACGTTTTTCACGACAGCTTCAAGTTTGTCTGCCGGGAATTTGCACGCGCCGTTCTCGTCCATGTGGATAAGCTCGCCAGGCGCTACATCCATTCCTGCGACCGAAACAGGAACGTTAATCGCGCGAAGTGCCATGGCTCCGTGACCGGGCGTAATGCCACTGAGCATGTACTGAAATTTCATGGGACGAATCTCATCCCTATCGCGAGAAGGACCGTTCGATATGGCGCCAACACACCCGACTGCTTTCATCGCAGAGGTCATGTTTCCGCCCGCAAGCCCGGCTTTATTGGCTATTTCGGGAGGAAACTTCTGCTCGAATACCAGAATTGTTGGTTTCTTGGAAGCGTCCAGTTCGTCAATGACATCCAAGAACGACAACTCGGAGTAATTCGGATCCGGCAGTCCGTAGACGCAGGTCACGGCGTACCCGACGAGCGGTCCCAACTCGGGATACATACAGTGAATCGACGTATCGGTGTACCAGTTTTCCGTCCAAGGATTATAAAGCCCAAGGCAGGTTTCCGTACCGGGATAGGTTGCGACGACATTCGTAATCGACGGCGTATCAAACTCTCGTAAAATTGCAAACATTTCCTGTTCTGACAACTCTGGCATCAGTACCTCCGAAATAATGAATCATAGGACAGCAATACGAAACTAGAGCACGGTTGCATATGAGTGAACATCGCCGAATTATGTCACACCTCGTCTGTTTTGTCACGGGTTTTTTCCCCCAGCATGGGAAGGCAATCGCGAATTCGTCACTCATCCTGTGAGCCAGGAGCGTTCGCACTGTTCAGGGGAAACGCATCTAAATTTTCTGCTGGACAAAAAAGAAAATCAGGCTAAGTTTGTGGCAAGTTTTCTAAGGATCGTAGGTTGGGTTGAACGAAATTCGTAAATGATCGTTAATCTTAGAGGTGTTTCCGAGTCCCCACTTTGCATGAACCTACCAAAAATATAAGTGAAACCCAACATTAATCGTAAATTCTACCGCAATGAGACATCCTCTAAATTAGATGCGTTTCCCCTGTCGCACTGTTTCATGGCGGTTGCAATAGCAAGAGAAAAGTGATATAATTCGCTGCTTTAATTTTTACCTTTCCAAGTTATGTAGTCATGCTTTCCAAATCGGGCTCACGCCGCTGAAAATTCAGAACCGTATAATCGCTAATTGACTGCGGGCGAACATTACGTCCATCGATCAAAGTATTATTCCACCTCACATCCGCGCGAGTGAATCTTTACTGTTTTGCCCCGATAACTTCCTCAGACTGTGTCGCTATGTGATCTATTCTCGTCCGGCTGGTTATATTTTTCGGTCTGCCAAATAGGTGTGTAAGCCGGCGATACGATCTCCCGTCCAAGCTAGAATTCTAGCGAAGTTGCGCCTCAATAAATCCGGCGGAGATGAATATGCCCATTATCACTGTGGAACACCTAAGCAAAAACTTCAAGGTACATAAACGCCGTAAGGGGTTTTGGGGAAGCCTTGGCAGCGCCATCTCGCGCGAACACGACATTATAAATGCCGTTGACGACGTAAACTTCACCCTTGAACGCGGCGAATTGGTGGGATACATCGGCGCCAACGGTGCGGGAAAATCGACAACCATCAAAATGCTGACGGGGATTCTTGTGCCAACGTCTGGACACATCGACGTCATGGGGCTGACGCCATATCATCGCCGGAAGGAAAACGCACGTCGGATAGGCGTGGTGTTTGGACAGCGCACGCAACTCTGGTGGGATTTGCCTGTTATCGATTCCTTCGAGTTGTTAAAACACATCTACGAAATTCCCGAAAACCGGTACAAACAGAATCTCGAATTCTTCAGCGAACTGTTGCAATTGCATCCGTTTCTGTCCACGCCGGTACGAAAATTGAGTCTTGGTCAGCGGATGCGGTGCGATCTGACTGCCGCGCTGCTGCACAACCCGGAGATTCTCTACCTGGATGAGCCGACTATCGGCTTGGATGTGGTTGCCAAAGAACAGGTTCGTCAGTTCCTCAAGCAGATAAACGCCGAGCGTCAGGTCACGGTCATCCTGACGACTCACGACCTCAATGATGTCGAGCAGGTATGTCAGCGACTCATTATCATTGACAGCGGCAAAATCATCTACGATGGCGGGATCGATGTCCTGAAGAAACAGTACGGCAAAACCCGAATGCTCATTGTTGACCTTGCACAGCCGTATTCAGACATTCAACTTGTGGGTGTGAAGCTGACCCGGCGCGAGGAAAACCGTATCTGGCTCGCATTCGACCGAGATACGCTGCCCGCTTCGGAGGTCATCGCTCAATTGGCGGCGCGTTACGAAATACAGGATTTGACAATCTCGGAGCCGGAGATTGAGGAGATTGTTCGCCGGATATATAAGTTCGGGATGAGTCAATAGCCGTTGGAAACTAGCCATGAAAAAATATCTCGCTTTTTCGACAAAAGCCTTTCAGCGGACGCTTACCTATCGGTTTGAGCTATGGATGGAGCTAGCCATCAATGTGCTCTTTATGCTGATCTACGTTTACCTGTGGAAGGCGTTGTATGCGGGCCAGACATCAGTAGAGGGATACGACCTTATCGGCATTCTGACGTACATCGTCATCTCACAGACGTTGCTGACGTTCGTGTTCACTCTTCGGATCGCACGAATTATCCAAGCGAAGATTCGCGCCGGCGAGGTGGCAACCGATCTGATGAAACCGATCGACTTTCAGATGATGACGCTCGCAACCGCAGTCGGAACTTCAATCCACACTGTGCTATTTAACATGTTGCCGAAAGTCGTTCTGTTTTATGTGATTTTCAAGTTGTCTCTTCCGCCGTCGTTCTTAACTATAGCGCTCTTTATCTTGAGTGTAGCCTTGGGATATGTCATTCTGTTCAGTATCGAATTCATAATCGGTATCTGCGCCTTCTGGCTCGTCGAAATTTATGGGCTTTATGCGCTAATCATATGGGGACTGCACCTTTTATTTTCCGGCTACTTTCTGCCCCTTGAGTTCTATCCCGCGTTCTTATCCAAGGTGGGGGAAGTGTTACCCTTTCGCGCCATCATCTATATCCCGACGGCGCTGTATTCCGGTCAGCTAGTAGGGAGAAATCTGATTGTATCGCTGTTAATACAACTGGCATGGGCAATTGCGTTAATGGCGATTGGGCGGATCGGTTATCGCGCAGCTTTCCGCAAGCTGGTCGTTCAGGGCGGCTGAGAAGAATGGGACGGCATGAAAGTTTTTCCCCGATTTTCAGCCTTGTTCTTGGTATACTTCGATTAAGCACGTTTTAATATAAAAGTTCATCTTCTGCATCGACCGGGAAGAGTAGGATTGGAAGGATGGAAGAGGGGAAGGTTGGAAGATTTCTTTTCACGCCATTCTCAGTCCTTCGATACGAAAAACTCGGAACTTAATGAGTGCATAAGAACCTGCTGGATTTGCCAATCCAGCAGGAGCGGTTGGGGCCTAGATTGATATGGAAGTTGCTTAACTTTTATGAAGATTAATTTTTTAATTCGGTAATTCCTTAGTGAAGCCCGGTGCGGTTAGAAAGAGATCTTCATCGCACCTACTAAGTGGTTTATTTTCCAAAAAAATACGTTTGTGTTGGGTACCAGTGCGGTTGGAAACCGCACCTACCGTGTGGGGCGGGATCTACTATCGCCTTCGATGTCCACTCAGTTGATTGTTCGCTAGATCCGCGCTGGGGCTTTTAGAGGCTGGTGCGCAGTGGATCTCTATCGCAGTCGCTTTTCGCTTCTTTGATCGCACCCTACAAATGTATTATTCAAATGGGCTATCAAGTAACACTCCACATTGCACTCCTCTGGAGTGCGGGACTCTGGACATGTCGCATTCTATTGACATTTCGATCCTCTGGATCGAGGAAAGAGAATTCGACTAAAACGTGTTGCTTGCTGAAAGAATTATTCCGACAGGGATAATGGCTGGCTCTTAAGCATTATGCGACGATATCTCAAGCTCTACTTTCTTCTCGCAGGCGCTTATGTGCGCTCTCGAATTCAATATCGACTGTCCTTTGGATTGAGGTGCATCACGATTATGGTCAGTGAAGCCTGCTTGATCGGACTGTTGGGCGTGTTGTTTACCAAGTTTCGCGCCGTGAACGGTTGGACGTTGGCAGAAGTCGTTTTCCTTTACGGGTTAGGGAATCTGGCGTACTCGCTCATGCGGATAGTTGCCAGTCAGTTGGATGATTTCGATCGGTACATTGTTCTCGGCGACCTAGACACAGTTTTAACCAAGCCTTTGCCGTCACTGTTCTACGTTCTTGCGAGCCGTGTGGAACTTCATCATGTTGCGCGGGCGCTGACGAGCGTCGCCATCTTCATCCTTGCTCTGAAACTCGTACAAATTCGCTGGTCGATTAGCATTGCCGTGTTTACCGTCACGACAGTAGTGTGCGGCACCGCAATTATGTTCGCCCTCATACTCGTCAGTGCCACCGTGGCGCTATGGACGACGAAATCCCGCAAATTGACGGACCTGCTCATTACCGCAACCAAAGAGTCGGCGACTTTTCCCATCTCTATCTATCCGCTCGCCGTGCGGCTCGTGTTGACATTTATCC
The DNA here is from genome assembly GCA_965220415.1 of Candidatus Poribacteria bacterium. Lineage (GTDB taxonomy): Bacteria > Poribacteria > WGA-4E > WGA-4E > JAJDTR01 > JAJDTR01. Next base: position 5,751,105 of record OZ244829.1, read on the forward strand.
TCCCCGTGGCTTTCGTAACCTATTATCCCGCTCAGCGGTTCCTTCAAAAGAAGGAATTCCTCGGAATGCCCGAATTCTTCCAGTTCGGAGCACCTGTCGTTGCACTCGTGATGCTCGGCGTCGGTTTTCTCTTTTGGCATTACGGCTTGAGACGCTATCAAAGCACGGGATCATAAGCGTTTCCAGCCAAATCTAGTCCTCGTTATCACTGTTTTCCTGAAAAAAACGGTTTCGGATGTAATATTTCGGGGATGTGCGGCTTCTATAAAGCGGAGTCGTTTCCTCACTGTGCGAATTTGGGAGAAATAGACCGAATTCGACCGACCACAAGGTGAACCAGACAGTGATTCCTACGGGAGGTATGAAAAATGTCAGTGAAAAGCGTTCTTTTGATTATAGTGTTCTTGTTGACTTTTGTTGCGTCTGGACAAGTGGGTCTCGCCGGAACATGGATAGACGACTTTAGCGATCGAACCCTTTGGGATTGGGGAGGTACAGAAGGGTTCGAAGATGAGGAATTCCGCGCGGGCGTAGATGATGGGCGGCTCAATTTTAGAGGGAGGCGCGTAAGCGCCTACTTGGATCTGAGGAACTTCATGCTTGGGAAAGTCTAGGATTTTAAGTTAGAAATGAAGTTCATGGTTCGGAACATACTGGGGCCTGAGTCGAGTTCCTGGGGCATTTCGTATTACACCTATAACGAAGAAACGGGGAAATATGAAGGGATGTTGGACTTCCAATTTCAACATGTCTTCGACGATCTTGAAGAACAAGATTTAGCTTCCATTCGCATTGTTGTGTGGGAGGTGATGGAAAACCCGCACGCGTTGACGAGAAGGTTTGACGAGCATTTACCTTTAGCGTATGAAAAAGAGATCTGGTATACGTTGAAGATTGACGCCATCGGAAACCAATATACCTTTTCTGTGGGAGATACCACTTTAAAAGCGGAAGACTCCTCCGTCCCCGCTGGGTGGATCGAATTCCGTTTCCGCGGAAGATGTAATATCTGGTTGGATGACTTTACCGTGACAGGTCCAAACGTGCCGAACGGAGGGCCCGGATTTGCGAGAGCCGTTTTCCCGGTTGGGAAATTGTCCACAACATGGGGCAAACTAAAATCAAAATTTTTGCCGAGGCCATAGAAGATTATCAATTACGCTAGCAGGAGGTGCAGTATTATGCTAATCAAATATGTTAGATTTACTACTGTTCTGTTTACACCACTCGTTCTGTTTGGACCAATGTGTATCGCCGGAACCTGGATAGACGATTTCAGCGACCGAACGCTTTGGGATTGGGGAGGAACAGAAGGATTCGAGAATGACGAATTCCACGCAGGTGTAAAGGAAGGACGTTTCAATTTCAGAGGCAGAAGGGAGGGCGCCAGCTTGAGTCTAACGAATTATCTTCTTGGGGACATCCAGAATTTCACTCTGGAAATGGAGATAATGGTTAGAAACATTCGAGGTCCCGAGTCGAGTTCGTGGGGGATTTTTTATTCATATAACGAAGAGGGGCAAAAATCGGGTCGATTGGAATTTCTACATGTTTTTGACGCGCTAGAGGAACACGATTTGACTTCCATCCGAATTGTTGTGTGGGAGATAGGGTGGGAAGGAAATGAACCCGAGTTGATCAAGAGGTTGGCCTGGCGAACTCCCTTTGAATACGAAAAGGAGGTCTGGTATACATTGAAGATTGAAGCCCATGGGAATAAATACAGTTTTTCTGTCGGCGATTTCATTGTGGAAGCCGAAGATGACGCCTTTCCTCCCGGGTTGATCGAATTACGCTTCAGTGGATGGTGCAATATTTGGTTAGATGACTTCACTGTGACCGGGGACGAGGTACCAGATGGGGGACCGGGCCGCAGACGAGCAGTTACATCGGCAAAAGGACTCACGACAACGTGGGGAAAACTGAAGCTTTTACCTTAAAGAATCTGTTAAGCAAGTTTTAATGTAATAGTTTATCTTCTACATCGACTGGGAAGAGTAAGATTGGGAGGATGGAAGGGGGAAGGTTGATAGATTTATTTTCACACCATTCGCAACCCTCCGATACGAAAGACTCGGAACTTAATGGATGCATAAGAACCTGCTGGATTTGCCAATCCAGCAGGAGCGGTTGGGGCATAGATTGACATGTAGGTTTTTTCTTGGAAGTTGCTAAAAGGGAGTGTAGACAAAGATGCAGACTATATTGACTTGGAAATTGATTTTTGGCATGTCCCTTGTTGTCATCATCGGCTGTGGTAGCGACAAGAGTCCTCTCACGGAGGATTCGCCGGTTTCGTCAAACGAGACTATCGAAGCGCAGTTCACACCCATTGCAGATGTCACGCCAATTTTAGGAACTTGGCTACTAGAGTCGATTACAAGCTTTCACGGCGACGAGGTGGTATACCAGGAATCTGCGGTGTTCGCGATTTACCTGACATTCAATCCGGATCGCACATTTGAATCCACCTACAGTCGTCCTATTAAAGAGGTTACAGACGCGTCGATCCTTGCCGAGAAGGGACTGCAACACATCCTACTACGTACTGACAAGATTACAGTTACTGCTCAAGGTGAATTTGAAATGGACGTAAATCAAATCAGGCTAACATTTCTCTCGGCGAGCGTCACGCCAAAAGAAGCGCCAGAAATCGATTCAGACTTTGAGAATCCTTGGTTATTTCCTTTTATTGAAAAGGTAGGAGACAGCCGGATGTTATATTACACTATCGCCGAGGACGGAAGTGGGATTGTATTTGTAGCTAAAGAAGGTAACTTAAGGGCGGACGTTATTTATCAGCGACTTAAGACCGATTAAAGACTGGGATTTTTTCGAAGAGATTAAGAGCTTGTTTGAATAGTTGGTATCAGAGCCATATTCAGTTTCTACATACCTTCAGAATCTCTATCGCACTCACTATTCGTTCGCTTGATCTCCTCTGGGGCTTTTAGAGGCTGGTGCGCAGTGCGCACCCTACAAACTGTACTTTTCAAACAGGGTCTAAGGATTGCAGTTCGAATATTCGTTGAGTTCTTGTTTTCGACTTGGGTGCGTCCGAGTGGTTTTCAGTAATCTAGAACAAGCGCCGAAATGGAAGTAGCACGGCTTTCTCAGCTTGGATTCTAGAGAGGTAACTTAGGTTAATGCGGCGGAACACCTATGCACACCGACGACGGTCATATCGTTCATGAATGTCTCTCAGGCAACGCGGAGGCATTTGCTCTACTGGTTGATAGATACAAGACGCGAATCTTCGTACTGGTGTACGCGAAGATAGGTCACGTTCAAGACGCTGAAGATATTACGCAGGATGCCTTCCTCAATGCCTTTAGGAAGTTATCAACGTTACGGCGATGGGACAACTTCTATGCCTGGCTTTATTCGATCGCGATGAACCGCTGCAAGGAATTTTACCGGACACAGCAACGACGGATTGATACCGCACTTCAGTTCACTCAATCTTCGAACATTCAAGCGGACATGGATACACAATCGGATAGATTAAGAAATCAACAACTGCACGAGGCATTGGCGTCGCTCCCGGAGATGCACCGTCAGGTTCTAATGCTCCGTTATATGGCGGGCATGAAGAGTAAGGAGATTGCCCAGGCGCTGCGAGTGTCTCCGAATACGGTTAATCAGAGACTTATGCGCGCCAGAGCAAAACTCAAAACCGTCTTGAGTGAGGAGATGGTTTCAATACTGCCTACCGCTTTTGCCGATACGCAATTACAACCCGGGTTTACGCCTCAAGTGCTTGAACTGATTAAAGACGCTCAGATTCAAACGGCGCCGCACAAGAGTGCACTTCCGTTGGGATTGTCCGCTGCTGGGGGTGTGATTATTTTGCTTTTGAGTTTAAGCGTTCCGCGCAGTCTGCTCCGTCCGGTGGGCGAATGGCTGAGAGGACCGTTGCTCACGAAAACACAGGTGACCGAAGGCGGCGAGATTCCCGTTGATGACGAAGCAACGGAAGTTGCTATTCTTGCTAACGAGGACGGCGATGACACCTTCGGTCAGAAGCCAAAACCCACCGTGGAAGCTGCTCTGATTCCCCAGAGTGAAGACGCAGCCCAGCCGAAAACAGATATATCGCTAACAGGCATCCGATTGCCGGAGGATTTTAACATAAGTTGGGACATCGATATTTCACCCGGCGGCGCGGAGTTTATTTATGTGAGTGGGGGGTATAAACCACGTTCGGTTCAACTCGTCCGCTTGCCAGTCGTCGCGATTGATGCGACGGCTCCCATGGAGGGTGCACGACACGTCGTCCTAGAAGAAGACTCGAAACAGGTGGACTATTCCGAACCCAAATGGTCGCCAGACGGAAACTGGATTGCCTTCTACCGTGAGGAATATCATAAGGCTCCCGCATATTCCGCAAAAAATATTGACGTGTACCTGATTCCTGCGTCAGGCGGCGAGATGCGTTTTCTTGCGCAGGCTGATGGCATGCCGGAGACCCCAAGTTTCGCGCGTGGACTGTGTTGGTCGCCGAACAGCAAGGAATTGGCGTTTGTCAAGCGGCAAGGAAAAGATTCAGACATCTACATCGTTTCAATCGAAGCAGGACAAGTACGCCCTTTCACGACGGATGGCAAAGACAACGGAGATCCGTCTTGGTCAAGAGACGGTAAATGGATCTCCTATTCTTCACGGCGAGGCGGCTGGGTTGTCGATACGTCGTACCTATGGAGACAGCCTGTTGGCGGCGGCAAAGCGGTGCGAGCAAATAAGGAGGTACATCTCCTCAGGCCGCCGGTGCCTTCGCCGGACGGGCGGTGGGCGGCATACACACACTGGCTCCGCGACGGGCGCAGCGGCTTTCTCGCGTCTTCGGTAACCGGCGCGGGTGAGTTTACAGGAGAACCGATGCTTCTCAAATCGGCAAGGCTCCAATCTGTCGCAAGAGCGTTGCGGTGGAATCGGGACGACACATTGATTGTCCTTCAATACGACTATATTGAGGTAACTTTTGTGGTTTCCGTCGGAAATGGCACCCAATTTCGACTGAGTTCGAATCCGGATCTGCCGTTTGAATATGCACAGTGGTCATCCAATGGTAAAACCCTGTTTTTGACATCTACCAACCAGCGACGCCCCGCGTTTCTCGACATTCAAACGAATCAGTATACTGAACTACCTGTCCCACTGCCCGAAGAGGCATCCTTCGGCGAGTCGACCATTTCTCCCGATGAATCGCAGGTTGCTTACGTACTGTATCAATTTAGGAATACGAACCGGACTCAATTCGGAGCGGGCGGCCCCCCTGATTTGGACGCTTATCTTCACACGATGCCTGTCGCGGGCGGCACGTCCACACCGTTAGCGCGCACCGGTTTTTTTCACGTCCACCCGCGATGGTCGCCTGACGGCCAAGAGATTGCTTTCATAGACTCCGAGATTGGCGAACCGGGAATCGCCGAGTCAAAACTATGTGTCGTGTCTGTTTCAACGGGCGAAGTAAAGACGCTTACCGACTCGGAATTGTGCATGCGGCACGCATGGTCTCCCGATGGAACGATGTTGGCGTACCTCCGCCTGAAGAGGAACGGCGTGGGCTTCGATCCGGACGAGATGGACGGCGACATTTACGTTATTCCTGCATCGGGCGGAACCCCCAGACAAATTACCGATACTCCCGAAAAAGAGATTAAAATCACATGGACGCCCGAAGGAAAACAAATAGCATTTGAGATACACGGAGAACCCTGGATCGCATCCATTGACGAAGGGAAAGCGCGAAGGTTGGAAAGAGGATATATCCCGTCAAGCTGGTCATCGGATGGGCAGTCCTATCTCGCATTTGATGATCGCGGTGAACTCCGACGTGTATCGCTAGACGGTAAAACATCGACAAAACTGGCAGTTCGTGTTCCGAGGGATGCGCGACCACTTTCTATTTCCCCGGATGGCGAAACTATCCTGTATCAGCAGACAAATGGAGAGACGCAGTGTTGGAGAATTGATACGAGCCATTTTGCCAGTCGATGATTCCACACACGTGAAAACCTTCAACGCATAACACCTTCCCTCCCTTTGACCGCCCGAAGTGTATTAATTTGCTTGCTGTCTCTTTACAGCGAATTTCACTTGCACTTCGTTTCACCAAATTCACTTGAAGAACCTCCGGTGACACTCATCTTCCGCATAATAGACTTGTGTAATCTCGAATTGTCACATATCAGATCTTGGGTTATATATTTTCAACCGAGGAAAAATCACCAAGGTACTTCCGTGAGTCCGATTGATTGACCTGTTTTGCCCTTCCATCATCAACTCCATTTTTACGAAGTGACACCCCACATTGCGCTCCTCTGGAGCGCGGGAACATGGACATATCGCATTCTATTGACATTGCGCTCCTCTGGAGCGAGTTATTTACCCAAAGAATTATTCCGCCAGGGAAAATAGGGTGCTACCAATAAATTCTGTAAACCCGAAAATTAGATGCGGAGAGTAGGTTACAGCGAATTTCACTTGCAATTCGTTTCACCAAATTCACTTGAAGAACCTCCGGTGACATGCTAGACTAACCATAATCACCGGTAACGTCATCGTGTGAAACAGTCAGTTCCCGGATTTAATCGTTTCTTGCCCTCTCTCATTCCCCCTCGCTGCCCAATCTGTCGACTCATGCAGGCATGCTGACCGGCTTCCATCCTTGCGCCGAACTTTTTCTTGAAAAAATTAATCCGATGTAATAATTTGAGAACGAGCGGCTTCTATAAAGACAGTAACAACCATTTCATGACGAAAGAGCACCTATGCATACCGACGACGGACATATCGTTCATCAATGTCTCTCAGGGAACACGGGGGCGTTCGCGCTGCTGGTCGACAAGTATAAAGCGCGCCTTTTCGCACTTGTGTACGCGAAAGTCGGTCAGTTTGAAGACGCCGAGGATATAACTCAGGATGTCTTTCTTAACGCCTATAGGAAGCTGTCAACGTTACGGCGATGGGACAATTTCTACGCATGGCTGTATTCGATTGCTTCCAACCGATGCAAGGAATTTCACCGAGCCGAGAAAAGAAGGCTTGACGCCGCTTTCCTTGCCGACCAAAGCGAGAATTACCAAGCAGACATGGATGCGCATACGGAAAAACTGAAGAACGAACAAATCCATGACGCATTGGATTCTCTCCCCGAGATTCATCGTCAAGTGTTGGTGCTCCGTTACATGGCTGGCATGAGGAGCAAGGAGATTTCTCAAGCATTGCGCATATCTCCCAACACTGTCAATCAGAGACTCATGCGAGCCAGAACCCAGTTGAAAGATGTCTTGAATGAGGAGATGATTACCATGATACCTACCGCTTTTGCCGAACGGAAACTACAGCCGGGATTTACAGCCCAAATAATTGAACTCATCAAAGGCACCCAAATTCAGACCGCGCCCCACAAGACCGCCCTTCCGCTGGGGTTGTCCGCGGCTGGGGGCGTGATTCTGCTACTTTTGAGCTTTAGCATTCCTCAAAGCCCGCTTTATCCAGTTGGCGAATGGCTGGGAGGGCCATTGCCCCTGAATACACGAGTGGTTGACGACGGTGAGATTGCCGTTGACTCGGAAGCCGCCCAAGTCGCGATTCTCGGTGGCGAACAGGGAATTGGCACTTTCGGGCAGAAGCCGGAACGACGAGAGTTACCAACCGTGGTTGGGCAGCCCGAGGAAACACCCAAACCTGAAAAAACATTAACGCGGCTGCACATGCTTGATGATTTCTCTCCAGGCTGGAATCTCGATTTCTCGCCGGATGGGACAAAAATAGTGTACTTCAGCCTCGGGAGGCCTGATGAAACTATTCCACCGGGTTTGGTCGTGCGCTCGTTAGTATCCGATTCGCCTAACGGTGGCGCCGAACCGGTAGTATTGCTAGATGAAGATAGAGCCACTTATTATCAGCCCAAATGGTCGCCGGCTGGCAAATGGATTGCCTTTCTCAGACAGGAATTACCCATGAGAGACGGAGCGTCTTACAGCGACATGGACGAATATATAGATTCTTTCAGTAACATGGACGTATATCTAATTCCTGCATCGGGCGGCGAGAAGCGGTTTCTGGCGGCAACCGATTCCCAAGATCAGGATATTCTGAGTTGGTCGCCTGATAGCAAAGAACTCGCATTCGTGAAGCGCAAAGGAAAGAATGCGGATATTTTCATCGTCTCACGTGTGACGGGGGAGGAGCGGCCGTTTACTACAGACGGCAAAGAGAATATCAAACCAACTTGGTCTAGCGACGGAAGGTGGATCACCTACTTGTCGCAGCGGGGATCTTGGTTTTCTATGCAACAGAGATGGATTCAAGCGTTAGATGGCGGGAAGCCGAGACTATTGAAAGGCGCTGACACTGATCCACTTCTCTATTCACCCGATGGAAAGTGGACAGTTTTCCTCCGCCGAACGCCCGGTAGCCTATACGGGTTTTACGCGTCTCGGGTTAATTCCGAAGGTAACTTGTCGGGAGAGCCGATTCTTCTGAAGGCTTCTATTTCGGAAATGTATGGAAAGCCCGTCAAGTGGACAACAGAAGGGCGGATTATCACGCTAGAAGAGGATTACAGCGAGAAGACTTACGCCCTAAGCACTGAGGACGGTGAGATGCGTCTGATGGGTTCAGACGTAAGACTTCTCTCGCTGCATGAACGTGTGCAGTGGCTATCCGGCGGAACTCGTCTGTTTTTGCTGTCTCGCACGGACCTTAGTCCTAACTTTTTCGACATTGAAAAAGGGCTGGTGACTCCACTGCCTATTCTGCTTCCTGAAGGAATGCGATTCAGTGAATCAGCTATTTCACCGGATGAACAGAGGATTGCGTTCGTGCAGTATGGGATCAAGAAACCATCTGATGAATCCATGCCCTTGGTGAATGTGGAACTCAAAATAGCGGAGACAGAGGGTGGAACCTCTAAACTCTTGACACAGACGGGGGCTCCTTTTGTAAATCCACGCTGGTCGCCTGACGGACAGGAGATTGCATTCATCAACGCCAAAATTGGTGAACAGGGACTCGTCGAATCAAAACTGTGTGTCGTGTCTGTGATCACCGGTGAAGTACGAACTCTCACCGATTCGGAACAATACATGAATCTAGCTTGGTCACCCGATGGAAGCATGCTGGCGTATCTCGGCATGAAGAACCAGGGCAAGGGTTTCGATCCGGATGAGTTGGAAGGCGATGTCTACGTTATTGCGGCAGCGGGCGGCGCACCCAAGCGAATTACGAATACTCCCGAAAACGAGATGAAAATCGCATGGACACCCGATGGAAAGCATATCACGTTCGAGAGTCACGGAGAAACGTGGATAGCTTCCGTTGACGGAAGAAATCCAAGGCAAATCACGTTTGAGCCACACGGAGAAATGTTTAAAGCTTCCGTTGGGGAGGGAGGTCCGAGAAAGTTAAAAAGAGGTTACATCCCGTCAAGTTGGTCCTCGGATGGACAATCCTATCTCGCCTTTGGAGATCTCGGTGAGTTGCTTCGAGTCTATCTCGACGGTACAACGTCTATAGAATTACCAATTCCCGTTCCCGCAGACGCCCGTCCGCTCTCAATGTCTCCGGATGGCAAGACTATCCTGTATCAGCGGATTGACTCGGGGACACAGTGTTGGATGGTAGATGCGAGTCAATTGGCGAGTCAGTGATTTCACGTCCTACAAAACGTGCATTACTTCAGGCGGTCGTACCATTCTTCGCGGCCGTCTGAAGTGTGTTAATTTCCCGCTTTTTCCTCTGTAGCGAACACTCCTGCCATTTCGCCTCTCCAAATGCACTTGAAGAACATCCGGTGACGTGCTAGACTGTCCGCAATTATTCTTAACTTCATCCTGCGAAGTAGTCAATCTTCTGATTTGACCGCTTCCGTCGCTCCCTTCCCCAATTTTCCCCGCCGTCCAATCCATCAACCCGTGAAGGCTTTCGGATCAGTCTCCATTCTTGCGCTGACTTTTTTCTATAAAAAATAAATCCGATGTAATAATTCGAGAGTGGTTGGTTACTATATAGACAGCAACACCGCTTAAACGAGAGAACGCCTATGTACACCGAAGATGGCAACATCGTTCATCAATGTCTTTCCGGGAACACAGAGGCATTTGCTCTGTTGGTTGAAAAATATAAGGCGCGAGTCTTTGCCCTCGTGTATGCCAAAGTCGGTGGGTTTGAGGATGCAGAAGATATTGCCCAAGATGTCTTCATCGAAGCCTATCGAAGGCTATCGACACTGCGGCGGTGGGATAATTTCTACCCGTGGTTGTATTCGATTGCGTCGAACCAGTGCAAGAACTTTCACCGTGCCCGAGGACGACGGATAGACACACTGTCCTTTGACGAACACGCCGACAATCACCAAGCAGACATGGATGCGCATACGGAAAAACTGAGGAAGGAACAAATCCATGAGGCATTGGATTCTCTCCCCGAGATTCACCGTCAAGTATTGGTGCTCCGCTACATGGCTGGCATGAGGAGCAAGGAGATTGCCCAAACGTTGCGGGTTTCTCCGAATACTGTCAATCAGAGACTCATGCGAGCCAGAACACAGTTGAAAGCTGTCTTGAATGAGGAGATGATTACCATGATACCAACCGCTTTTGCCGAACGGAAACTACAGCCGGGATTTACAACTCAAATAATTGAACTCATCAAAGGCACCCAAATTCAGACCGCGCCCCACAAGACCGCCCTTCCGCTGGGGTTGTCCGCTGCGGGCGGTGTGATTCTGCTACTCTTGAGCTTGAGCATTCCGCAAAGCCCGCTTTATCCAGTTGGCGAATGGTTGGGAGGACCGTTACCCCTGAAGACGCAAGCCTTCGAAAACGCAGAGCTTGCTGTTGATGCGGCAGCAACCGAAGTTGCGATTCTCGGAGGTGAACAAGCAGACGGCACTTTCGGGCAGCAGCCGAACCGGCATGAAATACCAGCCGTGGTTGGGCAGACGGAGGAACCTGACAAGAAAGAAGCAGAGATCGTGCAGATGCGCTTTCCCCGATACAGTTGATTTAACTTGGTCTGTAGACGCTTCACCCGACGGAAAGAAGATAGTATACACTGGCACCAGGTCCACATCATCAGGATTTTCGGCCCAACTTTTTGTTCAGACTCTAGTAGATGTAACAACCAATGTGTCTCTTGAACCCACGGTTTTAGTAGAAGAGGATTTTGCGGTCTATTATCAACCTAAGTGGTCACCGGATGGACAGTGGATTGCCTTTTATAGAATGGGGTTCTCCACTGAAACCCTTCGCTTCGGAACGGTTGTCCCTAAAGCCGCACAGGATATTGACGTGTATCTCGTTGACGCATCAGGTGGGGAACCGCGATTCCTTGCGCACACCGAATCCGATAAGTACCCGGGGTGGCTAAGCTGGTCACCCGAGGGAACGGAACTGGCGTTTGTCAAGCCCAAAGGAAGGAAGAGATCGGACATTTACATCGCCTCGGTTGGCACCGGAGAGGTGCGGCCTCTTACGACGGATGGAAAGGAAAATACCGCTCCATATTGGTGGCCTGATGGAAAATCCATTGCTTACGAATCACGACGAGGTATTCGATTTAGCGATAGTACGCACGTATGGAAACAGCGTGTTGACGGAGGGAAAGCGGTTCAAATGAACAGACGTGTCTACTGCACCTATGATGTCATTCATTCACCTGATGGAAAATGGGTAGCATACACATCGCGGCTACAAGATGGAAGAAGTGGGTTTTTAGCGTCCAGTGTCAACGCCGAAAATGAGATCACAGGAGAACCGATTCTGCTTAAAACCGCTAGCCTTCGAGTCGGAGCAAAGCCCTTACGATGGACACCGGACGGGAAGATTATCGCCCTGCAAGAGAACTACACGGAGGCAACATATAGCATGTCCGCAATAAGCGGCGTTACGCGTCGGCTGAGTTCAAATCCGGCTTTACCATTTGACCATGGGCGGTGGTTATCCGATGGGAGGCGCTTGTTCCTACCTTCTTATGATAGGGACCGAGGTCCCGGATTCTATGATCTCGAAACGAGTCAGTTCACTGAACTATCCGATGAATCATTAAAGGCAGGCTACCGCGAACCTACGATTTCGCCAGATGGGCAGTTGCTTGCATTCGTTCGGCCCAATCCCGATAATAGGCATCCGGCCCATGATACTGCGGACGACTTGCAGAAATTTAGTGCACACCTTCATGTCGTTCCGGTGGAAGGCGGGCTGGTCAAACAGTTAACCCGCGGTCAATCATATGCAGGAACCCCTAGCTGGTCGCCTAATGGAGAAAAAATAGCGTGTGTTCTGATGAAAATTGGGGAATCAGGAGGTATCAAGACTCAACTCTGCGTTGTTTCCGTAGCAGACGGTCAGATGAAGACGCTCGCTGATTCAGGATATTGCCTAAAACCAACCTGGTCACCCGATGGTAGCACTATTGCCTATCTCCGCTTGGAAGAGCAGTTGTCGCTATCGAATTTGGAGCAGTCTTTTGCCTACTTCGAGGACATGGGCGTCAGCCTTTACGTGATACCAGCCGATGGCGGTGAATCGAATCGGATTGCCTCGTCACCTCAAGATCCACTTGATGAAGAGAATCTGCATTCTTGGACCCCGGGCGGAAGGATTTTATGGACCCCCGATGGAAAATGGGTGACGTTTGAGATACACGGCCTCGCGTGGGTTACGTCAGTCGAGGGCGGGGAACCAATTCCGTTACAAAGGAAGTATGTTCCAGGAAGTTGGTCATCGGATGGGCAATCTTACCTCGCATTCGGCCGGAGCGGAGAATTGCGACGGATATCGCTTGACGGTACAACGCATTCAGAACTTCCAGTTCGCGTTCCTGAGGACGCTCGTCCGCTTTCTATGTCGCCGGATGGGGAAACTATCCTGTATCGACAGGTAGCTTCACGCACGCAGTGTTGGAAGATTGATGCGAGTCATTTGGCCAATCAGTGATTTCACGCCCTACATAACGTGCGCTACTTCAGGCGGTCGTACCATTCTACGCGGCCGCCTGAAGTGCATTAATTTCCCGATTTTCCCTCCGTAGCGAACCTTCCTTTCATTTCGTCTCTCCAAATCCACTTGTTGAACTTCCGCCGATGTGTTAGACTCGCAACAGTTACTATTTCCGCTGCTTCCCGCAATAGCTGGAAGTAGCTGGCTACGAAATTCCAACGCAAATGGAGGAAGCCAATGACAGTAAATTGGATGTATTTCAGAAAGAACTGAAACTCCTGCCGAAAAGCGCAAGAGTTTCTTGACGCACAGGGTATTGAGATCGAGAGTCGAACGGATGCCGGTAAGGAGAAATTTGATTCCGGCGCAGTGTGGGAGCGCCTTGAAACCGCTGAATCCGTTCACGTTGCCAAGGGAAAAAGGGTTGACGTGTTTGACCCAACAGATAGCTCGCAAGACGATATACTTGCGGCAGTCATGGGACGAAGCGGCAACCTGCGTGCTCCGACGTTAAAGGTTGGGGAAACATTCTTCGTTGGGTTCAACCATCATTTGTATGACGCGATTCTGGCGATGTAAATCTAACGCGGAATAGCTACGAAAAGGAGGTGGTCTACGACAGAATTGAGTGTAGAGTGAAAAGATGCAGGCGCTGTATCTATCCTCACCCAAATATTGAAAACTTTTTGATAATAATTAACGGCGAATTCGTCTTACGTCATTGAATACTTAAAAGGGGAGCATCGACCGTGGAAACTGAGCGCTGCAATGAAATCGACTTGATTCAACAGACGTTGGCTGGAAAGACGTCAGCATTCGATCAGTTGGTCAAGATGCATCGCACGACAATCTACGTGTTAGTTCTCTCTTATATCAAGAACCCGGCAGACGCCGAAGACCTGACACAACGGATATTTATCCGGGCATACGAGCGGCTTGCTACTTTGCGCGAGTTGGATTGCTTTCTGCCGTGGCTTCAACAGATTGCACACAACACCTGCAAGGATTGGCTGCGGCAGCGGAGTGAATTGGTAGCCAGCCTTGAGGTGGTTAAGAGTTCGGATTTCTCCGAAACTGCTCCGTCGGCTGAGGATATCGTGCTGAAGGCTGAAGTCGAAGACACTGTCCGGAAGGCAATCAACGGTCTAACGGAAACCGACCGCAAACTGATGGAAGGTCACTACATCGAAGGGGCAAGCTACGATGAGTTGCGGGCGGAATCCGGTTTGTCGTATGCGGCGATTGCCAACCGACTTAAGCGTGCAAAGCGGGAAGTTCGCCGCCGAGTCCGTAGGCTGTTGGGTGGCGTGTTGGTGTTGCCTGGTCGAACGGTTATTTGGGGAGGTATAGAGACCGTGAAATTATCAGCCAAAATGAAACTCGCAACGGTTGCAGCGACTGCAATTATCGGAATTGGCGGGGGCAGTGCATTGTATCACCACACATCTCAATTGGAACCTGTCTTAGCAAACAACCGGAAAGTTCCAGAAGCACAAACCGCTATGGTGGATTCATCAACCGACATGTCGTCTATGAACTATGCTAGGGCAGCCGACAGTTCTGCAACGAACGAGCCTACTATTACTGAAAAAAAACAATCCGATAATTTCGAAATTGCCACAGATGACGGTACAAAGACTGTTCAGTTTCGAGATTTGTACGAACGGCCGGAAGCACTGTCTGAAGAGTTAACGGCACTACTGCCCAACCGTGCAGAGCAACACGCTCTTCGTGACACTCTTCGTGTTGGCGACAAGATATCCATTGGGATAACCGTTGAGGGCGTGGTTGTTGTCGCCCCGGGAGCAGGCGCAAAATTTGAGGTCACGATTGAGGACTTCCCGGAAATGACACGTAAAACGTCAATGAATCCAAAAATGGACGCTTCTGATAGGAAACTAGATATTCAAATAGATCAAATGCTAGAAGTGTTCATAGAAGAGCATTTGTCGAATATGCGTTTGCAAAATGCGGATACGGTGACTTTAGAATTCGGGGGGCTTCCGGACGCATTAGATCAATTAAAGCAATCAACAGAATCACACACACAATCCACCGTCACTGCCCCAACGGTTGAATCTACGGCCATTCCTTCCGGACCATCAAGAGAAATCACTCCCCTTGCAGATGAAGAGTGGGCAGAGTTCGAGAGACTGCTGAGCGCGAGCGGCGAATTCTCGGATGAGGAGTGGACGCAGCTTGAAAGACTGCTGGACACCGCCACGGGGAGGAGACCGCTGCAACGGGATAGGCAGGCACCGCTCAATGCCGAACGGGGACGGAGTGAAGGATTACTAGATCAACTCCCCGCGGCTCCCGCCGAGAGGCAGGAGATATGGCGGCAGCAACCCGACCTTCCCGAAAGCGATTCGGACGTGTCACCCTACCCGACGACAGAAGAGTGGCAGCGGACGATGGAATAGCCGTTGTCACAATTCGGCGGAAGGATGCGTTTCTTGTTCCCTTACACCAAACCCCGTAGGCGGAGATCAAATGAGCGAATAGCGAATGCGATAGAGATCTCCTTGCCCCGCGGGCCTTGCGCGGAGACGTGGCTTCTTACTTTCCTTCACTCAAAAATCCTTACTCGATCCACGTAATTAATGCAGTCGCACTTTAGCAAATGGTATTAGATGAACGTATTAGGTGTTGCCAGTCACTTCGCTTACGCTAATGGCTTTCCCCAAGTGACTCTTGTCGAGACATTGAATCTAACGACTCCCTCACGATCGGCAAAATCGGATAGGACATGCGTTAGTTCAGTATCAAACTCTTTCACGTTCTCATCACCCATCTGTTCCTTCGATAGGCTCTGCCGTGAGTGAAAAGACGCCACATAGTGTTCAAGTGGTTGAGAAAAGACAACCGGTGTTGTCCATCTGTCTCCAATCGGTTGGAAGTGTCCTCTATCCACCAGTTCCTGAATCAAATCCATTTGCTCATAGTGCCGGTTTGTGGAATACTCGCGGATCAGCGAAAGTTCCGCATCACGCCAAGGCGATTCAACCGGGCAATCCCCATCAATGATTACAAGATACCCGTCTGTTGTCAGGATTTCGTCAAGCCTCGGAAAAACGACGCTCCACTCCATCCAATGGATACTCGATCCCGCCGTAATAATATCGTAACGTGGATTCAAACCCACCTCTTCGATTCGTCCGTGTATCCAACGGAGGTTGGGGTGATTTCCGTTATGGAGCGACTTCCCCACTCGCATCATTTCCCGTGAAAAATCAACCGCATCAACGTGTCCTACCCGGTCAATGAGTGCTCGTGCAATCTTTCCGGGTCCGCAACCGACATCCAAGACTCTCGCATTCTCACCCCCGAGCAATCCGACGAGAATTTCATACATCTCATCAGGATATGGTGGACGCAATTCGTACGCTTCCGCCAAACTCCGATTCTTGAACAGAGATGCGTAATCGTCCCAGAACTGCCTTGGCCGCGGAGGTGTGCAATTCATTTTGAGATTTCCCTCATGCCAGTTCCTCACCTTTTGGCTTGATGTGCCTAGCGTTCCGCCAGGCTATATCTCCTATTTTTTCCAGGTGTTTGTCGAAAGCGAGACGGGAAAAATCCGCCTCAGTGCAGATATAATGTTATCAGAAGGTAATAAAACTACGCCGCCGTAAGTAGAATCGACTTTCCTTCCCTAATCACGACTGTGTGTTCATAGTGGGCGGATAAACCGCCGTCGGCTGTGCGAATAGTCCAGCCGTCATCATCCTCAAAAACCCTTCCCGAACGTTCCGCAATCATCGGCTCGATTGTGAGAACGAGACCATCGGTCAGCGGCTGTGTATCGGTTGGCTGGAAGACGTTCGAAACGAATGGATTCTCATGGATATGTCTACCAACGCCATGACCGCCTAACCCCTTAATCACGGCGAATCTACTTTTCCTCACCGCTTCCTCAACAGCCTTTCCAATACAATGGATAGGTCTGCCAGCACGAGCAACGGCAATAGCTTTTTCAAACGCTGTTTTCGCGCACTGACACAATCTCGCCGCCTTTTCGGAATACGGCGGGAGGGGAACGGTCCTGGCTGCATCCGCAATGTACCCATCCAACTCTGCGGTAACGTCGAGACTTACCATATCGCCGGGCAATAACACGCGATCCCCGGGAATACCGTGAACGACCTCGTCGTTCACGCTAATTAGGTTGACACCCGGAAAACCATAGATAATCTGAGGTGCTGACTGCGCCCCGTGCTCCCTGAGAACTTTCGCGCCAACGCCATCCACGTCGGCAGTCGAAACTCCCGGACGAACGTAATCCGACATTGCCTTCAACGCCGCCGCAACCGCTTTTCCGACCCGTGACATGCCTTCAAAATCGGCTTGAGATTCAATCGACATCAGACCTCCCTAGGGATTATTCTGCTGAATATGGCTTCTGTGAACGTGAATGTTGCTCCGAAGTTGTAAGTGCGCCGCAGCACCGACTGTGCCGATGTGGGCAGTAAGATTATCGAAAGTTCTACTTCTTCGTCCAAATGCTTTCTATGTAGGCGAGGCGAAGCCCGGCTCGCAACTGATTTCGGAAACTGATAGAGCCGAAGTCTGCGCCCCCGATTATCAAATGACATCCGAGTTCGTGTGCCGCATAGAGTCTGTGGTGCAGTAAAGAGGTATGGTAGCCCTTTCCTCGGAAATGGGGAATCACTGACCCATGACAGGGGAAGCCCACGCCGTCGTAAACGAACAAGACGCCTCCGCCTGCCGGCTCGCCATCCTAACTAGCCAAGTAGGCGTGAAATCCTTCTTTCGCCGACCACTGACGCAAACCGCCTTTGGCATATTCACGCCATTCCGAGGGCAATTCAAAACCTGTGGTAAATGTTTCCAGAGATAGCTCTAAGGTATCCAAATCTACTCGTTCAATCTCAACGCCTGAAACCGGAGGAGACAGCGTTTGGGCTGGCAAGCCATAGAGGGCAGTTTGTTTGAAATCGCTTTGGTGAAACCCGGCTTTGGTCAGTGTCGTTCTCAGTTCTTCAGTGAACTCCATAGAAGTCAGGTAGAAGGCGGGATTGACCGTGCCGGATCCAAAAAAGGCGAGGATTTCGTCCAGACGACTCAAATCTGTGCCCGAAAAGCAGTAAACGCCATTTTTGTGACCGGCTTTCAGCGCAATCGCTCCTCCGAAACGTACCACATTATCCGAGTTGCCGTACTGGCTAACGGCAATCTCCGCACCTACCCTGTTGATGCGTTGAGCCAGTTCATCTGTTAGGGTGGGGATGCCGTGCATGACTAGACCTCAATGAGCGAAAATGTTTGACGATGTTAGGTATTTGTTGCTTATTTGGTGCTATTGTATGCCCTAAGCAAAGCCTCTTGAACCTTCAGAAACTCACGGTGTCCGGGCGGCATGAGATACGCCGTTTTGTCGAAAGGTTGCTGCGGGTTAACAATCAGACTTTGGAGGAACGCATAGAGTGCCTTCTGCTCACTCGTAGCTTCCGGTAGGCATTGAAAAGGAATATTACAGTTGTGATGACACAGACGGGGATTTACGACATCAACCATCCCATCAATACGTGACACTCGATTTCCAAACCGAGAGTTCAGCATGGCATCCAGTCTCTGAGCCTGAGTGCGTGGTTCCCGCAGCACCTCTTCGTAGGCAATAAAGAGCCTACGTGCTGTCGCTGTATGTTCCAGTATTTGCATCATCATGTGTTGCCACCGAAGAAGATTCATCGGGATAAACGAGACATTCCCCTCCATCTGGGCGGGCATAATGAATCGCTGCCATGACACCGCCGTGTCAAGCGGATTTCGAATGGTAACGACATAAAGAGGATCTCCCCACAACTGCTTCCAAAACGGAAGAAAATGACACAGTGCCGGATCTTTCCAAAACCAGGGCCTGCCCTCCTTGCGCATTTCACCGAGCAACACCAAGGCTTTTTTCTTGTACCTCGGATCGGATGCTTTGTCCTTCGCCCGTTCTTGAAAGTTCGGATCCCACCAACTGGCGCCGGAAGAAAACTCGCCCAATTCAGCCAGAAACTCCCACAGCGGCAAATACTCCCAGTAACCCCTAGGAGCGTGCTCATCCGCCTCGTGCAGCTTGCCGGGTTCTCCGGCGTAAGCACCCCATCTGTGAATCATTTCTGCGACGACAGAGGTGCCGCTGCGTTCCGCACCGAGCAAGATAATGGGACTCTCTTTCCGATCTACTGGTAAAGGCATTCAAAAATACGGTAGTTCTTATACAATTTCAAAATCGCTATTGTTTAGTCCATTGACTCCTTGCGGCGAATACAAGGCTTGCTTTATTCCACGACCGATGGCAATTTCTCTCATGTACCCAACATGTGAGCGATATCCCTTGTGGGAGGGGCATCTTGCCCCGATGCAGGAGCGATTCCCTACCGAAAGTGGATTTTCATTGCATTGTTGTTTAGGGAGTTGATTTATCGTGAACGCGGAATATCGGGGCAAGATGCCCCTCCCACATATAATCCAAGAATGCCCCGCTGCCGATAGTCAAGCGCGATACACTGCCAAACTAATATCGCTACTCGTTTTGGCTGAACTAAACAGTTATTCAAAATCTGCATGTTACAGCCGATCCGAGACGCGCAATGAATTGCGCTACTACGAACCCCTGGGTTTGTAACTTGTGGATTACGAATTAGTATTAGCTGTGAGTGCGCGATGTATCTTTGGCCTGGCGGTTAGAAAAAACGCTGAAAGCCCGTTGGTGCAAAAGCTATCTCGTCACCCGCCATTTGGGGACATGTCAAGCGCAAATTATTCTTCCAATAGATCCAGACATGCCTTGAATCGGCGGTCATGATCCGCAAATTGCCTTAACCATTCAACGACAGTTTTTCCATCGCTTAGTCTAGCTTGCAAATCCGCGCCATTTTCTAGCAGATATTGGGTCGTTTCTACATGTCCATGACCGGCTGCACAGTATAAGGGAAAGTGTCCGTGGTCTGACATCGCATTCGGATCTGCGCCGCGGGAGACTAGTTGTTGCACAATATCAAAGTCACCGTTCCGCGCGGCATGGTGCAACGCCGTATCGCCCCGAGCATAGCGTTCCTGCACCAACTCAGCGTTACTATTGAGCATGGCGCTCACCCGCGGCAGGTTGGCTAAGAAAACAGCATATATAAACTGCCGTGCGATTTCGGTTGATGGTTTGGCGTGTGCGTCCAATCCGCCATAAGCAACGAGCAACGATACGACTTCCTTGTTGTCCGGTACTTCCCCGGCGTAGTGCAGGGCATAGCCATCATGAGCTGCCAAATCGGCACCACAATCTATCAGGTATTTGACAACATCATAATGGCGTCTAAGTCCGGCGTGGAAAATGGGACGCCAATCATATTTGTCATCCTCGTTGACTGACTGCGGGTCTTGTTCGACAAGTTTCTTCACAGCATCCAGATCGCCATTTGCTGCCGCGTCATGGATTGCACCGGTTTCCATATCTATTCTCCATGTGTTGTACGATTTGAGTCAATTTCTAGGAAAAAATGCAAACTTCAACGTGAAATCAAGGTATTTTTGGTTTACAAATTATGAGTGTACCGAGGGATTATCTGAACAGCAAAAACTGCTAGTGGAAGAGTACTAAAAAGGTTTCACGAAGCCGCGCCTTCTTCCTGTCTTTTCCAACCGAAACTTTCGAAAAATTTGCCCTTCCGACAGTTTTCGAGTGCACGCCTGACATAAGGTACCATGTTGACGGGTAGATCGTGGACAGAATGCCAAGATAAATCGTCACATTTATCCGGCTCAGCGTTGACGATGTTTCCCTTCCAACTGGAGGCGGCAAGAAAGAAATCCACGCGTTCATCCTCTCCCTTTCTGTGCATGACTCCGACCACTTCCATTTCCGACGGCTGAATCTCAATCCCCGCCTCTTCCTTCGCTTCTCGGATTGCCGCTGTCTTGACCTCCTCGTTACCGTCGATGTGCCCGGCAATCACGTTGTATTTGCCATCCGTATACCCCGTATTGATGCGTCTCAAGAGCAGGATTTCAGTGTCGTTTTTCGTTAGGAAAATATGGACGGTCGCAACCAGCTTGAATTTGTCAGACATCGTCGAGGCTCGTGTACAGCGCACTTGAGAAGAAAACGCAAGTGAAGTAACACCTAAAGGCAAAAGGTAAGTGTTTAGTGGCTAGTGGCCAGTGACCAGTAAAACCCCTTGGTGCCATAGTACCGGCAATGAATGGCATCTCTATCGCGCGGGATTTACTATCGCACTCGCTATTCACTCGTTTGATTCTATTCGGTCACTTGATCCCCGCCTACGGAGTCTTGGAACATGGTTCACATTGCACTCCGCTGGAGCGCGGGGATTTGGACATATCGTATCCTATTGACATTGGGGATCTCTATCGCGTTCCTTATCCAGTCACTTGATCTCCGCCGGAGCGAGTCACTTGTGGAAAGAACTATTCCGACAGGGATAATGGGGTGCATATCAAATGCGAAAATGTTATTTCGCGGCCTTCTGTATGAACGAAATCACGTGGGAATCGAAAAAGCGTTCTTGAAATTCGGTTAACGCTTTAATCTCATCCGCCCCATACCGGTCAGCATGTCGTGAGACAACCAATTTATCCTCGTTGTCATCGTTGCGGATTATGATTCCAATGACAACTCCTTCAAAGGAATCAAGAGGTTCAAATTCGCCCAGAACGTAGGCGTCAATCTCCTCGCCATCCTCGGCGAGCGTTCCGGGAATATAGCCGTAGTTTACGGGGTAAATGAAACCGTGTTCAGGGTGCCTAGACCCCATAGGTCTGTCAATTATCACCTTGACTATGGAATCAGTATTATAGTTGTAGAGCTCAGCACTTCGGCTTTCAGAGTCCATTTACAAATAGGTCTTGCACATATTTGACCCCCGTTAACTGTAACATTACGCAAGTTTGCGAATCAGCACATGCGGTTGCCGAAGGTCAAGGCGAAATAGCAACCAACTGTGCTGTTACACTATGGGCGTCTTGCTGCAAGCCATGGAAAACATGAGGGGCCAATCGCGATCCGGAATCTCCCAGTAGCCACCGGAGCGTTTAACCATGCATGGGTACTTGCGAAAATAGCAGTATGAAAACTCCTCTAAGATCTGGATTGTAAGACCAGCGGATCCAGCCGCTGTGGCGAACTCGCCCAGGTGGTGAGACCACTGGTATGTGGTGGAACTAGCCAGACGACCACCGTCACCGGTGTAAGATTCCTCGACAATGCACAGTTCGGGCTTCTTCTCGTGGAAATAGCGCCCGTTGAATGAAAGTGTGTCACTGGCGGCATCATAGGTAAGCATGTCGAGCATTGGATGCCCATCGACGATGAAAACCCGACCATGAGGCTTCAACATTGCGCTAGCCGCCGAAAACCATCGAAAGAGATCCGGTATCCAGCAGAACACGCCGTAAGAGGCAAAGACTAGATCGAATGAACCACAATCTAGAAAATCGCACACAGAGTAGACATTGGCACAGTGAAACTCAGCACTCAGTCCAGCTACTTAGGCAATTTTGCGTGCTTTCTGAATTGCTGTGTCGGAAAAGTCAACACCAGTCACGATCCCGCCCATTCTGCTGAGAGAAAGGGAATCGAGGCCGAAGTGGCATTGCAGATGGAGGATTCGCATTCCGGCGACATCGCCAAGTGCTTTGAGTTCGACCGGTCCCAACGTGCATCGTCCAGAGAGAAATCCTTGAACGTCGTAATACTTGGTTCCGACGTGGTGTTCGACCCTTTCGTTCCAATTCTCGCGATTGGCTCGAAAGTAGGTTTCATTGAGTAATGGTTCCTTAGTCTTCATTGTGCAGCCTTTCGGGTAATTACACTCGCCTCACTGACTACGCAGCGGCTGGAGTCGCGGATGTGCAAAGTTTGGAATCCGCTGCTATGTGTGGTGTAAATTCCTAAGTTTAGGATTTAGACGAAATCCCTCTTCCCGCCTTTGCCTCACTTCTTCCCAAGTAGTGTCACACTCGACAAAACGTTTCAAGACATCCTTTGCTCCGGAGAGGATGGGTTTCCCATGACCGAAACATAGAGCATCAAACTCAAGATGTAGAAGTGTCTTGAGAGATAGGCGTGCTTTGGCTAGATCCACGAGGTATGCCGGATCTTTGAAACCTAACTCGCCATCGGGGATACCGCAATCTGCCCTTCCACCGCTCAGAAGGTCGCCAACGATTAACGCGCCATCCGGTATCAGACAGAAACTGACCTCCTCGCGATGCCGAACATCCGGCACGCGCACCACCTCAAGGAGATTCCAAAGTACGTCCTGATCTTGAAACGTATCCTCAACTTCAATTTCGGCATCCTGCACATGATTCTCATAGAGCAAGACATCACAACCCCACTTTTTCTTAAGTTGCGACGAACTCCTCTCATGATAGCTACAGGTCAAAATGATGTGGGTAGGGGTGCCGAGTTCTGCGATCTGTTTGATTTCAGCATCAGAAAGGGGAAGGGGATCAATCATGACTCTCACTTGTGCCTGATCGTCGTGAACGAAGAAGCTGTTCCAAGGGTAGGCTTGATTCCGCGACGCACCGTGTATCTCGCTCCATGTAAGTAGATGAGGGTTCAATCGAGTCAACACAATGATTGCTCAAAGATGAAAATCTGCCAAGACTAGTCCGCAGTTGATTCCGCATGACAGATGTAACGTTTCGCCGGTCGGTGTCCTCGAACCTGTAAAGGAGTTGCCGGAAACCAAGCCGCCGCAGCCACGCGATGACGGAGGTGGCTGCAGCGTTCAAATCCCCCAGATGCGGCGAATTAGTACGATTGGCCGACTTATCTCGCTTTCCACCTGCGACAATGGTTGCTTCAAGTCCCAATCATTCCACCACCCCACAAACTCGAACTCGTCCATAGCATCGATCATCAGGAGAAATTCCTGTGGATACATCACCCTACGCAGATCTGAACTAGATATCGTCAGAGTTTTACCGCAGTCTTCCACATTTAGAGTGGCAATTTCCCGGACAATCTGCTCGGCAGGATCGATGTTGCTCAATTTGACGTTCACTTCGACTACAATCCCATCCTTCTCCATTCTCCACGACTGGCCCTCTTCTGACGCAAAAGCAGGCGTTTGACCAAATTGTACACACCAGTCCAGCATGTAAAGCCCTCCGGGTTCAAGGACGTGTGCCACCGATTTGAAGTGAGTAGACAGTTCCTCCGTGTTTCGCGCGTATAGAGATCCGAGCGCCACAAAAGCAAACTGGAATGTTGCATCTACGTTGAAATCTATCATGGAGGCTTGGTGAAATTCTGCTGCCCATGTACTTTCAGTGACCGTCTTTTTTCCGGTGGCAAGCCTCCTTTTGTTCAAATCTAGTCCGTGATACTCGTAGCCTCGCTGGCACAGTTCCATAAGATATGGGCTTGGACCACACGCCAACTCAAGCACTCGGGATACTTCTATTTTGGCGTACCTCGAAAACAAGTTCTCAAGACACGTCACTTCCTGAGATATGTCACGAAAGGAAAAAGCCAACTCATAGTAATCTAGATAGTCATAAAGTGCGGTACTTTCGTTCTCAGTGCTCCGTTGCACTTGGTCTTCCACGGATTTAATCCCCATTTTTAGGTAAACAGCGAAACAGGAACTCGATCGTCACAAATTATCAGAGATCGAGAATTGCAACTCCCGATTGAGCGAAGGCTGTCATATGTGCGTTTCGCTGAGTACGTCAACATGTGCTAGGTCACACGGCTCACTATGCCGGATCAATTTCTTTCAGCATTATTCCGTCTTTTATTCATATAAGAACGCATAAATAAGCCCCACGCTAAACCTCCCGCCAACCAAATTGGCAACGTTACAAACATCGTTATCAGATCCCATTCTCCTCCATTCAAAACCTTCCACACCTCAGGAACAACACCGAGCATCAACCACATGAATCCACCCCAAAAGACGGTGCCTCTAAAGAGCCAATTTATGCTTGTTGCTTGAATCAAGGGACGCGCAAGGACGTTTGCCAATCGTTCTTGTTCTTTCTCTAACCATCTATCGCGGAAGAATCGTGCGGGGAAATACCACAGCGGAAAAGTTATCGCCAGCACTGCGAGACTAAAAATGTTCCAATGACAGGGAATTATTTGAGGACAATTTGGGCAAACATAGCCAAACCAATGTCCAAAAGCATTCCCTCTTGCCCACAAACGCACGTCATTTAGAGTTTCGCAGTGCGGGCAGGGAATGTAAGAACGTTCTAACAAAGGTTTGTCGCTTTCTTTGTCAATCAACATGGCTTTGGGGAGTCGATGACCCAAAATCAGTTCGATGAACATAGCTCCCGGGTTCAATATCCAGTGTAAGACAAACGGGTGAGGTACTGCCCATATTTTGAATCTGTTCTTGTCGTATTGCATCGGGTTCCTCTCCATGTCAAACGGTTGCATTTCCTAAGAGACTTCACACATCACAGTTAGAGCCGAGACGCTTGAATCATCGTTTGAAGGCGAAGATTGTTCAAAATCTAGAGATGGTGCCATTAGGGTTGATTGGCGAGCCACTCCAGTTTCGTCAGCTGAAATCCCCGAAATGGCTCATCTTTGAACTTGGGGATCTCGGACATATTTTCACTGGTCTCCCGAAAACCGTTCTTTTCAAGCACACGCGCCGATGCGAGATTTCGACTGAGGCAACTCGATCGGACGATCTCCATGCCAAGGTCGCAAAATGCGTAGCGTAGCGCAAGCGACAAAGCCTTGGTAGTAATTCCTTTGCCCCAGTGGGACGTAGCAATGGCATAACCGCATTCAAGGCTACGAGTTTCACGATCAATTGAACGAAGGTCGAGAGCTCCAATCAGCTCGCCATCAGCAAGGATGCCAAAATAAAACGCCTCACCATTTGCGTACTCCTCAACCGCCTGCTTGACAAACGTCTCACCGCCATCTGGTGGATAGGGATGGGGGATTGTCGTCGTGTGAGCCACGCGTTCATCCGAGGCGTAGCGTTGGACCGCTTCGGCATCACTAAGCTGTAGTGGGCGTATCGAGACTTTTGGTTTAGCTATCATGATTTGTACGTCGAGAACTTAACCCCATCCTTTAGGCAGAAAATGGGTCGATTTAAGTAGAAAATCCGACTAGGTCTAGTCGGATTTCTAATGTCCGAAGTTATAGGAAATGCACCATGAGAGTGTTTGCCATATTCACCTACCAACCAGCACCATCGCTATTCACAGTATCACCTGGAATGCACTTCAATGTCGAGAATCTCCTCTGCATTTATAATCGCTAAGCAGCCAATACAGTCAACCAAAATACGTATGCCGCGTAAGCTAATCCGGACACTGCCATGATGATAGCAAGGGTTTTCATCACAAGACTAGATCGCCCAGTTTTGGTAAAATTAAAAGCGATATGATTCAGCAGCAGCATCAACGCCACTACGAAGGTCAACAAAATTATGGATTGGGGATAACCAGAGTGTCGGGCATAAAAGTAAAGAATGACATTGAAGCCAAACAGACAGAGAATTATCGCCAAGAGCCCGTACTTCCACACGGTTCCAATGGGGCCGGTTCTTTTCGCTTCTTTGTTTTTTCGGATGATTTCGCCGACTATCCGTTGCTTTCGCTCTTGATTATCAATCTTGGTTTGTAGTTGCTGTTTTTCAGCTTGGGTGAACTCCCTCATAAGAAATGACCTCCGGTAGCACTACACTTAAGTCATTAACCGTCCAAGCGACAAGTCATTACTCTCCCTGCAGCGTAACGGTTAATTTGACGGCGAATCTGAGCCAGACTTGGTAGGCAATGTAGGCGAGTGCCAAGAGTATGAAAACCCGTTCAACTGTTTTCAACAAGCGCCTCCTCCAACCTGCTTTCGCAAAGTGAGTTGCAATGTGCCCGAATAGCGCCAACAATATGATTACGATAACGCCAAATTCCTCAATTCCAAAACTCCGAAAAACCAACAGGTTAATCACGATCAATGAGGAGGGGATGAGAATCAATATCAAGAACGAGTATTTCGCGTTCGATGATTCGCTTTCAGATCCCTTTAGTCGTCGTTCCTGGTAGTCTTTTATTTTTTCTTGGAGTTGTTGTTTTTCAGCCTCAGTGAACTGACGCATGAGAGAAACCTTCTATGCAAATGCCATTCAGTCAAATATCTCCAATAAATCCCAATTGGTGCACTTCTTCGCCCACCCGCAAACGTATCTGTCACATTGGCGGTAACCGTTGTCATAAAAAATAAAGGTCTCCTCGAACCTTCTCAATCAAGGAGACCTCAATTCGTACAGCGTCCACCACGCAATGACGTTTCTAATTCTCGACCATTGCCTCGAAACCGGCGTCCGTAACGGCAGCCGCCAGTGTGTCGGCAGAAACTTTGCCGGATTCGACCTTTACGACGGCTTTATCCGGAAGGGCAACAGCCGCATCGGTGACGCCAGCGATTTCAGAAAGTACAGCCTGCACTTTCGTAACGCAGGCACCTCACGTCATGTTTGACACGGACAACGTAATCTCCTCCACAGCGGCAACCGGTGTCTGTTGTGCTTGAGGCGTTTCGGATTTCTCGGTGCTCGCTTCCTTCTTTTCCGACTGACATCCAAGTACCACCACAATCGTGAAAATACAGATTAGCAGCACCCTTGTGATACGCATTTATTTCCACCTCCTTTCGCAAAGAATCGGATCCGACTCCCAATCAGTTGGCAGCCTTGGCGCCGAATCCTGCGCCCTCAACAGCTCCGGTCAAATCAGCGGTTGAGACCTTTCCGGATTCTACATTAACGGTAGCTGTCTGCCGGTTGACGTTCACATTGGTAACCCCGGGGAGATTGGTAAGTGCAGCCTGCACTTTGGCTACGCAGCCTCCTCACGTTACCCCCGTGAGATTCAGTGTCACTTCTTCCATTGCAGAGGCAGTCGTTGCTTGATTGGTTTGTGACGTTTCTTGTGCTTGTTCCGGCGCCGCCTCGGGAGCTGTCATTTTCTTGCTGCATCCCATTATGACAAACGCTGTAACAAAGCAGATTAGTAGCACTCTCATGATACGCATTTCAATTCACCTTCTTTCCAAAATAGAGATTTAAACCCCGTGTCGAGGGTATGTCTGATTCTATCCGAATAGGCTCTTGGTTGTCAAGACCTATCGTCCCATGCAATCGAGAATAAGGCTTGACAGCAAAATCGGAAACGGAGTAGAATTGGGCAAACTCACAAAAGGAATGTACAGAGATGGCAATCTTGGAAGGCGGACAGATTCTCGCCAAATCGTTAAAACTGGAAGGTGTCGAATACCTGTTCACGCTTTGCGGCGGAACCATCGAGTCAATCTATGACGGATGTCTTCGGGAAGACATTAAGATTATTGATGCGCGCGTAGACCAAACTGCCACGATGATGGCTGATGCTTATGCTCGCGTCACCGGGAAAGCCGGCGTAAGTGCCGTGACGAGAGGCCCGGGCCACGCAAACATGATTTACGGCTTGGCAGCCGCATATATGGCGGGCAGCCCGTTGTTTGCGCTGAGCGGTAATAGTGACGCCGACCAACTTGACATGGGCGGAACCCAAGAATTCAATCAGATTGGTCTGGTCAAGCCGATAACCAAGTGGGCACGGTTGGTCATGCAAACGGAACGCCTACCCGAATTTGTAGCCGGCGGATTCCGAAAACTTTGGGCAGGCCGGCCGGGCCCGACGCATCTGAGCGTTCCTTACGACATTCTGTACGATAAGATTGATGATGCCAATCTGAATTATCCCAAACCTTCGGAATACCGTTCCGACGCGCGGATATGCGGCGATCCGGAGCTAATTGACGACGCGCTGAGACTACTGTCCAAAGCAAATAACCCCGTTATTATTGCGGGCGGACTAATTCACTGGCACGGTGCGACCGACGCGCTCTTGGATTTTGTCGAGGCGACAAGCATTCCCTTCTTTTCCAAAGAAAGTGATGTCAACGCAATCAATCACGCTCATCCGCTCTACTTTGGAAAGGCAACGAACCGATTCGCAGGTGCCACGAAAGAGTTGCGGAACGCTGACGTGGTTCTCGCATTGGGGGTTACCTTTGATAAGACAATTGGTTACGGCGGACCACCCCTCTTTGACACGGATGCGGCATTCATTGATGTTGATATCAACGCCGACGAAATGGGCAAGAACCGCTCCTTTGAGGTCGGCATCGTCGGGGATATGAAATCGGTATTAACAGAAATGGTGAAATCGGCGGATAAACACGACTTTCACAAACCCAGCGACTGGATCGAGCGTTTGAATCTTGCCCGTGGAGAGCTTTTGCATCGGATTTCTGCTGCCGAAAATTCCGACGCCGTTCCGGTGCATCCTCTGCGAATCTGCAAAGAGGTGCGCGAACTTTTTGGCGATGATGCCACGATTTCCGTTGATGGCGGAGACACTGTGCTGTTCTCCTTAATGGCATTCAATCATTATCACCCGGCGTACTTCCTATCTACAGGTCCTATTGGCGGGATTGGTCAAGGCGTGCCGTTTGCGCTTGCCGGTAAGTTGGCAAGACCGGATAAACCGAGTGTCTTGATAACCGGCGACGGTGCCTTTGGTTATGGAATTATCGAATACGACGTCGCACTCAAACATGATCTGCCAATCATCACCATTGTGTTCAGTGATCAGGCGTGGGGTATCGTTCGTCATCCGCAAATTGAGCGATACGGTGTGGAGCGTGCCGTTGCTACAGACCTTCGGTCCGTAAGCTATGAACGTGTTGCCGAAGCACTTGGCTGCCATGGCGAACTCGTCACCACAGCGGCCGATATTCGTCCTGCATTGCAGCGAGCCGCGGACGCAGGTGTTCCGGCTGTGGTTAACGTTCCTACGATGTTCACCAGCGCGGAAGCTTTCTACCCGCAATAAACGGAGGGTAGCAGCGTCTGCAAAGGGCTACGCGATGCGACCATACTACGCTGCTCGGCTTGCGAAATCTACAGAATCTTAAAAAACTTTGCCAAACACGGGGTATTTGCCCCTGATGGTGCCAGCGTCTGTTTTGTCTCATGCCGAGTGCCCGGTTTTTTGCCACGTCCGCCAAAGGGGTTGAACCCATTCTTGCCAAGGAACTCCAGGAATTAGGGGTTGAAAACCTCAGGACCGCCAGCGGCGGTGTGCACTTTGAAGGTTCGATGGAAGCCCTGTATCGCGCAAACCTTTGGCTGCGTACAGCGAACCGGGTGCTGATGCAACTCGCCGTTTTTTCGTGCTCCACGCCCCAAGTCTTGTACCAAAATGCGCGTCAAATTCGTTGGAATAACTGGATTTCCGCGGAACAGACACTTGCCGTCGATTGCAACTGTCGGAATTCGGCAATCGATCACTCCCACTTTGCTGCTCTGAAGATAAAGGATGCGATCGTCGATGAGATCCGTGATAGTACCGGGAGTCGTCCGAATGTAAATACACGGGATCCGGATATCCGAGTTAATGCGCACATTGCAAACGATTCCTGTGTCCTGAGCCTAGATGCCTCCGGGGACGGCTTGCACATGCGAGGATATCGCCGTCAAACAGTAGAGGCTCCGATTCGGGAGACTTTGGCGGCGGCTATCGTTGAGTTGGCTGACTGGAACTCCGAAGGATTCTTTATCGACCCGATGTGCGGCTCCGGCACCATCCTGATTGAAGCCGCATTGAAGGCACTGAATTATGCGCCGGGGCTGCTTAGATCCGGGAGTAAAACTTTCGGATTTCAGCGTTGGCGGGGATTCGACGAAACATGCTGGGGCAAGTTAGTCGACGAAGCCAAGGGTCGGATTCGAGAGAGAATTCCGGGCAGATTACTCGGATACGACATTTCGCGCCGGGCGATTGAGGTTGCGAAGAACAATATTACCGTAGCCGGCATATCACAATGTGCGCGATTGGCAAAAGGCAACGTGTTGAAGTTGAATCCTTCCGGACACACCGGAACTATTGCGTGTAATATGCCGTTCGGTGAACGGTCTGGCGACATGGAAGCGCTTGCACCTCTCTACAAGGGCGTTGGGGACATCCTCAAGCAACGATGCACCGGTTACAAAGCGTACCTTTTCACTGGCAACTTTAAGTTGGCCAAGTCTATCGGTCTACGTCCATCTCGCCGCTTTACTCTTTACAATGGCCCAATTGAGTGTCGCCTGCTGGAATATGATTTGTATTAGAAATAGTCGGACAAAAACGAGCCATTGCACTCGCTAAAGGACGGGTTTAAAGTAGTTAAGGCGTAATGAGTGATGCGTAAGAAGACATTAAGAGGTGACACAAATCGAGGAGTGTCCAGAAAATATGAAGAAGTGCGAGTGTCAGCAATCTATTGGGCAATCACAGCACAAGCTAACGCAAGTTGCTACCTATAATCGAGAAACCGAGTTTTTGGTTCACGTTCGCTAAATCACAGGTAAATTGGTCTGATTTTTGCCAATCTCGTGTATTCCACATCGGAAAAAACTCGGTTTCTGTGTTCCTGTTGAACAAAGGTGGCAACTTGGGTAAGCTAAGCAACCGAAAGTACCTTTGGTAACTCGTACGTTTCGCGACGAAGTTCAATCTGTATTTTGTGTTAACGAAGCATGAGAAATGTCAACTCCATGGTGTCGCAAAAATCGATGCTATTCACGGAGTCCGTCATCAGGGGGATGACACAACTCTGTATTCGTCACGGTGCTATCAACCTTTCACAGGGAACACCCGGTTTTGAACCGCCCGACGAAGTGAAACAAGCGGCGGTGGCTGCCTTACGCAGCGGTTACAATCAATATAGCATTACGTGGGGAGCGCCGAACCTGCGGCAAGCGGTTGCCGAGAAGATGAGGACCTTCAACGGCATTCCGACCGATCCGGATCTGAACGTGACGGTCACTTGCGGCGCCACCGAGGGAATGATGTCGGCGATGCTGGCAATCATCAATCCCGGCGATGAGGTGATTGTTTTCGAGCCGTTTTATGAGAATTACGGGCCCGATGTCATCATCTCCGGCGCAACGCCGCGCTACGTTCCGTTGCGTGGTACGAAAAACGAAGATGGCTCCGTAGGGTTGGCTTATGACTTTGACGAACTTCGCGGTGCTTTTAGTAGTCACACGAAAGCCATTATCTTAAACACACCGAATAATCCTCTCGGTAAGGTCTTCGGACACGATGAACTCAAGGAAATTGCGGCGCTCTGCTGCGAATTTGACTGCCTCGCTGTCACAGACGAGATTTACGAACATCTGATTTACGACGATCAGTCGCATATAAGCATCGGTTCTTTCCCGGAAATGCGCGAACGGACAATAACCGTGTCGGGTTTGAGCAAGACCTACTCAATGACAGGATGGCGGTTGGGGTATGTCATCGCCCCTCAGTATTTGACGGACGCCATTCGAAAATTTCATGACTTTTTGACGGTCGGAGCGCCACACCCTTTGCAGGAGGCAGCTACAGTCGCTCTAAGATTGGGCGCCGAATACTATCGCACCCTAGTCGAGGAATACGATACTAGACGGAAAACTTTCTTGCGGTTGCTGGTTGATGCGGGTTTTCACTGCTATCCGCCGGAAGGCGCGTACTACATCATGACAGAAATCGGTGACTTCGGTTTTGAAGACGATACACAGTTTGCGCATTGGCTTGTCGAAGAGATTGGAGTTGGAGGGGTGCCCGGATCGAGTTTCTATAGCCGTCCGGAACTTGGTCGGACACAACTCAGGTTCATGTATAGTAAACCCGAATCGGTTTTGATCGAAGTCGGCGAAAGGTTGATGAAAATCCGTGAGAGGATATGATTTGAATAAACAATTTTAGAGGTAATGCTGTCTGAAGTATTGAGGTACGTTTTTATTCTTTCGTCAATGTTTTCACTTAGACGTGAATAAGGCTATGTATCCGTCAGGGATAATGGGGTGCTCTCAAGTAACACTCGACATTGCACTCCTCTGGAGTGCGGGACTCTGGACATGTCGCATTCTATTGACATTTCGATGCTCTGGATCGAGGAAAGAGACTCTGACTAGAAAGTGTTGCTTGCTGAATGAATTATTCCGACAGGGATAATGGCATGCTCTCAAGTAACACTATCTAGCAATACACCACATGGAGGATCTCTATCGCGTTTCCTATTCGGTCACTTGATCTCCGCTGGAGCGCGGAAATTTGGACATGTCGCATTCTATTAACATTTCGATCCTCTGGATCGAGGAAAGGGACTCCGACTAGAACGTGTTATTTGCTGAATGAATTATCCCGACAGGGATAATGGCATGCTATACACCTTCAAGATCTCTATCGCACGGGATTGGCTATGGGAACTCTATCAAGACTTTCTATCGTCTACACTATTTACTCAGTTGACCGCACCTACCGAAATTTATGCAAATATTAATGGAATTGACTATAAACCAAAAGGAGATTAAATGAGATACGTCAATATTTGTTCCCTCACATTTTTTTCACTTTTCTTGTTATTGAAATGGGCTCCCGACGCCGATGCACGGGCTTTTAGGATAGCGAAACTTCCGGGAGGCGGACCTAACTTCGGATGTGCCGCCTGCCATGTCAATCCCGGTGGTGGTGGGGAACGAAACTCTTTCGGATTGGATTACGAAGCGATAGCACTCGCTGCGGGCGATGTGTATACCGACGAGCTTGGACAAAAGGATTCGGATGGCGACGGCTTTTCCAATGATGAAGAGTTCAATGCCGATCCGCCAACTGAGCCGTGGAATCGTGATTCCCGCCCACCGAACGTGGCTGTGGAGCCAATTGGCAAAATGATTGCCATCTGGGCAAGGCTGAAACTAGAGCCGATTGGATTTGCTCGGAATTACCGTTCCGAATCTGCGAACACCATGCGAAAACCATCTACGGCCTTAAAACCGGGCCCCAGACCAATTCACCAAAAGGATTCCGCAGCGGTGACAAGAAAATCTGCCACGGTCAAGAATCAGGTGCAACCCGAAAGCAAGCCTTCGGTCGCAAAAAACAGGAAAACCGTTGAAGTTAGGCGAGATGCCGCTCGCGGATTACGCAAGGAATAGGTCACGAATGGACATGCGCTCCTCCGCTGTTTGGACGACCAAATACCTTCAGGTAAGGGCGCAGGATAAAAGTTGATTAGCAATCAAAGCGTCGCACGGCAAGATGAAACCTAGGTTGGAGTTTGTTTCTATTGATACCGAATCCGAGATTAGCCGAATCCTCGTACGCATACGTCGCCGCTGATTATCACACCACGAATATAGTAACTGTAGAAATGGAAAAGCATATAAACGTGAAACCTCTCTATCCCCAGATAGCACTGGTCACTTGGCTACTCGTGATCATCGCCGCATCAGTTTATTCAGAAACCATCGACAATACTCACCATCAGCAAACATTAAACTTGACGCTTGAAGAGAGCATCACGCAGGCTCAGGAAAGCAATTTAAACATTCTTTCGCTCAAAGAGAAAGTGAGAGCCGCTGAAAGCCAGGTGCGAGTTGCACGGGCGCGTCTATTGCCGCATGTGTCCGTTACCAGCAACTACACCTATTTTAAAGACCTGTCCCGGTCTGTGCTTGAATTTGGAGGCGGCGGGTTTCCGACATTCCCCAGTGTAGATGGCATGGGATCGAATGGAGGAAACGGCTCGGAGCAGTCAGTCATTGAGATTGAATTCGGTGCGCACCACAATCTCCAAGCAACGCTCGGTCTACGCCAACCTGTTTTTGCATGGGGGCGTTATTTCTACGCTTATCAAGGGGCGCAGCTAGATTTGGAAGCTGCAAAAAAAGAGTTGCAGTCGGGCACAAATCAACTCTCTCTGGACGTGTCGGAGGCGTTTCACGGCGTTCTCCTCGCGCAAGAATTCGAAAACGTAGCACAGCAGACCGTTTCCCTCGTGCAAGAACAAGTCAACATGGCACAGAAGCGATTTGATGCGGGGGCAGCCACAAACTTTGACGTGTTGCGTGCCAAGGTACAGTTGGCTAACACCACCACCCAACTGATTCAGACAGGGAATCGCGTAGATGTTGCCCAGAACGCCTTCAAGAACCTGCTCAACATCGATCTTGCTGACGAGATTCACCTCAAGGGACGTTTCGAACTTCCAGAAGTATCTAATCTCGAACTGGATGCTCTAATTCTATTAGCCAAGAAGAACCGTCCGGAGATTCAGCAGCTTGTGCTTAGCGAGGCTGCCGGTCAGAAGCGCTTGGATGTCGCGAAAACCGGCAATCGTCCCGATCTCTCGCTGTTTTCAAACTATCAAGTCGATGACAACGAAAAACTCACGAGGATGAACCGTGTCTGGAATGTCGGAGTACAGATTAATATCCCGATATTCGACGGACTGGCGACTCGAGCGACCGTGCAGCAGGCGAAGTCCGGATTGGAGCAGGTGCAACTTGCCAAACACCAACGAATCGATTTCGTAGAATTCGAGGTACGAACGGCTTATCTCAACCTCATACAGGCGAAGTCGTCAATTGATGTGCAGAAGGAGACGGTAGCCCAAGCCGAGGAAAGTATGCGGATAGCAAACCTGCGATACGACAACGGAATGCTCACTAGCGTTGAATTGACGGACGCACAACTTGCCCTCGCACAAGCGGAAGTCAATCACCTTCAAGCGAGACACGACTATGTAGTGGAGTTCGCGCGGTTGGAAAAGGCGGTGGGGCAACCGTTGAGGTAAATGCCACTAGCACCACTACGGTTGGAATACGCAAGACTCGGTAAAAATTGACGGATAATGACTGACGACCATGGATCGGAACATGGCTTAGCGCATTATCCACACGACTTGTTTCAGGATTCGCGCCGCTCACCAATACAGTAGCACAAACCATCGGGTGCGATGATGAAAAATAGAACGTAGGGCTCATCAACTTGGTAGTCTGCCTCTTCTCGGTCCAAGCCGTTAGCTTTTAACTCGCTGAAGGCGAGTTCTACGTCGTCGACTTCAAAGAAACAACCATCGTTTGAAGGGTCGCCTCCGTTCTCGGCTAAGCCAATCTGAATGTCATCCCTCGAAAATACGGCAGACTTGTGAGGGACATTTCGCTTCGCCTCCAACTTGAATCCCATGACGGTTTCGTAAAAAGGTATCGCCTGATCCAAATCTTCAACGGGAAGGTTCATGGCATCGTCTTGATATGGACTTGCCTTCTTGAAGAAAGCCTTGGTACTCATGCGTTACTCCTTTCCTCCCCGACAGCAACAAAAAGGGCGAGTTCTCGGACATTTACAGTCGCATGGTATTTATGCTACGTAACGAGCAAGTTTTCAGCGTGTTTACAAATGATGCCACCGTGAATGCTCAGTGGAATTTTTCCGACGACTGAAATTAACACCATATAATCTAGTCCAAGCAAACCTCCTGTGTTACGACATTAGGCCTCACCACCGGCTTTGCTCCGCCTATCCCGTTGTGTACAAGATTATACAAGTCGGTGTTATCCATTACGCCGCCGATTCGTTCCGCGTTAGGCCCCCAGCCGTAGACGGGAACATTTGTCTCCGTGTGCCCGGCGGTTGACCATGTAACGGTTGGAAAATTTCCCGCGCCATTGCTCTCCAAAACCTTCAATCCACCGGTTTCGTGGTCGGCAGTGACAATGACAAGCGTATCGTTTCGTCCCTTACTCCAGTTCATCACAACTCTCAACGTATTGGAAAACTCGATTGTCTCGCAGACATTTCGCTCAATGTCGTTGGAATGTCCCGCATGATCTATTCTGCCTCCTTCAATCATTAGGAAGAACCCAGCCGGGTTCCTAGCCAATATGTTCAAAGCGGTCGCCGCCATTTCCGAAAGGTGAGGGAGTTCACCTAGCCCATCGTACTCGTAAGGGAGATTGGTATCGCCAAACTGGCCGGAAACCCGCGTAAGGTTCTCGGTATCTAACGTCAGCAACTCCCGCCGATTTGTCACAACGGTGAATGCCGCCGCTTCCGCTGCAGCGATAGACATTCCATTGCCGCCACCGCCAAACAACACATTCGGTCGCGTGTAGTTCAGGTAGTCGTCCGCGATCTCGGCTAGATTGCTGCGCGAGGGGTTGTGGGCGCCGAAGGCCGCCGGTGTCGCGTGGGTAATAAATGTCGTGGAAACCAATCCCGTACTCTTGCCCTGATCCCTGAAGTACTCCAAGAGCGTGTACAATTCGCGCCCGTCACCGGGCAACGCGGTGCTGAGGACGCCGTTGTTGACTTTGAATCCGGTAGCCAAAGCGGTTGCGGCTGCGGCTGAGTCGGTCATGGGCGAATCCGCAGAGTGCGTCGTCACTTCTCCTTGGTGTGGGAATGCTTCAAATGATAGTGTACCTGCCTCGCCGTGCGCATAAAGTCCGGCGGCTTTCACCTTCTCGAACCCCATCCCGTCACCGATGCAAAAGATAACATTTTTTAGTAAATTCGGCTCACCCTTCATACGTCTCCCTTTCTAGTCAATCGGTTTCTTTTACGAATAGTTCAACAGTTTGGTATTACTCCGACTATTTTCGCGGAACATGTAATTTAAGTGTGTGCGTAGCACGGTTCGATGCACAACACCCAAAGGGTTGGGTGACCCAACCCCTACGGATTAAGCCGTGATCGCAGGTCAAAAAGAGGATGCACGGCGCAAAACGAATTCGTAAGGGCGCGGATCAACTGAGATCAAGCGAGTGGATAACGATCAAGCGATTGAATAATGAGCGCGATAGCAAATCCCCCGCGATAGTAAATCCCGTGGCGAATGTAATAGGGATTTCGCTACCCGTCCTAGCTTAACACAAATTCAGTTGCTTTGCTCAGTTTATTTATACGAGCAAACACGTTTTGGGCATCATTTAATTGGAGGGATACGGTTCTAATCGGATAAGCCGTGAAACGCCATCAAAGCCCGCATTTGTGACATATTGAAATCGTCCGGATCGATAAGCGTCAGCGTGGGAGAAATGAACGTGCCCACAAAATATCGCCGCTATGTTATCAGATACCCCCTCTGTTAAATACCTGTTGAACTCCAATGTTATTTCATTTGGGAGAAATTCCGGCTTAGCTGCGCTCGTTTCCTCCGTCCAACCCTCCGTAGCCGCCATCATGAGCGGTGTTTTCCATCGCTCAAGAACAGGGTTCAGAAGGGAGCGAATAAAGATGGGAATGTGAATAAACAGCAAACTAGGCATACCGGTTTCCAACTGGTCTTTGACGAAATCCATTTGCGCCATTGAGATTTGGTAATTGCTGTTGTCAAGGGCGATTAGTTTGACACCGCCAATCTCCTTCACTTGACATTGTGGATCTCCATCAATTAGTCTTGCAAAGCGAGGATAGTATTCGTCTCGGGTTGCGTCGTTCCAGTCCAGAAATGGAAAATGCCAATCATGATTACCCAATGTATAGAGATATGGTGCGGAGAGTGTCGCCACGCCGTTTGTAATTGTGTCAATTGCAGCCCAAGATGGAAAATTGGTAATGTCTCCGCTGAAGATTGTTGCGTCGACTCCCGCTTCATTGCTTCGGGAAAGCGCCTGAGTGAAGTGTTTGTGTGCTTGCGGACGCTTCGCCTCCTTTGACTTTATCAACTCTAACGCTTCTGGGTCACGGTCATCAGCGAGTTCCAAGTGCGAGTCGGTCACGTGCATTAGACTTACGGACCGACGCAACCCCTCGATTTGAATTACTGTTTCGGTCGGGTGTTCCGGCTGAAGATGAGATATTTTCATGGGCGGCGTACTCCTTAAAATGAACGACTGTACTCTGCGTTGGGTCTTATTGCGCTTTCTTTTCCAGTGATAATTGTTTCTAATAGGACATACGTAGCACCAGCAGGTCGGGAATCGGAGTTCCCTCGTACAAGGGTCGCGACCTGGAGATCGCTCCTACAGAAGATGCAATTTCTGACAGTGCGGAGTTTAGCTCGCAATTTTGCCCCACTTTAATTCGGCAATTCCGTTTCCATAAACGATGATTATAGAACGAATATGTTACAGAATAATGGCATTCCCATATCTTTTTTGTGTCGGAATGTTCTAATTTAAGATCTCGTTATACTTCACATTATCGCAGGAGAAATTCGCGTTGACCGGACAACGAATCCGGGCTAAAATAGGCAACATCTTACCCGGTAACCAAAGCCGTAGATCGATGCTGCGTCCGATTGATGTTAAAGATGGCATAACGGGACTTACGCCAGTGCCTTGATTCATAGAACACGACAGAGGAGAAAAGGTAATTGTTTAGTTCAGTCCAGAACTTACGTCCCAACAGGAAATCGCGACCTGGAGATCGCTCCTACATTACGTTCATGGTGTAGGAACAGGGATTAAACCGCAGCACGACAAACCAACATTCCCAAAACAGATTGATAGACTAAACAACTACGAGACAAGTAATACGTAAAAAACTGTTTTCGCATCACGTATTACGCATTATATTAAGGAGAACACTCTTCGGAACGTTCCCGCCCAAATTCGACGACACACATGCACAGCGTCACATCCTACCTACACCTGCTGAAAGATTCCAGCCGTAACGCCCGTCTTTACTTTATTACCACTAGCTTAATCGGTTTCACGCTAGAAGGAGTGCACGTCCTCTTATTCAATTTGTATCTGCTGCGATTAGGTTACGGACCAGAATTCATCGGTCTAATCAACGGCATTGGCATGTGTGCATTCGCCGTCTTCAGTTTGCCCGCCGGCAGGTTAACCCAACGCTGGGGATGCCGCCGGACGATGCTCGCGGGATTGGTCTTGGTTATTGTAGGGTATGGACTGTTGCTCTTGACCGAATCAGAACCCGGGATAGGGCGCAATATTTGGCTGATAGCGACCTATGTGGTTGTAACTGTCGGTGAGGCAGTGTATTTTGTCAACACGGCGCCGTTCTTAATGAATGCCACCAGTGGCAAGGAACGCAATCATGTTTTTTCGGTATATGCCGCAATCGGGTCGCTGGCCGGTTTTGCAGGTAACTTGACCGGCGGCATACTTCCAACCTTTCTCAGCCTAGTTCTGGGAGATTCGTTATCACAACCCGCTCCCTACCGCTGGGCATTATTGATTGCCACGCTATTACTTCTACCGGCGATATTGATCGTGCGTGCCACTACGTCCGACTCACCCCCGCAGCGCATATCAAGAAAACCTGTCGAGGGCGGTACATCTCCCTTTTCGTTGATTCTTTTACTGAGCCTTATAAGGTTCCTCACTATTACCAGTTTGGCGGTAGTGCACTTTTTCTTCAACGTCTACTTGGACGCAGGATTGAAGGTTTCGATTGCACAAATCGGCATTGTAATGGCTATTGGTAGACTCCTAGCTGTCCCGGCGGCATTGATTATACCCCTTCTCACATCGCGCTGGGGAAGTGGCGGCGCAGCGCTCTGGTCGTCGTTGGGGGCGGCAATCAGCCTAATTCCCTTGGCACTCATCTCCCATTGGGGCGCCGCCAGTCTGGGCTTTGTGGCTGTTATGGCGTTATCGTCGATTCGGTATCCGACATTCATGATTTATACGATGGAAGTGGTTTCGCCGGAACAGCGCGGCATTGCGTCCGGCGCGGGGGAGATGGCAGCAGGCGGCAGCTTCGCATTTATGGCGCTGAGCGGCGGTTTCCTCATCACGGCGCTGGGTTACCATAGTCTTTTCCTGACAGGAGCTATTCTCACCGGCATCGGCACGTTCATATTCTGGCTCAATTTCAGAAATCGGGAGAGGTAAACTTTGTGCGACGAATTGTCAAGAAACTGTCACGTTCCGTTTTTTACTGGCAGCTTCTACTCTTTTGGTTAGCTAAGGTGTAGGATGATTTCGTCCCCTTCGACAGTAACCGGATACGTTTTAGCTTGCAGATGCAAATCGTAAAGCGCCTTACCCGTCCTCAGGTCGAATTCCCACTGGTGCCATGGACACTTGAGTATCTCGCCGTCACCTTCACGGTCAAGTTGATACACGTCAGGTGAAGTCACATGGGGTCGCAACCGTCCTTGACAAAGGGGACCGCCTTTGTGCGGACATAGGTTCTTCAGTGCGTAAAATTGGCCTTTAACGTTGAACACCCCAATTCCACTCTTGCCGCCGACCGGTACAAGTTTCCTCCCACCGGGAGGTAATTCCTTCACTTTTCCAACCACATGGCACTGCATCGTAAATTTACCCCATTAATCTATCATATCAGAAAGATGCTTCAACTCAAACTGCGGTCCGCGTCGCAAGATATTTGACAATCGTACTGAGGTATCGCCTTTCTTGGGTGCCATAGTAGTGCCTGTTTCTCTAAAAACAATATACCCCTTCTGAAAATCTAGAGTTTTAATCCGTAACTTAAATCTTTCCGACGAAAACTGACTCAAATCTAACATATATACTTCATATTTTCGTCCTTGTTCTCGTATGTCGGACAGGCTTGCACGAACCAAATGAATTAGCCTGCCATCCATAAGTTCCCTGATTATACGATATTCATCAGACCAATCCTCTCTGTCCCGAAAGTCGATACGGAAAAAAGTACAACTTTTTTCCGTACAAAATGTCCGAAGGTGATCGAGGCCTTTGATTCGATTTGACATGCCTTCATTTGAAACGCTGTCCTCCTCTAGTTCCGAAATCTTGATTTCTGCAATCGCACCGGCAGACCTTCCGACATCTTGTACTCCAACATGCCGAGCTTTTTCTCTTGTTCGTGCTTGATTTATTGCGTTGGCACTTAAAGTGAGATAGTCGCGTGGTACTGCTCCAGACGCGAGGACGAGCCGATCAAGGGCCTTTGGGGATAAAATATTTGACAAAGTTGAAATTCCAACGTGGTTTGCGTAGCTCAAAAAGACTTGCTCAAGGAAAGTTTTCGCTCGTGAAGGGGTTTCCAATGTTACATCCAAATCAATGTGATCGGCATCATGTCCTGTTTGTAGACCGAGACGTGGCTTCGGCTGAAACCAGCTAGTTAAATGCCTAATTCCCGCAACTTTGAGCCACGCGTCAGAATCACGTACCGCACCGTGTATTAAATCTAGGAGCCTAGGCTGTTCCTTACTGGATAAATAGTGGAGGTCGTCAACAAAAATGTAAAGTCGGGTTGCATTGGTATCGGTAAATCGGCGAGTGACGGTTTGCATTTGAGGCACTAGTCTGCTAACTTCGTCGTAAGAGATTTTATTTTGTGCGAGCAGTCCTTCAGCATCATCTCTCAATTTTGAGATCGAGGCTAGAAATTGAGGGGTTCTTTTCTTCCCTGAATAGAATGCTTGCATCTGTCGGCAAACATCATGGCAAATCCACACAAATATTCTGTTAGCAGGTAGGCCACGGTGAGGGTGAATATTAATCCAATATGACAGATAACCTTCACTGTCAACGCGTTGTTTTGCTTCGACCATGAGTGCGGTCTTCCCGGTACCTCGCCTGCCAAAAATTAGATGATGCCGAGGTGTAATAGCCGTCAATATGTTCTTGGCTGTATCTGCAACATAGGATAAACTTGGTTGAACTTCCGATGTTCGCGATTTGGCAGTTAAAAGGTTCGCGAGCTCTGTGGCTCTTGGATCTTTAACCCCGTCCTTTAAACGGGTAGACCTGCTATTGCCTACTCGGGCGGCCTTACGCACTACGACAAAACCGTTGAATCCAGTTCGAGTGAGTTCAGCATCAAGCGAATTGCCAACTATTACAGCGTTGTCGAAATCATCTTCAGTGACGTGCACAATGAAGATACTTTCCTCCGGATAGTCTTTCCTTTCGATTGACTGTATTTCAATTTCGGCTTCGGAAAATTGATTTCGAATAAGAATCTCTGTTTCCATTGGGGGTTGTAATTGTATCATAATATGCATCCTTTGCTTCGGAGGTAAGTACGAGTTGTGGACAGGAGTAGGTCTGTCTCGTTTTTGAGTTGAAGTGCATTGGGCTTCCACGCTGTGTTTGATTTTGGATATGGCTCATAATCCGCACGATTCCTAACATTGCGGGCGTCCTTTAATATATTCTGCCAATAGGGACTAGATGGGAAGTCATCCGGTATATGTTGTGGGAGCTTGCTGTGCTGTTCATAATCGTCTCCCTGATAATTTACGAACACACACGCTCGCATTGCATGATACATTGAGTAATAGTATCGACTTATGGCACTTCGATAGAGAGGAGGCCTAGATCGTAACAATTTATTTGCGTTGTGTCGATTTTCGTACGCAAACCGCCATCGATCTGCCGCCGTATTGCTTATCAATTGGGATATTGTTAGTCCAGAGTCGTTCTGAAGAGATACTCCCTCTTTCCAGTCCTCAATCTGATTCTGCGTGGCTTTAGCCAACCGATTCCGCCGATTTTCGGAAAGAACTCGCGCCATTCGAATATTCTATCTCCGTGAGTCAGAATGATGTTTTAAGTTGTCCACAAAAGGATTCGTGAAAAGATTAAGCGGTCCAAACCTTCTGTCTACTCCGTTGAATCATGTGCTGTGCAACCAGTTGAATTCCTCTTTGCCCGCCTTATTCGGTAGCAGCTTTCTGAATTTCGTCAGCCGGCGCGCTCCATTACTGTTGTATCATCTTTAATCGTTGGGTATACAGTTCACGAGCGTTCTCGGCAAAAACACGCCGTCTGAGTTCGGCGGAAATGCCGGGCAACAGGGTTGCCGGACTGTCCCAGTCCCAGTGGGGATAATCGCTTGCATAGACCAGCACCTCGTCCGCATGCAGCCATTCGAGGAATTTCTTCAGGTCGGCGCGAGTTGGCGGTTGCTCCATCGGTTGAGTGCCGAATCGGATGTGTTC
The DNA here is from genome assembly GCA_965220415.1 of Candidatus Poribacteria bacterium. GTDB lineage: Bacteria > Poribacteria > WGA-4E > WGA-4E > JAJDTR01 > JAJDTR01. The sequence goes on from OZ244829.1 coordinate 5,794,779, forward strand.
TCGGATGTATTCGCTCGGCAGCCTCTTGACCCACGGCGTGTAATCCCGTACCGACTTCCAATCGGCATCCATGTGCCACATCAACCCCGGCACCCAGAATGTGTCATGCTCGATAAAGAGGAATTTCAAGCGTGGAAATTTCTCGAATACTCCCTCGCAAATTAAACTGACGACGTGAGCCATCGCAATCTGCGGGCGGGACATACGCATCTCAAGATAGTAGGAGGGATAACCGGCAGCGGTAGGCGCGTTGGACACTCCCGCTCCTTCGGCTCCGAAGTGCACGCACACGGGGAGTCCGTGCTCTTGAGCGGCTTCGTAAATCGGGTGGTAAAACCGGTTGCCGAAAGGCATCCGAGCGCCTGCAGGCATAATCACTTCAAATACGCGGGGGTTTCCACCTAACCGATGAATCTCCTCCGCTGCCTGTTGCGGATCTGTTGGCGCAATCGCAATCGATGCCCTGAACCGTAAGTCGGCTTCAATCCATGTGTCCAATGTCCAGTCGTTAAACGCTCGGCACATCGCAGTCCCATAATCCGAATTCGGATGCACCGCGGCACCATATACCGTAGCGCCCGTCAACACGGCGATATCGATTCCGTATGCGTCGAGATGCTTCTTTCGAGTCTGTTCGATATTCGTTTGCGGATCTTTACCCTCGTCTTCCCACAACTCGGCACGTCGCCCCTTTTGTGGCAGGTTAGTATAGCCGACCCCGGGCATCATGGTGCCAAAGTCTTCGATATACTCGACGTAATGCGTTGGAAGGTACGGATATAGGTCTTTGGCGCTCGAAACCTCATGATGCACATCGCAGTCGATGATCTTGATAGTTGAATTGCTGTGTTGCGGGGTTATCATCCAAATCTCCTTCCACGTCTGTAGCCTTGATTGAAATCCGGACCGGGTATGCTATTGTACCATTATGGACGGATTTTGATCAAACCAATTCCTCAAAGTCAATCCACACGTGTTTTCTGTAATGATTGCACTCGTGGCAGCAGATACATGTAAAGTGCTTGATGTTCTTCGGTATCCCGGAATTTTTATTGCGACTCCCATCTGCCTGTGCTAGAATGGTAATTAGGAAGACCGACTCCCTTACTTGTAATTGTGGTTCTTCAGGGTCAAGTGTGGGAATGGAACTTGCTACACGAAGGTGCATTTGAGCACTCGACTGCGTAAGTCCTAGGTTCTTTTGACATTTGAAAATTAAGCCAATATTGATTCACTTGAGGCAGTATGTTGGGCAACCACAAAGGTTGCCCCTACATTGAGGCAATTTCCGTAGGGGTTGGGTTGCCCAACCCATTGGGCGAGGAAACCTCGCCCCTACGAAAGGACTTATCGGCGAATTATGGACACGCCTTACATAAATGTCAACATGCCCCAAGATAATTTCATTTTCCACACTTAACTCTGAAGAGCCGTAATTGTTTAGTTCAGTCCAGAACTTACGCACCAACAGGAAATCGCGACCTGGAGAGGGATTTTCTATCGCACTCCTTAAGCAGTCGCTTGATCGCTCCTACATTACGCTCGTGGATCTCTATCGCACTCACTATCCGTTCGCTTGATCCCTCTGGGGCTTTTGAAGGCCGGTGCGCAGGGAATCTCTATCGCAGTCGCTTTTCGCTCCTTTGATCGCACCCTACAAAATGTACCTTTCAACCAGGCTCTGAATACTGAGCGAATGAATCACTAAGTGACAGTCGGAAGTGGAATCATACTTAAAGCATGCAGCAGTTTGACTCAACTTTGATACAAGAAACTTGAAATACCAACACTAACCGGAGAAAAGAATTGTATGAGCACATTAATTATCGCGGTGCTGAGTTTCGTGGGATTTATTGCCGCATACCACACCTATGGCAAATGGTTGGCTAGAAAAATCTTTGGCTTAGATCCGCATCAAAAGGTTCCGAGTCAAGAGTTACGCGACGATGTTGACTATGTACCCACCAAGAAAGAGGTCATCTTCGGACACCATTTCACGAGCATAGCGGGGACGGGACCCATCGTCGGGCCGGCGATTGCGGTCTTCTGGGGGTGGTTGCCGGCTCTGCTCTGGGTAGTGCTAGGATCAATCTTCATCGGCGCCGTGCATGACTTTGGCGCACTGGTGGTATCCTTACGCAACCGCGGGCAAACCGTGGGCGACATTGCCGGACGGATGATTACGCCGCGCGCAAAACTCCTATTCCTCATCATCCTATTCATGGCATTGGCTGTGGTGTTAGCCATCTTTGGTCTAGTTATCGCCATAATCTTCGCGCTTTACCCGGAATCTGTACTTTCGGTATGGATAGAGATTCCGCTTGCCGTGGGTATCGGCATCTGGATATACCGGCGGGGTGGAAACATCTTGATACCGTCCATCGTTGCGCTCGGAATCATGTATCTCGGCATGGGCGTGGGCGCTTACCTGTTCCCTATCGATCTCTCGGCGTGGCTTGGGATCCCGCTGCTCGGTCAGACATTTATGAATGCGGTGGTTATTTGGACGCTGATTCTGTTTGTCTACTGCTTTATAGCATCCGTGCTTCCCGTTTGGACGCTGCTCCAACCTCGCGATTTCATCAACAGCCACGAGTTAGTTTTGGCGCTAGTATTGCTTGTTTTGGGTCTTGCCGTTGCCGGTGTTACAGGCGGCGCCGACCTTTTCTCGTCCGCACCTGTCGTAGCACCCGATATTCCGCCCGATGCGCCTCCGATTTGGCCCTTCCTTTTCATCACGATTGCATGCGGCGCGATAAGCGGCTTCCACTGCATGGTTAGTTCCGGCACTTCCAGCAAGCAGGTGGCATCCGAGAAGGACGCTCAGTACGTCGGCTACGGCGCGATGTTGCTTGAGGGGAGCCTCGCCGTAATTGTGATTATCGCCTGCTGTGCAGGAATCGGAATGGGATTGTTCCAGAGAAGCGGTACGGGAGCCAATTATAGCTTTCAACCTGTTCTGAACTCCGAAACCGGTCAACAGGTAAGGCATCAGGAAGCATGGCGCACCCGCTACGCCACGACTCGGACGGTTACTAACGCGAACGGTGAAACAACAGTTGAGGGCACTTGGCACAGCCATACGCTGGCACAGAAGGTGGGCGCTTTTATTGACGGATCTGCCAACTTCCTGTCTAGTCTCGGGATTCCACTAAAGATGAGCATTGCAATCATGGCGGTGCTTGTAGCGAGTTTTGCGGCGACAACTCTTGATACTGCCACTCGGTTACAACGTTACGTCATCCAAGAACTCGCTCAAACTGCCAAGATTAAACCACTGACCAATCGTTATGTCGCAACAGCGCTCGCGCTAGCTGTTGGCGGCGCCGTGGCTCTTATGCCGGGACCAAAGGGACCCGGGAGCGGCGGGCTTATCCTATGGCCCCTGTTCGGCGCAGTCAATCAGTTACTTGCCGGATTGGCTTTTATGGTGATCGTCTTCTATCTGCTAAGACGAAATCGACCTATATGGTTTGCCGTGCTCCCGATGGTAGCCATGCTGGTAATGCCGGCATGGGCAATGCTCTGGCAGATGTTTAACCCGAATGGCTGGTGGGCAAATGGGAAGTACCTGTTGTTTGGGTTTGGCTTGGCGGTTGAAGCGTTGCAAGTGTGGATGATTACGGAAGGGTTGCTAATCTGGAAAAAGGCGCGTGGGAATTACCCGGAATTGCCTCCTTTGGATGCCGCGGGCGCTCCCGCATACGCTCATTCGGCACAGGAGGGCGATTAGGTAGGATTTCACGTTCTGCGAACTTAAGAAGCCTTGGTCTCAGCACAATATCGGCGCGGCAAGGGGATCTCTATCGCCCTCCTTAATCAGTCGGTAGATCGCACCCTACTTGGTTGTTAGATAGGACCGCATCGGGTCTTTTTTTTGCCATGCTTTCAGTTTTCGGAAAGCCGCCTTCCTTTTGCGTTCGTTCTTCTTCAACTGATTGTGAGCCTGTTTGTAGTAATCTCGCAGTTCAGATTTACTCAGCCCGCGCTTGTTATGAACATCTAGAGTAAAAATATCGATAATCTCTCCATTGTGCTCAATGTTCCCAATCTGCGATAGCTCATCACCCAGTCTATCCCATTCAGCGTAAAGCAGTTTTTCCTTTTCCTGGTGCTCCAGATGCCCCCACCACACCTCGTCCGGTATGATGCCGGGGAGCTGAGGATTCGTGTGCTCCTGGTAGAGAAAGGTGCCATATACTAGTCCCCCTACACCCAGCGTGACGAGAGTTCCTATTATTAGCGTTCTAGGCACGGTAGTCCTCCTTTAGTGAAACGACTTCAGCCATTCCACCAAATAAACGAGCGCATATGTGCAGATCACGTTGAGCATTAGAAAGGCAAAGATTTCGTATTTCCTGTATAGCGCAGAAATACACGCGCCGATACACAATGTGATAATTGCAACGCCACTGGCAGGCAGATCGACGAACAGGTCAACGATTATCGACACAACGATGAGCAGCCAAATGGAACAAACGACCGAGAATAGTATACCTTTCAGGTATTTCACGATTTCTGCTGTTATTAGGAGTACAGCGGAAGGGCGGTCGGGTGAAACTGAAACGCCTCAAAAGCCCGACCAACCTCGCTTGAGAATGGGGCATTCCACGCACTGCTCTTCTGATCTATAATCTCCATAATCTCCATGCATCTTCGCTCTGAAGACGCGAACTAAGTGGTTTATTTTCCAAAAAAATAGGGTTAGTGTTGGGTGCCGGTGGGGTTAAAAAGGGATCTCTATCGCACTCACTATCCGTTCGCTTGATCCCTCTGGGGCTGTTAGAGGCTGGTGGGCAGTGCCCACCCTACAAATGTACTTTTCAAACAGGCTTTATGACGGGATACCTCACTAATACCAAACGAACTCCCTTAACTTTATCCCTGTGGGCAAGCCTCGTTAACAACCCTATTATCGTTTTGCCGACATAATGCCTGCCGGGCAACAACGCATCACGAGGAGTGCCAAGGCGCCGAACACCAAGAAACGCAGGCTGCTAAATTGGATTGGTATCATCAGCCGTAGAACCTCGTTCGCAAGTCCGATGACTCCCGCTCCCAGTATTGCTCCCCTGATACTTCCCAACCCTCCGACTACGACCATACACAACACCAAGATGGATTCCCAAGGGGCAAATGCGTCGGGGTTGATGTTGGCACGAAATTGAGCAAAAAACGCGCCGCCAATAGCGCCAATCGCCGCGCTGATTGCGAATGCCAAGAAACCGTGAGAGTGCCGCAGTTGCGGCTCAGCATTTTCCGCGGCATCCGCGCGCTCGCCCGAGTCCGTCAATACCATCCGCGAACTGGTCAGACGATAAGCAACGAACACCGTGAGAGCCAGAAGGCAAAGGATGTGATAGTAGTGTTGCCAGTTATAGTAGAGTTCATGCCCCAAGATAGTCGGCGCGGGAATACCGTACACGGTGCCGTCCGGTGCACCAATGGACTCGCCGCCATGTTTCACGGCAACGTAAAGCACTCCGGCAAACCCGAAGGTGGCAACGGCGAAATAAACGCCTCGGAGCCACAACGTAAGTGCCGTGCGTAACAGACCCCACAGCGCGCCGTGCATCGCCGCCAGAACCAAGACAATCCAATAATTCCACCCCAATTTCGTCATCAATAGTCCCGCCGTATACCCGCCAATCAGATAGAATGCGGCAAAACCAACGTCCGGACGACGAAAGTTCCCCATCACAATGTTTAATCCGACCGCCAGTAACATATAGAGATACAGTTCCGTCAACACTCGCAGCAGACTGCTGCTGCCGAACGGCAACGGCACGTAAATCCCGCGCGTCGATAGCCATTGGAGAAAGAGATCCATCCCGTGAGTCAGCAACGGCAAAAGGATCGCAATTACCACAATGATGGCTGTCTTGGGCGATAGTTTGTCTCGCATGATGATTTTGAATTGTGCGTATCTCGTATACTGCCAAGATATGCGCGATGAAATGAGCGGAGGGAATTAGAAACCGAGTTTTCCCGGAAAACTCGGTTTCTAAACAGTGGGAGAGGTCTCTGCATGGCAGTTCTACTGTACTTGCTTCATTTCCCCGGAGGTGTAGCGCCCCCAATAATCCTGTACTTTTTGCAGTACCCTTGGTGCCAATATGATGCTCCCCACGATGTTCGGGAAAGCCATGCTGAGAATCAGCAAGTCCGAGAAGTCAAGTACATCTGCCAACGTGTTGATCGCGCCGAACAGAATGCAGCCAACGAAAATAACCCGGAAGATAATGACGGTTCTTAGACCGATGCCGTTGAAATGGTCCAGGAGATAAACCCAACCGCGTTCGCCGTAATAGCACCAGGAGATCATTGTAGAATAGGCGAAAAGTCCTATACTGATTGTGAGAATATAGGGGAACCAGCCAATGACACTCCCATACGCTGCTGTGGTTAGCGCAACACCAGCTTTTTGGGGAATGTTCGGATCAATCCAAGCCCCGGTGATAATCACCACTATGGCCGTCATGGAGCATACAATGATGGTATCGATGAATGGACCAATCATGCCGATGATGCCTTCCCGGACGGGTTCATCGGTCTTCGCCGCGGCATGAGCGATAGCGGCGCTGCCAAGTCCGGCTTCATTGGAGAACGAGGCACGTCGGATACCCCAAACAAGGACACCCATAAAACCGCCATAGAAAGCATTCTCGGTGAACGCCATACTAAAAATCAGCGCAATCGTTTCAGGCACCTTCGTTATGTTTGTGAGAATGATAAATAGTGACGCGACGACATAAATACCGCACATCGCGGGAACAATTTTTGATGTTGCGGCGCCTATGCGTTTAATTCCGCCAATAATCACGATTCCGACCAACACAGCCATCATAACTCCAATTAGCCAGTTATAACTTTCAGGGATTCCGAAGGTGCTCCTGAAGGCTTCGGCAGTCTGGTTAACTTGGAACATGTTGCCGCCGCCGATGGCGCCACACATGATCATCACGGCGTACATTACCGCAAGAACTTTTCCGATAGGTTTCCAATAACCGCCCATCTGCTTCAAACCGAGATCGACATAATACATCGCGCCACCCGAAATCGAGCCGTCACTGTTGACTTTGCGGTACATCTGAGACAGAACACAGGTACAGAATTTCTCTCCCGCCCCGAACAGTGCCGCTACGATCATCCAGAACACCGCACCGGGACCGCCCAATTGAATTGCAATTGCAACGCCGGCGATATTTCCCAGGCCCACAGTTGCTGATAGCGCGCTCGTGAGTGCGCGGAAATGCGAAATCTCTCCGGTATCCTCCGGTCTATCGAATTTGCCGCGAATCACGTCAATTGAGTGTTTGAGCCCTCGGATAGTAATCCAGCGAAACCAGAAGGAGAAAAAGATACCCCCTGCAATTAGCAGCATCACAAGAAATGGAACGGCGATAACCCTCTTCTTGGGATTGCCGTCTTCATCGTAAACCGGCGATCCATCTCGATTGACTTCATCTAACTGAACGGAGCCGAACGCAATGTCAAAAAACAGCACGGCTGCGATGATTTCATTCGCTCTCCCGAGGAGTGAGAAGTCTTCGTCCGTCTGCGCCCACGCGGGTGTTACACTCGGTATTGTCAACAACATTAAAATCACAACTAACGTCTTTACGCAAAACGATGAACTACTGCTTTCCATATTTTTCCTCCTGCAATGTAGGTTGTTCGCAGTTCAACAAAATTGCCAGCATAAACGATGGTGTTTATCGCTCATGCTGGCAATGAAAAAGAGGGGTCAACGATGTTTGAACAATCTGAAAACTCCGGCTGACACAAACCGTATAATCTCGCGAATGACAATCCGTAGACGCACCCATTTCGCGCGTCGCTATTTGCAATCTCAATCATGGCAGTACAATGCTTGGGCAGGCACACGAAGATTCAGTCGGAGAATGACCAGGTTGTGTTGACATTTATACGAGACACCTACCAATGCGAAACAGCGCACCCAACGGGCTAGGAAACCTAGTCCCTACGATTTGATCGATTTGCTGACAATCGCAGGAGTCTTTTTCTGTACGATCGAGATTTACCAAGTGAACCCCGAAGACAATAGGAATCTCCACCCACCGAGCGTATTTCAAACAAATGTCACTAGAACCTAAGGTCAAGTCGTCACTCTTCTAGGGCAACGACCTGCCGAAAATCAAACTCGAAATTGGTTTTGTGCCGCTTTCCTTTATTATCCGTAATTCGTACCTCGGGAACGACGACCTTCATATCGGTTGTGCCCACATCGAGCCGTTCAAACACCAATAGCCCCATACGCTTCGCCCCGGGAAAAAGCTTACTTCCGTCAAATACACTGGCACGCGTAAACATGCGGGTGTTATTCATCACTCGCGTATCCGGATGGGCGTGATACATGTGGAGCGGCGCCCGATAGAAAGGATAGTAGCGACGGGGATAAAACGGTCGTCGGAAGTAGTAGCGATACGGACTCCGATAGTACGAGCGCGGATAGGGGTAGTCGTACCTGTAGCCTATGTCGTAATAAATGGATGGGCGCGGGTGTTCGTCTCGGTAGAGATCTTTGAAGAACTCGTAGGGTAGCGAACCGTACTGCTCGCCATGCTCATCAATCAAAATCGCAGTTTCACCCACCTCCACACGCTTGTTGTCCGAGTTTCGAACGGTAATCTCAAAAACGGTGTACAGCGGTTCAACGTTTCCCCAACGACTCACTCCAATATAGGGGTTTATCTCCGGACGCTTTGTCAACTCAAACAGTTCCACTTCGTCCAGGGGCTCCACCGTAATCTCCACGCCATGCTGCTCGGTTGTTAATGCTCCGGTTTGCTCATCGACCTGTGTTCCCTCTCGTCCCACAACTGGCTCTATGTAGATATCGACACGCGGCTTTGCAGCGCACGCCGCCAGAAGGCTTACTGTCAAGAAAAGAGGAATGGACTTCCAAGATTTTCGATACATCATCGTTTCACTCCTTTTTTGTTGGATTCAGAAGCACTAGCACTGCTTCTGGCGGTTGCAAGGAGCAAATAAGATGCCACGATCGCTGCATTCACCATCTGTGGAGATAGGAACGTATGAAATCAAAAAATGTATCAACGGTGCAACAATTCTGTGTTAAATATGTGTCAATGAGCCGAAGTTTATACCAATCCTCGTAGGCGGGAATCAAATGAGCGAATAGCGAATGCGATAGAGATCCCCTTGCCCCGCTTTGGAAAGACTTGATTGACGCCATTAATGCACTGTCAATATATAGAAATGGTACTACAATACGATTTTCGGTTCCAAGACTATACGGGCGCAACCTAAAGCGTAATCACTTGGTCCGGGGGATTTCCGGCAAGCGCGCCGTATAGATCCGGAAAACAGCCCACCTGCACTCCCTCAACGGTGCCAACAGTACGGATTTCTCCCGGCTCGGTTCGCCCGGTTCCTTCCGCATCGCACCATCTTGGTTCGCCCTCCGCCAAATTGCGCTCCAAGGCGCACATATCACACATCATCAGGAGCATTCCGCTCTCTTTGGCGACTTTCGCCAACCGTTCTCCTATCGGATCGCCTTTACGCAAAACAAAGTTGTTGTCGTCGAAAAAGAACATGCCGACGACTTCAACACCATGCGTACCCGCCTCAAGCTGAGGCAAAATCATCTGAGCCAATTTATAACTTGCCGTTCTAGGCAGTGCAAATACATACGCTATTTTCATAGTTCGCTGCTATTCCCTTCGAGTTGCTAGGTACGCCTAAACATAAAAAAATTTGCGACACCATAATCGCTTCTAGATTCTAAACGATACTGAGCAAGGTGTCAAGTTGTTTTGAATGCAGCGTTGTGGTTCCGTCAAACTCGTGGTCCTTTCGTCGGTTGAGAACACATTCGACACTTAAATGACGTAAATTACCGCCTTATGTTCAACAAGAGCATAGAAACCGAGTTTTTTCAGAACCTGTTTGAAAAGTACATTTGTAGGGTGCGCACTGCGCACCAGCCTTTAAAAGCCCCAGAGGGGCGGAAGGTGTATAGAAACGCCAAAGTACCGTGCACCTAGCCCCAGCGGGGCGACAGGTACGCAGAAGACAAATATAAAAACGCGAAAAAACTTCCTACAAATGACCAAAATTGCTTTGCTACCGATTATTCAAACAGGCGCTCAACGTGGAAACACGAGATTGACGAAAATCAGCCCAATTTGCCTATGATTTAGCAAACACGAACCAAAAACTCGGTTTCTCAGTTAGCGGAGAACCCAACCCGCTATACTGATATCCGGCGCACGGATACCGGCATCTTAGAACGTGAAGAGCGACTCAAGCGCTATGATGGTCTCCTCGGCGTCAATGCGTCGCTTGAACTCGGCGAGGATTAGCCAGTTGTCCGTAACCGAATAGGAGGGACTAAGCGTGAATTCCGTTGAGGTAGACGATTCGGAACCCTCGTCCGAGCTAGGGGCGGCGTGACCGTGACCGTCATCCTCCGGGGACTCGTCACCCTCATCGAGATTGATCCCGCTAAAGCGGAGTGTCACCCCCACGGGTGCGCCGATCATGTCCTCCAGCGAAACGTTCGCCATCCCCAAAAAGTGCATCCCGTTTTCGCCTTCGTGGTACCAGTTCTGCAGCAGATCGATTTCACCGGCGAGCGTCAACGCTCCCTGTGTGAATTGCGCCCAAGCATTCAGTTCGCTCTGCGAATAGTCCTCCAGTTTGTCCATGGCATAGCCGACCTTCGCGGTTATTTGCTCGGTTGGAGTTAACGCCAACTGGGCTTCGACCCCCGGATTCTTTATATCCGTGTCATTCACATCCCACACACCGGACAGGAGCGCGACGTAGATTCCGATTTGTTTAGTGGGATTTATATCAACACCGATGCCGTTATGATAAGCGGGATAGGGAATCCCCTCCGAAAAGGAGTATTGATACAGCCCTGTCGGCTCATCGGCTTCAAATCCCATCGCACTGAGAAATCTGCCGGCTTTGATGCTTACGCCGGGGGCGGTCGACTCGGGGAGCGCGTATGTGACGTAGGCTTGCTCAAGTTTAATCCCGGTGTTCCCGTGATCGCCAGGACTGCTATGGACATCGACGCGTCCGGTGACCGAACCTTGGTCGAGGTGGAAATCCAGCTCGAACTGGTCGAACGACAAGGCGATCTCCGTGTCATCACCGCCGCTCGTGGTCGTACTCGACATGTCTAGGAAACCCGAGATGGATAGATCATCGGTCAACTTAATCTCCGCGGATGCGGAGCCGAGGGAAAATGTGAACGCTAAGACAACCAGGGCAACTAAACATCTGTAAGAAATTTCAGGATTTAGCATTGATAACTTAATCATCTGTTTCCTCCGTTTTTGCTTTAAGAAGGGTGAAGTAAAAAGTATGCCGCGCCATACCCGATGAAAAGCGGTCTGCTGCGTGCGTATTCAGTCCTTTTTGGACAAGCTTTTCATGTCGGGGAAAACGCCGAGGTTAACTGGGCGTTGCTATACCACAGTCAACTCACGATTTTGACGAGTGGAATTCTGGCGTTTTGCCGGAACCCAACGTATATTATAACCCAAGTTGCTACCTAGTTGAATTGAAAAATCGAGGGGTTTCGTTAGAGCCAAGGAGTTCACTATTGCCTCAACACCTTCTTGAACAACTCCTTTAAATCCTGTTTGAAAAGTCCGAATCCGTTTTTGAGAGAGACTATATTGAGGAAAAATGCCTCGAAAATCCGATGACTTTGTTACTCAAATGACCAAACAATAGCTGTACCGCCTACTTTTCAATCAGGCTCTAAAACTCTAGCCTATCACGCCAACGCTTTTCATTTTGCGCTTGATTTTCGATTGCGCCCCCTGTAACATACGGATGCCGCCATGAAAAGCGGAATGAAAGACGATGAACGAGAAGCCTAAGCCGATCGAGGTTGGAACCTGCACTCACTACCGCGATGAAAATGAGATATGATCCTATCGAAGTGATAGGCTCTCGCGCTGGAAAGTTGTAGTGGGCACTGCCCACCATCAAAAAAAGTCTGGTAAGATGGATTATCGGACATAATAACCAAGGAGAAAAGTAAAATGACTGACGCAAAAAAAGCAGAAGATACATCATGCGACATTCTTGAAAGTCTATGTGATACTGTCAAAAACAATACCGATAAACCTGGAGCTGATTTTTTATGCAAAAAAGGGGCTTTCGAGTTTGCTGCCGAGGTTACTTGTGTCGAAATCGAAACAATAACCAAACAATCAGGAATTCCGCATATTCCCCCTAAAGGGGGTTCCGGGGGACATTATGACATGATAACGGGAACAATACGGGCACAAGCAAGTAGAAAAGTAAAACAACTAAGCGAATATAAATGCGCTAGATTGTTGATAATAGTTAGTTTCCACAGCGCCGCGAATCTTTTACTAGGAGATCATGGTGCCGAATTGTTATTAACTGATGAACAAGGCATCGCTTTTCCTCCTCCGTTTGAAAACAGTCATGGTAAAAAGCCCTATCCGTATACGGCTTGTGATAACACGCTATTTTTTGAATCGAAAGAAGGTGTAGTGAGTGTAAAGAGAGAATCTATTTCTGCAATATGGTTAGTTGCTGTGTTCCGGGAAGTTAAACAAATTAAAGGTATCTTACACCCACGACCTAATTATCATTTTCAATATGAGTTATTTCCCTCTGTGCCCTTTGTCAAAATGAAAACATGGCCGATTAAAAATGACACACTTGAAACAGAATGGATTCGTAATACGCCGGATTGGATACAGGACTGTGAACCCGCTGTTTGGTATTTTGAGAATAGCTTGGAATTCCAACAGCGCTGTTGGAACGCTAAATCACAAAACGAAAGAGGGGATTTGATAAAGGACGCGATCGAATTTGTCAACCACATAAAGCAAGTGAAGGTGCGGTGATCTTTGAACGTTCGCCGTAGCCAAATCGGGAGATGCTGATAATAGTTAAGTAGAGCGGGCAGGCTGGTGGTGGACATCCGATTTGAGTGTCCTCTGCCACCCCCTTTGGGCGTGCTCGACACCAACTTTCCAAGGAAGAATCATTCGCAGCGAACTGAAAGAATGAAAGGTATAGTCGATGGGGTTTCAAAGTCCAAGGCTGTCTGAAAATATAAGGCATAGGTATTTTACATCACTCCGTAACGCTATGAAGTTGGAGCATGGTTGGAAAAGTTGCACTGAAGGAAATGCTCAGCGCCCAAGGAGCTGTAGATTTCAGCCTGCTGGAAATGTTGAGCCTTTCGTGAATATTCAACGTGGAGAGTGTTCTTACCGTGCATGGTTTCCAGAAAGCAACAGAAAAATAGTGGCAGGTCTAATTATTAGACAAAACCAAGCCCTGTTTAATGCGATTCATGAATTAAAGGCAGAAATTGAATCCGATTTTGGTAGTGTACTCGACTGGACGCAGCGACTATGCCGTGATCGTGAACAACGACGTAAATTCGTCTTTACATCACGCCCAGGAAGCATTCAATCTCTGGAAGATGAGTTGCTAGAAATCAGCGAATGGCACATAGCAACCCTCCTCAAATTAGATGAGGCGTTTACGCACAGAATTACACAGGTATTTTCGACGCTCTAGTCGGCTCTTATGGCTCACCGGAAGTAGATTTTGTGATCAGAAAAAACAAGCATACCACAAGATACTACCGACTGGTTTAACTAATACTGAGGCAGGCGAAAGAAAATTAAAGATGCGGATACTAAAATCGTCCGATAAAACAGGTTATCGAAAGTAACAAAGTGTCTCTGCTCTGTGAGGCACGAAAACATGGGACGACGAGAAATGAATGAAACCGCTTTGTCGTAAAGGAAAAATAAAATGGTATTGGATCGCTTTCGCGATGGCTTGTTAAAGCGTGTAGAAAAAGTTAAAAGAATTCTGGCAAATGACTATTCCGATCCTCTGGAAATGCAGGACGAATTGTCTTCGATTGCTATTTCGTTGCGACACATTATTACGAGATTGCCGAAATTTGCCTGTCTGCCAATTGATGTGTGTGTGATTGAGGACGATGAAATGAACCACAGAAAGGAAACATTAAGGTTCATAGTAGAGCGTATATCACACTACCAAATTTTGACTTTTGGGTGGATTCTCAGTGCGCGACCAAGTTCGATGGAATCTATCGTAATTCTATCTGACCGTGATAAAGACTTGACCACACGGGAAATCAGAACGTCCGAGTTCATTGAAATTGCCGAAACGATCGCAAAAGATGATGCGGCGATATTTAAAACTCTTTTGACTTATACGATAGAATGCCTGGAATGTGTAATTAAGTTGGACACTATTCACAAATTCAAAGAAATGGAGGTCTTGGAATCGCTATTTGACATCTTTGTTTTAATACAAAAAAGAGACACACAAGATCTGCCAAAGGGAGCAATTACTGTATATCACGAAATCCGTAACAGTGACAGTCGTGACTTAATCCGTATACAACCGGAAAAAATTGAATATGAGATTTTGTTTGGGAAACTGCTTGCCGAATGGCAGTTTCACCCCAGGTTGAAGCAGTTTCAGCCTTACAAGGGAGATTTTAACGGGTTAAATCAGTGTAAAGTGCTTGGCCTCAATCGTGTTAGAGACGATTACTTGAGGTCCTCGCTAATACTCATACGCATAAAGGATTTATTGGCGTTGCTAAACAGTTTTAATGAGATGTAAAGGAGAAGGTAATATGAAAACCAAACCAGCTAAGTTCTACCCGCAGCACTACTCCTTGTCCTCGCTAGTGGGTTCCTGTCGGCGGCACAGCGTTTGATGGCGTTCCTTGCGCCGCGCACAATTAAATCCTTCTAAATCCTTCGTACGTTACGTAACGGCGAACTCCGCAAATTATCGGAAACTGCGGTCGCGGCGTATCTCACGGAACTTCACCGGTCGGGGAAATCACCGTCTACCGTCGCGCAGGCTGCCGCGGCGATTAAGTGGCGATTGAATATCTCCGGCGAAATCGTCTAGCACGTACTCAAAGGCATTCGTCGCGGCGGCAAAGATCGCGGTCGCGGTCAGGTCGACGGAATCACCTGGGCTGAGGTCGAGCGCGTCTGTTCCTTCGCCGAAGCCGCAAAGACAATCGCCGGACTTCGGGATTCCGCTCTTATCCGGCTCATGAGCGATTGCCTATTGCGAATCTCGGAAGCCGTCGCGGTCGATGTCGAGGATGTGGGTCCCGTTCTAGCAGTTCGTACCAGTAAGACCGACCAGGAAGGCGACGGGAATGTGCTTTACGTCGGCGAACCCACCAGACGCTTGATCAAACGCTATCGAAGGCGAGCCGGAATAGAATCCGGTGCATTGTTCCGGCGGATACGATTCCGAAAGCACGTCACGGGAGACCGGCTCTCCGTCGATGGAGCGCGAAACGCGATTAAGCGGTGGGCTGCCGAGGCGGGTGTCGAAGGTTTTATCTCCGGTCACTCGCTCCGGGTAGGGGCGGCGATATCATTGGCTCAGGCGGGAGCAACCGTCGTGGACATGCAGACGGCGGGAAGATGGAAGGATGCAAAGATGCCGGCGCATTACGCGAAGGCGGAACTGGCGGAACGCGGCGCGGTGGCTCGGTTTAGGTATGGCAAATAAAGGAGAAAACGAATGAAAAGGGAATTGATCTATGCGGCGGTGGTCGGCGGTTATGTTGGGGCATTGATGACAATGATGTTGAGTTGGAGCTTACCGATCGGAGCACCGAAGGGCGACGCAACTTTCGGAGAGATAACCTGTACCAAGCTGAACGTGGTCAATGCCGAAGGAGACACGAAAGTATCGATCGACATCGATACTTACGGCGGGTCTGTCCATGTGCGAGGCATGGAGGGCGGCTGGGTGTCGCTGTTCACCCGAGAACGCGGCGGAGTTGTCAGCGTAGTGGACAAAGGCGGTTTAGACAGCCTGATCGGTAAAGGCAATTATGTGGAACTCTACAACAATAGATATGGCGGGTATGTCCTTGTGTCTGGCAAAGACGGTAAGGTGGAGTTGACCCCAGGTGCGCGCGACGGCGTTCGTGCTTGGTGACAAGGTGGCGCATACGCTCGTCGTGATGCGCGAAGATTACATGTGACGCCGGCGGGTCAATGGAAATCAGATTTGTCAGAAACTTTCAGTCCCCTTTTTTTCAGCGTCGTTGAAAGTTCCCTCTTACTTCTTTTTGCCTCCGCTCTTCGTCCGCGGCGGATTATTACCGCGTCGCGGTCCGCTCTTCTGCCCCTCCACTTTGCTAGGCGCATTCGCGGGCGTTGGGCGCGATGATCCCGTTTTCTTAGCCATCAGGATGCCTCCTTTCATGAGATTGTCACCATTTTACCTGCCGCAAGAGTGAAAATCAACCCTTTCTTGAAAATCCCCGCTTGAAATCGTAGAGTTTCGCAGTCCCCGAAGGTATGTATACACTGGAGAGCCAAAAAAAAAACGCTTGTAGGGCGTTTCTGTGCGTTTTTTTAATTCGAATCCGGGAAAATAAGGCGATTTGGCGAAATTCACGCATTTTCTGCCAAAATCGGGGGCTTGGCGCTCACCGTCGTCGCCAGTTGATCCATTTATACTACCCCGCCCTCCGCCTTTACGGCAGCCTCACGGACTAACGCTCCTTGTTGCCCTAGAAGATCGCCAATGGTTTTCAAAACCCGTATAGCGTCTTCCTCTTTTTCCGAAATAAACAGATCGACCGGCTCATCATCTCGACGACTCGCCATCACACGGTATTTCCTGTAGTGTTGATCCACATAAATAAGCTCAACCGCATTCAAATTCAACAATTTTCCGTTCTCATACTGCCAAAACATAGTTATTCCTCCTCATCCGTTTCGTTTGTTGAAAAGCGCCAGAATCCACATAAATAGACCCCGACGCTTGTCGCATGTAGGGAAATCCTTGAGAAAACAAGGTTATATTTTCAATGGTATCACCATCCCTTAGAGGCAGTGGCCTGTGGTCAGTGACCAGTAAAAGCTATTCGGGAACGGCGAATACTTCCAGGTTCTTGATGACTCCGAAATCCAAGGTTTTGGGCACTACTCGCACGGCGTTGCCGGTGGCAAACAGTTTGATGGCGGTCTCGCCTTGAATGTGCATTTTAACTTCCTTGACAAGCGTCCATCGGTCTGTTCCGTCGCGCACGTAGATGTCCGTGCCGCGGATGGGATCGAGCGTGTGGATAACGATTTGTCTAATCATGCGGCGTTTGGGTAGCTTCACGGTGTAGGCGCTCGGGAGGGCTGCAGAATGCGAATCGTAGAATGATTCGGCAGTGACGGGTTCGAGGCTGTCGGTATCACCGACGATAGCGGCACAACCGAGAATACAGGACATAGTGGCTAAGATGGTGCAGATATAGTGTGTCATAGTAGAAACCGTGGTCAGTGGCACTTGTGGTGTCGATGAAATATGTGGTTGAGTAGCGAGCATACTAGGTCGAACGCAACGATGAAGACCGCCTGAAGCACACAAAGAGTAAAAGCGGTAAACAGAATCAGGATTAGCCAGGTGATAGGGTAGAAGCCTTCGTAGTCGGTAATTTTGTCGATACAGCTTTAGGCTTATCAACGATGACTATCTGGATCAATTGGTCCTACGTCCTCGTTCTCTTCGTCCCTAAGCACATCTCGTATGTGATTATACTTTTCCTCGATACTCGATTTTGATTTGCGTATTCTCTCTAACCTTTCTTGATCCTTGAAAATCTGGTTTTCAACGGCTTTACGCTTGTCCTCTTCGCTCGCGTATTCCTCTCGGTATTCCCGAGCCTTGTTCCTAAGATAGGTAAAATTTGGCTTTTCCATCTATAATCTCCTTTCTCATTTTCACCTCCAGTGGGGATACTACACTATTTAACTGCCGATAATCCTTCCTTATTATACACTATTACGTATGGTCCGCAAAGACACAAATTTTTTGCCCTACACAGAACACCGACCTCTGCTTTCACATTTCCAAGCGCACTTAGAGCTTGTTTGAATAGTCGGTAGCAAAGCTATATTTAGTCATTTGAAGACAGTTTTTTCATATTTGTGTAATTGCCTGCTATATAACTGTCGCCCCGCTGGGGCTTAGATGTGTAGGGTTTCGGCGTTTCTACACACCTTCAGGATCTCTATCGCACTCACTGTTCGTTCGCTTGATCCCCTCTGGGGCTTTTAGAGGCTGGTGCGCAGTGCACACCCTACAAACTGTACTTTTCAAACAGGTTCTCAGTAGTTTTGGGATCATTTGTCGGGTGAGTCCGGCTAAGGTCATTATCACGCGTAGCACCGCCAATTCCCTTGATACTGCCGCGGAAAAAAAACGGAATGACAACCTTCGGCATATCTGATATACTAGAAAATCTAGTGGGAAGACAATCTATCGGGGACCGGATGAACCACATACATAATGAGGTACAAACACAATTCGGAAACAGTCCGGAGTATTACGCCGCAAGTCCGGTTCACGCCCAAGGCGATACACTGGCTGTGATTGTCGAATTCGCACAGCCGACAGGAAGCGAACGGGTGCTGGATATCGCGACGGGAACAGGGTTTGCCGCCTTTGCCGTTGCTCCGAACGTCGCCCATGTCACTGCCACCGATCTCACCTATGGGATGCTGGCTAAGGCGAGAGAGCTTGCGTCCGAGCGAGGTTTGTCCAATATCGAGTTTCAAGTAGCCGCTGCAGAATCGTTGCCGTTTGCCGCAGCGTCCTTCGACATCGTGACCTGCCGTATTGCGCCGCACCACTTCCAAGATGTACGCGCTTTTCTATCGGAGAGCTATCGCGTGCTGCGAACTTCGGGTTTGTTCTGCATGATAGATACCGTCTGTCCCGAGTCGGAACGACTAATCCAGTGGCAAAATCGGGTGGAAAAAATGCGGGATGCCTCCCATGTGTGGGCGTACCCTCCATCGCAGTGGCGGAAGATGATTGGTGAAACCGGATTCAAAATTGAAAGGGAATCCCAATCTAAGAATGCCGAGATCCAATTTTCGTGGTGGACGCAGCGGGAAACCAAGTCACCGGAGTTGGTAAAACAAATTCGGTCCGCCTTCGAGGGACTGTCGGCGCAAGAAGGCGCGATTTATGACATTCGCCGCGACGGCAATGAGCTGTATTTCGCTTGGCCCATGTACAGCGTCCAGGCTCGAAAACCTGTTGAATAATCCGTAATGGAGCCGATATTTCAATAGAATCTTTTCCAAGAGGTACGAATCGTGAGCGAAGGAAATAGCGACGAAGTCCGCGTATATATCGGCACCTACACACACGGCGACAGTGAAGGAATCTACGTCTATCGACTGGATCTGTCATCGGGCGCACTGGAATTTGAAAGCAAAGCAACAGGTGTGGAGAGTCCCTCCTTCCTGGCGCTTCATCCGGAACACCGCTATCTTTATGCGGTCAACGCCGTGCGGGAAGTCGACGGGGTACCGAGTGGGTGTGTGAGCGCTTTCAGGATCAGTCCCGATACGGGAGCGTTAACGTTCTTAAATCGGCAACTATCGGGTGGTCCCGGACCTTGTCATGTGAGTGTCGATCTCACGGGTCGATACGTTCTCGTCGCAAATTATGCGGGCGGCAGCGTGGCGATGCTCCCCATTCAGTCAGACGGACGTCTCGGTGAGGCGACCGATTTCGTTCAACACGCAGGTTCGAGCGTTAATCCCGATAGGCAGGAGGGACCCCACGCACATTCCATCAACATCGATGCCGGTAACCGTTACGCATTCGCTCCCGACCTCGGAACCGATAAAATCCTGATATACGAATTGGATCTGGATCACGGGAAGTTAAAGCCGAACAGCCAGCCGTGGGTTGAAGTACACGCCGGCGCCGGACCGCGCCACTTCGATTTTCACCCCAGCGGACGATGGGCGTATGCCATCAACGAGCTAGATTCCACGATGACCGCCTTTGATTATGATAGTTCGGGAGGTGTCCTTACGGAGATTGAATCGGTCCCCACGCTGCCCGACGATTTTGATGGTAAAAGCCATTGTGCAGACGTACACGTCTCCGCATCGGGGAAGTTTGTGTACGGCTCCAATCGCGGGCATGACAGCAT
The DNA here is from genome assembly GCA_965220415.1 of Candidatus Poribacteria bacterium. Taxonomy (GTDB): domain Bacteria; phylum Poribacteria; class WGA-4E; order WGA-4E; family JAJDTR01; genus JAJDTR01. The sequence goes on from OZ244829.1 coordinate 5,814,817, forward strand.
CGTGATTTTCGCGATAGACGAACACACGGGGCAACTCTCGCTTGTAGGGCATGAGTCAACGCAGGGCGAGATTCCGCGAAATTTTGCCATTGATCCTACGGGAACGCTCTTATTGGCGGCAAACCAGGAGAGTGATTCCGTGGTAACATTTTGGATTGATGCGGAAACAGGCGAACTTAATCCAACGGGACACGTGGCTGAAGTGCCTACGCCGGTATGTTTGAAGCCAATCGTCATTCCTAGCAGTTGATACCGGCATACATAGAGACAAGAATCACTGAAATCGGAGGAGGGGATTATGGTTGATCCGGTGCCAAGCGTTTCGCGTTCAGTGGAAACTTACAGACGTGCCGGCGAGTTGATTCCCGGCTGGACGCAGCTTATCAGTCGTCGCGCCAGCCAATTCGCCTACGGTGTTAGTCCCATTTATGCGAGAAGCGCCAAGGGTGCCCGATTCATCGACCTGGATGGAACCGAGTATATTGATTGGGCAAACGCCGTCGGCGCAGTCATACTGGGACACGCCGATAATGTGGTAGATTCTGCCGTCAAGTCACAAATCGACCGCGGCAGCATATACACCCTGACAAACCCATTGGAGATAACCTTGGCGGAGGAACTGAATGACACCATTCCTTCATCCGAGATGGTTCGATATACGAAGGGCGGCGGGGAAGCGTGCGCCGTTGCCGCGCGCATCGCTCGCGGAACGACAGGACGCGATAAAATCCTGTTCTGCGGCTATCACGGCTGGCACGATTGGTATCAAGCCGCGAACCACCTCGTTGACCCGGAGAGCGGTGAATACCCGTTCGCCGGGATTGAACCTATCGGCGTACCGAAAGTGCTAGCGGACACGGTCGCACCCTTTACCTACGGCGATGTGGAAGGGTTGGAGGCATTATTGGAGGCGAACCGCGGAGAAGTGGCGGCGATTATGATGGAACCTCTACGATCAGAATTCCCACCGCCGGGCTACCTGAACGCCGTCAAGACTTTGGCTCGCAAACACGATGCGATTCTCATTTTCGACGAGGTGTCCTGTGGATGGAGGCTCTCCATTGGCGGCGTGCAAAAGCATCTGGGGATAACTCCGGACATGACGGTCCTTGCCAAAGCTATGTCAAACGGTTATCCCATGGGAGCCGTCGTTGGCTCCCGGGAAGTGATGGAGCCTGCAAGCCGCATGTTTGTGTCAAGTTCCTATTGGAGTGATAATGTCGGACTTGTTGCGGCATTGACCACCATTCGGGAGTTAAAGCGGCGAGATTCGGAAGCTCGATTCCAGGAGATTGGTGAAAAGCTGCGCGCCGGATTGACCGATGCCATTGCGACCTCCGGACTTACGGGCGCATGTACCGGCTTGCCTACTCACCCGGTGCTGGCAATTGAAGTTCCGGACGAGACTTTACGCCGAAAGGTGAACACGCTGTTCATCCAAGAAATGGCGAATCGCCGCATCCACTGCCCTACGAGTTTCGTCCTAACCTTGGCGCACACTGACGCGGAGATTCAGCAGACGACAGAAGCCGCGGCAGATGCTCTACGCGTGATTAAACGCGGATTGGAGGCGGGCAACGTGGATAGCCTATTGGAATGCGATATTAAGCAGGACCCGTTTAGGCGGCAGGTGACTTGATGTATGGTTTAGGGTTCTTCGTAGTAGGGAATAACGATCGTTATTTCCTACATTGATGCCATGATCCCATGAGAAATTGGTGCCTTGAAGCAATAGCACCGACAATTCTCTAAGGCTTCAACGAATGGAGACACAAATGGACACCGATGAACGGCACTTAAACGATTTGCTCAGCTTGAAGGACAGGGTTGCCATCGTAACCGGGGCATGCGGTTGGCTCGGATCAGCCATGAGCCGCGGTCTCGCCGAGGCTGGCGCCCGTCTCGTCGTCACGAGCCGAGATGCAGCACGGGCAGCAGATTTCGCACAAACGCTCCCCGGCGAGGGGCATCTCGGACTCGGATTCCGCCAAGCCGAGACGGATACTATTCCCGACTTTGTTTCCCAAGTGGTTGAGCGGACGGGCAAAATTGATGTACTGGTGAACAACGCCTATGGCGCTACCGGGCCGGAGATTGACACTGCAACCGCGGATGACTTCGATCGAGCGTACCATGTTGGCGTCACCGGTTACTTCCTACTTGCACGCGATGTGATGCTCCACCTGCGCCAACGCCAAGCCCCGGGATCAATAATCAACATCGGCAGCATGTACGGGGTAATAGGCAGCTATCCGTCGCTATACGAAGGGTTGCCCCTCAACAGCGCCCCCAACTACCATGCCCTCAAGGGCGGTTTGGTGCATTTGACGCGGCATTTGGCGGCGTATTGGGCAGAGTACAATATTCGCGTCAATACTCTCAGCCCGGGACCGTTCCCAAAGCCGGCAATGATAGCAAAAGCAGAAGGGTTCGTTGATCGGCTTGCGGAAAAAGTGCCGCTCGGACGCATGGGCAGACCGGACGAACTGAAGGGGATTGTGGTACTTCTGGCAAGCGACGCCGGCAGTTACATCACCGGGCAAAATTACTTGGTGGATGGCGGCTGGACGGCATGGTAGACACTGTCTGAACCTGCACGTACAGGTGCTGTAGTAAAACCCATAATTATTTATACGCTTCGGTAGGTTCGATCAACCGAGTGGATAACGAGGGATCAACTGAGTGAATATCGAAGGCGATAGAACTCCCATAGAGATCCTTTTCCTAACCGAACCGGTATTTATCTAGTCTCGTAGGTGCAGTTGGATGAAGATTAAAAAATTAATTCGGTAATATCCTAACGATGCTCGGTGCGGTTAGGAAACCGCACCTACCGAGTTTAGGGAAAACTAGAATTACCAATGTAAATACTTAATCTTCATGAAAGCGCACCTACCGAAAATAGTATCAAATGACATGATAATGGCGGAAACACAATCATTCCTGGCATTCGATCTGGGCGCCGAAAGCGGGCGAGGCGTGCTGGGACGATTCGATGGCGAGAAGATCGCGTTGGAAGAACTGCATCGGTTCCCCAACGGTGGCGTGCGTGTATTGGATGGTCTGCATTGGGATGTGCTGCGCCTGTGGAGCGAGATGAAACATGCACTCTCGCTCTGTGCACGCCGCAAGGAGGAGCTCAAGGGAATCGGGGTTGACACGTGGGGCGTTGATTTCGCGCTAATCGGGGCAGACGAATCGCTCTTGGGACTTCCGTACCACTACCGCGATTTGCGTACAGACGGAATGCTGGATAAAGCGTTCGATCGTCTTTCGCGCGAAAAAATTTTCGCACACAGCGGCGCGCAGTTTATGCAAATAAATACGCTTTATCAGTTGCTCTCAATGGTGATTCGTGAATCGCCGCTACTGAAAGTTACCGACACACTCTTGATGTTACCCGACTTGTTCAATCTCTGGCTGACCGGACACAAAGTTTGTGAATTCACGAATGCAACCACAACGCAATTTTATGACCCGCGCCGGAAATGCTGGTCGGGAGAGATTTGCAACGCATTTGACATACCGTATCGCGTTCTTCCGGAAGTCGTTCAGCCCGGCACACAAATCGGGACGCTCCACCCCACCGTGTCTGATGAAACGGGGGTGGGCGAAGTACCAGTAATCGCGCCCGGGAGTCACGATACTGCATCCGCTGTCGCAGGTGTGCCGGCGCAGACTGAAAATTGGGCTTACATCAGTTCGGGCACGTGGTCGTTAATGGGAATTGAAGTTCGTGATCCGATAATCTCCGATCAGGTGCTTCGTCTGAATTTTACCAACGAAGGAGGAGTCGCAGACACCTTCCGATTTCTGAAGAATATCATGGGGTTGTGGCTGCTCCAAGAATGTCGTCGGACATGGGCGCGGCGAGGCCGCGAGATGACTTACGATCAGCTCACGCAGTTTGCGGCGGATGCCCCGCCGTTCAAATCGTTGGTTGAGCCGGATGATGAAGCCTTCTTGAGCGCCGGTGACATGCCGGCGCGTATCATCGAGTATTGCAAACGCACGGAACAGATACCTCCTGACGATGAAGGCGAAATCGTCAGATGCGTACTGGAAAGTCTCGCACTAAAGTACCGATGGGTCGCGGAAAAACTTGGGCTAGTAAGTGGAAGCCCAATTGATGTTATCCATATTGTAGGTGGCGGCTCCCAGAATAGGCTGTTGTGTCAATTCGCGGCCAATGCGGCGGGTGTGCCGGTGGTAGCCGGACCGACGGAGGCGACTGCGGTCGGCAATATCATGGTGCAGGCGATTTCGACGGGGTTAATCGACTCTATTTCCGACGCACGTGCAATCATCCGTCAATCGTTTGACTTGGAGACATACGAACCGCGAGATTCGGAACAGTGGGATAACGCTTATGAGCGATTCCTTGCTATAACAGGTTTGGGTTGAACAAACCTAACGGGTATCAGGAATAGATGCAGTTTCCAATAAATCTAAGTCAAGATAGCTCAACCGGATTCTAGGATCGAGACGGTTCACTAAAACAACATGGACAAAATTAGGCTTGCCATAGTCGGCTGCGGCGGCATGGGCACTAGGCATCTTTACGGATTGCGGAAACTCTCGCAAACCCCGTTCTGTAATGTCGAGTTGGTCGCGCTCTGTGATATACGTCGCGAAAACGCCGAACTTGCCGCATCGGAGGCCGAGAAACTCTTGGGGGTTCGACCAAAAATCTTCACGAATTTGGAAGAGATGGCGCGCCAGGTTCCTGATCTGGCGGCAGTTGATATTGTGACCGATCCCTCGGTGCATCATAGTGTCGCCTGCGAAGCCATGCACCTCGGTCTGCACGTGATGGTTGAGAAACCGATGGCAATCTCCGTCAAAGCCTGCCGGAAAATGATTGAAGCCTCCGAACGGAACAATCGCCTGCTGTCAATCGCCGAGAACTACCGCCGGGATGTTTCCGCACGATTGGTGCGGCATCTTTTGGAGACGAACGCGATTGGCGAGCCCTACATGGGGTTGTTTCACACGCTGAGTCCGAGTAATGCCATCTTCATTACGCCGTGGCGGCATCTCAAACTGCGAGGAGGGCCCATCATTGACCTCGGCGTTCACTTTACCGACATGATTCGTTATCAACTGGGAGATGTCGCGGAGGTCTACGGGAACGTGAGATTGGTCGAGCCGACAAGACGGAAGCCGGAGAGCATAAACGACACGTACACCTTCTACCGTAACCGGTTCGACGCGATGGAAGCTGAAGTGCCGGCGACGGCGGAAGATACGTCAGTCGCAATATTCCAAATGGAGAACGGAGCGACCGTCAACTGGATTGTCGGTCTGGGTGGCCACGGGAGTTGCGGCGGCGAGCGAATCTTGGGCACGGAGGGCAGCATCGAAGGCTTTGGAACCCGCGGCGGCAGAATCAGCCTGAGACGGAGATCGGAGGAGGAAAAAAGTTTTGAAGAGATTTTGCAATCGACTGACGGTTTTACGTTGGAACCGCTGGCGGAGCATTTCTTCCCTTCCCGAATCGCTGCCGGCGATAAAGCGGTTGATTGGAAGCTGATTGCCCTAGAGTATTACGAACTGGCGGAAGCTATTCTTCGTGGACGGCGCATAGAGGTGGATGGCATTTCCGGAATGAAGGACGTGGCCGCCGTTTACGCCATATTCGAATCTTCCGTGTTGGGACGCGCCGTGACGATGAGTGAAGTAGAGTCCTGTCAGGTTTACGACTACCAATCGGAAATTGACGAAGCCCTCGGGATTGAATAGGGTAACCGGGGGATAGAAGAGGAAATCCTGTCGAAGAGCGGGAACGCATCGCCAGGCCGTCATCGTTTTGGTGAGGGAATGCAAGATGCAACATCGTAAATTCGGACAAACGGACATGCAGCTAAGCGCGGTTGCGTTGGGCGGGCTGTTGGCGCACTATGAGGGGGTGCGCGGTCATCCACCGCCGGACGAGAAGCGGCGAATATACCTCCGAGCGTCCGAATTGGGAATAAATCTCTTTGATATGGGTTACGGCGATGAAGTGCACATCCCGGAGGAACTGAAGGGACCGAGCGAACAGCGCCACTTTTCCCTGAAGGTGGGGGCGCCGAGAACCGAGGACCTGGAAGGACTAATCGATGCACAGTTGAAGAACCTGCGCCGAGAGGCAATCGACATCCTCCGCGTTCATCACTCTGCGTTCGTTGAGGACAAGCGGCTAGCCGAGCGCATAGAGGAGCTAAGATGCGCGGGCAAGGTGAGATCGCTCTGTCTGATTCGCCATCACCGCGCCGACCAAGAAGCCTATGCCGCACGAGGACCCGAACCTGAGGCGGATGCCGACTTGGTTATCTACAACTATGTCTGTCGCTGGCAGGCGCCGGGAATCGAACTTTCGGCAAAGGCAGGGAAAGGCGTGCTCATCATGAAGGCGCTCGGCAGCCAGTGGTTGAGCTGGGAAGACAAGACGCGCACCGACTGGGGGAAAGCCGCCCAAGAGACCATCGTCAAGCTTTCTGCGCGTGGCGAAGCAATGCGGAACGATTTGGAGCTTGCCTATCCCATAATCGCCGGTCCCTGGCATGAACTAGCCGCTCCCGGAGAGGACATTCCACGTACAGAACGGGCAGTGCAATGGGTGCTCAAGAATGGAGGCGTCAGCAGCATTTTGGTGGCGTTCGCAAGTGCTGCGGAGGTTGAAGAGGCTTTGGGCGTTAGGTAGCGGAGGTTGAAGCGTTTTCGGTAATGGGATGTCTACAAATTGATACGTTTCGGGTGGGGACACGAGGTCCCATCTGAAGGTTAGCCGTGCCCACTATGGGCACCTACGAAAGCGAGGTTGCAATCATGGAAAAAACGTACCGAGTAGGGGTTGTCGGGTGCGGCGGAATGGGGCGCTCGCATACGGGCGCATGGACAGATCATCCGGCGGCAGAGGTCGTTGCCGTCGCAGATATCAACGAAACACAATCGCAGAAACTTGTGGAACAGTTCTCGATTCCGGAGGTATTTACCGACTATAACGAGATGTTCGCGAAAATGGATCTTGATATCGTGAGCATCCCGACATGGCAGGGGGTTCGCGCTGAAATCACCGTTGCGGCGGCTGATGCAGGAATCAAGGGCATCATCGGCGAAAAACCGATGGCTGCGTCAATGGGCGGCGCCAACGACATGATTGAAGCCTGCGAAAGGAATGGCGCAAAACTCGTCATTGGACATCAGGGGAGATTCAGCCCTACGAACACGGAAATCCGGAGACTCGTTGCGGACGGCGCAATCGGGGAACCGACGATGGTCTACACTCGTGCCAAGCCCATGGCAGGTCTGCTCAACACCGGCACCCATGCCATTGATGGCTGGCGGTACATGCTATCCGACCCGGAAACGCTTTGGGTCATCGGACAGACATCGCGGGAGAGTGATAGGTGGGAACGGCGCAGTCGTTGTGAGGATCTGTGCATGGGGTTGGTCTGTTTTGAAGGAGGCGCCCGCGGTATATACGAGGGCGACCTGCCGGAGCCAGTCGTACAGATGCCGCGCATCTACGGTACGGACGGGCAGATCGAAACCGGAGAAGGCGGTGTTATCCTACTCCAAAATTCCAAGGCGAGCGGATGGCAGGAAATTCAACCGGGGCCGGCGGAAACAAATCAATACCAAGAAATGCTGGATTGGATGGAGGGGCGGATTCCCGAGCATCGCAGTACCGGGCGGCAAGCCCGATATACTCTGGAGATTATGATGGCGATATACGAGTCGCTCCGCATCAAGAATGTCGTGACCATGCCACTGGAAACGAGAGAATCGCCTCTTGAGTTGATGGTGGCGGATGGCACCCTTCCCGTGCTTGAAGAGGGGCGCTACGATATTCGTAAGCCGTTCCCCGAGCAGAAAAAATGACGACTTTCTGCTCTTCAATCGGGGATAGAACTGATCGTGTTAATCTGGCAGTCGATGTGTCTATCGCGCATGTTGTTGGAAAGCAAGATTTCGTGATGAGGCCCATCTAGTAAGGAGAATGAAATGCCCGCAAGAGAGAATCCTCACGTCACGGATGCTTTGGACTATAGTCGTTCCTTTATGATGTGGGATGCGCCTTACAATCCCAACGATCGTCGGAAGCCCGGACACATGCCTTGGGGCAACAGCGCGCGCATCCAGTTTGATGCGCGGTGCGAGTTGTCCAACAGCAGATTGGGCGAGAGGGAGGAATTCTTCCTCATCACGCCGTGTCGAACCGAGTGGATGTACCGCTCCGATACCTTATTCCAGACCCCGAACTTCGAATATTGCGGCGTCTGGTCCCGGAGTGAGTTCGTCGGGCTTGGCGGCGCTCAGCACCGCAGGCGGGGGAGCGGCGTACCCCAATACATCAAGGACAACTTCTCCGACTATCGAGTTACCACAACGCCTTTTCCGGCCGCCCAAGTTCTTGAGAGTGACGAAGAAATCATTGACGCTACGTTAAATGATCTACTACTCATAGGGCGAACCGAGATATGGGACGATGATCAGGGTCTGAGCGCCATGGTGGAATACCCTGTCAAGACGATGAACATCCATCCGGAACGGAAACGGTTTCAAGTGGATACCGGCCCGCTACTTTTCCCGGATCTCTCCCTCACAGTGGAACGACAAATCGAATGCTTTTCAATCGCCTTTGTCTGCTACAACACGTTTGATTCGGCGGAATTTATCCTGCGCGTTCCCATTTCGGTGGATGATGCCTCCGGTGTTAGTTCAGTGCCCGACTACGCCGACATCCGGCGTCTGCCGGCGAAAAACACCATCCTAGCAGCCAAGTAAAAGAAATCTATATTTTCTCCACTGCCTCGATCAGGGGAAAGCCGACCAGAGCGAAAGAGAATTGAAATTGCAAAAGCAGATAGAACGGCTGAACGTAGAAGTCAATTGATTAAAACAGATGATCGCCATAAAGAACTGAACGGAAATAGGCGATTGACGAACGAAATCACGAAAGATTAGGAGTTAGTTTTGTGCATCCAAACGGGAGACAAGACCTATGCAACCCAAACCACCTCACGAATGGACAGCCCGAATTGCTATTGACGATAGAGTCCTTACCGGCAAGCCTGTTATTAAAGGCACCCGCTTAGCCGTAGAGTTCATAATTGAATTACTAGCTCGTGGATGGAGCGAAAATGAGATTCTCGAGAATTACCCTGGCATTGTGATTGAGGACATCAGGGCTTGTCTTGCTTATGCAGAATCGGCGAGCTAGTTTTCCGTTTGGGACTCAGTGTACCGTCAGGACTCATTGCGTTTCGTAATCTACCGACATTGCCATCGGTTGTTGCCCACACAGTAGTTATACCATTTTGCTTTAATAATAGTGCATATAGTCTCTTAATTTTATCGTTCGCTTTCACCGTAGGCGGGGCATCTTGCCCCACCGGTTTTGCGCGGAGCCAGGTTTTCTTTCTCTGCTACACGCAAGTTTATTTACCTGATCCACGCGCCATCAATGTACTTGCATTTTAGAGAAATGGTATTATAAGTCGTTTATGGTCATGTACATTCAAGTTTACACATACACGGTGATTTGACGATTGAAGATTGCTTTTACAGACTTACTGTAGGAGCGTTCAACCGGTAGCGACTTCCTGTCGCGAGTAAAACTCGCTCCTGCAGAAGACGCGCATTAGAAGAATTTATCTATGATTATTGATACCCATCTACATGTGTGGAGCGACGACCTCTCGCGGTATCCGTTTGCCGATGGAAGTTCGGATGTTGAGGATGGCTCGGTTGAACTGCTGAATAAGACCATGGCTGAAGCGGGGGTGGATAAGGCGGTTATCGTTCAACCGATAAACTACTTGTATGACAACCGATACGTGGCCGACTGCCTGCGCCGATTTCCGGGCAAATTCGAGGCTATCGGATTGGTGAATCGAAACGCGCCAGATGCCCCGGATCAGCTTGAACGCTTGGCGACGGATGACGGGTTCAGCGGGCTGCGAATACACTTGGCTAGACCCGATGACCCTTCAGAGTGGGCGTCACCTGAACAGAACGCCACTTGGGAACGGGCTGAAGATTTAGGCTCGCTCTTTATTGTATTTGGTCCCGCTTCCCATTTGCCCGCGGTCGAACCGATAATCCGCAGGTTTCCAAGCGTTCCCGTAATTCTTGACCACATTGGCGGGGTACCGATTGCCGAAGATGAACCGTTTCCGCTCCTGAGCAACGTGCTTCGAATGGCGGACTGTCCCAACGTATACGTGAAGTTCACACCGCAAGTACATCAGTCGAGCCTTCCATACCCGCATGAGGATACGTTTCAGACGTACCGCCGGATATACGACGCGTTTGGTCCCGAGCGCTTGATGTGGGGCACGGATTTTCCGTGGGTTCTCCGGAACATTGGCTACCGTCCCGCGCTAGAACTTTTTCGAACGCATCTCGACTTTTTGACTGAGGAAGACAGGGAGTGGCTATTCCACAAAACCGCGTCAAAGTTGTGGAAATTTGACGATTGAAAATCGTAAGAATACACGTTACAGCTATCGCTACTGAAGATTAATCGTATACTGATTACACAGTCGGAGTTATACTACACACCGCTGGAAATGGCGTATTTTCAAGCGTCTGGCGGTAGTTGTAGGGTGGGATCAAACGACTGGATAAGGAGTGATCAACTGAACGAATAGTGAAGGCGATAGTAGATCCTGATAGAAATCCCCTGCCCACCATTCCGATTAGTTTGGGATAAATGGTTGGCTCCCCTAGCGCGCAACGTGACCGCGTTGATGGTGGGCAGTGCCCACCCTACAATCACTATTACAAACAGTAATTACCAGGAACGAAAGCGCAATAATACCCAACGCAAAGTATAGATAGCGGTTATTGACTACGAAATCGAAGAATTAGTCCTCTTGTTGCGTGGCTTCTGCCGGGATGAGCAATGTTCTCGAAAGATGTCGCGATTCGGAAATCGCTCCTACAGAGGGAAGCGAAGATTACAAGCTAATTTATAGGTTCACACTCTCCGATGGCACGATAGGCAAACAACAGTAAACTATGGAACTCTTAGACATTCTCGCGGTAGGAGTTGTTATCGGCTTTGCCGCATTGATACAGAGCGCCGTGGGATTTGGGTTCCTGCTGTTTGCCACCCCCTTGATTCTGTGGATTGGTTTCGGGCTACCTGAGGTCGTTACACTCGTGTCAACATGTTCTACCGTACAAGCGGTGTTAGGAGCCCGGCATCTCAGAGCCTCAGTGCCTTGGCGCTTGACCTTGACGGCGACAGTAGTTCGCTTAATCGCCGTGGTCATCGGTTTGTTCCTGCTCACGAAAATCGTTAAGCTTGATGTGAACTATATCAAGTTAGTGGTAGGCAGCATCGTAGGTCTGATTGTCATAGCCAAACTACTCTTACAACCTCAACCTGTGGAGAAGCTGCATTGGGGATGGGCGGGATTTACATTTGTTGTAAGTGGATTGCTCTCCGGCATTTGCGGCATCGGCGGTCCGCCGTTGGTGTTATGGGCTATTGCGCAAAACTGGGCCACAAACAAAGTGAGAGCTTTCCTTTTCGCAGTCCTTGCCATATCGACGCCGATACAGATTATTCTGCTCATTCAGTTGGGCCCGAAGCTTGGCATAGAACTCTTCAGGTATGTTGTCATCGGTATAGCGTTTTTCCCGGTGGCTTATCTGGGATACGCCGTAGGACTTCCCATAGGAGACCGCATGCGCAAAAGGCGCCACCGTTTGATAGCGGACATCATACTGTTGCTCGTCGGCGCTAGTACGGTGTTCGGGGCTGTCATATCGAAATGGCATTAAAGCACCATGAGTTCACAAGAAAGTTGTGGCAATGGATTGGGGACTGGGAGTTTCTCTAATTCCATCTAGTGCAACGTTACTTTCCCAATCAGTCGAAAGTGGGTGGCAGCAGAAAATGATCGAAAATGTCAGCACAAATCACCCCATGGGTTGGGCGCTTATCGGTTGCGGCAGCGCCGGCAATTCGCACGCTCAGTGGGCATCGTCTACGCCGGGCGTTGTGATACGAGGCTTTTGTGACGCTCAAGCGGATGCCGCGAGGCGTTTTCACGGAGAACACGGGGGCGAGTACCACACCACGGATCCCGAGCGTATTTTTAGCGATCCATCGGTAGATGTCGTTTCGATTGCTACCTCTCATGGCTCCCATGCCGATTTGGCGGTGGCTGCCTTGAACGCGAAGAAGCACGTCTTCTTGGAAAAGCCTATGGCGATGACCACCGCCGATTGCCTCCGTATTTACGAGACAATGAAGGTTGCCGGCAGGAAGCTCATGCTCGACTTCACGATTCGTTTCAGCGGGGCGGCACGAGCGATCAAGCACCGCCTAGACGCCTCAAAGGTGAGTCACGCTCAATGTATGGTAGCCAAAGGCGATCTCAGCCGATGGCAATGGGATTCCAAAGAAGGGGGAGGACCGCTTTTTGATGTTGGTGTTCATGCCTTAGATTTGCTCTGTTGGATGCACGACTCAGATCCGGTCGAAGTCCATGCCACGGGAGGAAGGGTAACCCATCCCGACGAATTGAAAGGCACGGACCTGGTGGATACGGCTGCGGCAACGCTTCGATTTGCGAACGGTTCAGTAGCGACCTTCCTGATGAGTGATGCCGGTAGGAATACGATGATGTCGAAATGGTTCTTCGAGTTCTTTGATGGGCAAGAGTCGGCAGTGCTCTATGAGCATTTCAAGACGGTCACTTTCGGCGATGGTGAAACACTTACGCCGCCTCCTCTCGAACGTTTGCCGCGGCTCGTGGAAGCCATTCGTAACGATACGGAACCGTACGTGCCGGCTCGCGCAGGAATACTTTCCACCTTGTTGGTCGAGAAGATTATTGCCTCAATTCAAACCGGACAACCTCAGAAAATTGAAATACCATTTTGACGGGAGTGGTACCAGGACAATGCTCCATTACAGAATTTTGACCCATGTGCACTATACGCAATTTCGGAGCAGGGGAACACGTCGCATCCGGTTAGCGACGTCGCTTCAGTGCCTCCTATAGTTTTACACCCTCCAATCTCAAAACAGGACGTGAGATGAGAATCGGTTATTCGACCTGGGGAATGCCTACCGTAGCCATTGATACTGCTCTCAATCACCTCGCCACTCTCGGATTCGACGGCGTCGAGCTCACCGTCATACCGGGTTTTAGCACGGAACTTGACATGCTTGATTCGGCAGAGCGTAGACGCATCCGTCAGCTATTTAAGCAACACGGCTTAGGTTTGCCCGCCGTGGCAGCACATCAGCCGCTGCTTGCAACAGAGGAGGACGTCCATGCTGAGAACTGGAGGCGCCTGACCACAAGCGCTGATCTGTGCACTGACCTGGCTGGCACAGATGGCGTGCCCGTGTTGAATACCACATTGGGGAGCAATCCTAACGAGTGGGATTCGCAGCGCGAATTCATCCTTGAACGAGTGGGTTCACTTGTGGATTACTGCAGCGCCCGCGAGGTTGTTCTTGCCATTGAACCGCATGTCGTCGATGGATTGAACTCCCCGGAACGATCCATATGGCTGCTTGAAGAAGTCGGTTCACCCTATCTCAAACTGAATTTTGACATTAGCCACTTCGAGGTTCAAGGCATGTCCACCGCAGAGGTAGTGCAACTTTTGGCGCCGCGCTCCGCCCACACCCACGTGAAAGACCAGCGGGGATTGGTACCGGATTATGAATTTCTCATACCGGGAGAGGGACCTTTTGATTTTGCGGAGTACCTCAAATTGATGGGGCGGGCTGGATATGACGGTTACATCACCGCCGAAGTCAGCATGCAGGTGCAAGGGTGGCCGGATTACGATCCATTGGAGGCGGCAGAATTGACGTATCGTACTTTGGATAACGCTTTCCGGGAAGTGGGAATTCATCGGTAAGTGTCTCAAGAACTTGCCTGAATAATTAGTGGCAAATTGGGATTGATTTATTGTGATAAACGAGAAAAGGCTGGTGGGCGGTGCCCACCCTACAAACGGTTACTCAGTATGGTGAAAATCTATGAAACCACAATATCGTGCTTGCATTGTTGGATGCGGTCGCATGGGCGGCACCATTGACGAGGAGGTAAGCCGCGGACCGAATGCGATTCTTCTACCCTACTCTCATGCGGCAGGCTATACGGCGTGCGAACGGACGACTATCGTCGCTGCTGCGGATGTGGTTGAGAAGAACCTAGAGCGCGTTTGCTCCAAATGGGACATACCCAAGCGGTACACGGACTATCGGGAGATGATTGAAAGCGAGTCGCCGGACATCATCAGTGTCGCGACGCGCCCGGGGAATCACGCCGAAATCACCGCGTTCGCCGCAGAACACGGCGTGAAAGGAATATACTGCGACAAACCCCTCTGCGCGTCAATGGCTGAAGCCGATGCCATGGTCGAAGTCTGCGAGAAAAATCAGGTGAAATTTAATCTGGGGACGCAGCGACGATACACGCCGGGGTATATTAAAATGCGTGAAATCGTGGAGAGTGGCGAGATAGGTGAACGGCGGTCGGTAATCGCCTACACCTCCGGCGCCGCCCTTTGGGGATACACGCACGCAGCGGATATGCTGCTCTTCTTCGCCGGTGATTCCGAAGTGGAATATGTTCAGGGAAATGTGGAAGTGGAGGATTCCGACTTTGATGATAATCGCACCGAGATTGATCCGCCGATTGTCATGGGTTACGTAAAATTCAGGAACGGTACGCACGGTATCAGCACCCCCGGCAGCGCCTACGAATTTGAGGTGGCGTGCTCCGATGGCGCCGTGCGGTCTTTGAACAACGGCAACCAATTCCAAGTACGTAGACAGGCAGAAGCATCCGGCGAACTAGAGCAGATCGATTTTCCGGATTATGAGCGGAAAAGCGGTACTGTCGGGTGCATTGAGGATATCGTTGACGCTATTGATACGGGCAGAGAAACTCAAGGCAATATCCATCTGGCTCGAATGAGCACCGAACTCACCTTCGGAATCGTGGATTCACAGCGCCAGAAGGGAGCTCGCGTCACAATGCCGATGCAAAACCGAGGCTTGTATTTGGGGAGGTGGTAATACCATTTCGCTTGAATAACAGTGCATATAGTGCTTTCCACATACCATTTTGACAACTGTTCGCCTTACACCAAACCCCGTAGGCGGGGCATCTTGCCCCGCTTTGGACAGACTTGATTGACGCTATTAATGCACTGCTAAAATATAGAAATGGTATAATACGTTCTATCCGCCCATCCAGTGTTGTGAAATCCACTCCGATTCGGCGTGTATCTTGAGGGTGCCTACATGTCATGGAATGGGTATAGTTTGCGGCTCTGTTTGCGGAAGTGTATGTTGCCTCCGGCAGGGTCATGAGCGCTGGGTTCCGACACGACGTAGATTGCCCCCGCCCACGATTCAAAACCCTGTCTAAAATGGGCGGTAGATTTAATCCCGAGGTAGCGCATTTGCCGGGGATCCAATCCGAGTGTTCGTGCAAATGCGGTGTCAAACGGCTGCTCTCGTGCGGTGACCAGCAACACATGAATCCCACCCTGCCTTATGTAGGCGGACGGGCCCATGTCACCTTCCAATCCCGCCTTTATGGGTCCATCATAACGGAAGCGTCCATCGGAGAGGGAGACGATTTCAACTTTCATGGTTACGGGTTTCCCCTGAAGCGGAGATGACTTGCCGCCGACATCAAGAGTCAAGTTTGCTCCAACGCCAGCCTGTTTGCATTTCTCCACGGCTTCAGGATCGACCATGTAAAGGATGCAGGCAGCTTCCAATCCGGCATCGATAAATGTTTGCAACATACCCGTGCTGTCACCCGGCGTTCCGCCGCCGGTATTGTCGTTTCTATCGGCAAACATCACAGGGTATTTTCCATGGGATTCGGCTTCGACTAACACGTCCCGAGTTGAGGGCATAGGGATATGCCAATCCGCCCGTCGTTCCCAAATCCATGCGCCTAATTCATCGGCGTACCGTTGCGCCAAAGTTTGATTGCTGTCGGTAACAACGTAAACCGATGCCCCCAAGTCCGGGATGTCAGCCAATGGATAGCAGGTCGCGATTGAGCCGCAAATCACTCCCGGCTGTGCCTCGATTCGGTGTAACTCGGCGATAGCTTCGCGCATCGGGGAGTGGGCTGTGACTTGATGCACTCCCCAAACTAGCGGAATTTGGTGCAGAGCCATCGTCGGACGCACGCCATCACACAGCATGCGCACCAAGACATCCGCACATTCCCGGCTCCGTGGCGCTTGATCGATTTCCGGGTAAGTTTCCCGTCCAATCAGCACATCAGCCATCTCGACCATACGATGTGAGACGTTGCTATGGATGTCCAACTGCGCGAGAATTGGCACCTCCGGACCAACCACTTCCCGCACCGCGTTCAGGATATGCCCTTCCCCATCATCGATTCCCTCTGCCACCATCGCGCCGTGTAACTCTAGGAGCACCCCGTCAATCTGACCGGCTGCCGCAATCCCGTCTAGCAAATCGTCGAGGATAGTGTCGAAAATATGCCGTGGTGTCGGACCGCTGGGGTGGGCATTGGCATAGATCGTGGGAATGAGTTCGAAACCGTGCTTTTCTGCGCCGTCAAGGAAACCGCCAATCGGGGTGTTGCTGCCACGGAACTTTTCGAGAATTTCCTCACCGCGCAAGTAGCCGAAATGTTCTTCGCGATAGCTTTCCCACGTTGTGGCGACCGGGGTAAACGTACTAGTTTCGTGACAGATTGTGCCCGTGACAACTCTCATTGAAAGATTCTCCCTCCGTGTTTTCGGTGTCCCCCGCGAAGTCGCGGCTGGTGCCATTATATGTCAATTTAACAGGTGGATTCAAGGATGAATTTGGGTTGACGCCCCGCGAAAAAAACTGATAAGATAGCCGCTAATCGCAATTTAGAAACACAAATCAATGAAGTTGGCAAAACAGTGCTGATGAATCAGGTTTTTGGTTGACAAAATGAAGAACTCGCCTATTCGTTGGATACTTTATCTAGCGCTCATCGCCCTATATCTGCTTCACAAAGATTTTTGGTTTTGGCGCAATCCGGCATTGATGTTCGGATTACCCGTCGGATTGGTCTACCATATTGCATTCTGCGTTGTGGTTGCCGTAATAATGGCGCTGCTAGTCAAATACGCTTGGCCCTCCCAACTAGAGATTGAAGAGGATGACTCGGTAGATAGATGACCGTTTTTGTAATTTTCACATATCTCGCCTTGGTGTTAATCGTCGGCACCGTAAGTCACAGATTTTTTCGCGGTACCGGCGAAGACTATTTCGTTGCCAGCCGCACCATCGGACCATTTGTCCTGTTGATGTCCCTCTTTGGGACAAACATGACGGCGTTCTCCATCCTTGGCGCCTCCGGCGAAGCCTACCACAAAGGGATAGGCGTGTTCGCTTTAATGGGGTCGTCTTCGGCGCTAATTATTCCGAGCATTTTCTTCTTCGTAGGTACGAGACTGTGGGCGATTGGTAAAAGGCACGGCTATCTCACGCAGGTTCAATATATCCGCGAACGGTGGAACTCCGACAATTTGGGATTGCTACTTTTTGTCGTTCTGGTCGCGCTCGTTGTACCGTATCTGCTGATTGGCGTAATGGGAGGTGGGCAAACCCTTGCAGTTATTACTGACGGTCAAGTTCCCAAATGGGTAGGCGGATTGCTTGTTTGCGGCGTGGTTGTTATCTACGTCTGTTTTGGTGGAATGCGCGGCACCGTGTGGGCGAACACGCTTCAAACACTGGTATTCATGACCTTGGGTGCGGTGACCTTTTTTACAATTGTTGGGAAGATGGGCGGTTTGTCGAACGCCATGGCGAGGGTTGACCGAGATTTGTTGATGCATGCCAACCGAATAAGACCACTGGAGTTGATGACATACATATTTATTCCCGTGTCGGTGGGGATGTTTCCACACATATTCATGCACTGGCTCACGGCAAAAAGTGCACGGACGTTTCGATACCCAATCATATTCTATCCCGTGTGCGTAGCGGTGGTGTGGATTCCGAGTGTGTTGCTCGGCGTTCTGGGAAGCGGCGATATCACGGGACTTGAGGGGCCACAAGCCAATACAATCTTGGTTCAGCTAATTTCCCGGTACGCACCCGGTATACTGGCGGGATTCTTGGCAGCCGGTGTTTTTGCGGCGATCATGTCCTCCCTCGACTCACAGACGCTTGCCATCGGGAGTATGTTCACGCACGATATCGTGCGGCACTACGGGTTCCATAACCAGATGAGCGAGAAACATCAGGTATTGGTCGGACGACTTTTTGTCGTCGGATTGCTTGCCGTGACTTACGTTTTATCCTTGATTTCCAATCGGAGCATCTTCAAACTTGCCGTATGGTCGTTTACCGGTTTCTCGTCGCTATTTCCGGTTCTGCTGGCGGCTCTTTTTTGGAAGCGCAGCACCAAATACGGCGCCTTTGCTTCGATTTTGAGCGTCGTGGTGCTTTGGACGTTCTTTTTCCTTAGAGGTTGGCAGACACCTGGTTATACGCTAGGTGATTCCGGAATCATGCCGGTAGCCGTTGTGTTCACGGTTTCAGCCTTAGCGATGGTTATTGTATCGCTCCTGACGAAGCCGCCCGAAGTGAACATCCTCCGAAAGTTCTTCGCTGCACCGTCTTAGGTAGAGTGTCCCGAGACTAATACTTCGCCGATTTGAGTCCCGCCCATGTAGTCGCCACTTTGCCAAGGGGATTGACCGCTTGAAATCCCGGCAACTATTCAAGTCCTTGCTCCATTAGGCTATTGACTTCCTCTTCTGTTGGCTCTTCAGAGTTAAGTGTGGAAAATGAAATTAATTTAGGACGTACGCAGTCGATCACTCAAATCCGCCCAATCCGGCAGTAGGGAATAACGATCGTTATTCCCTACAAAAGCCTTGTCGCAACATCAAATCATTGCCGATATCATCAAAAGCGCATAGACTGGGGGGCTCCAGAACCATATTGGGAATTATTGCAATCAATTTGAACTCATAGGGCAAACGCGTCTTCCCGTAGCAAGTTTCATTCCCACACTTAACCCTGAAGAACCCTTCTGTTAAACCCCGATTGAAAATCACGACTTCATCGACAATTCCTTTCCGTGTGAGACGGCTGAAGAACGAATCGGCGAATTGACAACGATTAGGAATCCAATGACCTAGGTTCAAATACTCAAATGGATCGTACAATGTGCTCATTTCACCGCGCGCATATCAGAAAACAGATTCTCGTTTGGTCGATTAGACTGATTCTAATCGGCATCTTAGGCTTATCTTATCCCAGTGTCGCCCAACAGCAACGTGAGATTAATCTGATTGAGGTAGTAACACAAGCCAAGCAATCTGTTGATGAAAATCCTACATCGGCAGCCGCGCACCTGAATCTTGGGTTCGCTTATTTGGAACTCGGTTCTATGCGGCAGGCTGAAGCTGAGTTTAAGAGCGTAGTGCATCTCGATCCACATGCCGCAAGTGGATACTATTGGCTAGGGGGAGTGTATTTCCTGCAAGCACGATACGAAGAAGCCATTGATGTCTTTCAGCGAGCGCTTGAACAGTTGCCGGACTGGACCGTGGCGTACCACGCTCTGGGGATGTCACATTTCGAGCGTCACAATCATGATGCGGCGGAGACTGCCTTCAACAAAGCGCTGAATCTGATGCAGAAGTCGCAATCTTCCCGATATGAAGTGTCAGTACCTTCATTCGGAACAGGGGGTTACGGGTGGAGTATAAAGCCGTCTCCAGCCAATGTCTTTTACTTTCTCGGTCTTATCGCATCACATCGTGGGAGTCCTGATAAAGCCAAGACGTATTGGCAACAGGCTATCGACATGGGTCCTCCTCTAGCTGAGGTGTATTTCGAACTGGCGGTCGCGTACAATAAAGATAGGCAATGGGAGAACTCGATAAGCGTTCTGCGTGAAGCAATCCGACTACGGCCAGAGATGCCCGCGGCGCACTATCAGTTGGCGCGCGCGTATCTCAAGTTGGGCAACACGACCGAAGGCACGAGAGAATTGGAGGAATTCCAACGTCTGAAGACTGCCTATGCCCGGTTGGGTGCACGACATACGATAATCAGGGAGGCCCCGGACACAGCTATAACCCTGTTTGGACTGGCAAGAAAGTATATGCAGGAGGAAAAGTATGCCGAAGCCAGTCGAGAGTTTCAAAGGGCGGTCTGGCATAATCCGCGTTTCGCAAAGGCATATAGTGGGTTGGGTCGCGCCTATGTCGGGCTGGGGCGTCTTGATGACGCACTTGAAGCACTAGGAAAGGCAATTGAGTTAGAACCGAATATGGCAGAGGCTTACATTACCAAAGGGTTAATCTTACTTAAACGCGCTGAACAATTAGGCGCCAAATCCGACTATGAGCGTGCTGTTTCATCCTGCCGCAGAGGAATTGAGCTAAACCCCAAGTTGCAAGTTCCAATCCTTATCCGCGTTGCACTGGGAAAAGCCTACCTCCAAGAAGGCAAACTCGCCGAGGCGAATCGTCAATTTGAGGAGATTCTCAAGACCGATTCAAACTTCACTGACGCATACTTCTACTTGGGGGCTATCCACCTCGCGCGGCACGAATATGAGAAAGCAGAAAACGCCTACCGTTGCGCCATTGAGCTGGAACCTTCTTCAGCCAAAGCCTACGAGCGACTCGCACATTTGTATGGAAGCCGTGGAATTTTTCTTGATAAAGCAATACGACTGGCAGAAAAAGCAGTTGAGCTCAAGCCCGGCTCCGCAACGTACTACAATACGCTCTCGTGGCTCCATTTCCTCAACAAAGACTATGAAAAGGCGGAATCATCGGTAATAAAAGCGTTAACACTGCAACCCGACAATCAACTTTATAGTGAAGGGCTGAAAGTTATCCGGAAAGCCAAACAGTCCGAAGACGTCGGAAAAAAGGTCGGAAAGTGAGTTGTCGAAGTCGAGCGACGATATCCGTTCTACATCATACGGTGTTCTTCGTATTCCATTCTCCATATTTTAAGATTTCCGCCATCGGCATCACGATCCTCTGCTTTTCGAGTGCTATCACAGCCGCACAGTTGCGATTTACAGATGTTACCGCGACGACAGGAATCCGCTTTCATCACGAAGACGGCCGAAGCGGTGCACACTACTTTCTCGAAACGCTCGGAGCAGGCGCTGCATGGTTCGATTACGATCAAGACGGCGATATTGACATCTACTTTGTCAACGGAGCAGACCTGCCGGGCATGAAATCCGACGTTCCGCCAACAAATGCCCTCTACCGGAATGATGGCAACGGCACGTTTACGGAGGTGACCGATGACGCGGGCGTGGGAGACTCGGGGTACGGTTTCAGTTGTGCTGTCGGAGATTACGACAACAACGGTTTTCCCGATCTTTACATTACGAATTTCGGACCGAACGTTCTGTATCAAAACAGTGGCGACGGTACTTTTGTCGATGTTACGGCGCAAGCTGGGGTCGGAGATCCTTTATGGGGAGCGTCGTCCTCCTTTGCCGACTATGATAATGATGGATACTTGGACCTATTTGTCGCCAATTACGTGCAATTCGATGTCGAGGACAATCCGGAGTGCGGCACCATTGGAGTCCGAACACACTGTGGTCCCGAAGCCTTCCACGGGACGGCAAGTGTGTTGTATCGAAATGGTGGAGACGGCACCTTTACCGATGTTACCGAGAAATCGGGTGTATGGAATCCCAACGGAAAAGGGATGGGAGTGATTTGGTGTGATTACGATAACGACGCCGATCTTGACCTCTTTGTTGCCAACGATAAGGTTGAAGATTGGCTATATCGCAACGAAGGGAATTGCACATTCAAAGATGTCGGACTCATTAGCGGGGTTGCGCTCAACGAGATGGGGGCTCCCTACTCTAGTATGGCGCCTGTCTTTGGAGACATCGACAACAACGGCTGGTTCGATCTGGCGATCACGAACTTTCAGGATGAGC
This sequence comes from Candidatus Poribacteria bacterium, assembly GCA_965220415.1. Lineage (GTDB taxonomy): Bacteria > Poribacteria > WGA-4E > WGA-4E > JAJDTR01 > JAJDTR01. The sequence continues at coordinate 5,836,770 of OZ244829.1, forward strand.
CCAACAGTGTCTACTACAATGATGGGGACGGTTTTTTCTCCGATATCACCTATCGTTCGGGGATCGGCGGTGCAAGCTTAACACGCCTCACTTGGGGCGCTGACTTCGCCGATTTAGATAGTGACGGTTGGCTGGATCTCTTTGTAGCAACGGGACACGTGGAAGAAAATATACAACTCCTCAATCCAACGACCACATATCCGCAGCAAAATCAGCTTTTTTTGAACAGGGGCAATCTCACATTCGACGATGTGTCCGATTCAGCGGGCGACGGATTGCTGCTGAAAAAGGTAAGCCGCGGCGCGGCTTTTGGAGATTATGACAACGACGGTGATGTTGATATTCTTATCACCAACTCCAGCCAAACTCCCGACCTCCTTCGGAATGACACTGCCAGCCGGAACCACTGGCTCGTTTTTACTGCCGTTGGCACGAGAAGCAACCGAAGCGGAATCGGAACGCGCATAAAGGTAGCGGCGGGCGGGAGAGTGCAGATGCGCGAGGTCAAGAGCGGCGGAAGCTATCCGTCTCACAGTGACATGCGCTTGCATTTTGGACTGGGCGAATCCGCTGCGGCTGGACACGTTGAAATCCGCTGGCCCAGCGGTTTGATTGAACACTATGAGGATGTTGGGAGCAACCGGTTCCTGATAGCAATGGAGGGAAAAGGCTTGGAAAGCCTTGAAGCGAGGTATTAGGATGGGTAGTAGGTGCAAATCAATAAAATTGAGTCTATTTTCTTGTCTATGTGCAGCGGCGTTCATGACGCTGACTTGTGGATTGAACGGCTTCGAGTCTTCTCCGCCGGAGAATCAACCTAGGGTTGAATCCCTGCCTCAGACGCCTGCTGATTCAACCGGACATCGGAAGATGCTGACGCTTCTCAAGAGGATTGCCGACAAAGCGCCTGATGATAATCCATATCTTGGCGACAGAATGTTTCGTACGCTGCGCAAGCAACTGGCTTCGTTGCCCGCAACCGCTCCAACTTCCGTCAAATGGCGGCTGAATATGCGGGCAGGTCAAGCGGCGCTGCGTCTCGGTAAGGAAGCTGACGCCATCGACCATTATTCAAGAGCTCTGGAACTAACCCAATCCGGAAGCAATCAGATCCCGCAGCACGCCGTGATTGAGTCCCATTTCTACCTTGGCCTTGCCTACATGCGGTTGGCGGAAACTCGGAACTGCTGTCTCCGTCACACTTCCGAGAGTTGCATACTTCCCATTCAGGGGGATGGCATTCACATAGAACAGGATCCATCAAAGCAGGCGATTCTCCAATTCGCCGAGGTACTTAGCCGCACCACAGAAGAGTCTCCGCCCGTGTTTTCATTCGGTACAAGGTGGTTGCTCAATATTGCCTATATGACGATTGGGGCTTATCCCGATAAAGTGCCGAGAGAATATCTCATCCCGACCCACGCCTTTGAATCGGAACAAAGCGTTCCCCGTTTTAAGAACATCGCACCCACGTTGGGGTTAGATGTTTTTGACTTGTCGGGCGGAGCGATTGCTGACGACTTCGATAATGATGGCTACCTCGACATCGTTGTCTCGACTTGGGACGTGAGAGGTCAGATTCGATTTTTCCGGAACAATAGGGACGGGACATTTACGGATCGAACGAAACAATCGGGCCTCTCGGGGTTATACGGCGGACTGAACCTAGTGCAGGCTGACTACGATAACGATGGACATGTTGATATCTTGGTTCTGCGAGGGGCTTGGTTGGGACGGAATGGTCGACACCCGAATTCTCTTTTGCGAAACAATGGAGATGGCTCTTTTACGGACTGCACCTTTGAAGCCGGATTGGGCAATGTGCATTTGCCAACCCAGACGGCGGCATGGGGTGATTACGACAATGACGGCGACCTCGATCTTTACATTGGCAATGAATCTTCAAGGGCGCTCAGCGCCCCGTGCCAACTCTTCGAAAACAACGGCGATGGCACCTTCACCGATGTGGCAGCCCGCGCGCGCGTACAGAATCACCGCCTCACCAAGTCTGTCGTTTGGGGGGATTACAACAATGATCGATTGCCGGACCTATATGTGTCTAATCTTGAAAAAGGTAACCGCTTATACCGCAATAACGGAGACGGGACATTTACGGACGAGGGAAGTCGTCTTGATGTCCGGGCGCCGCTGCGCAGTTTCCCCTCATGGTTCTGGGATTACGACAACGACGGTGCGCTCGACATTTACGTTTCTGCCTATTCCTCCGGCATTGAACATGTGGCAGCTAATGTCCTCGGCTTGCCCGTGGATTCAGGGATTGCGCGATTGTACCGCGGAGACGGGGGCAGTGGTTTCAAAGACGTAGCGAGCCAATGCAATTTGGAGACTCCCAACGCGCCGATGGGTGCCAATTTCGGCGACCTTAACAACGATGGGTATCTCGATTTCTACCTCGGCACCGGGTGGCCAAACTACATGGAACTCATGCCCAACGTCTTCTACCTCAGTCAAGGCGGAAAACGGTTTGTGGACGTTACCTACTCCGGCGGCTTCGGTCACCTACAGAAGGGTCATGCCGTTGCTTTCGTCGATTTTGACAACGACGGCGATCAAGATATCTTTGAACAGATGGGAGGGGCGTACCCCGGCGACGGATTTAGCAACGTCCTGTATGAGAACCCGGGTTTCGGAAATAATTGGATTGCTATCAAGTTGATAGGCGTGCAGACGAATCGGTCGGCAATTGGCGCTCGAATTCATCTGATAGTCCGTGAAAACGGGGCAACACGTTCAATTTACAAACACGTCAATAGTGGGGGTACATTTGGATGCAATCCACTTCAACAGACGATTGGCATTGGTAAATCCATAAAAGTAGAATTACTCGAGGTCTTTTGGCCGACTACCGGACTGACACAGACCTTCAGAGAGGTAGAATGCAATCGGTTCATTCAAATTGTTGAAGGTGAGAAAGAATACACAGAACTGAAACTGAGAAGGTTGAAACTCGGTGCGCCGAGGTAAAACCATTTCACTTGAATAACAGTGCAAATGGCGCTTTCCACTTATCTTCCGCATTATCGAGCACCTAAAAGTCTAATTTCTCGGTTGGCCGTATCCCACATCATAATTGACAGCATGCCATTATCTCTGTCGGAATAATTCTTTCAGCAAGTAATACTTTCTAGTCAGAGTCCCTTTCCTCGATCCAGAGGATCGAAATGTCAATAGAATGCGACATGTCTAGAGTCCCGCGCTCCAGAGGAGCGCCATGTGGTGTGTTACTTGGTGGAAATGAAGTTGATGATGGAAGGTCAAAACCGGTCAATCAATCGGGCTCACGGTAGTACCTTGGTGATTATTGCTCGTTTGTGAATATATGCCCCAAGATTTGGTGTGTGAAAATTCGAGATTACACAAGTCTATTATGCGGAAGATGAGTTCCATATTCGTAATTGTTTAGTTCAGTCCGGAACTTACGCGCCAACAGGAAATCGCGACCTAGAGAGGGATTTGCTATCGCGCTCATTCGCACTGTGCTATCGGCGTCAGAGCGGAATGTGCCACACACTGCTCCGCAAAATCTCCAACTCTATCCGCCGAGCACCACCCCGGGTTCAACTGCCTTGAGTTGCACCCAATCTCCAATTTGGTATGGGCAACGGTAGTCGGTCTGCACGAAGTAGTCTTCGCCTTCAATCTGTACCCGATAGGTGAGGTCATGCCCCTTAAACTCACGCTCAACGATTTTGCCCAACTTCGCATTCTTCTCGCCTGCGGTCGCGTGAACCATCTCCAAGTGCTCCGGTCTCAATGAAAGCAGCACCCTGCCTTGAGCGTGACAGTCAAGTTTGAATCTCCCCAAGCATGTATCGGCGCAGTCGCCGTGAGCGTCGCCCGGAATGAGATTTGTCTTTCCGAGGAATTCTGCGACAAACGGGGTTTCGGGTCGATTATACATGGCTTCGGGTGCCCCCGTCTGTTCAAGCCTACCGTTCGCCATGACGGCGACGCGATCGGCAAAACTGAGTGCTTCCTCCCGATCATGTGTGACCAACATGGCGGTCATCCCGGCATCCTTAAGCAGTTGCCGCACCTCTTTGCGCGTGGCTTGACGCAACCCGGCGTCAAGATTGGAAAACGGTTCGTCCAGAAGAATGAGATTGGGGCTTGGAGCGATGGAACGCGCCAATGCGACGCGTTGTTGTTCCCCGCCGGAGAGATCGTGCGGTTTTCGACTGCCGAGATCAGCCAGCCCGACCATTTCTAGCACTTCTAATGCTTGCGACCGTCGAGTATCAGGAGGCAATTCTTTCAGTCCAAAAGCAACATTGTCCAAAACATCCAGATGCGGGAAAAGCGCATAGTCCTGAAAGACGAATCCGATCTCGCGCGACTCCGGCGGTGTGTGAATGGACGGACTTTCGATACACTTGTCTTCTACGTGGATCTCCCCTGAATCGGTCCGCTCGAACCCTGCAATTAGGCGCAAGGTCGTCGTTTTTCCGCAGCCGCTAGGTCCCAACAGCGCAAAAATTTCGCCCGTGTTCACCTCAAAGTTGACATCATCCACCACCGGTGCTATCTGCGACGGAAAATGCTTGGTCACGTTGTGAAGGCTAAGCAGGCAGTTCATGCGTGCTCCTTTCCCGAACAAGCAGTAGTCCCACGAATAGACCCGAGAAGACTAGCATCAGTAGAGCGTAGGGTGCCGCCTCCGCAAAAAGAGCCTCGGAGGTGTAACTCCAAATATTCAGTGCCAACGTCTCATATCCTATGGGGCGGAGTAAGAAGGCGATTGGAAGTTCCTTCATGGCGGAGAGAAACACAAAGGCGGTACTGACGATTAGCCCTTGGATAACTAGGGGGAACGTTACTTTGATGAATGCTCCGAGCCGCGAATAACCGAGAGAACGCGCCGCTTCCTCCACATTCGGAGAAGCTTGATAGACGGCGCTGCGTGCCGGACCGATTGCCTCAGCCATAAAATGCAATGTATAAGCGTAAATCAGCACCCATAACGTCTGATAGAGACTGCGAATTGCCCGTTGTACGAAGAAGATGAGAGATAGCCCGAATGCCAACGGCGGTATGGCATAGCCGATATAGGCAAGGCGCTCCAACAGCCGGGACAAGGCAGAAGGACGACGAACCCCCAAATACACCAGTGGGAGCACAAGGCTAGTGCTCAAAAAAGCGGCGGGTACGGAAGCCCCAAGTGAACCAATCACCGCGCTTACGAGGCTTTCCAAAGACACGGAATCAAGCCCCCTAATCATCCATAGCACGACTGTGATAGTCGGAACCGCGATGCATCCGAATATCAAAACGCCGAGATAGAGATAAGAGAGTTGTCCCCACCCCTTGAGTGAGGTGAGGGTTCCCCGATGAACAGTGCCGATTCCCGCCCGGTGAAATTTCGCGCCCCGCAGTAGTCGTGCCTCAACATAGAGCAGGCAGCCGGCAAAAACGAGAAGCATCAACGCGAGCCATGCCGCATAAATTCGATCGAAGGACGCTAATTGCAGGTAAAGCGCATAACTGAATGTCTCGAAACGCATCAGCGAGACAACGCCGAAATCGCCCAATACGTGCAGTCCGACGAGCAATCCGCTGGCGTAGAGCGCCGGTCGTAGTTGCGGGATAAGGACGTGATAGAACACTTGCCGCCGCCGATAGCCGAGACTGCGGGCAGATTCCTCAAGAGACGGATCCACCCCGAGTAACGCCGAGCGCAAATTTAAATAAAAGTAAGGGAATGTGTAAAAGCTAAGTGCGGTCAGTGCCCCCCAGTATCCGCTTAGTCGAGGGAGGCTTCTACCGAACAGTTGAGCAAATGCCCCGTCCGCGCCGCCCAAACCCAGAATAGCATATGCTATTATGTAGCCGGGAATCGCGAGCGGCAACACACCCATCAACGAAAAAAAACGTTTGACTTTAAGATCCGTGCGACTGGTGAGCCAAGCGAAAGGCAACGCCAAAAGGATGTCGGCGATGAGGACACCAACAACGAGTAAAACCGTGTTGCCAAAGAGAATAAGGTTCCTTGATCGAAAAACAATCTCGGCTAGCTCGCCAGCTTCCGCGTCCGTAGCTCGGAGCACCAAATACGCAACAGGCACGAGCACGCCCGAACTAACAATTATGGTCGGAAGGACGACGTACCACCGCAGATGACCCCCAACCTTGTGAAAAATCACAAGATTCCTACCTTCCTCAGAAGTTTGAGTGTGCCGTCAAGGTCATCCAAATCGCTAAGATTGATTTTCGGTGTTTGCTCCAGAAGTTCCTTTAGCGGTAATAGCTTTGGATTTGGGTTCGGAACCGGGGCATTGGTCACCGGATACTCAAACACTTTCGTGACAAAGAACTGCTGTGCTTCGGAGGAGAGCAAGAATTGGATTAGAGCGAGAGCTTCTTTGGAGTTTTGGCTGGTTTTTAGATGTCCAATGCCAGCCACGTTCACGAGATTTCCCGGGTCGGCCGGTTTAAAGAACGTCTGTTCGACCGGGAACTCGGAGTCGGTTTTCTTGAATCGCAACAAGTAGTAGTGATTTGGCAAGCCGAGATCAATCTCGCCCGCGGCAAGCGCTTTGATAATCGGAGTGTTCTTGGCATAACTTTTTGTTTTGTTCGACATCATTCCGCGCAGCCATTCTTCGGTCTTTTCCTCCCCGATTCCAACGCGCATTGCCGTCACAAATGCCTGAAAGGAAGCGTTCTGTGGTGCCCATCCGACGCGCCCTTGCCACTTTGAATCCGTCAAATCAAAGATGCTGTCGGGTACCTCTTCCGCTTTGATTTGATCGGAGTAGTATGCGATGACGCGCGCGCGTCCGCTGATAGCCACCCAGTTTCCCCCCGAATCACGGAATTTCTCGGGCACCATTGAAGGGATTGCATCGGGCAATGGTTGAAGTAGCCCACGCTTACTGACTTCGCCGAGAGCTCCCGCGTCTTGAGCCCAGAAGAGATCGGCGGGACTATTCTCACCCTCCTCCAGCAACGCGACAGCCAACTCAGCCGTGCCGCCATAACGCACCCTTACCTTGATTTGAGTCTCAGTCTCAAATTGTTTAAGAATTGGTTCAACCAGGCTCTTGCTTCTACCGGAATAAAGTGTCAGTTCTTTGGCGTCTGCGGCACTGTACGCTGCCGCAACCGCTAAAATGCTGATTACTAGCGCACGGAGCTTCAAATCTGTACCCTCCATTCGCTAGATTTCGGCCGTTCGACTGCGGTAGTCGAACACGCGTTTAGACGACCATGTTCCGGCGAGGTGCTTGGCGACTCGAGGTCAACCAATATATCACCTCCACTCACCTTTAATGGATAGGTAGCCAATTCGCATTCGCGGGGCCAGATGCACTTGCCGGTTTTTACATCAAACTTCCACTGGTGGATTGGACAAACAATAACGCCACCCTCCTGTTTGCCCGCGTGCAGCACGCCGCCCACATGAGGACAGATATTATCGATAGCGTAGTATTCGCCATCCACATTGTGTATTCCGATGAAATTACCTTCCAACTTTACGGCAACACTATTTCCGGGGGTCACGCTGTCCGCCTCTGCCGCTTTTACGAATCGAGACGCTCCTTGACCCATCAAGGTTGATTCAATTTGTAAAGGCATAAATTTATATCTTTAGAAATTCCACTCGATTCGGACACAAGGGGAATCAAGCTCCCAATTTCGTTTCCACTTGGCCGGTCAAATCGAGTGTGCGGAATTCTACCTCCCTCACTTTTACTTGACATCACACACGTTTCTAAACTATGCTTTAACTATGCGTGGAGTCCTATAAACTTAATCTTAACCTAACTCATACCAAACTGAAGAGGAGACCAAAAATGTACGGCCATCCCGAAATCATTGAAGCACTCAACGAAGTGTTAACGTCCGAACTCACTGCGGTCAACCAATATTTCGCGCATTCGGAAATGTGCGAAAATTGGGGTTATGAACGCCTGCATACTGCCATTCGAGAACACTCCATCGGGGAGATGAGGCACGCCGAAAAATTGATAGCGCGAGTTCTCTATCTTGATGGTGTGCCGAACATGGTGCGATACTATGAAATCAAGATAGGCAAAACCGTCAAGGAGATGCTGGAAAACGACTGCGCCCTTGAGAAGGAAGCCATAGAACGGCTGAACGAATTGATTCAACTTTCGCACACCCTGAAAGACTTTGGCACCGAGGAACTGTTTGAAGAAATCCTCCGAGATGAAGAGGAACACGTTGACTGGATTGAAATGCAATTGGACCAGATTAGCCAAATGGGTATTGAAAACTACCTCGCGCAACAGATTGGCGCCGAAGAAGCTGATGAGAACGCCTGATTCACGTTGCACCGAATACAACAACGGTGATACGAGTAACGACAATTTCTAGCGTCGCGTTTCAGTCCTAAACGTTCCCTACAACACTTTGCCAACGAAATTTTGAGTCGCTATTTCCGGCGTATTCAACTTTTCCGTTCTGTAGGGCATAAAATATGATATTGAGACTCAGTATCATGCTATTTAAGGAAAAAAACATATAACTAAACCGGGTTGACAACTGCTATCTATTGACTTTGAGACTCAATCTCAAGTGACAATGTACAGTGGTTAATAGTATATCTTCCGGTCAATGGATTGTCAATTCTTTTTTCAAACTTTTTCTAGTCATCACCATTTGCGATTTAAGGTTTTTCATTCTTCGCGTAATCAAAATCATCCGGGGCTTTCACTTTGTCCACTATCTTTATTAGGTGATACGAATAGCGTCCCACGTCCTGTAATCCAGCCTCGCGTTCCTCCAACCTCACCTCAAGCGTATAGATAAATCCCGGTTCAAAGTCGAAGCCTTGAATGCCGTCGTAGAAAAAGTGCCATTGTCCCGCTTCCTCGTTGAATTCCATAAAACAGTCCTGCTCAAACGGTCCAAAACATCGCTGAGTATAAGGACCGAGGACTAAGATTTCGGTGTGTTCCTGCTTGAATAGCTCGCCTATCTCGGCGCAAGCCGTCAATAACATCAACACAAAGACTGCTGCAATTCTCATTTTGTCTCCCTTGGATTTGGATCGACTTTGTACAATTGTAGGGTGGAATCAAGCGACTGAATAAGGAGCGATCAACTGAACGGATAGTGAGGGCGATAGTAGATCCTGATAGAGATCCCAGTGCGATAGCACATCCTGATAGAAATCTTCCACCAATCCGGCCTTGAGAATCAGGAACCGAAGCGCAGCCGTCTGCAGAAGAATGCGCTACTCGCTCCTCAGCCCGCTGGTGTCCCAGACACGGATGACACCATCTCTGCTGCCCGATATCAGCTTTTTCCCATCATGCGTGAAAATGACTGAATTGACTCGATCTTGACACCCTTCAATCGTCGCCACCGCTTCGCGTGTGCCCAAATCCCACACACGGATTTTTGTACCTTGGCCCGCGACGAGAAAGCGACCGTTGGGGTCGAAAGCTAAAGTTTCGAAATATTCATACGTATTGAATGAACCAATTAGCTTGTGCTCCGCTATACTCCACAAATTAATCTCTTTAGACCCTAGGGAAGCGAGAATCTTCCCGTCAGGGCTGAATGCAACAACAGATACCGAGCCAAAATCCCGCTTAACCTGATCGCCAATGAAGATTTCCTTCCGTTGCCGCATGTCCCACAGTCGCACAGAATTGTCAATCCCGCCTGAAGCGAGCAACTTTCCGTCCGGACTGAAAACCACCGATTGTATAATGCTGCGTCCAATCTCTCTTGCCATTAAGACAAATTGACTCGGCTGCATTCGGTGCACATCATGCTGCAATACACCAATCGTTTCTTTTTTTGTGATGTCCCAAAGTCGAATGGCGCTATAATCAACCAAGGCAAGAATTTTTCCGTCTGGACTGAACGCAACCGATTCTGCAGTGGCGGTGTTGTTTTTAAAGACCACAACCTGTTTTCGCTTTTGAACATCCCAAAGCCGCACTTTCTCTCTTTCAGTGGACGCGAGCAGTGTTCCGTCTGGACTGAATGTCACGGATTTTACAATTGCTTTTTGACCGCGCAGGGTTGCGAGCCGCTTTTGACTCCGCATATCCCAAAGTGCAACAACCCCATCTTGATGCCCGGACGCGAGAAGCGCGCTATTTGAACTAAGCGCCAGCGATTCAATTCTAGGGTTGTGATGCTCTAAAACGGTAATCTGCTTCCGGGTTTTTAGATTCCAAAGCCGAACAGTCATGTCTCCAACTTTAGTCTCTCCCAATCTATTTGCAATCGCACCGCTAAGAGACGCCAGTGTTTTCCCATCGGGACGGAAAGAAATGGAAGTCACAACGCCGGCATTTACCTCTAACACGCTAATCGGACGGACATTTCGCGTCAGCACACCACGGTCTATTTGGATTTGAGCGTCCCATAGTCGGATTTTGGCGTCATTACCGGCCGACGCCAAGATTGTTCCATCCGAGCTAAAAGCGACTACATTAGCGCCCAAATATGCGTTGTCCGCCTCATCCTCTAGAAACAGCGCGACTTCCGACTGATTCGCTATATCCCAAAGACGAACGCTGCCATCGTCGCTGCACGAAGCCAGGATCTTTCCATCCGGACTAAAAGCAACAAACGAGACCCCATAGTCGTAATTCAATTTACCCCGTAACTCCTCATCGTGCCGGCGTGTATCATGTTCTTTAAGCGTCCCCACAAGTGTCTGAGTCGGTACGTCCCAAAGATAAATTGTGGCGTATGCATCTCGAGTATTTGCCGCAGCCAACAATCCACCGTCAGGGCTGAAAGCTAAAGTCCTTACGCCCCCTCGTTCCGGAATGTCTAGCAAGGCGGTCTGCTGCTGTGTTGCAATATCCCACAAAGCGATTTCTCCAGATAGGTTGCCAATGGCGAGGATGTCACCATCAAGCGAAAGGGTTAGGGCTGTTACATAGTGTAATTCCCTTAACTGCAGCCCTCCAACAGGTTTTCGCGTAGACACATTCCATAGCTGAGTAGACACATCCCATCGCTGAACGGCACGGTCTAGCCTTTTCGCTGATACCAGCCTCTGTCCGTCAGGACTGAATGCGATGGCTCCTGCGCCTTCCGATATCATCCCAACCTTCGCCAGCGTCTCAGCGTCATAGAGCCAGATTCCAACAGCTCCTGCAACGGCTATCAACTTGCCGTCCGGAGAATAGATTATTTCGTAGATTATGCCGTTGCCGAGACGAGCCGCCGGTTTATTCCGAGCGTCGGTATCCACATTCGTGTGAGCATTTGCAGTGTACACTCCATTGGTCGGACGTGGATTTCTTACCAAATCTTGCGTACCATCGCCACTCGGAACAGTCGGCATTGTTGACAGCATGACATTATCCTGCGAAATCTCGCCAACTTCCGCGACCTTGGTTTCGTTTGAGACGGCTGTTCCGACCAATTTTCCAAACGCTGAAAATTGATTGATGGGGACGAATAGGCACAACATTGATAATGTCAGTATGCCAATCACGGCAATCCCAATGGGAACAACGAATTTCTGTGGATTCAATTGAATACACGTTCGTTGGATAATCTCGACGATATTTAGTGTCAAGGCGGAATCAAGTTTCTCTCCGTTCAAACTTGCGTGCATTGTCGTCAACATCTCCTTCCTTAGTTTTGCGGGGTGCCGTAGGGTCGCATGGCAATCGCATGAGGAGAGGCACCAAAAAGCTGGGCAATCACTTGCAGCTCAATCCGCTCAGAAGATAGTATGAGACTTACCGATGTATTTCGGGCAATTCAGACAGGGCTTCTCGGAGCGTTTGATGGGGTTTGTCCTTGTGATGAGACTCGATTGAAATCTTGGCTAACCCTATAGTGTATAACGACTTAAACAACGCATCCGTTGACAGAATGCGTTCTACACTGGACGATGGCAAGGCGTTTCACCGAGTCGGACTCAACTTTTCTGCCGAGGTCAGCGGGAGTCGACCTTGCCCGACTGTGGCTCAAGAAACCAAACATCGTCAAACTGAACGGAGGCATAGACTCTCGTCGATGTTTGCACTCTGCAGCGCCGCGCTAGTTTAAGCTGACTGCGTAACTGTAGGGTCAGCACTAACCACCATCCGAACTCGAGAATCAGAAACCGAAGTGCAGCCTTCTGCAGAAGAATCGGCTACTCGCTCCCCAACCCGCTAGTATCCCAGACTCTGATAACTCCGTCCCAGCTACCCGCAACCAGCGTATTACCGTCACTACTAAAAACTAGCGAACTGACGAACAGAGCACCGACTTCAAGGGTTGCCGCTTCTACCTGTGTCTTCATATCCCATACGCGAATCTTCGTTCCGTCGCCGGCCGCGAGAAAACGCCCGCTAGGGCTGAAAGCGAGTGTTTTGACAAAATCCTCCACTTTCAATGTCCAGATTAATTTGTGTTCGGTTACGTTCCACAAATGAATCTCCTTGCGAGTTGCTGCTGCGGCAAGAATTTCGCCGTTAGGCCCAAAGCCAGACGCGACAGCGAATATGTCGCCTGTTAGTTGTGTGAAGATCTCCTCTCGTTTCGCCACGTCCCACAAGCGAAATTTCTTGTCAACTCCTCCCGAAGCCAATGACTCCCCGTCTGGGCTGAAAGCCAACCACTGCATGCTATATGAATAAGGTGCAACGAGATCTGCCTGCCCTAATACCGCGACCTCCTTTTTCCGCCATGTGTCCCAGAGTCGTATGCAGGTGTCATCAGCACAAGCGAGAATCTTGCCGTCGCGGCTAAACGCAAGCGATCTCACATCCGCAAAGTGTTCAAAAACAGCAGTTTGTTTTCTCTTTAGAACATCCCATAGTTGCACTTGGTTTTTCGCACTTGTTGCAAGAATTTTCCCATCTCGGTCCAATGCTACGCATTCCACCATCGCATCGTTTCCCCTTAGGACACCGGTTTGTTCGGCACTCTGCATATCCCAAAAGGTAACAGAACCATCTTGATGTCCCGACGCCAGGAGTGTACCGTCTGCACTGAGCGACACTGATTCAACCGAGGCTTTGTGATGTTGGGCCGCGGCGATCAGCGTGTGCCTTTCCACATCCCATAGCCGAATCACCATGTCGCCGGTCTTATATGCATTCCTGGCGATGTACCGGCTGTTCAGGGAAGCGAGTGTTTTTCCATTTGGGTGAAAAGCCATAGACGACACTCCACCAGCATCGGTTTTCAGCATCCCAATTTGCCTTTGCGTCTGCGCGTCCCACAACCGAATTTGCCCACTATCTCCCGCCGTCACTATAATTGCGCCGTCCGGGCTAAAGGCAACAATGGATGGGAATCCTTTTTCATCTCCGTAGTCAATTAATTGTGTAATTTTCGTTTGGGTGGCTACATCCCAGAGGGAAGCCGGGACTTTCCCCGCACGCGCGGACACAAGTGTTTTCCCATCCGGACTAAAAGCCATGGAACTGACCACGTCGTCAACGATAACTTTCAACCGATGTTCTCGCATGTCATGTTCTTCAAAATATCGCACGGCTGTGGGCGCCGGCTGACGATTCCCGGGCGATTGGACATCCCAGACTTTAATGGTGCGTTCACTGCCGCCTGAAGCCAACAACCCTCCATCTGGACTGAAAGCCAATGTCTTCGTACCCTCGCCACAGGTTAGCGTAGTAATTAGTATTCTATCTTGAACATACCAAAAATCAACTTCCCCATTTACATGTGCTACCGCGAGGGTCTGCCCATCAGGCGTGAAAGCAATGGAAGCTACGCCCCGCCCTCTATCGGATCCCAATATAATGCCTCCGTCCACATCTATCATGGCCGCGACTTCCTGTGGTAATCCGGGCCATCGGAGGTTTCCAATCTGCTCCCGTGTCGACACATTCCATAAATGAACAGTTCCGTCGTCCCAACGCCCTGATGCCAGTGTTTGTCCGTCGGGACTGAAAGCTATTGTTGTCGCGCCTCTACGCATCAACCCGATTTCCGTCAGCGTTTCGGCGTCATAGAGCCAGATGCCAATGGACCCCGCGGCGGCGATTAACTCGCCATCGGGAGAATAGATTACTTCGGAGATTGCACCGTTGCCGAGACGCGCTATCGGTTCATTCCGAGCGCCGGTTTCCGCTTCAGCGCGATCATTTATAACCTGCGTCCCATTGGTCGGTCGTGAATTCCTCGCCACATTTTTCTTCCCATCACCGCTCGAAACAACCGAGGTGTTCGGAAGCATGACCACATCCACGGGAATCTCGCCGACATCCATGACATTGGTTTCGCTTGGAATAGGCGCTCCGACCAGTTTACCAATCGCTGGCAATTGATTGAAGGGGGTGAACAAACTCAACATTGATATCGTCAATAGACCAACCACGGCAATCCCTATCGGAATGACGGGTGCCTGCGGATTCGGTTGGATGTGCGTTCGTCGAATCATCTCAACGATATTTAGTGTGAAACCGGAATGTAGTTTCTGTCCGTCAAAACTTGTGTGCATCATCGTTAGCATCTCCTTCCTCAATTTGGCGCGGGCGCGGTTGAGCCGCATGGCAATCGCATGGGGAGAGACTCCAAGAAACTGTGAAATCTCTTTGCAACTCAATCCACCCAGATAGTGAAGGGACAAGACTTGCCGATGTATCTCGGGCAATTCAGACAGGCCTTCCCGGAGCGTTTGATGGATTTGGTCTTCGTGATGCGAGTCGATCGAGATGTGGTCCAAGCGCTCTACTTCTTGGTCGGCAACGTATTCTCCGTCGGGACGACTCGCCTTGGAGCGCAAGAAATCTTTGCACAAATTGGAAGTAATCGCGTACAGCCATGATAGAAACCTGTCCCACCGTTTTAGCGTGCGAAGTTTCCGGAATGCCTTGAGAAAGACCTCTTGAGTTATGTCTTGCGCGTCGTGGAAGTTGCCGAGTTTTGCGTAAGCCAGCGCGTAGACGCTGCCCTTGTACTTGTCGACGAGCAAGCCAAACGCGGCGGTATCCCCATCAAGGCATTTCTGAATGATATGACCATCTTCCGTTCGCATGGATCTTCACCTCTTCCATAGCTGTTTGGATGTTAGACGCATATCATCGCCCAAATGTCACACACGAAGCAAATTTTTTGTTTTTAGTGGGATTAATACTGAAAGAGGGAGAGTATTGAGAGCATGCCATTATACCTGTCGGAATAATTCATTCAGCAAGTAACATGTTCTCGTCGGAGTCTCTTTCCTCGATCCAGAGGATCGAAATGTCAATAGAATGCGACATGTCCAGAGTCCCGCACTCCAGAGGATCAAACGAGTGGATAGCGAGTGCGATAGTAGATCCTGTGCAATGTGGAGTGTTACTTGATAGGAAAGGAAATTCCGTGTTGCCGCTTGTTAGAGCTTGTAGTTTATCAGGCGATTTTACAAATCTATACTTTGCGCTGGGTATTATTGCGCTTTCTTTTCCAGTGATAATTGTTTCTAATAGGACTTACGTAGCACCAGCGGGTTGGGAATCGGAGTTCCCTCGTACAAAGGTCGCGACCTGGAGATCGCGGGATCTCTATCGCACTCGCTATCCGCTCGTTTGATCCTACAGAAGGCGCAATTTCTGACAGCGCACGGTATTGCTGTTGAAATCGCCTGTCAGATCGTGGCATTCAAAACTGGACACCTGCAAAGATTCCGGGCCAAACGCGAATCGTAACGTCATCTGTCCGGTAAACACGATGGTACACGGTTCCGAAGTCCGAGGTGTCAAACCGATCCGACGCCAGAATGTTGAGCGAAAGTCCGCCAAAGACGCTGAACCACTTCTGCTGTTCCCAGCCGACTGCGACGCGGAGTTTGTGCAGTAGGTTGTGTTCATGTACCCACCAATCATCCCAGTCGTCGGTGTAGACCACCGGTCGAACCAAGACATCGACATTTAGAAAAAGCCGATTGCGGAGAGGAATGTGTCCGCCAATGCCGAACCCGAATGATCCGCGGTCCGAATCGCCGCCATACCTACCCGACCTACTCTCCCATCTGTCAACATCGGGGTGAAGCCCGACCATGAGAAGACTGTAAGCGTGGCGGCTTCCAATGCGAATTCCGAGGTTTAGCGCTTCCGTATCACTGCCCCATAGTTGGAGGTGCAGCGGGTTGTCTTTAACAAAGTTGATTAACCCAATCGGGACACCGGACATGCGCCCGGAAACATTGAGAACGCCAATTTGCGTTCCCTCTACGTGCCCCGCAATGTTAAGAACGCCAATCTGCGTACCGATGGTGCCATGTGCGATATTAAATGCGGCAATCTGCGTACCTGCGGGCGACACACCTGCTTCTCGGTGCAATCCAAGTGCGGCGTTACCAAACAGGCTCAATTGTGTGCCCTCCAGATTTCCGGCAATATTTGCACCAGGCGCGGCTTGCAGACTTCGATGCCCCACGGTTCTCCCAACAAAGTTCAGCCCTCCGGCTCCCTGAAAACCGTTAAGGTCCCCAATAGCCAGATTAGCACCGCCCGCTAGTTGAGCGCCCGTTATGCTTTGACCAACGAGGTTTCCGCCTCCCGCGCCTTGAAAGCCGTCAAGGTCACTACCGATTACATTTACCCCGAATGCTGCTTGAGCGCCTCTTCCTCTTCCACCGATAATATTTCCGGCTCCAGCGATTTGGATGCCATTTAGGTCACCGCCCCCGATGTTCAGTCCAACCGCTCCTTGAAGCGCATCCACGTTCCGTCCAACGATGTTACCACCCATTGCCAACTGTAAACTTCGATGTCGAACATGTTTTCCGACGAGATTGAGTCCGAGAGCCCCTTGAATCCCTTCCAAATCTCCACCAACGATATTCGCTCCTCCGGCGAATTGAGCGCCGCGCGCTTCGATGCCCTTCATATTTAGCAACCACCCCAATTCAATGCCGTTGAGTTTGGCATGATAACCGGCAATGATATTGAGGGAGAAGTTCGTCGTAACGTTGTATTTAAGGTCGAGCAATCCGACCGTACTTATCCACGGTAAAAGAGAAATTGTCATCGGTAGATGCAACTCGGCGCTCTTCTTGGTAGGCGGCGGCAACACCTCAACAGCACGGTTAGGTTGCGATGGTTGGACAGGGTTGATAATTCGAGAGATGAGACCTTGGTTGTTCAGCACGGTCGGATCAATCCCTTGGTTGTTGAACAGCGAGATGTATTTTCCGTTGTAAAAAACGCGAGGTGTTATTTGCTGTGGGAGATGTGGATCTTCGGGCAGGTGAGAATACCAATCTTCAATGCTGCGTGTGACGTAGTCCAATAATCCCAACACGGTGACCGTTCCATCTTCGCCGGCAGCGCCCGGTTCACGCAGTCCTTGAAGCAGAAAATAGGTGAATAACCCGTGTTTCAGTTGCGGAACTTCGGGCGCCCACTGGTTGCTATCGCAGGCGGTAAAGATGATATTGCTCTCTTCACTGTAACGGGACAACGCTGACACAAAGTGCTTTTTGGGCGTGACGCGGCACGCATCGACGATGAGGAATCGGTGCTCCGCTTTTGCGCTGTTAAGGATGGCAAACAGATTCTCGAGACTAAGCCCGCTGGCAGCCAGTGGCTCCGACACATCCATCGGTAGGAAATAACTCGTACCATCAATGTCTTCCCCATGTCCGGAGAGATAGACGGTCAGTAGGTCAATCGTTTCAATCTGGGCGTGTCGCCGAAGCTGACTGAGAATGTTGGCTTTCGTCGGCTGAATCAGACTGTCAGGGGTCATCAATGTCACGGTGGCGCCTGCCTCTTGGAACACACTGGCGATGGCTTTCGCATCGTCAGCGGCAAATCTGAGCGACTGTACCGGAGGCGGATATACATCTACACCGATTACGATGGCCCAGCGCCGACGATTGCTTCCGCTAGGCGCCCCTAGCTGGAGACTGCCGCCACCGGCGAAAACCAGCTCGCGCTGGCTGACCGTCATGGATTGCCCACCGATTGAGGAAAGAATAACCTTCTCGTTCAGTTTCAGCGAAGAGTCATTGGGAATGAAGGTTTCGTCAAAACGATTTTCGGGTCCCGTCAGGACAGGACGCCACGCCAGATTCCACTGTTCATGGTCGCGGTGCACCTGTTGCGCCAGTTGTCGGTAGGTTAACTCGCCGGACGGCGGTGTTCCAACGGAGCTCTGCGACCGGGTAACCATCCCTCGATAAATCGAGTAGGTCATCGCGCTAACGGGAAGATAGGTCTTGCGAATCGGAATGCGAATTTCGTGAACGACTTGGTTGTAGGCGGACGCGGCGAGGAGCAGCGCAAAGTCCGCGGATTCGTCCAGTATGTCTTCCGTGTGGCTCACGATCGGAGTTTGACGCAACTCCGTGGATGGCGCATCCGTAACGGGTGTGCCTTTGGGGCGTCCCAAACGAATCTCTCGGAGTATGTCACCCGAATAACAGGTGTCGATGATGCAAGCAATTTCCCGCGTTGGAAGCTCTTGGAGAAGAATATTCAGTTCATCATCCAGCAGGTAGGTCTCGGGCGACGCTAGATTCGCGTCCACGGGTAGTAGGGCTTCGTCGTTCCTATCCGGGTATCGTCCCTTCGCTTCATCCCCCGGAAATGTCCCGAGTTTATCGATAATCTGCGTCCCGTGCCCGCTAAAATAGAAAAGTAGGCTATCGGAAGGCTTCAAATGTCGGCTCAGTTCCTGAAATTTACGCTGAATCTGAAACTTCTTCGGATTGGCGAGGATGTGGGTTTGATCGTCGGAAACACCGTGCGCGGCGAGTACCTCTTGCATCAACCTCAAATCGTTTGGCGGAGCGTCAAGCTGTAGGTTCGGATTTTCATAATTCCAAACCCCAATAAGGAGGGCATGCTGCTCCGCATGGACGGGCAGCGACAAAACCAGCAGGAGACTGCTAATCTGAAAGAACAATTGAGTCGTCGACTTCAGATTACTTTGAGACATCGTTCACTTCCTCCTTTGCAAAACCGTCCATCATATTTAGAAGTGAGCTCCGCTTACGTTCCAGCTTTTTCTCCAATGTGTCGCGCTCAACTGCGGTAAGTGCGCCCAGTCGGAGTCGGGATTGATAGAGTTCAACGATTTTGACGTGCATCGCGATGTCGTCGGGATGCGTTTTCAGAAACGATTCTACCGCTTCTATGGAAGCCGAGAGTTGCGCTGCGTCTGATGAATCAGGCACAATCAGAAATTCCAACATCCCTTCGGCGGACAGAGGCGGTTTGATGCGTCCTGTATGTTGTCCTCCCTTTTGTGCTCCCCATTCGATTGGCGAGTTTAATGGGGCAAGATACACCACTATACCCAACAGTAGAATCGCGAGGCAAACCGCTGACGGTGCCCACACCGGCACGGGCGTTTTCAAATGACCGAGAATACCGATCCGGAATGAGCGTTCCCGGATCGTCGGAAACGGTGGCGGTGACATGGAGCTGGCGCCAGACCGGACGGCTTCGCCGAGATCTCTTAGTGTCTCTTCTGTTCCCTGAAAGATTCGGTTTTTCCGTTCACACTCCTCGCATTCCTCGAGATGTTTCCGAATCTCAGAAGGTATCTCTTGGTCAATTAAGTATAGCAACTTTTTCTGTATTTGATCGCATGTCACTGTGGTTAGACCTCCTTTCTGGAACTAAAGCGTGAAGCGTAACACGTAATACATTTTGGATTGTGCTTTATATTTATCACACGATGAATCGCCAGCCGCTAAAACGTCATTGTCACTCCGAGATAAGGAATCATCGGCAATTGATGAAATGCTTCCTTTTCGATAGGCACTCCGGTCTCCTTAAGATTGAACTCGCGGGAGTAGGAAAACCCCATAACATTTTTTCTATTGTAGACATTCAGTAATTCCAGAAATATTCCCATTTCCCAACTATCGAATATGAGCGTCTTCTTAACGCGGAAATCCAGCCGATGAAACGGCGGCACCCGCAACGAATTCAATTTGCCCAATATAGGCACATCGGAAACCTCAATTACCTCCCCGTAAACCGGATCTTGCCTCACAACTTCACGACGGGTAAATCCAATTGTTGGCGTATACGGAATCCCGGTGGAATAACGCCACCTCGCACCGATTTCCAATGTTGAGGTCAAGTTGTAACTTCCCGCCAGCGTTGCCACATGTGTCTGGTCGAAGTCGTAGAACTGAAGGAGAGATTCGGGTTGGTCACGCCTCAACGAGCGTGAATAAGCGTAACTTAGAAATCCGATCAACCGATCGCCTTCACGATGTCGCAGCAAAACCTCCGCGCCGCGTGCAAAACCTTCACCTTGGTTAAGATAGTTCGAGATATTATCCCTTGTGATGATTTGATGATGATTTTTGTAGTAGCCTGCGAGTTTTAAGTGGGTTGACGACGTAATCTCGCGCTCGACCTCAAGAACATAGTGCGACGAATTGCTAGATTTTAGATCGGGATTACCAGTTTCCGGCAATATTTGGAGTAGCCGAGGATCTTGACTATATCGCCCATACAGGAGACGGATTCCAAGCCCGTCCGATACTTGAAATTGTAGACTTGCCCTGGGACCGACAGATAACGCCTCCGTAAAACTCGAATAACTCTGTCTCACCCCAAGTGCGGCGGAGGCGAAAGAAGTAGGATTGTATCGGACTTGTAGATAACTATCAACGTTCGTGAGTCGTTTTTCCATTTTGAGTTCGTCCAATTTATCTTCATCCAAATCGACACGAACCTGGGTTAGGAAGTCATCATCAAATTCGTCGAGGTCGGACAGGAAACTTGACACACGTCCGTATGAAGTTGACAAGAGTACTCCAGTTTCAAGTTGATAACCCGGATTAAATCTGTAGGTTAAGTCCTCGCGAAGTTGGTAGGTTGGTTCCGTGTTTTCGAAGAGAAAAAAGGATTCATCCGTAGTACCGTGTGCGACACGCGCGAGGTCATAAGACCGGCTAAACGTTAAGTATGAAGTGAGGCGATTGGTGAACCGGGAGCGAAGATGAACCCCTTGGGCATGGAATCCGACCTTATGAGAATAGTGCTCCATCTCCGCGCTCTTTTCGAACATCCCTTCGATATTAAAGAATTCACTTGTAGCGAATGCGTTTACAACCAACTGATGTTGTATGTTTAGGTCATAGCTGAAGCGTGCTTGATAGTCCCAAAATTGTGGAAGTGCCAAATTTTCTCCGAATTTGACTTGCTCATCCCCGCCAGGTTTCCAGCCATCAAAATCAATAAACAGCGGTGCAATCAAATCAATATAACTTCGTCTTGCCGCGACGTACCACGCACCGCGCTCTCCTATTGGCCCCTCAACCATTCCTTCGGAATAGAGCATGTTGATATTGAACTTACCAGCCAATCGCTCCTGATTTCCACGCCGTGAATGAATGTCAATAACCGCCTGAGCGTCCGCGCCAAATTCCGCGCCGAATCCACCCGCGTAAACATCTATCCCGTCGATTACCTCAGTGCTAACAGTGGAAACGATGCCCATGAAATGGTACGGATAGGCGATTGGTAAGCGATCAAAGTAAAAAATGTTGTCGTCTGGTCCACCGCCGCGTATGTGGAGCGAGCCGTCGAGGTCGTTTGCGACACCAATCCCCGGCAAAGACGGCAATGCCCGTAACGCATCGCCAACCGCCCCGGGCATCCGTTTGATTTCACGAACTTCCAGATTCTTTCGACTCACTGTCGCTGGAAATCTTTCCGCCGTAACCGGAACTTCCGGGAACATAAATGGGAGGGGCTCGAGGTAAAGTTCCACCACAGTAACTTGCCCCGGCGTAACAGTGACAGTCATTCCGTCTTTCACGCCGTATTCTTCCGTTGAAACGTCCAGTGTGTAAACACCCGGTGGAAGATTTTCAAACCGAAATTCTCCAACCGAATCTGTTTTCGTCTCCCGATTCATCTCGCGTAACCGAACTTGGGCCGAAATGATACGGGCGCCGCTTCCTCCGCGGCTAACCGTTCCGATAATCTCACCAGTATCTAGCGTAAACCCGTAAGTTACAACAGACCAGAACAAGCTCATCGTACATATCACGAGAAGATGAGCCACTACCGTCTCTTTCAGTCGATTCAATTCGCGTTCCCCCCGAATGTATGGAAAGTTACATGCACTAACCCACAACGAAATAGGATTCCAACCGCGCAGCCAATTGTCCCCTTGCATGGTAAAGACGGCTCTTTACCGTACCTTTTCGGATGCCCAGACGTTTGGCAATCTTCTTTTCTGGAAGTTCCTCAATGTAGAACAGCCAAACCACCTGCTGATGAATCAAAGGAAGATCTCGAATTGCGTCACTAACCGCCTCCAGCCTTTCTTGTGCAAGAACGACCGTTTCAGGTGGCTGGGCGGTTGATGGAAGGTCTCGAATCAGATTGTCGTTCAACGATTCATCATCAAGACTGCCCAGCGAAGTTTTCTTAATTGTCCCTTCTCGACGCGACCAATTCCTAACCACATTCTTTGCAATTTCGTGCAGCCACCCGAGAAACTCGGTCTCGCTTCTTTCAACTACCTTGTGCTGATTTTCGTGCGCGATGAGTGCGACCTCGTTCTCAATATCTCTGCGGTCTTCAGGCTGACTGTGTCTATAGAAGATGTGGCACAAGTCACGGACGAATTGGGTAATCTGTTCTAGATAATTCCCAATATCCCTTGGCACGATGTCCTCCTATTTGGTTAAGTGTTGTAAGGGGGAAAAAGGTTCAATGGAGGGGGATTTTCTTTGGTAGGAGCGATTCTTTTAGGGGACGATTAGCGTTGAAAGGGTGAACGTGCCGATTTCCGCGCTAAGAGTATATTGCATCGTTTCAAAGTAGTAGGCACACGCCGTATGCCGCCTTATGCCAACTGTAGGAGCGATCTCCAGGTCGCGACCACGCCATCTCTGTTTGTGGACCATCACGTATATCGCTCTGTAAGATCACGGTTAAGCCCAAAACACGTCTTAACGCTGCCCTACTCCGTAACGAAAGAAAGAATCGTGGCTGCCTCCATGGCGTCCCAATCTACTTCCAATCCAAGACCTGCGCCAGTGGGGGCGTAAGCGTAACCGTCGGCTTGCGTGCGAATCACGTCTTTCATACCGTACTCATACGGCTCGAAGGGAACCGACTGTTCAAAGTAAGAACAGTTGTCATGCGCCAGCATGAGGTGGAGGTTGGCTGCCGAAACGAGGCTATAGCCCCACGACATGATTTCGCACTTCATACCCGCGGCTTCGGTGAGGGCAATCGCTTTATTCGTCTGTGTTATTCCGCCCAACATCGCCACGTCGGTTCTCGCACGTCCCCACGCCTTTGAGCGAATGGCTTCACCAAAAGTATGCAAATCTTGGAACCAGTTGCCGGATGGAATAATGGGAATCTTCACGCGGCTGGTTAGCTCCCTATACCCGTCAAGATCCGAGTCGTGCAGCGGCGCTTCAAACCACGTGAAACCCATCGCCTCTAGCTCTTGGGCGACCTGCAGCGCCCCGTCGCGGTCATAGTTGTTCTCCGCGTCAAGCATAAAGGCGACGTCATTGTCGGGGTACTGTTTGCGAACCGCGCGGGCAAGTTCAAGATCGAGTTCGGGAATGCACCATGTGTGAAACTTGATTGCTTTGAACCCTTGCCCGATCAGTGTTTCGGCATTCTTTAAATAGGATTCGACATCTTCAAAAAGCGGCGTGCTTGCATACGCCGGAATGGATTCTCTCGCACCTCCCAGCATGCGGTAAATCGGCATGTTTGCCGATTTACCCGCGAGATCCCACAGCGCGATATCGACGGCTGCGAGTGACTGAGGCGGAATCGGAAACACGCGCGGTCGGATTTCATGCCAAATGTGTTCGCGCAGCAGCGGATCTTTGCCTACCAATATCGGCGCCAGATGGCGTATCGACTCAGCGGTGTAGCGCTCGAAATCGTACGATGTCGCATTCCATACTCCGGCGACGCCTTCTATGCCCTCGTCCGTGTAGATTCTGACGACGGTATTTGTCGAATACTGATCCGGCAGGTCATCCGACCATGTAAAGCGGTCAATCGGCGGCGCCACGGCGCGTACCTCAACTTTGGTGATTTTCATCCGGGAGTTTCCTTGGAAGTTTTGATAAAATTGGTCAATTCTCTACCGGATTAGGGATCACTCTTGAGTTCATCACGGATTTCGGTGATTGTGTCCCATGTCCTGTCTTCAACGAAGATGCCTTCCTTCATTCTCCGTTCTTTTTCGCGATTCTCAGGTTCTCCGGGAATGAGCACCTCTGTAAATCCTGGGGCTGGGCGGCTGGACTTGACGTAATCCAGGAATTCTCGTACCTCTGTTTCAAATTGCTGTTGTCCGACAAACGCCTCCGGATTGATTGCCAATATGAATGTAGCGTTGCCCCACCGATCCGCATCCGAACGGCTGCACCCGCCGCCGCTTAACGCTCCTGAAAGTATGTCCACTATAAGACCGAGCGCAAATCCTTTATGTCCGCCTACGGGGATCAAGCTGCCGGGAGGTGGTCCATTAAGCGCATTCGCGTCCGTCGTTGACCGTCCTTCGCTGTCCACAATCCAACCTTCGGGAACAGGCTCGCCTCGTAAGGCTTTGACCGCCACTTTTCCGGCTGCGACAACAGTCGGTGAAATATCAATCATTAGCACTCCATCGGACGCCGGTACGGCGTAGGACATCGGATTTACCGAAAGCCGGCGCTCCAGACCGCCCCAGGGCGCCACTCCCTGTGCACCGCCGTGCCCATTCACGGTCACGAATCCGACAAGTCCCTCATCGGCAATGGTGTGGCTGTATTCGCCGAGGCGGCCGAGATGGCTGCAATTTCGCAGGCTCACGGCGGCGAGCGCGCCCTGTTTTGCCTTTTCGATAGCCAACTGCGCCGCCCGCCAGCCCATCAGTTGACCTACCCCCCAATTCCCATCGAGTACCGCATGGGTGGGGCTCTCGGTAACAATCTCCAAGTCGGCGCCCAGTACAATGTCGCCTCCCCGAATCATGTGCACGTAATCCGGGATGACCCGCACGCCGTGTGAATCGTGACCGACCAAGTTGCTGCCGACCAAATGGTCTTGAAGCCGCTGCACTTCGTCCGCCGTGCCTCCCAAAAGGGAGAACACATCGTGCACTGTCTGTTTCAACTCAGTTATACCAAAAATTGGCATAGGTACATTCCACCTCCATGGTTGTTGTAGCACTACGAAACACATCTCGAAATTTGCTACCAAACCCCTAATTTATGGCAAATGATAGCCGTCTTTCATGACCTGAATCCGGTAGAGGGCGTTTCCTGCCGTGACGTACAAGGTTTTGCTCGCGTCACCTCTGCCGAAAGCCACATTCGTTGGCACCACTCCCGTCGGAATACGCGCCAGTTCTTTTCCAGTTGGCGAATAGACATTTATCCCGGGGCGGGTCACATCGCGCACGGCGACGTAAAGATTTCCGTCAACATCAATCACCAAGCCGTCCGGACCATCTTCCGGGTAGTAATCAACCAATACTTCCCGAAATGTTGCGGTTCCGTCCTCCGCCAGGTCATACGCCAGCAGTGCCATTCGTCCCTTGTGCGTGGGCGCGCCAGTGGGAAGTCTATCGAAACCGACAGCGCCATTGTCGTTACTGACGACGTAAAGCGTTTTCTGGTCAGGCGAAACAGCCACGCCGTTCGGCTTTCCCGCATCCGTGATTATGCGGTGAATCGAGCCATCCGGGTCGATTCGATATACGCCCATCACGGGCTGATCCACCGGTTCATGTCCGAGGTAGCGCGGATCACTAAAATAGATGCGTCCCTTCTCATCAATCGTGATATCGTTGGGTGCATTGAACGGTCGTCCTTCGTACAGTCCCGCGATGATTTCACTCTTTCCTGTCGCCATATCCGTCCGGGTGACGCGGCGTCCGCCAAAATCCGCGCCTTCGGCGACGATCATCCGACCCTGAGCGTCAAATTTGATGCCGTTGGACATGCCGCTAGGGGAGCGGTAGACAGTGGTTTCACCGGTGTTGGGATTAAATTTCCAGATATGTCCCGCCTGCATACCCGACTCATAGGTAAAAGTGATGTCGCTAAAGTAAACCATTCCATCAAATGAAACAGCGGGACCTTCCGTGAAATGCGCGCCATCGAATAATTTCTCCAGCTTCGCGTCAGGGGATATGATGCTCGCGTCTCCGCTCGGAGAGGAATCGGCCGCATTTGCCGTAAGCACCCCTGCAATCGCGAGACTCAATATGAGAACAAACATGGCGTAGTATCGATTGGATTGACGCAAACAATTGACTATCATATTGTGCTCGTTCCTTTCTGGCGTAAAATGGCATTGAAGTGCGTAGATTCTAGCAGATCGGCTCTAACCCATCAAGGCGAAAGTCTCGGTCTTTGCTCGGGTTTGTTCTAGCGAAAAGGCAGGACATATTATGGCGTAGCGCCCGGCATCGAATCAAATCCGAGCAGCCGTTTGAGCGTGGGAGTCGCACGGGCAACAACTTCGTCCGATGCCAGTTTGAGATGGTCCTGTTGAGGTTTCATGAATGAGCGGCAAAAGAAACCGAGCAAACCGACGCGGTCTGCATCGGTGTGATTAGCCGATGAACCATGCCAAAGTGCGCCATTGACGATCATCACCGATCCTTTTGAGCCGCAAACCTGCACCTCATCATCGTATTTGACTTCGGGTTCCGGTCCACCTTCAAGTCGAAGATGGCTGCCGGGCACACACCGCGTGGCTCCATTCTCAAGTGTAAAATCATCAAGTAACCACACGCTGTTGGCGACAAGTGGAAAACTGGGGCGGGGGTCGGGCATCAAGCGCAGAGGGTAGTCTATGTGCAAATGTCCATTAGGCGCACCGGGACCGATGATGTTCACTGTAAATGAACTAAGCGTGCAGTCGCCGCCAAGAAGATATTCCATCGCACTCATAATACGCGGATGCTGAATTGCCCGTTCAAACGGCTCGCCTTTGTTGACCAGATTCCACACCCGCTGCGCGCGATCATCCAGATACATCGCCCCGCGTCCTGACGCCCTTTCATCCGCGGCAAGCATCATCGACAACCGGCGAAGCTCGCCGACCTCATCCGGTGGAATCACGTCCGGCAGAAGCGTGAATCCCCGTTCATCCAACTGAGCCTTCTCGGTATCCGTTAGCATATATCAATCTCGAAATGAAGCAGTGGAAGAATTTTTCTTTCCGTACGGGTTCCAGACACGAAAGGTGAATATCCGTTGCAATCTGTACTCCGCGCTGCTGAGAATTGCTTATTTTGTAGGAGAGATCTCCGAATCGCGACCTATTTAAATCTTGGTAGCCCCAGAGGGGCGGAAGGTGTATAGAAACATTGATTCGACCTACAGCAAAGCCCCGGAGGGGCGACAGGTGGAAACTGCGGACGTTACCCCATTCAATTTCGTTCGCTTGGTGCTGTCTCTACAATCGGCGAAGCCAGCCTTAAATCTTGAAAAGCGTAATTTCTGACAGCGCACGGTATAAATTATGTTACCGCCTGTAGTACATTTGGGGCTATGGTGATGCACCACCGCTATACACATTGCGCTCCTCTGGAGCGCAAGTGCCCCCTTATCGTTGTACTACAGACATCTCGTTCCTCCGGAGCGAAAGGATGCGTGTCGTAGATTGGGTTGAACTATCAACAATTATTGAATCGCTGGTTTTCCTTCTTAATGCAAGCTGCTACCGATAACAGAGAAACCGAGTTTTTAACCCGGGTTTGCTAAATTATAGTCACATTGGTCTGTTTTTCGTCAATCTCATGTTTCTGCGTTGGAAAAAACTCGGTTTCTGTGCCCCTGTCAGACAAAGGTGGCAACTTGAGCTTCCTTAAGAAACCAGTACGCCCAAGGTGAGAAATCGAAAGAACCTGACAAAGTCAGTTTAGCAACAGGCGCAAGATAAGTCAAGCCCCGAAATGTCATTGTGATACGGTGCGGTTCATGATAATATGATGATGTGTTTTGCCAGTTTGAAATCAAGGTCGGAAAATCTGTTTCATCGTTTATTCGTTGAAACAACCAAAGTGCCAGACACTGCAATCTTACACATTACATTGGCTCTGAAATCGGAACTTGATTCTTGTGGAATGTGAAAGCGTTCCTATTGGAGAAAAACTATGAAAACCTATCGTGCCGGAGTAATCGGTCTAGGTCGCATGGGCAGCACCTTTGATGATGAGATGACCCGTGGCGGCTCACTGTTCATTCCCTATTGTCATGCCCCAAGCTATGACGCCGCCCCGAATGTCGAGCTGGCGGCTGGCGCAGACATACATGACGAGCAAGCCGCAATTTTTGGCGAGCGATGGGGGCTTGCCTCCGACCATCTGTATAGTGACTACAGGGAGATGTTAGACAAAGAGCGGCTGGACCTAGTCAGCGTCTGTACGACCGCGCGCCTCCGTCCCGTCATCGTGCAGGATGTTGCCCGCGCCGGTGTGAAGGCTATCTGGGCGGAGAAGCCGATCTCGTTGAGTTTGAAGGAAGCAGACGACATGGTAGAAGTCTGCAGAGAGCACGGAGTAGCGTTGGCGGTTAACTGTGCGCGGCGGTGGAACCCCTTCTTCAGTGAAGCGCGGCGCTTAATCGATGAAGGCCAGCTCGGAGACATTCTACAGGTGACGGTCTACACGGAATGCGGGCTGTCTCACAACGGTAGCCACGCTATTGATGTCTTGCGCTATATGGCGGGCGGGGATGCTCAGTGGGTTTTCGGGGAGATGGAGTCGGATGAAGCCGCCGCTGGTGATAACGATTTACAGGGAAACGGATATATGGTTTTTGACAACGATGTTCGTGCCTACTTGCGCAGCATGATATGCGGCGCTGCATCTTGGGAGGTTGATGTCATTGGGACGGCCGGACGGATTCGGTCCTTGAACAACTCGGAGGAGTTTGAGCTAATCCAGATAGTTCCCGGTATCGGAAGTAGCAAAAACGCTCCGGCTAAGATTCCGTTCCCTATGCCTGCGCGGATTCAAGGAATGGGTCTAACCATCGTAGCGGACCTCATCAACGCCATTGAAACTGGCAAGCCGCCGAAGTGTTCCGGCGAGGACGCACGGGCGGCGTTAGAAATCGCGATTGGGCTGCGGGAGTCGCATCGCCGCGGCGGCGTGAAAGTTGGTCTTCCGCTTGCGGATCGGAGTTTGCGCATCCTATCACTAGAGATTCGTGACGACTCGTTACCTGCCCGGATCCGTCGATTGCAAGCCAGTGCGTAGTCGAGGGTTAGGAAGACTCTCACAGGTGTTCGTCAGAGCGCATGGAATGAATTGGTTGGAATATCCTACGCAATCACCGATACAAAACCTCACGCCTTGCGCTTTTCAGTATACAGACTAAGTTCGCTCTTTAGTCGTGGCAGCGTCCAATGCTCTTGCAACGCCTGGCGCATCATCTGTTGTGCCGTGACAGGGACGTTTCCTCCGATAGGTGGATCTGAGTCGAGGTTGGTGGGAAATGAATAGCTGTCTGCTACCGCCGCGATGATGTCTCCTACGGTTCGAGGCGAGATAACGTCCTGTTTAATCTTGTCGAGGAGGATAGGATATACCTTCTCCGCCATAACCTGCCGATTGATGGATTCCATCGGGCGCCCGAACGCGGAAGAAATCTGAACTAAATTGGCAATCCGATCTTTATCGGATAAGTTGGTACCGGCCGCATGAAATAACGCCGGGCTAAGGAAGACTACATCTCCTTTGTTAAGCGGAATTTGCGATTTGTGGTCATCAAAGAACGCCGCGAAATCCGCCTCATGGAAGGCTAAATATCCAGCCGGGAATTGATGCGAGAATGGCAAGAACAGCGTTGGTCCCGATTCTATCGGCATGTCGGTGTGGGCAATGCTTCCCTGCAGCGTCAGGAATTGCGACATGAGGTGGGCATGAACGGGGAATTTCGCCCCGGTCTCGGCGGATTGAAAGCCGAGGTGGTAGTCGCGGTGGGGCGATTGTGCTTTGCCGCCCGGTTTCACATTGTTCACCTGAGCCGTGATTTGGTAGTGCGGACCTAACCAAGATTGAGTGGCGAGAGAGAGCAGCGGATTGCCGTAGTATTCAATGAACACTTCTGGAGCGGTGAGGCAAGCCTTCTGAAAAGAGTTCCAAATGCGTTCGTTGTCGCCAAAATGATCGCCAACTTCACCAAGCGATGACTTTTCGTCCTCAATAATTTGCATGAAAACGGCTGTCATGCCATCGATGACAGCCGAATCGGGATATGCGTCACGAATCACAAAGATTCCCGGTCCATCCCTAAGGCAGTTTCCCAATTCAGTCTTGAGTTCGGACTCTGCGCCCGCATCAGCCATTCCCTCTCTCAGTCTGTCCCCCTGATAGATGACGATGTTCTGTTCGATCCCTTCAGCGAACCTGTACAATTCCAAATCTGCGTTTTGGTCGCAGACTGTTTGGAATTGTTCAAGATTAATATCTTCCGAGCTGAAGTATTGGGGCAGTTGACCCCCAAAAATGAGGGACGGCACGCTTCGATTCATCTCACTTCGGCAGCACTACTCTCTCCAATAATCCTTATGGTAGTATCGGTAGGTCTCTAACCCTTCAGCCGGAAGTTCGTCAAACCGATCAAACGGGGCGGGAGGGGAATACACAAAGGGTTCTTCATCATCGGGTATATAGTCGGCTTGCTTCCGCAACTCGATACAAGCCCGAAGAACATCCTGTTTCAGAGGAACGTATTCGGGTACATGCGGCCCGTGTTCAGTTTCGACGCCGGCGGTTCTAAATTCGTAGTATATGACTCGTCTCAGCCTCGGCGACGTATTAACAGGTGAACCGTGCAACATTCGTATCTCATGGAACAGCACGTCGCCGGGCTGCATATAAATGGGCTGTGATTCGGGCAAATCAAACTCTTCGGTTTTGAAGTATTTCATTGCCCGTTCTTGACTCCACCGATGGCTGCCCGGTATTGCCCACACGCACGTGTCGTGATCTGCCTCATCCAGATAAAAATCCACGTTGAAAATCGGAATATCGGTGGCGCATTCTACTGCGGCGTCCCGGTGCCAAGGAGTGCTAATCCCCTCATTCGGCATTTTATAAATCATGGCATCCCAGGTGGGGATTAGATCGGGTGCAGTGAGTTTTTCCACGGTGCGCAGGATATAGGGGTGTGCCAGCAACACTCGAAACGGAGCGTCTTTATCCACCACATAGTCAATCCGTTTTAGCGTGCTCTTGCCCGTCCGCCTTCCCGGTTGATACCCATAGTCGGGGCCCGGCTGTTCCGGATTGCCGTTGACCATCAGTGTGTGCGATGCGTCCCGCAAGCGCTTCTGTTCCTCCGAACTCAAGACATTTCTAAGTATCAAATAGCCGTTCTCATTAAAGAACTGAAGTTCCTCGTCAGAAATAACGGTCTTCGGTTGAGTACAGGTTGATGAAGTAGACATATTGAATCCTCCATATGTAATTGATTTGGGTTTCTTGTAAATCTAAAATCGACAATTTATGTTGGTTTGAGAATTTTGACGAGGCTCAATCATTTGCTCTTCATCTCCTTACATTTTAGGTCAAGACTAAACCTTCCCCAAGTGTTTACTGAAGAACGCTTCCGATTTGTTGCCGCCCCAGCCGTGCTCGCCGGGATACAGATCTAGTTCGAGTTGATCGCTTGCATTGGCTGCATCGTAAATCACGGACAATTTTTTATAGCATTGCATTGCCGTATCAACTTTGAAACAAGTGTCGTTTACGCCGATGTCGATTAGAAGAGGCCTGGGAGCAATCAACCCCTGCAAGTCCGGAAGATCCACATACTTGAAAAGACTGGGCGCGACCTGCATTCCACAGTAGTTGACATCGCGGATGCCGAAAGCCGCCCAGAGGTCACTATAGCAGATTATCTCTGTAGCTTTGATTCGTTCATCGCACAGCGCCATCCACAGTGCCATTGTGCCGCCGCCGCTCAACCCCATGACGCCTAAACGTTCTTCATCGACAGGCTGAGTGGAAATCACCACATCCGTAGCCGCTTTGCCGTGCGCCACGTTGATTGAAAGTGAGGTCATCCCCAGCATAGTCGCGTGGAGATAGTAAAGGTTGCACCAATCCCGTCCTCCGGCGACCGAGTCATGGTTGGGTTTGTTTCTGTCGTTCCGCTCCCCAAAGCCAATCCAATCAATGGCATAGGTAACGAACCCCTTCTGCGCCATGACTTCGCCGTAATTGTAGTTGTTATTGGCGATCGCCTGGCGCAGGTCGGGACTGGAATCGTTACCCATCACCGGTTCTTTGCCGTATGCGCCGTGGCCATGGCAGCACAGCAGAGCAGGTCGTTTTTCGGTTTTCTTCAGATCTGCCGGCAGGTTAACGAGCAGCGTTGCCGAAAGGTGTTTCTGAACGTTAATAATCCAACGTTGCCTTATTAATCCCTTGTCCTCCCATTCAGCTATCATCTCGGGGTCTGCATCGACTGCTGGGGGTGGTTCGCCAAGGGTTGCCAGAACTTTGGGCAGCGTGCTCCCTTTCCAGTCCGAAAAGTCGCTTTGGTCCTTGCCGGAAAATCGACATTCAGGTCGGTGTTCTTTAACGAGATCGATGAACATCTGCTGTGGGCTTAGGTTTCTCGTAGTCATATTTCAAAATCTCGGCTTCATCGGGGCAGTTGAGTCTTTGTACCTGATCTTGCTCCAAATAGTAATTTGGTCACGGCGGGATTGGTGTGTCTAGTCCGAATATCGTCGCGGCCCGCACGGCTGATCGTTCAATCGGTTCAGGACGCGTTGGAGATAATCTTCTGTTAGCGTTCCATCTCGGAATGCTACTGATGTAGCACGATCTGTTAGATTGTGCTTGTGATACGCAAACTGAATGAAGTTTAAAAAATTAATTCAGTAATTGCTTGGCGAAGTCCGGTGCGGTTAGAAACCGCACCTACCGGGCCCGGTGAAAATTAGAATTACCGATTTAAAAATTAAACTTCATACAGTTTGCGCTACGAAATTTCTGCAATTAACGAACTGTTCTCAGTTGAAGACAGTGGTGAATGTCTAGAATCGTTTTAAGTAGCAACTTGGTTTAGTAACCCGGATAACAGAGGCTCTTACCAGCTTGCGATGAAACCGTCGAGACTGAATTCAGTCGGCATGTCATTGAAGTTGTAATACATTGGTCCCGACTGAAAGCCCGGCGAAAATTGCTCTTCATCCTTTTGCAGCGCGGCATCAATTTCTTTGAACCTTTCCCAGAGTACATCTGCCTCATCCAATGTAAAGCGATCCGCGAATTGTGGTCCCCAGTTCAGGGTAGTTGGATGCGGCCGCGTCCCGCGAGTACGAAGGTCTTCCGGCACATTTGGGAGATCGGGGTATTTCGTGCAACGAATATGAATTACAGCTTTACACAGGAAAACTGTTTGCAACCTCTTTCCATTTTCGCCAACACCCGGGTGTATTCTCTCAATGCATTGTTGAAATGCGGTTCCGTCTTTGGCAATCACTGCGCGAAGTGTCTCTTCCGTGAGGTCCTGCGCCTCGGCGCTACGGCATGCCCACCCTTCAAACGTCTTGCGCGCTTTGGCATCAAGGTGCTCAGTAAAATCCAGATTCCTGTAATAGATTCTTCCCCAGCTTGCAAAACCGCCGTGGATTGTGCGTCGCAGTTTTGTGCTGTAGGTACTGCCCCAATGAAGGATTGGGGTAATGTAGACGACACCATCCCCCGCAGCCAAGTGCGTCTGGATGCCGCTAGTGAGGGGCGCATACAGATTATCCAGTAGCTGGCGGTTCTCCTCCTCCGTATTCATCCGGACATGGCTGCCGGGTACAATCCAAAGCACCTCATCGTCATAGAGTGGGATGTTCCATTGCACGTAGCTGGGGCCATTCTCTTTAATGTCCTCAATATAACCCATCAGTGGTGCGGTATCAATCGGATGGATGTCTCGGTGCCAGTTTGCGGGCCCACGGTCGCGTACCGGGTTGCACATCAGGAACATCTCGGTGACTGCCGCATCGTTTACGTCCATCAACTGGCTGCTGACGCCCTGTGTGTTTTCGTGAAGCCAGAACTCCACTGTATTGGCGGTTGCCTCGTCGATTAGCGGTGAACTATTCTCTCTCCCGGAATTGAGAAACAGGCGTGGCTGAGGAGAACTCTCCCAAACGCCGCCGGGAGGATCACCAGGCAATCGATCTCGTGCCCAGATTGCCCGTTGGCGCTCGACGAGAATCTCGTAACTCTTTCGCAACCCCTCCAACTCGTTCGGCGGGACGACGTTTCGAAGGATGAGATAACCCTGTTTCAAAAACTGGTCTCGATCTACTCTCATAATTCTTATGTCTTAGTCAGATTTCTCATCTCCGTACACATGGGAGTGACGAAATCGGCCAATCGAACAAATTGACCTCCAAATCTGCGTTTCGCCAGAAAATAAAAAAGGGGTGGTACTCCCGCTGGGAAAACTATCGGGACTACACCCCTTTGTCCGTTCTTACACAGTGTAAGACAGTGTTATTGTCTAGCTTTAATGGTCCCCCAAGTTGTTGCAACCTTATCGGAGGGATCGACCGCCGTAGCGCCTCCCGGTCCGTAAACCGTGAATTCGGCAGAAAAAGCTCCACCGTCCGACCAAGTAGCGATTCCGGGACGGCCCCCGGCATTGGTATCATTCGGGAACTTGTCCAACTCCTCTTCGCCCCACAGCGAAACGCTAATGTCGCTTGGGGTGACGACCATCGTGACGTCAATTGATTCCTCCCCAAAGTTTTCTGGGTCGTTAATCCATTCGCCTACGCGGGTATGACTGTCGGGGACGGGCCTGACACGTTCGCCGCCTATCCATTGATAGAGATATAACCCGTTGTTGCCGCCCTCTTCATCAAGTGTCCATTTGATCATATCCAGACGTTCACCGTACCTGTCCGGTTCCACTTGGGCGTATCGAGCTATTACATACATCCATCCGACATTGTCTTTGTTTCCCTTTTCTAGGCCGGAGAAACTTACTTCGATTGTGAAATCGCTTGGCGAGCCTGCATCCGCCCACACGTCCTTGTCAACTATGAAGAAATTCCAGTTGAAAGTAATGTCCGCAATGCGTAGCTTCCCATCCTGAACGGTAAAAGTAGTACCCGGATCAGTCGAAGCCCATTCGAAATTTCTCAAGGACGCTTCATCCGGGCAGCACTCGGCGTAGATCTGCGCTGTCGCCGGTGCCGTGATTACGCCTATTCCTGCGCACATTCCAATTAACGCGAGGACAAATAGTTTGGTCATCCGTCGTTGCATGATGTGTCTCCTTTGTAGTTGAGTTAATTGATGTCAGTTAATATTGCCGAACTGTTGGGGAAACTTACCTTTCGACCGGCACGAGTTGACGAGCGTCAACAACCAGCAGATTCATGTTATCACGATTTGCGAGGCTTGTCAATCAATAAATTAGTGTATTAACTTGGCAAGCGAGAAGATTTCCCACTCCGCCGTGTGGCCACGCCTAACTAATCCCAGAATTTCCGACGTGAGCCGCTAAGTTAGGTAACAAGAAAAAAGTGCTTACGTTCATAGAGTACTGTTCAAATGGGCTCACAGTACGAACATTTTTCTACAGTTCCGTTTTGATTTTACCCCATAATGTCGTAAGTTTTCCTGACGAGTCCACAGCGTAACCCTTGGATCCGTATACGACGAAGCTGACCGATACCGCACCATTCTCCGACCACACGCCAACGCCGGGTCGCCCTCTTGAATTCGTGTCGTTCGCAAACTTCTCTAGTTCAGCTTCGCCCCACAGGTCAACGCTTATGGTTTCCTCGGTAACGACCATCTTAACGTCGACGGAATCCTGTCCAAACTTTTTCGGATCGTTTTTCCACTGGCCTGCCCGGGTGTGGCTACCCGGCACCGGCCTGATCCGCTTTCCACCGACCCACTGATACAGGTATAACCCGTTGTTCCCGCCTTCCTCATCCAGAGTCCACTTTATCATATTCAAGCGTTGCTTGTAGGTCGCCGGATTGTCTTGCGCAAATCTGGCTACGACATAAAGCCACCCGATGTTATTCTTTTCTCCTTTCACGATGTCGGAAAACGTAGCTTCAATGGTAAAGTTGGTCGGCTTCCTGAAGTCTTTCCAAACCTCTTTATCAACAAGAAACATATTCCAGTTGAACGTAATGCTGGAAATGCGTAATTTCCCATCCTCCACCGCGAAGACGGTGCCCGGGGATATCGAAGCCCATTCAAAGTTTTTGAGTGACGCATTATTCGGGCAACACTCGGCGTAGAGCTGTGCTTCCGCGGGCGTTGAGGACGCTGTCACTATAGCCCACGCGGCGATTAAGCTACGACTCAATAACCTCGCCATTCGTCGTTCCATGATTGCTTCTACACAACCTTCATCTCAAGGGATGCTTACCCCAATCGGCTCGGCGGCTCAAAAGCACACGGAATCTATATTCCGTCTATCGATTGGTGACTTTGCGCTATTTGACAATTGCCATTTTTCGAGTCGACCGAAAAGTACCGGCGTGAAAGTCGTAGATATAAATGCCGTTAGGTACGACTTCTCCAAACTGGTTCCTACCGTCCCAATATGCCGCGGACCTCTTGTCAAGATAATTTCCCGAATGCTGCACCCCCAAATCCAACTTCCGCACTAATCCGCCTCGGACATTGTAAATCCTAAAACTCACCTCGGCAGTATTTGCGAGTTGATACGGCAACCAGGTTTCGGGATTGAACGGATTTGGGAAGTTTTGGAAGAGCATGGTAGTTTTTACGTCACCCAGCGTGGTTAACGTCAATGATGTGGGATGTACGGCAAATGGGACATTCAAGTCGTCCGCTGTGTTATAGATGTATGCCGCCCCCGTGTCGTTGTCTGCGGTATCCGCACCCACGATGGCGTAATGACTGTCAATCTCGACGGAGATTCCGAAATGGGGCATTGGCCAATTCGCGTCCAATAAAGGAAGAGTAACCTTCTCTTTTTCAACCCAAGCATCGTCTTCACGCAAAAAGGAGTAGGCAGCTCCCGCGTCAACGACAACGTCATCATCGAACTTGGCGCCCACAAGAATTATATTGTTGGAGATGGAGACATCATTGCCGAACTGATCGTTTTTCTCCCCGTCTTGGGCGGTAAGCTTTGCTTGTTGTGTCCACAAATCTCCGTTACGTACAAAGACATAAGCGGCGCCATGGTCGGGCTCAGTTCCATCCTTAAGTGGTGCACCAACGATGGCAATGTCTTCGCTAATCGACAAGGATGCGCCGAACTGATCCTTCTCTGCCGGCTCGTCGGCGGCAAGTTTCACCGTTTGCACCCATCTCTCCCCGTCGCGCGCAAATATATATGCCGCCCCGGATTGTTTAAGACCTCTGTGTGCGTGTTTAGGTGCTCCGACAATTGCCACGTCTCCAAGAATTGCGACGTTGTGTCCGAAGTTGTCCGACGCGGCGCCGTCTTTAGCTGTAAGTTTTGCTTGCTGGTTCCACGTGTCTCCTTCGCGCACAAAAATGTAAGCGGATCCTGAACTCTTCCCGTTGTCATCGTCGAAACGTGACCCGACGATAGCAGTATTCCCATCAACCGCAACCGACCATCCAAATTGGTCTCCCGCCGCCGCATCGTTTGGGGTTAGTTTCGCCTGCTGCTTCCAACTTCGTCCTTTATGTCGAGCGTCCGGTCCAACAAAAACATAAGCCGCACCGGAGCCGTTTACTCTATTGGCGTCATGTCCCGCCGCCCCAATGATGGCGGTATTTCCGCTCATGGAGATGGATCGTCCGAATTCGTCACCGTCTGCTGTGTCGTTGCCGTCAAATTCCGGCGGCGCACTGCGTTTCCAGTTATTCCCACTGCGTGCGAAGGGATAAACGACCCCTGACCTGCCGCCTTTCAAGTCCCTTCTTGGAGAAGCAACGATGGCAAAATCCCCGCTAATTGCAACCGTAAATCCGAATCCATCGTCGTGATGTTTTTCCACTGCGACAATCTTCACTGGATCCGCGGCGATAGTGGCTACAATCCCGATTTCGAAAATCAAACAGCATAGGAAAATTTGACAAGCTCTCATCAAGAAACCTCCTCACAATCTGGATAGTCCTTAAATTAATCGGTCACGCGAACTCGCCCTCAAAACGTGCGATTTGACCGGTTACTTCAGGACGACCATTTTCCGACTTGAATGATACGCCCCCGCTCTGAAATCTAGAATGTAGATTCCACTGGAAACAGATTGTCCATACAAATCTCTTCCATTCCAGTAGGCGGCGGTGTGTTTGTCCAGATAACTACCCTTTTTGCGCATGCCAAGGTTCAATTCTCGGACGAGTTGCCCCGAGATATTATAGATGTGAAATTCGACGTTGGCATCGTTGGACAACTGATACGGAAACCATGTCTCAGGATTGAACGGATTGGGAAAGTTTTGAAAAAGCGCGGTGTGTTTGAGATGCCCCAATGTTGTGGCGCTCAAGAGACGTGGTTCTACCGAATAAGGTGCATCAAGATCTTTTGCAACGTCATAGATGTACGCCGCGCCAACATCTGCATCGGCGACTTCGCCGCCCGTGATGGCAAACCGACTACGAATAGACACCGAAATTCCAAGATGGACACGGATGTCGGGCTGTGCATCCTTGGCTTCGATGGTGACCTTTTTCTTCTGATTCCACACATCACCCTCACGCAGGAAAGAGTATGCCGCCCCGGCATCATTGCCCAATTCATCGTCGAATTTTGCTCCCACAAAGGCAATGTTGTAGAAGATGGACACCGCATTTCCAAACTGATCTTTTTCGTCGGCGTCCTTGGATGCAAGTTTGGAGTGCTGTAACCACGTATTACCACTGCGATTAAAAATATATGCGGCGCCGGTGTCCGCAGCGTTTCCATCGTTTTGAGGCGCACCAACAATAGCGACATCGCCACTAATCGCCACAGAAAACCCGAACTGATCCTTGGCGGCTAGATCGTTCGCTGTCAGTTTCGCCTTTTGTCCCCACGAATCACCATTTCGCCCAAAGATATAGGCAGCGCCCGATTGTTTGAGTCCCGCCTGAGCGTGCTTGGGGGCGCCAACAATGGCAACGTCTTCGCTTATGGAAACAGACTGCCCGAAGTTGTCAGATGTCGCCCCGTCGTCGGGGGTTAGCTTTACCTGCTGAATCCAAGACTCTCCGTTACGCACGAAGATGTAAGCCGAGCCGGAGCTCTTCCCATGGTCATCGTCAAACCGCGCTCCAACTACGGCGACGTTGTTGTCGATAGCGATCGACCATCCAAACTGGTCTCCCGCGGCTTTGTCTTGAGCGGTTAGCTTCGCCTGTTGCTGCCATCTTGCGCCATCGGGATTATAGACGAAAACAAAAACCGCGCCAGCGCCTTTCTCATTTCCCGGAGCCCCAACTATCGCAGTCGTACCGCTTAAAGCTACTGAGCTTCCGAACTCGTCGCGCTCGCCAGATCGAATAGGAAAAATCTTGACGGGCTCTGCCGCTTTCCATGTGTTTCCAACCCGCACGTAGGGATAAGCCGCGCCCGCATTCGGTCCCTTATCGTCAACCTTCGGAGATCCTACGATTGCGTGTTTTTCATCCACAGCCACCGACCACCCGAACCACTGATCTTTCACTGGATCCGC
Organism: Candidatus Poribacteria bacterium; assembly: GCA_965220415.1. Taxonomy (GTDB): domain Bacteria; phylum Poribacteria; class WGA-4E; order WGA-4E; family JAJDTR01; genus JAJDTR01. The sequence goes on from OZ244829.1 coordinate 5,876,285, forward strand.
AGGACTGAGCTTGACCGGCTTCGCGAAACTCTCCATCGCCAATCCAAGTCCGAGAATCAAGCAGATTAGGATCGTTAGTGGCACTTTCATGTTCGCACTCCTTTCTCTCGTTGGTCCCAAGATTTTGTAGTCGCAAAAGAGGTGAATCAGGGAAGCTTGTTAGGTAAATACAGATGTACTCACAGACATTGGTTCAGGACGGAATGGAACAGGAATATGGTATCGCCGGGAGGCGTTAATAGAGCAGGAATACGTCTAGTAGCTCTTGATTTCAGCCCAGGTAGTCGCAACTTTGCCCAAGGAATTCACCGCCAAAATGTCGCCAAGCCCATCGTCCATGAGCTCGTTGATTTCCTTCTCGTTCAGCGCAACGTCGAAAATCGCGACTTCATCCACGTATCCGTTAAAGAATTCCCTCTTTACCACGACGCTGGCGCTACCGATTACAGCGGTAGGGACAGGGTTCCCGTAGGTTATCTCTCCCGCGCCCTTAACTTCTTCAACGAGTTCTCCATCCAAGAAGGCTCTTCGGGTCGATCCATCAAAGGTAATTGCCTCATGGTACCAGCGATCTTCTTCAATCTTCCCGGGCTGTATCTCCCTATTCTGGTCATCGATAGCTATCCAATAGCGGAGCTGGCCCTGCCATGTGCCCAGTCCCAAACTCCTGTAGGGAGCATCCCAAGCGGCACCATCGTCGTAAGGAATGGTCATTGATGACAAACCGGAATCATTTGATGTTTGAATGTTAATCCAGTTCATCATCGTTCCTTCAGTTATGCGAAGACTCTTATCCTTTCCAACCGGAATCATATCATTCCTGCCATTGAAATGCAGAGCGCTGCCAAACACGCCCTCAATCCACTTCGGATTACCTACGAATTCGCCGTCATTCCCGTTTCCGGAGGCATCAGCGACTTTCTTTCCACTCCCTTCATCCAATAGCCATGCCCCAACGGCAGTTTTAGGATCAATCTTGGCGTCGCCGACACGTGAGAAAACCAACACGACGATGGTGATGACTGCACAGACTAGAAGAAGCCACCGCATAGGTCCATCACCTCCTACGATGATATTCAAATCCTTCGGGAGGATTCACACCTCCCGAAGGTTCGATTGCTACTTGTGTCGGGCTTTGACGTTTGCCCACGTGGTCGCTAGTTTCCCGGATGGTTCAACTGCGACGACGCCCTGAAGTCCGTCGTTCATAATCTGTCTGACATCGGCGTCGCTTAGCGCGACATTGAAAAGTGCAACTTCATCGACAAAGCCGTTCATAAGTTCACCGGAAGCTGCACGGTTCACGTTCCGATCTCCAATAACAAGTGACGGGAGGGGATCTCCATAAGTAATCGTACCGGGAGTTTCTGCTTCAAATACGAGTTCCCCATCCAGGTAGGATTTACGAGTCGTTCCATCAAACGTTGCCACCAGATGATACCACTGATTCGTGTTTAGGTTACCCGGCTGCATTTCGGCGTTCTGTCCGTCAATAGCCATCCAATAGCGTAGTTGACCTCTCCACGAACCCAAACCCAAACTTCTCCAAGGTGCATCCCATGCATCTCCGTCATCAAAGGGAAGTGTTACCGCGGATAGCCCGCTATCATCACCGACATTGGTGTTTATCCAAGCTGCCATTGAGCCGGTACCGATACGTAGAAGCTCGGAGTTCCCGCAATCGACGAAATCGTCTGCACCGTCAAAACTCAACGAAGAACCGAAAACACCTGCTGCCCATGCCGCTCCGGAAATTTTTCCATGGTGACCGTTACCAGACGAATCAAACGCAGTATCTCCATCACCTTCATCCAACAACCATATTCCCATAGCTGTTGAGGAATCAATAGCGGCGTGACCAAAGCCCGCAATCACCAGTAAAGGCAGCATGAAACTTGCGCCTAACAGAGTCAATCTTGACATTTGTTTTACCTCCTCGTATGAGAGATTCTGTGAGCGATAGGTTAGGTTGCCTTACGTCCAATACTATATACTATCACAGATCTAGCAAACAGTAAATCACAAAAGTTTGGCAGCGCCGTTACTCCAACATCACACATCCAACCGGAGCACCCGTCGATTTCGCAATTTGGCAAGATTCTCCGGTTGTCATTGTTTGCGATTTCAACAAACAGGGACTCCCGCAACCTTGCACCTTATTCGGTAAAGCGAAGTTTTTGCCACGATGTATAGCGTCTTCCAGTCAGACTCGCCCCAACCAAGATTGGTTGCGCCTTCCGGTGTTTTAATGACACCGAGGTGCTTCCCGGACACATCGAATATCCAAACACCGCCAGGCCCCGTCACGTAGACATTCCCTTCTTGGTCAACCTTCATTCCATCAGGAACTCCGCCTTCGCCGACTATTTCGGCGAAGACTCGTCCGTTTGAAATAGTGCCATCGGGCTGCACATCGAAAGCCCGAACATGCGATCGCTCCGAAGAATCATTAATGTAAAGAACTGATTCGTCCGGCGCAAAGCAAAGCCCGTTTGGACAATCAAAATCATCAACCAAAAGCGTTAAGCTATTCCCATCCGGACTGAGCCGGTAAACACCTTGAAAATTTAGTTCCCGTTCGCCCGACGTTCCGTATTCCACGGTCAATCCGTACGGTGGATCGGTGAAATAGATGCTGCCGTCCGATTTCACGACAACGTCATTCGGACTGTTCAAACGCTTGCCTTCATAGTGCGAGGCGATTGTCACAATCTCTCCGTCAATCTCGGTTCGTGAAACGCGGCGATTTGCATGTTCGCACGCAATGAGCCGCCCTTGTCTATCGTAAGTCAAACCATTCGACTTGCCTGACGGCACACGGAAATCGATTATCCCGGATTCAGGCGTCCACTTTTTCATCTGATTCGTGGGAATGTCGCTGAACAACAGGAACCTTCCCTCGTAGTTCCAGACTGGCCCTTCAGTAAACTGGCAACCCGTGCCCAAGTTTTCGACCTGTGCGTCAGCATCAATAAGATTCAATACGTCACCTGAGAGAACGTCAACACTCATAACTGCTCCTATTTGGTTAATCACTCGGCGTTATCCTGAAATCTGAGCCGTGGATGATTGTTTGCACTGTTGATTCAAACTTCCTCTTGATGTGTTCAGAAATCACACGATATTTTGCTGAAGAGCGACGTTGAATATAGCACTCAACTGCGAAGCGGAGTATGTAATTTATCTTCCGCATTATCGAGCACTTAAAAGTTTAATTTCCCAGTTGGCCGTATCCCGCACCATGATTGACAGCATGCCATTATCCCTGTCGGAATAATCCTTTCAGCAAGCAACACTCTTTTTTCGCTCTATGACAGGTTTTGAAAAAGCGTTCCTTCGTAGAATGGTTTCACTCCAGAGGAGTGAGATGTCAATAGAACACGATTCCTCCCCGCGTCTGCACTCCAGAGGAGTGCAATGTCGAGTGTTACTTGAGAAAAATGAAGTCGATGATGAAAAGGCAAAACCGGTCAATCAATCGGACTCACGGTAGTACCTTGGCGATTTTTTCTCGTTTGTGAATATATACCCCAAGATCTGGTATGTGAAAATTCGAGATTGCACAAGTCTATTATGCGGAAGATGAGTGTAAGTCATCAATAGATTTATAGTGTCTTGAAAACGGAAACGCGAGAACATGCTGACGCTTCCCTTGCGGCGGTTGTGCCTCTTAATCCGATATGAACAAGCATCAGTTTCCGGCGGTGGCTCGTGTGAACATTCAACCGCGGTGAAGCACACTCGCGTCCGACTCCGGGTAGTATAGCGAGAAGCAGAAATAAAATCAACCGCTATTCCGAAGGGCTCCAGCACCACCGTTGGATTCAAGACTGGACAACATCGCGCCCGATGATTCGCATTTTTGTTGACCGGTGAATGGATATTGGTTAAAATCGTAGTTATTGAAGGTGTTTACCGAGACACGAATCTCAGCAATTGCACCAGAATCTTCACGAATGTGCCTTAGCACAATCTCAGAGATGGATTCTCCTATGAAAACAGACGTATGCTATGAGTTACTGCGCCCGTCCCAGGTTGTCACGAGGCGCTGTGAATGTCCTTTGGCGTACCTACCCCTCGGAGTGATTGAGTGGCATGGTCCACAAAACCCGTTGGGGCTTGACGGATTAAAAGTACACGAACTTTGTGTTCGCGCCGCCGCAAAGGGCGGCGGTTTGGTCTTTCCGGTACTATGGTACGGAGAACATCGAGAATCATACTTGGCGGAGGCTAACGTCCCTGTCAAGTCGGCGATCGCAAACGAAATGAGACTGCCTGCGACTAACTTTGACCGGGGATACATGGGCGGAAGAACAATAATCGAACAATCAACTTTCTATCAGAATCTACTCTATCATGTCTACTATCAGATTCGCAGCTTGGGATTTGAAGCGATCTATGTGCTGGTTGGTCATGGCCCTTTGAAGAACTACGCAATCTTGACATCCAAGGTTTTTGAAAGGGCGACCGGAATTGTGATGGAGGTCTCGTTTGCGGCAGATCTCGTGGAAGGATATCGCGAAGATCATGCCGGCCGATACGAAACCGGTGTCATGATGGAGTTGCGGCCGGAGTTGGTTGATTTAGCGGCTCTGCCTGATGGGGACAAATCGGACCTTGTAGGTATCGCCGGCGATGATCCTCGTGAAGGCTCTGCCGAATTAGGAAGCGCGTTTGTCGAAAAGTGCGTCAAACAGCTCGTGAAAGCCGGAAACGAATTACTAACCCGTAGACCATCTGATGGTTCAATGGGCGTCCAGTAGCGTCCATACATTTAGAACCTGTCTGAAAAGTACAATTTGTAGGGTGCGCACTGCGCACCAGCCTTTAAAAGCTCCGGAGGGGCGACAGGTATATAGCGGACAATACAAATACATAAAAAACCTGTCTCCAAATGACTGAATATGGTTCTGCTACCGACTATTCAAACAGGTTCTTAAGTCTATCGCTTCACGTAAAACCACAAGTGTTCCCAAATTGAACGCGGTTCTCTGCCAGAACACATTTTCTGCTCTAGCTATACTCCGCACTGTCAGAAATTGCGTCTTCTGTAGGATCAAGCGAGTGAATAGCGAGTGCGATAGAGATCCCTCAAACGAGCGGATAGCGATCAAGTGACTGAATAGGATCAAGCACGCGAATAGCACGCGCGATAGAGATCCCGCGATCTCGAGGTCGCGACCCTTGTACGAGGGAACTCCGATTCCCGACCTGCTGGTGCTATGTAAGTCCTACTAGAAACAATTATCACTGGAAAAGAAAGCGCAGAAATACCCAACGCAGAGTATAAAGCAGTCGTATTCCTGAGGCACTTTTAGACGTAGAATATTGAGTCCTATATTACCGTTATTCACGAGGAAATCCAGTTATGTATAACTCAGTGAAGGTGGCAACCATCTCACTCAAACCTGCTAAATGGGATAAAGCTGCAAACGCCGACAAAATGGAAGCGTTCTTCGTTAAGGCGGCTGAAGCCAATCCACAAGTCATTCTCACCACTGAAGGTGTACTGGAAGGCTACGTGGTCATGGATGTTATCTACCATCCGGAGAAAGCAGAGGCAATGCTTGAAATTGCTGAACCGCTAGACGGTCCTTATGTCCGTCGTTTTCAGCATCTTGCCAAGAATCTGAAGACGTGTCTCTGCTTCGGTTTTGCCGAACGCATTGGCAACGATGTTTATAACTGCGGCGTGTTTATTGACGGCGAAGGCGAAATCTGCGGAAAGTACCATAAAACACAACTGGCTGAGGGCGCCCATCAATCGTGGAATTTCAACCGCATTGGAAGTACGCTTCGCGCATTTGATACACCTGTCGGCCGTGCCGGTATCGTCATCTGTAATGATCGGTGGAACCCACTGATCACACGCACGCTTGTACTCGACGGTGCCTCCCTAATTCTGATCCCTTCCTACGGTTCTAAGCGAAAAGCGCAGAACGAAACCGTCTTGGCACGAGCGCGGGAGAACGGTGTGCCAATCGTCGAAGCAAATGTAGGGATGAATCTCATTGTCAGCAAAGGAGAGGTTGTCGCCTACAAATGGGGAAATGATCAGATTACCACTGCAGTCATCGACATACCAATCCCTCCATCGCGTGAAATGGCGCGGTCTTCCGAACAGGAGTATCTTGATTGTCAGGGGCCTGAAATGGAGAAGCGCTATGAAAAAACACGTGAACAAGTTCGCAAAGGGGAAAATGAATAGCCTTAGAGATACGGTGAATACCGAGGCTTAGTAACTGCGTCCCGTGACAACCAAGGCCTCGTTGAATCCTCATTCGGAAAGGTGGAACTAGTTTATGTCAACTTCAAACACGGAAATCCGGCGATGCAACATCACGGATCTCGAGCGGATTGAGCGTTTCCGCCGAGCGGGATACGGGGGCAGTGTGTCCGATGCTCTAGAGAGTCTAGGTGTGTGCGATACTGTTTTCTCAGCGCGTTTCAAACCGCTTCGTCAAGGCATGCAGCTTGTTGGCCGAGCATTGCCGATCAAACTTCACTCGCTCGCCGAAGAGGAGAAGTCTGCTCAAGAACAGGAAGCACAGGAAGCCAAATGGGAGGCGGAGGGTGGGCATCCCCAGAAACGCATGATGAGGAAAGTTGACGAGCTGGAAAACGGTACCATCCTCTGCTTTGACTGCGGCGGTGATATGCAGCCAGCCCATTTCGGCGAAATGAGTTGTCACCTCGCCTATTCCCATGGCTGCCGGGGTATGCTGTTAGCAGGGAATTGCCGTGATACCCAGTACGTGCTCAAGATGCCCGACTTTCCGATGTTCACCTTCGGAACTCGACCTAACGCCTTCGGTGGTTGGATCGTAACCGATGTCAACGTCCCCGTCTACTTGCCGGGCCATCTTACACATTACGTCCGAGTAATGCCCGGCGACTTCATCTTCGGCGACAACGATGGTGTGCAGCTAATCCCGAAGAATCTCGTGGATGAAGTCCTGTTACGGGTTGAGGCGACCTTCGAGAAAGAGAACGAAGAACGCGAAAAAATAGCCGCCGGTATGCCGATTGACGAGGTTTACGATGAATATGGCGTACTGTAGAGTTAGCTCATAAAGTTCGTCACGGGCATTCGCGTTGTCGCCGTGTTTTTATCAACTATCTGTCGAATCTTGCAGACTTCGACGAAATAGTTGCAAGAGCACCTGATTTGGCCCCCTCAAAAATGACAAACGGATTCCGGTGTCTCCCGCATCGAACGGTTCTTCTTCAAGTTCTACTCCCTTGTCCTTCAATTCTTGGGCGCTGTCGTCCACACTGTCAACCTTGAAAGAAATGTGGTGGAAACCTAAATCCGCTTGGGTGGATTTCTGAGGCATTAGTTCCAAAATAATCTCTCCCGCCTTCAGAAAAACATAGTCGTCATCGTCTTCGTTGGGGAAGCGTTCCATGACTTCAAGCCCCAACGTTTGGGTATAAAAGTTGACGGCAGCCTCGACATCGTCAGTCACCAAAGCTATTTTGTGAATGTTGTTGATTGCCATACGGCCTCCTATTTGGTTGTTACCAAGGTTAAGAATATCAATTAAAAGTGGAGTAACTGTTTAGTCCATCGGTCGGGATTCGCCAATCCAGACCGAGCGGGCAGGGAATGCGCCGAGTAGGGAAGTACAATGCTAATTTCGACGAATCGAGGCTTACTTGCCCAGACCGGACGTGCGACGAATTGTAATACTACGCACCAAATGATGCACTAAACAGTTACCAAGTGGAAATAGATTCTTGATTTTGGCTCAGGTCACTAATAGTGATACTAAAGACAGGACAGCGTGGTCGTCCCTTCTATTAAAATCGGTTGCAACTTCACGTCAGCACCTGGTTCAGAAGGATGTTCCGAGATTTACGTGAATCTTGCCTTGAAGTGCGGAGCTACCCTCCGCCAGTCCGTAGTCTATGCGCAATAAACCGCCTCGCGATTCCAATCGCATGCCGAGACCGTAACCAACGCGAAGCGGGTCAAAGACAGACGGCTGATTTGCCTGCGTCACGGATCCCATATCGACGAATACGAAGATTCGGGAGGCGCGTCCGACAATTAATCTGTATTCAAAGTTTGCGTACACACGACGTGGCCCCGAGAACCAATCTTCGTCGTAACCGCGCAGTGTGTTCGCACCACCTAGGTAAAAAAGCTCCGTCGGAGGGATGTTGGCTCCCCACGTCGTAGCGGCATGCAAACCAATGGCAATGACCTGCTTTCGCCACGTTGGAAGGTACTGTTGAAAATCCACCCACAACTTTTGGAGCCTAAAGTCTCCGCGCGAGAACTCAAAAGCCACCGAATCCCGGCGCCCCCGTGTAGGATTCAGAAAGTAGTTCCTACTGTCGCGCATGAGACTAAAGGTGACGCCGTACTTGGCGCCGTTTTGGGCCTCAATGTCGAGAGAGTCGTTCCGCGGGAACTGGGAAAATGAACGATTGGTGCTGGGAAGCAAGTCAACCGGACCTGTGGGCACGAGTAGCGAGGGCGTCACTGCCGCATAGTCAATTCGCTTATAGGAGATTGCAAACGCACCTTCGAAAGCCTCGCGAATCTGTGTGCTAATTGTCAGACTGCCGGATTGTTCCTCGGATTCCGCGTCGGTGAACTGATTCCGTTGCTTTAGTTGAGCGTATTCCACACCTATGCTCGCGGGTTTTCCAAACACCCAAGGCTCCCGATAGCCAAATCGCAGCGTATTGAGTAGACCCGATTTCCAAAAGAAGTTTACCCTGCGTCCGGTACCGAGAAGGTTGTTTTCGCCGGCCTCAATAGTCCCGGTTAGCCTAGGGGCATCGTCAACCTCTGATGAGGGCGGAGCGTAGCCGATAATACCACTAAATCGACCGGTGCGTGCTTCCGTCATTTGCGCGTGAAAGGTTATTGTGTCTTGTGTTTGTCCCTCTTCAAGCACCGAAGGGTTTACTTCGTAAAAATATCCAAGATTCGTCAGGCGTCGAAGACTTTGGTCAATCTTACGCTGATCAAAAATATCACCGACTTGAATTGGTAACTCGCGCAAAACAACGCTTGACTTTGTTTTCTTTAGACCTGTTAACTTGATTTCACCAATCCGAACTTTGTGCCCTTCGCGTACGTCTAAGTGAAAATCAACTTTGCTGTGTTCAGTATAGAGTTGAAAATCGGATAACTCGATTTGTGCCTTCGGGTGTCCGTGTTTGCTATACAGTGCGAGAATTTGGTCGATTCCACTTTCCAAGGCAACGTGACTAAAAGGTGTTTCCTGCTGTAGACTTAACTCGCGTTGCAGATCTGAGGTGGAGAATAGCCTATTCCCACTCATAGTAATCTGTCCGGTTCGAATTTGATCGCCCTCGTCTATTTCTATTCGGACATGTACCTGATCAGCGGACACTGGTACAACTTCAGGATTGATTGATGCGAACACAAATCCAGCTTTTCTGTATTCGTCCATGATTCTCTTCAATCCCGTCATAACTTTTTCACGATGATAGGGTTTTCCAGCGCGTACGCCGAATATCCTTGACAACGCCTTGCGATCGAGGTTCGTATTCCCTTGGAAAGAAATTTGCCGAATCAGATATGTATTCTGATTATCGGGAAGAACAGGCTTGGTCGCATCACATTGCGCGGCATCCTGCATGAAAATTAGCAGCAAACCAAGTAGGCAACTCGTGAGAAATTGCACGCGACACCCGTATAAAACGCCCGATTGTAAAGGTTTCGCATGATGCGTTGATTTCTTGGTGCGGCGACGCATCTTCACTTGTCTCCTTGCATGGTACAATTGATGCTAGAATTCTAACACATTGACCAAACTCCAACAAGAAATTTGTCTTGAGAAAAAACATCAATTGTGATACCATGTAAGTATAGTCGTGTACAGCAGCAGGAATCTTAGTCGGAAGTTGTGTATTTTGATGTTAATTTTCTGCGTACGTTTACGCGGAGTTGTGCTAAAAAAATTTGGAAGTTACCTCTAATTCTCGGTAACAATGTCGTTTACTGTTATATAAGTCCTACGTTTTGATGTGTTTGGAAACAGCCGCTAGCAGCACACACGAATATGAATTCCGCGAATAATCGATGTATTGACCCACTGATCAAGAGTGACCAGCGAAGTAATGACGCGTTTCAGCAGCTTGTAAAACGTTATCAGCAGCATGTGGTCCGAAATATTCGCGTCTTCACGAAAAATAAGCACGACATTGAGGATTTGGCTCAGGAAACATGGATTAAAGTCTATCAAGCAATCGGGAAGTTAAAACCGCCGTACCACCTTGAAGGTTGGATCGCCAAGATTGCGCGAAATACAGCAAAGGACTGGCTGAAGTGTCAACGGCGTAAAATCTCGCGACTCACCGACGAATTGAAGTCGCGGCATTCTGAAGAATCAGCTACATTGACGACTCTTCAAAACGGGCTTATTGAGAAAGTTCGAGGCGCTATAGATGCGCTTTCGCCGATGTACCGCCAAGTGGTCCACGAATTCTACATGCATGGGTATTCCGCGTCCGAGATTGGTCAGCGGCTGCATATTCCGGTAAGCACTGTATACAGCCGCCTAAAAGAGGCAAAGAAACAGCTCGGCAAACAGTTCGAAGCCGGTGTGACTAGAGTATAAGTTGGCATTTTATTAACAAGGATTGATTGAGATTTATTGCGTCTATTGAACAGTAACTGAATTGGTAGTTTGACCTAATTGGAGAAAAATATGCGAAACGCCCTATTTGTTTATCCGGAATTTCCCCCTTCGTATTGGGGATACAAGTTTGCCCTCGACTTCGTGGGAAAAAAGTCTTCCATGCCGCCGCTCGGTCTGCTTACAATCGCGGGCATGTTCCCGAAGAATTACGAGCTCAAAGTTGTCGATATGAATGTGAATCCGTTAACGGACGCCGATCTGGAGTGGGCAGATGCGGTTTTTACGTCCACCATGATTGTACAGAAGGATTCATTCTACGAAGTCGTTAGGCGATGCAACGCATCGAATATTCCCATCGTGGCTGGCGGTCCGCATCCTACCTCCTATCACGACAATATTAGAGAAGAAGCTGATGGGACGGTTAATCACTTTCTCTTCGGAGAGGTCGAGGATCTTTTCGAGGATTTTCTAACGGACTTTGAGAGCGGTGCAGCCAAGGAGGTCTATCGGGAAACAAAAAAACCTGATGTCACAAAGACGCCTCCGCCACGATACGACCTGATTGATTTGAAGGCTTACGGTTCAATGGCGCTGCAATTCTCGCGAGGGTGTCCGTTTGACTGTGAGTTCTGCGACATTACAAAGCTGTTCGGGCGCGTTCCGCGGACAAAGACGAATGAGCAGATGTTGACCGAGTTTGAGATGTTATACCGTCTCGGTTGGAGCGGCTCGCTCTTTGTCGTTGACGACAATTTCATCGGTAACAAGCGCGACGCAATGCGGTTACTACCGGAAGTTGCCAAATGGCAAGAAGAAAGGCAGTTCCCATTCTCGTTGTACACCGAAGCGAGCGTCAACCTCGTCGAGATTCCTGACATGTTGGACGCCATGAGCGACGCCGGATTCAACATGGTGTTCTTGGGAATTGAAAGCCCCAATGACGAGGCGCTTGAGAAAACGGTTAAGAAGCAGAACACTAGTAAGGAGGAAAATGCCGAGAATTATCTGCTCCACGCCATACGAAAAATTCAGGAACGCGGTATGGAGGTTACGGGAGGATTCATCATTGGATTGGATGGAGACAAGGAATTTGATTCGCACATCCGATTTATTCAAGAAGCAGGCATCCCCATGGCGATGGCAGGTCTATTGACTGCGTTGAAAGGGACAAATCTGTATCAGCGACTTGGGAAGGAAGGTCGATTGCTTAATGAATCCACAGGAAACAACACGGATGTCATGCTGAATTTCGAACCTGAGTTATCGCGGGAACACCTCATTGCAGAGTATAGACGTGTCGTGTCTACGCTTTATGACCCGACCTTGAGCAATTACTTTGAAAGATGTCTCACGATGCTGAAGCATCTGAAACCTACCGATCACACGGTGAGGAAAATCGGTATAACTGAGGTGATGGCTCTCGTGAAGTCAGTCAAGCGACAACTGTTTTCTCGACAGGGGCCCGCGTATGCTCGATTTTTGGCGAAAGTCGCAAAAAACCACTTCTCTCTTATTCCTGAGGCATTCCGGCTGGCTATCATGGGTTATCATTTTGAGAAGATTACGAGACAGACCATTGCTGTGGATGACTTCAACCAGTATCTGGAGTTTGAGTTTAGTGGCTTTAAAGTGGCCGTGGCCCAAGTGACACAATCACGGAGTGATCGTATGGAGGAAATCGGCGTGCACGCTCAAGAGCTTTTTGAGCGGGCCCGCGCTGCCTACGAAGACATTCACAAGGATTTCAGGTATAGCGTGCAAGCCAAGCTTGATGCTTTCCAGATTGCGGTCTTCAAAGAGTACCTGAAAGTTGAACTTGATGTGTTTAAGGCGACATTATCCCGATTCGCCAAAGTTCAAAGTCACCGTGTTGGTGAAATCAAGGGTTATGTGCATAAACTATGGGAACGTGTGCACGTACAATACGAACACCTGCATGCAGATCTCAGATATAATGTGAACGACTCCTTGGAAACATTTCGCGATGCCGTGAAATCGAATCTCGCTCTCGTAACAGTTCCGCAAGTGAAAGGTCTCGACTAGAGTAATAAATAACCCAAGTTGCCACCTTTGTAGCACGCGGATCTCTATCGCACTCCTTATCCAGTCGCTTGATCTGTTAGATTGTGCCTTTGGTGCGTAACTGGTGCGCAAACTGACAGTTTGCGCTACGAAATCTCCGCGATTAATGGGCCATTTTCAATAAAAAACGATGGTCCATGTCCAAAATCTTGTAAGTGGCAACTTGCGTTAAATAATAGCAAGAACAGTTCTCGTTCCCGGCATTACGCAAAAGGTTCACGGAGAGAATCGATTGCCGAAATGGCGTCGAGACTTGCCATCGTAACAAATCCCGATAATTCCCCAGCCCTCAGATTGGACCTGTACCTACATGCCTAATACGCTCTTGGTTTACCCGGAATTTCCTCCCTCCTATTGGGGTTACAACTACGCTTTACATTTTATCGGCAGAAAATCCAACATGCCTCCGCTCGGATTACTGACCGTAGCTGGTTTGTTTCCCAATGATTATAACCTCAAAGTCGTTGATATGAATGTTGCACCTCTGCTTGACGAAGATCTCGAGTGGGCGGATGTTATTTTTACATCCACCATGGTAGTTCAGAAAGATTCGTATTTTGAAGTCGTCGAGCGCAGCAACCGTTCGAATACCCCTGTTATTTCAGGTGGGCCCCATCCGACCTCCTATCGCGATGAGATTGTGAGTGCAATGCAGGAAAGAGGAGGCTGGGTGGATCATTTTCTTTTTGGAGAAGTGGAAGAAAGCTTTGATGAATTTCTGACAGATTTTCAAAACGGTAACGCCAAGGATGTATATTCTGAACCGAGAAAGCCGGATGTCACTAAAACGCCGCTTCCAAGGTACGATCTCCTGAATCTGAAGGATTACGGATCGATGGCGCTGCAGTTTTCGCGCGGCTGCCCATTTGACTGTGAATTCTGCGACATAACCAAATTGTTCGGTCGGATACCTCGCACCAAAACGAATGAACAAATGTTAGCGGAATTTAATTTGCTACATAACCTAGGTTGGCGCGGCGCCATGTTCCTCGTTGACGATAACTTTATCGGCAACAAGCGTGATGCCATGCGGCTTCTGCCAGCCATTGCCGAATGGCAGGAGGCGAGGGACTTCCCATTTCAGCTTTACACCGAAACGAGCGTAAACCTAGTCGATATTCCCGGTATGCTTGATGGTATGGCTGAAGCAGGCTTTATCATGACGTTCCTGGGAATCGAGAGTCCGAATGACGAGGCTCTGCAGAAAACGGTTAAACAACAGAATACCAGTAAGGATGAATCGGCTGAGAGCTATCTGCTGCGCGCCATAAGAAAGATACAGGAGGCAGGTCTCGAAGCCACGGCAGGATTCATTGTCGGGCTTGACGGGGACAAAGAATTTCAGTCGCACATTGATTTTATCCAAAAGGCTGGAATCCCACGGGCGATGGCAGGGCTTCTCACCGCATTGAAACAAACAAATCTCTATAAACGTCTTGAAACGGAAGGAAGGCTCCTCGGCGAATCGAGCGGAAACAATGTCAGTGTCGAGTTGAATTTTGTTCCCGAACTTGACCGCGAGGTGCTCATTGAAGAATACAAACGGATTTTGAGAGTGCTCTACGAACCCAGTCTCAGAAGCTATTTTGAACGATGTTTGACTCTATTCGAGAATTGGCAGCCCAAGAGACGAACCGTCCGTATCGGGAAGATGGAATTTCTCGCATTGTTAAGGTCACTGAAGCAACAGCTATTTTCGCGCAGTCAGGGCCCCACCTATCTTTGGTTTCTCACCCGAGTCCTTATGCGCTATCCCCGGAGACTACCTGATGCGGTCTTGTTTGCAATTTTGGGTTATCACCACGAAAAGGTGACAAGCGAGCAGATTGCCGTAGATAGTTTCAAACAGTACCTTCAGTTGGAATTAAAGACTTTTCGCGACAGCGTGTCTACATCCGAAGAGTCACGGAGCGGTCGCATCGGTGAAATCGGCGTACACGTTCAAACGCTTTTGGCTAGGGTACGCTCTGAATATGAAACCGTGCACCGGGATTTTAGACGCGGTGTGAAAGACAATCTCCAAGCCTTTCAGAAATCGGTATTCATCGCATACTTGGAAGCAGAACTTCGCGCGTTCAAGGAAGCGGTGTCTCGATTCGCGGCGGTACATAGCGAACGTATGCTTGAGATGCAGTATTACGTACACGATCTCATGAGCCGTGTGCACAGACATTATGAATGCGTCCACCACGATTTTAGACATCATGTCACCGAATCGCTCGAAACCTTCCGATTTTCGATAAAACAGTATCTCGAAGAACTCTTTGGCGCTCTCCCATTTCAGATTGAAGGTCTAGATTAGGTAGAGTGGATGGGTCAAATTGAGTTAAGAGATGTCAGTTTTACCTACCCAAGCCGCAGTGAACCAAGTTTGAAGAGGGTAAACGCAGAAGTTGAGTGCGGCGAGTTTATCCTCTTGACAGGCCCTACCGGGTGCGGCAAATCCACTCTGTTACGAACCTTGAACGGTTTAATCCCTCACGCGTCAGGCGGCATGCTTTCTGGCAGTGTCACCATTGATGACACGAACCTTGCCGACCAGTCGCTAGCCACAATCTGTCAGCACGTAGGTCTGCTATTTCAAAATCCTGACGACCAGTTTTTCTGCACGGTCGTTGAAGACGAACTAGCCTTTGGTTTAGAAAATCTTGGTATTCCCTCCTTTCAGATTGATGCTCGGATCGACGCCGCGTTGACGCAAGTCAAATTATCATCCGGATTTCGAGGGCGCGCAATATCGACACTCTCCGGCGGGGAGAAGCAACGCGTTGCCCTCGCTTGCTTATGTGCAATGCAACCACGCGTTCTCCTGCTAGATGAACCGACGAGTCATCTCGACGCGACAAGCACGCGCGATATTCTGGAAATCCTCAGTCAACTGAACCACCAGAATGGGATAACGATTGTAATCGCCGCCCATCGTGTCTCTGAAATTGCCCCGTTGTGTAATCGCGTTTGGCTGATGAGTCATGCTGAAATCGCCCTGGATTTGCCCGTGAACCGAGCCTTTTCAGACCTCAAACCTTATCGTAACCTGGGTGTGGAGATTCCCGATTTGGCTGAATTGTCAGAACAGTTGGGACTACCTGAACGCCCGCTTACCGTCGATCAAGCGGCGCAATTATTTCTACATGCCGACAGATTTCCTAACATATCTCCCCCGACATCAAATCTTTCAAACTTGGTTAGCCACGAACAGTCGCATCAAGACTCGCGGAATCTACTTGCCCGCGTCGAAAATCTTACGTTTCAATATCCACGCACTGAGATTCCCGCTTTAAGCAAGGTCTCATTTGAAATTGGTGAGGGCGAGGTTACCGCTATTATGGGAGCAAATGGGTCGGGAAAAACGACGTTGCTTTTGTCAATTCTGGGGCTACTCCGTCCCACGTCCGGACAGATTCTCATTACAGATATAGGCAGAGAGCGTTTGAAACTTCGCAACCTAGCGGGAAAAATCGGAATTGTCTTTCAAGATCCCGATCTCCTGCTGCAAGCGGAAACAGTAAACGATGAAGTCGCTTTCGGCCCTAAAAACCTGAAGCTGTCTCGTTCAGAAATTCAGGATCGCACCAGAGAAGTTATGTCAGCATTTGATCTGGACAATCTCGGTAATGAAGCGCCCTACTCCCTCTCGCGGGGACAACGTCAACGGACGGCAACCGCCGCAGCCTTCTCGCTTCTTCCGAACATTCTCCTGCTTGACGAACCTACTGCGGGACAGGATTTTAGCCATCTCCGACAGTTGATGGGAGTACTTTGCGAGACTGTCGAAAGGCAAAATAAAACGCTGATTTTTTGTACTCATGACGCCCAACTTACTCTACAATACGCGAAGCGAGTGTTATTACTACGTCAAGGCGAACTGATTTTCGATGGAGGACCAAGTGAGGCGTTTTCAAATCCGGATCTTCTAGCGCATGCTTCGCTTATTGCACCCCCAAAAACGCAATTGAAATGGCGGTTATAGTAAAACCAAGAATCTTTTATACACCGCGGTAGGCGCGGTTGGAAACCCCACCTACGAAACATGTGTAAATGTGAATGGAATTGACTATAGCAGACAGACAGCCAAATATATACTTTGCGCTGCCGAGAATTGCGTGTTTTCAAGCATCTAGTCCGTAGGTGCGGTTTCTAACCGCACCTACCGGGGACGCACATCGCGACCTGGAGATCGCTCCTACAAAAGACGCAGTTTCTAACAGCGTGGAGTATAACATGTTGATGACACACCTTGATCCGCGCACCAAAATCCTCATGCTGATGTTCTTCGGGGTTCTCGTTGTCATGCTTGATAGCGCGACATCGTTACTGTTCTGCTTCCTGACTAGCATCGGGATGATTGTGCTCTCTTTTCCATCCTGGCGCCAATACCGACTGCTCATTGTGTTCATCGCTTTAGCCACGTGGGGATTGATATACAGTCAGGCCATATTCTACAATGCATTTCCGCGCACGGTACTTTTCACCCTCGTAGAACACGATGTTCCGATAATCGGTGGCATGACCGGAGGCGTTCGAGTGTATCGCGAAGGTCTTCTACACGGCGCGATTCAGTCGTTACGATTCAATACAACCCTGACAATCGGGTGCTTCATTGTCTGGTCAACTCAACCACGCGACCTGCTATTGGCTTTTGTGAAGTTGCGTGTGCCCTACAGCCTAGCGTTCATGGTGAACACCAGCTTGCACTATATCCCGCTGATAGCGGCTGAATCGGCAAATGTAATTCGATCGCAGCGATTAAGAGGATTTCGTTACTTTCAATTCAACCCGCTGCAAATCATTCGGGGGATGCTCAACAGTTTTCGTCCGATCTTGACCAACAATATTCGTCGTGCCACACATCTCGGGGAAGCTGTAGAAAGTCGAGGGTTCTCACCCGATATTGTCGGAAACCAGCGCACGTATTTGAAATCTCTGAAGATGCAACCCCGGGACATACTCCTTATAGCAGCGGGCACCGCGATTCTCGTTGTTGTCATCACGCTAAAGGCCATGTATTTCTGCTATGCAAATGGAATTTTTTACGCCTTCTGGCTGAGAGGTATGTACACGTTTGTACGGGAAATATTGTAGACTACGGCAGTTAAACTGACGCGCTTTCATGGAGAGAAGCGGTTATGGCAACAGAAAAATTCCGCGTCGGATTAGCCCCCGGCTTCTTGGACTTGGACGGCAGATTGCGCTTCAAGGACATTGGGCTCGATCTACTTGAGAAAGAGCCGCACATCGAATATCACTACATCAAAACCGATCGACCCTTCGTGCCCGCCGAGGAGATGCGCGGGCTGGATGCGTTCATCGCGTTTAGCGGTGTATACACAGCGGAGACTTTTGAAGGCGCGGAGCGCCTGACCCTGATCGCAAGGCATGGTGTCGGTTACGATAACTTCGATCTGCGAGCGGCAACCGAAGCAAATGTGATGATAACGATTACGCCGAGCGGTATGCGGCGCCCCGTGGCGGAAGGAATTATCGCTTTGATGTTTGCGCTGTCGAAGCATGTTATCGCAAGGGATAGAGCCGTTCGAGCGGGAGAATGGCGAGATACAATACAAATGGGCGTGGAACTTGGCGGGCGTACGCTAGGTTCTATCGGAATTGGCAATATTGGAGGCGAATTGTTTCGCCTGCTCCAGCCGTTTGGCATGCGTTTCTTGGCGTATGATCCCTACGCTTCAATCGAATTTACCAAGTCGTTGAACGTAGAAGTTACCGACTTGCGGTCTCTGCTGGCAGAATCAGATGTTGTGTGTGTTTGCTGTCCGCTCACTGACGAGACTCGTGGGTTAATCGGTGCGCGGGAATTTGGACTTATGAAATCCGATGCCTTTTTCATCAATACTGCACGCGGTCCCATAGTCAATCAACCAGCGTTGACCGAAGCGTTGAAATCGAAGCGCATTCGAGGGGCTGGAATTGATGTGTTTGAAGAGGAACCGGTTGACATAGACAATCCGCTGCTTGCACTTGATAACGTCATACTCACGCCGCACGCCATTGCCATGACCGACGAATCCTACCAAGACATTGGTCGCACTAATTGCCAAAGAGTCATTCAGGTTTCACGAGGTGAAATTCCGGATAATATTGTCAACAGAGAGGTCTTGGATCGGCAGGGTTTCCAAGAAAAACTGGCAAGGCACCGTAGCCGGTGGGATGCCTCCTGGTAGAAGTCCACCACGGTTCCATTTCAAATGATTGAATTCAAACCGATTGACCAATTTGACAAAGGGCTCATCTACCAATTACTCTGCGAAAGCTATGCGAGCTTGTTGGAAGCGAATCCCGATTACAAACACGAATTCGAGGCCAATTGGCAGAAGACCGACGACAACCTTTTTGATGACACAGATTCAAGCGGGAACGTAGCGATAAGCACCCTTGCAGATGAGCCGATTGGGTTTGTATCTTGGTTCCTGGAGGGAGCTAACGTTGGATCGATTGGTCACAACTGCATTGCGCCGCTTCACCGTGGCAAAGGGTATGGGAAGGAACAGGTCCTAATGGCGCTAGATGAATTGTCGTCCGAAGTACTTATCGTCAAGGTGACAACTGCAAATCGCCCGTTTTTTCAACCTGCCCGTCGAATGTATCTTGCATGCGGGTTCAGTGAAGTTGGGCGGAGCCGCGCAGACTCATACGGAGGACTAGAACTCGTTCACTATGAACACGCACGAAATTAGAACATGAGAATCTGCAGCCTCTTGTCATCGCTTTCCTAGCGTCCGCCCTTTATCGTCCCACTTCCCATGCGAGGTGTTGCAGCTCCGGTCCAATGAGTTTTTCCCACGCCAATTGCACCGCTGCGCTTGAACCCGGCGTTGAGATGACTACCTTCCCACGATACACTCCCGCCGTTGCGCGTGAAAGTATCGCCGCCGCGCCGACCTGATCGTAACTAAACACACGGAAAAGTTCCCCAAATCCGGGCAAGGTTTTCTCCAGCTTGCGGCTTAACACATCGAAAGTCGTGTCACGAGGTGCGATTCCCGTACCGCCGTTAAAGAGAATAACGCGTGCGGCTGTCTCAGCCATTTCATCCAAAACTGCCTCTACCTGATCCGGTTCATCCTTGATAATGCGATAAGCGGTCACGCTATTTCCGTCGTTAGCCAACTGTTCACGCAGGTAAACGGCGTTCTTGTCCGTTTCCGGGGTACGCGTGTCACTCACGGTTACGATTGCCGCTTTAACAGGCCCCTGCTCTGCCGCCGCCTCTCGATGCTGTTCGGTGCTTGCTGACGATTTTTCCGACATCAATTTCTCCTGTCTGACAAAATCTGAATTGTAGTTAATAACGTTTCAAGTATAACACATTTCACATTATTGGTACGGATATCTCTTGTTCAGATGATTGGACATTGTGAACAGACGACCACCGGTTTGCTCGGCAAGTGCGAGTTGGAAGGCGTCGGTGGGATGGCCAACCACGTATGCTTGTATTCCGAGTGATTGACAGACTTCAATCGCCCGATCTTCTGTGAGACTACCGGTGCTCGGCTCGTCCGTCAGAACAAGAAGGACTCGAGCCGAATTTGGGCGAAACGCAATCTTCGGCAGCCCCTCCACAATCGCGTCAATCAAATGCTCGTCGCCGCCGAACGGAGCTTCCAAGAATGTCTTGATGTCGGATTCCGAAAGGAAACCCTTGGTAACAACAGTACCATCGACCGACTTGATTGCATCTTTCGCTTCGGCAAAACGGATGAGTTGAATTCTATGGGAGATTGAGAGAAGATCGAGCCTGCCAATCAGCGTACTGATTCCGAGCATCACAGCCTCGGACTTTCCGCCCATGCTTCGACTGTAATCCAACAAAATCACGACATCCACTGCACTTGGAGTTGAACGCGTTTCTACGCCGTGACCAAGATGAACGTTTAGCTTGTCGTTCATTTTTTTTATCGTATAGGAGGTTTGACCGTCAAGAATTAACCAGTTGTGACCTTCCCTTTTTCGCTTAATGTGCGCTCTATGGGAAAGAGGTCTACCGTGTTTCTTAAACTTACGTAAAATCTTCGTAGATATCGAGTCGCCCTTCGCGTCTAATTCGGGCTGCAACTCCACGTCCATGCTAAACACAAGCATCCCGCTCCGCCGAATGTCTTTGACAATGTCGCGAAAAACTTTGAGGAATTTCTCGTTGCCGGTACGGGACGATGGCAGGGACGCCATTTGAGACAATCCACCGGGGATCTCTTGCCAAAGTCCGCCCGTCTCCTCCGCAAGCTGCCTTTGGAACGGCTCAATGAAGCCTAGTACATTAGCATGGATTTCTTGGCTCACACAATCGCGGATTATCCTCGCGCGCATTTCTGCAGCGCCGTTATTCAATGACATGATTGTTGTGGCGGGTTCGTCCGTGACTAATACCAAGTGTTTGTCCGCGTCGGGGTGAAATTCCACAAAATTTAGAGTATCGACAAGCGCATCTAGAGCATGTTCATCGCCGCTAAGTCGCGCACGTTGCATATTTCGGCGGATCAGCCCCACATCAGGTCGTAACGAATTTGTCTTTATGCGTTGCCCCTCGCGCCGGACGCTAAATTCGGACATGCCAAGATGATATTCCAGATTGATGGTATCGAATTCATCAGTCATTTTGTTCAGGTGGTTGGCAACCTGTTGGATGTTATCCCGCATACTCGCGCTGGTATCAATAACGAAGACGACGTTGACCTTGTCCGTTACTCTCGTGCTTATCACGTGGTCGGCGATGCGTTTCAGTGCATGGGCAAAAGGACTGTTCGCATAAAACTTACCGCTGGTGCCGCCTTTGCCCATCCCCGGTTCATCCCCCACCGTCCCAACATCCGAAGCGCCGGTTGACTCAACGGAATGAAGTCCGTTAGATCCATCACCACTCACTCGCTGACGGTAACTCTTGACGCCGTCGCCATCATCTTCCCGGAATCTACTTGCAACAGATTCCGGAATTGGTGTTTCGCGGCTGTAGATGCGCCGCGTATTCGTCATAACCTCAGGAAGCAAATCCTGCGGATTATCCTGATTCGTAGTGGTGTTCCGAAGCAGTGAATCCGGCAGGGGGCGCACCGTTTCGTTAATGGGATTTGTGGTCGCACGCAACTTAACAGTTCGTGGTTGATCTGTCGTCGTGGATTGGGATTTGCGCACTGTCAGCAGCTTTTTTGTTAGAGGGGGTTTAAGCAACTTCCGGCGAGGCTTTTGAAGACTTTCTTTGTCGAGAAATTCGACATCAATTGCGTCGTCAAATTCTCCCTTCTCGCTATTGTAAAGCACAAAAGTCAACGCAATCATGAGGCAGAGATGGACAACCGCCGATATGAGAAGCGCTCGAATTGCACGTGTTTTCTTAGGTTGACGAATCATTGTAAAACCTCAAGCACTTTCGCCTACACGCTTCCAACTGCCCGTTTCCATCAGTCTCTTTTATGAAGAAAGATTTTATCAGATTCGCGTGATAATTTCAAGCCAGCCACCGGCATGGGAGTCGGAGATCCGTTCACAAATTCGTAGTAATCTACAAGGCAATAACAAAGGTCGACCGGAAACTACAATCTTTTCCGACAACCTACACAACCCTGTTTTGCTTCAATAACTTGGTTATTCCCACACCTCGACTGCTGTTTCAGTTTTCAACTCGGTCATTTTCAGAGCAAATCCTATGCCAAGCTTGCCGATAGCGCAGATTAACGAATTTCGAGCGACATCAGCGATTTTCGTGTAGCATATGTGAAACAACTGAACCCATCTGTGCAGAAATTGTCCACAAGATATACCTCTCCGTGCAAAACCTCATCGACTGGCTACGGCATAAATAAACACAGATACTCTTAGGCCCTCCGTCGTAGTTATACTCACCTTCCGCTGACATACCGATCCTATGGATCGAAAACCTAGGCTCTATGTAGTAACAAGTGTCGCTTGCTGAAAGAATTATTCTGACAGGAATAATGGCGTGGTGTCAATTATGATGCGGGATACGACCATCTGAGAAATTAAACTTTTAGGTGCGTGATTGTGCGGAAGATGATTGCAAGCATAGAGAAATGGTGTAGGCTCCCACGTGATGGTGGTGACTATGGGACTACGCAAGCGGGTACACCTCTCCGTTGATGGGAAAAAACTAACCCACTTCCTGTCCCTTATACTGAAGTTGATAAAGCCGATAATAGACACCACGCTTTTGTAGAAGCTCATTATGCGTTCCCATTTCACGAATCCTTCCCTTATGCATTACAATAATTTTGTCGGCGTTCTGAATGGTCGAAAGTCGATGGGCAATCACAATCGACGTGCGATTTCTCATAAGGCGGCTTAACGCATCTTGGATTAGGAGTTCCGTTTCGGTATCAACGCTTGATGTCGCTTCGTCGAGAATCAGAATATCAGGATTGGAAGCCAACGCTCGCGCAAAAGCGACCAACTGCTTTTGGCCGACTGACAAGCCGCTTCCGCCTTCCTGAATTCTTGTGTCATAGCCGTCTGCCATTCTCTGCACGAATTTGTCGAGGTGTACCTCTGTCGCGGCTGCAATCACCTGTTCACGGGTAATGTCCTCGTTCCCAAGCCGGATGTTTTCCTCAACGCTGTCGGAAAACAGGAAGATATTCTGCTGCACGATACTAATGGCGCGCCGCAAATCTTTCAGACGCATTTCGTTGATGTCCGCTCCATCAATCATGATTGTGCCCTCGTTGGGTTCATAAAAGCGGCATAGGAGATTAATGATTGTCGTTTTGCCTGAACCCGTCTGCCCAACAATGGCGACCTTTTCGCCCGGCTCGACCCTGAAGGAAACATCATGCAGCACGAAATCATCCCTTTGATATGCAAACCGGACATTTTGGAGTTCGATCTGACCGGTGAATTGGTTGATTCTCTTGGGTGTAGCGGAATCAACGATAGTCGGTTCTGTATCCAACAGTTCAAAAATTCGCTCGGAAGATGCCATAGCGGTTTGAAAAATCGTGTACTGTTCGCTCAATTCACGAATGGGCCAAAAGAAACGTTGTGCGTATTGAATGAAGGCAACGAGTACACCGAAAGAAAGAGCGTTTTGAAGAATCTGGCCGCCCCCGTACCACACGATTATCGCGGTTGCAAGTGATCCTACCACTTCAATGAGTGGGAAAAACATTGAAAAATAGATAGCAGTCTTTAGGTTTGCGCGCAAATATGCCTGGTTCCGCTCATCAAATTTGAGAAAGCTACGCCGTTCCTGCGCGAAGAGTTGCACTGTTGTCATCCCGAGGATGTGTTCGTTCAGGAAGGCGTTGATCCGGGCTAGATGTTTGCGTTGATCTCGAAACGCTCGGCGGGAGTAGATTTGATAAATTGTCGTTGCCGTGAAAATGATAGGCAGAACCGTCAAGGTCACTAGTGCAAGTTTCCAATTCATCATTAGCATCATTACCATGATGCCAATTACAGTCAACAGATTTGCGAAAATCGCGATTACGCCTGATGTGAATAGTTCGTTGAGAACCTGAACATCGCCCATCACGCGGGTCATCAATCGCCCAACGGGGTTTCGATCGAAGTAATTTACATCGAGCCGTTGCAGATGGGAGAAGATTTGCGCCCGAATGTCATGCATGATTCTTTGTCCAAGCATCTGCATCCTATACTCATTCACATACCTGAGCACCAGTTCAGCAACCATAGCCGTAATCATGAAAAGAGCGATAAACTGCAAACCGTCCAGATTTCGCGGCTGAATGTGCCGATCAATCGCAATTTTTAGAAGGTACGGTATCGCCAACTGGGCGAGCATTACACCGACCACGAGAAACACTAGCAACACAACCTCGACACGATACGGTTTCATATAGGCAACCAACCGCCTCATCAGCACGCTATCATAGATCTTGCCAAGGTCCTGTTCCTCTTCGCTATATTCGTGTAGCTGACCGCCCATGCCAAACACGGCAAATCCTCCGTATGAATACTATAATTATCAATCGTAATGGAGCCGAAGGTCTCGGGCTCCTCAAAGTCCTTCCAGTTCCTCTTGCAGCAACTGTCTCTCATGAATTCCCGCGTATATACCCTTACGCGCTATCAATTCTTCGTGAGTTCCACGCTCCACAATTTCACCGTCATTCAAAACGATGATGAGATCTGCTGCTTTGACCGTCGAAATCCGATGCGAAATGATGAGTGTCGTCCGATTCGCCATGATTCCCCTGAGACGTGCCAAGATAGTGTCCTCAGTGTGCGTGTCAACGCTTGCAAAAGCATCATCCAGAATTAGGATGCGCGGGTTAACCAGTATAGCGCGAGCCAACGCGGTGCGTTGTTTCTGTCCGCCCGAGATAGTAATTCCGCGCTCGCCCAAGAACGTCTCCAATCCATCCGGAAACTCCTCTATCTGTTCTAACAGATCGGCGGCGTGGGCAGCGTCTCTGATTTTAATCTCGCCCGCGTCTTCATCGCCAAACGCTATGTTGCTACGCAAAAAATCGGCGAAAAGGTACGGTTCCTGTGATACTACTCCGATGTGTGAGCGAAGCACGTTAAGGGGAATATCTTGAATATCTACTCCATCAACGAAGATTGTTCCGGGGTCGGCTTTATAAATTCGCGGAATTAAGTTTACGAGGGTTGTCTTGCCGCAACCGGTTGGTCCAACGATAGCAACCGTCATACCGGGTTCAATCTTGAGGTTAATGTCCTTTAGAACGTGCGTACCGTCTTGATAGGTGAAATTAAGGTGTCGCAACTCGATTGCCCCTTGGATTGTTTGGATATCCCGGTTGACAGTTTCGTTATCGACTATGTCCGGTTTTTCATCAAGAATCCTTGCAATTCGTTTCATGGAGGCAGCGCCACGTTCGAACGAGTTCACGACAAACCCGAGCATAATCATCGGCCGTATCAGCATTGTCAAATAAGCGCTAAAGGATACAAAATCACCGAGCGTAATCCGCCCATCAACGACACGCGCCCCGCCTAACCATAAAAGGACAACACCGCCAATCGCGGGCAGAAAACTAAATACCGGAAAAAAGAACGCCATCAGTCGTATTTGCCTCCGGTTCCGGCTTACAAAGGTCTCGTTGAATTCTTGGAATCGCGTTTTCTGAGCGCCCTCAAGGGTGTATGCTTTTACCACGCGCACGCCTGTTAAGTTCTCCTGTACCGCCGTATTCATATCTGAGAACCCTTCTTGGATTTTCTCATGACTTTTGTGGATTCGCGTACCGAGTTCTCGGATCAATACCGCGAGTACCGGATAAGGGAGTAGTGCATATAGTGTTAGGGTGACATCAATATTCAACATGATAATCAGGGCGAAACCGAAAAACACAATTGCGTCAAGCGTAAACGAGATTGATGAACTCAACATCATTCGAACAGCGTTCATGTCGCTCGTTGCTCGCGCCATCAAATCTCCCGTTTGAACGCGGTTGTAGTAGCTTGCCGAGAGTGTCTGCAAATGTGAAAAGAAATCGCTGCGCAGGTAGCATTCGGTTCTTCTGGCAACACTCTGGATGGTCTTCCGTTGCGCAAATCGTATGACGCCGCCAACCAGCGCAACTCCGAAGATTAGGAGAGCATAAAACAAGATTTTCCGCGGGGTGATGGACCTTTCCAAGTCGTCAATGGTCCACTTTAAGATTTTGGGGCTGATAAGCAGGATGGCGTTCGTGATAAGAACGGAAATTAGGCTGATTATTACAGCGAATCTATGGCGGGCAATGTACTTTTTGAGGCGTAATAAACTGCGAATGTGAACTCACTCCCTTCTTACGCATCGGAAAACGATTTCGTTATACTTTGCGTTGGGTATTGTTGCGCTTTCTTTCCCGGTAATTACTGTTTGTAATAGTGATTGTAGGGTGGGCAGGGGATCTCTATCGCACTCGCTATTCACTCGTTTGATCCCACCATTCCGATCAGTTTG
Organism: Candidatus Poribacteria bacterium; assembly: GCA_965220415.1. Taxonomy (GTDB): domain Bacteria; phylum Poribacteria; class WGA-4E; order WGA-4E; family JAJDTR01; genus JAJDTR01. Next base: position 5,902,892 of record OZ244829.1, read on the forward strand.
GGATAAATGGTTGGCTCCCCTGGCGCGCAACGTGACCGCATTGATGGTGGGCAGGGGATTTCTATCGGGATCTACTATCGCCTTCACTATTCGTTCAGTTGATCACTCCTTATCCAGTCGTTTGATCCCACCCTACAACTACCGCCAGACGCTTGAAAATACGCAATTTCCAGCGGTGTGTAGTATAGATCGAAATGTACGCGCGAGATGATCGCCCATCGGAAAGCCGGGCAACCACATAAACGCGACAGGTAGTTTCACCGAATTGCCTGTTCGGTGTCACGATTGAAGAAATGGATCCGCTCTGTCACAAACGCCATATTGAGCGTTTGCCCAATCTTGACACTGAGGGTCGCCGGTGCTCGCGCCCTTAGAATGAGATTGCCATCGTGCTCATTCTTTCCAATTATCAGCTCAACAATGGTTTCCGCGCCCAAGGGTTCAAAACTATAGACTTCCAAAGCTGTGGTACCGGGTATCGCTTGGTGATCCAGAACCACATCTTCAGGTCTCACGCCGAGAACAACGCCCGCATCCTTCGTCAATTCAGTTAATCTGTGAACAACTGTTGCGTCCGTAATCTCGAATTGAACGCTGCTTGTCAATCTCCCGAAGAGCCGGTCTCCATCGGCAAGGAGGTCGCACGGCAGCAGATTCATGCTCGGGTTGCCGACAAAGCCGGCAACAAAAAGATTGGCAGGTGAGTTGTAAATGTCCATCGGTGTGCCAACCTGCTGAATACGCCCCTCGTCTAGCACAGCCACTCGATCCGCCATTGACATCGCTTCAATCTGGTCATGTGTAACGTACAACGTCGTCGTGCCCAACTGTCGATGCCGCCACTTTATCTCGGCGCGCATCTCGCCCCGAAGTTTCGCATCCAAATTGGAGATCGGTTCGTCCATCAGGAACAATCTCGGACGGCGAACCATGGCTCTCCCCAGCCCTACGCGCTGTGTTTCACCTCCGCTCAATTGGCCGGGTTTTCGCTCCAAAAGGGGTTCGATATGCAGCATACCGGCAACCTCCTTAACGCGCTTCTCAATTTCATCAGCGGGTAGTTTGCGCGGGTGTAGAGGGAATGCCATGTTTTCGTAGACGGTGAGATGCGGATAGAGAATGTGGGACTGAAACACAAAGGCGACATCCCGCTCGGCAGGTGTAAGATTATCAATTCGTTGACTATCGAAAAAAATTGCGCCTTCGTCGGGGCGCTCAAGCCCTGCAACGCAGCGTAACGCCGTGGTTTTGCCTGCTCCGGTTTGGCCAAGCAATACGAAGAATTCCTGATCAGCGATGTCGAGATTGATGTTGTCAAGCGCATTAACGTCGCCGAAGCGCTTTGTCAGGTTTTCCAGCTTTACGGATGTCATAGTAAATTCAATAGGACTTACGCAAGTTGCCCCGATTCATGGAAAGGAATAAAGTAATGCGTAATGCGTAATACGTAAAAAGATCAATTTCGATCAAGTCTTTCCAAAGCGGGGCAAGGGAATCTATATCGCAGGATTAGCTATCGCGGGAGATTTGCTATAAGGATTAGCTATCGCGTTCGTTGTCCACTCACTTGATCGCTCATTATTCATTCGCTTGATTGTTCAGTTGCTCGCTCCCTATCCAGTCGCTTGATCGGATTTTCACGGATTAACGGATTATATGTCTTATGTTGAGTAAAATTGAGCTTGTTTCCTCGACAATTATGGTTTCTAATACGACTTACGCGACACTAGCAGGTCGCGAATCGGAGATGGAATCTCTGTCGCTTGATAACATGCTCAAAAGCCATCAATGTGGTTGACGGAGTGCGTGACGGCAAGCAGAAGCCGGGGGCGGTATAAAGTGACGTTGTCGAGATCAGAGCGAACTTTTTTGACAAGCTCTGAAATTGCGCTTGAAGCCTTACCGGGCGTGGCTTGAAGCCGTGCGCGACACACTCCGTTAAAGTCCGCTAAAGTCCGCGCACATATTTGACCCTCCTTTTTGAGGAACGCTTGGATAGCGGGTTAGAAAGTAATGATGCGTCTATAATTTTGCCGGGCTCAATAGGTTTCCACATTCGGTCGTCTCTGTCTGAATGAACGCTTGGATTTCCGCTTGCTGCGCGCCGCTGTTTCTCATTCAACCGATACAGTGAAAAGAGATGCTAGCGGAGCGCTGATTGATACGGCGTGTTAGCATTTTCTGAAATAGAGAATTCCTCTGCCGGAGCGGGTTCTCGGGAATCGTGATGCTAACAAAATGCTAACAGAAAAAAGAGATCCGCCACCATGACGTTTTGCCATAGTCCGTTATAATATACAACATACATGTTAAGTTGTCAATCTACTATTCACGAGTTGCGGGAGGGAAGAAAAGTTGACTAACGGTAGTTATCATGGTGTAGCCAAAATGTACGCCCCAGTCGACGCCCATCAAGGAATATCGGAGCAAGCCCTTGACTCAGGAAGTGAAGCAATTCAACCAGAAGTTGACAACACAAAGTGGTTGCCAATGAGCATATCGTCAGACGGTGTAAGATTTCTCGTATCACCAAAGGCATTCCTCGACAAGGCATCAAATAGTATAGCTATTCTAATCAGAAAGACTACCGTACCTAACAAAGAGCTATTTTGGAAAGATGTCTAATGAAAACACTATATGCACTATTATTCAAACGAAATGGTATTACTTCTTTACTGCTCCAAAGGTGACGCCGCGTAAGAGATGTTGCCTCATCAAGAACGTAAACACCGCAACCGGCAATAAAAATACAAATGTTGCCGCCGCAATTTTACCCCAATCCACTCCGCCCGATCCCGTTGCGCTCGTGATTGATGGCGGCGCGGTTACAGCCTTGCCACCCACCTCGGTCAAGACTAGCGCAAATGCAAATTCATTCCATGCGGTGATGAGACAGAATACTGCGGTCGCGGCAATTCCGGTTACGGATTGAGGAAGAACGACCTTGATGAAGGTTTGGAAGCGGGTGTATCCATCGACAAGAGCCGCATCTTCGTACTCTTTCGGAATCTCATCTATGAAACCCTTCATTAACCACACGGCAAAGGACACATTGAAGGTGGTATACAGTAAGATAAGCCCGGCGTGTGTGTCGCGCAACCCGAGCGCGCTGTACATCAAATAGATAGGAATTACCACCACCACTGGCGGTAGCATACGCGTGCTAAGAATGAAAAAGAGCAAATCCTCTTTGCCCGCTACTTTGAATCGCGAAAATGCATAAGCGGTAAATGTTCCGAGACCAACCGCGAGGATGGTACTGCCGACTCCGACAATGAGACTGTTTAACAACTGGTGGAAATACTTTGATCCACCGCCAGCCAAAGATATACAGATGGCAACTAGCGCAAAGACCGAAACACTGACGAAGCCGAAACGCATCTGGCGCTCTTTTGCTACGGCTTTGGAAATCAACCAGTACGCCACTCCTATGTAGACTGCCATCAGTAAAAAGTGGAAATTCTGCGAGGAAACAGTAATGTAGAGACAGGAGAGCGCCACTAGACCGTTTAAGGACAGTGCGGCGTGTTGCCCGATAGTTGAAGCCTGAAATCTTGACCACAGCCGCTCCGGCAGCGCGAAGAGGAGAGCGCCAGCCAGCGCCTCGAGCAGGAAAACATAAACCGTTCCGGGCACTTCGGTCGGCATCAATTTCCGATAATTGTCTAGCGTCAACCGGAATAGAAACTTAGGCACCTTCGTCACAATATCGCCCGGCGCCTTGAGGGAGGTGGCAACAATCCAGTAGATTGGTATGAGATAGATGACGACCGCAATCCCAATCAGAGCGAGTGCGACGAAATGCCCCGGATTCCTCTGCTCTGTATTTCTCATAATTTATCTTACCTTCCGCATAATAGACTTGTGCAATCTCGAATTTTCGCATACCAACTCTTGGGGTATATATCCGCAAACGAGCAAAAATCACCAAGGTACTACCGTGATCCGATTGATTGACCGGTTTTGCCCTTCCATCATCAACTTCATTGCTCTCAAGTAACACTCGACATTGCACTCCGCTGGAGTGCAGACGCGAGGAGGAATCGTGTTCTATTGACATAGCACTCCGCTGGAGTGAAAAAGGAGTGTTACTTGCGGAAAGCATTATTCCGCTAGGGATAATAGGGTGCTACCAATAAATTCTGTAAACCCGGGAAATAGGTGCGAAGAGTAGGCTTTATGTTTCCGCCTTGACTTTATTCAAATATTTCACGTAGATATTGCTTAGTGCGACAATGATGATTAGGAGGATATACGCCATTGCGCACGCCTTGCCGGTGTTGTAGTTCCGAAATGCCAACTTATAGAGATTCATAGACACCGTTTCCGTAGCCGTCCCGGGTCCGCCTTCTCTGGTGAGCACATACACGATGTCAAACATCTTGAACGCATCCATAGTCCGAAATAGCAGGGCAATAAGTAAAAGCGGTGAAACCAGCGGTAACGTTATCCATCGAAACTTGAACCAACTTGAGGCGCGGTCGACATCCGCGGCTTCGTAAAGATATTTCGGGACAGCAGACAACCCCGCCAAAGCGATTAGCATCATGAACGGAGACCACATCCAAGTATCGACAATGACAACGGCAATCATGGCGATCTTGGGATTGGTTGTCCAACCGATAGGTGCATTTAACAACGGGCTTAGGAAAAAATTCAGTAGTCCGGAACCGTCCGAGGCAAGGATGAATCGCCAGAATAGTCCGACAACAACGGGCGAGAGCATCATCGGCAACAGTAGAAGTGTGGTGATTAAGCCCTTGTTGCGAAATTCACGATTGAGTAGTAACGCCAATCCGAAGCCGATGAAGAATTGAGCGGTAACGGCGAGAATAACGAAATAAGCGGTCGTCTGGAAATATCCCCATATTTCCGGATCCGAAAGCAGGCGGGCATAATTCTGAACCCCGATGAACTTCGGCGGACGGCCAGGCATGGAGGCTTTGTATCGGTGAAAACTTAGGTAAAGCGACCAAAGAAGTGGAAAGATGTTCATCAAAATGAGTAAGATCATCGTCGGCATGATGAACATCATCTTGATTTGGTAATCGCTTAATCCGCGTGAAAAACGGGTGGATGGCATCTATGTCCCAGATAATAGAAAAGGGCAGAGGGGGCTGCCCTTAACAGTATGTCCGTGATTCCGAATTTATTCATCGTAATAGCCAGCTTCCTCAAAGATGGCTTCATGCTTCCTTGCGATTTCGTCCAAGGCGTCCTTCGCCGATTTTAAGCCGACAATAGCGGCGTTCCAGTTTGTTTGACACGCCTCCAATAGTTCCGCATACTCCGGCACCGCCCAGAAATCGCGCAGATACGGGAAGCTCGCCGCAAAAGCCTTATTGAACGGCGTGGCATTCAAGAAGGTATCGGACTGCAGTACCTCTCTGTGGGGTGTGAACCCGCCGATCAAAGCCCATTTTTCCTGTACAGGCTTCTGCATAAACCACTTCATGTACTTCTTGGCGGTATCCATGTTTTTGGAGTAGGACGAAATCGACATCCCTTGTCCGCCGATGCTGATGTAATGCCCTTTGGGACCGGCGGGTGCAATGAAGAAGTCACTCTTATCGTGATACTTTGGATTCGAATCCGAGGATACTGCCGCGGGTAGAAAAGCGAAATAATCCATCGCCATAGCGACTTTTCCGGACTTATACGCATCCAGCGTTTCTTGCCAATAGTAGTTCGGAGCGTCGGGAGGAGAATATTTGGTGAGTTCAATATAGTATTCCAACGCCTTGACGGAGTCCTCGCTGTTGATAAAACCATCGACCTTGTGCGTCTCCGGATCACCGTACGATCCTCCAAACGACCACATCACTTGTTGGAATCCCATCGTAATGCCATCGTACTCTTTGCTGAAGTAGGTCGCTATTCCGTACAAATCCGGCGGCCTAGTAAAAAATTCGGCGATGTCCCTCATCTCTTCGTAGGTTTTGGGCGGGGCTAACTCATAGCCATATTTTGTCTTGAACGCACTCATTTCCTGCGGGTCGTTAAAGAGATCTGTACGATAGACATAGCCATTGGCATCCACCTCGGCGGGAAGCGCCCAATACTCTTTGCTGCCCTTCGGGTATTCGGCAAATGCGGTCATTGCGGGGCCGTAGATGTCGTCGACCGCTATATTCTCGTTTATCCAATCCGTCAACTCAATATAGTGCCCTCCGACAGAATTCCTTCCGAGCCACTGACTGTCGCCTATGACAATATCGTAGCGGTTACTCTTGCCGACAAATGCCGTAAAAATCTGATCTTGAAAGCTGGGCCAGGGAATTTGAACAACTTCAACCTTTATTCCTGTTTCTTCCGTAAAATCGTTGGACAATTCCTGCAGATAATCTGCCGGCGGCCACTCTGCCCATGCAATGGTCAAAGTTTCGTCGGCGTCCGCTGATAAAGTTATCATACACAGTGCAACAACCAAGTACGGGATGATGTGTAATTTCCTCACGATGTTATTCCTTTCAATTTCGTTTGATGAACCTGACATTTCGGATATGTTACTGACAATGCCTTGTTTTGGGAGTTTCGATTATAGCAAAGTACGGGAAAATTGACAAGTGAAAAGGCTTCGGAGTCAGGGTAAAGAGGGAAGATTGGAAGGGGGAAGGATGGAAGAGGGAAAGCAGTGGTCAGTGACTAGTAGTCAGTGGGAAGGGCGGAGGGCGGGTAGAGTGGCGGGTGATTGGTCGGGGATGGGGAGATTGTCTGAACTGGGATTCATGGGATTATTGGATTGGCAGGATTAGGGAGGCACCGGATTGAGGCAGCGTTGTGGAAGACGGCGGCAGGAGTTGGGTTGGGCGGAGTAATTGTCTGAATCGCAGATTAAGGGATCTCTATCGCACTCGTTATCCACTCGCTTGATCGGATTACACGGATTGCGCGGATAAAAGCCTCCGTCAATGTTGAGTGAATCTCTATGGGACCTCTATCAGGATTAGCTATCGCCCTTCCTGTTCGGTCGGTTGATCCTTCGTTATCAGGATCTCTATCGCGCGGGATTTACTATCGCACTCGCTATCCACTCGCTTGATTCCACCCTACAAGCAAACGTGCATAGCCTATCAGACAGTCCCTTCAGTATTGTATTTTTGTACAGAGTCGAGCTTAGAAATGTGGTGGAAGATTTACTTCAACATGATAGCTAACAATTTCAGTCTTGATTATTGGTTTTAACTTATCATGTAAGTAAGATTCTATTCCAAATCTAGTGCCCTTACTCCTTTCGACGATAATATATGTAGCCTGGAGGATATTCCCGCCTTCTCGCTGAACTTCTTCGTTATACTTATGGGATTCAAGCCGATTTCCTAAAGTTCCATTTAGGTTGGTTCCAATGTATACGGCTTTATTGTTATAATCGTGATTATAGTGACCGAAGATTATGTATACACCTTTCGCCGTAATGTCCCATTTTCTCAAATTTAGATTCTGGGGTTCTGACCAATTCAGTTCCATGCTTCCAATCACCTCAGCCATTTTAATCTCCTTCACCATAAAACGTAAAAATGCTTGACGCCCCACCCTTCTCCCGTTCAACTATTTGCCCAACTGTCTTGGTGGTTTCTTGTTCTTTTGGCATTTTGCATTCCTCGTTATGCACGCCTTGGATTTATGTCGGTAGGACACGGATCCTGCATATTTTGTACAATGTTTATTTTATCACACAATATGTGGATTAGCAAATGTTTTTTACTTTGCATATGTTATGTGTTACAGAGACCCCTTTTTCCAAACCTCGCGCGGTGAGGGAGAAACGAACCAGTAACGGACAAAGGGAAGGTAGGAACAATAATAGTCACATTTTATTGTTTCATTTCCTGTAAACTCAACAAGCCTCAAAAGACTAATCGCCAAACATTTTCGAATGATTGGGGAAGGGAATAGCGGTGATCAGTGGGAAGGGAAGGAAATGTGTGAGGGTAGAGGGGGGTGAAAGAGGGATCGTCTGACCGGGATCTCTATCGTGCTCATTATCCATTCGCTTGATGGATTTATGGGATTATTGGATTGCCAGGATTAAAGGCGACGGTGTGCGAGGCGGTGTTGGTGGGGGTGAGAGTTGGGTTGGGCGGAGTAATTGTCTGAATAGCAGACGATCACAGTTGGTGCTTCCAAAGGCGGGTAGGATCTCTATCAGGATTAGCTATCACCCTCCCTGTTCGGTCGGTTGATCCTTCGTTATTCACTCAGTTGATCGCTCATTATTCATTCACTTCATGGAATATTGTTTGGGGCAATACTCCGTATCCTAAGGAGGTTCCTGATGTCAAGCAAAAGAGTTGCAAATCAAGAACCAAAACCGTTGGTAGAACGGAAGCCGAAGACCCAAGTCACTCAGAGTGACAAGGTTATTCCGCAACCGCCGCCAACACCAAAGGTTGAGGTCCCTAAATTGAAACCCAAACCAAAAGGTAGATAGGTTTAGGGCAAAGAAAAGGGTGTTCTTTTCCGAGCACCCTTCTTTATTAACGCTTGTTGCAATTCAGTCTCAATTTCCTTGAGATTCATTTTACCACACTTACGGTCCATACGTAACCCGATTTTTCTCTTTACATTTTCTCTTTACATTCAACCCTTCCCCGTTTATAATTAACAAACCCGATTGACATCATCTATTGTGATATATAGGTGCCGTTCATGTCCGAAAGTGCGCCAACACTAACGGACAGAGGAACAGCACTAGGCAACGCAATGGTAATGTGAGTAGGAGAACTCACTTGCGTTACCTGTTGTTCAATTATGTCATTCTAGGTAGCCCTTGTCAATCTTGATTGATCCCGATTAAGTTCGGGTGGCGCAGTTGGTACTGTGCTTTCACAAAACAAAAGGGAGACCTACCATGCGTACACAACGCAAATGTCCGTAGGTGTGTCCCATAATGTGGCAGCCTACGTGGGTTGCCCCTCTTTTCACATGGAGGGGAACATGAGAATCTTGATGTTGTTGCTCGTAATAGCCGCGTTTCTTACTTGCCTCATCTTCATTTCGGATATCACGTTTTCTCATTCGGGGAGAACGGATAGAGATGGAGGGCATATAGAGTCGGCAACTGGTAAATATCACAATCATGACAAGTCTTCGACGCAGAAGACGGATAGACGATATTTGTTGCTTGTCGAGACCGATCGCGCTGCTACAGAACATGAGATCAATCTACCACTATACGAAAATTATGATCTGGCCTAACTTCCTACAGCTTTGGCTGGAGAAGAGATTGTCTATACTATCATAATGGTAAGGAAATAGGTTGGTAGAGATCTCAAGCAAAGACGCTTATCATGCTTACGCGATTACAATGAGAATTCTATCGCGGTCATTGTCGATGTCCCTTAATCCTTCCTTATCCAGCCAGTTGGTCACGCGCGGTTAAGATTGCTATCGGGCGGGATTGACTATCACACCCACTGGCAATCCGCTTTATCGTTATTTAATCCGTCAATCGGTTTGTGCGGCTAGTGGCACAGGTTGGTGCCTCGGCGCGAATCCATCACAGTCCGCATCGCACCGACGGTTACCGTACCCGTCCGGTGACGAATTAGTGGAGCGGTCTATACTCACCATCAACCGAATATAGGGAGTCAAAAATTTGAAAACGTTAATCGTTGGTTTCATTTTCGTCTTACTTTTTTGTGTAATGGTGCCGTTAGGGATGACGGAACCATCACCATATACAATCTCGCATTCGGGGCCTTCAAGTATCGCGCCCGGTGGAAGCGGGACGTATTCTTTTACAGTCAAGAAGGACGGTGTCCCTCAGTCAGGTGTGACTGTGTATATTTACCGTCGCCCAGAAACAAAATCATATCTGAGTAATGAAACGCCAGTGACGGACTCAAACGGGACAGTGCAGACGACACTGACGCTTGACAGTGACGCTTCCGGCACATACCGCATTACCGCGTCTGCCCCAGACAGGGAAGGAGGGAAGGAAATTGACGAACGGATAGACTATGTGCGATTTGACGTGACCGTTAGCGAGTCCCGGCCTCCACCGACACCCGACCCGTCAACCCTGGTCAAAATCTCGGACGATAATCAGACCGCTGCACCTGGTGACAGTGTGCCCCTTATCGTCGAATTACAGGATTCGAATAGCAACCCCATATCGGGAGTGCGTCTGAACTTCATTCTATTCGGGGATGATGCCACTGCTTCCCGGAGTCCTCAAATTGGGACGACCGGTTCGGACGGACGCGCCCAAACAACCCTCTCCTTCTCCTCCGATGCCGAAGGCGAATACATCATCGAAGTTCACCGTTTGGACAATTTCTCGGTTTATGTGCACTTTACTGTAACGGTTGATACCTCGCTATCTTCGCAGGAGCAACAGACGCGGCAGGACGCTGAAAAGACAAAATCTTTGCCAGAGTCGACTGGCATCAAGAGCATAGCAGGGGACAACCAAGATGGTGTACCCGGTGAAACGCTGCCAAAACCATTTGTGGTTGAAATAAGCGATGTAGATGAAAATCCGTTGGAGGGGGTCGTTGTTAGCTTCGCTGTGACTGCAGGCGGCGGCTCGCTCAGTTCTGAGATGGTGACAACCAATAAAAATGGACAAGCGGAGAGTACGCTGACGCTTGGCAGCGAGCCCGGCACCAACACCGTCGAGGCAAGTGTCGAAGGTATTCCCCACATAGCGGTCTTTAATATTGTCTCAGGCGACAATCAGACCGGTGAAATACCAGTATCCATGTATTGGTTAGAACGTGGCGAGACGAGAGGAATTCGGCGTGTTACACCCGACGACACAGGCATCAATAGCGTCGTCACCCGTGGACTGCAACAACCGGCCGAACTAGCCTTGGATGTGGTGAACCGAAAGGTGTACTGGACGGATATCAAGGCAAAGGCAATCCGGCGCGCCAACTTGGACGGCACAGGGGTGCAGGACGTTGTCACCGCCGGGCTGAAAACGCCAAATGGCGTCGCTTTGGATGTGACGGGCGGAAAGGTGTACTGGACGGACTGGGGCGCGAAGAACATTCAACGCGCGAATTTCGACGGCACAGGCGTACAAGACCTTGTGACGAACAGGAACAGTCTCCTCAGCGGAATCGCGTTGGATGTGGCTGGCGGGCAGATGTACTGGGTGGACTTCGGCAGAGACACAATCTGGCGCGCCATCTTGGACGGCACAGGGGTTGAGGCACTTGTGACCTCTGGGCTGTCCACCCCGTTCGCTATCGCGTTGGATGTGGCTGGCGGACAGATGTACTGGGTAGACAAAGGTACTCACAAAATCCAGCGTGCAAACTTGGACGGAACGGGTGTGCAAGACCTCCTCACCAAAGCCCAAGGCATTGATAATCCTAATGGTATCGCCTTAGATGTGGCAAGCGGAACCATGTACTGGACGGAGTCAAGCAAGGGAAAGGGCAAAATAAAGAGCGCCAGCCTTGACGGTTCGAACGTACAGACTCTCTTTGCCGACCTTGACGATCCCAGAAGTATCGCGCTCGATATACAACTGCCTCCCGACGCGATGCCAACGGCTATGTCCGAGCCGCAGCCACCGTCGACGCCTGATGCCGCAGCGAAGCCCGAAGATGTGAACGACGATGGAGTTGTCGATGGGAAAGATATTCTCGTCGTTGTGCAACACTTCGGCAAGACAGGGGAGCACATGGCGGATGTCAATGGCGATGGCGTCGTCAACCTTGCCGACATCGCTCAGGTGGCGCTTGCGCTCGATGACGGGGCGGCTGCACCCCTCGCCCGTGGGGACGCACTTGATGTAATCACACCAGAACGTGTCCGGCAGTGGCTCACCCAAGCCAAGTTGGCAGGCGCGAACCAAGGAGCATTTCTGGCGCTTGAACAGTTACTCTCACTGTTGGCGCCGAAGCAAACCGCTCTGCACCCCAATTACCCGAATCCGTTCAATCCGGAGACGTGGATACCGTATAGGTTAGCCCGCGATGCGGATGTGAGTATCTCTATTTACGACGTTAACGGCGGGCTAGTACGTCAATTGGATTTGGGCCATCAGGCAGCCGGGCATTACACGGCACGGAGTCAGGCGGCGTATTGGGATGGGCGCAACATCATAGCGGAACGAGTAGCTAGCGGTGTCTATTATTACACGTTAAGGGCAGATGGTTTTACTGCAACTCGAAAGATGTTGGTCGGTAAGTAAAAATGATGGGTTTACATTACTCGTCAATAGCCCGGGGCACTGCGCTCCGGGCTTTTTTTATGGCAGGTTTGGGGGTTGACATGAGCTTAAACGGCGTCCTCAAGCGTAGTCGAAGCAGCCAACGAAGTACAAATTTAGTGTCGCGGGGTGCGGCAGGTCCCCAAATAATTCCTTAGCATTGAATTCATCGACAGCGTACCCGTTTTCCGGGATTCGATCGTCGTTTTGGCACATAAAGCAGGGTTGATAGATGTTAAAGCCCTTGCCATAGACGGGATGGGCTTCGTATTTATCGATCAGGGCGAATACTGCGTCCTGATCCAGTACATCGTACCATTTGGGGCAACTACATTGTGATTGCATGAATTGTCTCCTTTAACAAGTGAGTTGGGATTCGGTCGGCTCGCACTCACGAGATGGGCAGACAGGTTTAGTTATCTGCTTCTTCTACTTCGCCACTCAGAGTCAAACTGTCCCAATCTGTAAATCTCCCTTCGTCCAGAATCTTCTTAATTGATAGCAGACATAAGTCCTGAGCGTGGGTGATAAACTTTGACCGACCGATCTTTTCTTTACCAAATTTAACGGTCGTGCCAACGAGCCCTGTGTGAACGGTTTTTGAACGGCAGTTATATATCTGTTTGAACTTCTCGAGCAAATCCTCTCTATCCTTTTTGTCCATTCCCAAATGCCGAGCTGCACGAATAGCCAATTTATAAGTAGTATCCCCGGCACCGTCGGGAACATAAAGTGCTTCAAGGGCAATCCCCAAGTCAATGATTTTGTCAATGGGTTCTTGAAGTGTCTTTGACTTTACCCATCTGTTTATAGGCACGCGCAATTTTTCGCTAACCTCCGGATTCTTGTCCAAGATCTCATATAGGCGTTCGGCTTCCCTTATCTGAGATTGCTCGACTTCAACGGACGCCTCAAATACATCTACGGGGACGCTGAATCGAGGTGGTCCCGGTCCAGGAGGGTTTAGATAGAAGAGTTCATCTTCTGGCCAGAAAGGCCATTTCAGAGAAGCTTGAACTGCCGAATCGCAAGCTAAAGATAGCCCTTGGCAAAGAGATTTAAAAACATCAGATGTGCGATTCTCTTGCGTACGATATTCATGAATAGCGGTGTCTTGGCGAGGATGATAAAATGCAGGGGATACAAAATAGTCGATCACAAGGAGTGTTTTACTACAGAAGAAATTTGGAGAGATTCCAAAACTATTGTAGATTGAAGTAGGCTAAAATTTCGGGAGATCTGATGGTGAGTTAGGAAGAGGGATAAGTTGTATTTCGTCAGAGACTTGGATTCTCGTCTTCAGCCTTATACCTTCAAGTAATGCTAGGGATTTCACAGAAACCCGCTTTTCTTTCGCGTACTTAGAAAGATTCGATACTGCTTTCTCTATTCCGCGCCCGATCGCAATTTTAAGAAGCTGCTCCAGGAGGCGATCCAACGGATATCCACCACCAGGAGAATATGACACAAAAGAACAGGCGGATTGAATCTTATCCTCATGGATAAAAGGAGCGAACGCTTCTCGGATGACGTCGAGAAGTTTCGACTTGATGAATTCGTCTACAATTTTAGGCTTGAAAGTCTCCCAAACCAGCGGGGAATTTTCCGATTGAGCCCCCCAATGTTTCAATAAGAGGTTTCTATATATGCTTACATCTACAGGGGGCAATGAAACGCCGCGTTTTGATTGGTGTATTTCCAAGTTTGCAATTGCTTTGACAAGCAATTGCCTTAGTTCCTGCTTTTTTCCCTGGGTCATTTCTTTTTGCCTTTAATGCGACAATCCAGAAAATCGCCGAGGCGCAGCACACGCTCTGAATCATAGCCCAATCCATTCGCTAACCCTTCCTCCGCTTCAACGAGGAAATCGGGTTCAAAGAAATCAAGATAACCGTTGATGATTTGCTTGGCGTTTTCAAAGCGAAAACCGTGTCTTTCCCACCATGATGGTACACATTCAAGAAAAGGGATAATGGGATTGAACATGCCTCCCCACAAGCATGTATTGAGACGGAAAATCTCAAGAATCTTTGCTTTATCGGTTGGTCGCACCAAAAACCCAAACCGAATGGGCCGAAGGCGTATGTCAACGCGAATGCTGTTCATCTAATTCACCACACTCATCGGCGCTTCAATCAAGCGCTCCCGCGCGACCGTTGGATGTCGGCCTCACAAATGAATTCGACCGTTACACCATTTCGATGCAACGCGTCGCGGAGTTGCCACCACTGTTTGTCCACGGCTTCCAAAATTGGCGGTTTTTCTGGATGGGCTAATGCAACCGCAACAAATTTCCGATCAGCCGGATCAAAGTTCTCCAACTCCGGATCTTTTGGGAACTCTTCAAACTCATTTTCCAAGTTTGCAACGGGCGTAATCGACACCAATTCGCACTGCTCCGGGTTTGTCCGATTTCGCAGACTCCAGGCGAGAAACCTATCGCCGACACCGTCACCCTTCGAACGCAAATTTTGCAAATACTCGCGAAGAATCATCCATCTGTCATCAAGCACCAATTTCACGTTGCCGTGTGTAATCTGTCGGAGTTTCCGGGCACAAGTTCGAACGCAATTGGAAGATGCTTGCGGCGCTCCCTTGTTGGCGACCACGGCGACGTTTGTATCTACAACAACCATCATCGCATCGTTTCCCGTCGATCCATTTCGGCTTTGGTCTGTTCAATCAGGTCGCCTGTCACATCGCCAAAGAAGTCTTGAGGCCAGTTGCTGATATTTCCGTATTCATCTAGTTTGAGTTGTTCGATCTCGGATACCCCATCGTTGATTTGGCAGGAATAGAACGCCGTGTCTTCCGCTGAAAGTTGCTCCTCCGCGATGCGGCGCATCAGGCGGTGGAGGAGGTGCTCGCTGTGGCTTTCGAAGATAATCTGGACCTTCCGACTTTTCGCCACATCAATGAGAACATCTGCTAACTCCGATTGCGCCTTAGGGTGAAGGTGCGCTTCGGGTTGTTCGAGAATGAGGATTGAGCCTTCGGGAGGGTGATAGCAGTGAGTCAACACCGGCAGTACCTGGGAAATGCCGAAACCTACGTCCGTAAGGCGGACTTCTGGCCCTCCTTTGTGTTTGGTCACGTAGAATTCGTAACGCCCCTTTTCGTTAAGATTGGGTTCAAGACGGTATGAATCAATCAGATCCAATCGTTGAAGCCATTCCAGTATCTTCTTCTCAATGGAGCGGAGTTGGACTCTGCCTGAAAGCAGTGCGGGAATTGAGTTCTCTCCATGCTGTCCAACCTCTCTTGGATGGTCGCCCTCCCACACATAATTGTGTCGAGGATGTTCACGCAATGGGCCTAGATAATGAATTTGGGAAAATAGGTTTTCAAAAGCGTCTTGATTGGTCAACAACGTATTGAGGCGTCCATCTCGGTCAATAACCCCATAGCATCGAAACGGTTTTGCCATCATCGCACCAGGTGAAAACGCTGGATGTCCTTTTTTGACCAAAAAATCGGGAAATCTGAATGTGTAGTTCTGCGGCCCTCGCTCTATTTTCCATTTCTGCCCATTTGCCGTGTAACAATACTCCACTAAATTCCTACCATCATTTCTTTTCACAATGGATGTCGAGAAAGAAATGGAATCGGTTGACATCTGTTCACTATACTTCGTTTCGAGTATTTCCCACGCCACAGAGATATCAAGACTTAGATTTTTCTCGTGTTGGTGGATTGTTTCTTCAAAACTGCCCAAGTTGACTAATGAGTTCTCATCGCCGAAGTAAAGCGGCTCATTCCAATCTTCGCGCTGTTCCACGGTCTGCTTGAGCATTAGGAGCGCCTGCAAAATACTGGTTTTGCCGGAGCTGTTTGCGCCGAAAAATCCGGTTATTGGGGCAAAGCGCAACTCGCCTGTGTCTTTCCACGATTTGAAATTCTGTGCTCTGAGTTCGGTTATCATTGCCTATACCTCCTTTCCATCCGTCTAAATTATACCTTCTCTGTCAACCCGTCTGACACTAATTCTGACATCTCCCCCATCTCGATGAGGGCGCATTGGAATAATTTGCCAGAACGAAATCCCACAGCACCGATTTGCCATTTATCGTAGATACCACATGCCGCTCCTCTGGAGCGGGAGGGATGGACACTCCTCGGCTACAGACATTGAAGATCTCTATCGCACTCCTTATTCAGTCGTTTGATCTCCGCTGGAGTGCAAGACATAATACCATTTCTATATATTGACGGTGCATTAATGGCGTCAATCAAGTCTATCCAAAGCGGGGCAAGATGCCCCGCCTACAACAGTGGGTATGGGGTGTGTCATAACCGTATAATGACAAACTTTATATGCACTATTATTCAAGCGAAATGGTATAACCAACACGTAGTAAAGTACATTACAATGTGGAAACGGAATTGCTCCAGTGGAGCATCGTGTTTTTAGAAGTCAATGATTAACCGTCTCGCGCTCCAGCGGAGCGCCATTTTCAGAAAACTACCTGTCTGAGTCACCAACGCCTTGTTAGGATTCGGCTACTAATTCTAATACGTCCTTGAGCAAACCTTCGTTCTTCTCCTCAAGTTCCCGCATTTCACCGGCGATTTCATGAGGCGATCGCAGCGGTGTGTTTATAGAAATACCGATTGAAGTTGATTTCGTAACCCAGCTTGTCCTTCTTGCGGTCCATCCAACTGTCCTGCAGGTGGGGTTCGATCTCGCGTCGGAAGTAGTCGTCGATGTCCTCAGCCAAGTGAATCCGCTCATCGTCTCGCAGCGCGGGATCGGGTTTCGGAGCCCCCTTCTTGTCCGTCACGATGAACTCCTTTTCCTCTCCGAGGATTTCACGCTTTTCGACCAGCGGTCTTTCGATAATCACCTTGGTATAGCCGAAGAATTCGTTCGGATAGATTTTGGAGTGCTCGCATTCCACGAAGTTCGTGTAGATTACCACCAGACGCTCTATGTGCAACTCGGAGATAAAAACGCTCTTGTCTCCGAGATTCCGTTTCATCGACTCGAAGAACTCCGCACCGTTAATCAGTTGAATCTTGCCCCGGCGTCTCTCCAGTTTGCGGTTCGTCAGGATCCAGATATAGGTGGCGATGCTGGTGTTGAAGAAGAGTTTGTCGGGCAGCGCGATGATGCACTCCAGCCAGTCGTTTTCGATAATCCATTTTCGGATGTTGCTCTCGCCGCTGCCGGCATCGCCGGTGAACATGGGCGAGCCGTTCAGGACGATTCCCACCCGGCTGCCGCGGCTCTCCATCTTGGATAGCATGTGTTGGAGGAACAGCAACGCGCCGTCGGAGCTGCGGGGCGTGCCTGCGGAAAATCTGCCCTCGGCGGTCGCGGCTTCCGCTTTCACGGCGGATTCGTCCGACTTCCAACTGACGCCGAACGGGGGATTGGTTATCATGTAGTCGAACCGGTCTCCTTGAAACCCGTCGTCGGAGAGGCAGGAGCCGAGGTGGATGTCGTCGGGGTTTTCGCCGGTTATCAGCATATCGGATTTGCAGATGGCGTAAGTCTGCGGGTTGAGTTCCTGACCGATCACCCGTATTTCGGCGTCTGGATTGACCCGATCGCGGAAGTAGTCCTTGCCTATCGTCAACATGCCGCCGGTGCCGCAGCACGGGTCGAAGATGCTGCGAACCACGCCCTGTCCGCCCGCCTCCTCGCGGTGTTCGGCGAACAACAGGGAGACCAGCAGGCGCACGACATCGCGCGGGGTGTAGTGTTCCCCGCTGGTCTCGTTGGACATTTCGGAGAATCGGCGGAGCAGTTCCTCAAAGACTTGGCCCATGGTGTGATTGTCTACCTGATTCGGGTGCAGATCGACCTCGGTGAACTTGTCGCAGAAGATGAACAGCCGATTGTTTTTGTCCAGTCGATGGATGAATTGACCGAGGTTGAAGTTTTCGATGATGTCCCGCACATCCTTGCTGAAGCCGTTGAGGTAGTTGTTGAAGTTGAGGCGGATGTTGTTGGGATCAGCTTTCAGACGGGAGAGGTCGTATTGGGAGGTGTTGTAGAAGCTCGACTTCGTCTCGTTGAGAATGATCTGGGGTATCGATTCTTCGGGGACAACATCTTTGAAGCGGTCGTAGGCGTCGATGGCTTTGTCTTTCCGGTCGTCTTCCGCCAAGATGCAGTCGAGACGGCGCAGCACGAGGAAGGGGAGAGTGATGTCGCCGTATTCGTGCGGTTTGAATAAGCCTCGTAGGACATCGTCGGCTACGTTCCAGACAAGATTTGCGAGTTCTTGGTAGTTAGCCATGGGGGTTGTTTATGTAACGTTAGGATTTATACGATTGAGCCGCCAACGGTTTGTTGCGGGGTTCTATTGTAGCATGGGGAGATTGGGGATGTCTATAGTGAGTTGGAAGGTGGGGGAGTGGGAGTTCGGAGGAATGGTGGGTGGGGGTATGGGCGTCGCGATTCTATTTACATGGCACTCCGCTGGAGTGCACAAACGAGTGTCGCCCGTTTCTATTAACATTGGGGATCTCTATCGCGCTCCTTATCCAGTCGCTTGATCTCCGCTGGAGTGGGGAGTCGCGACCTGGAGATCGCTCCTACAAAGGCTGGTGGGCGGTGCCCACCCTACATAGACTGTTGACTACGCTGCAGTGCGGAGAAGGGACCTACACCTTTCGCGTTTTTTAAGTGATTGACAACAAACCACCTCCGTGCTATACTGCATCGGTGCTGTGAATGCAGTAATTTGCTAGTTAGATCGGACATACGAGAGCAGTTTTGATATGGGTCGGACGACACGATTGTAGAAATTCTTGATATCGAAGGAGATACAAATATGGCACTCGGAAGAAAAATACGTTACGGGATGGTAGGGGGTGGTCCGGACGCGTTTATTGGTGCCGTCCACCGGCAAGCGGCGGCGCTTGACGGCGAGATTGAGTTAGTCGCGGGTGCGTTCTCCTCATCCGCGGACAAATCCCGTCAACAGGGTGACGAACTTCTGCTTGATGCCAGCCGTGTGTACGGCTCGTATCAGGAGATGGCGGAAAAGGAAAGCCAACTAGCCGAAGGCGATCGCATCGATTTTGTATCTGTTGTCACGCCGAATAATGTTCATTTTGATGTGGCGAAAACTTTTCTCGAAGCGGGGTTCCACGTCATCTGCGATAAACCGATGACAACGACGGTAGAGGATGCGGAAGAATTGTGCCGGTTGGTGACGCAACATGATGCCATCTTCGCACTAACGCATAATTATACCGGCTATCCCATGGTCAAGCAGGCGCGTGAGTTGGTTCGAGGCGGGCAGCTAGGAACAGTTCGGAAAATTGTCGTCGAATACCCGCAAGGCTGGTTATCGACGCTACTCGAAGGAGAGGGCGCCAAACAAGCCGTCTGGCGTACAGACCCGAATCGATCGGGTGTTTCTTCCTGTATCGGAGACATCGGTTCTCATGCGGAGAACCTAGCGCACTACATCACGGGTTTGGGAATTGAGGAGATTTGCGCCGACTTGACAACGTTTGTGCCGGGACGCCAATTGGAGGATGATGGAAATGTCTTGGTGGGTTATGAAGAGGGCGCCAGAGGGATTCTTTACGCATCTCAGGTGGCGGTAGGAGAGGAGAACAACCTTCGAATCCGCATCTACGGCACGGACGCCTCCTTGGAATGGCACCAAGAAAACCCGAACTACCTTTACATTCGTTTTCCGGATGGCCCCGAACAGGTTTACAAACGAGGAAACGACTATGTCGCCGAAATCACGCAACACAACTCCCGTCTTCCGTTTGGTCATCCCGAAGGGTTTATAGAGGCGTTCGCGAATATCTACGTCAATGCAACACGTACAATGGCGGCGAAAATCTCTGGCGAGCAGCCGAGTGAATTCGATACAGATTTTCCCACGGTGCAGGATGGAGCGCGCGGCGTTCATTTCATACATAAAGCGGTCGAAAGCGGCGCGAAACGCGCTTGGATTGACGCAAGTTATACGCCGCCGGCTTAGTGTTGGACACACTCTTCCCACATCGTGCTGAGTATGCAATAATTGTGTAGACGATTTTTCCCGATTGGACCACATATATTTGAATCGAAGGAGGCATCAAAATGGCAAGACCTGTTACGCTGTTCACCGGACAGTGGGCGGATATGACGCTGGAAGAGTTGGCTCAGAAAGCAAGCGCCTGGGGGTTCGACGGCTTGGAGTTGGCGTGTTGGGGCGACCACTTCGAGGTAGATAAAGCCTTAGACGACCCCGATTACTGTCAGGGAAAACACGACCTTCTAGCCAAGTACGGACTCAAAGTTTGGTCAATCAGCAATCACCTTGTGGGCCAAACGGTCTGCGACAATATCGACAGCCGGCACCAAGCCATTGTTGCCCCAAATATCTGGGGCGATGGCGACCCGGAAGGCGTCCGTCAACGCGCCGCCGATGAGATGAAGGCGACCGCCCGCGCGGCGGCAAAACTGGGAGTGAGTGTGGTTAACGGATTTACGGGGAGCAGCATCTGGCACCTACTTTATTCGTTCCCGCCGAACGATCCCGCCCAGATTGATGCGGGTTATGAGGATTTCGCCAATCGATGGAATCCGATCCTGGATGTATTCGATGAAGTAGGGGTCAAGTTTGGGCTTGAGGTTCATCCGACCGAGATCGCCTTTGATGTCGTGTCCGCCGAACGCGCCGTGGAAGCGCTTGACGGGCGCGAAACCTTCGGTTTCAATTACGATCCTAGCCATCTCGGATATCAGGGTGTGGATTACGTCGCGTTTCTCGAACGTCTCGACAGTCGTATCTACCATGTTCACATGAAGGATGTCTGGTGGTCGTCCACGCCGCGCCTCTCCGGTGTATTCGGCGGACATCTCGATTTCGGAGATGGTCAACGCTTTTGGGATTTCCGTTCAATCGGACGTGGAAATATCAACTTTGAGGAGATTATCCGGGCGCTCAACCGCATCGGGCACGATGGACCTTTGTCGATTGAATGGGAGGATAGTGGCATGGACCGCGAGCACGGTGCACGCGAATCATGTGCCGCAGTCAAGGCGTACGACTTTGAACCGTCCGATATTGCGTTTGATTCGGCATTCGAAGAGTGATCTATAATAAAACCAAACGGTAGGTTCGGTTTCCTAACCGAACCGGTATTTATCCAGTCTCGTAGGTGCGGTTAGAAATGGATCTCTATCGCCTTCGTTATTCACTCAGTTGATCGCACCTACCGAAAGATATCTAAATATGAATGGAATTGACTATAAAAGTCTCATGTTAAGAAACTCCGCGAGAAAAGCCTAGTTTTCTTGAAGGAATCTAATCTGCAAATACGTTTCCGAGGAAGTTTCAAATCCTCTCAACATGAGTTCTTTGCGTAATGGCTATGCCCCTTCGCGCTGAAGGGGCACGAAGCCGCCCTTTGACGCGTTGTCATGTCCGATAATCCGCGTTTATCTTAATATAATCGTAGGAATAGTCGCAGGTCCACATCGTTGCCTCTGCATTGCCGGCGTTTAGATTTGCCGTTATTGTCACGGTGTCCTCAGAGAAAAGTTGAGTAGCCTTCTCTTCGTCAAATCCGGAGTCCATCCCCTCCTTCACCAGTTGGTAGTCGCCCAACCAAACATCCACTTGGTAGGGATCAAACCGAGCTTCAGATTTTCCAACCGCCATCATAATTCGTCCCCAGTTGGCATCCTTCCCGAAGACGGCAGTTTTCACAAGCGGGGATTCGGCGATGGCTCGCGCCGCTTGCTCCGCTTCCGTTTCGTTCACGGCGTTTTTGACGACCACTTCGACGAGTTTCGTAGCCCCTTCACCGTCCTGCGCAATCTTCTTCGCCAACTCAATGCAGACAAACTCAAGCCCTTTGCAGAACGCCTCGTAGCTATCTCCCGACGCTTCGGTGATTTCGGGATTGCCTGCCGCGCCGGTCGCCAGGATTTGTACTGTATCGTTAGTGCTGCTGTCTGTGTCAACCGTTACGCGGTTGAACGACATGTCGACAGATTTCCGAAGGGCTGCCTGTAATGGCGCCCCTGCAATCTTCGTATCCGTCGCCAGAAATGCAAGCATGGTTGCCATGTTCGGTGCAATCATACCCGCCCCTTTTGTCATTCCGCCGATCCGCACCGTATGCCCACCAACTTCAACTTCCACCGCAACCTCTTTCGGCACGGTGTCGGTGGTCATAATGGCTTGTGCTGCATCGTGCCCACCATCATCGCGCAACGTACCGGCAGCCCGCTGAATGCCTTTTCCGATTGCATCCATTGGCAATTGTACACCGATCACGCCCGTTGAAGAAACCAATACGTTTTCCGGTTCTAGGTTGAGATGCTCGCCGACCATGGCTGCCATTTTTTGAGCGTTATTCAATCCCTCTTCCCCGGTGCAGGCATTTGCATTGCCGCTGTTGACGATAACCGCTTGGGCAATCTGATTGTTGAGGTGTTCGCGAGAGAGCAAAACGGTCGCGGCACACACACGATTTCGGGTGAAGACCCCCGCCGCTACTGCGGGCGCGTCTGCAACAATCAACGCGACATCCTTCTGGTTATCCGGCTTTAAGCCGCCGTGCACACCTGATGCCCGAATACCGGGGACAGCCGTGATGCCGCCACTAATCTGTTTCATGATGCCTCCAATTTGTTTTATTGCAATTCAATTTAAGTATGGATTACTCCTGCGCCCAAGGTACGAGTGCCTTGTCGGGCGATGAAATCTCAGTTATTGATTTAAAGTAGTATCGCTCCCATCCGAGACGAGGCAGTCCGGTAAAAACCATCAGATTGAGGGGGTATTCATTAGAATCGGCGGCGCGCCGAAAGTCGTCCCGAAATAGGAACGTGGGTTTTCCGAGTGCAATCGCGATCCCCAATTCCACCATAACCCCTTCGTCGGGCGGGACTCCGTTCACAACAGCGAAAATCGCATCCGCCTCCGCGACATCACGCTTGTCCGCCTGGCCGATTCGGTACGCCCAGCCGGACACCGAGGTATCTTCATTGTTGTTTCGTACAAACGGCTCCCACACCTCTAAGCCGATAGCTTCCAATGCCTCAACCAGGGCTGGGAGCAGGTTTTCCCGCTGTTGTTCCGAGAAACCGTAGGGATTCGCAAGGTATACTGTTTTGCGTTTATTCACGATCGTCTCCGAGAGCGCTATTCCGCCTCGTGGTCAAATTTTGTCGTCTCAATTGCACTCCTCTGGAGTGCAAATGCGAGGAGGAATCGTGTTCTATTGACATCGGGGATCTCTATCGCACTCACTATCCATTCGCTTGATCTCCGCTGGAGTGAAAACCAGACCACGAAGGAACACTTTTCACGGCTAGTCATTGAGCGAAAAAGGAGTGTTACTTGCTGAAAGAATAATTCCGCCAGGGATAATGGCATGCTATCAACGAAGAAGTAGTAGATCGCAGAGGAGGAATACACTAAAAGCGAAGAGTGGGATTAGACTGAAAGAGAATTGCAATTTCCCCTTTGCCAGTCGCGTGTCTTGAACCAACATCAGGGCTCCTGCGGCAATCAACACAATGTCTAAAATGACGTAGGGGGTATTTCCGAAGCGATAGTCTCTATAGGCCGACAGTCCCAGGAGGTTCATGGGCAAAAGCATTACGAATGGCCTAATCCATAGCGGCATGCTCTCATAGAAGAACAAGACGAAGAAAAAGACAAACAGAATGCCCATGCGAATCAGGCTTTCGATAGACCCGTCAAAGTATTGCCTATATGCGAATAAACCTCCCAAGTTAATGAGAAACAGTGCCTTTATTACTGCCAGCGGCCGAGACTGGAAGAATATGAGCGCCCCACCCGCAATCACCGCTATGCCCAACATGGCGATGGAAACATCACCCTCTCTGAAATCCCGGTAAACCGAAGCGCCTAGCACGAGTAAAGGCAAGGTTAAGACGAAAGGTTTAATCCACGATTGTACATCGTCGTAAAAGAACGCTAGGACTCCAAATAATACAAATGATATGACGGTCAGCACCGAGCGGTACACCTCCCCGCCAAGAAATTCCTTATACGCGAACATACCTCCAACGACAATGAGATATCCAACATTGATTATGCGATTGCGATTCACTTAACGTGCACTTCTCCTTCGCCGATTTATCGAATGTTTCACCGTGTTATCAATGGAGAACTTGCTTCAAGATTGAACTCGCTCGTTTCCAGCAGATGGCTGGTCCCGTTTAGATAAAGAAACTGAGTTTCGTCGTGAGTTCTTCTGATTTTCGAGATCCCGGTGTTGTTGTGTGGGAAACGGTTTAGAGATATTTTTGGCAGCGGCGTTTCAAGCAGGGCTCCGAGCAGTATCGATCCGGAACCTCCGTGAGTGATTGCCCCGATCTTCTCATCCTCACCGACGTGGTGTTGATCCAGATGCGCGATGAATTCAAGACAATTCTTGATTACCAATTGCAGTATCCGGGCATCGTCCAACGCTGGCGCCCGTCCATCGGAATTACACGATGGAAACCACCATCCTTCATCCGTCACGTCATTAGGTAATACCACTGAAGGACAAATATCGCGTAACTGAGAGCGTGTCATCCCAGGCAGTGGTATCATACCACTATCATCACGATCTTCCCAAATGCCACCCAACTCGTGGATTCCGACAAAAACACGCGGCGCGAGCTCCAAATGTTCACCGACAATTGCGGCAGTCTGCACCGCACGGAGCATAGCACTGCAATAAAGGCGTGTGATACCCAAGTCCCTTAACGTTCGTCCAGCTCTGTCCGCTTGCTGCTTGCCGATCTCTGTCAACGGTGTCTCGGGAATGCGCGCGTCTCCACGGTTGTTGGTCGACTGACCGTGACGAATCAAATACAATTCCATAATTAGTTTTTTCCTTTCGGCTTGGAAACGCCTCTAGCTACCATGTGCTTCTCTATCGTGATACTGGACTATAGCATCTGTTTCACGTGGGGATTTGATGCACTGTTTTTCCAGATGATTCCATCAAGAATGTAGTGTGTGATTTGCGGCAATGACAATAGTGCATACGCAAACGCGGCAGCTAATGAACCCTTAAAGATGCCCACAAAATAAGCCGGGAACAGATCGCCTCTCTCCCTAAATAGCAGCATATCCCAGCCAAATTCCTCAATATATGCCAATAGAATCGCGCCAAATACAATGGTGGCTATCATTTGGAGTATTGGCACAGACCGATTCAGACTCTCGTTTTTCTTCAATTTATACCATACAACCAAGGTCATATACGGCAATCCGTGAGCAACTACGTTGGTGATTGAGAAAACGATATCCGAGTTAAAGTACACGATTCCAAAATACCAATTGAAGGCGGTCATCAATACCCATGCAATCTTGCCGCAAGCAATTTTTCCTGCCTGTTTGATGGAAGTAACGCACTCCTCAATTAACCAACCCGCCAAGATTGCCCAATACAACGCATTGGTAACGATTAATTTCTGGTGAGGCAGTTGAATGTGCGTAAGAAACACGAAATCGCCCGATACAAACCATTCAAATGCCCTGTCCTGAACCACATGCCAGTAGAGGACAGGATAAAGGACTGCTAGGTAGATGGCTAGCTTGTCCGGGATGCGTTTTCTAATTCTTCCCTGTCTGATTCGGTAGAGCGCGAGAAAACCGAACTGTTGTTTTGCAAAATGGGAAACGGCGAGATACGCCAGTAGCCGCCAAAATAGGTGGACAGAGAAGAAACATACGACAAAAACGGCGATAAAGGAGATGAGCGGAATCGACCACGCCTTCCGTCCCAACCGCGCCGTCTCATCTTTATCGGTATATGTGCGGAACAGCGTGCTCCAAACGTGGCTTACATCAAATCCGAGGATGAAGACTGCCCATGCCCACAAGGGCAAATCGTGCTGAAGCACGGACGACGGTAACAGAAAGATCGCCGCCCAAATGGCGACTAGGGGCAAGAAGAAAAAGCTAAGGTCGGCTTTTTGAGAAATTAACCAAGAATTGCTCATAGTCTCGTTATGAGGGTTACGATTCTTCTGTCAACTTGCCGATGTCATCCCACCGATACAGTGAGTCATTCACGACCGAAGCACCGTGTTGCAAATAGAATTCCCTATATGGGCTGTCCGCCGCCACTTGCACGCAGACCGACGCGGCACCGCGAATTTTGAACCATTTTGCCAGCTTTCTAAGTAGATTTACATCTGCTCCTTTTCCCCACTGCGGTTCCAGTATGTTCATTGACTGAATCTCGCCTTGCGGATCAGGCTGAGAGGTCAAATGCCCCGCTATGTATCCGACGATGTTTAGTTTAATCATGGCAACGTATATTACCCTATGAATACCGGTTTTTTCGGAGGAGTTGGCGGGATTGAAATAATCGCTCCACCACCGGTATCGACTGTCGAAATCAGTCTGGAACACCTCTCGAATCGGGGGTGGGGACTCCATCTGCGATCGCATCTCAATTTCAGCGATTCGCTTCAAATCGTCAGCTTTCGCCATTCGGTATTGGTACATATAATCTTATTCTTTGCACAGCGGTTGCGCTGCAGAGGACAAAACCTCAACCAGTTCGTTAAGATGTATGTGTCGAAAAAACTCGGTGAGTCGATTCTGTTTCGGTTTTGTCGGCAGCAAAACAAAATCTGAGCGACGCGCTTGAGTGAGTTCAAACACGCTGCGATAAGCCCGGCTTGTGGCGTACCCGACAATCAACTTGTAATGCTCGACATACTTGTCCAAATAGTCGCAGAGCCGATCTGCACCAAGTTGTATCTGCGCGGTATTTCTCGGAGATAACTGAAAGTCGTACCGGAGCACCGCTTCTTCAGATTCAAATTCTTCCGGCACCGGTCCGTAAAGTCCCGACAAGGTAACTCTATGGATTGACGCCCCGGCTTCACCGAAAGCTGTCTTAAGCTTGGTATTGACGATGGTGTGTGTGCGCGATAGTGAATACGGTTTTTTCCCGGCGCATGGGATAGCTAACAGAACGTTTTTGTCCTTGGGAGGAGTGTAGTCTTCGGGAACGGAAAAGGAATCGGGCGTGTAATCAAGTGAGATTGACGTTGAACGTTCATCACTCTTTTCAGCTATCACATAGCCCGTGAAGAGGTCTAGCTGATAAGGGTTACGCTCAATCGGAGATCCGGCTTTGCTACGCGAATTCGTTACGTTGAAAACAGTTCTCGACATCCTGCTGGCGAAAATCTCATCATTCTCAAGCAACCATCCTACCGCTCCATTGATGCCTCGCCCCACCTGCGCGTGATGAACCAACGCTTCGAGCGCGTCTCCGCTCGCAATGGCTTCCTTCATTCGAGAAAGCAGTTCGGCTTCCATTTCAAAGTTGTGCAATGCGATGGCGGCATAGTATTCGCTCTTGTATTTCCCGGTTGAAGTCCGTCTATAACTCGCTTCCTCCGACAGAGCAAGGTGCATCTCATCAAGCGATACCTCGCGGCAGATGCGGCACGTACAGACAGTTTCGTCCAACTCCATTATCTTCTGCTTCCGCCGTGTTTCAGGGTGTGAATAGTTGAGACCGCGTGCGGCTTGAATGTAGCTTGTGCTGTCGAAGCTGTCAATTCCCATGTAGGCGAGTATGGGGGTTAAATCGCCTGAAACGCCGAAAGCGTGAATCGGCGTCCTGTCCCGCTCCGATTCCGGAATGCCTTTTATCACTCCCGCTATTCGCTCAAGCACCTCCGCGTCCTTCTTTCCCCGCAGCGGTACGAGGGAGCCGACCGCAAGTCCAAACGATGGTAGAACGCCCAGAAGCCTGTCAAAAACCTTACGGACATATTCTTCGATGTCAGCTTGGGATTGTCCATGACAACAGATGTACAGAAATGGCGGGTTCCGGCGATCAGCGATGCTTTCGGCAACCCTAAAGGCGTTCTGCAGGCTACGGTTCATCCGTGTTTCAGCCTCTGCGCGATCTAACCCCGGCGGGAGTGGGTAATCAAGAGATGCAATCATATCCCCACCCATGTCCTCCTGCAGCGCAAGGATATCGTCCGCCTCCGTTTCCGCATCGATACCGAACTCCGAGAGGTCCAGCCCCGTGTTGTAAAGCAGTTTGAATCCACCGGAATCGAGAAGGAGCGGCGCAGTGTATGGTCCGTTGACCTCACGATACCATTCACGAACGGTTTTACTTCGCCACTTCTGCAAACTCGCTCCGTTGATAGGGAAATCCAGAAAGTGTAGAACTTGGGACAACATCGGCACATCGTTCTTCATGAAATCTCGAAGTATGTATTTCCACAGTCCTCCGCCGCGCGGCGTGGAACCGGTCATGAATGAAACCACGGGGTACAAAATCGGTGTTGATAAGGGCGGAATCGCTCTGCCGTGTCGTTTCAGATGCAGTTCACCGATTCTGCCTGCTCCTAAACCATCCTCCGTGCCTCCCATCGAATCGGCTGGTACTGGGGTTTTACTCGATTTGACGGTCTGAAAGGTTGGTTTGGTATTCATCTAACACTCGTAAATCTTGCCCGATTAGCTCAGATAATTTTGAAACTGCTTCCTGTCTTTACATCTCGAACTCGTCTAGTATGAACAGTTATTGTCCTACGGCCAATTCTTCTAATCGTTGTCGAGCGATCTCGTTATACAATTCTTCTTTCTCAATCATTACCCAGTTGCGGTTGTGCTTTTGCGCGCCAATTCCAGTGGTTCCCGCTCCGCCAAACGGGTCGAGAATCAGGTCCTCTTTATTTGTTCCTGCCAAGATAAGCCGTTCAACGACTTCCAGTGGCTTTTGTGAGGGGTGTTTTCCGTATTTTCGCTCAGATGGTTTCGTAAGCGGAATCTCCCACATATTCCGCATCTGCCTATTATCATTCATTGCCTTCATCTGTTGATAATTGAACGTCCAGTTTTTTGCCTTATTGCTCTCATTGTTGGCCGCCCAAATGATAAACTCAGTTGATTCCGTGAACATCCGACAGGTGATATTGGGCTGTGCATTCGGCTTGTACCATACAATCTGGGTGATAATTCGTCGATTAAATATGTTTTGGAGGACAAATCCAAGTGTAAAAATGCTATGGAACGACCCGAAGACAAAGATATTCCCGTTCGGTTTGACGACTCGCAGGACTTCGGAGACCCAGTCGAGTGTGAACTGGGAATATTCGTCCTTTGAAAAGATATCCCATCCTTCTTGCATGGTAATATGGGAACTGAACGCCCAACCCAAACCCTTTTTTTGAGACATGTTAAACGGGGGATCAGCGATACAACAATCAAAGGCGCCGCTGGGAAAGGAAGGTAGAATACCCAGACAATCACCTTCTAAGATCTTATTTGTGGGAAGACCTTTCTTCACTACGGGAGGAGGAGCAGATGAATGTTTCTCAACCCCGGGAATATTAATCTGTTCATTTAAACGGACTGTGGAATTGGCGATGTTCCTATGTGGGTGTACGCCAGTTGAAATATATTGGATAAGTTGAGCTTTATTTAATTTGGAATATCCCTTCAGTCCACGCCTTTTCGATTCTTCCCTAAGGGCTTTGCATTTCAATTCATGGAGATTCATTTCCATTTCCGTACTCTCGCTGGCATTCAGATGGTTTTAGTTCTTCACATTTCTCGCTATTTTTCTACGTGTACAGCCGTTCCCACCATGCTCTAAACTAACATAGGGAGTGTTAGACAATCTTAACGAGTAGGTCCTGAATATTGAATACGACTGCCATTAACGGTCACCGGTTAAAGTCAATCCATCTCCCGGAAATCGGGAACCTTAACCGGGGCGCCGCCGTTGGCTATAGATTGCTCGGAAACCAAGCCGGGAACGGTAAAATCCAACGCCGTATAGACATCTAGCGGTGGTTCGGTGTCCTTGAGGATACAGTCCACAAAATCGCGTAGCTCAAAGTAATCGCCGAGTCCATCGGTTAAATGTGCGGCTTCTTGCGGCGGGTTTTTCCACCGTTCGGGCAAGAACTCGTCCTCAAACGCCGAGAGCGGCATCCACTCCTTTCCTCGACCTGGCTCGGCTAACCAAATTCTCGGCTGATCTTCAATGCCTCGACCGCCTTCATAGCAGCCTTTTGTGCCTTGGAGGCTGTAGTACGATTTGGGCGGACGGTTGGATAGCATATCTATGCGAATTTTGATGAGCGCGCCACTCTCGGTTTTGCATAGCATCATGACGGTATCTTCCATCGTATGTTCAGGATTGGTGTGCACGCCGGTTCCCAAACAGCAAACGCTGACGACCCGTTCGTCAAACCATTGCAGCACGGGACCGAGATGGTGCGTCGCGTAGTTGCATCGATTGACGCCGACTTGCCAATAGTAGCGCCACGTCGGATTGCCTTCGCTATCGCGATGAAGCGATTTGACATTATGGAGGTATTCACCCTCTCCAAAGTATATGTCTCCAAACATTCCTCGGCGTACCATATTCCCAATCAGCACATTTGATTTGAGGTAGCAATAGTTCTCCGCCATCATGTATTTTGTGCGGCTCTTTCTGACTGCCCGGACCAATTCCGCACACTGATCAAGCGAAACCGCCGCTGTTACCTCGCTGATTACATGCTTTCCCGCGTTTAACGCCGCGATGGCTTGCGGCACGTGGAGATTTTCGGGAGTCGCCAACACAACAATATGGATATTGTCGTCTTCAAGCAACTTCTCATAGTCGGTGAATTGTTCGGCTATGCCGTGCTTCGTCGCGACGGTGTGAAGCGTTTCCTCGTTCAAATCGCAGAGGGCAGTCACCTCCGTTTCCGTGATCGTGTCAAACGGTTGAATAAATCCTGTACCTCGATGCGCTCCGACAATTGCAACGTTGAATTTTCTCGTCATTGGTCTGCTCCAAGTACTCGTCTCTGAACAATGGAAACCTGTTAATATTGAATCCAATTATACCAACTCGCCTGCTGGTGTTCAATATCAAAAAATGGAGTTGGCGCCACCGTTATTCTATTGCCCTCTTGTCACTCAAACCAGTATGCCGTTGATTTTTGTCTGGTCGAAACCAGATATGGCTTCCCTGAACCAAAGGTTGGATATTGGATTCGAGTAAGTGAAGTGATATAATATTAATAAAGTGTACCGGTCTGATTTACAGCAGATGGGTATACTGGTTTTGTAACTGTTTAGTTCAGCCAAAACGAGTAGCGATATTAGTTTGGCAGTGTATCGCGCCTGACTATCGGCAGCGGGGCATCCTTGGGTCATATGTAGGAGGGGCATCTTGCCCCGATATTCCGCGTTCACGATAAATCAACTCCCTAAACAACTATGCAATGAATATCCACTTTCGGTAGGGAATCGCTCCTGCATCGGGGCAAGATGCCCCTCCTACAGGGATATCGCTCGTATGTTGGGTACATGAGAGAAATTGCCATCGGTCGTGGAATAAAGGGAGCACCTTGTATTCGCCGCAAGGAGTCAATGGACTAAACAATTACCTGGTTTTTAACGCAGGAAGGACATCGTGCGATTTTAGGTCCGCAGGCTGTTGATTTTTCGTGTACCAATTCCCCATTCAAAAGGAGCAACAGAAGTGAAGATTAAAGACATTCGTGCCGTAGCGGTCAATCTTACTCCCAAATCCAAGACCGAACCTCGGGTTCCCCGTGTCGAGACGGATGGGTTCACCAGCCCGATGGCGCGCTACCCCGAGTTTAATCGAAATGATTGGACCGCCGATTGGACGCGCCTCGCCTGCGTTGTAACCGCCGAAGACGGAACCTGGGGATTGGGAATGACCACGAATAGTGGTCCGGCGCTCAGCATCATCAACGACCATTTTGCCCCTCTGCTGGTGGGTCAAAACTGCGTTGCCACCGAGAAAATTTGGGATGTGATGCGCCGGAGTTCCGCGCAGTATCATAGCGCAGGTTTGGCGAGCTACGCCATAAGCGCCGTTGACAACGCCCTTTGGGACTTGAAAGGTAAATTACTCGGACGCCCAGTCTACGAACTTCTTGGCGGCCCACAGAAAGACAAAATCTTCTGCTACGCCAGCAACACCGACCTGTCGTACGGCACGGAGAATAGCATCGCGTGGTTCTTGGAACTGGGATTTAAAGCGGTCAAACTGTTCGTGCGACATGGCCCTGAATCGGGTATCGAAGGAATCCAGGCAACAGAGGAATTGGTTGCACGGACTCGGGAGCAGATAGGAGACGATGTTGAACTGATGCTGGATGCGTGGATGTCGTTGAATGTTGAATATGTCGTGAGGTTGGTGGAAGCATTGAAACCGTATCGGCTGAAGTGGCTCGAAGACTACCTGCTGCCGGAAGACTTGGACAGCTACTTCAAAGTGCGGGAACGAGTGCCGTCGCAGATTCTCGCGACCGGGGAACATTGGTACACCATCCACCCGTTTGCATTGGCGGCAGGGAAAGGATTGGTCGACATCTTGCAGCCGGATGTTCAGTGGGTGGGCGGCGTCACGGCGTTGGTACGAATCTGCCATATCGCCGAAGCGCACGGACTGAGCGTCATCAGCCATGGCGGCATGAATTACCCATACGGGCAGCATGTTTCGTACGCCATGCCTGCCATCCAGTGGGGTGAACGCTCGGAAGGAGTTTCACCGCCGGGAGTGCCGCTCGAAGAGATGGTTGTGCTGCCGGGAACCCCCGTGATAAAGGACGGTTATCTAATCCCCAGCGACGCACCCGGATTCGGAATTGAAGTGACAAAAGACTGGATTGAGAGCAAAGCGGTTTAGAACTCCCACAGAAAAATTCTCCGAATTGCAATTTTGATTTACGTCGACGATGAACTGTCTTTTCAAACAAACGGTATAAGCATTTACATCATTGGAGTTGAGACTCGGTTTTCTTCAGCCTGCCCCAGATTGTAGCTTGGTTGGCGTTTGGGAGAACGGGCAGCAATCCCGGATTTAGCCAGTCCGGATCGACATCCGTCCCCAAATGTAAGTGGCTAAGTTGCTTAAGGTATTTTCCGTCGGCAGTCATCAAGTGGATTTGGCTTCTAAACCCAGCATTCCTCTCGGACACGAACGCAATCAGTTGACTGTCTAGGGACCACGAGGGGTTATAGTCCCATACTCCATTTTTGGTTATCCTCTTGAGTCTTTTTCCTTCTAGCGACACCATCAGAATTTCCGTATTCCCGTCTATTTTTCCGGAAAAAGCGATCTTGTGCCCATCAGGAGACCAGGATGGGAGGCCCTTGGGCGCCAAATCGTGTGTGAGTCTCTCGACGTTCGTCCCATCGGCGTTCATCGCGAAGATTTCAGTGCCCTCCTTTAACTTGGAAACGAATGCTATCCTTTGACTGTCGGGCGACCACGATAGCGTGGTTACCGGGTTATCTTTCAGCTTCACGCGATTTCTGCCATCGCTATCCATGACGTAGATTCCGGGCGTCTTATCGGCGATAACCAGCGACCAGTAGGCAATCTTTTGACCGTCGGGCGACCACGAGGGCCAGTTGTCATGCCAGCCGTCTGTCAGTCTCTCCTGATTTGATCCATCTGAATCCATCACGTAGATTTGGATTTTTAGCGGTGTTCTCGTCGTGACGAAGGCAATTTTCCGCCCGTCGGGAGACCAGGTCGGCCCCCAGTCGTGTACTTTATTTCGTGTGAGTCTTTTCTGGTTTCCGCCATCGGCATCCATGACGTAGATTTCATCGTGTCCATGTCTCGTGGTGGTGAAGGCAATCTGTGAGTTGCGTGCGGCAAATGCGTTTGCCAATAGCAGTTCTATGCCTAACACAGAGATGAGCGTCACTGTAAACATGTGGTGCTTAGCTGTCGGTTCGGGTCGCATTATTCCCTCTCTAAACGTACAACATTACACTGTACCCTCAGGTTATCGGATCTGTTTGACGCGCCCCAATTGGGTAGCCAACTTTTCTTTTGAAGACACAGCTTGCGGCGCCGGACGCCAGGACGACATTCTGTTCATCCCCTGCTCCGAACCGTGTGTAAGTTGAATAACATTCGTTCCATCAGGATTCATCAGGAAAAGTTCCTCTCCCACCAAATTGCGCAGAGACGTAAAGGCAATGTAACTTCCGTCGGGCGACCAAGCAGGATAAGCGTCCCATGCAAAGTGGTGCGTGAGCCGAACCACATTGTCGCCATCGGCATCCATGACGTAGATGTCGTGGTTTCCCACTCCCCAAGATTCGAAAGCGATTCGTCTTCCATCCGGAGACCATGACGGGTCTCGATTCCTCGCCCTGGAATTTCGGGTCAGGTTGACGGGATTTGCCCCGTCGGCATTCATGACGTAGATATCTGAATTGGCAATGATATCTCTGGAGACATAGACAATCTTAGAACCATCTGGTGACCAGGACGGAGTAGCCTCCTTGGCTAGAGTTCGAGTAAGCTGGACAACATTTTTTCCGTTGGTGTCCATCACGTAAATCTCGCTGTTCCCTCCTCGGTTTGAGGCAAAAGCAATGCTCCTCCCGTCCGGCGACCAAGATGGTGATTTATCGTATGCGGGAACCGGTTGATTGTTTTTCGTCAATCGGACAGTATCCTTTCCATCTGCGTCCGTTATATAGATTTCATGGGTTGAACCGTTTCGACGATTCGACGTAAAGGCAATCTTTGACCCATCCGGCGACCAAGCGGGGTAAGAGTCAATAGCCGGGTGCTTAGTTAACCTCACGGGGGCTGTCCCATCGGTATCCATCACGTAGATTTCGGCGTTTCCGTCTCGCGTTGAAATGAAAGCGATTTTCGTCTCAATGGCGTGCGCCAAATCAACACTCGCTATGAAAAGTCCTATCCCTATGCCAAAGAGATTTTGTCGAAAAGCGCTAAAACGCGTTGTTCGTTCCAACATCTCGAAAAACTTCATCGAGGCCTCCTTCCATTCTACTTGTCAACACGGCTTAGTGTTTATGTTTCACTGCACCCCAGGAAGTTGGTGCCCTCCCTTGTGGAGACACAGAAAATGACCCAGATAGCCAGCAGGGAGACGAGTCCCATGCGTCAGTAGGGGGCTTAGTGAGTCTCACGGGATTTTGTCCGTCGGCATCCGCAACGTAGATGCTCCAATCGCCTTCCCGGTCGGACGCAAAGGCGATTTTCTGGCCATTCGGTGACCAAGACGGTCGAACGTTCGCTCCGTTTCCTTCGGTGAGTCTCAAGATCTGATTCCCGTTCGTGTTCATCGTGTAGATTTCAAAGTGGGCGTGGTTGTCACGCCAGGATTGAAAGGCAATTCTACTACCGTTTGGCGACCAACAAGGATATCGATTCGAGAGCACGTCCGGATTTATGGTGAGATTGATGGGATTCATTCCATCGGCATCCATAACGAAAATGTCCTTGGAGGCGACCCCGCCATCACGGTTGGACTCAAAAGCGATTTTTTTGCCATCTGGCGACCAACTGGGCGACCAATCTTCTCTTCCATGATGAGTCAATCTCACCGAATTTTTCCCATCGGCATCTATGACATAAATCTCGGGATTGCCGTCACGAGATGATGAAAAGGCAATCTTTGACCCATCCGGCGACCAGCACGGAGTATCATCTCGTGCTGGGGCATTGGTAAGTCTTAAAGGATTCGTCCCGTCAGCATTCATTACGAAGACTTCAAAGTTGCCCGTGCGGTTGGAAGCAAACGCAATCTTCCTTCCGTCCGGCGAGCAAGCGGGACTTATATCATATGCCGGGTTTTTCGTGAGTCGAACAAGGTTCGTGCCATCAACCTCAACTGCGTGAATTTCATAGTTTCCGACACGATCGGAGTCGAAAACAATCCTTGCGTTGGCTCCTAGTATAGAGTGTTCCAGAGAAATCAATAGGACAGTTGCCAGCCGAAATAAACTGTTCGCCATAGGGGAAATACGTAACTTCAACGTGTGGAATGTCATCTGTTAACTTCTTTCGACCTTAGAATTGTTTCTACACATCACTAGAATTCACCGTGCCGTCTTCATCGCTCCCCATTGCGTTGTCAGCTTTCCACTGAACGACACCGAAAATGGCACGGGACGCCAAGAAGCCCATCTAACCCTACGCCGAGGCGCGCTCCGGGTAATTTGAGTAATATTAGTTCCGTCGGAATTCATCAGGTAGATTTCCTCTCCCATTAAATTACGGAACGAGGTATAAGCAATGTGATTTCCACTGGGCGACCACACGGGAAAAGCATCCCATGCGACATGATTGTCGAGTTGGATGACGTTTTTGCCATCGGCATCCATGACGTAGATGTCGTGGTTTCCCACGCGCCTAGATTCAAAAGCGATTTGCCTCCCATCCGGTGACCATGACGGATTTTTATTCAGTGCTTCGGGATTTTGGGTCAGGTTGACGGGATTCTCGCCGTCAGCATCCATGACATAAATCTCCGACTTCAAGACGTTACCGCTTGACGTAAAGGCAATCTGCGTGCCGTCCGGCGACCAGCGGGGAGTGACCTCCTTGGCTCGACCTCTTGTGAGTTGAACGAGATTGTTCGCGTCGGTGTCCATTACGTAGATATCGTAGCTATCGCCGCGGTTAGATGCAAAAGCGATTCTCATTCCGTCGGGTGACCATGATGGTGACTCATCGTTGACAGCAGGCGCGTGGTCTGTCGTCAACTGCACAAGCTTTTCTCCATCGGCGTTCATGACGAAAATTTCCAAACTGAATCCATTACGCCGGTCGGAGGTAAAGGCAATCTTCCCTCCGTCGGGCGACCAAGCAGGTTGGGTGTCCCTTGCCGGGTGGTTGGTCAACCTGACAAGGTTCGTACCATCAGTGTCTATAGCGTAGATTTCGACGTTACCATCACGGTCCGAACTGAAAGCAATTTTCGTGTCAATAGCTTGCCCCGATGCAACAAACGCAAGGACACAACCTATCCCTATTACGAATAGGCTTCGACGAAAAGCATTCCGGTGCAGCGTTTGTTCGAATAGCCCGAAAAATCTCATCGCAGCCTCCTTCCATTCTACCGTTCAACACGGATTACTGTTTACGTTTGATTGCTCCCAAGAAAGTGGGCATTCTCTCGCGTGGAGACACTGGAAGAAACTTCGGCATCCAGCAAGGAGATCTGTTCTCTACACCGGGTTGAGTTTTCGTGAGTTTGACCGCCCCGCGCCCGTTGGTGTCCATTATATAAATATCATAATTTCCGTCACGGTCTGAGACAAAGACGATTCTTGTTCCGTCCGACGAATAGGATGGTGACCAGTTGTTTCCCTTCCCTTCCGTAAGCCTACTGAGTCTTTTCCCATTGGCCGTCATTTCGTAAATGTCTCCGTTATCACGCCGCGAGTCAAAAGCAATCCTGCTTCCATCTGGCGACCACGTGGGATTGCGACTCAGGGATAACCCCTTGTTGCGCGTAAGATTGCGCACTCTCTCTCCGTCCGCATCCATAACAAAAATATGCGTTGAACCAAATGACCCATCCAGATTGGCGTCAAACGCAATCTTGCTTCCATCGGGAGACCAGCTTGACGACGCCTCTGCCATGTCGTTTTCTGTTAATCTCATCAGATTGTTTCCCTCGGTGTCCATGGTGTAGATATCCCATTTGCCAGATCGGAATGATGTAACAACTATCTTCGCGCCATCCGGTGACCAAAAAGGGTCGATTTCTTTCCAATTCCCGTTGGTGAGTCTAACAACGTTACTGCCGTTACTGTCCATCACGTACAGATCGAGAGGACCGTGACGCATAGACGTGAAAGCAATCATTCTCCCGTCCGGCGAGCATGCGGGACTGCGATCGTCTGCCGGGCTGTCGGTGAGTTGGAGGAGATTTTTTCCGTTTACATCTATAGCGTAGATGTCCCAGTTGCCGTTGCGGTTCGATTCAAACACGATTCTCGGTTCGAATCTCTGTGCTGTGCCTTCTGAGCCAACCATCATCACGAGTAACACCAATAGTAAGAATCTCCTCAAAGATGGGAGGATTCTACTCACTGGATGGGCATACATTGTTTTGTTCCTTTCCTCACTGTTTTGGCAATCTCATTGGGGTGAACAACCGTTCCAACTATCGTTTAATCTCCGCCCAAGATGTCGGCAACTTTCCGTTTGGGTTGACTGCAAATGCACCAGTCGGAAACAACCAGGAAGGATATATGTTATCAACACCGGGAGGAGTTCTCGTGAGTTTGACCGCGTTCCTTCCGTTGGTGTCCATCAAATAAATATTATTGTCTCCGTCACGCGTTGAGACAAAGGCGATTTTTGTCCCATCCGGCGAATAGGCTGGAAACCTGTTGCTACCCTCCTCCGTAAGCCTTTCTAAGTTTTCCCCTTCAGCGGTAATCGCGTAAATCTGATAACGTCGGCCTGGAGCGAAGATGTGCTGCGAGTGAAAAGCGATCATGCGTCCATCTGGCGACCAAGTAGGGGACCAATTTTGCGTTAGGTCGGTATCACCGGTGAGATTGCGCCTTTCCTTTCCATCTGCATTCATCACGAAAATATGCTCGGGAGTATTCAAGAGGCCATCACGGGTGGATGCAAACGCAATCTTGCGTCCATCTGGCGACCAACTAGGCCTGGAATCGAGCCACTTATGTTTTGTCAAATTTATCAGGTTATTTCCATCGGCGTCCATGGCGTAGATTTCATAGTTGCGGACGGGCCAACGGGAAGATGCAAAGGCAATCCTCGTGCCATCCGGCGACCAACTAGGTCGGCCTTCAATAAAATTGTCCTGGGTAAGTCTGATTACGTTGTTGCCATCGCTGTCCATCACATACAGGTCATGTGTAACGCCGCGCTCTGATGTGAACGCAATCCTTCTACCGTCCGGCGAGCAAGCGAGTAACCAATCAGATCCCGGGTGGTCGCTGAGTTGGACCAGATTGTCTCCGTTTACGTCCATGGAGTAGATGTCCCAGTTGCCAAGCCAGTTGCCATCGTGGTTTGATGCAAAGACGATTCTCGGTTCGAATGTCCGTGCTGTGCTGTCTGAAGCAACCATTAACGCTAGTAACATTAGAAACAGGCATCTTCTCAAAAATGGGCTGATTTTATTCACCGGTCATGTTCTCCTTCTGTTATGCTGCTAAAATGTACAACGTCGAGCTTAAGTTTTATGCCGGTTGCGGGGTAATATTATTAAAAAGCGCGCGAATGGCTTGAGAAAACCGTCAAAATTGATGATTAAAACACTATAGTTCTGGTGACAAATAAGCTAACCTATTACGGCAGTAACCGGAGGAGTTAATTCCTCGGTTCAATTTCCACAAAAAGAAACAACTGACAGGAATCGGGCTTGTGAGGCTTTTCCTTGTATGTAGTAATGAAGAGAATCAAAAGCATAGGTCATCCCGAATTTTCAACCTCCATGCACATTGACAAATGCCAACCTTCTCTCATCGCGCCAGCGAATCGGCAAATAAGGAACAAGCCAGTCAGCGGGGAAAATTCACGTGCTTATGGTTTGAGCGCTCAATTGCCAGCTTGCCAATTGATGGATGAGAACGGAAAAAACGTGACATGAGCAAACACCAGGAATTTGAACAATTCAGGATGACCTACGTGCTAATGGACGGGATATTAGTTCCCGATCTCAACCATCACCCTAGGGACAACCGAATGCTTTAGCAAAGCATTTGTAATACAGGCTTCCTTTCTCTACCACCCCGCAACAGACTTGAATTTCGGGGTCACAGGCATTGCCACAATCTCCTGCTTCGGCGCTCGGGGCAACAAGCAGAGTCATTGCCAGAGCGGTCGTACTAACCAATGCCGCCGTTGCAAAGGCACTGCGGTTACCGACCATCCCCTCTTCACGTAGAAGAAAGTCCGACACCTTCCGCTTTGCCACTGACCTCAAATGGGTCTTCATAAGGATTTACCTCCTTTCATAGGATAACTCCCCTAGTCAGCTACCGACCGAGGAGTTCTTCAGCCGGCTTTTTACCCGATGCAGGCTAGCCGGAATGAAGTCGTTCTAACGTTTCATTCGCTGTGAATGAATCCATTGCGAGGGACTACATCGCGTGCTGAATCGGCTTCCAAGTCGTACACTTCAAAACTAACGTTCACTGAATCCTTTACAGTTCGCTACACGCCTCTCAGATATCAACCGTTATCCAGTATCTCCACTTCAAAACATTCCGGACAACTCCCCGCGCCTTTTCCAAAAACTTTATCAAGTCCTTTTTCTTCGCATTGGCGCGTAATGTCATCACATAAAACGATCTGGTTTTCATAGTTTAATTCTATGACTTGTGTTTAGGTGTCGGCGTCAATCTCAGTGGCATCATCACGGGTTCCCGGTCCGTTTGATCTTCCCCCAAGACACCGGAAATTTTCCGTTTTGGGTAACTACAAATGCACCAGATCGCCAGGAAGGAAATCTGTTCTCAATACCGGGATGAGTTTTCGTGAGTTTCACCGCTCCTCGCCCATCGGTATCCATCAAATAGATATTCCGATTGCCCTCACGGTCTGACGTAAAGGCGATTTTTGTCCCATCCGGCGAATAGGATGGTGACCTGCTGTTTCCCTCGCCTTTCGTAAGCTTCGCTAACCTTTTCCCATCAGCAGTCATCGCGTAAATGTCAGCAATGTTGTTATGCCACACGTAGAAAACAATCTTGCTTCCATCAGGCGACCAATCAGGAAGGTAACACTTGGACAGGTCCGTGTTGCCAGTGAGATTCCGTATTCCTTTCCCATCTGCGTTCATGACGAAAATATGCCACGACACAGCTCTTCCATCAGGATCGGAGTAAAACGCGATCTTCTTTCCATCTGGTGACCAATTCGGCCCTCCGTCCAGTCTCTCGTTTTTTGTCAATCTTGTTAGGTTATTTCCATCGGTGTCTATGGTGTAAATCTCCCAGTTGCCAACACGGTATGATGCAAAAGCAATCTTCGTGCCATCAGGCGACCATGAAGGGAAGTCTTCTACAAAATTGCTATTGGTGAGCCTAACCACGTTACCTCCGTCACTGTCCATCACGTAGAGATCCGGAGGACCGTGACGCATAGACGTGAAAGCAATCCTTCTCCCGTCCGGCGAGCAAGCGGGATACTGATCGAATGCCGGGTGGTCGGTGAGTTGGCGGAGATTTTTTCCGTTTGCGTCCATAGCGTAGATATCCCAGTTGCCATTACGGTTCGATTCAAACACAATTCTCGGATCGAATCTCTGCGCGGTGCTGTCTGATGTAAACACCAACGTCAATAGCAGTAGAATAAGGCATCTTCTGAAAAATAGGCTGATTTTGTTCATCGATCATATTCTCCTTTTTGTTATGCTGCAAAAATGTGCGGTTCTTCAAGGTTAAGTGTGGGAATGAATCTTGCTACAGGAAGACCGGTTGCTCTATGACTTAAATTGATTGCAATGATTCCTAATATGGTTCTGAAGACTCCGATGTATACGTTAATGACATAACCGATCGATATTTCCAACTACCGGGTGGTTTCTGTCGACATGGTACAGATATACAGGACTTACGCAGCACGCGGAAAATGATATTTCGGCAATAATTTGATGTTGCGCCACGCTTTTGTAGGGAATAGCGATCAAGCGAGTGGATAACGACCGCGATAGGGATCT
This sequence comes from Candidatus Poribacteria bacterium, assembly GCA_965220415.1. GTDB lineage: Bacteria > Poribacteria > WGA-4E > WGA-4E > JAJDTR01 > JAJDTR01. Next base: position 5,944,507 of record OZ244829.1, read on the forward strand.
TTAGTGAGTGCGGTAGAGATTCACTAAACACTTAACATTATTTGCATCATGGGTGTGGAGACTCGAATTTCTTCAGCCTGCCCCAGATTGTAGCATGATTTGCGTTTGGGAAAACGGGAAGCAATGCCGGATTTAGCCAATCCGGATCGTCATCCGTCCCCAGATGCAAATTACTAAGTTGCAAAAGGTATTTTCCATGGGAAGTCATCAAGTGGATTTTGTTTCTGAGTCCAACACCTCTATCAGACACGAATGCGATCATTTGACCGCCGGGGGACCAGACCGGAGATGTGTCATGTGCATCATTCTCGGTCAGTCTCTTATGTCTTTTTCCTTTGGATGACACGACAAAAATTTCCGAGTTGTCATTTACCTCGGCTTCGAAGGCAATCTTCTGACCATCGGGAGACCACGACGGGCTACTTTTGGGCGCCAAATCGTGTGTGAGTCTCTCGACGTTCGTCCCATCGGCGTTCATCGCAAAGATTTCAGTGCCCTCCTTTAACTTGGAAACGAATGCTATCCTTTGACTGTCGGGCGACCACGATAGCGTGGTTACCGGGTTGTCTTTCAGTTTCACGCGATTTCTGCCATCGCTATCCATGACGTATATCCCGGGCGTCTTATCGGCAATAACCAGCGACCAGTAGGCTATCTTCTGACCGTCTGGAGACCACGATGGCCAGTTGTCATGCCATCCGTCTGTTAACCTTTTCTGATTGGTTCCATCACGATTCATCACGTAGATTTGGACTTTTATGCCGTCTCTAGCAGACACGAAGACAATACTTCGCCCATTGGGAGACCAGGATGCCCCCCAGTCGTACACTTCATTGCTTGTAAGTCTTGTCCGGTTTTCTCCATCGGGATTCATAGAGTAGATTTCACTTTGCCCATGTCTTGACGTGGTGAAGGCAATCTGTGAGTTGCGCGCGGCGAATGAGTTTGCCAATAGTAGTTCTATGCCTAACAGAGAGATAAACACTGCTGTATACATACGACGTTTAATTGTCCGTTCGAGTCGCATTTATTCCCTCCCTAGTGGCCAACTTTGCGTTATACCTGCGGGTTATCGGCTCTGTTTGACACGCCCCAATTGGGTAGCCAACTTTTCTTTTGGCGATACTGGTTGTGGAGCGGGTTTCCAAGTTGCACTTCTCGCCATGTGTCTACCTACAGATTTCGTAATTTGAGTGAGATTGGTACCATCAGGATGTATCAGAAAAATTTCTTCACCTGCCAGATTTCGGAGTGATGTGAATGCAATTACTCTTCCATCCGGTGACCAAGCTGGATAAGCGTCCCACGCGAAATGGTGCGTGAGCCGAAGGACGTTGCTACCATCGGCATCCATCACGTAAATCTCAGGATTCCCATCTCTTATGGAGGTGAATGCAATCTGTGCGTGTGCGTCAACGTCCCGCGTCAACAAAGTCACATTCAAGATGCAGACCGTAACGAAAATCGAACTGGTGAGGTTGTGTTTCCGTTGCATCTTCGGTTACTCCCTCGTTGCAAGCAAAATTAAACGCTGAATTATCCGTTTTGAACACGACTCAGCGCGCTAGTTTGACTGCTCCCCACTTGGTTACCAACTTTTCGCGCCTTGATTCTAGCGGTGGCACAGGACTCCACGAAGGATTAATCTCCTCTACAAGAAGCGTTGCTGTAATGTTAAGCAGCCCCGTGCCGTCGGCGTTTATTACGAAGATATCATTCCTGCCGTCCGGCTCCCGTCGGTGGAAGGCAATTTTCGCTCCGCTAGGCGACCACGTAGGAAGCCCCTCGGATGCGAATCGTCTCTCTTCGGTGAGTATTACGGGATGGCTCCCATCCGCATTCATGACGTGGATGTTGACCGGTGCAAACCAGCGGTTCGGATTAGGAGATGCCTCGAACGCAATCCGCGATCCATCGGGCGACCACGCCGGGAATTGATTTACGGCTTCAGGATTTTGGGTGAGGTTGGTTCGATTCGCGCCATCCGCATCGATCACGTAGATGTCCGACATGTTCTGTTCTGCGCGCGGTACCTGCAGCGCGCCAAACGCAATTCTCGTTCCGTCGGGCGACCAGGTCGGCCTGTCCTCATAGTGAGCGTCACGGGTAATGTTTATAGGATTCGTCCCGTCGGAATTCATCACATAGATATCCGGTTGGCCATCGCGGTCTGACCAAAAGGCAATCTTCGTTCCGTCCGGTGACCACGCCGGAAATAGATTTCTTTTGTGCTCGCCTTGGGTGAGATTTACGCGGTTTTCACCATTTACATCAATGACGAGAATATCGACTTCATCGCCAAGAAACCCATTAGATCCGTATGAGAATGCAATCTTTGCCCCGTTCCACGACCACGCAGGCGTGCCGCCGGACGCGAGTTGGATGGGCTCGGAACCGTCTGCGTTCATAATGTGGATGTACCAATACCACTCACCTTCTTTGTTTGAATAGTATGCAATCTCGTTACCAAAACCGTGTTCCGCACTAGTTAACCCGATGATGAAACACATTACCATCATTGCCGCGAAGTTCCGTAGCAATCGTAGACTCCCCTTCAATAATCGAAAGCACATTTTGAGTTTCCTTCCATGGAAAAAACTCTCCTTCGTTATGCGAACTGACTAGCTATCACCGATTGCGATGCCTTAGTAGGAGGTGCGCTAATCACCGCGGAATGGATGTCGTCCTCTTGAGTTTGCCCCAGATTGTAAGTTGACTGCCCACTGATGACACAGAGAGTCCCGCAGGTGCAAACCAGTCGGGATGGCCGTCTCCGCCTTTGCGCAGGTTGCCCAAACGCCCGAGGAGTTCTCCATCCGCGGTCATCAGGTGGATTTCTCCCTCGTTGAGACCAATGGTGTGGGAGCGATATGCGATCATTCGACCATCGGGAGACCAGACTGGATCTGTGTTCCACACAGTGAACCCATCCCACACTTCATTGAAAAGTTCCTTTCGGTTAGCGCCATCAGCATCCATCACCGCGATGATCGTGTCTTCATTCTTCGATGTCCAAAAGGCAATCCTGCTCCCGTCGGGGGACCATGACGGTCCGCGCTCATTTTCCGAATTATTTGTTATTCTCTTCCGACTCTTGCCGTTAGCGTCCATAACGTAAATTTCAGGTCCCTCGCCTTCTCGCCAAGACACAAATGCAATCCTTTGGCTATCCGGTGACCACGTTGGGTGTCTGTCGTCCGATAAGATTTCCGCCCCCAATCTTTTCCGATTTGCTCCATCGGGGGAAACCACATGGATTTTGAAGCTCCATTCTTCATCTCCATAACCCTCGAAGGCGATCGTCTGGCCGTCCGGCGACCATGCAGGACACCTGTCATTAACTCCGTCCGTCAATCTTCTTACATTTCTTCCATTACTGTCCATCGCGTAGATTTGGTAGTTGCCGCCCTTTCTATTAGAAACAAATGCGATTCTGTGCCCATCGGGCGACCATGAGGGTTCGGCGTCTCCCGCCGGATGGTGTGTTAACCGTACCCGGTGATTGCCATCGGGGTCCACCACATAGATTTCATGATTCCCATCTCTCGTAGAGGTGAATGCAATCTGCCCCTTGTGGTGAGAGGCAAGCACAATTGTCGCGACGATTGTCCCGCACAACGGTGAGGCAATAAGTACCACAAATAATATTATCTTGCAGTCAAGTTTCAATGACATGATTCCCTCCAGCTAGCTTTCCGTTCAAGCCTTTCGAATAAACCAAGCGTTTTTAAGAATCAGCGCAACCTAGCCTCCAATTTCTTTAGTTGTCCCCATATCTCCGGTTGATTACTTACCGGCGACACTGAAAGCCCCACAGGTGCAAACCAGTCGGGGGCGTAATCTGCACCCTTGTGTAAGTCGCTCAGAGACCTAAGATATTTCCCATCGGCGGTCATCAAATGAAGTTCACTTTTGAGGTCGTGTTCTCCCCAGAGTTCATATGCAATCGTATTGCCGTTAGGAGACCAAACTGGATGCCAGTCCTCCCTTTCATTGTCCGTTAACTGTCTGCGGTTTTTACCGTCCGCATCCATGACAAATATTTCAAAGTCACGGGTTCCAAAGTCTTGATTGTCATTTGAACAGAACGCAATTTTATCCCCGCCGGGAGACCACGCGGGTTGGCGGTCACTGACGTCATTGAATGTCAGCCTCGTCGAATGTCGTCCGTCGGCGTCCATCACGTAAATTTCAGCTACCTGACCTCCTCGCCAAGACTCGTATGCAATCCGTCGGCTGTCAGGGGACCACGTCGGATGCCTGTCGCTCGACCGGACATCCGCCCGCAATCTTTGCCAATTCGTTCCATCGGGGGCAACCACATGAATTTTAAGCAGCGGTTCTACATCACCAAAACCTTCGAACGCAATCGTTTGGCCGTCCGGAGACCAAGCGGGAAACCAATCGCGAGGTCCCTGCGTGAGTCTTCGCAGGTTCTTTCCGTTACTATCCATCACGTAGATTTGGTAACTGCCACTTCTACTGGAAACAAACGCGATTCTTCCTCCGTCAGGCGACCATGAAGGATGAAAGTCTTCAGCGGCATGGTGTGTTAGCCGTATCCGGTTAACCCCATCTGGATCCACCACATAGATTTCATGATTCCCATCTCTCAGGGAGGTGAATGCTATCTGCCCCTTGTGGTGAGAGGCGAGGACATTTCTCGCGCACATCGCCGCGCTCAACAGAATGATGAAAAATCCTGTGAAAAACAGTAGTACACGGTCCAATTTCAACGACATGATTCCTCCTAACCGCCAATTCAAGCCTTTTGGCATCAGGTAATCGCGTAGGCGGATTAGCGCAAGCGGAATGGCAGCTTTTCGACCTCACCCCCGAACGGCAAACTAGGCTTGAAAAAAAGGCAGACCTGTTTACAAAAACAGCACGCCACTTTTCGGCAGCTTGTTCTGTTGGCTTTTGGACAGATGAAAATCTACGGCGGTTGTCGATCCGGCTTCTTTCAACTAATCAATGGCGACTGGAACCGCGATATATGGAAAGGGTTAAATCGTCAGATTGGTTTGAAGCATTTCGATCGCCGCGAATTCTGGTAGATTGCTTGGCCGTACCAACCGGTTCGAGGCCGCTATGGATAGCGCACTCGAAAATAAAAAAAACGTGCCGATTGCTTTGCTCCATGGTTAACGATTCAAGGACATGACATGTGAGAAGATAGCAAGATTATACCATAATTTGCGATAACGGGTCAATACCGCGCGCTCGCGAGCTAAGGTGCTCGGTGAAAAGAGCGTGCGTAGTGCGCCTGAGAGGAGAGCTGTCAACCCCTAGGTCGAACATTTTTCTATTGCATTTTTCCCTACTATACTATATATTTGACTCGCAGCCATTGGCTGAATTCGCTTAAGCTGCACTGGGGTGATTAGCAGGAAGACAATGACATTCACGCTTCGGAAATTAACAGAGAATATCGGTGCCGAGGTGAAAGACATCGATCTTACCACGCCGAGTAGCAAAGAAACTTTCGCGCAACTTCGCACCGCGCTTGCCGAACATGCGGTACTGGTCTTCCACGACCAAGAAATTTCTGATGAACAACACGTTGCTTTCACGGAAGGCTTGGGTAGGATAGAAATGACGATGCGGAGTGATCCCATCGGTGACGGCGGCCCTGTCGGCATTCTTACGAACCTTGATGAAAATGGCGATCTCATCCCGCCGGAAGACCCGCGCGTGGTGTATCACCGGGGCAACGGGCTTTGGCACTCCGACGGCTCGTTCAAGCGCGTGCCATTGAGAGGATCACTGTTATCGGCAAAGGTCGTGCCTCCGGAAGGCGGAGGAACCGAATTCGCCAGCCTCTGTGCTTCCTACGCCAGCTTGTCTGAAGAGAAGAAAGCAAGCCTTAAGGGCTTGGTTGCAGAGCACAGTCTGGCGCACTCACGCGATCAGATTGCGCCGAACTTGATGAGCAAAGCCTTTTTGGATGAAACGCCGTCCGAAAACCAGGTTTTGGTGCGAACAGTTCCGGAAACAGGAAAAAAGGCGCTCTTGGTCGGCTCCTATGCCACGCACATCATCGGCTTGCCCCGTGAGGAGGGCAAGGCATTGCTGAAGGAATTGTTGGACTGGTCCACCCAGCCGAAGTTTGTCTACAGCCACAAATGGCGCGCGAATGACCTTGTTGTGTACGACAATCGATGCTGTCTACACCGTGCCCTCCCTTGGGATCGCAGCAAGTATGCGCGCGTTTTGCACCGGACCACACTGGCTGGCGACGGACCCACGGTAATTTAAAGCATGACCAAAGCGTACAATTCCCAATCAAATCGCAATTCAAGTTGCATAGTTTTCACTGGGTAAAAAATAAACGTAACTGTTTAGTCCGTTGATTTCTGGAATCGAGCATTGTGAATCTAGACTGCTTTTCCCCATTTTCTCGGCTGATCTCGTGTGCATGCTTATTTTTCCGGTTTGTAGTAGGATCAAGCGGGTGGATAGCGAGCGCGATAGAAATCCCTCTTCATTGCCCGTCCTGTGGCTCTGGGGGTTTTACTGACCACTAATCACTAGCCACTAAACACTTACAGATAAACTTTGTGATAGGAGAAAACTACATGAGCGCTGACGATCGGGTAAAACCAACCGCAGAAGAAATGACGACGACGAAAGAGTGGATCACTTCAAACCTCGGACAACAGGCAACCGTTCCGCCCTTCTCCTTCAAATACGGAGACGGAACATCAGCCGATTTTCTCGAAGGTTGCGAGACCAACGACTCCTCAGAGGAGTTGGACGAATGCCGCACCCGGCGGACGCTCACATACACCGATCCGCAGACGGGCTTGCAAGTGCGATGCGTTGCAATCGAATACAACGATTTTCCAGTCGTCGAGTGGTCTCTCTATTTCAAGAATACCGGCACGTCGGATACTCCCGTTCTGTCAGATATTTACCCTCTGGACATAGATCTGGATTTCGGTCTACAGGAGAACGAGGGCGATGTGGTGCTGCACCACTTTGCGGGCGGCTTTGCCGAGCCGAGCGCTTACAGGCCCTTCGAGGCGGCGATGCAACCGGGCACAAACAAACGTATCACCGGTGCCGGAGGACGTCCGACGAATTCGGACATGTCCTATTTCAACGTCGAAGGTCGAAAAGATGAAGGCGTCATTGTGGTTGTCGGTTGGTCCGGTCAATGGTCGGCCGACTTCAGTTGCAGTTCGGATAGGGAGATGCACGTCTCCGCCGGTCAGGAGCTCACCCACTTTAAGCTGCATCCCCAAGAGGAGGTCCGAACACCCCTAATCGCGCTTCTGTTCTGGCAAGGCAGGGATTGGATCGATTCACAGAACATCTGGCGGCGCTGGATGATGCATCACAGTATGCCCAAACCCTTCGGACAACTTCCCGAACCTCGTGTCCTCGGTTCTAGTTACCGGGTGACCGGCGAGATGGTGAACGCAACCGAAGAGAACCAAATCATGTTTATCGATCGCTATATTGAGGAGAACCTGAAACTCGATTATTGGTGGATGGATGCCGGCTGGTATCCTTGCGGTGACGGCTGGGGAAACGTGGGCACATGGGAAGTGGACACGAATCGTTTTCCGAGAGGATTGCGCGCCATCTGTGACTATGCCCATTCCAAGAACATCAAGACGATGGTTTGGTTTGAACCGGAGCGAGTTTCCGCGAATAGCTGGATTGCCAAGAACCATCCCGAGTGGGTGTTGGGCGGCGCGGATGGCGGACTCCTGAACCTCGGAAATCCGGACGCCTGGAACTGGTTGACCAATCACGTTGATGAACTCCTGACCGAGCAGGGCATTGATGTCTATCGGCAGGATTTCAACATAGATCCACTCGATTATTGGCGCGAGAATGACGCGGACGACAGACAAGGCATCACCGAAATCAAGCATGTGACCGGGTATTTGGCGTATTGGGACGAGTTGATTCGCCGCCACCCAAATATGCTTATCGACACCTGCGCCTCCGGTGGACGACGGAACGACCTTGAGACCCTGCGCCGCGCAGTTCCCCTCTGGCGCACCGACTACCAATACGAACCTATCGGAGAGCAGTGTCAGACCTATGGCATCTCCTTTTGGATACCCTATCACGGTGGCGGCAACGTTGCCGACGCCAGTGCCGACTACGGCGGAGAAGGCTATACGGCAGTTGAATCGTACGCATTCTGGAGCACCTGTTACCCCAGCATAAACAGTGCAATTGACATACGTGTCAAAGAGATTGACTACGAGGGGCTGCGAAAGTTGCACCGGCAGCGGCGAGAGATTGTGGATTACTATTACGGTGATTTTTACCCGCTTACCCCCTACAGTCTGGAGAAGGACGTCTGGATAGCTTGGCAGTTCAACATGACGGAGTCAAGTGAAGGCATGGTGCAGGCATTCCGCCGACCCGACAACAAGACCGGCACGTGTGAGTTTAAGCTTCATGGACTGGACCCTGCGTCCGACTACACGTTAACCACTTTCGATGCTCCCGGTGAAGTCATCATGGGTGGGGGCGAATTGATGGAAGATGGTCTAGAGGTGTCTATCAATGAGTGCCCGGGCGCGGCCGTAATAACATATAAGAAGGTTGACTAACCCGTTCCTTGCGCGGTCGCAGATTCGCGCCTTCTGGAAGGAAATGTCGTGCCCGCAGAAGCAGTTTTCGTAGGGTGGGCATTGCCCACCATTTCGCATCTTTGAATTGAGTTTTGCTAGAAAGAGGATAACATGTCCTTAAAGCCAGCATCTGAAGAAATGGCAGCAGTAGATTCATGGATGGCGGAATGTTTCCCCCCCGAGGCGGCGCGGCGAGCCTTCTCCTTTGTCTACGACGGGCATCCCTCACGTGACTTCATCGAAGATTGGGACACCGCCTGCAGCAATGAAAAACTTGATGAAGGACGCACCGCATACACTCTTACCTTCACCGACCCCGATACGCGCCTCGAAGTGAGGGTTGATGCAATTACATATCGTGATTTCCCTGCCATCGAGTGGGTTCTGAACTTCAAGAACGGCGGCGCAACCGATACGCCAATCTTGGAACAGATCCTTCCACTTGATGCGAACCTTCCGCTTGCCGAAGAGTCAGCCATCTTGCACTATTCCAAAGGCGCACTTTGCTGCATTGATGATTTCGCGCCGGTAGAAAAACCGCTTGAACCGGGAGAGCAGACACATCTCCAACCCGGCGGGGGAAGATCGTCAAGTGAGATACTACCTTTTTTTAACGTCGAGTCGGGATCGAAAGGAGTTGTTACGGGAATAGGCTGGACGGGGGAATGGGAAGCTACTTTCTCCCGGGAAGAAGAAAGCGCGCTGCGGCTTGGTGCGGGCATGGCGTTAACGCATCTGACATTGCATCCGGGAGAATCAATCCGAACACCGCGGATTGTGATGTTATTCTGGCACGGCGCACGCATCAGGGGAAACAACTTGCTCCGCCGGTTTATCCTTGCCCATCACCGCCCCCAACCGAACGGCGAACCTCTCAACCTGCCCGTTATCCTAGCCGACTGGGGAGGGAAATCAGCCGCCGAACACCTCACGAACATCCAGCAGATCGTCAGGCACAAACTGCCGATCGCGTGTTATTGGATTGATGCGGAATGGTTCGGCAAAGGATCGTGGTGGAGCATGCCCGGGAATTGGGAGGTGAAGAGCGATCTTTATCCCCAAGGTTTCCGACCAATTTCCGATATGTTGCATCAATCCGGAAGGCAATTCCTGCTCTGGTTTGAACCGCACCGGGTATGCAAGGATACGCCGTGGTATTCATTCAAGGAGCGTCCCGACTGGCTGCTGGAACTTGGAAACGGAGAGGACAACTACAAACAGTGGAAGACAGGCGGCTGGCCCATCCCGCACGACGACCCAAAGTGGATTATCTATGAAAGCCGGCGCAGTCAAATGAGCGCCGACGAATTGATGTTTAACATAGGCGACCCCGAAGCGCGCGCGTTCTTGACGGAATTTATATCTGACCGGATTGTCGAGTTCGGGCTAGATTGGTATCGCGAAGATGCCAATATTGCACCGCTTGAATACTGGCGCAATGCCGACGCGCCCGACCGACAGGGCATAACGGAGATTCGTTATATTGAAGGACTGTATGCCCTCTGGGACGAACTGATAAAACGTCACCCTCATCTGATGATAGATAACTGTGCGAGTGGGGGGAGACGCATCGACTTGGAATCAATCGGTCGCGGCACAGCCCTCCATCGAACAGACTGGGCTCGCGACAGCATTCACGCCCAATGCCACAGCTACGGACTCTTTCAGTGGGTGCCGCTGCACTTGCCCGGACGTGGTGCTATATTGAAAAAGGGAAATGAGTACGAATTTCGCAGCGTCATGACCGCAGGATTGACGACTCAGTTGTGGGAAGAGTCGGACGGCGATCAGGGCAATGATGCGAGACGTTTGATAGACCAATACCTTGATATCCGCAAGTTTTATTACGGTGATTATTATCCCTTGACGCCGTACAGCCAAGATAAGGGTGTTTGGATGGCGTGGCAGTTCAACCTTCCCGAAGACGGGGAAGGAATGGTACAGGCGTTTCGCCGCGAGGAGAGTGTTTACGAATCCGCCCGACTTTACTTACACGAGTTGGTTCCTGACGCGCGTTACCTCTTGAAGGATGTGGACGCCGACACTTCACGCGAGATGACGGGCCGTGAGCTAATGGAAGATGGATTGGTCCTACAAATTACCGAGAAACCGTTCGCTGCGATAATTACCTACAAAGAAGTCGAATAAAAGGGGAAAATGCGATATGTGGACAGACGAACTCAGGCAAATCCTTGGAGGAGATTTAGAGGAAACGTGCTCTAATATTCCGCTTTCATTCAGGTACGGAGGCGCTATTTTTGAGTCGTTGCCGCATACATGGGAAAGCGTCAACGAAGAAAAAACATCCGACGCCGAGCAATGTCAGATTACGAAATCTGTTAAAGATGCCAACACGGGGCTATTGGTAACATTGCAAGTTACCTTATATCGCAGTTTCCCCGCTGTGGAGTGGGTTGTTTACTACGAAAACCAGAGCGATGAAGACACACCTATGCTAGAAACGATTCTGCCGCTGAATATTACCCTGTCAGCGGGGACCGATGCACCGGAGGGCGATGAACCGGTGATGCTTCATCAAATTCACGGTGACGCCTGCAACGATCAGAGTTTTCTCCCGTTTGAGACACGGTTGGACGTCGGTCATGAAGTCGCATTTCAACCTACGGGCGGCAGATCGTCCAACGGCGTTTTTCCGTATTTCTCGATGGAACATCGGGGTGTGGGAGTCATCGTCGCAATCGGCTGGACGGGTCAATGGAAGGCTTGGCTATCGCGAGCACGGAAGGGATGCTTGAATCTAAGAGCCGGGATGGCACACACTCACTTGCAACTTCATCCCGAAGAGAAAATCAGAACCCCCAGGATTCTTCTAATGCCTTGGTCAGACGGACTCGAGGCAGCACATAATCAATTTCGTCGACTGATGTTTGCGCATTATGTTCCAAGGGTAGGTGGTAAGTTGCCCGATGTCCCGATTGCGGAGAACAACTTTGACGTGTATCACAGCCACCCAACTTGGCCCACGGAGGCCGGTCAACTTGATTTCGTCGGAAAAGTTGCGCAGTGCGGGATAGACACCTATTGGCTGGACGCGGCGTGGTTCGAAGGTAATTTTCCGGGCGGTGTCGGCAATTGGTTCGCCAAACCCCGGGAATTTCCGCGCGGGCTAAAACCGATTGCGGATGCCGTTCATGAGAACGGTATGCGATTCCTCGTGTGGTTTGAGCCGGGACGCGCTCATGAAGAAACCGAGGTTTGGAGAGAGAACCCGGAATGGGTGCTCAAGTTGTGGAATCAACCCACTAACGGCGTATTTGACTTTGGGATTCCCGAAGCACGAGAGTGGATGACAGAACGAATCGGGGGACTAATCGACGAATTTGGAATAGACATCTATCGGGAAGATTTCAACATTGACCCACTGGGGTATTGGCGTAATAAGGATGTAGTGGACCGACAAGGGATGACAGAGATTAAGTGGGTAATGGGTTTCTATCAATTTTGGGACGACCTTCTCAAGGCTCGCCCAAGCCTGATAATTGACAATTGCGCGAGCGGCGGTAGACGAATCGATCTTGAAACCTGTATGCGCGCCATTCCGATGTGGCGGAGCGATACCAGTTGTGGTCCCGGCCATTCGGACTGGCACCAGGTGCAGACGATTGGATTGAGTTCCTACATCGTGTTGCATCTCGCCTGCACCCATAGCCACGAGACTTATGACTGCCGCAGTTCCGCGACCATCGGCGGCGTTTCACAGTGGCAGTTGCTGGACGCCGATTTCCCATTTGAATTGGCACGGGAAGCAACGGCTGAATTGAGAGCCAATCGCCCCTACTGGTTGGGCGATTTCTACCCGCTCACGAAAGCATCATCTTCCCTTGAAGACTGGCTCGCGTTTCAGTTGCACCGGGGTGATCTGGACGAGGGAATCATCCTAGCCTTCCGACGCGAGCAGTGCACTGCCTCCGCGCTTCGGGTGTCGCCGAGGGGGCTTAATCCGGATGGGATTTATTCTCTTACCTTGAGCGATGAATCTCGAAACCGGACCAATCGGCAGGTTAGTGGGGCGGAAATGACCGAAGGGTTGTCGCTTGACATACCCGAACCGCGGGCAAGTCTTCTCGTGACATACCGAAGAAATCCATGACACGTTGATTATGTCGCCCGAGTCAATTCTTGGCGAGAGTAACAAGATTCTTTGCAATTCGTACAGATGACGCACACGCCTGCGGACAAAATCGCAGAAAGTATTCTCAAGGAGAACAGTTTGTCGCTGCAACAATCTACAGAAGAAAAAAACATAATACAATCGTGGGTCGATTCCCACCTGTCGGGCGACACCCTTCCGCCATTTTCGTTCATTTGTGGTGATACACCCTCCCCTGAGCTTCTCAAGACCTGGCAAATTAGCAAGGAAACGACGCATCAAGACGACGCGAAAACAGCAGGCGTACTGATTTTTAGAGACAGCAAATCCGGTCTTGTCGCCCAGTGCGAATGGGAAATGTTCTCGGATTTTCCGGTGGTGGAATGGGTTGTTAAGTTCAGGAATGAGGGCGCCACGCACTCACCTATCCTTGAAGACGTGCAAGCGCTAGACACCGTCTTCACTCGCAACGGGGAAGGCGAATTTGTTCTCCATCGTGCCTTGGGCAGTTCTGCCTCCCGAGACGATTTCGCACCTATTGCCGATGTATTGGAGCCCAGCCAAGAGATCCAGCTTGCGCCGGTAGGCGGGCGATCTTCCAACACGCTAGCCCTCCCGTTTTTCAACGTTGAAACGTCCGGTGGTGGCGTGATGTTGGGGGTTGGCTGGTCGGGGCAATGGTCGATCAGCTTTCACAGAGACGATGCGGAAGGTCTGAACGTGCGATCAGGGATGGAGTTGACGCATTTAACACTTCAACCCGGCGAAGAAATTCGCACGCCCCGAATACTTTTGCTGTTCTGGGACGGTGATGATCGGATGCGAGGCCACAACCTGCTGAGACGATTCATCTTGGCTCACCACACCCCTCAACAGGACGGCAAGCCGGTAACGACGCCTTTTTCAGCCAGCGGTTCTCCCCTCAATGAATCGACCGAATCCAACCAAATCGCATTTACCAAGCGTTACCATGAACTGGGACTGAATGTCGAGTATTGGTGGCTGGACGCGGGATGGTTTGATGGCGGTTGGCCTAGCGGTGTCGGGAGTTGGACCATTAGAAAAGATCATTTTCCCAACGGGCTTAAGCCGCTTTCAGATGCCGCCACGAACGCTGAGATGAAATTTCTGCTATGGTTCGAACCGGAGCGCGTATATCAAGATTCATGGCTTGACCGGGAACACCCCGACTGGGTTCTTAGGCTCCCCGACAACCCCAACGGATTGTTAAATCTAGGGAACCTTGAGGCGAGGCGTTGGCTCATAGAACACATCTCGGGCATGATTACGGACCAAGGAATTAGCGTTTACCGTCAGGATTTCAATATGGATCCGCTTGCTCATTGGCGCGCGGCGGATGCTGAGGACCGTCAGGGAATGACGGAAATCCGACATATTGAAGGACTATATGCGTTCTGGGATGAGCTACTCAATCGTCATCCGTGGTTAATCATCGACAATTGTGCCAGCGGCGGACGGCGTATTGATCTTGAAACCACCTCCCGAAGCGTGCCGCTCTGGCGCACCGATTACGACTACTTTGAACCGAACGGATACCAGTGCCACACGCACGGATTGCACTTCTACCTGCCATGCAGCGGCACCGGTAGCAACAACCCAAATTCCTATGAATCTCGCAGCGCGATGAACAGCGGATTCGTTTTAGGCTGGGATGTCCATTCCCCGAACTTCCCGGTTGAAATTGCTCAAAAGACGGCATCGGAATATAAGCGGATCCGCCCGTTTTTCTACGGCGACTACTACCCGCTCACATCCTACTCTACCAAGTATGACGTTTGGATGGCGTTCCAGTTCCACCGTGTAGACCTGAAACAGGGCATAGTCTTGGCGTTTCGCCGTCCGCACAGCCCGTACCTTTCAGCTCGACTTCACTTAAAGGGACTGGCCCCGGAATCGAAGTACGAGTTCAAATCCGAGGATTCGGGCGATGTGCAAACGGTCACCGGCAAAGCCCTTAGCGATGGAATCGAGGTAACAATCAACGAAGCGCCAGGCTCGCAGTTGATTACCTATCAGCAGGTTTAGCTGTGATAGGAATTATACTCCGCGCTGTCAGAAATTGCGTCTGTAGGAGCGATCTCCAGGTCGCGACTCTTGTACGAGGGAACTCCGATTCCCGGCCTGATGGTGATACGTAAGTCCTATTAGAAACAACTATCACTTGAAAAGAAAGCGCAATAATACCCAACGCAAGGTATACATAGTCGAATCTCCGCGCGTTCATAGTAGGACAAATATCGCCTGTTCTCTGTGGGCGCGACCGCTTAGGTATGGCAAGGCGCAATACCGAGCCAACACTAACGGAATCCGGTTGCCGCGTAATTTCTAGTTAACCCAAGTCGCTACCTTTGTTCGACAAGACGCAGAAACCGAGTTTTTTGCAACGTGGAAACGCAAAATTGACGAATATCAGACTAATCTACCTATTTTTGGCGAACATAAACCAAAAACTCGGTTTCTCTGTTTGTTATAGATAGCAACGTGCGGTAGTCATACATATTCGGATTCCAATCTCATCGCATTATCGCACGTTTAGTCGTAATCCCTTGAGAATGTAGAAAACCACTGGAATGATTTTGAGAAATCGCACCCATTACGCGAAGAATCGTATGACTAACCGCATGAATGTACCACGAAACAACCAATAAAGAAGGAGTATTTTGCAGATGGCACCAACTGTTGTAATTGCATATCCCGGATTCGGCAACATCCGGATAGAGGAAGAAATGTTAAGTACCATCGACGCCAATGTGTCACATTTGGGCAATACCGACACACCTGCCTCCCGTGAAGTCGTAGCGCAGGCTGACGCACTAATGGTCACCCTTCAACCCGTTTCTGCCGAACTGATCGCCTCCATGGAACGTTGCCGGATTATCAGCAGAGTGGGAACCGGACTTGACGCCATTGATATTGATGCTGCCACCAAGCACGGCATTTGGGTCACCTACGTCCCCGACTACGCAGTTGACGAGGTTTCAACTCACGCCATCGCGTCCCTGCTAGCTCACGCGCGCGGCTTCCCGCGTCTGCTTGAATCGACTCGCAGAGGTGAATGGGGAAACAAGGTCGTTGCGCCCATCCACCGACTTCAAGGACAAACTCTCGGCGTGCTGGGTTTCGGGCGCATTGGTCGAGCGGTAGGGGTTAAGGCGCGCGGTCTCGGTCTCGAAGTGAATGTTCATGACCCCTACCTGGATTTGCTCCCTTCCGATGCCTCCTATGCGCGATTAGTGGATTGGGAGACGCTGTTGCACACGTCGGATTATATCTCTCTGCACGTTCCACTAACGGAAGGCACTCAGCATATCATCAATGCCGAATCACTCTCATTGATGAAATCGACCGCGTTTCTAATCAACACCGCACGCGGCGCGCTGATTGACGAGGATGCGTTGCTCGAAGCCGTAAGATCCGGACAGATTGCGGGAGCGGCGCTTGACGTACTGTCAGCCGAGCCGCCACCGGTAGACCACCCCTTGTTGCACGAAGATCGGATCTGGATTACGCCGCACAGCGCCTGGTATTCGGAAGAATCAATGGAGGATATGCGCACGCGCGGAGCGGAAGAGGTAGTGCGTGTTCTGCAGGGCCAGATGCCTCGCAGTCCGGTAAATCAGATTAACTGAGATCAAACGACTGGACATGGAGCGCGATAGTAAATCCCGCGTGATACCAAATCCCATGCGGACTTAAGATTTGTTGTCGCAGTCACGTTTCAATCCCTTGATGGATTGAGATCTCATTCAAACTGGTTGATTATCGGAACACCGAAGGAAACTCGCAGAACATGCCCCTTGATACACCAAAACAGGACACCGCTGTTACTTGGCGCGCAGTGCTCATCGCCATTCTGTTGATCCCGCTCAACTCCTACTGGATCATGCAGATGGAGGCGGTGTACTATTCCGCTCATTCGACACTTATCGCGCTATTCTTCAACGTTATTTTTAACCTGCTCGTCCTAATCGGCCTCAACATCCCGCTAAAAAAAATCTCCCCTAAACTGGTGTTTCGCCAGGGGGAACTCGTCACGCTCTACATCATGCTGAGCCAGTCGGCGGCGCTGGTAGGTCATAGTATGATCCAAATCTTGCCGCCGTCAATGGCTGCCCCGTTCGGCTTGGCAACGCCGGAGAACGAGTGGAGCGAACTCTTTGGGCGATACATTCCCACATGGCTTGCCATCACCGACCAGTGGACGCTGGATGGATACATCACAGGCGTAAAAACGGAATCGTCTCTCTACACCGCACGGCACATTGAAGCCTGGCTGGCGCCCGTGCTTATATGGTCGGGCTTCATCTGTGTCTTGATGTTTGTGATGATCTGCATCAACATCATCATTCGCAAGCAGTGGTCGGACCGAGAGCGATTGACCTTTCCGATTGTCCAACTCCCCTTCCAGATGACGAATCCCGCGTCCAAACTGTTCACGAATAGGCTGTTTTTGATTAGCTTCGGCGCGGTCAGCTTAATGGGAATGATTAACGGATTTCATTTCTTCTTTCCCGCAATTCCCTACCTTCGGTTCAAACCGATTGATTTAGGCGCATTTTTTACGACAAAGCCGTGGGATGCCATAGGATATATGGCAATTACCTTCCGCCCGTTTATCCTGGGGCTTATCTTTCTCATTCCGCTCGACATCGCCTTCTCCTGTTGGTTCTTTTTCTTCTTTTGGAAAGCACAGCTAGTCTTGGGCAGCGCGATGGGTTTGCGCCAACGCCCGGAATTTCCGGAGCAGAGCACGGGGGCGTACATTGCGCTTTTCGTCATCGCTCTGTGGATGGGTAGGGGGCATCTGACGCGATTACTCAAATCGATATTTCATTTGGGAGCGCGAGAACACAGGGACGATGGCGCTGCGGAGCCGCTACGCTATCGAACCGCCGTACTCGGGATGATAATAGGTTTCGCTTTTCTCGTGGTGTTTTGCTGGAAGGCGGGCATGTCGATGTGGGCGGCGGGAATCTTCTTCGCGCTGTATCTGATGACAGAAATCGGAATCACCCGTATCCGCGCCGAAGTAGGCTCACCTATCCACGATCTACACTTTGCCGGACCGGAATACCTCATGGTAGGCGCCGTTGGCACACGCAAATTAGGCCCGGAAAACTTGTCCGTGCTATCCTTCTTCTGGTTTCTCACTCGCGCCCACTACAGCGATGTCATGCCCCACCAACTTGAGGGATTCAAGCTGGCGGATCAATCGCGGATGAACAACCGGCGCGTCCTTTTCGCCATGCTGATTGCCACGGTGTTGGGCACCGTTGTCGCCTTTTGGGCGGTATTGGATTCGGCGTATCAGCACAGCGGCGCGATCATGACGTGGGCTGGAGTGGAGCCGTTCAAGCGATTGCAGGGCTGGCTGACTTATCCGACCTCACCAGACTACCTAGCCATGGGATTCTTCGCATACGGTCTTCTGTTCGGCATCTTCCTGATGGTGATGCGATGGCAATTCCTGTGGTGGCCCTTCCACCCGGCGGGTTACGCCGTATCCAGTACATACGGAATGCGGGATCTGTGGACAATGTTCTTTCTCGGGTGGTTAATCAAATGGTTGGTTTTAAGGCACGGCGGGCTGAAACTGCATCGACAAGTGCTGCCCCTATTCTTCGGCATGATTCTGGGCGAATTTGCGGTGGGCGGTTTTTGGGCGCTTTTCGGAATTGTGTTCAGGACTCAGACCTACAACTTCACCGCGTGGTGGTAACGGGTGGACTTTGCATCCTTATCCTAATTGAGACATTTTGGCGCGCAGAAAGTCATCGCCAGCCACGTTGGTTAGCCAAGCCGCGATTTGGTGAAGGCGCGAACGTCCTGTCCGGTTCCCCCAGGAGCCGCCCATCTTCAACCCACTCAAGATCGCGCCCATAAAGGTTTTGGATTAACTGCTCCGTCAAACGCTCGCGCACATCCGCATGTTTGGGAAATTCGGAGAGGTCGTACATCTCCTGCGGATCCTTTTCGAGGTCGAAGAGTTGAACGCGATTGCCGGTAGGATACCAGATCAGTTTGTACTGCTCGGATCGAATCATCCGCATGGCTCTCTCGTCTTCATTGTGTTCGCAATAGAGATGATCGCGCCTTTCACTCGATGCGAGAGAATATCCCTCCACCGTCTCCGGTACTGGAATATCGCACAGATCCAATAGCGTGGGCATTACATCGCGTAGCTCCGCGAGCCGATCATCTCTCCGATGGTGTCCGGTGCGATGGCAATCGGCTGTTGACATAAGAATCATCGGGATTCTCGCGGACCACTCAAACATCGGCGGTTTCGCCCACAGATTGTGGTTTCCGAGCATGTCACCGTGATCCGACACCATCATGACGATTGTATTGTCCAGTATACCCTCTTCGCGCAGCGTTCCAATCATGAGCCGAATCTGGTGGTCGATATAGGTGCACTGCGCGTAAAACCCCATTCGAGCAAGAGTCGTCTCGGTGGGGTTCGGCGCTGAGATTCTGTCGATATGCAACTTGAGCGCATAGGGCAGCTTGTCGAAATCTTTTGCCCAGTCGCCGACCACGGGTTCATCGACGCCAAGCCGTTGGTACATCTCGAAATAGTCGCGCGGTGGAGTAACCGGCGGATGGGGTGTGATATACGAGCAGTACCAGAAAGCCGGGCGGGTAGGATCGCGGCGCTGGATAGTGTAACACATTTCACGCGTGGTCCAGTTGGTCGGATGGCAGCGCTCGGGTAAGTGCCAGGGACGTGTCGAGTATTCGTTGCTGCTCATCCCGTGGGCAAATTCGTGTCCTGCGTAGCCTTCCCGCTTGAGAAAACGCTCAAAATCGTCCTCCACGCCGCCGAATTGATGCCTCCCCTCCTCGCACAGAATAACCTCGTCAAAGCCGATTCGACTGCGTTGCGGATATACGTGGAGCTTACCCACAGCGTAGGCTTGGTAACCCGCATCGCGGAACGTCTGCGGCATCGTCGGCAGGTTGGGATCCATCGGAAGCTGTTCATTGAAAACCCTGTCCCCGTGGGTTTTGGCTGTAGTGCCTGTCATCAGTGCTCGCCGCGCCGGGATACAGGTCGGCGTCGCGGTATAGGCTCGCGTGAAGCAAACGCCATTGTTCGCAAGTTCGTTGAGCGTCGGCGTCAGAATCCGCTCATGTCCCATAGTCCCGAGCAGCGGTCCGGGCCAATGATCTGCGCAGATTAGCAGTACATTCGGTTGTGCCATCGGTTCATTCCTTCCCAGATCGCCAATCTCTTTATCGTAAGCGTAACTCTCGTAGGGAACGCAGATCTGCGTTCCCTACGATCTAAACTGCGCAGGTCTTATAAACTCAAGATTGCCCAGTCCGTTATAAGGCTTTTCCTCTCAAGAAGCGTCTTTACGTTTCCTAGCCTTTTAGGGCTTTCAGTACAATTCCCCCCGGTCGGAACAGTATAGGAGCGCTTTTCCACTCAGCATCGTGCGCCGTTCAAAACTCATGTCTCAAAACACGCCCAGGCAAGGTTCTGGTCAAACTGCCCTCCTCCACGACCGGCACGCCATTGACCAGCACCCAGTCCACGCCGACGGGAGGCTCCGTCGGGTTATTCCAGGTCGATTGGTCTGAAACGGTTTCCGGATTGAAGACGACCACATCCGCCGCCAGTCCCTCGGCGATCCTTCCACGGTCCTTAATTCCGAATCGCTCTGCCGGAAAGCCGCTCATTTTGTACACGGCTTCCTCCAACGAGACCAGCTTCCGTTCCCGCGCATAACGCCCGAGATACTGCACGAAACAGCCGTAACCGCGGGGATGAGGGTGAGGTATGTTATAAACGCCGTCACTCGCAATCATCATTCGAGGGTGCGTCGCAGTCCGATCCAGGGTCGGCTGAAAATCTTCACGCGGCGTCTGCCACGGGAAGATTAATGTCTCGACTCCGTCCTCTTCAACCGTCAAGTCGTAAGCAAACTCAACCCAAGGCTTATTCTCGCTCTCGGCTGCTTCCGCGAGCGTCATGCCGATATAACGACCGGATGCTGTATAGCCGACAATCTGATCTCCGTTCTTTCCCAGACTCTTTTGGAGATGGGGTAGAGATTCCTCTCGCGTTTCCGGCTTCTTCAGAACTTCCATCCGATCTTCAACGTTTCCGCCTTGAAATTTCAGCGGTAACATCATCGCTAGGTGCGTCATCCCTGCCGGATAAAGATAGGACTCAAAGGTCAGGTCGATGTCCTCGCGATCAACACGTTCTAACAACTCCGCGGATTCTTCGTCGACGCGTTCATGGGAGATATGAACGGGAATCCCGGATTGCTTAGCCAACTCGATGGTCTCTTCCCAAGCTCTCTTTCGACCAATCTGCTGGTAACGGATGTGCGCGGCATATATGGCGCCATAGGAGCCGGCGAGTTTTGACAGTGTCACAAGCTCCCTGAGGTCTGCATTCGCACTCGGTTGATAGTCAAGCCCCAGACAGAGGCACCCCGCGCCCGCGTCCAGCCATTCGCGGGTAGTCTCTTCCATACGCGCCAAGTCCGCATCGGTTGCGGGACGCGGATCCCATCCCATCGCTTCCAAACGCACGGCACAGTGCGGCACTTGCGGATAGAGGTTTGCGGGAATGTTCCCCGGAAAAATACTCAGATAATCTTCGGCACACTTCCAATCGAAGGAGAGTTCTGCGTCCCCATAAGCAAACTGTGTGTAATGCCACAGCTCCTTTATCTGTTTCGGTGGCAGGGGCGCCCATCCAAAACCGTCGGGTGCGCTCAGTTGAGTCGTCACCCCCTGACGAACACTTCCCATCTGGTCCCTTCCGCCCAATAAAGCAATCTCGGAATGAACGTGAACGTCGATGAACCCCGGACTGACAGCCTTGCCCTGTGCGTTAATTGTTCGACTTGCTTTTGCGCCATCAAGTTCGCCGATGGCGGTGATTTCTTCCTGAACGATTCCGACATCCGCCGGAAACGGCGGGCGCTTTCCGGTGCCGTCAACAACTGTTCCCCCTTGGATGAGAGTGTCAAATTGCATTGGGTACTTCCTTTGTGTCAAAGATTGAAATGTAGGGTGTGAAACACCAATGATGTTTCCGGTTCGACGCTGATATGCGCCAGGTTCATGACGGATTCCAACGGTGGATCCAAAATCCAACACTAGGGCTTAGATTCTAGGAGTTGGCTCGATAGGGCTCAATCCAATTCGCGGCAATCTCCATACCAAAGCCCGGGGCATCCGAAGGAACCACATCGCCATTCACCGGCATCGGCATCCCCGGAATCGGGCACACCTCGTCAAGGGGGACGCCAGGATCCGAACCCATCCAGAACTCTGCCATCGGCGACTCGGGCATGGCGATTCCGAAGTGTTGTCCCCAAGGCGTGCCGGCTCCCGTGTGCGGGATTGTACTAATCCCCGCGGCTTCGGCGATGGTGTATATTTTGACAGCTTCCGACAATCCGCCGCACCAAGAGATGTCGGGCTGGACGATATCTACGGCGCGATTCTCAATCAACTGTCGGAAAGCTTGACGCCCGTGATGATGTTCTCCCGTGGCAAGCGGAATCCATGTAATTGCGCGTTTCAACTCGACATGCCCCTCAAGATCGCTCGGAATCAAGGGTTCCTCCAACCAGCGCAATCCGTAGGGTCTCAGGCGTTCAGCCAGTCGAAGCGTAAATTCGACATTGAATGACATTACCGGATTAAACATTAGCTCGGCGCTTTGCCCCACGTACTCCCGCGCCTTCGCGATTTTCTCCTCCAAGACGTTCAAGCCTTCAATCCCCATCTCATAAGTCACCGGATTGCTGACTTTGAACGCTCTGAATCCCAACTCTTTCGACCAATCAAGGTCATCGGAGGTACAGTAGAGCGCTACTTTGTCCCGCGAGGGACCGCCGAGCAATTTATACACCGGCTGTTTCAGCAATTTACCCTTTAAATCCCACAGAGCCAAATCGACACCCGATTGCGCCACCGCGGCGATTCCACTTGCGCCGAAAAGTTGGGTTGAGCGCCACATGAGGTCGTTCAAGAATTCAAGCGCCATCGGGTCTCGACCTTCCAACAATGGTGAAAAGTGCGAGTCAATCAGCGCGGCAACGGGATCTCCAAAACCGCATCGCCCGAGTCCCCACGTCCCATCATCCGCAGTGACCTGAACCCAAACCGGGGTGTTAAGTTTGGAGCCGGGAGTAGTTTCGTGAAAGCCGGAAAATTCAGCGTATTTATTGATCGGAAATGCCCGCGGAGCACGTTCGTTCCAACCGGGACGACGTGCCTTCGACTTGGGAGAGAATTCGGGAATCGCAACGGTTACTGCGCGTATCTGTTTTATTTTCATTTAGAGCCTGCTTGAATAATCGGTAGCAAGGTCATTTGTGGGAAGTTTCGTCATGTATTTAGTGGTGTCTGCTACATACCTGTGGGATCTCTATCGCGCTCCCTATTCAGTCGCTTGATCCCCGCTGGGGCTGTTAGAGGCTGGTGCGCAGTGCGCACCCTACAAATGTACTTTTCAAACAGGTTCTTAAGAGATTTCGGGATTTGAAATCTACAGCGAGTGAGACGTGCCTCGTGTATGCTTCACCCATTGTATTTTGTCTCACCGCATCAATACGATGAGGTCCCGGACGTGGATACGGATTGTTGTTCCATTCTATCAAAAACCGCGGCAATTGTCCATCCCGCTTTCGCGCGGATGACAGGGGAAACGCGTCTAAATTTTCTGCTGGACAAAAAAGAAAATCAGGCTAAGTTTGCGGCAAGTTTTCTATGGATCGTAGGTTGGGTTGAACGAAATTCGTTAATGATAGTTAATCTTAGAGGCGTTTCCGAGTCCCCATTTTGCATGAACATGCCAAAAATATGAGTGAAACCCAACATTAATCGTAAATTCTACCGCCATGAGACATCCTCTAAATTAGATGCATTTCCCTTGGGGCGGATGACGCTGGACGTTTTGCGCCATAGCGTCACTCCGAAATTATACAGACGTTCGCCATCAAATCGTCCTTGATTTACAGTCTGAATCTCTTCATTCTCTGTGTGTCGGGTCAACAAATTGTTTCCTCGTAGCGTCTCCGAAAATAGCCTTTAATCTTCTTCCTCTTTCTCCGCGATGCAATCCTCACAAACCGCATCGGTTCGCTTAATTTGTTCAATCCAGCAAGGGGCAAAATTAGCCGCAAGCGATTCCCGAATCTGTTGCAAGTGGCGATCGCAAACCGTGAACGGTTTGCCGTAAGCCTCCCGTTCAGTATTCCAAATCCTGCAGTGGAAATTTAACGCATCCATGATTTACCGCCGCGAGGTGGAACAGGAGATCAAGCAAAAAGCGTTCTCCTCACGACGCGCTCCCATCTCAATTTATCAAACTATTGTCTGTTGACAAGATAGATGCCGAAAGCGACAAGTGCGGCACCGCTAATCAGACTGAGACTCAGTTCATCCCCTAGTAGCAGGTGACTGAAAATGATTCCTGAGATTGGCGTTGCAAAGGAGAGAACCACCAATTTGCTCGGGCTATGCTTTTTCAGAATTGAGGTCCAGCCGACAAAACAGAATCCGGCTACGATGAATCCTTGATACATTATAGAAAGAATCACATCAGACGAAAAGCCATAGCCGGATTGATCTTCTAAAATCAGGCTTAATCCGAAGAAGCAGGGAAGGCTGAAAATCATCAACCAAATGAGCAGACGATAAGGGTGAATTGACTGTATCAGACGTTTAGTGATAACCGTTCTCAACCCGAGGAGGCTTGCGCTAATCAACACAATCAAATCACCGACGAGGTGGGTATCCGCGCCAAGTTTAAGATTCGGGGCAAAAGTGATGAATATACCGCAGAATGCCAGTCCGATTCCCCCGATCTTCGTGAACGATAACCGGTCGCCCGGCACCCAATAGTGCGCAAACACTGCTGTAAAGAATGGGAAAAAATTGATCATAATTGTGGAGCGCGCCGCCGACGTGAAGCGTGTGCCGACGTTTAGTGTAATAATTTGCAGCACAAATGCGATTCCCAATAGGAGAAGCGGGACCAACTCTCCGCGGCTCAGGCGGATGCTTACACGTTGGCTGATTGACCAAGCTGTAACATCCCTACGCCATTGGCATCCTCTTCCTTATGCCGCGGATGCTTACACGTTGGCTGATTGACCAAGCTGTAACCGCCGCAAGTGCGAGCAGGAATCGAAATCCGGCGAGTGCCAACGGCGGCACGCCTTGTAATCCAATTTTGATCGAGACTGAATTGCCGCCCCAAAGTATCGCGAGTAACAACGCGAAGGCGATCATCTTGGCGTTCGGCTGCTCGTTGGGAATTTCAGGTTTTTTCATCCGCGCAAATCATCCGTGTCGTATCCCTCTCATTTCAATCTATACTTTGCGCTACCGAGAATTGCGTGTTTTCAAGCATCTAGTCCGTAGGTGCGGTTTCTAACCGCACCTACCGGGGACGCACATCGCGACCTGGAGAGCGCGGGATCTCTATCGCACTCGCTATCCACTCGTTTGATCCTACAAAAGACGCAGTTTCTAACAGCGTGGAGTATATCTCGATTAGGAATTGCGAACGTCCGTCTATAATAGCGAAACCCGTGGCGCGTTCGATTGGAGGTCACCCTGTTTTCCTTTATGTCTTCACCTGGGGATCAAGAACATCGCGTAGCGCATCACCGAGCAAATTAAACGCTAAAACAGTAAGGAATATGGCAATGCCCGGTGTCATGACTGTCCAAGGCGCGCGGCGGATGAGTTGTCGATTCTCATTCAACATCGCACCCCATTCGGGCTCACCGACTTCTGCACCAAGCCCCAAAAAGCTGAGTCCCGCGGCAATAAGAATTGCCTCACCCATGCCGAGCGTTGCTTGGACAATCAGAGGTGCCACGCAGTTGGGCAGGATTGCGTCCCAAAGGATGCGAAAATCACTCGCGCCGATGACTCGTGCTGCAGTCACATAATCCTGTTCGCGTATCTTGAGGACGGAGGCGCGTAAAATTCGCGCGTACTGTGGAATGTACACAATTGAAACGGCGATTATGGCGTTGGTGAGACTTGTGCCCAGTATGGCGACGATGACCATCGCCAGTAAAATGCTCGGCAAGGGGAGCATCATATCCATTACGCGCATAATGATGTTGTCTAGCCAACCACCGTAATAGCCCGCCAGTACTCCCAATAGAGCGCCGGCGGAAATTGACAGTGCCATTGCAATTAAGCCAACCTTGAGCGACACTTGCGACCCGTAAACGATGCGGCTAAATATATCTCTCCCAACGCCATCCGTACCGAAGTAGTGATCCGCTGACCACCCCTTAAGGCGTGACGAGACATCGGCTTCGCGGGGATCGTGAGTGGCAATCAGTGGAGCGAAGACCGCCAAGATTACGAAAAACAGCAGTAGGGAAGCGCCTACCACGGCAGATTTGTGGTTCGCCAACCTTCTTGACATCTGTCGACCACGAGTATTCACGTGTTCTCTCCCACCCTGATTCGCGGATCAAAATAGCTGTAGAGTAGATCTACGACTAAATTCACAGTCATAAACACGGCGGCGACAAAGAGCACACCGCCCTGAATGGGACGAATATCTCGAGCTTCGACGGAGGCTCGTAACCAGGATCCTAGACCGGGCCATGAAAAAATGTGCTCTGTAAGAATTGCCCCGCTCATTAGATATCCGAACTGTAGACCGATAATGGTCAACACGGAAATCATACTGTTTTTGAGTGCGTGTTTGAGTATAACAGCCCTCTCGGTAAGTCCCTTGGCGCGGGCGGTCATTATGTACGGCTGATTCAGCACCTCCAGCAGACTCGACCGAGTCATGCGTGCGATAATCGCCAGGGGTACGGTGCCAAGTGTGACAGCCGGAAGTATCAGGTGAGAAACTGTGCTGCGAAACGCGGCAAGATTTCCGGAAAGGAGGGTATCGATCAAGAAAAAGTGCGTGCGATGCTGAACATCAAGATCTAAAACGGCATCCAGTCGTTGTGAACTTGGTAGGATTGGAAAGGTATATCCGAACAGGAGAATGAGCATCAATCCGAGCCAGAAAATCGGCATCGAGATACCGGCAAGCGACCCGAACATCGTGGCGTAGTCCCAAAATTTGCCACGATTGGCGGCGGCAATAATGCCGGCAGCCATGCCAAATAGGATGGCAAACACCATGGCTGCGATTGTCAACTCCACTGTAGCGGGAAAATGACGTTTAATCTCGTCGATGACCGGTTGTCTCGTCTTGAACGATCTGCCAAGGTCAAGATGGGCGAGATTCCACAGGAATGCGCCGTATTGGTGGTAAAGAGGTTTATCGAGACCCATCTCTTGCCGAAGTTCCGTCAACGCCTCCTCGGTTGCTCGTTCGCCCAAAATCGCAAGTGCCGCGTCTCCGGGGATGAGATGAACCATGAAGAATACTAGCAGCGAGACTCCAAAAAGAGACAGGAGCATCGAGAGTAAGCGCTGAAGGATGTAGGTAAGCAAGGTTGGCCCTAAAATAATGACTTGGCTACGATGGTGATTGCGAGGTGGATGGTATAAGCCCTATGAGCCGTGGATACCGTTCGTATTCCTCAAAAAGTCTCAAAACTGGAGATTAAGACCTACTTCGATCGTGGTTTTTTGGATAGTCTCAAAATCGGTCAAACCATCCGCGCCTTCTCTCTGGCGGAAACGATACTCACGGACGATTGCCACTACGACGGGCCTATATAGCTCGTATTCCACGCGCACGATGAGCGCGGATTTCTCATCAAGTCGAAACAGATCTCCGAGAAGACTGGGATCCTCGCTGCCTTCGGCATCCGGGTATCCGATGTCGGGTTCACCGATATCTCGCTTGCCATAGAACGCCCGGAACGACATCTTTTGAATTATTCCGGATTCAGTGATACCGGCGTATAATTTCGGATAGCTGATATTGTAGTCTTCAAATGCGCCAAATATATGTAGCATCGGGATCGGCTGCCAAGCAAACATGGAAAAATACCCGTATCTTTCCTTCCCTTTATCCTTGTCTTCACTTAGCCCAAGGAATACGGGAACAGAATCAACAGCCGAAGCTTGGTAGGAATAATCAAATACCGTCGGGATAAACCCTTCGGTGAAAGTACGGTACTCAAATTTGAAGAGCGAACTGGGAAACGTGAGTCCGATTCCGATTGCGTTACCGGACGGTGTTTCCGGTGCTAGTGAATAGTCGGTGATTGGCTGGGTGTTGAGAAACGCCAGTTCATCGTATAGGTCCAATCGGAACAGCTCGTTCTCAATAAGCGGGAATCCAACATCGACACTCAACGCTATCAACAGATCCTCGTCGATTGTGTCCTCTTTTCCAGGGGTCGGATCATCGGGAATGAGATTTGGCGTTAGGTCGGTCAGGTACGTCCCGCCAAGTTCTAGCCCTCCGAACATTGACGATGTATTGATTCCTTGCAGCGGTCGGATGAATAAGCGACCGCCAAATATCCTTGGAGTCACCAGATCATTGATTACCGATTCGACTCCGATTCTATGTGATCCGGTTCGAAGATTGGCTCTCATGCCGCGGCGGTCATAGTTGGAATACCCGGACATAATTAGCCCGCGTCCAATCGTTGCGAAACTCAATTCGCCGAGGCGCGCGTAGAACGGGTCGCGTGGCTGCGCATAACTTACGTAACGAATGGCGCGCAGCACCGTACCGGGGTTATCCCACATTTCCGCATCTTCGGCAAGTATCTGATGTTCTCCTTCCCCTGCCTCCGGATTATAGAGTAGCACAAAACCCAGTCCAAATCCGACTTTACCGATTCCGATATCCGGCTGAACTTGAAAACGAACGAACGGATCGCCTTCGATGAATGACAAGCCGCCTCCGGTTAGCCCTCCACTTCCCGTTGCCAATTCCTCAAGATTTGGAGGACCTTCGTACAATTCGGCAGATGCTCGTCCACGGACGAGAAAAGCGGAGAGGACTATCAATATTCCCATCCAAGCCGCGTGGCGATTGCCTCGATTCACTGTTTCTCCATTTCAAGATTTGTCCATGTTTAAGGTATGCGTTTTCTACGATCCTGAAACTCAATTCCAATTCCTCTTATTCGGACACAATTCGACCGTCTTTCATCTGAACGATTCGGTCGGCATCTTTTTTCAATCCTTCGTGGTGCGTGACGATTGCTATTGTTGTGCGGTGTTCTTGTCTCAGTTCTCGGACGAGGCTCATAAGGTTTTCGCTTTGGCGGCTATCCAAATTCGCGGTGGGTTCATCGGCGAAAACTATCTTCGGGTTGTTGGCTAGCGCGCGTGCGAAGGATACTCGCTGTTTCTCGCCTCCCGAAAGCTGCGATGGGCGATGTCCCAGGCGATCTCCCAAGCCAACCTGGGTCAGCAGTTCCTGGGCGCGATTCTCGGCCTGATTGCTCTTTTGTCCGGCGAGATCCATGGCGACCATAACGTTCTCAAGTGCGGTTAAATACGGGAGCAGATGAAAAAGCTGAAAGACGAAACCAATTTTCTCTCGTCGGATGAGGG
Source organism: Candidatus Poribacteria bacterium (assembly GCA_965220415.1). GTDB lineage: Bacteria > Poribacteria > WGA-4E > WGA-4E > JAJDTR01 > JAJDTR01. The sequence goes on from OZ244829.1 coordinate 5,973,736, forward strand.
AAAGGTCCTGATCAGGATGTTTAATCTGTTTGCCATCAATCCACAGTTCGCCTTCGTTCGGGGTAAGGATGCAACCGAGCAGGCTGATCAAGGTCGTCTTGCCGCAACCGCTGTCTCCCATCAACATCACCAACTCGCCTTCCTGAATGGTAATGTCAACGCTATCAACCGCGACCACGCCCGCCTCGCCTTCACCAAAGCGTTTGGTCAAAGTTTTTCCTTCGACGACAACTCCCATCTGAAACCTCCCCCTTAAATCTCACCTCTGAATGCGAGCATCGGGTCAACCGCGACCGCTTTTCGTGCGGCAAGATAACCGCTTAAGCAACACACGAGAAAACTAATCACTGCGACCATTATGGATTCAAGCAAATGGATTGAAACAAAAATTGGAGCAGCGGCGGCGAAGATGAATGCCAAGATTAGTCCGCACAAAACGCCAACGAGTGAAATTAAAACAACCTGTTTGAGAATTAGCTGCATCACGTACATATTGGATGCCCCGATAGCTTTCAACACGCCAATCTCCTGCGTTTTTTCAAGGGTGGTCACGTATGTGATCATCCCGACAAGGATTCCCGCAGCCAACCAGAGCATCACGCGCAGAAATGTGACCGCTCGCATTGGGCTAACAACATAGTAGTCGATAATGTCGTCGATTGTCTGTTGAAGCGTGCGTACTTCGATTTTCAACGGGGAATACTCAAATTGCTTGGCAACTTTCTCCGGGGGAACCCCTTTTACACTCTTCGCAATCATCATATTCACCCGAGGATAGTTCCCAAGCAGCACGTGTTGCGCCGTGCGCACGTTCATGAATAGGAGGGGGGTATCCAGCACAAACATAAGACTCTGAACTTTGCCGACGACTTTGAGCTCTTTACCTCCGATAACAATTCTCTCGCCGATTTCAAGTTCCATATTTTCATCGACAACCACTTCTAGATCTACCTCGGCCTCCGGGCTGTAATCCGTATATTTGCTTTTGGCAAACATTCGTCCTTCGAGCGCGTGAGCCGGTCCACCAAGTTTCCCGGGCTGATAGCCGACGACAATCGCTTTGCTCGGTTTACCTCGAATGATAGGACGCGCCTGTGCGAAAACAAGTGGAGATGCGGAGTGTGGTTCCAATCCGGGCGCTAGGTTGAGCGAAGCCATATACTCCTCAATCAGCATCGAAAAGCCGATGAACGCTCCCCCCGATCCTTCAGCGGAAATCCAAATATCGGCACCCGTCGAATTGACATACTGTGTGGCTTGAATACGCATGCCGTTCATAATTCCGCCGAGGAACAAAATCAGCAAAATCAGGACAGTAATCCCGATTGCCGTCAACACGACCCGTGTCCGGCGGTATGCCATGTCTTTGAGAAAGATGCTCTTCAAACCGTGCCCCTCCTTTAATCTTCCCAACGGTCGATGGATGGTTATAAGCGACGCGAATGCTTATATTATACTCACAGTAACACTGTAATGCCAACGGATTGTGGTTTCGTTAACGAGCACCCCTGAGCGCCGTGAATATGTGCCGACTTGTCTACGAACATGACAATTCACTTAGCGGCGAAAGACGGTGCTACCCGATTGGAAAACCGAAGATGCGGCAGCTCGGTGATTCGATTTTAGGTAAATTGATAATCGGGTCTTGGTATGTTATAATCGGGACACTTCAACCATGAAAATACAGGAATTAAAAGCCTGTACCCTCCCGTGTCAGCGGATGGGAATAATAACGTCGATGCCACAAGTATAGCAGCACTGTGAGACATGCGAATGGAAAACCCCACAAATTTCTTGACCCACCTCGAATGCAGCAGATGCGGTAAAACTTACAATCACAATCAACCGCAGAATCTGTGCACATCCTGCGGAAAACCGCTGTTTGCTCGGTATGACTTGCAGAAAGTTTCTCAAACGTGGGACAAGTCCGCGCTCGTGGAGCGTGCTGCCACGTTCTGGCGGTACACGGAACTTCTCCCGATAATTGACCCCGCGCACACGGTTTCACTTGGCGAAATAGTGACGCCACTGATTAGGACGCATCATCTCGGCAAATTGTTGGGATTGGAGATGCTTTGGGTCAAGGATGAATCGCCTCTTCCCGGCGGAAGTTTCAAGGCACGTGGACTGGCAATGGCAGTTTCCAAAGCAAAAGAACTGGGATTAACGAAATTGGCGATACCGTCGGCCGGCAATGCGGCAACGGCATTGGCAATCTACGCGGCGAGAGCCGGTATGGAGGCGCATATCTTCATGCCGCAAGACAGTCCTGCGTTCAATCGGAATACCTGCCGTATGGCTGGGGCATCGGTCACGCTTATAGACGGGTTGATTACGGATGCGGGAAAAATTGTCGCAGAGCGGAAAACCGAAGAAGACTGGTTTGATGTTTCCACGCTCAAAGAACCTTACCGCGTTGAGGGAAAAAAGACAATGGGGCTTGAGATTGCGGAGCAGTTTGACTGGCAACTGCCGGACGTTATCGTCTATCCTACGGGCGGAGGCACCGGGATTGTCGGGATGTGGAAAGGGTTTCAGGAACTGGAACAGATCGGCTGGATTGATGCCAAGCGTCCGCGAATGATCTCGGTGCAAGCTGCGGGATGTGCTCCGATTGTCAAGGCATGGGAGGCGGGCGATACAGAAGCGGAGCCTTGGGTGGATGCCCATACAATCGCGGCAGGGTTACGTGTGCCGCAGGCTGTCGGCGATTTTTTAATCTTGGATACGATTCGAGGGAGCGGCGGCACGGCGATTGCGGTCACGGATGAAGAAATTCTGGATGCGATGAATATCCTCGGAACGAATGAAGGCATCCTTGCTTGCCCGGAAGGCGCGGCAACTGTGGCAGGATTAATGAAGTTGGTGGAAGCCGGAGAGGTACATAAATCGGAACGGATTGTGCTCTTCAACACCGGAGGATATCAGGTAGAGGGCTACGACCAAACATGCGTCTGATGGACGAAAGCGCACGGTTTGATTGATCAATTCGGTTAATCTCTTGCTATCACAAGCGGCTGGCAATGGTGTGTAGGGGAACTCTATCGCCATCGCTGTCCACTCGGTTGATCGTACCATACCGGGAAAACTGGGAAGTTTCTCACCATGTTGACCTATAGACAAGCCTCCATTTATGATGCCGAGGCGATTGCGCGCACGGAGGTCGCGAGCAAAGAGGCCTCACTGGTAGGCGTGATTGAGTTCATGGCGCCGGAGTACGAATTAAACTACGATCGCCTACTGGCACAGTGGAAGGGCTACATCGAAAAGACTCGGAATCCCAAAAAATCTAAGAATCCGAGAGTCATTTATGTCGCTCTTGACGGTGCACGCATGGTTGGATATGCCGCGTGTCACCACACGACCAAATGGGGCGTAGGAAGCGAACTTCAATCAATGTATGTTCTGAAAGACTATCAAGGACAGGGAATCGGGACGCATCTGTTTGAGTTGGTGGTGGATTGGGTTCGGGCGGCAGGGATTCATAGCATGGGGGTAAATTTGTACTCGGAAAATCCGTACCGGAGATTTTACGAGAAGATGGGCGGGGAATATCTCAGACCGAGTGCATTACTCTGGAAAAACTTGAAGAATTGGACGCCTTAACTCGCACTGGGCTCAACCTGGCGGAGAAATAGTTTCTGAATCTATACTCCGCACGGTCGAAAATTGTGTCTTCTGTAGGAGCGATCTCCAGGTCGCGACCCTTGTACGAGGGAACTCCGATTCCCGACCTGCTGGTGCTACTTAAGTCCTATTAGAAACAATTATCACTGGAAAAGAAAGCGCAATAATACCCAACGCAAAGTATAACAACTACGGAGGATATCAATATCCATCGGTTCGAGTGTTGTAATTCTCTGGCAACTTATTCGCCTTCGGCATTAATGCCCAGCACGTAAAATATGCAATTACGGGAGTACCCGACATTGGAATCATCATTAATATCCAAAGTGCTCGTACAATTGACCGCGGCACTCCGAATTTCCAAGCAAAGCCGGCACAGACGCCAGCAATTACTTTCCCTTGCGTGATACGCACCAACCTCGGACGGCCTTCCGCTGTTTCCGGCGAGGTTCCAGAAGTGCGGCGTTTGTCTAGAAAACTTGCAACGACTAGGAGCCCGACAAGGAAAAACAGTCCGAATATGATATGGATCCAATAAAGCGAAAAGAGTTTCAAGAAACCGTCCCAAATGTCCATCTCCGTCGTTCCCTTCCAAGAACTCGGTGTTTTCAATCGCGTGATACAGCGCAGTTTGGTTTGAAAAACGGTAATTGTTTAGTTCGGTCTAGGGCATACGCGCCAACAGGAAATCGCGACCTGGAGAGGGATTTACTATCGCACTCGCTATCCGCTCGTTTGATCCTATCCGTTTGCTTGATAGTGTAGGAACAGGGATTAAACTGCAGCACGACGAACCAACATTCCCAAAACAGATTGATAGACTAAACAGTTACGAAAAATACTTACTGAAAAACCTGTTCTACCGTGAATCCATTCCAGACCCAATGGTTGTGCATTCCCGCTTTTGGCACTCGCTGGTTCGGCCTGTAGATTACCTGCGTTAAATGTCCGTCCGTCACCTCAATCTCGTAGGAATGTTGGACGGTTTCATTCCCGGGCGGGACAATCAATTTCTTAATCACCCGTTTTCCATTGGCAAGCAGATTCACCTGATGCCCCTTATCTTCCGCCGAGCAGAAAAAGTTGGTAACGCGATACGATCCATTCGGAAGGTCGAGTTTGAACGCCGCATCGTGTCTATCCCAGACGGAATCTCGGTAATGCGGTGGGAGATTGGGGTTGCCGCCGTGATGGTTGTGCGGCGCTTGAGTCTTCCAGCCGAATCCGCCGCTCACATAGGCAAGATCCTTGTGGACGGCGTGATAGCCTTCTGCCGTTTGTCCTTCAGGCGGCTGCATGTCGAAGCGAATAACGCGGCGACCGTCGGTGGTATCGCTCCAGATTGACAGATCGGGAGCCTCTGCCTGTTTCCGTTGAAAAAGCTTGAGGTTCTTGGTCTCGTGGATGAGGTCAAAATCACTCTTTAGGTCGTCGAATTTCTCTTCCGGCGGGTAAGCCCAAGCGACAACGTAGTCCTCGCGCCCACCGTAGGTAGGTTGATGCAAAAGGTCGATCGGAAAATAGTCGTGCTTCGCCTCGTAATTTCCAAGATTGCCCACATCGTCGGCGTAAAGCCCGTAGTATGCCACGGAATGGCCAAATGGTGCGACGTATTTGACGCTTCCAAGTGCGTCAGACTTATGCCAGTCGCGGACGCGCATTGCGTACGTCATGTGCGGTTTGATGAGATGTGCGCCGGACGCTTGTTCGGCGAGTTCAGGACTGAGCCGAGCAATGTCATATGTAGTACGCCCAAGATGTAACAGAGAAATGACGACCAACGCCGCCGCAAATCCGTATCGCAACCACTTCCACATGTCCGCGACAAGCCATGGAGCAAGCATCAGAAGGATGTAGAAATGGATGCGGTCGTTAATCCAACCCCCCGTCCCGAACCTCCTCGGCGAATTGATGAACATGTAAATGAAAACCAAGGCGATGACTAGAAACACGTCGTTACGTCGTACCCACTGCTTTCGAGCGATTCTGTATGCCAATGAAACCAGAATTCCAATTGCCAGCATCACGAGCAAAACATGATGAACCCTGATGTGCCAATCCGTGAAATAGACAATTGATTTTACTCCCCAAAAGTAATCCTTAATCCACTCCATGCCTATATGTTGACCACCTTGACTGTCCCTAAGGCTCTTAAGGTAGTAATCTGCGAGGACGAAATATACCGGGATCATGTAGAGCCCGAACCGCGCTAGCGGTTTCAGTCCCGCCCAGAATTGCGCTGTTATTCGCATCAGCCCCTCTTTCCGCGCATGCCAAGCAGTTGCGATAGCAGCGCCTCCCCAAAGGCAGCCCGCCGCCAATGATAAACCCAACAGCAGCAATCCATACGAAGCAATATGCGCAAGATACGTGAGCAGGATGAGAATATACAAAACAATAAGGTGGTTCACTCGTGTGTCATCTTTGTGCCGCCACCAGTATCCGAAGCTGAAAAAGAACAAGGAGGTGCTTAGTGCAAAGTTGTAAAAGCCCATGAAGAGAAGGTAGTTATAGGAAAAAAGAAAGCCCAGCCAAGCGAACACGAATCCGCGTTTATGGACCGCGTCGAGAAGATAGAAGAACGAGATAGGAACAAGGCCGACTGCCAAAGTGAGAAAGACTTTCTCGGCAAGGAGGGGCGGAAAGACATAGAGCAAGGCAGCAAGGATGAGATGCGACAACCAGTTTGGGAAGATGGTGATGTTCAACTTCCAAACATCACGCATCATATAATTCTCGTGCTTGTGATACTCCTTCAGTGTGAGCGCGTTATAAATGTGGCTAGGCCCATCCTGCGACGGGAAATACGTGAAAATCCATACCGGTAGAAGGTGCAGGACGAGCAGAATCACAAAAAGGGATTTCCAATTCATTAGTTTCAACATGCTGCACCCTTTGTCTCCATGTTCCGTATTAGGATTCTATACTCCGCACTGTCAGAAATTGCGTCTTCTGTAGGATCAAACGAGCGGATAGCGATCAAGTGACTGAATAGGATCAAGCACGCGAATAGCACGCGCGATAGAGATCCCCGCGATAGTAGATCCCGTGCGATAGAGATCCCGCGATCTCCAGGCCGCGACCCTTGTACGAGGGAACTCCGATTCCCGACCTGCTGGTGCTACGTAAGTCCTATTAGAAACAATTATCACTGAAAAAGAAAGTGCCATAATACCCAACGCAGAGTATAAAAGCAAACAAGTTCTCGCAAGAATAGCGCCCCTTATTCCTTTTGGCTTACGCAAGCCGCTGACCGCGTTCGACTTTCGATGTACATCGCTGTTATTTGGAAATCTCTTCCACGGTGAAACCGTTCCAAACCCAATGGTTATGCATCCCTGCTTTTGGCACTCGCTGATTCGGTCTGTAGATAACCTGTGTGAGATGTTCGTCCGTCACCTCAATCTCATAAGTATGTTGGACGGTTTCATTCCCGGTCGGGACGGTCAGTTTATTAATCATCCGCTTTCCATTCGCGAGTAGATTCACCTGATGTCCCTTGTCTTCTGCCGAGCAGAAAAAGTTGGTGACGCGATACCATCCGTTTGGCAGGTCGAGTTTGAACACCGCGTCGTGCCTATCCAAGACGGAATCTCGATAGTCTGGAGGAAGTTCGACATTTCCCCCGTGATGGCTGTGCGGCGATTGAGTTTTCCAGCCGAATCTTCCGCTAACGTAGCCAAGATCCTTGTGAACAGCGTGATGCCCCTCTGCTGTTTGTCCCTCTGGCGGCTGCATGTCGAACCGAATTATTTTACCTCCATCCTGGGTCTCACTCCAGATTGACGGGTCGAGGGATTCCGCCATTTTCCGCCGGAAGAGCATGAGGTTCTTGGTCTTGTGGATAAGATCAAAGTCTCTCATGAGATCGTCGATGTTTTCATTGGGCGGAAGCGCCCATGCAACAGTGTAGTCCTCGTGCCCAAAGTAAGTGTGTCGGTTTAATGCGTTGATTGGAAAGTAGTCATAATGTGCCTCGTAATTCGCCAAATGACATGCATCGTCGGTGTATACGCCGTAGAGTGCCGTTGAATGGACGAACGGCGAGACGTACTTGACCTCCCCAAATGCGTCGGACTTGTGCCAGTTACCGCCGCGTACGCTGTATGTCGTGTGCGGTTCGATAAGATGTGTTCCCGATACGAGCTCCGCGATTTCCGGGCTGAGTCGAGCTATTTCATAGGTAGTGCGCCCAAGATGCAGCAGACAGATGACAATCATAGCTGCCGAAAATCCGTATCTCAACCACTTCCACATGTCCGTAGCGAGCCATGGCGCCAGCATTAGCAGGATGTAGAAGTGGATTCGGTCGTTAATCCAGCCTCCTGGACCGAACCCCCACGGCGCCCTGATGAACATGACCGTAAAAACCACCGTGATGACTAGAAACACGTCGCTCTTCCGTACCCACTGCTTTCGGGCTATTCGGTACGCCAATGAAACCAGAATGGCAATTCCCAAAATCGCTAGCAACACATGATGTACCCCGATGTGCCAATCCGTGAAGTAGACGATTGACTTCACGCCCCAAAAGTAGTCCTTAATCCATACCATGCCCCGGTGATGACCTTCTCCATGCTCTTTAAGGCTCTTAAGGTAGTAATCCATTAGGACAAAATACACCGGGATCATGTAGAGTCCGAACCGCACGAGCGGTTTGAGTCCCGCCCAGAATTGCTCTATTGTACGTGCAAACCCTTCTTTCCGCGTGTGCCAAGCCGTTACGATAGCAGCGCCTCCCCAGAGGCAACCCGCCGCCAATGACAGGCCCAACACCAGCAGACCGAACGAAGCGATATGCGAGAGATATGTCAGCAGCGCGAGAATATACAGAACAATGAGATGATTCACACGGATGTCATCTTTGTGCCGCCACCAGTGTCCGAAGCAGAAAAAGAACAACGAGGTGCTCAGGGCAAAATTATAGAAGCCCATGAAGAGAAGATAGTTGTAGGAAAATAGAAAGCCGAGCCAAGCAAAAACGAAGCCGCGTTTGTGAATTGCGTCCAGGAGATAGAAGAACGAGATGGGAACAAGCCCGACTGCCAACGTAAGCAAGACTTTCTCGGCAACGAGGGGCGGGAAGACATAGAGGAAGGCGGCAAGCATGAGATGAGACAACCAATTTGGAAAGATAGTGATGTTCAACTTCCACACATCACGCATCGTATAATTCTCGTGCTTGTGATACTCCTTCAGTGTGAGGGCATTGTAGATGTGGCTAGGCCCATCCTGCGAAGGGAAATACGTGAAAATCCATATCGGGAGAAGATGCAGGACGAGCAAGATTACAAAAAGGGATTTCCAATTTATCAGTTTCAACATGCTTTCTCCGTCAGGCTTTACACGTTTACCGGGCCAATTTCCTCGAACAAAAATACGTAGTCACTGGTTGCGTACGGTAGGAAGGGATCAAGCGAATGGATAATGAGATCTCTTGCCGTTCCTCGCATCGGCCGTAGCGATATGGAGGGAGAATCTGTCCAGGAAAACTATCGTGCGTTTCGTTCAGTCGCTCAATCTTTTCGTTCTCTTCATCGTTAACACCGGGATTTTAAGCCCAAAATGGAAATTAAACTCCCTTAACTTTAATGTATACTCCGCGCTGTCAGAAATTGCGTCTTCTGTAGGAGCGATCTCCAGGTCGCGACCCTCGTACGAGGGAACTCCGATTCCCGACCTGCTGGTGCTACTTAAGTCCTATTAGAAACAATTATCACTGGAAAAGAAAGCGCAATATTACCCAACGCACGGTATAAACTCCCTTAACTTTAATGTAACTGTTTAGTCCACCGATCCATAATGCGAATGTTGGTTCGTAGTAGTAATCAAGCTAATGGACAATGAGTGATCAAATGAGTGAATAACGAATGCGATAGAACTCCTATAGAGATCCCATTCATTGCCCTACTTTTGACTTTAAGGTTCTTACTAACCAGCAAGCGAACGATCAAGGGAGTGGATAACGACCGCGATAGAAATCTTCAGTGAGTGCGGTAGAGATCCACTAATCACTAGCCACTAAACACTTTACTTTAATCTTTAACTGTTCAATGCGACAGGTTAAATTTGACCTGAACGAGGTTCAAAACACTTGCTATACAACGCTACAATGTCTTCTTTCGTGGGCTGACGAGGGTTGTTTGCCGGACTCCCGCTGGCGAGCGCGTCCAATGCCATCTGATCAGCCACGGTTTCAAACTCCTCCCGGTCAATACCAATCTCCCCAAGCCGGGGCATTTGCAGGTCGTTGATCAGGCGTTCAACGCCAACGATTGCCGCGTCCGCTTGACGCATTGGCGATAATCCGTCGATTGGTTCACCCATCGCGCGAGCAATGTCGGCAAAGCGCTCCGGTGCACCGACTACGCTGTATTCCATAACATCAAGCAGCAAGACGGCATTGGACAAACCGTGGTGCACGTGGAAATAAGCCCCGATTGGTCGGGACATGCCGTGTACAAGTGCCACGGAGGAGTTGATAAATGCCATGCCGGCGATTGATGCTGCAAGCATCATTTCGGTTCGTGCCTCAATGTGCCCGCCATCAGCCCAAGCTAGGCGCAAGGAACCTGAAATCATGCGGATTGCTTCCAACGCCAGGGCATCGGTAATTGGTTGCGCACGTTTGGAAATGTAGGCTTCGATCGCGTGGGTGAGCGCGTCCACGCCTACGGCGCTTGTCAAATGCGGCGGTGTAGACAGCGAAAGGAGTGGATCTACAATCGCGACCTGTGGCACTATACACGGGCTGCTGAGCATCATCTTCACATTGCGCTCGGTGTCGGTGATAACTGTCGCTTTTGTGCACTCGCTGCCGGTGCCTGCCGTGGTGGGAATGGCGATGAGGGGAGCGCACGGGTTGGGAATTTTGTTCACGCCCATGAATTCGGCAAGTTCGCCATCGTTGGTCAGTCTGATGGCAATCCCTTTGCCGCAATCGATAGCGCTGCCGCCGCCGATGCTGATGATGATATTGCACGATTCTTCTCGATACTGTTCTAACCCATCGTTGACGTTTTGTAGAGTCGGATCGGGTGTGACATCCGAGAAGATTGAGGCACCAATCCCAACTCGTCGAAGCTGATTCACGAGTTCATCGGCGTATCCGAGTTTAACGATTCCACCGTCGGTCACGACCAACGCGGTACGAGCGTCCAATCGTTTTGCCTGTTCGCCCGCCTGCTCAGTCGCGCCGATACCCGTGATTACAGTCGGCGGGATTATAAACGATGCCGTCGCCGGAGGTAGTAGGTCCATCATCTGTCAGCTCAAATTACAAATTTAGTGGAGAAAGTGCCGAACACCAGTCAGCACCATAGCCATATCGTAACGATCCGCAGCATCAATCACCGGTTGATCGTTCACAGACCCGCCCGGCTGAATAATCGCACTTACTCCTGCCGCACCAGCTATTTCAACGCCATCGGGAAACGGGAAATAAGCGTCCGATGCAAGCACCGAACCTTTCGCCCTTTCCCCTGCCTTGCGCGTGGCAATCAAACATGAATCTACGCGGCTCATCTGCCCGGCGCCTATTCCGACAGTCTTGGTGTCTCGCGCCAGTAAAATACAGTTGGATTTCACATGCTTGCAGGCTTTCCAAGCAAACAGAAGCGATTCGAATTCTGCATCCATCGGCTTGCGTTTGGAGACTACTTTCAACTCATCCTGCGCGATCTCGTGCCGGTCTCTGTCTTGAAGCAGTAATCCGCCGATTACATGACGCGCCTGTTTGACAGATGCGTGTTGTGACAACTTCCCCGTTGCCAAGATTCGACGCTGTTTCACACGAGACAGAGCTTTCAATGCCTGTTCGGTATAGCTTGGGGCGATAATTGCTTCAACCTTTATCCCTTCCTTGGCGGCTTCTCGAATGGTGTTCGCTGTCTGGATTGTTACTTTGCGATTCAGACCGATAATGCTGCCGAATGCGGAAGTTCGATCACATTCGAGTGCGTCATTAAACGCCTCCACCAAGTCCTCGCCGCTAGCTAATCCACACGGATTATTGTGCTTAATGATTGCACATGTTGGAGCGTCAAAATCCTTGACAATTTCCAATGCGGCTTCCAGATCGAGGATATTGTTAAATGAGAGCGATTGACCACTTAGTTGCTCCGCCCAAGCCGCACACGGCTCGGGGGAGGCCCCAGTACGATAAAACGCCGCCTTTTGGTGTGGGTTCTCGCCATAGCGGAGTTCTTGTACTTTTTCGTAGCGAAGATTCAAGGAATCGGGGAAGTCGGGGACAGGAGAATCTAAAGCGGTGAGATAGCGCGAAATTGCGGCGTCGTAACGCGCGATGTGTTGAAAGGCTACTTTCGCCAACCGAAAACGAGTTTTCGACGGCAGGCTGCCTCCGTTGACTCGAAGTTCCTCGATAATTTCGGGATACTGCGCTGGGTCCGTGACCACGGCGACATCTTGGTAATTCTTCGCCGCCGCGCGAATAAGTGTCGGTCCGCCGATGTCGATATTCTCAATCGCTTCCGCGAGTTCGACGCCCTCCCGCTGAACCGTCGTTTCAAACGGATAAAGGTTGGACACAATCAGATCTATAGGGTCAATGTCGTGCGCAGAGGTCTGTGCAACGTGTTCCGCATTATCTCGAACCGAGAGCAAGCCGCCGTAAATCTTTGGGTGGAGCGTTTTTACGCGCCCATCCAATATCTCGGGAAAATCGGTATAATCTGAAACCTCCCGAACTTGAAATCCTGATTCGGCGAGGTAGCTAGAGGTTCGACCGGTCGATAAGAGTTCGACGCCGTTCTGTGCGAGGGTTTGGACGAGGTCCAAAAGGTCGGATTTATCAAAGACGCTGATCAACGCGCGTCGAATCTTTTTCATGATTATCGATTTGTGGTTCTAAAATAATTGGAGCTTGGTGAGGCCGTAGAAACACGACACCTCGGATATGGACAGTCCGTCCCATCGGACTCGGTATTAGCGAAATATTGCCCTTCATGAAGGCAGATAGACTTGAGCAGTCCAATCGCGCCATGTTTGTGCATGAGAAAGACAACTGTAGGGACAACGCTAGGTACTCTTCACTTCTCAAGTGCGATGTGTGACTTGTTTTACGATTATTGGGCTTCAATCGCGGAAGTAATTTGGTCCGTCGTAGGGAATTCACCGGTGTCCAGCTTCGAATAAATCAAGTTTCCGTTAAACGTCACTTCAAAGGCTCCGCCCCCGCCCGGCACAATAGTGAGCTCCTTTACATCGGTACCATATTTATTCAGTAATTCGCTCGTCAAACTGACGGCATTGGGTAAATAGTTTCACATGGCGCAATATTCGATTCTCAGTTTCATGTTAATCCTCCTATGAATTTTGGCGTCATTTTGGGAAGTATCAAGGGAAGCTTTGTGTGATTCCCACGGTATCAATTTTACAAGAGAATTAAACGCTGTGCAAGTGTTTTTTCGGGCGAGTATCGGGTTTCCTAACTGATAGGTCGGTCGTTTATTTTGTAATAGACATCTTTCCAAAACAGCTCTTTGTATGTACGGTAATCTTGCTGACTAGAATAGCTATACTATTTGATGCCTTGTCGAGGAATGCCCCGGGTAAGCAATTTTCAAAAATATACTTTGGGTTGTCAACTTTCGGTTGAATTGCTTCATTCCCCGAGTCAAGGGCTTGCTCCGATATTCCTTGTTGGGCGTCAAACTGAGGGCATATATACTTCACGTTGCCAGAAATTGTGTGTTTTCGAGCGTCTGGTAGAGTAGCAGCCACGATCAAGTTAAATCATAGATTTCTGTACCACAATCTGTTAGATTGTGATCGCCTTTGTACGTCCATAGAGATTCCATCCCCGAATCGCGACACACTTGTGCTGCGAAAACAAGCGCAATATTACCCAACGCAAGGTATAGTTTGGCTATGCCCTGATAAGCACCGTCGGCCAACTTTTCTTCCGTCCCGTAACTCGCCAATGTTAGATTGACAACTTAATATGTGTGTGGTATAGTTGTAATATTCCCGCCGTCGTGGCGGCGGAACTTTTTTCTGTTAGCATTTTGTTAGCATTACGATTCCTGAGAACCCGCTCCGGCAAAGGAATTCTCCATTTCAGAAATGCTATACTCCGCGCTGTCAGAAGTTGCGTCTTTTGTATGGGCGATCTCCAGGTCGCGACATGCGTTCCCTGTAGGTGCGATCAAGTGAACGAATAGTGAACGCGATAGAGATCCCTTTCCAACCGCACCTACCACCAGACGCTTGAAAACACGCAATTTTCACCAGCGTCAAGTATAACAAACCGCTTAACTCGACGCTCCGAAAAACGAGGATCAAAGCATTCATTGAGACAAGAGATGGCCGAATGTGGCGACGTATTGAGCACAGCAAATTTATAGACGCATCATTACTTTCTAACCCGCTATCCAGGTGTTCCTCAAAAAAGTGGGGTGAAATATGTGCGCGGACTTTAGCGGACTTTAGCGAAGTGTGTCGCAGACGGCTTCAAGCCGCGCCCGGCAAGGCTTCAAGCGCAATTTCAGAGCTAGTTGAAAAAATCCGCTCTAATTTCGACGGCGTCACTGTAAACGAGACCCGGGGTCTGCTTGCCGTCGCGCACTCCGTCAATCCCATTGATGGCTTTTGAGCATATCATTTAGCGAGTAATCAGCCGAATGAATAACGAGGGATCGAGGGAAGGAATAATTCATCCAGCAAGTAACACGTTCTAGTCGAAGTCTCTTTCCTCGATCCAGAGGATCGAAATGTCAATAGAATACGATATGTCCAAATTTCCGCGCTCCAGCGGAGATCAAGCGAATGGACAATGAGTGCGATAGAGATCTTCAATGTGGGTCGTGCATCATAAATTGACCCTCGTTTTTCGCTCTATGACTGGCTTCGAGCGAGTGTTACTTGATAGCACGCCATTATCCCTGTCGGAATAATTCATTCAGCAAGCAACACTTACTAGTCAGAGTCCTTTCCTCGATCCAGAGGATCAAACGAGTGAATAGCGAGTGCGATAGAAATCCTCAATGTCAATAGAATACGATATGTCCAAATTTCCGCGCTCCAGCGGAGCGCTATGTGGAGTTTTACTTGGTAGCACGCCATTATCCCTGTCGGAATAATTCATTCAGCAAGTAACACGTTCTAGTCGGAGTCTCTTTCCTCGATCCAGAGGATCAAACGAGTGAATAGCGAGTGCGATAGAAATCCTCAATGTCAATAGAATGCAACTTGCGTTAATTAAATCACGGAGATACAGAGGATCAGGGCGGGAAAGTAAGCGGACAAGCGGGTAAACAGGTATACAGACACATCTCCTTAATCTCTTGACTGCGCATTTGATTCTTTGGTCAATCAACACTGTGAAAAAGCCCGAAACAACCGACATTATTTTGGAAAGATGTCTAATAATCAGGCAGATGTTAGGCACTCATAGCTGTTGTCCGCTCGGCTTGGATTGCCAAATTCAAGCGCCAACAGATGACATTGGCAATTTGCGGGAGCAGACCGGTATGTGACCATCCCGTTGGCCAATACAGTAGCTCATTTATTTCTGGAAACGCGGGGTGACATGCCTTTCTGCCGTTTGGATGCGACTGCCAGCCTGATTCCCGTGTTTCAGTTGTTTTTTTGGGCACAATCATCTATAATAACGAATGATAGGCTATTGTCTTCAAGAGGGAGCATGCATTAACCTAACCTGTGGTGCTAGTTTGAAAACTCGAAATCAATACCCAATACTTTGCGGCCCTTCACTTCTCCAGACGCGAAATCGATCAATTATTAGGTAATAACTGTTTAGTCTATTGATTTCTACGGCGCGTACGGGGAAATCGTTTTCGGATTTAAGCGATCTTTCGCCATATTTTTGTAGGGTCACCCCTTGTGGAAGTCCATTGCCAGCCGTTAACCACTACTTTTAGATTCGTAGTAGGATTAAGCGAGTGAGTAGCGAGCACGATAGAGATCCCATTCGTTGCCCGTCTTATGACTTTAAGGTTCTTACTAACCACTAATCACTAGTCACTAAACACTTTCATTAGGTATAAGTAAGGAAACACTCACGAATGCGTAAACGTCATCTTATTTTCGATCTGATTGGCGCACAACATCGTCTCGCACTTATTGGCTTTTTGATGTTCATAATGGGTTCTCAACATGTGGCTGCTCAATCGCAGTTGGCTCAGGATGCATACGCCATCTTCGAAGCGAGTTGCCTGAACTGCCATGGCCCCGATGGCGCGTTTCGAGAAACACTCTTCATGGAACACAGCGAGCTTATTGACGGTGGTACCGTGGTCCCGGGAAATCCTGGCGCCTCCGAGCTGTACAAGCGCCTACTTGGTCCTACCGAAAACGGTGTACAGATGCCGTTCGGACAGCCCCAACTGCCCGCTCAATCGATTGACACGATCCGTCGTTGGATTCTAGCCGGTGCCCCCGAATGGACGACAACTCGCATCACCGATGGTCACTTTATCTCTCCTGCTGAAATACTTGATACCATTGAGACCCATCTCATGTCACTCGAACCGTTTGACCGAGCGTTTGCCCGTTACTTTACACTGACGCATCTCTATAACGCGGGCGAAACAGCTCAAAATATCGGTGAATACCGCAAAGCACTCAACAAACTGGTCAACAGCCTATCGTGGGGAAGTGGGATCACTAATCCACAACCCATTGATTCGCTAGAAACCATCTTCTACATTGACCTACGCCATTACGAGTGGGATCGGAATGACGCTTGGACGAAGATAGAGGAGGCGTATCCCTATCATATCTCGTTTGACGCGCCCACGCAGACCTCATTGCACGATCAACTTGGGCGGTTACAGACACAAATGAAGTGCGATGTGCCATCAGTTCATAACGACTGGTTTATCGCAACCGCGTCCTCTGCACCGCTCTACCATGAACTGCTTGCTCTCCCCTCGACGGCTCGGGAGTTGGAGTTGCAACTGGATGTTGACGTGGTCGGCAATCTACAAAATGCGCCGGGTGTTCGCGTCTGGCGGGCGGGTTTCAACAATTCGGGTGTCTCAAACCACAACCGAGTCGTGGAACGGCATACCTCTCGATATGGGGCGTACTGGAAAAGCTACGACTTTGCCGGGAGTGTCGGCACACGGAACGTCTTCACCCACCCGCTGAATTTCACGCATGATGGCGGGGAGGTCATCTTCAATTTGCCAAACGGGTTGCAGGGTTACTATCTTGTGGACGGCAATGGATTGCGGCTGGATGAAGCGCCGATTAGTATTGTTTCAAATCCTGCCGCGAGTGACCCGACAGTACGCAACGGAATCTCCTGTATCGGCTGCCACACGGAGGGGATGAAGACGTTTGAGGACCATGTGCGTTCCGTGATTCAGAGCAACGCCAACCCGAACTACAACAAAGCTCAGGCGCTGCGACTCTACGCCAAAAAGACAGACATGGACGCCCTTGTTGGAAAGGATATGGAGAAATACAGAGCAGCGCTTGCAGCCACCGGCGGTGTGTTTGGCGGTGTTGAGCCGGTTTCGCGTTTTCATGAGGCTTTTCATGCACCGGTGGACGCGCCATACGCTGCGGCGGTGGTTGGGTTGGAGACCGAAACCTTCCTCGAAGGGATTCGTGAAAATTCAGGGTTGCAGAACGTAGGCTTGCTGGTATTAGAGGGCGAGAACGGGAGTGTGCAACGAGACACCTGGACATCTCGTTTTCGAGATATTATCCATGCGTTGGATTACCCGCATCAGATTGTAGCCCCTCCGATAGTGACGCAACCCGATGTGTTGCCGGGTACGCATGTTCATATTCCGGATCCAACTCTTAGTGCTATAATTTCGGAAGAACTCGGCAAAAACTCCAATGCCCCGATTACCGTGGAAGAGATGGAAACATTGATAACACTTGAATCGCAGCACAGACGTATCCACAATTTGACAGGACTGCAATTTGCAACAAATCTGACTCACTTAGATCTTGATAACAGTCGTGTATCCGATATTTCACCCTTGAAGGGTTTAACAAATCTCAAGTTACTCCAAGTTCACGGTTCGTTTTCCGACCTTTCGCCGGTCACAGGATTAATCAATCTGGAATTTTTCGATTTTTCGGGATCCAACGTCTCCGATTTGTCGCCGCTTGTAGGCCTAGTCAATTTGAGAAAGATAATCGCGCCGGAAGGCACTAAGATTGTATTGCCCCCGGCTGTGTTACAGGGTGGATTTATTCACATCCCGGATCCGAATCTCCGGGCCGTTATTGAAGATGCGCTCGGAACCAAAGCAATTACACCTTCGGCCATGGAAACATTAACGACGATTAAAGCAAGCGACAGGGGAATTTTCAACTTAGCGGGACTCGAATATGCGATAAACCTTGAAGAATTATGGCTTTCAGACAACCCTGTATCCGATTTGTCACCTTTGGCTGGATGCACTAATCTAATCCGTTTATTTCTTTGGGATGCGCGTGTGGAAAATTTATCACCTTTGGCGAACTTAACAAGACTGGAAGTGCTTGAGCATAGAGGCGGTAATATATCAGATATTTCACCGTTAGCTGGTTTGACAAATTTAAGAGTGCTATGGTTTTATAACGCTGATGTATCGGACATTTCTGCTGTATCGGGTATGACAAAATTAGAAAAACTTGGGATTAGGCATTCACCCGTAGAAGATATTACCCCTCTCGCCGGATTAGTCAACTTGGAAGTTCTTAATCTTCATGACTGCCATTTATCTGATATCTCCCCTCTCGGAAACTTAACAAAATTAAGAGAGATTGCTATAGATGGCGGTGGTCGTGGTCATCGTATATCAGACCTGTCACCCCTTAGCAGACTAACCAACCTGCAGGTGTTAGATATTGGAGTTTCTAAAATATCGGATTTGTCTGCGTTGGAAGGATTAACACAGCTAAGAAAGCTAATTGCTGACGCCAACGAAATATCCAATTTATCGCCGTTAGCGGGGCGGACAAACTTAGTGGACATAAACCTTAGTGCCAACAAAATATCCGATGTGTCTCCTCTCGCGGGTTTAACCAATTTGAGAGTTTTGAATCTTAGCAACAACTTGATACACGACATGAGTCCATTAACAGAACTATCAAATAACGCAACTATCGTTTTGTATGGAAATCCTGGATTTCGGGGCGGCCCAAAAATCGAGGGACCGTGGTTATGGATTGTGGTAGCGGGCACGAGACTGGATAGCGGTTCTGATTTGCTTGCAAGCGTGAGCGGCACCACGGTTACGGAGCAGGCAATTGCTACTCATGGTGCAACCGAAGGACAGGCCGTCGGCGATGACGTATGGACTGCCCACCGACTCCCGCCCACTGGGAACAACAACATTAGAGAGATGCTGAAACTTCCCAACCTTTACGGAGTAGTCTACGGCGCTGTATCAATATATTCACCACGGCGACAGGACACAACGATGTACATTGGTAATGATGAAGGGGTAAAGGTCTGGCTCAACGGAGTTTTGGTTTACGAAGTGTTGAAGGAATTAGGGACGGGTAGTAATTACGAGGATTACTTCCCAGTTACGCTTCGGCAGGGAAGAAATGTCTTGTTAGTCGCGGTTTTTGCGCGTGGGCCTGACACTGGTGCCTCATTTGGGCTCGATCAAGACACGGACTATACGGCGTTAAACCCGGGTGTCAATTACGTCTTTTCCGAGACGCCGATTCACGTCGATGATACGTTTACCCTTGATATTCGCGGAGAGAATGTATTTAACTTGGCGGGATGGCAGTTTGATATCGTCTTCGACCCTGTCCGACTTGAAGCGGTTGGCGTGAGCGAAGGCGACTTCCTGAAGTCGAATGGCGGAACCACTTTCTTCCAGAGCGGGCGCATCGACAATGCAGCAGGAAAAATCACAGGGCTAATTGCGGGTCGGATCAGCGAAGGCGGCGCGAGCGGCAGCGGCTCCCTGCTTCAGGTGGAGTTCAAGGCAGAATCCGAAGGTGAAACGGAATTGGCTCTGGAAGACTTTGAGTTTGGCTCAATCTCCGGTGAAAATATTCCTGCAGGCCCCCTTGAGATACGCATCACCGTGGCGGAACGACTGGTGACCGGGGACGTGAATCGAGATGGTCGGGTGAGTATTTTGGATTTGATTCTCGTGGCGCAACAGTTGGGAAGCAGGGTACCGCCCAACTCGGCCGTGGACATAAACGGCGACGGGATGGTCAACATTTTCGACCTCACTCTTGTGGCGCAGGGCATTGCAGGCGCCGCCGCTCCTGCGATCAAGCGAGTGGATAACGAGCGCGATAGAAATTTGATAGAGACATGGATTACCCTCGCACGGCTCGAAGATGACGGTTCGATTGCCTTTCGACAGGGCATCGCAAATCTCCAAATCCTGTTAGACTCGCTGATTGTTCCTCAAGAGACGGCGTTGCACGCCAACTATCCCAATCCGTTTAATCCGGAAACCTGGATTCCCTATCAGTTGGCAGCCTCGGCAGAGGTAGTGCTGACGATTTATGACATGAACGGGGGAGTGGTTCGGCGTCTGGAAATGGGACATCAGACGGCGGGGATGTACCGGAACCGTAACCGGGCGGCGTATTGGGACGGTCGGAATCAACGTGGTGAATCAGTCGCCAGTGGACTCTATTTTTACACCCTCAAGGCAAGAGAATTCGTTGCAACACGCAAAATGTTGATAAGGAAGTAATCCCAATCGCGACGAGTCGCGTAAATTGGGTTGAGCGGAAAGTGTCAACTCTACAGGGTATCCATTAAAGTCTCCGCGTTTTGATGCCACTACCGTGTCAATGGAGATAGTGAAACCCAACAATCCAACTACTAAGGGGCAATGGCGTGTTGGGTTTCACCCAACTTTCGGGGACATCAAGCAAAACGGAAACTCCATTCGCAATCCAAATTCGTGGCTATTTTGGGGCGTTACCGTTCTACCCAACCTACAGACTGAATCCACGTCATCCATGCACTTGAATTTTAAAGAAATGGTAACGATCGGAAAAATCTCAAACTATGGAACTTTTTGAAGCGGTTAGTCCGCTTGATTTTAGATACTACGGCAGTAACACTGAATTTATGCAAAGGCTAATGCCGTATGTGTCCGAATCCGGTTATGTGAAATATCAAGCGAAAGTTGAAGCGGCTCTAGTGCGCACACTTGCCAACCACGGAATCTGCTCACAGGAATTCGCTGATGAAGCTGAGATGGCGGCGAAGGATATAACTGCCGAGGAAGTCTATGAAGAACAAGCACGAATTCGACATAATATCCGTTCACTTGTCAACGTCATGCGGCGGCGAATTAGCCCCGAGGCACGTCCTTATATACACCTATTTGCAACCTCGGCGGACGTTCTTGATACCGCAACTGCATTGCGATTCAAGGATTTGACTCAGCAGATTATTCTGCCGGATCTAATCGAGCTTGAAATGCAACTCATCCAACTGGCTCGGGAGCACGCGGAAACAGTGCAGATTGGGCGCACACACGGACAGCATGCGGAGCCGATTACTTTCGGATATGCGCTTGCGCTCTACGTCAGCCGGATCGGAAACAGGATCGAACTAATCGATGAGGCAAGCCGGAATCTCCGTGGACAGTTTTCCGGAGCAGTCGGTGCGTTCAACGGTCTATCGCTGATTACTGAAAATCCTGAGGAGATTGAGGCAGATCTGCTTGCACAACTCGGCTTGAAGGCATCGGACACGCATACTTCGACGCAGTGCGTGGAGCCGGAATCCATCTCCGATCTGGCTTACGCCATCACGTCAACCTACACGATTCTTGCTAATTTCGCAGACGATATGCGGCACCTGTATCGCACGGAGATTGCAGAGGTTGGCAGAAAATACAACCCGAAGCTCGTTGGATCCTCGACAATGCCGCACAAGGTAAATCCGGAAGAGTTTGAAAATGTGAAGAGTCTTTGGAAGGCGTTCGCGCCGCGCATGATGACCGTGTTCATGGACGGCATATTGGAACATCAACGCGATTTAACAAACTCCGCGTCGAGTCGTTTCCTGACGGAGTTGGTCACAGCCTTCGACTACTCAATTCATCGTTTGAAGCGTGCATTGGACGAACTTGAAGCCAAAACCGACAACATGCGGCGCAATCTTGAAATGAGCGCTGGAGATACTATCGCTGAACCAATTTATCTGTTGATGGCTTACTACGGATTTCCCGACGCCTACGATTATACGCGTAAACTAATCGCTCAAGTGCACGATACAGGGAAAAGTCTGACGGACCTCCTGTGGTCTGATGAAACCTTCAAACCTTTTCTTGAAAAATTGACGGAAGAACAACGGGACGCACTTCGGGATCCGACGAAATATATTGGCGCTTCCATTCAACGTACTCACGCTACATGCGACGAATGGGAAAAGCGAATCCATCGACTTCCCGAGGGTTGAGCGTTGCTTTTCGTTTCCTATCAACGGACATTTCTGGACATCCCATGACACGCCTCCGTGTTACACTATTCCTACTGGCTCTTACGCTTCTCATTGACGGCAGGACTATCGCTGCGATTGACCTATACATCACGCAACCTACGAGCAATTTCACAACCACGAATCAGACGCTTGTAGTTGAGGGAGGCGTCGCATCATCTGACCAGAACGCGATTATTGTTACAATCAACACGCCGGCTGGTGTTTCCAGCCTATCGTCAATAAAGCCCTCGATTCGCGCCATCACCATAGATTTGGGCAGTGTGCGGCAACTTCAAGCAGTGATAATTCGCCCATCCGTTGACGAACGGGGCGCAACGGGCCCACGACGTATCTTGCTCGCCATTTCCGAAGATGGCACACTATTCACCGATCACCACTTAGATGTTCCTGCGAGCTTAGATGCCCGCTTGGATCGGGTCGTCGTGCATTTGCCAACCTTGACTGCCGCGCGTTTTATTCGGATGGAAATGCTTGAAGGATGGGATCCAGACGGAATCCTGATTGAATCGCTTGAATTCCTTGATATCGACAGTCAAATTATACTGCCTAGCATTAGTTCCGTATCAATCCTACTTGACCGAGCACGGAGAACCGACCTCTCTTTCTCAATCGCACTCTTGCTAGCCGAAGGGGAGAATGAGATTTTCATTGTTGGCACATCACCTTCCTCGCGAAACGAAGAGCAATATGTCAAGACAATTCTGGTGCGGTATCTTGCCGACCTTCAAAGTACTATTTCCGACCAGAGCCGATTCGTCCTAAGCGATGGGGTTGGGGCAAGTGTCTTGGTTCCGGTTGACGCATTGGATCCTACAGTAAAAAAAATACGGTTTTTTCGTGAATCGTCGGATTATGCGGGCCAATCCGATTATCAGGACAACGCGCGTATTGCCCGAGGCACCTTGCCCGTGCTCGTTTATCGTTTTGAAATACTGAAACGGGGAAACTTTGAGGTCGAAGCAACCAGTTCCCTGTCGAGTCAGCCCCCGATATTGGCTGTGGATGACGTTTTGGAACCACCGTCTACTTGGATGGCAGGGCTTGTCCCGCTTCCAATCCACCTGACAGTGGATCTGGGCGATGTCCATACCCTTGGTCAAATCGTAGTTCACCCCAATGTGGTTAACAATCGCTCCTTTGGTCCGCAACGCGCAACAATATTGGTTTCTAACGACAATCGTGACTTCAGGGAGGTGTCGGATGTCGTCGCGTTCAACGACGGAGTTACAGCCATCGAATTACCATCCCATGTATCATGCCGGTACGTGCGATTACTGATTACCGAGAGCAAACAAGCAAATAATGTACAATTGAACGAGGTACAATTCTTTAACTCACTCGGTTCAAAAATCTTGAGATTGGCAGTATCCCGGCAACTTCCGCTCGAACGCCCCGCGTTGTTGGAGTTCGGTTATGATCGTGCGGACTTGGAGCACGCAGGCGTGAACCGAGAAACTGACCTGCGGGTGTTCACATGGGATCCTTCAACGCACGAATGGCAACTTGCCGGCGGCCAGGTCGATCTCGCTCGTCAAAAAGTGCGCTTAGAACTGAATTATATATCCCAATTTGCGGTGTTTCAAGCGGTACCGCCGCCTGAACTTACAGCCCGTTGGAGCCTCAATCCATTCTCTCCGGACGGCAACGGTGTGGCGGATGTCACACGATTGATGATTCCCGATTCTCGTGAAGGTGATGCCGGTGACCGTGAGCTCGTCGTCGAGATCTACGATCTGCATAGCAAACTGGTAAGAACGCTGATAAACCGTTCAACTGTCAGCTCAAACTCGATCAGCATCGAATGGGATGGGACAGACCGAACGGGACGGCCAGTTAACATTGGCCCCTATATCTACCAAGTTCGTCTAGGTTCCCGGATCAGCAACGGGGTCATCGTGGTTGCAAAATAACCTTTGACCGACATGGAGAAATTCAGCGACTTGTGTTCACGTAGACGAATGAATTACTGTCAGCGTAGATTGATTGCGTAAAAAGGTATATCATTCGAAATAATAGACTGAAAAATGGAGAGTGCAAATGAACGTTGACCCTCAAACCACGGAAATCAGGAATCTCGTCCAGCAAACCCATGAGATGGTCATTCAGATTGCGAAAGATCAAAACCAGATGCGCGGCGAGTTAACACAAATTAACGAGCGCCTTGCATCACTGGAAAATCGCATGACGGCTCTTGAAACTCGAATGGATACACGGATGACAGCTCTTGAAACTCGAATGAGCAATCTTGAATCACGCGTAAGCAAGGAAATCCGAGATGTTTTCAAATGGCTCATCGGCATGATGATTCCGGTCTGGATTGGGCTAATTGCCGCCCTCATTATTCAGTTTCTCAAGACAGGTTAACAATGGGGAGTTTGTTCGATCGAATAGTTTCCTATTCGTCCTCCTTAAATTTAATCGTATGCCTACTCCTTTTCCTTGACCTGTCTATCTCCTCAATATATGCCGCTTTCGACGATCAGTTCATCGGTGCTCGCGCGTATGGCATGGGCGGCGCGTCAACCGCGGTCACGAATGAGGCGGACGGGTTATTGGTCAACCCGGCGTCAATCTCCACTATCACCGGGCAGCAGTTCTCGGGGACAATGGCAATGCTGCACGTTGGCTTGACCGACGAGACAAGCATTACGCAAAATCTGGTTGCCTACGCCAATTCGCACCCCAATCTAGGCGCAGTGGGACTGTTGTGGAAACGTCTGAACGTAAGCCAATTGTACGCCGAAAATTATGTCATCTTGGGTGCAAGCAAGAGCTATCGAATTGGAGGCGAGCACAACCGTCACTTTTCGGTTGGTGTTTCCGGCAAACTTCTTAACTGGGAGACAGTGCCGACTCTAGGTGCAAATGGCACGGTGCTTGAAGATTTGCCTGGGCGGAGTCAGTTGAGCATTGATATGGGTTTCGTTTTTCGGTCGTCGTCGAATATTCCTGTCGCTGTGTCGGTACAAAACTTGAATTCGCCAAGTATGGCGTCATCATCGTCGCCCACGAGTGAAAATCTACCGTTACAGACAACGCTCGGCATCGGCATCCTTGGTAAGAACTCTACCTCGGGCATGGACCTCGTATTCAGACGACAGGAAATCCATGTGAGAGTAGGGCTAGAATATAGGCTTCATGGTGACAAAATGCTGGTGCGAGGTGGGTTCAGGCTTGAAAATTTAGCGTGGGGAACGAACCTAACAATTGGTGCCGGTTTTAGACCAAGAGAGAGGATGCGAATTGATTATGGATTCGTTCTGCCTAATAGCGGCATTCAAGCAACTTTCGGCAGTCATCGGTTCAGCATTGTCTACGATTTCTAAGACACACCGTATTTCGATAGTTTTCTTTGCCGCGTTTTGGCTTTTCTACGCGGGATTGTTGGTGCCCGCCATTGCCCAGCAAACCGATCCACTTGGAAATCAGGTCTTCGATAAGAGCGGCAAAGAACTTTATAAGATGCAGGCAACGTTTGGCGCGCTAGAGGGCGACTCAGTTTTGCGTCGCGATGCGGAATTTCGGAAAAAGACGAGTAATCGAAACTTTTTCACGTTCGACATTCCCGCTGAAAACGTGAATCACCAGTTGACCGTTGGCAATTTCCTCACTAAGTTTTCCAGCTTCACGCTGAACAAAGAACTTTTTGATGCCGCCCGATGGAACATCACGGTACCGCGTGCCGGTGGTGGCGTTTCGGCGTTTATCGCACGTGTGACGAACAATACGTTCTCCATTCTGGGAGAGCGAACGACTCCAATCGAGGATGTTGATATCGAAAGCACGTCAGATTGGTTCATGGCGGGGATGCGAGCGGAGGCGAATCTGGGCGCATACGATTTTCAATTGGGGGCGTATCCAGAGGTAACCGTGCCATTGCCTCGCGTAGGAGTAAACTATGTGAACCGTTTTTTTACGAACTATGATCTCACACGCGCGAATAATCCGTTCCGAGGAATCACCATCAGCAATCCACCAACCGAACTGTTTCTCCGTTTCGGCGATGCTTCACCAGAAAATTCGGGAGGCGCACGCGTTTTCCACGTCCGCGTTTTTGTTGATGGCGTATTGGAGTACAACGTGACCGCAGGGCAGGAACCTCCGGGAGTTTTGGTTCTACCTAACGATAGCAAACGCGATGCTCGCTCAAGATGGGTCGATGGCGAAGGCACATTTACCTATAGGTTCACCCTGTTTAACCCGCAGGAAATCAAACGAGTGCACTTTGAAGTCGACATCGCCAACGATTATCGCGTAGACTTGTCAACAGACAATCAGAATTTTCAACTGGAACTAAGCGCCGCGGGCAATGTCCGTGACAGCTCAAATAGAGAGGTGCGTCGATTTGACTACGGCACTCTCACGGATGAAACCGCCATGGGCTTTGACATGCAAACCACATTGGCTGGTTTTGCGGTCGAAGCCGAGTGCGCTTGGTACACCCAAACGCGGCAGTACCCTCTTGTCACTGGAAACCGGAGCCAACGGCGCGCGAACGCTTGGTTTGTCGACATCAACCGAAACTTTGGGCCCATTACTTGGCGAAGCGAATTCACGCGAATCGCGCCTTTATTTACGGCTTCAAATTTTGTGGATGATAATGACAACGAGGATCGATACGCTGACTCACGTGAACCAGAGATTCTACTGTCGGGAAGCACTAAAGACGACATAGACGGTGATCGAGTCAAGGATTGGGACGATGATTTTCTCCTGTTCTTCGCCGATCCGCCCCGGTTCCGCTTGGGCTTGAATCGGGAATCCATCGATTTCAATAACAACGGTGAGCCTGATAACCTTGAGGATGATGATAAACCCAACTACCGTTTCGATTATGATGAAGGTTCGTATGGACATAATACCTATTTCAAGGCCGATCTGCCGTTTGCGAAAGGACTGTCAATTATTCCCGGATATTATGTCAAGCGTCTCATCCTTGAACAAAAGAGCGCGAGAGGGTTCTACAATGTTTTGTCCTACGCGCCGGAACCGATTCCCCACTTTGGAACTGTTCTTTTTCGCTATACACTTCGTCGCTCCCGCGATATTATACCTGACGATGTCGTCATCCGAAGCACCGGAGAGCGAATCAAGGATAACTTGGCGCTCCAAAACTATCTCGGCAACATCTATACTATGATTGTTAACTACCAAAACATAAAGAATCTGATGCTTACTAGCAAATTCAAATATCAACGCGACAGCCTATTTCACACTCGGCAACGTGTTATTGACACTGCTCTAATCAATCAGATTCGTTACGATTATGAGGTCCTGGACGACCTGACGATTGCACCCGCTTTTCGAAGCGACCGTTCTATCGGCTACACAGTCCCGTTTGAAAAGGAAAGGTCAATCGATGTCCTACGGAATGCCTATATCTTGACGCTGACCCATCAAGTTGCGGCGCAGTTGCAGTTGAGCGCCGGTGCCCAATATCTTACATGGCGCGATCTCAACGATTCCACCAACGATTTTGACCGCACGGTGGGCTTCTTCGAACTTGTACTGCAAGGCGACGCTTTTGGTCAGAGAATGGGGCTTCTGATTACCTCGGATTATGTTATTCAGGACTACCTTGTTCCTCTCGGTGGAGGTGAACGGCGAACAAACATTGGAATCTCACTGTTTCTACTGTAGCTTCAAGCACCTCGTGTGGGGCGTACGGCATGGATTGACAGTGGCGCGCGTCCGCATCGAAAACATCCCGATATAAGATGAAGGAGGAGATTAAATGCAACAACAACCGTGGGAGCCGGAACAATTTAACCAATACATGAGCAGTGTCTCGAGATGGTTTTCGGGATCTAGCAAGTTTCTCTATCTGCTCATCATCGGAATCGTGCTTCTAGTGTGGTTGGCGACGGGCATCTATATTGTGCAACCGGGCCAAGAGGGTGTGGTACTAACTTTCGGGAAATTCGCGAACGTCACCGGATCCGGACTCAACTACCGATTGCCCTGGCCCATTCAGAGCGTGACAATTGTTGATGTCGAAAGTATTCGGCGTGCAGAAATTGGATTCCGAACCACAGAGCGGGACCGAAAACGCGAGGTTTTGAGCGAAGCCCTAATGCTGACGAAAGATGAAAACATCGTCCAGGTTGAGCTGTTGGTTCAATACCGTGTCGCGAGTTCACGCGATTTTGTCTTCAATGTCCAGAATCCCGAACAGATTCTGCTCACAAGCGCTGAAGTGGCGCTACGCAGCACGGTGGGGCAGATGTCGGTCGATGATGTCATTACACAAGAACGTGCTCGCGTTCAAGAGGAAACGCGTACATTTCTGTCAAAACTAATGAAGGACTACGGATCCGGCATCCAGATTACTGACGTGCGACTTCAAGTAGCGGACCCGCCGAAGGAGGTGCGTGACGCTTTCCAAGATGTAGTTCGCGCGCGCGCCGACAAGGAACGCCTCATCAATGAGTCGCAGGCTTACCAGAACAACGTGGTACCCAAGGCTCGCGGTGAGAAACAGCAGGCAATCGAGGAAGCCACCGCTTTCAAAGAGGAGCAAATACTCCACGCCACCGGTGACGCCGATCGTTTTCTTGCTGTCCTCAAGGAATATCGCTCTGCTCGGCAGGTAACGCGAGAGCGCATGCACATCGAGGCACTGGAGAAGATTCTGAACAAAGTCGAACTGATTCTGGTTGACGATGACGTTGGTAGAGGAGTCTTGCCGTTGCTACCGCTTGCCAATCCAGGCAGTTCCAGGTCGACCGAAGGAGGAAATTAAGATGAATACGCGAATGCTTGGTATCATTGTTTTCCTGATAATCGTTCTAGCAGTAGTCGTCAGCCAAGCCCTGTTTACCGTTGACGAGACGGAACAGGCTATTATCCTTCAATTTGGTAATCCTGTCGCCACTATCCGGGAACCGGGTTTGAAGGTAAAATCTCCGTTTATACAGAATGTGATATTCTTTGAGAAGCGCATCCTGTCTAGCGATGCATTGCCACAGGAATACCTCACGACTGACAAGAAGCGGCTGGTGGTCGATCACGTCACCCGCTGGAAAATTACCGATCCCCTCATCTTCTTCAAAGCAGTCAGGACAGAAGCGGGGGCACGCGCCCGTTTGGATGATATCGTCTTCTCCGAGTTTCGTCAGGAACTGGCACACGTCAACTTTGTCGATGTCATTGCTTCGAAGCGTGAAAGCATCATGGAAGCCGTTGCCCGATCCGCAACCGAAAAAGCGGGGGAATACGGGATAAAAATTGTTGATGTGCGGTCCAAGAGAGCCGACCTGCCTGAGGAGGTGGAACAGAGCGTGTTCAATCTGATGATTGCCGAACGTAAACGGGAGTCTAACCTGTTCCGCGCCGAGGGTAACGAGCAAGCCAACATCATTCGCGCCCAAGCCGACCGTGACAGTACAGTCATTCGGGCAGAAGGCTACGAAGAAGCGCAGCGCATTCGTGGAGAGGGCGAAGCGGAAGCGATTCGAATTTACGCTGAAGCCCTAGGCCAAGATCCTGAATTCTACGCCTTTTCACGACGCCTTGAGGCGTATGGTACCATGCTCAAAGATGGTGATAGGATTGTTATCCCGGCCAACTCTGACTTTTTCCGATTCCTGACTAACAATCGACTAAGGAGATGAGACAGTTGATGAATCGGGAATCTCCAGATATGGATTACATATCGCGGTGGTTTTGTAGCTCCATTTCTGAAAGAAGGGACTAAGGTTATGATCAAATCATTGCCGTTACACGATTCGCCCAACGCGGGCGAGTCGTGTGCTCCGGGCAAAGAAGCGGTTCGGTATTCAACAAAACGGCGGCTCCCGCCCTGGATTAAGGCTCGCATGCCCTCTGGTCCGAACTACGCCGATCTCAAGCACTTGATGAGAGATTTGAACCTGCATACCGTTTGCGAGGAGGCGCGTTGTCCCAACATCGGGGAATGCTGGGAGAATCGAACGGCAACTTTTATGATTCTGGGTGACGTGTGTACACGGCGTTGCATGTTCTGTGCGGTCACGAAAGGTAAACCCGGAGGCGTCGTTGACCGCGATGAGCCGCGAAGAATCGGTGCGGCGGTTGGAAACCTCAAACTGAAGCATGTGGTGATTACGTCCGTGAACCGAGACGATCTCCCCGATGGAGGAGCGAGCATCTTTGCGGAGTGCATTCGAGAGTCGCGCCTCAACAGTCCGGGTTGCACCGTCGAGGTACTCATCCCGGACCTTGAGGGCAATTGGGAGGCCCTCGCCGTGATTATCGACGCCAAGCCCGACCTTCTGAACCATAATACCGAAACAGTTCCGCGTCTCTATCGAAGAGCTCGTCCTCAAGCAAATTACCAGCAAACCCTCGACCTATTACGGCGAGGCAAGGAAATTGATCCTGCTATCGCCACAAAATCGGGATTAATGGTCGGTTTGGGAGAGACTATTGATGAGTTGTTAGATACCATGCGAGACATTCAGGATAGCAGTTGCGACATCCTCACCATTGGTCAATACCTCTCACCCACATCCCGGCATCTCCCAATTCAACGCTATTATACCCCGTCGGAATTTGAAGAGTTGAAAAAGGCCGGAATGGAGATGGGATTCCGCCATGTCGAGTCTGGCCCCCTCGTCCGCAGTTCCTACCATGCAGGAGAACAGGCGCGATTGAGCATGGTTGGGAGTTGACGTTAATCTTGGCTCTTACTCCCCTTTTGTGGAAGATTTTCCACGCCGTAGAACCCGAGTTTTTGCCAAAAACTCGGGTTCTGATTCCCCTCTCGAATGATGTTATTATTTCCGCTCCTATGGTAGGGAACGCAGATCTGCGTTCTCTACAAAAAACCCTGCAAGTAGTAGGCACGCTCCACCGAACCGTGATCTCCACAGGATGTATGCATGCGGATTATACCTACTACTAGAAAATTTGGTTAACATACATTCCACAGCGTGTGTAAATCTGAATGCAAATGACTATAGATGAAACGTGCTGATTCAATGTGTTAACGGATAAATACGAGGTGCATCTTGAGCATTGTAGCCCATGTGACCCACGAAGCCGTTCAAAAAATCGGAGGAATCGGCGCTGTTCTGCAGGGGCTCCTCACAACACGACAGTATAACCGGAACATTGAGAGGACATTTCTCATTGGTCCTCAATATGGGTCGAGCGCAGACGTAGAGGAGAGTTTGGGAGAAGGTGGTGAAGTTTTGTACACGTCTTCTGCGGGGATTCGCAAAACGCCATACGCGGATGCGCTGCAAAAAATTGAGGAAACCTATCACGTCGCTATCGTTTACGGCAAGCGACGATTTGTGGACGATAGTACTGGCGTTACTATTTTCCCGGAAATAATTTTAATCAACGTTTCCTACATCCATCCCGAACATTTGAGCTTGTTCAAGTTGCGGCTCTTTGAGCGCTTCTCTATCGAATCTGCGCGTTACGACGACAACTGGGAATATGAGGAATACATTCGACTAGCGGAACCGGGATATTGCGCCTTGCGCGCACTGATTGGCGAAGATACCGAGACGCCGTGTTTCGTGATTGCGCACGAATTCATGGGTATGCCCTTTGTCCTAAAGGCAATTCTTGAGGACGAACCTAATATGAAGACAATCTTCTACGCCCATGAAGTCGCCACTGTGCGTCCAATCGTTGAGAATCATCCCGGGCACGATACGATGTTTTACAACGTGCTACGGCGCGGATTGGACGAAGGTAAATTCATTCAGGATGTGTTCGGAGATCAGTATTTGTTTCACAAGCACGCGCTCATTGACAAGGCACACCTTTGTGATAACATTTTCGCGGTAGGCGACCTCGTCGTGCAGGAGCTTCGCTTCCTGGCGCAGCCTTTTTGCGATGCATCAATAGACCTGGTTTATAATGGAATTCCCAGTGCGCGGCTGAATCTTTCGGAGAAGTTGGAATCCAAGAGGCGTCTACAAGAATACGCCGAGCACCTGCTTGGTTACAACCCTGACTATGTGCTCACACACGTAACACGGCTCGTAAGGAGCAAAGGTCTTTGGCGCGATCTGCAGTTGCTAAGGCACATGGATAGCCTTCTCGCATCGAGTGGCAAGACCGCCGTATTATTCATCCTTTCGACGGAAATCGGCAGCGGCAGATCGAGCGAAGAGGTACATTCTATGGAAGCGGAATACGGTTGGCCCCTGCATCATCGGGTGGGTGCGCCAGACCTTGTAGGGAGCGAGATTGACTTGAACAACGATGTCACCGCCTTCAACCTCGATTCAACGGCGATCAAGGTTGTTTTCGTCAATCAATTCGGCTGGAGTAGAGAACGCTGCGGTGCCAGGATGCCTGAAGACATGGAGTTCATGGACATTCGGAAGGGATCCGATGCCGAATTAGGACAATCCATCTATGAACCCTTTGGCATCGCGCAGGTTGAACCATTGAGCTTCGGCGCGATCTGTGTGCTGAGCAATGCCTGCGGTTGTTGCGGTTTCGTCGGGCGCGTTACCGATGGCGTCGATGTACCGAACGTCATCATTGCCGATTATGCCCGTCTAAATCACCTGCCGGATTCGTTGGAAGGTTTATTGGCAATCGGAGCGGCGGAACGAGATCAGATTGAGGTGAACAACAGTTGGGATATAGCGGAAAAATTGGTAGAACGCTTGCCGCGGGATGACCGCGATGTCGACGAGATGATTCAGCGTGGCTATGAGATTGCTGTTAACATGAGTTGGGAAGTTGTCGTTGAGAACTATTTTTTGCCCGGCTTGCATCGAGCGCTTGATAGACACAGCACCTGAGTTGGATGCTCTCACGATTTGCCGAAATCTCCCGATGCAATTACAACGGAACTAAAACCTGAGCTGTCCGATCGGGAAGATAAAGCTGAATTGACTGATTGCAGCCATGGATGGGAATGTCCTGCTTGAGGTAGGTTACACCTTCATCGACCAAGCCATGCCCTTCGAACGCCTCATCATCTGAATTGAGTTCCCTTGTAGGGTGGGCACCGCCCACCAGCCTTTCGCTTTAGGGGTTACAGGTCTATAGCACACGACCACGGTAACACGTTAACGCTTCTCCCCTAACAACCAAACATGACTCAACCAGCCATTATTCAGCCAGGCTCTAACACTTGAGCAGTCCGAGCAGGTAGATAGAGTTGAATTGACTGACTGAAACCATGGATGGGAACGTCCTGCTTGAGGTAGGTTACACCTTCATCAACTAAGCCATGCCCTTCGAACGCCTCATCATCTGAATTGAGAACCACTTGATAGTGGCTTGCATCCGGCACCGGCACACGCAGACCCGCGTATGAATCATCCGGATGAAAATTAAAGGCAAACACCAATGCGCCCCGTCGATAGACCAACAGCTTCTTTTCCTCATCCAACATGAGGGGTTCGATAAGAGGATCTTCTAACAAACTGTAACGGATATCCAGATTTTGCATCTCTTTGTCAAAGTTGTTTAAGCCCTTGTATCGCAGATCCTTCTGATCGACCAAGTTCCACTGGCGACGCGCATAATGATGCGAATAGTCATTTCCCGCGCGAGGAAAGTCAATCCACTCCGGATGACCAAATTCATTACCCATGAAATTCAAATAACCTTCCCCTCCCAGAGCGAAGGTAATGAGGCGAATCATCTTGTGTAACGCTATCCCGCGATCCACGACCGAGTTAGGAGTAAACACGCTCATATTCCAGTACATCTCTTTGTCCATCAGCCTGAACGCGATAGTCTTGTCTCCCACCAGAGCCTGATCGTGGCTTTCCGCATAGCCGATGTGCTTTTCATGCGCTCGACGATTGAGAAGTGT
Source organism: Candidatus Poribacteria bacterium (assembly GCA_965220415.1). Classification (GTDB taxonomy): domain Bacteria; phylum Poribacteria; class WGA-4E; order WGA-4E; family JAJDTR01; genus JAJDTR01. The sequence continues at coordinate 6,007,575 of OZ244829.1, forward strand.
GTGATAAATCTCCGACATGTTCCACTGACCATCTGTTTCTTCCTTGAGCAGTTTAATCCAATAATCGGGTATACCCATCGCCAATCGATAGTCAAACCCTAGACCGCCTTCCGTTACCGGGTGCGCCAATCCCGCCATCCCGCTGATATCCTCGGCAATTGTAATTGCACCGTTGTTGACCCCATGCGCCACCTCGTTGGCAAGCATCAGATATGCCAGCGCGTCGTTGTCCACATTGTCGTCGAAGTAGTCATCGTAATTTGAGAATTGCTTGTTTCCGTGATCGAGATACAACATGCTGGTCACGCCATCAAATCGAAAACCGTCAAACCGGTACTCCTCCAACCAAAAACGGATATTGCTCAGTAGAAACTGTTGTACTTCATATTTGCCGTAATTAAAGCAGAGCGAATCCCACGTGGGGTGTTGCCCCCTCGCTCCCGCATGAAAATACTGACAATCGGTGCCATCGAAACGATTCAACCCCTCGTCCACGTTCTTTACCGAATGACTGTGGACGAGATCCATTATAACCAATAAACCCATGCCGTGCGCGGCGTCAATCAGCTCCTTGAGTTCTTCGGGTGTACCGAATCGGCTCGACACGGCGAAAAAATTGCTGACATGGTAGCCAAAACTCGCGTAGTACGGATGCTCCATCACAGCCATCAGTTGAAGGGCATTGTATCCCAGATTGACGATGCGCGGCAGGACATTCTCCGAGAATTCGAGAAAGGTGCCGATCTTGCCCTCTTCCTGCGCCATACCCACATGGGCTTCGTACAGGCGCACTCCCGCTGACCGCTTTGGCGCCGTGTTCTCCCATTCATACGACTCGGGCGGATTCCAATACTGTCCGCTAAAGTTTGGCGTGCCGTACTCCTGAACCGCGCGCCGTATGTAGGCGGGAATCCGATCACGCTCGCCATCGGATGAACCGACATGGACTTTTACCCCGCTTTTATGTGTCAATCGATCGACATATTGGGAATCAGGCAAGAAGATTTGCCAGACGCCGCGATCACCGCGCACTAGGGGATGTGCGTCTCTATTCCAATCGTTGAAATCACCAATCAACGCCAAGTAATCGGCGCCGGGGGCCCATTCACGATACCAAACGCCGCTCTGTCCGTCCATCTCGTCGCGATTGAATCCGAAGTACCGATGCCCTAGGCTTATCTGGCCCATTAAACCGCCGCGATCTTTCCCATCTATGCGCTCTCTGAGGCGCTGGTAGTGGACAAAGCGTTCCTGCAGCTTGTCCGAGTAAGGCTCCAACCACGGATCGAGTTTAATCAGACCAGTGCCGTCATTCCACGTTTGGGCTTTATATTTATCTTTCATGACATACCATCCGGCATACTGCGGTACTGCTTGGCTGATATTATAACCCACGTGGAATCTGAGCACAAAATGAAAAAATTGACGCTTGTCTGCTGCTATTGTTAGACTCCAAGCGGGCGTGTCGTGGTCACAGGATTTCGCTTGACTCAACCGAATATGCAATCATATAATAGCCCTACGTCACGGGAAAACGCGGCACACAGGTTTTAGCCCTCGATGTGATTCTCTTAATCTGAGAATCTGAGGAGATACGTTTTGGAGGAGTTGCAAATTAATCGCCGGTTAGCTTCATGCCTCGATTTAATCGAGCTTCCAACGAGTCGCGAAGAACGGGCATTCTCACAAGCAGTAGCTGACGGACTTTCCAAACCGCAGAAGAGCCTTCCTTGCCGATACTTTTACGACCTGGCCGGATCCAAGCTATTCGAACAGATATGCGAGTTGCCGGAGTACTATCTTACACGCACCGAGCAAAAGATTTTCGAAGACAACTCGACGGACATTATAGACGCCCTAGATTGCGAACTGGCAATCGTCGAGTTCGGCAGTGGCAATTCCGTAAAGACCCGTCTATTGATCGACGCGGCGTTGAATCGTCAGAAACACCTGCACTATATACCCATTGATATTTCGTCCAGCTTCTTGGAGGCCTCCGCCCACACCCTTCTCGCCGAAATCAATCAACTCTCGATTACGGCAGTCGCAGCCGAATATGCCGACGCCATCCCGATTATTCCCAAACTGCAGGAGCCTCGGTTGTTTCTTTTTATAGGTAGCAATATCGGGAACTTCAATCGTGCCGAAGCAGTCTCGTTCATCACAAAGATTCGCGAACAGATGCACGCTCAGGACCGACTGCTGATTAGTTTCGATTTAGTGAAAGCATCCCATATTCTCGAAGCAGCGTATAACGATGCTGCCGGAGTCACGGCAGCGTTTAACAAAAACCTCTTAGTGCGAATCAACCGTGAACTTGGGGGCACTTTCGCGCTCTCCGAGTTCGATCATTCTGCCCCATTTGTCAAAGCGCATTCCCGCATTGAGATGCGTTTAATCAGCCGGCATCCTCAGCGTGTCTACATTAGCAAACTTCAGCGAGAATTTGCTTTTGAACAAGATGAGTATATTCACACCGAGGATTCACATAAATACACATTTGGAAGCTTCACGGAAATATGCCACGCCGCCGGCCTCGAGATCCAAAACCGGTGGCTCGACAATCGTGAATGGTTCGCGGTTGCTCTGCTAAAACCTAAGAGAATATGATCCGACTAGACAATACCGCTAAGCGCTTTGGCGATGCGGTCGCACTCCATCCCACAAGTTTGACGATTCAACCATCCAAAACAACGGTGTTGATTGGCCCCAGTGGATGCGGAAAATCCACAATCCTGAGATTGATGAACGGTCTTCTGGAACCGTCAACCGGGGTGGTGGAATTCGAGGGTCATCGCGTTTCGAGGGGCAACGTTCTTGAGTTTCGTCGACGGATGGGTTACGTCATCCAAGACGGGGGCTTGTTTCCGCATCTTACGGCAGCCCAAAATGTAACACTCATGGCAAAACACCTCGGCAACCCCGTTGACGCGACACAGCAACGCCTGGACGAACTTTGTGATTTGACCCACTTTCCTACAGACGGTTTGAGTCGTTATCCGGTAGAGCTTTCTGGGGGACAACGGCAGCGCGTAAGTTTGATGCGGGCGCTTGTGTTAAATCCGGATGTGCTTTTGTTGGATGAACCGTTGGGTGCGCTGGACCCGATGGTACGCGCTTCGCTCCAAACCGAACTCAAGGAGATCTTCCGGAGCCTTGGTAAGACGGTGGTGCTCGTTACCCACGATATGGCGGAGGCAGCCTACCTCGGAGATCAGATTGTGGTGTTGAAAGAGGGGCGGATTGTGCAAGAGGGCACTTTGGACGACCTGCGGGAAAGACCGTCCGACGAATTCATCTCGGAATTCATCTCGGCACAGAGGAGCTTGGTGCAGTTATGAAATTGTTCTCCACAAAGTCTTTGCCACCGCTAGGTTGCCTCGGCCGTTCAAAGGTTTGGGGAACTGTCAATGCGTGGCTTCTCATGAAGTGCATTGCAATGATAATCAATCTCATTCCCCTTACTGTGGATGCGCAGGAACTCCAGGTCGGTTCCAAAAGATTCACGGAATCATACGTCCTGGGCGAGATAGCGAAACGACTGTTGGAAGATGCCGGGTTCCCCGTCGAACACAGACAAGGTATGGGTGGTACTATCATCGTGTGGAGAGCGCTGACAAATGGTGACATCGCCATGTATCCGGACTACACCGGCACAGTTCAAGAAACAATCTTGAAGTCAAAAAAAACGCTGACATCGGAACAGATGCGGGCGGCGCTTGCTGAGCACGGTATTGGCATGACCGAGGAACTCGGATTCAACAACACATATGCGTTCGCTATGCGCCGTGATACAGCGGAATCCCTCAACATTCGGACGATTAGCGACTTGAGAAATCACCCTAACCTGAAACCCGGCTTAACACATGAGTTTCTGAATCGAAACGACGGCTGGGAGCCGCTCAGCAAGCACTACGGCTTGCAGATGAGGCCCCGCGGAATGGAGCACGCTCTAACATACGTTGCCCTGAACAGCGGCGATATAGATCTCACCGACGCTTACTCCACCGACGCGAAGTTGGGAGAATATGACCTTGCGGTTTTGGAGGATGATTTGGAGTTCTTTCCAAAGTATAACGCCGTCTTCCTGTACCGATTGGACACCGAACCGAAAGCCATCTCCGCTATTGGCGCGCTAGGGGGAACCATTGATGAAGCTCGAATGATTCAACTTAACGTGGCGGCGGAACGAATGAAAGACTACACTCGTGCCGCCGACCTATATTTCAAGGATACCGAACCGGGCGATGCTGAGTTGCCAACACCAAGCGTTAACTCGGAAATCTCGCAGTTCTTTTCTAAGATTGTCCCTCTTACCGGTGAACACCTGACGCTGGTGGCAATCTCGATGTTACTTGCCGTCATTATCGGCATTCCGCTCGGAATACGCGCGAGTCGTCCCGGACTCTTCAGTCAATTCATCTTGGGGCTGACCGGCATTATCCAGACGATCCCCTCGATTGTGTTGTTAGCCGTTCTGATACCCATATTAGGCACAAATATGCGTAACGCGATTGTCGCGCTCTTCCTGTACAGTTTGCTGCCAATCGTGCGCAACACCACGGCAGGACTGCAAGACATCTCCACGCCAATCCAAGAGTCCGCCGCCGCCCTCGGACTTGAGCCTCGTTCTCAACTCACAAAGGTCTACCTGCCAATGGCATCCCGGTCAATTCTCGCTGGCGTAAAAACAAGCACGATCATCAATATCGGCACCGCGACGCTTGCCGGATTTATAGGTGCCGGAGGGTATGGCGAACTCATCCTTAGCGGGATTAATCTAAACGCCACCGATGTCATCTTGCAAGGCGCTGTCCCTGCCGCGCTTCTCGCCCTGCTGTCACAATTCCTCTTTGATCTACTTGACCGCGTCGTAATTCCTAGGGGGTTGCGCTTAAAAGCATCTGCGTAGCTGGAGGAAGTGAGAAACCCGCCAAATAGAGCTATTGCCCTAAAATCGAGTTCTTCTTGACAGGCCGGTCTCGGCATTCCTACTTGCTTGCGGCGATCCTGAGTTCTTCATGAAGCACGCCTCCGCAACCAACATGCAACCGCCAATCACTACCTCGCAATCATCTTCCGCACGCCGTTTTCATACCTCACATCATAATCACCGTCCGGAATAGGTAACGCTCGCAAAGCCAATTCTCCAAACGTCACCAACGGATCTGTGACCGCTAATAGCTCATCCAAGGATTCCTCCGGCGTTTTGCCCGTCGTGTCAATCACCACCTTCTTGCCGGTTCTCGTTAAGAAAGACTTTTCCACCTCCTCTTCGAAGCGACGCTTGATTACCGGAATATCCGGCTCCTTGATAATCTCGTACTCGTGAGGATTTGCCTTCATCCGCTCGCGAATAGCATCATCGCTCGCCGTGACGTGAATCAGCACGATGTCCGGCAGATGCATCGCAAAGATCTCGCCTTCGTACGTCGTCTGAGCGGCGTATCTATAGTCCCCGTAGTACGGGCTGTCGGGATCAGTTCCGTAAATTTCGGAGTAAATCGCTTCCTCAATGTACCAACCCGATATCATCGGATTCGTGCAATCCCTGGCGACTCCAAAATGATAGTTAATCTGCATGCGCTGAAGGCGTTCCTTCACGTCATCGGGGAAGTCCAACATGAGCGCACGTGATTCGGGGCTTAACGTTCGGTCGGGAATCGTAAAATGATCGTCGTCGTGGGTAGGCAACTTCAACCGATGATAATACTCGGTTAACAGGTCAATCAGCGTCGATTTTCCGGCGTATTCAATGCCAACAAAAAAACTTCGCATAACTTGAATTCCTCTCTTTTGATTGATCGGGAAAAACGTGGCGTGTACGGCAACAGTTTAACATAACGCCGTAGACCTGTAAAGCATCTCATTCAGTGAATTGTATCTAAATATTGCGGGTATCATCGCACCGTTCATAATTGTAGGGTACGGCCCCCCGTGCGTCCCTTGACGTAGGTTGGGTTGAACAGAACATTCGAGCAACTGCCGCTATTGTTTTTCGATTTCTAGGCTCCGCTCTACCTAAAATTTACCCGGACAGTGAAACCCAACTCCCGACTGTCTGCGTTGTTTCATTGTGCATTGAAAATTTAGGTAACTGTTTAGTCTATTAATCTGTTTTGGGAATATTGGTTCGTCGTGCTGCAGTTTAATCCCCGTTCCTACACCATGAGCGTAATGTAGGAGCGATCTCCAGGTCGCGATTTCCTGCTGGCGCATAAGTTCTGGACTGAACTAAACAATTACAGAAATAGATCGATGCAAACCATAACCGGTACACCAAGCCTGCAGCCGGGTCACCTTGCAGCGCACCGACAAATTTTCACTAATACCATTCGCTCGAATAATGGCGCATATGATGTCTGATTTATATCGTCCATTTTCTCTGTAGGCGGGGCATCTTGCCCCGCCGAATTTGCACGGAGACAGGGTTGATAATTTTGCTCCAAGCAAGTTTCCTCACTTAATCCACACAATCAATGTACTTCCATTTTATAGAAATGGTATAAGCTACTAATCCACTATAGAGAACATAGAGAAATGGTATTATTACACGCATCTTCTAAACTCAGATAGGTTCCCATGTTAGAAGAACTCCTTCACTCATCATCTATATTCCGGTTTCAAAACCTTTTTAATCAGGGTGGGGTAGACCACTTCGTTTCGACCCGCATCGGCGGACTGAGTCTCCCGCCATTCGAATCTCTTAATCTGGGATTTCATGTCGGAGATTCCCCTGAAACTGTCCTGAAAAATCGCGAACGTTTGGCATCCGATATTGAGATTCCGCTCTCCGATTTTACACTCGCAAGGCAAATCCACAGCGGCACGGTGGCAATCGTGACGGAGCAAATGAGGGGCTGCGGCGCAGTTGACTTTAATACGGCAATTGAAGAGACAGATGCGATGGTAACGGCAGTCCCCGGTCTTTGTCTGACTGTACTCACGGCAGATTGTGTGCCGGTGCTCCTCTTCGATCCCCGAAAACAGGTCGTAGCTGCTGCACATGCCGGATGGCGAGGGTGTGTCAAACTGATAGCCTGGAAAACGGCAGAAATCCTACAACACGAATTCAACTGCCAGCCCACTGATATTCTTGCGGGGATTGGTCCCTCCATCGGCCCCTGCCATTATGAAATTGGTCCCGAAGTCATCTCGCAAGTAGAGGATACCTTTGGGAGTACAGATGGCTATGTCACGGATGAGTCCGCCGATGGCAAGGGCTACTTTGACCTGTGGGAAGCCAACAAGCGGCAAATCATGGAGACAGGTGTACCGCCGCAAAATATAGAGATTGCCCAAATATGCACTTATTGCAAGGCACACCAGTTTTTTTCAGCGCGACACCAAAAAGGAAGGACGGGAAGATTCGGAACAGGAATTATGTTGTCAACATAAACAGAAACCGAGTTTTTCCGAAGTGAAAACACGAGGTTGATGAAAATCAGACCAATTGCCCTGGAGTTTGGCGAACGTGAACCAAAAACTCGGTTTCTTTGTTAGTAGATAGCCACTTGTGTTGTATTCAGACAGAGGCAGGGCTAACCCAGTAGGTCGGCCATCTTGCCCGACCCCCAAAACTTTCGTCATCTTCTCTACGTTCTTTGACTCTCCGCGGAGAATGAGATTCGATTTCCCGCATTCTCGTCTTTATACCGAACTCCTGGAAACGCGACGGACACAAAGCAATTTCACGTTTTGAACCGTCCTTTACCATGAACCACGATCTATGGCATAACGCAATCGATTAGAGGAACCCATAATGAAATCCGTATTCAAACTATCTGTCAACAACCCTATTCTGGTTCACATGATTTCCATTGCCGTTATAGTTTTGGGATCATACTCACTCATCAATATGCCGCGCGAACTCGAACGCGACATGTCGTTCAACTGGGCGATTATTTGGGTGACGTACCCCGGTGTTTCGCCCGAAGAAATCGAAAAACTAATCGTCAAACCCATTGAGGACGAGATAGCCGATGTGGATAAAATTGAGTCCATCACTTCAACCGCCGCTGAAGGATCCGCCGGCATCAGCGTGAAATTCGATCAAAATATCTCACGCGACGAGTTTGACAGATTATACCAAGATCTCCGTGCAGAATTGGATAAAGTCAGAAATCTTCCCGAAGATGCGGAAGATCCCGACATGCTAAAACTGGAATCAAATACGTCAACGCCGGTGATTAGTGTTGTCATATCCGGTGACCTTCCCGAAAGAAAGCTGCAAGAGCTGGCAGAAGCACTCCAGGATGAAATCGAAGTCGTGGAGGGTGTTTTGGCGGTCTCAATCTTCGGGATTCGTGAGCGCCAGATTTGGGTCGAGGTTGAACCCGACCGACTTGATCGGTATTCACTGACGTTGGGGGAAGTTGTCGGTGCGTTGGCAGCCAAGAACATAAATGTCCCCGCGGGCGAATTGAAGGTCGGACGTTCGGAATACCTGTTGCGCACCGTCGGAGAATTTGAGGCAATAGACCAAATCCAAAATGTGATAGTGAAACAGATTCCAGGCGGTAGCAAAATCCGCATTGGGGACATCGCACAAGTTCGCGATACCTTCGAAGAACCGACGGTAATATCCCGTTTGAATGGTGAACCGGGAATCACACTTTCGGTAGCAAAACGAGGCGAAGGAAGTACGATCCAGATTGTTGATACCGTGCGAACCATAGTGGAAAAATATCGTACACATCAACTGCCGGAAGGTGCGGAAATCACATTTGTGAACGATAGCTCAATCTACATTCGTGATTCGCTCGGCAAGCTTCAAAATAACGCACTATTTGGTGTTATACTTGTGCTCCTAGTCTTATACCTATTCATGGGATTGAGGAACGCAATCTTTGTTGCCGTCGGTATCCCGTTAACGCTCCTCATCACGTTTGGTCTCATGGGGATCGCCGACGAATCAATCAACAGCATGTCGCTATTTGGATTGGTGTTGGTGCTTGGCATCATTGTAGATGATGCGATTATCGTAATGGAAAATGTCTATCGTCGAATGCAGGAAGGCGAATCGCCGATTCAAGCTGCCATCAACGGTGCACACGAGGTCGCTTGGCCCGTAATAACCGCTTCCTTGACTACCGCCGCCATCTTCCTCCCGCTTGCGCTGTTACCGGGGATTGTCGGAAAATTCATGAAGATTATCCCAATCATCGTCGGATTGACGCTCGCCGCATCCCTGTTTGAATGCTTCTTCATTTTGCCGTCCCACATCGCGGAATGGGGAAAAGTCCGGCATTCCAAATCCCAAGATAGACTCATGCGCTACCTGCTAAAACCCTACACGAAACTCTTGAAGTTTGCTCTACGCCGCCGCTACTGGGTGCTGGTCAGCATCGTCGGCTGCTTGGTCCTGAGTTTCGTTCCAATCCCTCTCGGACTGGTTGAGGTCGACATGTTCCACGGTGATGAGTATCCGATAGTATTTGTCTATGTCACGATGCCCGTGGGCACTCGCTTGGAAACGACGGATGCCGTCATCCGAAAATTCGAGGCAGTTGCGCTTGCGCTGCCAAAATCTGAAATCAAAGCAGTTATCGCGAGATCGGGAATGCACGCGATAGAAAACGACTTTAGCGAGCGCAATGGCAACCTCGGAACGCTCCATGTCGAGTTTGTCGAAGCTAGGCATCGCGACCGCTCACTTGATGAAATAATCGCGGAGCTCCGTGGGAAATTCAGTCGTATCACAGGCCCCGAACAGATTGAATTTCAAACAAGAGAAGAGGGACCTCCTGCTGGCGCAGATGTCGAGATGATAGTGAAGGGAAAACACTTCGATAAACTGGATGCGATTGCCACGGAGCTGAAAACGGAACTTGCGAAGATTCCCGGAGTCACCGACATCAATGACAACTATGCCTTGGGCCAAGAAGAGATCAAACTGTACATTGATGAAGACAGAGCTAACGAATATGGATTGACGGTTCAGGAGATTGCATTCACCGCGCGTAATGCGTTTGAAGGCACGAACGCCACTGTATTTCGCGATGGCGATGAGGAGATTGATGTTATTGTCAAACTCGGCGAATCTGCGCGCACGGCGCTCATAGATGTGGCAAACCTGAAGTTGATGGGTGTAACTGGAGTACCTGTTCCCCTCAGAGATGTCGCCCGGCTGAATGTGGTACCGGGTTATTCCACGATTTACCGCTATAAACAGGAAAGAGCAATCACAATCACCGCCAATGTCGATGAGAACACGATCTCAACGGTGAATGTCAATCAAAGGCTTCGTGCACACTTCGATCAGATAAGTCCGCGCTATCCGGGGTACACACTCGAATCGGGCGGCGAATTTGCCGAATTTCAGAAGGTTTTCACAGGCATCCCCGTCTTCTTCGGTTTTGGGGTTATGCTGGTCTATTTCATATTGGGAACGCAGTTCAAATCCTTCCTCCAACCGCTAATCATTCTAACGACCGTGCCCTTTGCATTTATCGGTGCCATGCTGGGGCTGATTACTTCCGGAAACCCACTGAGCGTGGCTTCAACATACGGTCTCGTCGCGCTAGCCGGTATCGTTGTTAACGACTCGATTGTGCTGGTTGAATTTATCAATCGTCAACGGACGGCAGGGGTTGATAAATGGCAGGCGATTATCAATGCGGGACGCATACGCCTCCGTCCGATTCTTCTCACCTCGATTACGACTGTGAGCGGCCTGCTGCCAATGGCGTTGGGGGTCGGCGGAAAGTCGGCGACATGGATGCCGATGGCAAGCACGATCGTTTGGGGGCTGTCAGTGGCAACTCTCCTGACACTGTTGGTAATTCCGGCGTTCTATGCAATCAGCGATGATATTCGTCCATGGCACGGTATTCGTGTTGAGACAAAGGAGGTTGAGACTGATGAAGAAAAGATTGACGGCTAGGATTGGCAACAGAGGTCGAAAGAGGCAATCAGAAAATCTCAAATTCGGCTTGCCAATAGTCCAATACTGATGATTATTCTGTATGGAACAGCCCCCGTGCCGCCCCATCATTGTTGGTTAGCACTTGGTTTTGCTACATCTATACACACAATCCGATTATCAAAAAGTTAATTTCCCCTTGTCAATTCTTAACTGTTTAGTTCAGCCAAAACGAGTTGCAATATTAGTTTGGCAGTGTATCGCGCCTGACTACCGGCAGCGGGGCATTCTTGGATTATAAGTGAGAGGGAATCAAGTGACTGAATAAGGAACGCGATAGAAATCCCATAGAGATTCCCCTTGCCCCGATATTCCGCGTTCACGATAAATCAACTCCCTAAACAACTATGCAATGAAAACCCACTTTCGGTAGGGAATCGCTCCTGCATCGGGGCAAGATGCCCTTCCCACAAAGGATATCGCTCGCATGTTGGGTACATGAGAGAAATTGCCATCGGTCGTGGAATAAAGGGAGCCTTGTATTCGCCGCAAGGAGTCAATGGACTAAACAATTACGTCGATTCAACATAACTCGGATTCCTCTTTCAGCGATCTTCCCCTCTTCCGCCCTTCCTTTCAGCATTCCACACGCGCACGCTATCCCGGCATTTTCCACTTGACACTAATACCCTTTTCGATTAGGATGTATAAACCTTCCACACGAAGTCCGGTGTTGGTGTGCTGCCCCTTTATGACGTTATATTCATTGCGACAAATCCACCTTGGCAAATCTTGATACGGTCCACACGATGTCTTCGGAGGTACGTGAAAATGGCAGAAAAGAAAGAATACAAAGTCGTTGGCACCCGTCCTATCCGACATGACGGGGTTGATAAAGTAACCGGTCGCGCCCTCTATGGGGCAGATTTCCAAGCGGCTGGACTGTTGCACGGCAGAGTGCTGCGGAGTCCGCACGCCCATGCCCGAATTATATCAATCGACGCCAGTCGAGCGGAAGCCTATCTCGGAGTGAAGGCGGTAGTGACGGCGAAAGATTTTCCCCGAGTGGGAGACACCTTAGCCGACCTTGGAGAGGGCGCCGTTCGCCTGAAAGATCTCCAAGACAACGTGTTGGCGGGGGAGAAAGCGCTATACAAAGGACACCAGGTCGCGGCGGTTGCAGCGATTAACCCGCATGTCGCCGAGGAAGCGCTCGATCTCATCGACGTGGAGTACGAAGTGCTGCCGCCGGTCGTCGACGTGCGCGAAGCCATGAAATCCGATGCGCCGTTGCTGCACGACGACTTGAGAACCGATGAAATGGGGAAAACGTCCGAGAATCCGAGTAACGTGGCGATCCATTTCCAACACAAAAAAGGGCATCTTGAAAAAGGCTTCGCGGAAGCCGATGTTGTGATCGAGCACGAGTTCACGACTCAGACGGTGCATCAAGGCTACATTGAGCCTCACAACGCGACAGCGTTGCACAACCCCGACGGACAACTGACAATCTGGTGCAGCACGCAGGGCGCTTTTGGCGTCAGGCAGCAGGTGTCGTCAATCCTGCAGATACCCCTCTCGAAAATTAAGGTCGTACCCATGGAAATCGGCGGCGGTTTTGGCGGCAAGATACAGGTCTATATCAAGCCCATTGCCGCAATGCTGTCCATGAAAACCGGAAGGCCGGTAAAGGTGCTGATGAATCGGGCAGATGTCTTTGAGGGCACCGGACCAACACCCGGATCCTACGTGCGCGTGAAGATTGGTGCAACCAATGAGGGGCAAATCACGGCTGCGGAAGGTTACCTCGCTTACGAAGCCGGGGCTTATCCCGGATCACCCGTAGGCGCGGGCGCGATGTGCATCTACTCCTGTTACAATATCGAGAACGCGCTTGTCGACGGGTACGATGTCGTCGTCAACAAACCCAAGACATCCGCGTATCGCGCACCGGGTGCAACCAATGCGGCGTTTGCTGTCGAGACCATCATTGACGAAATCTGCGAGAAGATTCAGATGGATCCGCTTGAATTCCGAATCCTCAACAGCGCCAAAGAGGGAGATACGCGCGTGGACGGACCGCCGTTACCCCGCGTCGGTTTCATCGAAACGGTTCAAGCCGCCAAGGAACACCCTCACTATTCCGCGCCGTTGGAAGGTAGGTACACCGGACGGGGGGTCGCCTCCGGATTTTGGCCCAATTTCGGTCTTAAATCGAGCGTTTCCATCAATGTGAATACCGATGGGACAATCAGCCTCGTCGAAGGTTCCACGGATATCAGCGGTACACGCGCCGCGATTGCCATGCAAGCTGCTGAGGTATTGGGCATTCCAGCGGATTCGGTGACTCCGACGGTGGTTGACACCGACTCGGTTGGTTACACCGATGTCACGGGAGGCAGCCGTACGGCATTTGCCACCGGATATGCCGCTTACAACGCCGCTCAAGATGTCAAGGAGCAGATGATTGAACGTGCGGCAAAACTGTGGGAGGTCGATGTGGACGAGGTAGAGTTCTCCGACGGTCTGTTTCGATGTGCCAATGGCAAAACGGAGCAGATTGATTTCAAGGGATTGGCGGGGAAACTCGACCAAACCGGCGGTCCCATTATCGGACGTGCTTCTGCCGATCCGACGCAGCCCGGCCCCTCGATCGGCACACACGTGGTTGATGTCGAGGTCGATCCCGACACCGGAAAGGTGGAAATCCTGCGTTATACGACATCGCAAGACGCCGGAAGGGCAATTCACCCGAGTTATGTCGAAGGACAGATGCAGGGCGGAGCCGTTCAAGGCATCGGTTGGGCGCTGAACGAGGAATACATCTACAACGATGACGGCGAGATGACCAACGCCAGTTTTCTTGATTACCGCATACCCACCTCCTTTGACCTGCCGATGATCGATGCCGTAATTGTTGAAGTGCCGAATCCCGGCCATCCTTTCGGCGTGAGAGGTGTCGGCGAAACGCCGATTGTTGCACCGCCTGCCGCAATTGCGAATGCCATCTACCGAGCAATCGGGGTTCGGATGAAAGAATTGCCGATGTCCCCTAGTCGCGTTCTTAAGGCGTTAGGAACAATATAGAGCCGTGTGAATCTCGGGGATGCAGTTGCAACGGTTCATGGAGTCGCATTCCCCTTAACCGAACCCACGGATTAAAACTATGACTCAAGTTAGCGTTCTCAGCGACGTACAGATAGCTGACTATCGTGAAAACGGCTTTCTTGTCATTCGGAATCTCTTGTCTCAAGACGAAACAGAGACACTACGAAAAATTGCCGAGGAACAAGCCGAATGCAACGCCTCCCCGTCTTCACTCAAATACCCGGAGCCTGGCAAATACACCGTCAGCGGCAACACGATGAGCGCCCACCCCAAATTGGCGCCGATCGCTGAACACCCCACAATCGTCCGCTGCATTGAAAGTTTATTGGGCGAACAGGCACATCTTGCCGCCTTCGTCGCCTACGTGCGTACGCCCGGAGACAAGGGAGCCAATGCGCATAACGACTACAAACGTTGGCGGCCCGTCGGTTCATCGATGAATTGGCTGTTTGCAATTGTTCCTCTGACGGATTTCGATACTGAACACGGACCGCTCCTGGTTTCTCCCAAATCTCATAAACTCCATCAGGTTATCGACTCGAATGCCAAGATACTAGACGTGACACCGCCAGACCGGAACAAATTACCGGATTTTGTCGATCCCGAACTCAAAGCCGGAGATCTGCTGCTCCTGAACATGTATACGTGGCATTGGGCGCCGGGCGGCACCGGGGGGAAGTTTCGCAGCGGTATTTTCCACAAATATTGTGCCGTGAATGCCCCGCCAGCCGCCGGTCATTATCCCTACAACGAGGCGGCGTATCGTTCCCTGAGCGACGCAGGTAAACGCCTGTTGGCCCTTCATTCCGACGTCCCCTTGACGACGACGCGCCTGCTCGTGGAGCGCGAATCGCCTCGGGAACCAGCTTACTTCCTCCTCTACGACCATGAAACACAGGCGTGGCAGTTGCCCGGTGGTGAGGGGCGAGAGGAAGAGGACGGAATTGGTTGGGACGTTGGTTCCCGGATTGCGTTCATGCAAACACTCACACAGAAACAACTGGGTGTCGAAGTTCCGTGGATGTCCTACATCTCGGATCACGAAGAGCGGGATGGTTTATGTAGGGTTTACGGCTATCCTGATGAGAACGGATACTTTGATGCTCTGACCAAGGGAAATGCCCGTTGCAGATGGTTCACAAGTGAGGATGCGCAAGAGATTCTTGGCGAGGAGGACCATATCGGAGCAATTATTCACACCTGGCACCGAGAGGATATCGTGCGCGGGAAAGGGGTAGCACTCAATCAAAAAGAAAGCCAGTTTGTGTAATTAGGTTAAAGGGTTCTAAATGGGACTTGCGTACCAACTAGAGTGGGCTACGGTAGGCAAGGCATCTTGCCCTGCCGCGCGTTGGTGGTCGCGACCCAGAAAATTGAATCCATGAGATTGCAATTTCGAAACAGCACGAAGACTCCCTTACCGCGAATCCTTAGTGGTTTATTTTCTAGAAACATTATGGTAAGTGTTGGGTGCCGGTGCGGTTAGAAACCGCACCTACCGGAGTGGTAGAACGGATTCTTGTGACAGTCTCGTAATCATTAAATACTTAGCGAATAGACCACTTAGGTGTCCGGTTGCGTAAATTCCAGCAAATACGCGTTGGCAGGGCGGAAATTATCAAATGTAACGCCGGAGATTTTCATGGCTTGCTGTGCCAATTCCGCCTGCACTGTTCCGCCATCCGCCGTCAATGATGAACTCCTCTCCGGTGGTGTACGTCGCTTCCGCCGCAATGTACAGTACCAAGTCGGCGATTTCCTCCGGCGTGGCTACGCGCCCCATCGCCTGCCGGGCTTCAAACGCTTGGCGGAGTTCAGGCGTGGTTGCCCGTTCATTTCGCCAAGATTCCGTATTTACCGTTCCAGGACAAACGCAATTGATTCGGAATCCTAGTTGGACATGGTCATGCGCGAGTGATTTGGTCAGAGCAATAACCGCGCCTTTCGTTACCATATACAAATAGCGATTTGCCGTAGCAAGCACGCTCGAAGCCACGGAAGCCGTGTTCACGATACATTTGTCCCCTTCCGGGTTTTTCGCGTCCATTTTCGGAATGAATGCTTTGCACATGTTGTGTACAGATTTTGTGTTGATTTCGATTGCCCGGTGCCACTGTTCATCGTCGCACTCGTGAATAGTCCCCTCGGGAACGTGTCCCACACAATTGAAAAGCACATCAATAGTCTTTTGCTCTTGCTCCACACGAGCGGCGAAGTTTCGCACAGCTAATGCGTCAGTCACATCAAACGAAACGGGGATAACCGAATCTCCGACTTCCGCGTGCAGTTGTGTGATTTTGCTTTCCTGAACGTCGCAGGCATACACTGTTGCGCCTTCTTGAGTGAATCTTTTCACGGTCGCGCGGCCAATGCCTTGTGCCGCAGCGGTCACTATAGCTACTTTGTCTCTCAAACGTCCCATATCCAATACTCCGTGAGATGAGTAACAGTCTCAAA
This sequence comes from Candidatus Poribacteria bacterium, assembly GCA_965220415.1. Taxonomy (GTDB): domain Bacteria; phylum Poribacteria; class WGA-4E; order WGA-4E; family JAJDTR01; genus JAJDTR01. The sequence continues at coordinate 6,024,004 of OZ244829.1, forward strand.
GTTTTGCGGATCTCCCTAATTGCTGAAAGGTCATGTGCACATCAACACCCTCCAATTTGTGGAAAGATGCCAAAAGTATACGCTTCTGTAAAATTCTTTGCATTGACCTAACAATTTAGACAGAATACCATAGACCTACGAGCCAATCAACACCTATGTAGGGAGTAGCAATCGACCAAATACCGAGAGCTTTGAAGATTCCTCGTTATTCTCTGGGGCTTCATCCAGTATTGCCCAAAATCATAACTGTTTTAAGACTCACGCTTGACCCCGCACGGGAGAAACCATGTCGATCGCGATGACCGTACAGCAGGAGAAAGACTTCGAGGAAAAGGGATTTATCATTCTTGAGAACTTTCTGACCGAGCGTGAGTTAGAGGCGCTGTTGTCGGCAGTACACGACGTAGCTTCAAGGATTCAAGGGGCACAAGGCTTGAACCCCGATGAGCCGTTCGCTATCCGTAATGCACTTGCCCACCACACGGCGTTTCTTGATTTGATCGACCATCCGAGGATGCTGCCGTTAGTTGTTGATGCGATCGGATGGAACATTCAGATACGCACCTCACATCTGGACTACCGTCCCCCGTACCCGCGCGACCTCAAGGCTGGAAACGTGGGCAGGGGGGATGGCGAGGACCATCAAAAGGGTTACCGAAACGTGCTCTGGCATCCGGATTTGGCTGGTGACTATCTATTCGAAGCGCCTTCGCTTGATGGACGCCTTCCCTTCATGGAAGTCAAAGTCTTCTACGTACTTTCGGATCTGAGCGAATCGAATTGCGGAAACCTGTGGATGCTGCCGGGCAGTCACAAGCGAGCGCCGCAGGAACTGCGCGACACGGATAGGGAGGTAGACGCAAGCGAAGCCGTCGAACTCAAGTTGTCGCCTGGTGCCGCCGTACTTTGGCGCACTGCAACATGGCACTGTGTAGGCCCAAACCTGTCGAACAAGATTCGCAAGGTAATGCACGTTGGCTATCACTACCGGTGGCTGCGTCCCGCGGACTACATTCAGCAAGATCCCGATCTAATTGCCAATAGCTCACCGATTCGCCGCCAACTGCTAGGAGCATTAAGCACCGGCAAAAATCCGCTGGGCGATGACCCGGAATTTCACCCGTCTTCCCAATATTGGATTCCTAGGGATTGGGACGATGTTCCGTTAAAGGCGTGGGCGGAAGAACGCAGCGGCGGAAGCCCCACGATAAATCTGCCGCTCTAATCCGGTGGGTTCAAGCCACATGAATCGTCGCACCAAAAGAATACCTGCGTTTGGCATCAGCCAAACATCAATCTGAAAACTGGGAAAGAATTTGCCAACTGAAAATAAGCTAGGGAGGTGCTTATGAGCGATACAATACGCGTACTTGTAGTGGGCTGTGGCAACATGGGAGCGTCGCACGCCCGCGCATATCACACACTCGACGGGTTCGAGATAGTCGGCGTGGTCAGCCGCGGACCGGCAACGCGCGGCAAGTTGTCCGACGAGTTAGGCGGACTGGAACAATTCGACAACTTTGACACTGCGTTGAATACTACGAAGCCCGATGCCGTCTCAATCAACACGCTCCCGGACACTCATGCGGAGTTTGCGCTGAAATCCTTGGAATCGGGAGCCCATGTCTTCGTCGAGAAACCTATCGCACTTACCGTCGAACAAGCCGAATCGGTGAAACAGACGGCACTGAGGTTAGGCAAAAAAGTGGTAGTGGGATACATTTTAAGACAGCACCCCTCGTGGACGCTATTTATAGAGAAGGCGCAGACACTTGGCAAACCGCTCGTCATGCGCATGAACCTGAATCAGCAAAGTACGGGGGAAGAGTGGGCGTGGCACAAGCGCTTAATGGACAGTTTCTCACCCATCGTGGACTGCGGCGTACATTACGTCGATGTCATGTGCCAGATGACCGGAGCGCAACCGGCAAAAGTACACGCCATCGGCGCCCGACTGAGCGACGAACTGAAACCCGATATGTACAACTATGGCCAGCTTCAAGTAATATTCGACGATGGATCTGTCGGGTGGTACGAAGCCGCATGGGGACCCATGATCAGTGAAGAGGCATTTTTCGTTAAAGATGTGTCGGGTCCAAAGGGCTGCGCCAGTATCGTCAAAGCCGCGGATGGGGATGACGCCGATTCGTCCGACATTGATTCGCACACAAAAACTAACAGGATTCTCGTGCATCATGCCGCGCTTGACGGAAGTGGCAATCCTCTTAGGGAAGACGAAATCATTGACACGACGGACGAACCAGACCACCAAGAACTTTGTGACCGCGAACAAGCTTTTTTCCTAAAAGCAATTCGTGAAGACTTGGACGTGACGGATCATATGAGCGACGCCGTTAACAGTCTCCGCATCGTCCTTGCTGCAGACGTATCGGTTCGCACTGGCGAGGTTGTCGCGCTCTAAGGCTCAAGCAAGTGATATGCCGCTAGCGAATCTCGCTCTGCTTGCAGGCTCGTGGCGTTGGGTACCAAGTTTGGACTTGAAGCGCTTCAACCAAATGTTTGGCTCCGCCAAAAGACTGCGTGTCCCAAACGGCATTTAATCGTCAGCTATTCCTCTTGACAGCTAGATGTCGAGCCCAACGAAATCCTCCGCAGTCGCATAAGTCAGACCACAGCACCAATGGCGCATGATACTGTGAATCAACCTGAAAAGGCTTCTGCGTTAAAGCCTAAAATGCAACTCTCTGATAATGCCTACGCGGCGACGCTATCGGTAATTTTTCTCCTTCTCGGAGGGTTCGTCGCGTGGCATCATGAGATGTGGCGTGATGAAATTCAAGCGTGGTTGATTGCCAGAGATAGCTCCTCGCCTATCGAAGTCTTCTACCACCTCAACCGCGGCGATGGCCATCCGGGACTGTGGCATCTCTGTCTTTATTACCTCAAGCAAATCACGTGGTCGCCCGTCATCATGCAGCCGTTTCATCTCATCATCGCCTGCACAAGTGTCTACGTTTTTGTAAGATTCGCGCCATTCACGAGATTACATAAAGCACTTTTCCCATTTGGATATCTGGTTTTCTACGAATACGCCGTAATTTGCCGGAATTATGCGTTGGGAGTGTTACTGCTCTTCGCGTTCTGCGGACTATTCAAAGAACGCCAAACTAGATTCCCGCTGCTCGGCTTCATTCTCCTGTTGTTAGCCCACACCAATATCGTCGCTTTGATTGTTGCCATCGCTATTGCGGTCAGCTTGGCTTGGGAACTGAGGCCCACGTCAAGCCGTCCGAGTAAAAGGGACATTCGCGTGGGTTTTTCGTTGATTCTATTTGGGATTTTGACATCGGTCATCCAGTTAAAACCATCTACTCCCGGGCGATTTGAGTGGAGCGATCTGACACGAGGCGTTTCCGACTTGGAAAGATTCCAAAATGCCGTGAACATTATCCCAAAGGCGTTCATTCCAATACCGGAGGTCACCTTACGATTTTGGAACACATTCCTTCTCGACGCAATTCCCGGCGCTAACGGCGTGAAGTTAGCCTTGACGGTCGTAATCCTACTCTTCGCGGTAATCTTCCTATGTAGAAAGCCAGCGGCACTCCTCATGTATCTGATTGGGACACTCGGTATATTGGCTTTCTTTGCATCCTATTTCGGATTCATACGGCATTGGGGTTACCTATACATACTTTTTTTTGCCGCCATTTGGATATCTCGTGACTGTGACGATGCGGCACCACGCACACGGACGGGGAATGGGCATTTTAGAAGGCGCCTCAATCGGCTAAGCCTTGCAACGGATAGAAGCCTAAACTACGTGCTGATACTGCTGCTGACAGTTCAATTGACTGGCGGCGTTGTTGCCGCGGGCCTGGACTACAAGTATCCATTCTCGGAAGGCAAGGCGGTGGCGCGGTTTATCAAGGAATCCGAACTAGATGACATGATTATCGCCCCGGAGGTTCGCAGTGATGTATCCTTGGAAATACTTGGATACTTGGAGAAGGGTCAATTTTACTATCCCCGGCCCAGAAGGTTTGGTTCCTTTGTTTCTTGGGACCCGAGGTACGCCAGCACGGCATACTTGGCAACCGAAGACGTGCTACAAGAGATACGACGATTCTGTGACGAGAAATCTGAAGACATTTTGATTATTTCGGGACACCTTTATCCCGAAGATGTCCGATCACGATACGACCTAACAAATCTCAAAGTATTTCGACCGTCGGTCATCCGAGAAAGTGTACAGAATTTCGTTTTATATCGAATGTCTCCTGGCACATAGATTAGCTCCGATCCTCACAAATCACTGTTGGAATGCTCTATGGCCGCGCTATATTTACTGTGAAATCACACTGCCGTTTTTATCTGAAGGAATTGGAAATCGAGATGGAATACATTGACGCACATGTTCACGTATGGACGGACGACTTGAATACCTACCCCCTCGCCGAGTCTTACACAAAGAGCGACATGCAGCCCGAAACTTTCTACCCTGAAGACATTCTCGCACATGCACTACCATCCGGCGTCAATCGAATCGTACTCATCCAGATGAGTTATTACGGCTTTGACAATTCGTATATGCTTGATGTGATGGAAAAGCAGCCCGACGTATTCTCGGGAATTGCCATCATCGACTGGAACGGTGCACACCCCGATGAGGACATGCGGAGACTTGCGGATCGTGGAGTTCGTGGCTTTCGACTGTATGTGAGGGACGAACATGCGCTGGATGGGAGAGGTATTGAGAAGATGTTCGCGGCCGGTGCCAGGCATAATCTCGCCATCTGTCCTTTGATTAATCCGGTGGCGTTGCCCGCTCTGGATACACGCTGTTCCCAATTCCCCGACACCCCTGTCATCATTGATCATCTCGCACGAATCGGTGCGGCACAACCGATAGATGACGCTCACATTGAGGGGCTGTGCGCAATGGCAAAACATGCCAACGCGATGGTGAAAATTTCAGCCTTTTATGCGCTCGGTGGAAAGGCGCTGCCTTATGCTGATCTTGTGCCTCTAATTCACAGCGTGTATGACGCTTTCGGTCCCGAACGCCTCATGTGGGCGAGTGATTGCCCATTCCAAGTTGTCGATCATACCTACGAAGATAGCATAGGATTAATTCGCGATCGACTGGATTTCCTCTCCGATACCGATAAACAGCAGATTCTTCGGAAAACCGCTGAGGATTTCTTTTTTCGATCTTAGTACACGAGCACCGTTTCGCCAGCATGGGCCGAAACCAATTAACACGGGAATTCATCGCTTGAAAGCTAGAACGTCGACACGCGATGAATCAGTTAATCACCTTATATTTCCACCTCCCTTTCCCCCGATTTAGCAGTTGACAGCACGGCTCGTTAAGGCTATTATAACCACCCCCTTCTACACGGCTGTCCGAACACCGACACAACAATTCATCAAGTTCTCGAATCGCGGAGAAAATTACCTATGAATCTCCTTATCACTGGAGCAGCAAGTGAGTTGGCTCAGGCACTCGCCTCGCGCTTGAGCGAAAATCATCATATTCGATTGACCGATATCGTGAACATCAAGACCGATTTTGAGTTCATTGAGTGTGAGTTGGGGCACGACGAAACCACTAATGAGTTGGTTAGAGGAATGGATTGCATCATCCATCTTGCAGAACTTCCCTCCGATTATTCTGATGATTCGCTGGACTCGGACAATCTGACGATAGACTTCCTGACCAGATGCACCTACAATCTGTTGTGGGCGGCAGTAGAAGAGAAAGTTAAGAAAGCGATTTACGGGAGCACGCTCAAGTTGTTCGAAAAGTACGATGACGACCTAACCGTCAATGAAAATTGGAGACCACTCCCGTCTACCGACCCGTATGTGCTGGGAAAACATTTGGGCGAGTTTACTTGCAAAGAATTTGCGCGGACAGCACAAATCCAAATAACCTGCCTGAGATATGGGCAAATTGTCAGAGTCGATGATGTCAGAGACAAACCTTACGATCCTACTTGGATTGAGATAAGAGATCTCGTCCACGCATATGAATGTGCGTTGGGTGAAAAAACTCCCGGCTTGAACCGGGATTGGTCGGTTTTCCACATTGAAGCCGACGCGCCAGACGCCGATTATCCGCCGGCTCGAAGGGCTAGGGGCACAATCGGTTTCGACCCGCAGTATCGGTTCAGGGAATAGACGATGAATGTGTTGATTCTAGGCGGAACCGGCAATCTTGGCCCTTTCGTGGTTAAAGCCCTCGAACCGTACCATACGTTAAGGGTGACGGATGTCAATCCTCCGGAAGATACTGCGCACGAATTTCGCTGTGTTGACATGGCTTCCATGACTCAGGTGGTGGAAGCGGCGGAAGGAATGGACGCAATTGTCAACTGTTCCGTTTTACGGGAACACCGGAAAATTGCTTTTGATGTGAACACACTCGGAAGCTATCACATGATGAGCGCGGCGGTCGCGCATGGCATCAAGAGAGTGATTAACACCGGTCCGCACGCCATACTTACCGGACCGACCTACGACAACATCGACTTCATGCTAACGGAGGATATTCCGCCGCATTCGGGAGCGGACCTTGTTGGAGGGGACAACCCATATTCAATAAGTAAATCTCTGGGGCAGGAGATATGCAAGGTATTCACGGAGAATCACGATGTCCATGTGATGTGCTTGCTGTTTTGTGGACTAAAGAATCCGGAGCACCCGCGTTTCTTTCCTGGACGAGACGTGACGCCTTTTGTCGTGTCGGTGCGTGATGCCGCGGAGGCGTGCCGTTTGGGACTCGAGGTTGACTTGAAAGATCTTCCATCGAAGAACGAGGTGTTCTACATATCCACCGATATACCGCACGGAAAATTCGCTAACGCTAAAGCGAAGCGGATACTCGGTTTTGCACCGAATGACAAATTCGAGGTAGTGTGGCATAAGGTAGCAGACGACTGAACTCCGCCTGTCTTATGTTACTTCGATCGAACAATTGCTTCTCACGGCGAGGAATTAAACTATGAAATGTGCCCGACATTGGTTGGATTGTCCATCTTCACTGACTCACGGCAATATGATTCAGCGCGTCATATTTACCAGAGAGGATCCGAAAAACCCGCACAAGGAAGGGGCTATCATGCGGGTAATAAACAGCTTTGCTAGGGCGTATTTAGAGCCTGGTGTTTCGTCGGTACCTCACGTTAATGAGGGCGTCCAAGAGACATTCTTTGTGATTGAAGGATCGGGAACGCTGATTGCCGACGGACAGGAGCGATCGGTCCGCGACGGGGACGGAATTTATGTACCGCCCGGTGTTGAGCACACTTTTGTTAACGACGGGAACATACCCCTTGAATTCCTTATCGTGGAAGAACTAATCCCGGATGGGGCGGAAGTCGAAAGCAAAACTGCAAATATCAAGAACTACCGCGAGAGCAATCTCGGTATGGGTCACTGGAAACATATAGTTCACGACGTTTTTTCCGGATCCCCGTATGAATTAATCCACGATAAGAAAAATCGTATGGTGCAACGTCATGCAATTCTCGTAGTGCTCATGGATCCGATGCAGACCTCCGACAGCCACGGACATATAACCGACAAAGATGAGATATGGTATATGTTGAAGGGTGAGGGGGTTCACGTTGTCAGTGACGAGGTTGTCATACATAAACCCGGCATGGCGATACAAGTTGCTCCGTGCGACCCGGGACATTCACTCATCAACCATACGGAGGAACCACTGATGGCGTTCTATATTGCGGCGGCTGTCTATCGCGTCGAAGATGACGGCAGCTATACCCGGGTGCTTGAGACACTTCCGGGAGTGAGTAGAAGTTGATTGCCAACTGCTGGTCCGGGAACCGTCTAGCTTAGTGGTTTATTTTCCAAAAAAATATGGTTAGTGTTGGGTGCCGGTGCGGTTAGAAACCGCACCTACCGGGGTGGTAGAACGGTTTCTTGTGACATTCTTGTAAGCATCAAATACTTGGCGAATGAACCGCTTAGTTTAGTGCGTTGCCGTCATCCAATACCGTTGATATACTGTCCCCTGAGTAATCCATGAAACCCCACAAACAAAGAGTTACTGCACTTACCGACCAGAACCGGTATTGAGTAACAACAAACTCACAGGTATAGTGACAATGAAATGCGCAAGACATTGGCTGGATTGCCCATCCTCACTGACTCACGGAAACATGATCCAGCGCGTCATATTCACTAGAGAGGATCCGGAAAACCCGGGGATAGATGGCGCGGTGATGCGGAATATAACGAGTTTCGCACGGGCTTGCTTGGAACCCGGTGTCTCCTCGGTGCCGCATATCAACGAGGGAATTCAGGAGACCTTCTTTGTCGTTGACGGCGAAGGAATCCTCGTCACTGACGACGGAGAACGTCCGATTCGGGAGGGCAACGGCATTTACGTGCCGCCGGATGTCAACCACACCTTCATTAACAACGGGGACAAGCCTTTGGAACTTGTAATCGTGGTAGAGGCCGTTCCAAATGGTGCGGAAGTGGAAGCCAAGACCGCCCTCGTTAGCAACTACCGCGAGAACCCAATGGGCATAGGGCACTGGAAATTTCTTGACCGTGCTGTTTTTGCGGGAACTCCAAATGAGCTAATCCACGACAAAAAGAATCGCATGGTGCAGCGTCATGCCGTTCTCGTAGTCGTAATGGACCCGATGCAGACCTCCGACAGTCACCCGCACACCACTGACAAGGATGAAATCTGGTACATGTTGAAGGGGCAGGGCGTCCACGTAGTGGGCGACGAGGTCGTCATACATAAACCCGGAATGGCGATACAGGTTGCTCCATGCGATCCCGGACACACCCTTATCAACCATACAAACGAACCGCTGATGGCGTTTTACATTGCCGCCGCCGTATATCACGTGGAAGACGACGGAAGCTACACAAGAGTCCTCGAACCCCTCCCCGGATCCCGTACAACGGCTTAAACACACGGCAATAGCAATCACTCATAGACAATTGATTGTAAGGGGAGTTTGATGATTTGCAGTGAAACCGAGTTTTTTCCCGAAAACTCGGTTTCTCTATCGAATCCGGTTCGTGACAACTAGTCGAGCCGCCCGGCGGCGAATTAAATTTGTGCGGTTTCCCTCACATCATTGATGACGCTTTCAATCCGAAGGAACGGTACAGTTGCAATCTATGCCGTTGACTCATGCGTTATGTTTACGAAAGGGGTTTATAGACCACAGTACTGATACTAATCCATGCCGGAAATGACTTAAAGAACACGGAATCAGGTCGAGTCTCACCAACCGACAGTTAGTTCCGTCTGAATCGCTGTTCGTGGCAGCATTGGAAACAAGGAGGTCTCAGTTACATTGAATCGAGAGCAACTTGAATCTGAAATATCACGCTTAGCTACTGAAGAAACAAAAATCATTGAACTTCAGAAAAAGTTAAAGCGAAAGAGTGCTGCATGGAACGCCTTGGAAGTTAAGCGGATAGAGTATTCCGCGCACCTCGCCATACGATCTATTCAACTCGCAGACATGATGTCTAACACTCAACGCTATGCCAAATTTCACGGTGTAGAGTATTCTTCACGCACCGATCCACAACGTCTAATTCGGGCTGGACTGCGAAAATCTGGTATTCGTGCTGTCGAATATGCTGAACCGTCTAAAAAAAGCGGAAAGTCAGATCTTCTTAGGGGTTGTTTGATTATTGTTGGAATGTTTGCTCTTTTGGGAATTCTCACTGTGTTAGCTAGTCAGTGTTAAAGGAATTTCAATTATGGCACCAGGAATTACCGAAATTATAATAATAATTCCCTTAATAATTGGTACATTTTACATCATACGAGGACTTATAAAAATTTTTCGTCGTAATTAGCCCGCTGGCATCTCTTTCTTCCCACTACACACGAACAATAGATGATAGCGATAATTGGTGCAGCACTTTGCGTCTTCAGCAAACGTTATTGGCTTCGACTAATAGGATTGTTTGCTCTCATTGTTACACCATTCATATCGGGGCCAGACAAATTTGTGGAGAGCGTTATAACCAATGTACTAATAATCGGCATCTTCTACATCATACGAGGGTTTATAAAAATTTTTCGTCGCAAATAAAGCAGGTATGGTACATTTTTGTTTAAACCCCCAACCAAAGGAGAGCGCGTTTCATGAAAGGTGCAGTGCTCTATGAAGTCAATAAACCGCTGAAAATCGAAGAATTTGAGTTGCCCCAAACCGGGCCCGATATGATAAGGGTCGGATTGAGAGCGGCAGGCGTTTGTCACTCGGACTTTCATGTCATTAAAGGCGATTGGCCCCAGCACACTATTCCAACGATTCTGGGCCACGAAGGCGCAGGAGTCGTTGAGGAAGTTGGCGACCACGTGCGTGGTATCAATGAAGGCGACCACGTCATTCTATCGTGGAAGCGCCAATGTGGGCATTGCGAGATGTGCCAGAAAGGTTTTCCCAATCTCTGCGATTTGCCGCCTTACGAATTCGGTTTGCCCCGCACCAAGAGCGGCGAAACTATGAACAAATTCGTCGGTATGGGCACCTTTAGCACATCCACCCTTGTTCCCCACGATGCCATCGTTCGAATCGACAAAGACTTTCCCTTCGCACAAGCAGCGCTGATTGGGTGTGGCGTCATGACGGGAGTCGGAGCGGTCATCAACACCGCCAAAGTCGAGCCCGGAAGCAGTGTGGCAATTTTTGGATGCGGCGGGGTAGGCTTGAACTGTATACAAGGAGCGGTTTTGGCAAGCGCCGAGCCGATTATTGCCGTTGATATCCGCGACAACAAGCTGGAGATGGCGCGGCAATTTGGCGCAACTCACACTATCAACGCTTCGCAGGAAGATCCCGTTGAGCGCATTCAGGAGATTAGCGGTGGACCGGGTGTGCACTATGCGTTTGAGGCAATTGGATTAACGGGCGAACCTTTTATCCAGAGTATCGAATGCACACGCAAACGCGGCGTGACAGTTTTCGTCGGTCATGCACCCGTGAACACGCCGCTCGCAATGGACGCGCGCATGCTTTTGCAGGAGAAGTCAATAATCGGTTGTTACTACGGATCGGCGCGCACTCATGTGGACTTCCATCGGTTGATTGGCTTATACCGGGCAGGGAAACTGAGGTTGGACGAGCTTGTTTCGCGAACCTATCCGCTTGAAGGGGTAAATGACGCCTTCGATGCGCTTGCAAAGGGAGAAGTGGCACGAAGTGTATTGTCGATGGAGTGAATCTGCACGGATCCTAATTCTGCGACCGTGCCGTAATGCCTAGCCATGAAATTCTGTTCCTCCGGGAGTGAAAACATAGCTTGGAGCAATCATGAAAAAGCTGGTGATTATTGGCCCCGGCGGTCTCGGTGGCACCATCGCCGCCCTCCTCGCACGAACGGGTGAATGCGAAGTAACCGTTGTCGGTCGTCCCGGTACCCATATTAATACCATCCGGGAAAACGGTCTCCGTCTTACAGGGTTAAAAGAATTCACCGTCCGGATTGAGGCAACCGACGACACAAAGAGACTCCGGGAGTGTGACATCCTAATCTACGCCGTGAAAGCCCAAGATACACAAGCGGCGTTAGCGGTTACAGAACAGATTCATGCGCATGAGTTTGTAGTTTCACTACAAAATGGTGTGCTGAAAGACGAGATGTTGGCTGGCGTTTTCGGACGGGAGCGAGTTGTCGGCGCATTGGCGGTTGTTGGCGGCGAGCGTCCAGCGCCGGGCGTTGTGAAATGGACGCTTGATGGCGGCACGCTATTTGGTGAACTGGATGGTCAATCGTCCGACCGTGTTCACGGTATCGTAGATATCTTTCAACGTGCGGGGCTTGATACGCAGGCTTCCAATGAGATCGTGTCCGCCACATGGTCAAAGATGGTCGGTTGGACTCCCGCCGGATTGCTTGGAGCGCTCTCAAGACAGAATAATGCTGGTGTTTTTTCAAATAGACTGCTTGCCACGGAATACGTCGGAATGGTCCGGGAGCTGAGCGCACTGGCTGCGGCGAAAGGAATTCCTTTAATCGATTTCGGTCCATTTCATATCAAGACGTGGTGTCGAGGTGACGCTAAAGTGGCGATTGAAAAGGTGATAGCGTCTTCCCTTGCGAGTAGCCAATCGACAAATTCCGCTCTCCAAGCCATACAAAAAGGTCAAACGACAGAATTCAGCGCGTGCCTCGGTCCCCTGATTGAGGACGCTAGACAACACGCAATCCCCATGCCCCGAATACAGGTTTTATATTCCACACTCATGGGCTTAGAGGAAACGCTACAGTGAGACCAAACGTGCAGTCCCCGACAAAACCTGTTTCAAACGTCATTTCAGGTAGAACTATTGTTCTGAGACAGTCTTGGTGGACCAACCGGGATGAAATCCCCGCACAAGTATTTTCAAGCCCCAGAGGGGCGAAAGGTATATATCAACCCAGAAGGTCTTTTTTGAAATTCACTTAGTGCAGCTTACAAACGACTATTTGCAACGGACACCACAGTTCTGAATTCACTAACAATCTTAAGTTCTCAGTTGTTGCACGGGACGTGATTTGGATAATTATCGAGTGGATGGGTAGTTCAAATGGCAGAACGTAAGAGGATAGCCGCCATAATTACCGAGTACAAAGCGCTGTCCCACGCCGACGTGATTGTGACGAAGTACCTGAAAGGCTTCCCCACGGATGAGGGATTTTTCGAGCCGCGGGTAGACGTTGCTTCCATGTACATTGACCAGTTTCCCGACGAGGATATTGGTCGCCAAATCGCTCATGAACATGCGGTGCCGATTTATCCAAGTATCGTGAAAGCGTTGTGTCTCGGAGAGGACGAGTTGGCAGTAGACGGGGTGCTCCTAATCGGAGAACACGGCGACTACGCCTGGAACGAAAAGCAACAGCATCTCTTTCCACGCAAGTATTTCATGGAACAGATATGCGGCGTAATGGCGACCAGTGGTCGGTCCGCTCCAATCTTCAACGACAAACACCTATCCTACAACTGGCACGATTCCAAGTGGATGTACGACCGAGCCAAAACCCTTGGGGTACCATTCATGGCAGGCTCTTCCCAACCATTGGCATGGCGCGATCCCTGGCTTGAACACCAACCGGAGACGCCGATAGAGGAAGCCATAGCCATAGGTTTTTCCGGCTTGGATATCTACGGATTTCACACGCTTGAGGTGCTACAGTGCATGGTCGAGCGGCGCGTGGGTGGGGAGACGGGAGTGGAGGCGGTCACATGCTTGGAGGGCGATCGGGTGTGGCAAGCTGCGGATGACGGTCTGTTTTCTCGCGAGTTGGCTGAAGCCGCCTGTGCATGTATTGACGACAAACCAGCAGGTAGCATGGAGGAAAACTGCGCCACGCCAGCGCTATTCGTTGTGGAATACTGTGATGGGCTTAAGGGCGCTGTCTTGATGCTAAGAGGGTACGTGGATCAACTAGCGTACGCGGCAAGAGTGGACGGTAAAATTCAAACCTGCGGGGTTTACTCCCAGGGGCATGGAGGACCTTCAGGACTCCCTTACGCGCACTTCAGTTACTTAAGTCTCAATATTGAGGAGATGTTCCTTACCGGCATCCCCCAATATCCTGTGGAACGCACCTTACTTGTCAGCGGCGTATTGGAAGCCGCCCTGACTTCGCGCTACGAGGGAGAAAAACGAATCGAGACGCCTTGGCTGAATTTGGCATATCAATCGTTTGAAGGATTGAAGTGGCGCCCCCGTGGGCCGCGTCCAAGCGGGGCATGTTTGGAGCCTTGGCCTCCGCCCGATCAGGGACCACACGCGGAAGCGCGTCACGGACAATCGCACTAGGAGGAACCGTGTCACAGAATAACATGGTGCTGATACCCGCCGGTAGTTTTGAAATGGGCGATCATTTCGACAATATAAAGGATGCCCTGCCGGTGCATACAGTCGAATTGGACAGTTTCTACATGGACGCGCATCCGGTTACAGTGGGTCAGTTCAAGCAGTTCGTAGAGGAAAGTGCGTATAATTACACTCGTAAGATTGTTGACGAGGATGGATATAATTACAGTCGCCACAACTGGAATAATGTTGCCAGGTATTCTCCCAGTGATGAGCATCCGATGGTCTATGTGAGTTGGAGTGACGCGGCTGCATATGCAAACTGGGCAGGCAAACGCTTGCCTACCGAAGCGGAGTGGGAGTACGCTGCCAGAGGCGGACTCATCGGTCAACGTTATCCTTGGGGAGATGATATCACATCGGAAAACGCCAATTATGCCGGAATGGATGGTTCTTCCCGAGTGGAAAGCTATAGCCCCAACGGTTACGGTCTCTACGGCATGGCAGGAAATGTGTGGGAATGGTGTGCGGATTGGTATGATGAAGACTATTATGGTCAATCACCAATTAAGAACCCAATCGGTCCCGATGATGGTTACTACCGGGTGGCGCGGGGAGGTTCTTGGCGCCACGATGCGCAGACCCTTCTCGTAGCCGCTCGCAACCACGACTCGCCAACTGCCAATAGCTATTGCGTCGGATTCCGCTGCGTCCGTGAACTCTCCGGGGGGTAGTGGTGACACGCCTGTTAATATAGGAGGACTTATGTCAAAGGATAGCATGGCGCTGATACCCGCGGGCGGTTTCGAGATGGGCGACCACCTTGACGATATTTTTGACGCCTTGACGGTTCACAGCGTAGAACTGGATGCCTTCTACATGGACATACATCAGGTCACGGTGGGAAAATTTCGAGAGTTCGTCGAAACGAGTGGTTATGACTTCGACGACAACCGCTGGAACAATGTCCTCAAGTATTCGCTCGCCGATGACCATCCGATGATTTTCGCCAGTTGGTTTGATGCCAACGCTTATGCAAGTTGGGCAGGCAAAAGGTTGCCCACTGAAGCGGAATGGGAATACGCCGCCAGAGGCGGGCTTGTCGGAAAACGTTATCCGTGGGGCGACGAACTCTCACGAGAAGACGCCAACTATCTGGGACTCGGAAGTACGATGCCGGTGGGTAGTTACGCCCCCAACGGTTACGGCCTCTACGATGTTGCGGGTAATGTGTGGGAGTGGTGCGCGGATTGGTATGAGGAAGACTACTACGCCCGATCGCCGGTCAGGAATCCCAAGGGGCCCGAAACGGGTGATGTTCGCTCCGTGCGCGGAGGAACCTGGAACAACTACAGATGTTTCCTGCGCGTAGCAACTCGAAAAGAGTGCCATCCAGGCATGAAGTACCGTAACTTCGGGTTCCGCTGCGCGGCGAATGCTCCGGACTAGGAATATTCAGGTTTTCGCCCGCATAGGAATCAATTTGAAGGAGTTCGTCTAGTTTTGGTGTGGGCTCGGTCGTAGAACCCCTAACTTAGTCCGCATCGGGCGGGGAGGGAATCTCTATTGCACCCATACGGTAGGTGCGATCAAGCGAACGGATAGTGAGTGCGATAGAAATCCCTTTCCAACCGCACCGGCGCCTGCGGAAACCAGCGTCATGAGTCATAATCCCTGGCACACTCATCAATAAATGAGTTGGTATTTCCTCGCCCAAGTCTACACGGGTGTTCACCGTTTAAGACATTGAAACCCAATAGTTAGCGCCCTAAAACGCTTACCTTAATCCTTACGAGGACTCGCGAGCACTGTCTACAAGCATCCACTTTGACTGAAATTATCAGACCCTCAGAGAGAGAGAAATGAAACCATGGATGCTTCGAGACACTGGCTGGATTGCCCATCTTCGCTAACTCATGGAAATATGATCCAGCGCGTCATCTTTACTCGGGAAGACCCAGCTAGCCCTCGCAACGAGGGGGCTGTTCTCAGGGTATTTGACAGTCTTGCCAGGGCGTACCTTGAGCCGGGTGTGTCTTCGCTGCCCCAGATTAATAAGGGGTTTCAGGAAATTTTCTTTGTCGCCAGTGGGTCAGGAACTCTCGTCACCGATGATGGAGAACATCCAATCCGGGAAGGCAACGGTGTCTACGTGCCGCCGGGTGTCGATCACACTTTCGTCAATGACGGGGACATTCCCCTAGAACTTATCATCGTGGTGGAATTGGTTCCGGAGGGGACGGAGGTGGAGAGTGATACCGCCATTATCAGCAACTACAGGGAGAACAACCTCACCACGGGGCATTGGCAACAGATAGTTCACGGCGTTTTTGAGGGAAGTTCCACGGACCTTATCTACGACAGGAAGAATGGCATGGTGCAGCGCCACGCCATTCTAATCGTGCGCGTCGAACCGATGCAGACATGTGATTATCACGAACTCAAAGCCGACAAGGACGATGTATGGTATATGTTGAAAGGTGAAGGTGTTCACCTAGTCGGTGACGAGGTCATCGTGCAGACGCCGGGCATGGCGATACAGGTCGCTCCACCTGGGCATTCTCTGATTAATCATACAGAGGAACCGCTCGTAGCACTCTGTTATAACGCCGCTGTGTATCGTGTCGAACAAGATGGGAGCTACACCAGAGTCACTGAAACACTTTCAGGCCGACGCGGAAATAGTTAGATAATTTCGGTAATTTTCAAGATTGTTTGTACCATCACCTTGGAGACTCTATGAGCAATTTACTCTTTCAATCTGGTGCAAAAGTCCTGTTTATTGGTGACAGTATTACCGACTGCGGTAGGCGCGATGAACATGCACCGCTCGGTAACGGTTATGTCAGTAGAATAGCCGAACTCATAACAGCAAAGTACCCGGAGCGGCGAATCGACTACGTCAACAAGGGTATTGGAGGCGATGTAGTGGAAGGGCTAGAGCAACGCTGGGACGCGGACGTCATCGCCGAGAAACCGGATTGGCTCTCGGTCAAGATTGGCATCAATAACGCCAGTCGGCAGTTAACCGCCGGGCTGCGAACCGAAGAGTACTTGCCGAGGTGGGAGGCGTGTTACCGGCGCATCCTCTCCCGCGCTACCGATGAACTTGACGCCGAATTGTTCATGTTCGAAATCTTCTATGTCGCTACAGATGTCGCGGAGCCTCGACCAATGCCCGTCGACGCTTATAACGAGGCCATCCACCGTCTTGCAGACGAATTCAACGCTCGACTAGTTAAGACAAGCGAAGCGTTTCAGCACGCCGTGACAGCACGCCCCGGGGAATTGTGGACCACCCAAGATGGCGTCCACCCGAACCCGGCAGGTCACATACTGATGGCGCTGGAGTTCTTGAAACAAACGGGATGGCAAGCCTGAGTTATTTTAACATCCTATGTGTCTACCATTTCATCCCAGTTAACGGCTGACGCAGTTCCTATTTATTGGCTAACATCTTCCGCGTCTCGGCAAAATCTCCAGCCTGTAGCGTGTAAAAATAGATTCCGCCCGCCACCGTCTCACCCTGACTATTGCGGCCATCCCAATACGCCACGAGACTCCCGCTCTGATGATGTCCCGTCGCAACTTCCGAACTACGCAGCCTAGACGCACCATCTTCAATCTCAACCAACAGTAAACTAGCGGCGAAACCAATTGCAAGGAAGCCACCCATGCGACTTTGAAACCTTCTCTTCATGGAACATTTCTACTAACCGTGGCTTTACATAGTTCATGGTCAGAAACTGTCAGAATTGGAGTATATGCAAGAGTTACAGATTGAGATGCGCTACTAAGACAAGGTGACAAACTGCAAACACACGGGCGCCGGCACCTCGGTGACTTGCCCTGTCGGACTAAGATTGCCCGTCTCTTGGTCAATTCGAAATGTGACAATTGTGTCGCTAGCTTGGTTCGCAGCGAACAATAATGTTCCGGAAGGATCAATCCCGAAATTCCGAGGCGTTTCTCCTTGAGTTGACTCATGACCGATCAAGCGGAGTCTGCCGGAAGTCTCGTCAATCTCAAAAATGGCAATACTGTCGTGACCCCGGTTGGAGCCGTAGAGGAATCTTCCTGACGAATGGACGTGTACGTCGGCGGTATGACTGGTGCTGCCGAAATTCTCGGGAAGAGTCGAAATCGTTTGAATCGCGCTTAGCGTGCCGCTAGCTTCGTCATAAGCGAATCCGGTAATGGTGGAATCGAGTTCATTGATGACGTAGGCAAACCTACGGTTCGGATGGAAATCGAAATGGCGCGGTCCTGCGCCGGCTACAACTGCCGCGTGAGGCGGGTAGTTCGGGACCAACTTTCCCGCAGTCAAATCAAGCCGGTAGCTCTTGATTTTGTCAAGCCCCAGATCCGGCGAGAAGGCATAACGGTTGGCAGGATCGGTAACAATAGAATGCGCGTGCGGTGCCGACTGTCGACCGGAATCGTTACTCGAACCCTCGTGCTGGACAAAGTCTGATGCGTCTCCGAGTCGTCCATCGTCAAGAATCGGCAGCATACATACACTGCCGCCGCCGTAATTTGCCGCTAGCACATACTTGCCGGTGCTGTCAACTACTAGGTGACAAGGTCCATCCCCTACCGAAGACTTTCGATTCAAAAACGTCAATTCTCCGTTAGTTGGGTCAATGGCAAATGAACTGATGCTCCCGCCTGCTTTCCCATCAAACTCGCTGATTTCGTTGACAGCGTAAAGATATCGACGTTGGGGATGGATAGCCAAGAAGGTAGGATTTTCCCCCGCGTCCACGGTACTAGCGAGCTCCAAGGTGCCTGTAATTGGATGCATACGATAGACGTAGATGCCTTCACTCTCGCCTTCGGTATAAGTGCCGACGTAAAGGTAAAGTGTTTCGCCGCGATTTTCGGACATGGTCAGTGAACTCCCCGCTTTTAGTTGGAATGGCAACTCCTCGAACATAATGGTGGAGTTGAAGTCTACCAAAGACCTCAACCTACGTCAATGGAAATGCCATCACTGCCTTGGCATCTATGGAAATCCTAATGAGCAGCTGTCAATGTATTAACGGTGAGTTCACGAGGGCCGGGAGAGGATGAATATCTGATACACGATGGCAAAGGGTTGCCGAATTGGGAAAAGGCGGGAAAGAAAGATAATCGTTAGACATTATCCCTACTGCAATATATGCACGCGGTTCTTTCCGCGCACCGTTTCATCCGGCATGACAATCGGCGTTTCAACCACGGCGATGAGCCTTCCGTCGGCGCTGATGTCAACCGTATCGTAAGGAAGTTGCCCCTCCGTGCGATAGGTGTAAAGGTACTTTTCGAGACCGCCGCCTTTTGTTTGCAGATTGAAGACGGTGACACCATGGAACTGCTGAACGCTGGTTCGGTCATATCTCGATTGGCTAACAGCCGCGTATCTTCCCATGCCATCAATTCGCAACGCCTGAGGCATGTTCTCCAGCTTCCACTGCCAAATCTTATTCCCCATCCACGAATAGGCAAATAACGTCATACCGTTTGGATGCGCCGATGGCGGCTGTTGTGCTCCTTTCTTAAGATGATAAGGGATATAGGTATCGCCGGTTACAAACAAGGCAAACTCATTCGTGGCACCAATGGTTCCCGTAGTTGCGGTGATGGGAATATCGCTAACCATTAGAGGAGTTGTGAGGTCGGTTTTCCAGTGCTTGTTTTCATGAATCGCATCAAAGATGAAAACTCTTCCATCGTCTGTCGATACGTTTATCCACAATCCATCAGGCGAGGCGCCCACACTACGCCAGAATGATACTTTCTGATAGTAGGGCTTCAGCGAGTCGAACGTGTGACTCCATCGGTCTGCCCCAGTTTCGCCATCAATTACGTGTAGCGTACCCGACTTGTATCGTGAAGCCCCTCCGATGACTCCTCCGTCGCAGACAAGGGCGACAGTTTTTCCGTCGTGACTGTAGTCAAACCACTTGATGACCATGGAGACGGCTTGATCGTTAGGCCATTTCCATTTTACTTTACCGGTTGTGCCCTCGAATCGGTAGAACTGCGCCTTTTTCAAGCTTTTACCATCCTTCGTCCACGAATGGTTCGCTGCCGCCAAGAGATCGCCGTCACGGGTCACAGCCATTCGATAGGGTCCCGGGTACTGTACCCACCCGTAAACATCATTCGGGTCATCGGGATGGGAGGTATCAATGTCGACCGCTGTCCGGTATTTCCATAACAGCGTAGGCTTCTTGTCTGACAGCTTGTAAGCGTATATCAAGCCTTCGGCGGATTGTTCGCCTATGTAAAAGCGAGTGCCGTCAGGATTGAACGTCGCATGTTTCGCATAACCCTCCGAAATTCGTGTGGTCCAGACGCTTGCTCCCGTTAGCGGGTTCACAATCGCCAGATGGCCCGCATCCGTTGCAATAGCGAGTTGACTGCCATCGGGGGAGAAGGCAACGGTGGTTGGAACGGCAGGACGCTTCAGATTTGCCAACAATGAAAGCATCGAATCCAGCTCAATCATACGCACCCGATAGGCGCTCGGTTTGAGCGGTGAGACATGACGACCCTTAAGGTTCAATGAATCGACACGAATCTGATAGGACGTAGCGGGTTGCCATTCAAATTGAAGAAAGAGACGATTGCCATCAATCGGAAAAGCTTTGACCGGTACCAAACCCGCAGCAGATTGGACTTGCGCCTTAATATGCGTAGTTAGATCGTTCCGAGCCTCAATGACTACCCCTTGCCTAGTGAAAGTAATGTCATCGCGTTGAATCTCCGCCCCGTGGGCAGGGCAGATTATAACCACCGTGCAGATTAAAAAGGCGAGAGATATCCTCAACTGTATTTTTTCATCATTCATAACAATACCTCCATAAACTCAAAAAAGAACTGCGCCAACGCAAGAAATCGACACCTGAAAACCATAACGGACCAGTTCACACGCAAAATTTCAGCGTTGTCAATCTAGGTTCTGTTGACTGTTGTGTTAAAAACGAGTGTAATCGTAGGGGCGAGGTTCCCTCGCCCAATACGCTTGGCGACTCAAGAGATTAGAAATGACTATGCCGTTATACACGGAATGAACCTCAATCCATCGCCAATCGCACATTATTCCGCCACGCGCCACAGCCCCCAGCCCAAACGCTTGCCCAAAAGCACACCGACAAAAGTGTAGATAAACCCGTCAATTACGCAGCGCGAAATGATATACCATTCGGCATAAAAGAGACGGTATAGCGTCATACTAATCTGGAAATCCACGTAAACGGCGATGGAGTCGCACACGCCAAACGCCAACGCAAGCGGTAACAGGTGACGGCCGTTTCGGGCAATCTTAAAGCCAGCTTCCAAGAGCAAGATGCTCACGCCCGTATACACGAGAGTTGTCGGATTGAATAAGCCAAGTACCACGCCGCCAAGCAACAGTCGAACGAGGGATACTAGCGTTATAACACCCGGCCTGGGAACGAGCATTAACAACGTTGTCAGCAGCGCGTAGTACAGCATTTCGTTGATTAGTCCCGTAACCAGAAACGAGGCGGGACCGAGCAGCGCCGAGATTAGATTGGCGAGCAATGTTGACGGAATGCTAACAGTGATAAAGATGGTTGTGCCAAAAAGAGCGATCAAGATGAGTCGCTTCGTAGTAAAGCGGGAGAAGATTGATCGGTGATAGCCGAGAAAGAGAACAAGCCCCGCCATTGTGCCGGTGAATGCACATACCGTAACAACCAAGGCTTGCTGATTTGGTGTCGTGATGTGCAAAGGTCTCGCTGCACGAAGCACCGTTGTGTCGCTTCCCCAAGCCCTTACCTCAATCTCCCGTTCATAACTGCCTCTTCCCTGAAATCCGCGCGATGCGCCCTCTTGGGCTATTGATGGATTGAAAAAGATTGGTAAGGGCACATCCGTGGTGTTTTGAGGAGCCAAACTTACAAAAGCAAAACTTCGGTCTGTGCCCGCGTTAAATTCGTCCGGCGGAGCGAGGAAAGGGACAGGACTTCCACTTCTTGTGTCAATATTCACACCCGAAACAAGCAGATGTACCGTGTTTTCGCCATCGTTGCGAAGACGCACGGATTGATACACAATCGGTTCAAAATAGTTCGACTGTTCCGCCTTTACTCCCAACCATTTGCCAAGATGTCCCAGCACCGGTTGCGGATAGGAGATTACATCCAGCTGCTGACGCGAGTCAAAAATGCCCGCTTCGTCGGTCGGCATAAAAACATCCTCAATCGAGATTAGCGAGGCGATTTCATCAATCGTCGCCGACTGCAACGATACGGAAGTTTGCCGCTCCCAAGCCTCTCCGTCGGCGGCTTTGAAGAGCACGCGTCCGGAAATCCGGGTTGAATCGGGAAGCGGCTCCGCCGGGACATACAACTCCATCTGCCGGTACCAGACCTCCGACTCAACCGTGAATCTGCCCGAAGCGGTTAAACGCCAAATCCCGTGTTCGTTATCGTCATGTGCTAAATTGGACATCTCGACGGCGTTCTTGGTGCCGAGATCGTCGGGAACCTTCGCCGCCCGAAGCGGATAGGGAATCTCGAGATCTATTTCAAACCGAACGGGCGCTCTCAAGCCATTTCGCAGGAGCAAAGTCATTGTTATGTTACTATCCTGAAGCACCAATGATTTGTCCGATGGAGTAACGGTGGGATCGGAATCCCCAATATTCTCTTTCGGGGCAGTACCGTACGGAAGGGCGATTTCAAGTTTTCCAAGTGGGTCTGCCTGCGGAGCTCGCAACGTCTCGGTTGAGGTTTCTCCCGATTCATCCTGAACCTCGAACCGGTATTCTATACCATTTTCCCACCGAAAGTAGAGCGACTCCGTCGTGCGGGGATAGCCCCTCAGATCGAGTTGGGCAACTACCAACTCATCCGCGCCTGCCACACTCAGGACGCGAATTTGTCGGATTTTTCTCCGATTGGTTGAGTCAAAATGAACTTCTGCCCCGAGCGAGACAAATCTGACGTGCCAAGAAAGCGGCGCCTGCCCCCTTCCGCCGGAACAATTGGCGAATACGGTGACGAGAGAAACCAATACAAAGGAATGGAACACCAGTCGTAAATCACGAAGCATGGTATGCATTGATTATAGGCTGTTGCCCGGTGGAAAAGGGGTGCGCCGCTTGACAGAAGTTTAGTTATTGGATTTGAGTTTTCCCCAACTGGTCGCTAACTTACCCTGCGGACTGACCGCTGTCAGGAGGGTCTCAACTTGGGCAAGCGCAACCCCCGACGCACCGTGTCCCACGCGATAGGTTTCCAGCAAAGCAGCATTGGGCGAAACAACATACAACTCGTCCATTCCGCCACCCGTCCAATCCGCTTTGGTGATATAAAGGTTGTCGTCTTGGTCGATTGCTCCGACACCACCCAGATCGGAGAACGGATTCTCCGGACCGTGTAGCCATTCACTGCTTATCAAGTCGTAAACGAGCAATCCGCCGGAACTTATGAACAAACGCTTCATGCTATCAACCGCGGGGCTTCCGGCTGTCTTTTCCAAATCTATGGTATCGACGATTTCATCGGCAATCGTGTCAATAATGACAATCGTACCCGGTATTCCGCCGGGAACAATCCAGTCGCCAAGTCCTGCCGAAACCGCAATCACTCTGGAATCTCCGTCGTTCGTAATGCCGGAGGTATTTATCGGCATGGGTATGGTTTTCACCACAGTGTCATTCATGATATCGATCACCGTAACGCTGCTATTGTCGTCATAACTGACATTCCAAGTGCCTTCCTCCTTGGCGTATGCAGAGTTTGCCACGTAAGCCTTGCCGTTGAGCACGGTTATTCCGTCAGGCATTTGACCGACAGGAATGCGTTTGGTGACGTGGTGCCGGTTCAAATCCAGAACATCAACCTTGTCGCTGTACAACCCCGTAACATACGCTTTGAAAGTCTCTACTATCGCGATTTGCTTCGGCGTCGTGTCTGAATCAATGGGTATTTTTCCTACGGTGGAGCGAGTCTGTAGGTCTATGACCTCGACATATCCCCCGCGCGGATCAAAAAACGGGTCGCGTATTTGGTTGACTACATATAACAGATTTTCTTGTGCAACCAGATCGCTGGGTATTATGTCGCCGAGAGGTATTACCTCATCTGCGACGGCTCGGTTCGCATCGGGTTCGTCGAGGTTTACGATTGACAGCGACGGGAAGATATCGGCTTCAGGTTTGGTTAAACCGTTAGCGACAATGGCTAAATTGTTAACAGAATCCTGTGCCACAACCACAGTCGGAAACAGGAGTAGTACCGATACGAAAACTGTGAATATTCTAAACCAATCAAAGCGCCCCTTGGCGGAGCGGTGAAACGCGCTAAAACAGCGTGATAACATCGGTGAATCCTTTCGTCCATCTGGGACAATGTGCTATAGCAACAAAAAACCCCAGCCTCCGCAAGGGAAACTGGGGTACAGTTCACTATTCATCAAATGCGCACATTACGCGACGTGCGTGAATCTTCTGCCGCACTGTCCAGATAAGACGAAACCGATCTCTGTCTCACAGCCTTCCCGCGAAAGCCGATGTGTGAAACCGAATTCAGGCAGGTCTCCTGACTCACGACAACTCGTCGCTTACCTTCCCATCCGGACAAATCTGGACAGTGGCTTGTTAGCGACGATTTTACGTCGTTTACAGTGGCGGGGCCGTGGCGGATTCTCACCGCGCTTCCCTATTCTCCGACAACTCTTGGTAGTTGCCAGCCCCCGAATCCGAAACTATTCAATTGTTTAGCAATTTTAACACACGGAAATGGGCGTGTCAACAAAAAATTCGTACGTGTTATTACCGGCGGGATTTCTCCTGTTGGCACCCGCTCTTGGATTTAGAGCCTGTTTGAAAAGTACAGTTTGTAGGGGGCGATCAAAATAATGAACAGTGACTGATTAGCTGCACCGTCTGATAAATCTCGCAGTATTAGGTGGAATTGCCAATGAAAACATGATAAGATGATTCAGATGGACTGTAGAAAGCGCAGCCATCGACAAGTTGTTGACGATTGGGACAATTGACATTCATTGCGTCTGTCATCAGTGGAAGGACAAGACCAAATCGTGTTGACGTACAAAGCAATGTATACATATCTTGATGAAGGGATTCATGCCGAAGTTTTAGATTTTCCGGGGGTCATCACATGGGGGACCAATCTCGAAGAAGCCCGATTATTACTGGCGAGTGCCTTGACAGACATGGCAGAAACCAATCTGCTTTTCGGCGAATCACTCCCGCCCCCAGATACGACGGTTACAGCTTTAGACGCAGATCTGGAAGAGCGAATTAGCCTATATCTCAGAGCCGCCAATCAGCTCGGAACAGCTTTATAGACACATTACAATTTTCAATCCTGAGGAGGAACACGAATGAACAAACCCGCGAAAGTAGCCATTATAACTGGAGGAGGAAGCGGAATTGGCAAGCGAACCGCGCTTGCGCTCTCGGCGGAGGGATATTCCGTCGCCATTGCCGGACGTCGCGTGGAACGTTTGCAGGAAACCGTCACGGAAGCCGGTGATGCCGGCTCGCGCATGTTGGCTGTGCCTACCGATGTGACCGATCACGCCGCCATCCGAAACCTATTCGCAAAAACAGTCGAAGCATTCGGACGACTGGACTTGCTCTTTAACAATGCCGGTCTCGGCGCACCCGGCGTTCCTATGGAAGAACTTACGCTAGAGCAGTGGCAAACGGTTGTTGACACAAATCTGACCGCCTCCTTCCTGTGCACGCAGGAAGCGATTAAAATCATGAAGAACCAAGATCCGCGAGGCGGGCGCATAATCAACAACGGTTCCGTATCAGCCCACGTGCCTAGACCGAACTCCGCGCCGTATACTGCCACAAAGCACGCGATAACCGGTCTTACTCGGTCAACCTCGCTTGATGGACGGAATTTCGACATATTGTGCGGGCAGATCGACATTGGCAACGCTGCGACTGACATGACCGCGCGCTCTGACGCCGGTAGCCTCCAACCTCACGGCGCCGTTATGGTCGAACCGAGAATGGATGCGGACAACGTCGCGCGTGCCGTAGTGTACATGGCGAACCTTCCGCTAGATACCAACGTTCCTTTCATCACGGTCATGGCTAACGGGATGCCGTATATCGGTCGCGGCTAGGGACAAGCGGGGTGGGAACCGCCGTACGTTTACAAGCACCCGTTAATTAACGACGACAGCGAAACTGTCAGGCGTCCCAAGCTCAATCAGAGGTTTTAGGAAAGAGGGCGATGGGCGAGCCAGTTGCTTACGTTTAGTGCCTTAGCGTGGCGATTCGCTCCTTCTACGCATCTTTTGCATTGCTGGTGCTTTGCAGCATTCCATGGGTTGGAATTTGCGTCCAATCTAACCACGTCGCAGGATGGTTCCCTTTGCGCCAACCACCCAACTCCGATTCTTGTGGGTATAGATATCCAGCAGATTTAGAGTTGTAGATGTAGGCTGAGGTGTCCACGTCTTGCCCGCGTCGGCGGTGTGTAGAATTAATCCCTCTTCACCGACCGCCCACCCCTGCTGTGGACTAACGAATGCCACGTCGCGCAAGCTCTTTTTCACCGGTACCGTTTGGCGTTCCCACGTATTTCCGCCATTCGCAGTGTGCAGAATCAACCCGTTAACGCCAACAATCCAGCCAGTGTTTGCGTCAGTGAAGAAGACGCCGAGAAGCGGTTGTTCGGTGTTGCTCCGTTGCTCCAACCAGTTCTTACCGCCGTTCCGTGTGTAAACGATGGCTCCCTTCTCCCCGACAGCCCATCCGTTCCGACTGTCAGCGAAATGCACTGCCCAAAGATGTGAATTCGAAGATGTTCGTTGCTTCTCCCAACGTCCACCCCCATCGACGGTGTGGAGAATCGTGCCATACCCGCCGATTGCCCAACCCTCGGTGGCATTGACAAAATGGATGTCGAGCAATCCTTTGTCAACTGGAGTAGCCTGTTTTGACCAAGATTTTCCACTGCTCCCCGTGTAATGTACCTCCCCCATCCGGCTTACCGCCCAACCGTTGGTGGCAGTAGAAAAATGGACTTTATTGAGAGGATGTCTAGAGATAGCCTTCCTGGGCGATTGTTCGGCCCACGTCAACCCGCCATCAGTGGTGGACAGAACCAGTCCCTCCGTACCAACCGCCCATCCGCGCTTGCCATCGACAAAGTGCACCCCGTGCAGGTGTGCCTCCGTTCCCGATTCAATGAGTCGCCAATTGTCGTCGCCCCTATCTTGGGTGCACCCAAGATGGCTGACCGTGCAGATGAGAACCATCAAAACCAAGCAGATCCGTATTATCAAGGTTGTAACCCCCTTCGCTTATTAAGTCAGAGATTCAAGTGTCCATGACGAGTGTATTCCGCTGAATTCATGAAAAGAAAAATGTAACTGCTTGGTCCACCGGTCTGGATTTGCCAATCCTAACCGAGCAGGCAGAGAACGCGCGGAGTGGGAAAGTACAATGCTAATTCCGACGAAACGGGGGGCCTACGTGCCCACAACGGATGTGCCATGAATCGTACTACTACGAACCAAACGATGCACTAAACAGTCACGAAAAAATTAATCGCACCAAAGGAATCTTATGCAATTTTCATGACTATTCAACAGAATGCCAATAATTACCGATATTGTCAGTACGAAGGGAATCTAACTACACGTGGCAAATGCCAATTCGTTCAAAATCTGCACATGTTGTACGAAATCTAATCAATTTAACGCGGTGAGAAGGTCAATCAACAGAGACAACGAAGTCTATACTGCACGCTGTCAGAAACTGCGTCTTTTGTAGGAGCGATCTCCAGGTCGCGACCTGCGTTCCCGGTAGGTGCGGTTTCCAACCGCACCTACCGCCGACGCTTGAAAACACGCAATTTTCAGCAGCGTGAAGTATACATTGAATCGGACGTCGCCGAATTAGCTCAAATGGAAGATTGCCATCTTGGTTTCGGTCATCTCTTCCACCGCGTACTTGGGTCCCTCTTTGCCCATACCGCTCTCTTTAAGACCACCGTAAGGCATTAAGTCCGCCCGCCACTGTGTCCCCCAATTCACCATCAAGTTGCCGGAGTCCACTTCACGCACGAACCGCATCGCCCAATTGATGTTCTCGGTGAAAATCGCGGCGCTCAAACCGTAGTTCGTGTCGTTTGCGAGCGTGATTGCTTCGTCAATATCATTTACGCGCGTCACGCCAACCGCGGGCCCGAAGACCTCATCGCAAGAAATCTGCATGTCCGGCTTGACATCTGACAGAATGGCGGGGGTCACGAATTGGTCGTGTTTTTCACCGCCGGTCAACAACTTCGCACCGCCGTTGACGGCATCCCGAATCCAATCACTGACACGGGAGGCATCCGATTCGCGAATCATCGGGCCCATCTTCGTCGGTTCGTCAAGCGGGTCGCCGATGCTAATCTGCTCAACTTCAGATTTGAAAGCGTCGAGAAAATCACCGTAAATCTTGTCGTGAGCGATGACCCGTTGCGTGGAAATACAGACCTGTCCGGCGTTCGAGAAACCTGACATCGTAGCCGCTTTTGCAACCTTTTCCGGATCGGCATCGGGCATGACAATCAGAGGGGAGTTCGAACCGAGTTCCATGGTTACCCGTTTCAAGCCGGCGACATGACAGATGTGTTCGCCGATGTCGCGGCTGCCGGTGAAAGTAATTTTCCGCACTCGGTTGTCCGAGCAGAGCGCATCTCCAATCTCGCTGCCCGCACCCGTTACGCATTGGATGGCTTCGGGAGGCGTGCCCGCTTCCACAAACAACTCGACCAGTTTTAGCGCGGATAGCGGTGTATCCGTGGCTGGCTTGAGAATAATCGCATTACCGGCGGCGATGGCAGGCCCCGCTTTGTGGCAAACCAGATGGAGCGGAAAATTGAAAGGACTAATCCCGGCAACGATTCCGCACGGCACGCGCACCGTAAACCCGAACTTACCCTCAACTCCGGGAGCGCCTTCGAGGGGAATGACTTCGCCGTAAAGCCTCTTTGCTTCCTCCGCCGAGAGCGCAATGATTTCGGCTGCACGTGTTGCCTCAATCCGTCCTTCGGCAAGAATCTTTCCCTCCTCCATCGTGATAATGCGGGCAAGTTCCTCCGCTCGCTCGGCCATCATCTCCGAGACCTTGTGCAGGATTTCGTACCGCTCAAACCCTGTCATCTGCGCCATTATCTTCGCGCCGCGTTCCGCCGTTTGCAATGCCTTTTCAATATCATTCGCATCCCCTCTGGGGACAGTATCGACTACCGATCCATCGTAGGGACTCAGAACCTCAATTTTCTGCGATTTATCGACCCACTCGCCGCCGAGGTGCATTCTCATCGGTTTTTCCTCCGTTAGTATAGTTGCCGTATTTGGGGTCGGACCGTTGAAATCAGCCGTCCGACCACAGTTTGAAAAAGTGCGGGAAATCTATTGTAACCTAACTATGCTACATCTGGATGCTCTTCCGTTTAATATCGTGATAATTCTCCAAATTACCATCTCTACCCACTGTTGTCAATCTGAAATTTGAGGCTTTACTGGCGTTAATCGTCAACGGAGAAATCATACCATTCCCATTCTCCGTAGGCGGGGCATCTTGCCCCGCCGACTTTGCGCGGCGACAAGGAATCGTGCTCCGCTCCACACAAGCTTTTTTACTTGACCCACGCAATCAATGTACTTGAATTTTAGATAATGGTAAGTGTTACCCGTGAGAAGAAACTTTACCGGCGCTCAACGCACGAATCTTCGCCGTGATTGGCGTGGCTTTTTCCTTGACCTACATCGAATCATAGGATAAATTATCGACAAAACTCCGCGAGGCACAGCTTGCACAAACAAATCATCGCATATCTATGACCCCTACCTACGAACTCCTTCCCGTCTTGATGCAGTGGTTGCATGTTGGCTCCGTCGTGTTGATGATCGGCGGCTTCTTCTTTCTGCGCGTTGTTCTGTTGCCCGCTGCCAAAGTCCTACCCGACCCGCAGAAAGCCGAGATAATCGATGCCGCATTTCGGCGATTCAGAGTTATTGTTTGGATTGCGCTTATCACGATTCTTGTGAGCGGTGTCTACAATTTTATAACCTTCCTTATATCGACTGGCAATCAAACAGTGACAGATCCGAATTTGGCGCCAGATTACTCCATGTATATCGTAGTGCTTGGGGTCAAATTCCTCCTTGTAACGCTTATCTTCATACTTGGAATTGCGCTGACCTTTCCATATCCCGTGTATGCGCCCATCCAGAAGCGTCCCGCTCCGTGGCTAAACGTCACCCTGATTCTAGGTCTCATTGTCATTTTTCTATCCACGTTCTTGCGCCGAATGTACTGAAATCGAATCCGCTGGCGCAGGCGCAGTGATGAGATCTAGATTCCGTGGCGTTGCAATACCGAAACCAAAAATCTATATCACTCAACCTCAAGGGCACGCTGTTCCAACATTTGCGTCAGGCTCTGACCGGTGGCGTCCAATCCTCTTCGAATCTCGGCATCGGTCGGCGAAAGATTCATCGCTGACTGGTGTTTTGCCGTCGCCTTTTCATACTCGCCGCGATTCAAGTAGCAGATGGCAAGTTGATTTCGCGTACGTGCGAGAAGATTCTCGATTTCATCCCGAGTCAGTCTGTGCGGAGGCTGACGGCTGAGCTGAGATTCACTCGCCAGCAGGTTTTGATATGCAATTTGATTGGTTGGTGCGTCAGCCAAGGCAGACTCAAATGCGGTAAGCGCTTCCACGAAGTTGCGCCTTATCAAATAGAGATAACCGATGGAGTTGTGAATATCGACGCTTCTCTCAGCCCGCGGTATAGCCATAAACTCGGTCAAGGCGGCGCTATACCTTCGCGCGTTCAAGAGTTTGTTTGCGCGAATTGTCCTAAGATAGATCGACTCACGCCTTACGGAGTCGCTGTTGGGTTGAATTCGTAGCGCACTCGCGAACGCCGCCTGCGCTCGATCCAAATCTCCGGAGCGCTGGTAAACACGGCCTAGACTCACGTGAAGGTTGACCTGTGCCGGCGCAACGGCAAGCGCTTGTTGCAGTTGTTTGATGGCCTCGTCGTGCCGGTTGTGTACGTCAAGGTATTTGGCATAAGTGGAATAGGCAACAACGAGATTGTGCCGCGTTTGGGACAGGTTCGGTTTCAGCTCGTAAGCAGATTGAAACGACTCAATCGCTTGTGTGTACTCTCCCTGTTCTAGGTACAGTTCACCCAATCGGCTGTGCGCATCACTGTTGCCCCTTTCTACTTCCGAGAGTTCACGGTAGCCGGTAATCGCTTTATCGATGTTCCCCGTTTCGCGATCGTATTTGGCGCGTTGCAGAAGTGCGTCGATCAAATTGGACCGCGCAACTGTAAGCGTTGGCGCCAAGGCTAATGCGCGATTATAGGCGTTTATGGCGTCGTCCCATCGTTTCGCATTTCTCAACTCGACGCCGTGATTGTTGTGACACTGTGCGAGCGCATCTTGGATTTCCCGATCAACAGGGTTGGCGTCAAGCGCGTTTTGGTAGTGCAGAATAGCTGTGGCGAAATCGCCGCGCTTTTCGTAACTGCTGCCCATCAGACGGTAAACCGCGCTCGCGTCGCGAGCGGCATACTGGAGCGCCTTCTGGAAATACGCGTCGGCTTCGGTATAATTCGCCGCTTGGAGTGCGTCAATCCCTTTCTCCCTAAGGATTTGATGAAGATTATGTTGCGCGGCAAGGTCGTGCGAGTTCTGATCAATCGAGTTTTGAAAAGCGATGATTGATTCGTCGATTTTCCCGTTTCGGTAGTACATCACGCCAAGGGTGTTGTAGGCATCGTGCGACGGCACTTCCGCCAACACGTCGTTAAGCATCGCGATGGCTTGTTCATAATATCCAAAGTCCTGATAGACTTGGATCAACTTTTGGCGTACGGGCTCGGAGGTCGGATCAAGAGCGAGCGCGGTCTTGAAATGTCCGATCGCTTCCTTGATGTCTCCCTTGTCAACGGTAATGGTGCCTAGAAGGTAGAGTCGGCGGGCATCGGCGTCGGATCCATCAAGGCTTTCCTTGATTGTATTAATCGCAATCTCATGCTGCGGCGCATTCTGGGGTGTGGCGTAAACGCGCCGGAGGGTACTGATGTCGTTCGGTGACGGCAGTTCTTTGGTGGAGGTGTGAAATTCGGCATCACCGGAGTCGGGGCTATGTCCCCACAATCCAATCGCGTGCCCAAACTCGTGGAGACAGATTGCGCGCAATTGCTCGGGGCTGCTAACCTCTTCGAGTTGAGACTCGTGCGGAACCAGAACAATCTCGACCCTAATACGATCCCGATCGAGGCGTGTAAGTTCGGCTTTGGCTCCCGTTACTTCGGTGATTGGCCAAAGTCCGGCTGTCCCCCAACTTACCCGGATATCGGCGTCACCGTTGGCTTCCGTCTCCTCAAATTGGACGATCCCTCCCGACGCCGATTCCCATTGGCGCATGCCGTAACGTATCGCATCCAGATAAGCCTCCGTTCGTAACATCGGGGATATGTAAACGCGGATCGGCATCTCGGTGAAACGCGCGATTCTGCCATTGGAGAAGATGGTAATGTAGTCAAAATAATCCTCTTCAGAGACGGAGACGTTCGGTAGCCCGATAATTGCCGCACAGAGAGACAAGAAGAATACTACCTTAATGCGCTTTCGATTCATGTCTCCCATCGGTAATCTCCATCGAATACGGGCTCGCGAATGAGTCAAGGGTACATATGTAGGGTGGGCACTGCCCACCAGCCTTTGAAAGCCCAGCGGGATCAAACGAGCGAATCGTGAGCGCGATAGAGATCCCTTGGATCGCCGTTCAGGCACTGTTGACTGCCAACACCCAACACTTCTACCACAAGTACACATGTAGGGTGGGCACTGCCCACCAGCCTCTGAAAACCCCAGCGAGATCAAACGAGCGAATCGTGAGCGCGATAGAGATCCCTTGAATCACCGTGCAGGCACCGTTGACTGCCAACACACGACACTTCTACCACAAGTACATGTGTAGTACATGTGTAGGGTGGGCACTGCCCACCAGCCTCTGAAAGCCCAGCGGAATCAAACGAGCGAATCGTGAGCGCGATAGAGATCCCTTGAATCACCGTGCACGCACTGCTGGTTGCCAACACCCAACACTTTTACCACAAGCTCGTAGCGAGAAAAACATCTATACTCTGCGTTGGGTATTATTGCGCTTTCTTTTCCAGTGATAATTGTTTCTAATAGGACTTACGTAGCACCAGCAGGTCGGGAATCGGAGCTCCTTCGTACAAGGGTCGCGACCTGGAGATCGCGGGATCTCTATCGCACTCGCTATCCGCTCGTTTGATCCTACAGAAGACGCAATTTCTGACAGCGTGGAGTATAGGAATGTCAAATTTAACATGACTCTAGACAGAGATGTTATTCCTATTGACAAGCCTTGTTCGGAATGCGACATTTCAAGCGCGGAACAACCTACAAGTCGGGCCCACAAAGAACCGCTTCGTCGATTCGTCCATACTCGAGAATCTCGCCTTCGTCAAATAGGATACTCAGTTCGCGTTCGGCGTTCTCGGGGCTGTCCGAAGCGTGAACAACATTGTGGGTAATATCAATCGAGAAATCGCCACGGATGCTGCCCGGTGCAGATTCCAGTGGCTTGGTGGCGCCGTTAATCAGGCGGACAATCTCAATGGCGTTGTTGCCCTCAACCGCAAGCGCGACAATCGGATTTGACGTCATAAACTGGACCAAATAGTCGTAAAAGAACTTGCCGAGGTGGGGGGAATACAACTCTTCTGCTTTCCCTTTGGGGAGGGTGAGAAGTTTGAGGCCAATCAATTTGAGACCCTTGCGTTCAAACCTAGAGATTATTTCACCAATCAGACCGCGCTGAACGCCATCGGGTTTAATCAGTACAAGTGTTTTCTCCTGTTCCATCTATTCTCCTGTCAAGTAGATTGTTGACATTGCAAAAACAATTTATCGCGTTTTCGCCAGCATGCGGCAAAGAGCAACGCACGAGCGACATGACGCTTTGCCAATCGGTTAGGTGCGTGCCTCTATGAAACCTGCGTGATACAGAAATCCTCGAACCGTATCCAATGTTCGCCTTCCGGCGGTCCGTTATAGCACTGTATACTCACCTGATCGTCGCCCGGCGCCGGAAGTTCTCCCGTCGCCGCGGTTTGGAAATCCGTATCTCCATCGGCGCGGTACTGTGCCTCCCATGAGTTAGCCGTGACGACGAGACGCAACCGAACGCTCGCTGTCGGCATTGGTGCCTTCCCCGGGATGATGAATAGCTCGCCGTCAACCAATTCCTTTACCTCTTTAAACACCGGCTTGCCATCGCTGTACCACGTGATTCCCGCCTGCTCGAACTGTTCCGTGGGACTGGTGTGATTGGTGACGGTCACCTCGATGGCAAATGTGCCCTCATTGCGGTCTGGCGCGGGTCTGACCAAGGCATTTCTGACCGTATCTGCCTTGCCCGGCTCCACGCGAATCTCCAATCCGCTATCCCGGATTCGCCAAAATCCCGAATGCTCTCGTATCCAACACCAGTCGGAATCCACGGTACCATCGAATCTATCCTCGAAGATAACCTGCTCATCTGTTGAATTCATGCAAACCTCTCGCTAAATTGTTAAGTCGGTATTTGAATTGGATATGTGTTTATTTCGGAGCGAGTGTGTGTAACCGCAAAACGGACAAAGCACGTTATCACTCCCGCGGTGCAACACTCCATTCGCTTAAGTTTGAGATTCCAATCGTAATGAAGATTATATCATGTATACGAACGGAGTAAAACAAAAAATACCACCAATTACTTTCTCGAGAGACGGCATCGTGGTGGACCTCATCCCACTTGGATGCTTCTGAAAATTGTGAGATCTCTGCGAATGGTTAACCTAAATACAATCGCACTCGATTGTATGGGACGGGGCCCGTGCCGCATGGGGATCAAGTTAAGCGTTTTAGGTCGCAAGTCACGCGGATTCAATGTCTTAAACTGTTAATCTCCATGTAGACATGGACGATGGAATACCGACCTATTCATTGATGAGTGTGCCGCTGCAGATGACTCATGGAACTGGCATCCGTAGGAGCCGGTGCGGTTGGAAACCGCACCTACCGCATGAGGTGGGATAGAGATTTCCTCCACGTCCAATGGAGACTAAGTTAAGGGTTTTCCAACGGAAAATCCACCAGTACAAGACGAACTTCCTTAAGTTGATGCCTATGGGGGACGGGGCCCGTGCCGCATAGGAATCAAGTTAAGCGTTTTGAGTCGCAAGTTACGCGGTTTCTAATGTCTTAAACTGTTAATCTCCATGTAGACATGGGCGGTGGAATACCAACCCATTCGTTGATGGGTGCACCACAGAAGATGACTCATGACGCTGGTTTCCGTGGGGACCGGTGCGGTTGGAAACCGCACCTACCGTATGAGGTGAGATTGAGATTTACTCCTCGCGCAATGGGGACTAAGTTAAGGGTTTTGCGGCGAAGAACTCACCAATACTAGACGAACTCCCTTAGCTTGACCCGTATGGGGGACGGGGCCCGTGCCGTCCCATCGTTGTTGCTGTCAAATCGGCACAGAATGCTTTTTTGGCATATCGTTGCGCCAACCTGCTGAAACTCAAGAGGAGACAGTTTAGTCCATGTAGGGGGCGGTCCCCGTGCTGTCCCACGAACTAAACACTTACCTCAAGAAGAATGCCATGGCGTCCGGCAGACACCAGAGCGCCGGGAATCTGCCGACCCTAAAACAACCTCAAGTGATTCTGGTATACGATTTGCATAACTTCCAATCCAGAACCATGAAACTACTGGCAGATATGATACACGCTAATCTGAATGCGGACGTATTCGATTCCCCGGAGGCGTCAACCTCTAAAGCAGCAAAGACGTCTTAAGGATTGGAAACTCCGTCATGCGTAAGGAGGCAATGCGTTGAAATCGAAACCACGGCGAATGGTTGACGAATTCTACGAAATTAATAAAGAATTTGATCGCGCTTTTGAGTCTTTCGGTATTCCTCGTCGGAGCGTGAAGGGTGAGAGCACCAATTGGCGCCCACCCATGGATATTTACGAAACGGTCGAGCATTTCATTGTCAAGATTGAACTTGCGGGCGTTCAACCGGAAGAGGATGTAAGACTTCGATTGGACAATAACGTTCTCAAGATAACGGGGTACCGGCGAGATCGAACGCAACTCAAAAAACAACACTACCATCAAGCCGAGTTGAGTTATGGCCCATTTGAGCGCTCGGTAGTTCTTCCAAAGGTGTTGGATGAAGATTCCGAGCCGATTGCCAGCTATGAAAACGGTTTTATCGAAATCAAAATCCCGAAGATGAAACAAGATTCATCCAAAGAAATCTCTGTGCAAGTAAAAGATGAAGCCACATCCATTAAACCTGTCAACGAGGAATAAAGGAGTTAGATAATGTCGAAGAACAGCGAAACCGAGAATGAAGACGAACTAGATCCGGAAATCACTGCCGAGATTCCTATTCTTCCTGTTGACGATCTCGTTGTGTTCCCGTATATGCCGCCGGTGCCGCCGTTCGCGCCGCATCACATTGCCCTTTCAGGCGACTGGGTAACCAAGGCAGTTGATGATGCCATGGTGAACGGGGAACGAGCGCTGTGCGTTTTTCGGCAGGTCGGAAACCGGGAATCGGATCCAAAGACCGCCGAAGACCTCGCTCCTATAGGCACGCTGATTCAAATCTTGAGATACAAGAAGGACGATGATAGCGTGCTGTTTCTGGCACACGGTCGATCGCGGGTAAGAATCGAGGAAATCCATGAAACAAAACCGTTCCTCAAAGCGCGCGTGCAGGTCATAGAAGAGGAAGCGGAGGGAGATCTTGAAGATGAGAACGTTGAGATTGAAGCCCTCGTCCGCAGCGCACTTGAAATTGTCCAAAAGATAGTGAAGCTGTCATCTCGGTATCAGGAAGAGTTGGCTATTGTCGCGGAAAATATTGAGGAGCCTGGGAGGCTCGCGGATTATATTGCGGCGATACTTGACTTTCGCTCCGATGACAAACAACTCATTCTCGAGTCGATGTCGGTGAAAGATCGACTGAACCATCTGATTGTAATATTGACGAAGGAACACGACCTGCTGGAGTTGGAAAGCAAGATTCAATCCGATGCGCAAGCGGTAATCAATAAAGGACAACGTGAATATTTTCTGCGCGAGCAGTTGAAAGCCATCCAAAAAGAACTGGGCGAATCCGACGACCTTCTGCTGGAAGTGGATGAGATGCGCGCACAACTTGAAGACGCCGATATGCCCGATAAAGCTCGGGAAGCCGCTGAAAAAGAACTCAACCGCCTCTCGAAAATGCACTCCTCCTCGCCGGAATCCACCGTCTCGCGGAATTACTTGGATTGGCTCATAAACCTTCCGTGGAACGCCAGCACCGAAGACAATCTTGACATCGCCCACGCAAAAGAGATACTCGATGAAGACCATTACAATCTTGAGAAGATTAAGGACCGTATCTTGGAGTACCTCGCCGTGCGGATGCTGAAGCAGGATATGAAAGGACCAATCCTCTGTTTCGTCGGTCCGCCGGGAGTCGGGAAAACGTCGCTGGGCAAATCCGTCGCACGAGCCATGGGACGGAA
Organism: Candidatus Poribacteria bacterium; assembly: GCA_965220415.1. GTDB lineage: Bacteria > Poribacteria > WGA-4E > WGA-4E > JAJDTR01 > JAJDTR01. The sequence goes on from OZ244829.1 coordinate 6,061,422, forward strand.
ATTTGTGCGTATTTCACTGGGCGGAACACACGACGAAGCGGAGATCCGTGGACATCGACGGACGTATATCGGATCGATGCCGGGACGCATTGTCAAAGGCATCCGCCAAGCGGAATCCAACAATCCGGTTTTCATGTTGGACGAGATAGACAAACTCGGATCGGATTTCCGAGGAGATCCCGCGGCGGCAATGCTTGAAGTGCTCGATCCGGAGCAGAATGACACGTTCACGGACAACTATCTTGACGTACCGTTCGATCTTTCCAAGATCATGTTCATCACAACGGCAAATCAACTCCACACCATTCCACCACCGTTGCGGGATCGCATGGAGACCTTGGAGTTGCCCGGTTACACCGCAATCGAGAAATCCATGATTGCCAAACAGTATCTAATCCCGCGCCAACTTGAAGCCCACGGTATCACCGAAGATCAGTTTCCCATTGGAGACGAAGCAATCAATCGAGTCATTGACGAGTACACGCGTGAGGCTGGCGTGCGCAATCTTGAGCGAGAGTTGGGAGCACTTTGCCGCAAGTCCGCTCGCAGCATCGCCGAAGGTGAAACCGATCCGATAGACCTGATCGCCGACAATCTTCCCAAATATTTAGGACCTCCGAAATTCTATTCCGAAGTGGCAGATCGAAAAGAGGAGATCGGCACCGCAACAGGACTCTCGGTAACCCCTGCCGGCGGAGAGATTCTTTTCATCGAAGCCACGCGAATGGTTGGTGAGGGGAAACTGACATTGACCGGGCAGATTGGGGATGTGATGCAGGAGTCGGCAAAAGCCGCGCTGAGTTACATCAAATCGCAGAGCGACGAGTTACACTTTGACCCCGATTTTTGGAATAACGACATTCACATCCATGTGCCAGCCGGAGCGATTCCGAAGGATGGGCCTTCCGCCGGGGTAACCATTGCGACCGCTCTGGCATCGTTAGCTACGGGACGCCCGGTCGCGCCCGAGGTTGCCATGACCGGAGAAATCACGCTCCGTGGACGGGTGCTCCCCATCGGCGGGTTGAAAGAGAAGGTGCTGGCGGCGAAGCAGGCGGGCATTAAAACCGTTATCGCGCCAAGTCGAAACGAAAAGGATTTGGTAGAAATACCTGACGACGCAACGGACGGACTTGAGTTTGTGTTCTCGGATCACATTGACCAAGTGCTGATTCGTGCTCTAAAACACAATGAGCACTAAATAGATTCCAAACCGACTGACTCCTCCAATCCTTCAACCCAACCCGACTCCGCGCCTCCCCCTCCGTCAGTTGGGTAGATTGGCGCGGAAGCGTTTAGCTCTCCCTTATGTGAGAGTGATACCATTCCGCTTGTACAATAATACATAGAGAAAAGCACCCATTTCGTAGGACTTATTCGGTCACGCGGTTTGGCATCCGGTGTAGGAGCGATCTCCGAATCGCGACTTTAACTGGCGCCATGTGCGCCTTGCGGAAACCCCACAATTCCATCACGAAAAAACCGTTGGTACCCGTAGTCTAGCAAGATTTCAGCTTCAGGACACCTCAGGCAAGTCTTAAGGAAGTCACCCCCTCTTCTCCAAAAGCCCTGTCGAGTCTTACCTCTTCACATCGGCGCGCAACGTCACCACATAAAATGCCCCGGTGCTCGGACACAAAATCCACGGTTTGAATTGTGGTGAAAGCTTCGATTTCATTGACATCATCACGGGTTGCCGGTGCGTTTGAGTTCTCCCCAAGAAATCGGCAACTTGCCGTTTGGGTTGACTACTAATGCACCGGGCAACCAAGAAGGAAGTCCGTTACCAATACCGGGAGGAGTTCTCGTGAGTTTGACCGCGTTCAACCCGTTTGCCTCCATCAAATAAACATGTGCACCTCCATCACGACTTGACGCAAAGGCGATTTTTGCCCCGTCCGGCGAATAGGCTGGGAACCTGCTGCGACCGTCTTCCGTAAGCTGCTCTAACTCCTTCCCGTCAGCGGTTATCACGTAAATGTCAGTACGCGTGCCTTCGCGGAACAAGCGCTGCGACTGAAAAGCAATCTTGCGTCCATCTGGCGAACAAGTAGGAAACTTACTAGTCCTTAGGTGGGTATCGCCGGTGAGATTGCGCCTTCCCGTTCCATCTGCGTTCATCACGAAAATATGCTTGGGATCATTCAAGCCGCCGGTACGGTAGGAGCAAAACGCAATCGTGCTTCCATCTAGCGACCAACTCGGTGTAACATCTTGCCACTTGTGTTTTGACAGATTTATCAGATTATTTCCATCGGCGTCCATCACGAAGATTTCCGAGTTGCCAACCTCCCACCGGAAATTTGAAAAGGCAATCCTCGTGCCATCCGGCGACCAACTAGGGCGGTTTTCAATAAAATTGTCATGGGTAAGTCTGATCAGGTTTTTGCCATCGCTGTCCATCACATACAGGTCCAATGTAACGCCGCGACCTGATAGGAACGCAATCCTTCTCCCATCCGGCGAGCAAGCGGTATACCCATCAAATGCCGGGTGGTCGGTGAGTTGGAGGAGATTGTTTCCGTTTATGTCCATGGAGTAAATGTCCGAGTCACCATCGTTGTTAGATGCAAAGACGATTCTCGGTTCGAAGCTCTGTGTTTCGCTGTTCGAAGTAGCCATTAACGCCAATAGTAATAGGAACAGACATCTTCTCAAAAATGGGCTGGTTCTATTCATCGGTCATGCCCTCCTTATTCCGGTATTTCAATTCTATAGTCAATGCAACTGAAAAATTCACATTTGGGGAATTTAGCAGTTCAGTTTGCAGGAGCGATCTCCGAATCGCGAAGGAGCAACCCAAAACTCGCTCCGATAGAGGTTGCGTTATGAATCGTGCTACTACGAGCCGAACCCAGTAAATCCTAAATGTGAAATCCTTGATTGATGTGATAATAGTCCCTATCATCAAGATTCACAGTTCAAAAGGCAATCGTGCAATCTATCGGCGGTTGGGCGCGTGTTTCTTAAGCCTACCCCAGATTGTGATTTTGCTGTAAGTGGGGGACACAGCTAATCCTACCGGGCTAAAGTCGGGCTGGTTATCGATCCCATCATGAATTTTGCTGAGTCGCTTAAGATATTTTCCGTCTGCGGTCATCAAGTGAATCTTTGCGCCAATGGGGAAACCCTCATTAGAGATTACATATGCAATCGACCCACCATCGCGAGACCATGTGGGGCCCCAATGATTCTCTTGATTGTGCGTAAGCCTCTTGAGATTTTTACCATCCACCCCCACCACATAGATGTGATAGAATTCTTCGTGCGAGGCATAGTATGCAATCTGTCCCCCGTCGGGAGAAAACGATGGGTTCCATTTACCCGCTAAATCGTGCGTCACCCTTTCAAGCCCCTGTCCGTCCGCGTCCATCACGTAAATTTCGTTGCCCCCATCTTTCCAGGATACGAATGCAATCTTACCCCATCCGGAGACCATGATGGCTGCATTGTTTGGTCTTCATACTTTACACGATTTTGTCCATCCGCATCCATCACTTCGATATGAGATATCCCATCGTGGACGGTGAACGCAATCTTACCTCCATCGGGAGACCAGTCTGGCTCCGCCTTTCTCTCCGGTCCATCTGTCAGTTTAATCTGGTTCTTACCATCGGCGTCCATGACGTAGATTTGATATTCGCCGGTTCGACGGGAAGCGAATGCAATCTTCGTCCCGTCGGGAGACCAATCCGGATCCTCGTCATCCACTGGATGGTTTGACAGGTTTTCCCTGTTTCCTCCATCGGCGTCCATGACATAGATTTCAAAATTGTCAAATCCGAGGTGCGTAAAAGCAATGCGTGACTTCTGCGCGGCGAGTCCTCCTATTAACCACAGTTCGCCGCTTAACAGCATCACGCTTAACCCGATAATCCACACGAGAGCGCGTCCGAATCGCATTTTGTCCTCCTTGGTTGTGCGTAAAATAAACGGTAAAGTAACCGGTTTTGAGCGGGTACGCAGGCACTGTTTGAACGCGCTCCCAACCATAAAGTGACGTCCTTGACGCTAGCGTAGATTTCAACGACCCGCCCTTTCTTCTAGCCCCATTGTCAAGATTCTTGGTTCAGCGGGCAATCGCGCGAATTATCGGAAATTAGGCGCGAATCTCTTTAACCTGCCCCGGATTGTGACTTGGCTGCCTCCAGAAGCAACAGCAAGGGTTGCAAGATCAAAACAATCGGGATAGAGATTTCCACGTTCGTGTAAGTTGTCGAGGTGATTTACATCACCACGGGTTGCCGGTGCGTTTGAGAACTCCCCAAGATATCGGCAACTTTCCGTTTGGATTGACTGCCAATGCACCGGGCAGCCAAGAAGGAAGTCCGTTACCAGTACCGGGAGGAGTTCTCGTGAGTTTGACCGCGTTCCTCCCGTTTGCCTCCATCAAATAAATATGTCCACCTCCATCACGACTTGACGAAAAGGCGACTTTTGCCCCGTCCGGCGAATAGGCTGGGAACCTGCTGCGACCGTCTTCCGTAAGCTGCTCTAACTCCTTCCCGTCGGCGGTTATCACGTAAATGTCAGTACGTGTGCCATCGCGGAAGAAGCGCTGCGACTGAAAAGCAATCTTGTGTCCATCTGGCGAACAAGTAGGAAACTCATTAGTCGTTAGGTGGGTATCGCGGGTGAGATTGCGCCTCCCCTCTCCATCCGCATTCATCACGAAAATATGCCTGGGAGTCCTGAAGCCGCCATCACGGTAGGAGCAAAACGCAATCGTGCTTCCATCTAGCGACCAACTCGGTGTAACATCTTGCCACTTGTGTTTTGACAGATTTATCAGATTATTTCCATCGGCGTCCATCACGAAGATTTCCGAGTTGCCAACCTCCCACCGGAAATTTGAAAAGGCAATCCTCGTGCCATCCGGCGACCAACTAGGGCGGGCTTCAAATAAATTGTCCTGGGTAAGTCGGATCACGTTATTGCCGTCGCTGTCCATCACATACAGGTCCCATGTAACGCCGCGACCTGATAGGAACGCAATCCTTCTCCCATCCGGCGAGCAAGCGGTATACCCATCAGATGCCGGGTGGTCGGTGAGTTGGACCACATTATCTCCGTTTACGTCCATGGAGTAAATGTCCCAATCGCCGTCGCGGCTCGATGCAAAAACGATTCTCGGTTCGAATCTCTGTGCTGTGCTGTCCGACGCAACTATTAACGCCAATAGTAATAGAAACAGACATCCTCTCAAAAATGGGCTGATTTTATTCATCGGTCATTTTCTCCTTTTTCGGGTTCTTCATTGCTAGAGTATTCTCTAAATCCTGCCCAATGACTTGTAAGACCGAGCACTTATTCAGACAGAGAAAATCCCTAATAGTGAGATCTAAGGCAAATAGGGTTGGTAAATGGATTACACTGGCGTTCGGCCCACTCCCCCACGCAGTATATCATCTCGAAAGTTGGCTGTCAAGCAACCGCGCCTGTCTGAGGTCGTGATACGAGCGGATTGCCTCTCCGATAATACATCGCCTCCTCCCAAACACAGATGTGTAAATCATTTTCCGTGCGAGCAAACCAAATGCCAACTCTGCCCTATAAGACATCAAGCGCACATCGTTTCGATTGACCGGATATGAAACCGAATTAAACGAGTGTGCAATCAAGCTCTTAGCTCGACTTTGTACATTTGAGCGACACAACAAGCGGTGTTAATCAAACGTTGAAGAAACATTGAGAGGATTTTAACTATCTGGTCTTTTTGGTTGACCATTGAAAAATTCTCTAGCAGTTTCCGATGCTATGCAACCTGTAGAATCTCTATCGCAGTCACTATCCGTTCTTTTGATCCCCGCTGGGGCTTTAATGTGAAGTACCTCAGCGTTACTATACACCTTTCGCGCCGCTGGCGCTTTCAAATGACTGAAGGATTTTATTTCGCAGTTCTCACTCTACGGACTCCACCTAGATGTGGGCAAGGGATTCCTGTGGGATCTCTATCGCCTTCACTATGCGTTCAGTTGATCACTCACTATCCATTCGTTTGATCCCACCCTACAGATGTACAAAGTCGAGCTTAGAACCTGTTTGGAAATTAGATAGCAAACCATGTTTCGGCAATTTGGAGGTCAAAATTGTCGAACTTCCAAGTCATTAGCCTCCCAATGTGCCTTTCTCGAATTCTCGAAAGGCACATCTAGAAATTTCAAACAGATTGCTAATCAAGATGGTTTGAGTGTCCTATAGTAACCCAAGTTTCAGTCATAAACAAAGCAAAGTCCATGCCAAAACTAAAATCATACTTCAATTTAGACGGGGTGAATACGCTGCGTCAAGACAACACGGGGGTTCTAGGGCTTTTCCAGTCGAGGGATGGCGTTCCACAGTGAAATGCAAAGGGGTGCCACAAATGCGGGCACAATTTGGGAAAATTCGGCTTAAAAGGCGTTCAAACCCTTGTCTTATAAGGGTTTGTGCCAGGTGCCACAAATGTGGACAAAAATCCGAAATGCGGCACCCCTTTGAAGGATAGATCGTAGAAAGGACGAGAAGCAGGGATATAGATTGGAAAAATACTATTTGCGGCAAAACGGCTATAAATGATTCTGTCCTTCATAAGACCAAAAATCGGTTTTGCCGCCTACTTTTCAAACAGGCTCTAAAGCGCCAGACCAAGTAGTGTCGGTACGCGCTCCCAACCATAATGGCTATTGCAACTAGGAATCGTACAAATAGGATTTTCGAAATTGGGTTGGTGTTAGCGATCAAGCGAGTGAATAGCGAGCAATCAATTGACTGGATAAGGAAGGCGATAGCAGATTCTGATAGAGATCCCTTTATGGCGCGTTTTCTGTAGGAGCGATCTCCAGGTCGCGACCACGTCACTACCTCATAAAACTGAGTATTTAACGAGAGAACCAACGTGGCGCAGGTAACCACGGAGTCACGCTACCACAATTCTTCGATCCCCGACGATGCAGCAAAGTTGCTCGAAGCCAACAGACATCACCGGCGAATCGAAAACCCGTGTCATCGGGTATAGGATGTCGCTTAGCGTGAGGAGAAGTTTCAATTTCGTAAGGGGGATGGCGGTAAAGACTTCGCCATTGCCCGAAGTACTGCTCTCATTCTGCTTAAAACAGAGAAGACAATTAAAATTGGTGTCGCCAAAAAGCAGCTAAAAGCCGTATGGGTCAACAATTACATGACTATAATTCTAGCAACTCAATTCTGAAGAACCGGATGCGTTTCCCCTTGCGGCGGCACCTCCGTGTTAAGATGCCATAAAGCCTATTGTCCCGGATATGACCTGTTCTCTAGTTCTGCGATGAATTTCTCCGCCGAGATTGCCGCTGCGGCTCCCGCGCCGCCTGCCGTTATCGCTTGGCGGAAGATATGGTCATGAACATCACCGGCGGCGAATACACCCGGAATATTCGTGCCTTGGAGCTTGTCTACGACGATGTAATCTTGGTCATCAAATTCGATGCTCCCTTTGAACAATTCGGTGTTCGGGATATGCCCGACGAAGATAAACACCCCATCAATCGGGAACACCTGTTTTTCATCTGTTTCAACGTTTCTGAGCAACGCGCCATTGACCTTTTCGCCGTCACCTTGAATCTCTTCGACCACCGTGTTCCAGATAAACTTGATTTTGTCGTTCTTGAAGGCGCGTTCCTGCATAATCTGGCTCGCCCGTAGTTGGTCACGGCGATGAACGACGTAGACCTCCGAAGCGTACTTCGTCAAAAATATGCCCTCCTCTAGAGCAGCATCGCCCCCGCCCACCACAATGAGTCGTTGATTCTGGAAAAAGAAACCGTCGCATGTGGCACAATAGGATACACCACGTCCCCCGAACTCCTCTTCACCCGGTACCTCAAGCATGCGCGGTGAAGCGCCCGTGCAAATGATGACTGACTTGGCAAGATATTCTTTGTCGTAGGTTTTCACGTAGAACGGATGCCGATTGAAGTCAACCTCCGAGACCATATCGAACCGCACCTCTGTGCCGAAACGCTCCGCTTGCTGCTGTAACCCCTGAATAAAATCTACGGCTTCGGTTCCAAAGAAGCCGGGGTAATTTTCCAGATCGAGCGTTAACGAAAGTTGTCCCCCAAGCGCATCTCCGGTTATCAGGAGCGGTTCCAGCATCGCGCGAGAAGTGTAAACCCCCGCAGCGAAACCCGCCGTCCCTCCACCGATGATGATAACATTACGCTCCTCGATAGCATCCCCATCGTTTTTTTCTGTTGTTGACATAACATCTTCTCCTTCAAGTTGTAACATTTTTTCCAATTCACCTGTTTGGGCGAGCTCCGCCAAATTGTCGTCATCTCCAACATGTTGGTCGTTAATGAAGATTTGCGGAACATCGCGGCGTCCGGTCAAGGCTTCGATTTCATCCCGCATAGCAGGGTTGCCGTGTATGTTGATTTCCTCAAATTCGATATCTCGACTTTCAAGGATCCGCTTTGCACGGTCGCACCAAGAACAAAAATCTGTCGTATAAATTTTGAGTTGTGTCATAATGTTCGTTACGAGGATGCTTCAATGGATTTGCTTCTACGTTCAGTGATTGATGGATTGTGTTAATGGTTGTGAAACACGCCACTCACTCTGATGCCCACTTATTGGTTTATTTTCCCAAAAAATATAGTTAGTGTTGGATACCGGTGCGGTTAGAAACCGCACCTACCGGAGTGGTAAAACGGTTCCTTGTGACAGTCTCGTAAGCATTAATTACTTAGCGAATGAACCACTTAGTTTTAATTGCAGTTAGTATTCTGCACGTTGTCTCCGTAATTCATCCGTGACTCGGGAGGCACCATTCGAGGGATGTCGTGGATTACCGGATAATCTAACTCGCAGGCGCCGCACCAAACTCGATCCGCTTTCCAGCCAATCTCGCCTTTACAAAGCGGACATACTAGAATATCTTTCAATGTCTTTGCCGAATTTCGGCGCCGATTCACGAAAACGGACTTCACCTTGGAGACTAAGTTCCTAGGCACACGCCTCTTCACGATTGGTGCCCACTTATTCCAAAATGAAGAGTGGTTGACGTGGTCGAGCATGACGGAAATCGTCTTTCGAGATTCTAGGTCGAGCAGGGATGTTTCGGGGGGTAGGATTTCGTAGTCAATTTTACCCCTCCACTCGTACTGTACAAGAAATAGTTTGTGATGGGTAACGTGAAAGCGAGCAAAATTCTTGTCATGTGCTGCCAAAGCATGAAAAAGCTGACCAAATTGACTCTTGGCCGCTTTCTTCTGAATAACCAATCGATTGTTGACAAAATTGATCATCCAGTTATGATAGGGCCACCCGTAAAGTCTTTCGGCAATCTCGGAAGGTGTTTCGATGTAGCCGCCCGAAGCAACGCGCGTTAACTCTCGAATCAATAATTCCGGATTTTCGACATGCTCCAAAATATGAGAACAGATAACGTAGTCAAATGACGCATCCGCAAACGGCAGATACTGACCGTCTGCCTCGACAAGTGGTCGATCTGCGACAATGCTTCCACCTCGCTGCAAGTCATCGTTGATAAACTTGTCGCAGAGGATGTCGGATCGGGGCTTTGGATTGTGTCCGCTCCCTATTTCGAGAACGAAATCGTCGGGGCGAATATTCATCGCTGCACAACCATGCTAATGTAGAGGCTAATGCGTGGGAAGCAGATTGCCATGATCTTGCCCTTGGCGCTAAAGCCGACGCATCGTTTCACGATTCGGAGACCGTGATGCCGGAAACACTTTTCAAGATCAATCGGATTAGCGTAGTAGGCGCTGTCGCCATCTCCGCCGTAGACATCGCCCTCAAGGTCGGGCTCCCGGTAAAGAAATTGTGGTGAAGGCGATAACCGCTTCTTCAAATACAGGAAGATATTCCTTATGCTGTTGGTTAACGCTTGGCGTTTTGTTTCACCCCAAAACGGTCTGCCGGGTTTCCCTCGAATCAGGCGCATTAGGTCGATCAGTGGCATGAGTGGGGAGCATAGATTCGGACCGCAAATGATGATTTTCCCCCCTTTTCGGGTCACGCGAATCATTTCGGAAAGCGCTGTTTCAATATCCGGCACATGTTCAATCAGTTCGTTTGAACAGACGACATCAAACGTCTCGTCCTGAAACGGAAGTTCGAGCACATCGCAGACTCGGTATTTCAAGTTGTGTTCCCCGTCGCGAGTTGCCGTCTTTTGCCATTGGGCTGCTTCTTCAAGAAAAAGTGCGGAGATATCCGTCCCGACAACATCGTGCCCTGACCGATTGAGCAGCATTGCCGCGATGCCGTTACCACAACCTAGCTCCAAAATTTGGGAGTTGGGCGCCGTATAGCGGTTGACCAATTCAACAAACGGTTGGTGATAGGCTTCGTCGTGCTCTGCGAGGAGTCCCTTGTAGGTCTCCGATGTCTCATAAAATTGCCGCATGCGCTGCCGGAGCGGCTTTTCCGAGGTATGCGCTGAAGACTCTGTTTGGCTGACGCTGTTCATTGTTCAGATTGACTAGTAGGTTATGAATCCTACATTTTTCGAGTAAAATGCATTTTCAATCATCGTCTCATTATACTACCGCGTCTGAGCAGAGGTCAACTGAAATCAGGAGACGACAGGATCTCAGAGACTTACATGACATCGCGAAAGTTTTATGAGAACGTTTTGTAGTTCTCGGTGTGGAAATGTCTCGGAGGTGGAGAGATGCCAAAGCTTGTACTTTGTTCCCTCGTCGGACTAATCAATTTGGTTGGATTGATGGGGTGTACAGATGGCGATGAATCTCAAACGGCAGTGAACTCGACAGATGTTTCCGCCAATCTTCCCCCGGTTGCGCCGCTTGATTTTGGAGGTGCCAGGTCATTTCAGCTTGAGGATTTGGACGGACATCTCATTTCCCTAAACGACTTTAGTGGCAGCGTGGTTGCTATCAATTTTTGGGCAACGTGGTGCAAGCCGTGTCGAGAGGAGATTCCGGACCTGGTGAAGATTCAAGACAAGTTTCGGAACAGAGGCTTCACTGTGCTCGGACTCTCTAGAGATTTTTTGAATCATAACGGTCAACTGGTAAAAAATGAGGGTGCGGTTCAATCCTTTGTCGAAGAATTTAAGGTCAATTATCCGGTTCTTTGGGACACTGAAAATATCTTTAGCGAACACTATGGCGGGATCGGAATGCCCACTACCATTATTCTGGATCGTAGCCACCGTATTCGGTTCCGGCACACCGGCATCATCGATTCCGTCACGCTGGATGCAGAGATACTCATGCTCCTAAACGAGGCGTAGGAAAGCCTTGAGAAGATTGATACGTTGTACCGCTACTACATTTTTGCCCGAGATTGGTCGTTCTGCGACCTCCTTTTCCATGTGGATTGTCGGCAAAATATTCTATTGCCGTTGAATCCAATCTGTGATAAAATCGCAACTGTTTTGTTGGCGATTTCGCCACCACTCAGGTGGAGTGGTAAGGCAAAATCGCAGATTTATAAATAACAAATTATTCCCTCGTCATCGAGTGATGTATCGTATTAAGCTATGCCATTTCGTTAGAATCTTTGTGCACATCATCTTTGGGTTATATCAATCTCTTTCGCTGTAGGCGGGGCGTCTTGCCCCGCATGGCATGGACTTGATTGATGCTACTTAATGAATTGAAAATATCGAGAAATGGTAATACTTACAAACCTGGCAGCAACAGAAGGAGAACATATCATGAACCGTTTAACTGTTTTTATTCTCACAATGTTCCTCGGATTGACGCTTTTCGGTACAGTGTCATTGGCTGGCCACCATGAGAACCCCTGCAATCCGTGCGCGAGCGAGGAATCCGCAAACCCATGTAACCCGTGTGCGGCAAACCCGTGCAATCCCTGTGCGGCAAACCCGTGTAACCCCTGCGCAGCTAATCCGTGCAATCCCTGTGCGGCGAAGACACACTTTACCATCGGTGACGACCGAAATGTATTTTCGTTCGAGTCAAAAGCGCCCTTGGAGACCATTATTGGGCGAACGAGCAAAGTTACCGGAAAAATTTCGGTTAATCCATCGGACATTTCTAGTGGCGCCATGGCAGAATTTGTAGTCCACCTTGCCAGTATAACAACCGGAATCGGTCTCAGAGATCAGCACATGCGTGAGGGATACTTGGAAACAGACATGTATCCGACCGCTACTCTTACCCTAGATAAACTGACCAAAGTTTCCAAAAATAAACTTGAGGACATGCAGGCGGTCAGAGTGGACGCGGACGCGACGCTGGAACTGCATGGTGTCAAGCGCAGAGTTATATTGAAAGATGTCAAGGTGACCTTCTTCAAGGAAAGCGAAGACACCCAAGCGCTTCTACCGGGCAATCTCCTTCGGATTGAAGGCGGCTTTACCGTAAAACTCGGAGATTACAATCTCAAAAGGCCCCAAGTGGCTTTTCTCAAAGTGAGCGAGGATATCAAGATTAGCGTAAGCCTGTTCGGTTCATCGGGGGCCGGGGGGAACAATCCGTGTAATCCCTGCAATCCCTGCGCGGCTAATCCGTGCAACCCGTGCGCCGGTAATCCGTGTAACCCATGCGCTGCGAACCCTTGCAACCCGTGCGCCGGTAATCCGTGTAATCCATGTGCCGCGAACCCTTGCAACCCGTGCGCAGGTAATCCCTGTAACCCGTGTGCCGCGAACCCTTGCAATCCCTGCGCGGCAAATCCGTGTAATCCTTGTAACCCTTGAGAGATGTAGTTTCGTGACCCATGGAAGAATAGGACTTGCGCCGCCGAGGAATACAGTTCCTTGTGTTCCAGCGAATCCAAGTTGCGCAAGTCCTTTTCCGACCATTATTCTGTCAGGGTCCGGTAGGCGGGGCATCTTGCCCCGCATCGGGGCAAATTGATTAGCGCTGCCAATGCACCGCAATTATAGAGCGATGGTATAAGATGGCAAAGCCTTTCCTGAGAATCTCTCGAACGCCTGAAGGCCGAATGGAGGCAGCGAGAAAGAGAACATGGAAGCACAGATATGGTATTTGAAGAATATCAAGTTCTTTAACAATCTGACTGATTCAGACTTCTATGCGCTGAATCGAAGTGCAAATGTGAAGCAGTGCAGTCGTCGCGAGCAGGTCTCTGGAAAGACGAATCTCGGAAACACTGTCTATCTCATAAAAAAAGGAAGAGTCAAGATCTACAAACTCTTGCCCAACGGCGAAGGGCTTACGCTTGAGGTTCTGGAATCGGGTGAAATCTTCGGCGAATCAGAGAACGATGATAGCGTGCCTCGTGACACGATAGCCGAAACTCTCGACGAAACGCTTCTATATGTCATGCGCCGGCGAGATTTCGAACTGTTTCTCAAGAAGAAACCCGACCTGACAACGCACCTCACGAGGTTTGCCCCCACACGTAGACAGCACATTCACAATCATCTCGAAAACCTAGTGTTCCGAACAGCTTCTTCCCGGCTTGCATGCCTGCTGCTTTTTTTTGCCGATGGAGGCGGGGTCCACAATAGTACAGGCATGGAGTTGCCCGTAAAGTTGTCTCGGGCAGATTTAGCCAAACTTACCGGGACAGCGCGCGAAACGATTGACGACCTGCTCAAGGAACTGGAGCGCTTAAGCATCATCGAGGTCCGAGGTCGACGAATCAGACTCCTGAATCAGTGGAAAATAAAGAAAATTGCAGATGCCAAGATGGTCGAGCTGGAAATACCCCCCGATGAGGAAGAAGAACCGAATCTCTTTGATGTACCGAGCAGCAGCTTAACCCCGCCTACCGAACAGAAAACAGCACAGTAAGCGCCACCCACCTTGGATGGTAACAGCGCAATCCACCTGGAACAGATTGTTTCTATTTAACAGAATCTCAAACCAGCCGAGCGTCGCGAATATCATTGCCTGACAAAAGGACAATAAAATTGAGCCACGAGCACCAATACCTTCAGCTTGACCGCCAAATAGTTGGCGACATCTATACATCGCGCGAAGCCATGGACAATCTGACCGTCCTATGTGACGATTTCGGGTCGCGGTTTGCGGGGACACCCGAGGAAAGGAAAGCCGCGAAATTCATTCAAGAGACTTTCATCCGATACGGTCTCAAGAATGTGCGCTTGGAAGAATACCCCTACGCGGGTTGGTCTCGCGGGGAAGCGACATTGGAAATTGTAGAACCCGTTCAGAAGTCCATCCCGTGCATTTCGCTGCCGTACTGCCCTGCAGATGAAATTACCGCGGCACTCGTTTCCGCCGGTTACGGTAGTCCGAGGGAATACGAGGGCATTGGCGACCGGATGGCTGGAAAAATAGTCATGGCTTTAAGCGCATCACCGCCCGACTTGGGACGGTGGGTGCATCGGAAAGAGAAGTACGATAGAGCGGTACTTGGCGGCGCTACGGTTTTCATCTTTGTCAGCGAACACCCCGGCGTTGGTCCGGAAACGGGTAGCCTTCAGAATGACAGCATTGCACCGATTCCCGGCATCTCAATTTGTAAAGAAGATGGAGCATATTTGCTTCGGTTGGCGGAGAGACACGGCACCGTGCAATTGCATGTGCGCACGACTGACATCAACGAAGCCCGAACATCATGGAACGTCATCGGCGACCTACCGGGGGTGGAAAATCCGGACGAAATGGTGATTGTTGGGTGCCATTACGACGGACACGACATATCTCAAGGAGCGCATGATCCCGCGTCCGGCATGGTTTCAGTCATTGAAGCATCGCGGGTTTTATCGCGGTATGCTTCAAATATCCTTAAGCGTACCGTGCGATTCATTGCCTTCGGTACGGAAGAGATTGGGTTAACCGGCGCATTTCGTTATGTGGCTGACCACAGAGACGAACTGGACAAGATACGCTTCATGTTCAATATGGATGCCTCGGGCGGGGAAGGTCGCAAGGGAATCGGGCTGCATCGATGGGAAAATCTCGAATCTTTTTTCAAGCAAGCCGCAAAAGATATGGCTGCGGAGATTCCGATCGGACAAAAACTGAATTCCTACTCGGATCACTTCCCTTTTGTTTTGAAAGGAGTTCCGTCAGGCGATATGAGCGATCCCGAAGCGCCTCCCCACGGACGAGGTTTCGGCCATACGGCGTATGACACCTTGGAGAAAGTAGAGCTGGAAAATCTTAGGAAAGCCAGTGCGGTCGGTGCACGGCTCGCACTTCGCATTGCCAACGCCGACGAATTTCCTGCTAAACGACGCACCGACAAAGCCGTTCAAAAGGTTATTGACATCGACCCCGGTTTGGAGGGATACAGGGTGTCGCTTGAGTTAGCAAAATTAAAGCAAGAGGCCATCTAATTTCCAACGGGTGGTTCGGAGCCGCCTACACAAGACTCAAGGAAATATAACTATCGAATGCGCGTATACGCTCTGTCAGATCTCCATGTCGATTACAAACGAAACATGTCGTTTCTTCAACAGATGTCCGACATTGAGTATGTAGACGATACACTCCTGCTAGCAGGAGATATTAGCGACAATCTCGACCATCTAAAGACCTGCCTTGCACATTTACGTGCGAAGTTCCGGTTCGTCTTTTTTGTGCCCGGGAATCATGACCTCTGGGTACGGCGGAAGGAATGTGTTGATTCGATAGCGAAGTTCTGGCGCATTTTGGACCTCTGCCAATCGCTAAATGTGGGTATAAATCCTGCCAAGGTTGGGGACTCGGGAGATACTACCGGTGTCTGGATTGTGCCGCTTTATTCATGGTACGTAAAGCCTGAAGAGGGAGATTGCAGCTTATACGTTCCCAAGGCGGGGGATGACCCGACGCTGTCAATGTGGAGCGACAATCGCTTCACCCGGTGGCCCACCTCCAATAACGGCGAATCGACTGCAGACTATTTCCTGCGCATAAACGAGAAACATACTCGCCGATCCTATGATGCACCGGTTATCTCCTTTAGCCACTTTCTACCTCGGACAGATCTCATTTTCAGCTCCGGGTGCGAGAAAAAAGTCGCCGGAATTCGACGCAAAGACCGGCATCCGAAGTTCAATTTCAGCCGTGTTGCCGGATGCACCTGCCTCGAAAAGCAGATTCGACAACTCAACTCCGCAGTTCATGTGTACGGCCATCAACATCGCGATCGATTTCGACTCGTCGATGACGTACTCTACGTCTCGCACTGCCTCGGTTACCCCCGCGATCGAATCACGGAACCGAATGGCGAGATCAACTGCGTTCCCAAATTGATATGGGAAACCTAAGAGTAGTAGAATCAAACGAACGAATAGTGGGTGCGATAGAGATCTTGATAGCGACCTCCTTACTGCATTAAACACTTAGCGAGTAAACCCATCAGCTATATCAGAATAGAATGAAATCCATTTTGATAAAACCTCACCAAACCTGTGCCCTCCTAACTAAAATCCTGGTTGTCCTGCTTTCATTGTCGCAATTAGAACAAACGGTGGCGAGCCAATCAAAAACAGAGTTGCAAACCGATCTTGCGATTTCTCGGAGGAATGCGCTTGTCCGTGCAGTGGAGAAAGCCAGTCCCGCGGTTGTCAACATTAGCACGATTAAAACGCAACAAGTCAGAACGCGTTCACTATTTGGCGACCCCTGGACGCCTTTATTCGATTTTCCCTTCGAAATTCCACAATGGCGGGAACTTCATGGACTCGGCTCGGGAGTAATCATCGACAAGAATGGCTATGTGCTGACAAACCAACATGTGATTGCCGGCGCCGATGAAACACGCGTCATTCTTTCGGACGGACGTGAATTTGAGGCAACCGTCGTTGGACAGGACTATCTCTCGGATCTTGCGTTATTGGAAATTGATGCGCCGAATCTCACACAAATTGAGTTTGGCGATTCAGATAACCTACTTGTTGGAGAATGGGCTATTGCAATCGGTCACCCGTTTGCGGTAACGGGCGGCGATCCGCGGCCAACCGTCACGATCGGAGTGGTTAGCGCCACTAACCGTGCTATCAAAATTGACGACAGACTGTATCAGCGGCTGATTCAGACAGACGCTTCGATTAACCCCGGCAACAGTGGGGGAGCGCTTGTGGACATGTACGGGAAACTCATCGGAATCAACGCGGCAATCCATTCGACGAGCCGCGGTTCCCAGGGCGTTGGATTTGCAATCCCGGTAAATACCGCAAAGCGGATAGTCGGACTACTTGCCTCGTATGGGGCAGTCGTACCTCCATACCTAGGCATTGAAACACAGGCATTGACGCCGGAGTTGGCTGAAAAACTGAAGCTAGGCGATCGAATGGGGGTATTGGTGACCTCCGTGGAAAAGGGAAGCCCCGCGAAAAATGCCGGTATCAAACGCGGTGACGTGATTGAGGCAATCGATGGACAACCGACACCCAACCTGTCGGCGTTCAATGCAATCACAAGATTGTTGGAGAAGAGCCAAACGGCTACAGGCCAGCTCATCAGAAACCGGAATCGAGTGGATGTGACGCTCTCAATTCGCAGCCTTCAGTGGTCGTACAAAGTACCCGGTTGGGGAATCACGATTGAGCAATTGGACCGCGAAGCCGGCGAAGAGTACCAACAACGCGGCGTTCTCGTTGCCAAAATCGAGCGTCGAAGCGCTCTTAAGGAACTATTGGAGAAAAAGGACTTAATCTACAGAATAAACAACTCGAGAGTCGGCTCAATCGAAGACTTCAAGCGCAGTATCGATCAATTACAACGGCAGCAGCGAGTCACACTCTACTATGAGAGGGATGGAGAGAGATTGAGCTTGCGCAACTTAATATACCAATAGGGGTTTGTACCGTAAGATTGAGGTAATAGAAAGTTTTGATCGTGGATTAGCTTAGAATCTAGATAGCCACGAGGGTGATGGCGTGCCGACTAGCGATCAATCTAGGTCCTAACCGTTCCTGCCGGATTGGCAAATCTAGAGGGCTTTCATGTATACTTTGAGTTCCGAGTCTTTCGTTTCGGAGGATTGAGACTGACGTGAAAGGAATATCTTCCAACCCTCCTCTCTTCCATCCGTCCGGTGCTACTCTTCCCGGTCGATGCGGAAGATAAACTCTTATTGAAACTAGCTTAAATATAGGTGATAAACATGCGCTTGCAATTGCCAACAATTATCGTGCTGTGCTTCGCCGTTATCCTTGCCATTACACTTATCTACGACATGGGAGTAGAGGATGACGGGACGGGGGAAAGTGTAAACCTACAAAGTGCCGAATTTAAGATGATACGGACTCATGCGACCGAGGCATATACCGCTAAAGATTACGATAAGGCAATTGCGCTCTACGAAGACGCAATAACCATGCGGCCCGAAAATGCGGAAGTGCTTAACGACCTCGGCGCGACCTACTACGCATACGGTTTGGAATATGCGGGGCCGAGTTGGCCATCATGGGATAGCGACTTGGAGGGTAAAACTGTGGCTGAAGGACTTGATGAATTACAGATGGCAATCACACACACGGAGTCAGGTTTTATTGTGATGAATTCAGCAAGTCGAAACATGGCAAAAGCAATCGAACAAAAGGCGAAAGAACTTGGTGCAATCGGTTACACCGAAGCTTGGGAGGAACAGGTAACGATTCGTTTGCTAATCGGCAAAACACAGCAATTTTTGATGAAAGCCGAAGATGCCTATAAGCGCGCCATCGAGCTTAAACCCACCTATAGCCCGGCATACCACAATCTTGGCTCCCTGCTTATGAAGATAGGTCAGACCGATGCAGCCGTCGATTACCTACGCCAAGCCTACGACTTGGACCCGCGCAACAAAGATCTTGAACAGTATCTTACGCAGTTCAAGAGATGATTCGAAACTATGAGCGATGATTCTCAAAGCAGCTTCCGGGAGCTTACGGTGGGGGGCATTTTTCGTGAATCGCTTGTGCTCTACCGTGAGATGTGGGCGCAATTGCTCCGCATTGTTGCGCCATCCGCTATCATCAGCGCGATCGTATACTTCTTCATCTTCGCCCGGCAACCTGATTTTACTGGTACACCTTCTGCCCCCGCAACTGCCCCGGCGACGCTGTCCTTTGTCGCGTTAATGCTTTTCCTCTCCTTAGCCGTAACAACACTTGGAATAACTGCAATATCGGAGCGTTTCTTGGGCGCATCGGTTACCATCAGTCGCGCATATCTGCGATTCGCCGATGTGTTTTTCCCTTTACTCGGGACTTTGGTCTTCGCATCAATTATTATCGTCGTCGGATTATTCACATTCGTCATTCCGGGGCTGGTTATATACGGTTGGTTCTGTTTGGCGCCCGCAGTGGTTACGATTGAGGGCGAAGGCGGAATCGGCGCCCTCAAGAGAAGCTACGTGATTGTCAAGGGGTACTGGAATAAGGCATTCCTTGCCGTTGTACTATTGGCAGTCCTTCAACTTATCGTTGCCTCGCTCATATATTCGATGTCTAAGATGCTCGGAGCATTTGCCGGCATCGCTGAAGTCTCCGAATTCCTATCCATCCTGTTGCCACTTCTTATCATCGAACCGTTCAAAATCGCTGCAACAACCCTGCTGTATTACGATCTCCGCATCCGCAAAGAAGGGTATACCCTCCAGACCATGGCGGACGAAATCGGAGCGCTATCTTAAATGCCGGTACCGATCGACTTTCCCGTTTCCGAAACAACATACGTCGTATTGCCCAAAACGTGCAGTATTACCTATGGTGCCATTGGACAACTATCCGCGCCGACAGTAATGGCTCGCGGCTAACTTAAGAATCGCGGGTGCCGGAAGACGGCATAAAACCGACAAAATTAAGATGTTTCAATTCCCTAGAAAATTCGCGGAGCGTTGGGGTGTTAGGCTGAAAGCGGGAGGGTACAGAAAGGAAAAGCGGCTCCTGCTCGAAAGTCTCAAGGAGCATTTTCAACGAGATTTCCTTAACGCTTCCGATTTCTATCGCGCACGGTGTACAGACCACATAGCCGCCGAGGAATATGAGACAGAAAAAACGGATTTTGTGCGTGAATGGGTTACACACTTGTTGGGCGACAGTCCGGACCCCGAACAGGCGGCGACAATCGGTGCCGTTGATGGAGATGTGCAAGTCATTGCGCGTGCGGGAAGTGGCAAAACCACTACGCTGGTCAACCGCGCTCTGTTCCTACAGCAACACTGCGGCGTATCGCCGGACGAGATATTGCTTCTCGCCTTCAACCGAAAAGCGGCTGAGGAGATTCGAGATCGGCTCTTCACGTACCTACAGGGTTCCATTCCTCACGTTATGACCTTCCATGCCCTAGCCTATGCGTTGACTCACCCTAAAGAGATAATTGTTGACGAACCTGGCGGAGAGCGGAACCAAGAGCGCGCCCTGCAAGACGAGATTGACCAATATCTGCGGGAATCGGAGGACGTCGACAAGATCCGGCCACTGATGACGGCGCACTTCAAATCCGACTGGGGACGCATCGTTTCTGGCGGCTACAATAAACCTCCTGAAGAGATGATGCGTTTTCGTCGGTCATTGCCTCATGAAACACTTGATGGGAAGTACGTGAAATCGTCAGGAGAAAAAGTCATCGCCAACTTCCTGGTTGAGCACGGCATCGGCTACCAATATGAGCGGAATTTCTGGTGGAACGATGTCAATTATCGCCCCGACTTTACCATCTTCACCGGAGACGACCGTGGCGTAGTCATCGAATACCTCGGACTTGGAAGAGCACTCGACAACGAGGCCGTATCCGAGGAAAAACGTAGTCACTGGCACGACAAGCCCGATTGGGAGTTGTTAGAGTTCTTGCCTCAAGACCTCGAAGACGACGGAGAGGAAAAGTTTTGCGCTCTACTGAAACAACAACTTGAATCCTGTGGTATTTCGTGCGATCGACTCAGCGAGGAAGAATTATGGAATCTGATTAAAGACCGTGCCATAGATCGTTTCACGAGAGTCGTAAAGCGCTTCATACAGCGAGGCAGAAAACTCTCCTTGATGCCGGAAGAGCTTTCAGAGATGGTAAATAACCACGAATGTGTGAGCGAGGTGGAGCGGCAATTCTTAGATGTTGCACAGGGATTCTATGCCTCTTATCTCCAGCGCATCACATTGACTGGGATGCTGGATTTCGACGGACTCCTCCAAGAAGCCGCGAAACAGATCGAAAACGGCGGCACCGTATTTCGACGGAAATCCGGTAAAGGCGACCTCGGGAAGATGCGTCATGTGCTTATTGACGAATATCAAGATTTCTCGGAACTCTTCCATCGTCTGATGGAGGCGGTTCGAGGGCAGAACCCTCGTGCACGCTTTTTCTGCGTTGGTGACGACTGGCAAGCCATTAACGGCTTTGCCGGATCTGACCTGCGTTTCTTCCAAAACTTCGCCCAATATTTCCCGGATTCTCGCTCGTTGCATGTTGCAACCAATTACCGCTCCGCAAAATCAATCGTCAACGTTGGTAATGCATTGATGAAAGGCTCGGGTAAACCTGCTCGCTCGCATAAGAAAACCTCTGGACAGGTAGTGGTCGCCGACCTTGCCAACTTCAAGCCAACATTGCGAGAGGAACGGGAACACGCCGGCGATCGCTTCACTCCTGCCGTGTTACGTATAGTGAACAAGGCTCTCGCCGGCGGCAGAAGCGTTGTCCTGCTCGCCCGTAAAAATCACCTGCCGTGGTACGTCGATTATAAAGATCAGGAAGATTCATCAGTCAAAAGCGGCCTCGACCGCTTTCTTGCAATGGTACGCGCTCATCTGCCTGAAGTACACAAGGGAAAAATCACCGCATCGACGGTGCATAGCTACAAGGGGCTCGAACAAGATGTCGTTATCCTGCTTGACGCTGTACCGCACTGTTTTCCATTACTGCATTCCGAGTTGATTTTTACCCGCATTTTCGGCGACAATCTTGAGACGGTCACTGCCGAAGAGCGTCGTCTTTTTTATGTGGCTTTGACCCGAGCAGTCGAAGATCTGTTTATTCTGACAGAAACAGGGGATGTCTCTCCATTTCTTGAGGATTTGAAAAAGAACATGAGGCTTCCTACGCTCAATTGGTCGAATTATCCTCCATTAGGGGGAGAAACAAAGTATTTTTCTATTCGGGTAGGCAATCAATACGGACGTGGTTCTAAGCCCACGACGACAATCAGAGACTTGCTTAAAGCCGACGGATACGGTTGGGACAAGGAATCAAAGACGTGGTATATTCTGCATCCGGCGCAGGGGTTTTCCGTAAAGGATTTCGCTAATCGGACTAGCTGGAGTGATTCTGCTGTTGGAATTGAAGTGCGGTTCTGTGACGATGTGGACAACGAAGTCGCTATATACAATGTCGATCACGGAAAATGGCAGCATATTAGTGGTAGCATTCCGTAAATCTACGTACATTTGTAGGGTGGGCACCGCCCACCATTTCTTGTAAGGTGCAATCAACCGACTGATTAGGAAGGGCAATGGCCGATCTTGATAGCAAATTCCGTGCGAAAGAGCTCCCACAAGTGCACAACGAGTCACGGAAGAAACATGAAAACCCACTCCTTAAATTGCCATATATGGCATTGAGACCTATTAACCAATGGTGCTAGTTTGAAATTTGGAGGTGAATAGGCATAACACTCCATTTTGGTTTTGCTTTGGTGCAAAATAAATCATGGTCATGAGACGATTTCCTCAATTCTACCGTTAATTTGAGTATCAGTAGTTATCAAATAACGGGAGGAAATCTAGACTCATGACCATAGAAGATTTTACCACAGAATTGTTTTGTCGTGTTGATGATAAACTCTCACAGTGCGGCAAGAATCGTAAGCATAGCCAAGCCAAACTTTATCCGTCCGAAGTAGTTACCATTGCCATGCTCTTTGCGCTCAAAGGCGTGAGCAATCGAGCCTTCTATCGCTGGATAGCAAACAATTTCAAACATTTATTCCCAAGATTACCCCATCGCACTCGATTGATTCGCTTGTTTGATGGGCATCGACATCTTATTGACGTGTTCATGGCAGAGCCTTCGCTCATCGGTGTAATTGACACTTACGGCATTGAATTGATTCACCCACGTCGAGAAGGACGTTCTAAGCGTCAAATCGGACGCAAAGGCGTTTCCAATCAACGATGGATTGTAGGCGGAAAACTTTGCCTGCTGCACAACCATCTCGGACTTATTGTGGACTGGGACTGCGACACTGCCAATGTATATGATGGCACTGCCTTTCAACACTTGGTTGATGGGGTCAGTGACCAGATGGTTGTGTTTGCCGATGAAGGTTTTGCCAAAGTGGATTGGTTCCCTCCCAACTTGCGTCTGTGCCGACGTGGAGAGTGGAATTCTCGGATGCTGATAGAGACGATTTTATCAATGTTGACGCTCGTGTGTCATTTTAAGAAAGTCATGCATCGTCGTTGGAAATATTTCAAAACGCGAGTCGGCTTTACAATGGCTTTGTTTAATATCTTAGTGCAGTGGGATGGCTTGTCGATTGAAGATGATGGCTTTGTACCTTTATCAATCGCTCAATTCAGTCTCTAAACTAGCACCAAAGGTTATTATTCCATTAAGCCCTTTGGGTTTTACTAACCACCAAGTGAGTGAATAGCGAATGCGGTAGAGATCCACTAGCCACTAAACACTGCCTCTCATGAAATGTGCCAATTGCGGATTTAAAAATCCCGAAAAGTTCAAATTCTGCGGAGAATGCGGTTCGTCCCTAGCCCCGCCGACGGGCGCTTTTGAACCGGATCAGACCGATAAACAATCGAAAGAAATCGACGCAGAGCGACGCCAGTTAACTGTACTCTTCTGCGATCTTGTAGGATCGACCAGTCTCGCGGAAAAATTGGATCCCGAAGAGCTTCGCGGACTGCTGCAGCAGTATCAGGCAGTTTGTGCTAGGGTGGTGCGCCATTTTGAGGGACACATCGCGCGCTATTTTGGAGATGGGCTTCTTATCTATTTCGGATATCCGGTTGCACACGAAGATGCCGCTCACAGTGCGCTACGCGCCGCGCTTGAGATTGTGACAGAGATAGAGGAGCTTGAAACTCGCATTCAACAGAGGATGGATGTGGTGCTTGACGTCCGCTTGGGCATTCACACCGGCATGGTCGTTGCTGGCGACATGAGCAAAGGCGGCGAATTGGAATCAATGGCGGTCGTTGGACAGATGCCAAACGTCGCGGCACGAATGCAAGAGATTGCCGAGCCTAATACCGTAGTAATAGGACCTACCACACACCGCCTTGTGCTTGGCTCCTTTGCGTGCCGTGATCTGGGTGTCCACTCGCTCCGAGGCATTTCCGACTCAATGCGCCTGTATCAAGTTCTGGGTGCAACACCCTTAACGAGTCGCACTAGTGTTCCAGTCAATGCTGGACTAGCCCCACTTGTTGGCAGAGAGCAAGAGATTGAACTTCTAATCGAATGTTGGGAACAAGCGACATCTGGGAAAGGGCAAGCGGTTGCCTTGACTGGTGAACCGGGGATAGGCAAATCTCGAGTGGTTCAAGAGTTGAAACATCATGTCGTGAACCGCTCGGACGCAACACTGATGGAATGTTTCTGTACATCCTATTACCAAAATAGCCCATTTTATCCGATTGTTGAACTCTTTCAAAGAGAGGAATTGCACCTTGATCGTGCGAACTCGACGAAGGAAAACTTGAGTAAGTTGGAAGGTTTCTTGACAAAGTACAACCTGTCTCTTGATGAAATGGCGCCGCTCTTTGCCCGCCTTTTCTCATTGCAACTCGGCGATAGCTATACGCCATCCAATCTGCCACCGGAGCAACAAAGGCAGAAGACCTTGGAGGGGTTACTCAGGGTTATATTGGAGAAGGCTACCCCGCACCCGGTACTGTTCTTTGTTGAAGACTTACATTGGGTTGACCCATCTACTCTAGAACTCATCTCCCTGCTAATCGGGAAAACTGCATCTTCCCGCGTATTTATACTGTTTGCGTATCGCTCGCACTTCACTCCTGACTGGGGTGTGCCGCCGCATCTCACCTCAATATCACTAAATCGGCTTACCCAGCGACAGGTGACAGATATGGTTGTTGAGGTCGCCGATGGGAAGAGATTGCCTGCGCCCCTCATTGAGCAAATCGTGTCAAAGACTGACGGAATTCCGCTTTTCGTTCAAGAGTTGACCAAAATGGTACTAGAGTCGCCTTGGATGAAAGAGGTTGACGGCAACTATGAATTGACGCGTTCGTTGCCACGTCTTGCCATCCCTGCCACGCTGCACGACTCACTGATGGCACGGTTGGATCGCTTGGGCACGGCGAAAGAGATTGCGCAACTGGCAGCTACACTCGGACGCGAAGTAGATTATGAACTGCTAAGAGCAATCTCACGGCAGAGCGAACCCCTTCTGGAGCGCGAGATAACTCGACTGATGGAAGCACAGCTTCTCGATCGATCCGGTGATTCTCAAATCGGGGCAACATATAGGTTCAGACATGCTCTAATTCAAGAAACTGCCTATCAGTCCTTGCTTAAGGATAAAAGGGAGCGGCATCATCTTCAAATCGCTAGGACGATGGTTGAACAGTTTCCTGCATTCGCCGAAACGCAGCCCGAATTAGTAGCACACCATCTCACGGTAGCGAAAAGCGAACGAGCGATTCCCTATTGGCAAAAGGCGGGCCAGCGTGCAATTGAGAGATCGGCAAACTTGGAAGGGATAAATCATATAAGCAAAGGGCTGGAATTAATTAATGCACTCCCTGAAACGCAAGAGCACATGCACCAAGAATTCGCATTGCAAATCACGCTTGGACCTGCTATGGTTGCCACGAAAGGGTATGGCGCACCAGAGGTAGCGGCAATCTACACGAGAGCCCAAGAACTCACCGAGCGCATCGGCGAAACCATGCCTGAAGAACTGAAATTGCTGAGGTTTCCACTGCTGTTTGGACTTTGGCTGAGTTATTTGGTGCGCGCCCAATTGGGTTCGGCGCGCGAACTCGGTGAACGCTGTATCGCACTTGCTAGACAGCAACAGGACATGGCGCTGATGCTTGAAGCACATCGAGCAATGGGGGCGACGCTATTCTATCTTGGGGAACTTGGCACGGCGCACGCTTACCTTGAAGAAGGGATTGCGCAGTACCAGCCACAGTATCATCGATCACATGCTTTCCTCCACTACATGGCAGAACCGGGAATGACCTGTCTATGTTATGCCGCTACAACTCTTTGGTTCTTAGGCTATCCGGAGAGGGCGCTGCGTTACAGCGCGGAAGCTCAAACAATCTCTGAGGAACTACCTCACCCTTTCAGTCAAGTGGTTACGCTGTTCTTCGCAAACTTCCTATATTATCAGTGCTATCGTAAGGCGGATTCAGCCCAAACACAAGCGGAGAAATTAATCTCGCTTTCAACGGAACACGGATTCCCAATGTGGCGAGCCACAGGGTTAATCATGCGGGGATGGGCATTGTCCAAGCACGGGCAGTTTACGGAAGGAATCAAGGAGATACACGGCGGATTGGACGCATGGCGTTCAACCGGTGCGGCGATATTCCTTCCGTTCTATCTTGGTATCTTGGCGCAGGCGTATGCACGGTCAGGGAAGTTGGCGGAAGGTTTGAGGACGTTGGATGCAGCATTAGATACCGTAGCCCAAAACGACGAACGTCTATACGAAGCGGAATTATACCGGCTCAAAGGAGAACTGCTGTTGATGGATGGCAACCTCGAATCCGATGCCGAAGACTGCTTTCGGCGGACTATCCGGGTCGCGACTCAACAAAGTGTGAAAATCCTTGAGCTACGATCAGCAGTTAGTCTAGGCAAACTGTATCAGCGTCAAGGAAAAACTTCAGAAGCTAACGAATTACTCATCCATGTTTATGGTTGGTTCACAGAGGGATTCGATACCACGGATTTGAAGGAAGCGGAAATGTTACTCAAAGAGTTATGCTAAGATAAGCAATTTTCAATAATAAATCTTACATTTTGACAAACACAATGGCGTCCCGGAGGCACGACCGCTCCTGCTGGATGACAAATCCAGCAGATTCTAATCTGGTTACTTAGCTTTCGTTCCTTCGCTCCAGAGGAAATCAAACGACCAAATAGGATTAACCGAGTGAACAGCGAGGGATCAAGTGACTGAATAACGAACGCGATAGCTAATCCCGCGCGATAGAGATCTTGATAGCGAATGCGACAGAGGCCCCTCGTTATTTCCTATTACCCAAAAAGTAGAGAACGCAAATCTGCGTTGTCCACAATACGCGTTATGTGTAACTCTTAGTTACACTGACTATTAAGAAGCTGGAAACTCATCAATACCCAAGCCGTTCAATGAAGAGAATCTTATGAAAACACTCCTAATACTGCGTCACGCCAAGTCTAGCTGGAAGGACGCAGGTTTGCTGGACCATGACCGCCCGCTCAACAAGCGCGGCAAACGGGATACTCCCCGTGTCGGTAGGCTTATCCTACAACAAAGATTAGTGCCGGACTTGATTGTCAGCTCAACTGCCAAACGTGCGAGAGGTACGGCGAAAAGGGTTGCTAAAGCGTGCGGCTACACAGGAGAAATCCAAATGACTCCACAATTCTACCATGCTCCCGCTGGAATATATATTGAGGTCCTGAACCACCTTCCAGATGATTATTCGCGAGTGATGGTGATAGGGCACAATCCCGGTATGGAAGAACTCGTTGCGAGGCTGGGGCGGGCTTGTACGATGCCCACGGCTGCACTAGCCAATGTTTCGTTACCCATTGATCGCTGGAGTGAATTAGATGGAGCCACCGAGGGAAAGCTAGTGGGTGTGTGGTACCCGCGAGAATTGTCATGAATACCACTCGTGTCCATATTGATTTCATGTCGAAGGTGTAGCGTAATCAAAAGGGAATTCACTCATTATCAGTTATGCATTCACTTCCATTCAATATAATCAACATTCCCAAATCACACTTTCTGTGTATAGCGCTACTATTTGGCATCGCTCACACCGTAAGCGCGGTAGAGATTTCGGTGAGTGCTGCACCGGACGGTCAATTCATGCCTCGCACGGTCAGCGATGGAAGAGCTGGAGCTATCGTTGCTTGGGAGGATTACCGCACCGGAACCGATTGGGACATCTACGCACAACGGGTGAATGCGCTAGGCGAAGCAGTGTGGAAAACGGACGGAATTCCGGTATGCCTTGCCGAATGGAATCAACGCAGGCTTAGAATGGTTCGCTCCTCTGACCGGGTGATTGCGGTATGGAACGATCGACGTGACCGGAGTAATTGGGATATCTACGCTCAAGCAATTGATGTGTCAGGGAAGATACTGTGGCAGACAGATGGTGTACCAGTTTGCACGGACACAGCCGATCAGTCTACACAGGCGATACTCGGCGATGGCGCCGGCGGTGCAATCTTTGTATGGGAGGACGCGCGACGTAGCGCGCAATACCAAGATCTGTACATGCAAAGATTCGATTCGAGCGGTCAACCGATGTGGGAAACAAATGGAATTCCGGTATTTCCGTCCGACTCTCTTCAGAGCGATCCCATACTCCTCGCTGATGGCGCAAACGGATTCTATCTCGTCTGGTGGGATGTGATAGGGTACGAATCGTGGCACATCATGGCGTTTCGACTCAATATGGACGGAACTCCTGTTTGGGACAGCCCAATTGTTGTTTCGCCACTGGAAGGCATGCAGGGAATTCCGCGTGTTACCAGTGATCACGATGGTGGACTCATCATTGCTTGGCAAATCTACGAGAATTTCATCAACGATAATCTGTACGCACAACGGATTGATTCAAACGGCAAAAAGCTTTGGGGCGATGAGGGTGTCACAATCTGCAATGCGCCGGGCATCCAGAAAAATGCCTCCATAGCCAGTGACGGTAACGGCGGAATCATTGCAGTCTGGAGTGATGAACGCGATGTTTACTCGGATCTTTACGCGCAACGCGTCGGTGCTTTCGGGACAGTTCGCTGGAAGGAAGACGGCGTGCCTATATGTACCGCCGGCGGTCATCAGGATAGGCCGTTCATCGTACCATCGGTTGAAGATCAGTTCTTTGTCGCTTGGCTGGACTACCGCGAGGACTATGGAGACGAGAGCAGCGATGCGATTTACGCACAGCAGTTCAATCTGGATGGGAAGGTGGCTTGGAGGGCGGATGGTGTGCCAATCTGCACGGCACCGGGAGAGCAGTATCCTCCGTTTGTGCTCAGATCCGAATCAGGGGTTCTCAGTGTGGTATGGACAGATGTGCGAGAGGATCAGGGAGATGTTTACATGTGGAGATTTTGAAACAACAAACCAGTCGGTTTGCTTAGCGGTCTCGTCGCCAAGCTTGACTTTGTACAAACGTACTCGGTTGGGCTGAACGGGGAACTGTACAACACCATGCCCGTAGGCGGGGATCAAACGAGTGAATAGCGAGTGCGATAGAAAATCCCCTCCGATAGTAAATTCTGCGCGATGGGGATTAAGTTACCCCCAATGTTTAGACAGTTATGAACGTAAATTAAGGTGTAAAGGCTATCCAATCCGGCTACGTTTCAACACCTAATGTTGTTGGAAATACACCTCGTGAGGCGTCCTTTTATTGAGCGACCCGTGAAGCCGCTCCTCATTATAAAACTTGAAATAGTCGTTCAAGCCACACCAAGCCGTGTGAACAGAGTCATAAGAATGAAGATAGACATGTTCATATTTCACGGTCCACCAGAGACGTTCAATGAAAATGTTGTCATACACTCTGCCTGCTCCAGCCCAACTGATGCGAATGTTAGCCGATTCAAGCCGAGTGGTAAAGGCATCAGACGTGAATTGGGCACCCTGATCGCTGTTGAAAATCAAGGGTGTAGAACAACTCAACGCTCGTTCCAGAGCCGATAGACAAAAGAAAACATCTAGTGAATTTGACAGTTCCCATGATAACACATATCGAGAGTACCAATCCATAATAGCCACTAGATAGACAAAGCCGGCGTTCAAACGGATATAGGTGATATCAACTGCACATACTTGGTCCGGTCTAGTGATACTTGAATCCTTCAGCAAATAAGGATACTTTTTCGATGGTTTACCGTTCTTAGAGGTTTTCGGCTTGGGATAGATGGCAACTAAGTCCATCTTTCGCATCAACCTAGCAATCCGTTTCCGATTGACGACGTAGCCTTTAGAACAAAGCCAGTCTGTCATTCGAGGTACACCGTAGAACGGGGTCTCAATGTACTGTTCATCAATCAGACGCATATAAAGCAGGTTTTCCGGCGACTCCACTGCGGGTTGATAGTAATACGAAGCGCGGGGCAACCCTAACAGTTCGCATTGTCTCAAAACCGGTGGGGAACCGCTCTCTTGGTTGATGAGCTGCCGCTTCTGTTCAACCGAGCCGTTGAGTTTTTTTTTGAAGCCAGTCTAGCTCTACTTTCAATTGACCGATTTGCCGGTAGAGCTCCGCTATGAGTTGGTCGTTGTCAGAAGTCACTTGAGTGCGTCCGTTTGCAAACAGTTGAGGCGATTCCTCCAGAATCTGTCTTTTCCACTGGCTGACCTGATTCGGGTGGACTTCGTAGTCACTGGCAATCTGAGCCATGGTGCGTTGATTCTTTATTGCCTCAATCGCCACTTGCGCTT
Source organism: Candidatus Poribacteria bacterium (assembly GCA_965220415.1). GTDB lineage: Bacteria > Poribacteria > WGA-4E > WGA-4E > JAJDTR01 > JAJDTR01. Next base: position 6,091,920 of record OZ244829.1, read on the forward strand.
TGAATCGGTTATCATACTGCTTTCTACTAGCCATGCTATACAAACTCCTTTCGTAGTTCTTGGCATTGCTGAGCCGTATTATGACTCATAACATGACCGTTTTGCCAGCCCGAAATCCACCTTAATCCACTGTCTAGTTTTTGGGGGTAATCGCAGGGATTTTATCTTAACCCGCTGAACAACGCCAAAGTTCAGGTCATACCCAACACCTCATCTACCTAATTCTCAAACAGGCTGTCACTTAGCTACTCCAGCTTCTTAGCCCCTTCTCCCACCCTCATCCACTGCGCACAAACCAGCGAAATCAGAGTAAAAACGGCGCCGCCAATGAAGATGATTTGATAGCCAAATGACGCCCATGCGAAACCTCCGATGAGCGGAACACTCACAGCCGCGACGTGATTCATGGTTACACCCATGGCGAGCGTCGGCTTGAGATCTTGCGGCGGCGCAATCTTGTTCACATAAGTCATCAAAGCAATCCGACCAACAAACAGGAAATTATCGATGCAATAGAGCACATACAGATGTGTGACGTTTCTAAGTGTTGCATAACCGATAAACACGAAGAATAAGCCCGCGTAGCTAATGCTCAACATGGTTCGCTCACCCAATTTATCCACGAGTCTGCCGATCGTGGGCGAGAAGAACAGAACGACGACCTGATTGATCAGAACAAGTTTGATAATGACGTCCCGATCGGTACCGAACACCTTGACGAGTGCGAAGATTGCGAACGTCGTGAAAATCTGTCGCCGACTTCCATCCAGTAAGGATAGTACGTAGTAAAGCCAGTACGATTTCCGCAGTACGAACCTGTTTTCACGCTCGGTCTGTAACCGTCGTGATGTGAAAAGAAGGGCGATGCCACCGACAGCAACGACGCCGCCTCCTATCTGAAATAGGCCCCCAAATTCAAACAGATCAGTTGCGACCAAACACAATCCAATCATCGCCAACGTGGCAAAACTTTCCACGCTCCGCAACTGTCCAAACCACTTCCCCTTCTCTTCGCCGGCTGAATAGGCTATTGTCATGGAAGACCGCAATGGTAACCACGCATGAAATCCGATGCTCCAGACGAATGAAAATACCAGGATTCCGTAGAAACTGTTGACTTGCGAATAGGCTGCCATGCCAACACCCATCACAATCAGAGCAAAACCGGCAACAACGGGTGGCGCCAAATAGATGATGATAGCCGTGAAGAGAGCATTGAGGAATCCGGGCACCTCTCGCAACGATTCAATGTAGCCCAATTCACGAGGTTGAACTCCGATCTGGTCTACAATGAAGTTGTTAAAGAGTGGGTGTAGGATTCCGAAAAATGCGCCTACGCCAAAGACACCGCAAGCCAATAAGCGAAAATCTCGGTTCCAATTGCGCATGAATTACTCTCTTTTTGAACGTTGATACGGCAAGATTCTGTCGACATTTGTGTTACGCATGTGCGCAATCGTAGGGGCAAGGTTTCCTCGCCCAGCGGGTCGGGAAACCTGATCCTTAAAGATGCCGGCATATACGTAACCGCGGGATTTGTCGCTTCGCGTATCACGCCAACGGGTTTAGTGTGTCCACGTGGCAAAAGAGCGCGCAAAGCACAAAAGCGCCTGGAAGGAACGGGGCTCAACTAAGCGAATAAAAAAACGGAGCACCAGCCACCGTGATAGAAATCTTCGCCTACTCACGATAATAATTCGCGGTCTGAAGATTGTCCTTACAGTTGGCTTGCATATCCGTGAATGCGAATTCAGATAACGACCACCGGATGAATCGAACTAAACAAAAACGGCTTGAACCCACACCGCGTAAGGATTCAAGCCATTCGGAGAGTTTATCGAATATGCTCATCTGAGTTTTTCTAATTGAGCTAACCTAACGTTTAACCTTATGGCTGCGACAAATCCAACACGCTCCGTGCCACTTCTCCCTTTTCAAGGGCATCAAAAGCGTCGTTGATTCCTTCGAGCGGATAGGTTCGCGTGACCAATTCATCCAATTTGAGCTTCCCCGCTCGGTACAAGCTAAGCAGCCGATTGAAGTCCACATGCGTGCGCGCTGTACCATAGTAGGAGCCGATCACCGACTTCTCAAACATCAATATTCGAGCGTCAATCTCAATGGGGGTGTTCACGGGAGCATGTCCGATGAAGACTGTCATACCGCGACGGCGGGTACACTGAATCGTTTGCAAGAACGGCTTGCCCGTTAGACCAATTGCCTCGAACGCGTAGTGTGCCCCGGCGCCGCCCGTAATCTCTTTGATACGCTCAACAGGATCTTCTTCGGACGAATTTATGGTGTGCGTTGCGCCAAACTGTTCCGCCATCTCCAGCTTTGTGTCGAGAATGTCGACTGCGATGATTGGCTCGGCATTCGCCAAGACAGCGCCTTGAATACAATTCAATCCCACTCCTCCGCAGCCAAAAATTGCTACTGATTTTCCCGGCGGTACTTTAGCCGTATTGATAACGGCGCCGACTCCCGTCATAACGCCGCAACCAATCAACGCTGCCTGTGCTAGAGGATAATCCTTAGGTATGGGAACAACGACATCTTGAGGTACCACAGTGTAGGTGCCGAACGTGCCTAATCCCGCTAACTTGTTCACGGATTCGTCGCGTCCTTTAAACTGTGGACGGCGACTATTATCAGGATCAAGATTACAGAGATTTGAAAAACCCTCCTGGCACATCTCGCAGTAACCGCAGCTCCGTCTCCAAGCCAGAATAACGTGGTCTCCTTCGGCAACACCTGTCACGCCGTTGCCAACCTCTTCAACGATACCCGCTCCCTCATGACCAAGGACAACTGGAAGTTTGATAAACGGCCAATCTCCCTTCACGACATGCCAATCGGAATGACACACGCCGCTGGCGCACAATCTTACCCCGACCATGCCGTAAGTCACCTCGGCCGGGTCAAGCTCTTCAATCTTCAAGGGTGTGTGGACATCATATAGCACGGCAGCTTTCATTGATTAAACCTCCTCACTGGTTCTATGGCAAAAATGCGATATAAATGACGACATCCGCCCTCGCAGCGGATAAGCAACTATTTTTTGATATGAGAGTGCTAACTCATTGATAACCACGGTATTCTCTTGGAAGTGTAGGAGCGATGAAGCGAGATCAACTGAGACCCTGTTTAAATAGTCGGCAGCAGAGCCATATTCAGTCATTTGGAGACAGGTTTTTTTCATGTTTTTGAATTGCCCGCTATATACCTGTCGCCCCGCTGGGGCTTAGATGTGCGGCGGTTTCGGTGTATCTATACACCTGCCGCCCCTCCGGGGCTTTTAGAGGCTGGTGCGCAGTGCGCACCCTACAGATGTACTTTTCAAACAGGTTCTGAGATCAAGAGACTGAATAAGGAGCGCGATAGAGATTTTGATAGCCAAGTCGATAGAGTTCCCATAGCAATTACGATTGAAATCTCCTCCGAATCGCGGTCCCGATTCTGAACGACGTTGATCCCAGCTCAAATGAGCATCATATTTCTCGCTGGAGTAGGTATCGGTTTGTCGGCATCGCCGCAAGAGAATAACACTGCGCCGAGCGCATTAGCGCTGCATTCCGTCGTTTAAGGAATCTCTACCACCACATACTTCTCATCAACCGAGGCTGAATAAGTTTCAGCCGTGTATGGGCCCTTTTCGAGTGTTGTCCCTTCAACGCCATCTTCGCAAGGGGAATGTCCCGATTCAACACTGACCTTGTATTTTCGCGCGCGTCTTTTCGCCGGGCTCCACCAAGATTGCCCTGTTTTGACATCGAACTCCCATCCGTGCCAAGGACAGCGCAAAATCTCGCCCTTTCGAATATATTCGTATTCGCCGGGTACGCTAGACTTCAAAAACCCTGTGAGATTGCCCTCACAGAGCGGTCCGCCTGTATGTGGACAATTATTGCGAAGCGCGTAAAACTCGCCGTCAATGTTAAAGACGCCAACGACTCTTCCTCCAATTTCCACCATCTTCCGCTCACCGGGCGGGATTTCGTCCACAGTTGCCACTACATGCTTTGCCATAAACGCGTTTATTGGTCAATTCCAATGAATTTATCGTTTCTTGATACTTTACGCCGTAATTTTATATGCGGACACGGGTCAATCCGTAGGGGTTGGGTTTCCCAAGCCCATAGGGATCAAGTTAAGCGTCATGCCTCGCAGTCACGCGGTTTCTAATGTCTTAAACTGTTAATCTCCATGTAGACATGGGTGATGGAATACCAACCCATTCGTTGATGGGTGCGCCACAGAAGATGACTCATGACGCTGGTTTCTGTAGGTGCCGGTGCGGTTGGAAAGGGATCTCTATCAGGATCTACTATCGCCTTCACTATTCGTTCAGTTGATCACTCATTATCCATTCACTTGATCGCACCTACCGTATGGGGTGAGATTGAGATTTACTCGTCGCCCAATGGGGACTAAGTTGGGTATTGCGGCGAAGAACTCCACCGATGCTAGACGAACTCCCTTAACTTGATTCCTATGGGGCTTGGGTTTCCCAACTCTTTTGGTACTGTGCATCGAATGACACTAAGCACACCCCTCACTTATTTAAAACTGGTAAAGGGCCCGCGCATTCTCTGACATAATACGCCGTCTCAAATTCGGGTTCAGGTTCTTGGGGAGCGCGTGACCCGGCGAATCAAAGTCCCAATGCGGATAGTCCGTTGCGAACATCAGTTTTTCATCGGCGTTGATATGTTCAAGCAATTGCTGAAAGTATTCCTGTTTCGGCGGCTCTTCCATCGGCTGCGTGCTTACCCAAAAATGCTCGCGAATATACTCTGAAGGGGAGCGTTTCAAATACGGCACCTCTTCACGTAGCATTTTCCAAGAACGGTCGAGTCTCCACATCAGGGGCGGCAGCCAAGCGAATCCGCCTTCGATTAGTACCACCTTCAGTGTCGGAAAGTGTTCAAAGGCCCCTTCACACACCAGACTGGTCACTTGGGACTGAAACACCTGACACATCCCTGCATGGTCTTCAATGTAGTGCGAAGGTTTGCCCACCGAGGTGATTGGACCGACACCCACGCCCCCGAAATGAATCCCAATCGGTAGGTTGTGCCGCGCCGCTGCCTCATATATCTTCCAGTAGCGGCGGCGTCCCAAGGGCTCCATCGAACGAGCAACAAGTAGGATTTGCACAAATCCTGGATGGTCTCCAAGTCGGTCAATTTCCTCGGCAGCTAGTTCACCGTCTTCAAACGGAACCAACATGGACGCTCTGAGCCTTGAATCCGGCTTAATCCATTCCTCTATCTGCCAGTCGTTAACTGCGCGCGACAGCGCAGCATTGAATTCCACGCTCCGCATATCTTGGAAGATTAAACAGTTTAGAACACCATATTCGATGTTCCAGAAATCAAGCAACTGATCTTGCATAAACTTCAGATCAGAACCGGGGGCTTTGCCGGAAGGCGGCCAGGCGTCCTTCCTAGCCGCGTACGGCATTCCGCGCGGGATATATGACCCCATGCGCGAGGGAGTCCCTACCATCTCGAGTTGCCGTCGCGAACGCTCCGACATATAAGGGTGCAGCGCCTTGTGCGAAGGCAAGGCGTTGTGAATATCACAATCAATTATAGACATTTTCCGTCGGGTTGCCGATGAATTCGTCTGTGCCTTAATCGCCGCCATCTGTCTATCCTCCTTGTTTAAATCTTCAATCAGTCAACTTGAACGAGAAAAGGTTCTATCAAGTGACACTATTTCGCTCGAATTACATTGCATACGATGTTTCGATCCTATAATTCTCGTGCTCTGTAGGCGGGGCATCTTGCCCCGTCTTGCAGTGACTGGGTTGACGCTATTTTTGCACTGAAAATTAAGAGAGATGGTATAACTCATTAATCTAATCTCAGTATCCTAATACACGTTGCGCGATGCACAATTGTTACGGGAAATTATTGTCATTAAAATCGATAAAAGTCTCTAGCATTCTCCGCCATGATTTTTCGTTTCAAATCTGGCGATAGGTTCTTGGGAATGGCGTACTCCGGCGAATCGAAGTCCCAATGCGGGTAGTCGGTCGCAAACATCAGCTTCTCGTCGGCATCAATGTTTGCGAGCAATTGTTGAAAATACTCCTGTTTGGGCGGTTCCTCCACCGGCTGCGTTGTAATCCAGAAATGGTCGCGAATGTACTCCGAAGGTAACCGCCTAAAGTACGGCACTTCATCACTTAGTTTTTTCCAAGCGCTGTCAAGCCGCCACATTAGCGGCGGTAACCATCCAAAACCCCCTTCGATTAACACGACCTTCAGCGTTGGAAAGTGCTCGAAAACGCCTTCGCACACCAGACTCGTAACCTGCGTCTGGAATGCCTGTGTCATACCCGTATGATCTTCAATGTAGTGTGAAGGTTTACCGACAGCGGTGATTGGCCCCGCCCCAACCCCGGTGAAATGGATGCCAATCGGGAGATCGTGACGTACCGCCGCCTCATACATCTTCCAGTATTTACGGCGACCCAAGGGCTCCATTGTGCGTGCTAGTACCAATACCTGCACAAACCCGGAGTGATTGCCGAGTCGATCGATTTCCTGAGCCGCCAACTCGCCGTCATCGCATACTACCGTAATCGACGCCCGCAGGCGCGGTTCAAGCTCAAGCCACTTGTCAATCTGCCAGTCATTTACCGCCCGTGCAAACGCCGCCGCGTACTCCAGATTCGGCATGTCGGGCACTGCGGTCAGACAGTTTAGGATGCCGTATTCTATATCCCAGCGATCCAACAACTGTTCCCGCATGAAGTCAAGATCGGAGCCGGGACGTTCACCGGAGGGGGGCCATGCGTCGAAACGTGCGCCGTAGGGCATGCCGCGAGCAATGTACCCGCCCACTTTATCTGGTGTCTCCAGCATCTCGTGATGCCTACGCCACCGCTTTGACAAATAGGGATACAACACCTCATCTGACGCTAGGGTGTTATGTATATCACAGTCGATGATTGGCAGTTTGCTTCTTTTGATTTCTTTCTTCAATGTCGCAGACTCCACACGGGCAAATACGATCTTTAATCCTACCTAACAAAAAGCTGAAGTCTTCATAGCCGAAATCTGATACTGTAAATCAAACTCCAACTATTCCATGGTAAGGCGCTTGTCAAACCTCACCACTCTCGACGAACTCCGTATGCGTCAAAGACCGTGTCCTTACCAATTATGATAAGTTCTTTAACCAATGCTTGAGCAATTATCAAGCGATCAAAGGGATCGCGGTGATGAAAAGGTAAATCGGTCAATTTTATTAGGCTGTCAACCGTAATGTCCAATATGCTGATTCCATTGAATTCCAGTTGCTCTGGAAACAATTGACTAAACGATTTTGTCAACGCGAGCTTCTTTGCCTTGATTGCTATTTCCCATAAACTCACGATGCTGAGAAAATAGTCGTTGCTTGAATCTTCCATCAACTCTCTAGCTCTGTCTCTGAGTCGCTTGTCACCAGAAAGAAACCACAGTAGCGCATGCGTGTCAAGCAAATATTTCATTGCATGTACTCGCGGAACTCAGGCAGTTCATCGTCAAAATCTTCAGCCATGTGTATGAGTCCTTGCGCACTTCCAAATCCCGTTTTTATCCACGGTTCAAGGAAAATTTCTTTCCAGTTATGTTGATAGATTGGCGTCAGGCTGTTGAGCCTTTCGGCATAAAATAGTGAATGGTATTTAATATACGTCGATTCAAGCACACAAAAGCACTGGCTGGTTTCGATGGACGTTGGTACAAGCTCTGGCTCGCTCTTATCCCAATGCGCGATACGTTTATCAATATACTCTTCAGCGACTCCAATTGCAGACTTGAAACTCCGCAAATCATACTCAATCATCTTTGGACAAACATGTTCTCCATTGGGGTCTGCATACTTTTTAAAATCTTCTTTGGTCATGTACATCCCCTGGCGGGCTGTAGATTCAGACACGTTGGAACAAAAATACCTAAATGACAATTCTGCGGGGGTTTTTGCGATTTCCTCAAGCAGTCCCACTAAAGATATGCTATCTTTATGCGGTCTGATTTGCCGACGTAAACCTGCTCATGTGTGAGAAAGATATGTCCTTTGAAGATAGTCATAGAAGACATTGGGTTTATGTATCCATGGATTCTCACGGATAATGTCTTGGATTTCCCAGAACATGCTTTCGTCGCGAAGCAACTCCGAAATCTCGTTACGAATTACTTCCATCCAACGCAGCCACTTTTTGAGTTTTGGGCTTTTCCCGGTTTCCTCATTCATTGTTAAAGTGCCTACCTATCGGAGAATATTAGCCAAACTACAGAATCTCTACTGTTGGTTAACCGTGCTTATTGCGTGTTAATCTTTTTTGGCGTGTTTAATGGCATCTCGCGTGACTATGCCTATACCAAGGAGAAACACGACAAACACAACAATTGCAATCCATTCCATCACAATTCCTCCAATTGATCGATCTTACGATATGCAACTCTATTGACCAAAACAATAGCAGTCGAAACTAGAAATGCTCCTATCGCACATATTATTAGAAGGCGTAGGCTAACTTTTCCGTAATTCTGAACTAACCAAGCAACCAGCGAAATATCAGTGGCAGTCAAAATTGCGAATATAATCTTTAACCATCCAATTTCTTCCTTGAGTTTATCAACCCTTGCCATTCCAACTTATACCCTTTTGTACTACTACAACCAAACAACTTGAGTTCAGTTGCGGACTTTATGAACGACACGAGGGTCTGCCGTAAAACGTCCGACAAACCAAAGCCTAGCGCAATACAGAAACAATTAACAAAACCACAAGGTCATTGCTACCGATTGCACCGACCGGTTAGGCGTGCGCAGGCTGACCTGGCTCAACTTCCATTGGTTCATAGTGCAGTGTTATTACCTGATCAGGTCGCAAACCAACTGACTCATACGTTCGGCCGTCACGGTCACTGAATTCAACTTCGAATGCAGTACCGCCTGTAAGGATTTCGACTACCGTACCAACTTGTCCCCGTCTGAGATTATATTCAGGCAAATCGTCTGTAAGAGCAACAGTGTCAAGCAGTTTGGCCTTTACTAAATGCTGTCCCCTATACTGTACACGGGATATTAAACTCGGTGGATTTGAATCGTGCTCGGCTATCTATGTACCTCTAACTATCGCCAATCAGTTCCACCAAGTTTAGACGGTTGCCATCCATGGTTCGCAGAAATTGGCTTTGGTAATATACCTACGAGATAGATTCGTTTTCAAGCTTCCGAACCGTTACACATTTGATTCACGAAATCACTTCCGCTCTTTATTTCCCCATTATCGGAGAATTTGAAGCTAAGGTCGGAACAATAGATCTGTCGCGCAGCAGAATCGATGGCCCGCGCGTTGAATTCCGAAACGGTCTCCTCGCTGACTGTTGCAACATAGGATTTACGATCGAATGTTGCAACTAAGGCCATACGGCGATTTAGCGGCACAGTTAATTCGGTGTTCGGCATGTCAAGCCCGGGGCGAGCATAAGGATGATAAGGATTATCCAGTGACTCAATATCCGTTCGGACTAGAGCAACCGGCCGGTCAGAACATACGAAGTCACTTGTACCCTCTGCAGCAATCAACAAAGACCATTGCCTTCGGGCAAGAAGAGGCCATACTGCATCTATCGCCTGCAATTCATACGCTAAGTGATGGCCATGTCCATACTTTATATCAAAGCGGTCTTCATCAATAAACTGCTTCATTTTCTCATAGTCTACCACTTCCGCATCTTCGCCATATACCTGCTTCATCTTAGATTCATATCTCTCACGGCTGGATACAAGTAACCTCAGTATTTGTTTGATAATCTCCGATTCTGAGTTGGAAAAACTGTAACGAACGTGGAGATTGTGTCCATGTAACATAGCCAAAAAATAGAAAAGTTTGGGCATGTCAGACCCTTTGGGCAACGTTGAAGTGTCCTTCACGTGCTTCAACACCATAGCAGATTCTGCATCTATTTGAGAAAGTAGCTTCTCGGCTTCATCTGTTGTGTGACCGGGTATACTCACGCTATTAAAGTCGCGTTTTACACCAACCTTTCGAGGATTGCGTAGATAATGCTTGCCCTCAATCTTGTCAATGACATGGAGTTGATTTTTCTTACCGTTTGGAACTGTGAATCCTCTCAAATAAAATTGTGGAATGTAATGATGATTGCGCGATGGTTTTCCCATAATCAAACACTTTCGAAATCGAGAAATCTTTTTGGGTATTTTTCACCGATCTGTAGGTAACGGAACACTCTGCCTTTGATATCTTAAAAGGTCATTGACATCCATTGGATACTGCATTAAGGAAAAATAATCCTATTGCCCCCCAAAATCCCCAAGCCAATAGCTTAAAAATAAGATTTCCACGGTCCTTTTGACGCTTAAGATGGTGCTCATATTCTTCAAGAGAGCCATACTGCGAAATAATCTCTTGTTCACGCTTTTCTTGGGCTGCCCTCTGTTCAGCTTCTCGCCTTAACTGTTCTTCCCGTTTTATTCGTTCAGCTTCAATCTGTTTTTGTTGAACACGTCGTTCATATCTCTTGACGGCTTCTTTCGCCGTCACACCTTGTGTTCTTCTGGGTGTTTCCGAGACAACTCCCATTTTGTATTCGAATCTGGTATTACACCATCCACATGTGATTTTTGACCTGCGCTGAGTCTCGGGAATTCGCAACTCTCGTTGGCAATTCTTATTCGGGCAACTCACATGAGTCTTTTTCCTCATGTAGTAAAGGGTTTTGTGATTACCGGCGCCAATATTCTTATTCGGGCAACTCACATGGTTCTTTTTCCTATCTTCTAATTCAACTTGCCACTTTCTCCGATTTTGAACTTTCTGCTGATTTTCCTTTTCTGCTTCTCTCTTTAGCCATTCAATTGCTTTATGCTTGGAGTAATGTTCATCGGCCCAATTACTGCTATCTGCCACGTAAACAAGAAGCGGGAGCATTTCACGAAGCGAATTCGGATAAACGTCAAGATGAGAAAACAGCTCTGAGACGGCCTCATCCCTAGTGCGCTGGCTTCTTGATTCCAATTTGCTTTCAAGGTACTTCGAAAAATTTCCCTCAATCGATTGCAACTGCCGATTGATTTTTGTGTCATTGCGGAGGAAAGTTCGAAGATTCTCAGTTTCCTCCCTGCCCTTCAATAGACTATGGCAATTTCCACATAGCGTAAGCCCGTTATCAAGAACTAGACCAAACTGAGGGTATTTCTTTAGGGGTTTTATGTGGTGAACTTCAAGGTTCTTTTCAAATCCACATTTGCGACAAGCATTTCCATCGCGACGTTTTACCTTATCTCGCCATGCCTTGTATTCAAGTGACTTTCGCTTGTCGTTCATTTCCTATTGCTTAGGTGGTTCGAACACTCTTTATAATCGGTAAAATTCTCTCGCATTCTCGGACAAGATCTTGCGTGCCAATGTTTTCGGTAGCTTAGGCGGAAAAGCCTCCTCGGCGGAATCAAAATGCCAATGGGGATAGTCTGTCGAGAACATCAGTAGGTCGTCCGAATCAAGTTGCCCGATTATCTGAAGTAACTGCTCCGCGGTGGGAGGAGCATCAATTGGCTGAAGTGTCAGGCGAATATGTTCACGGATATACTCGGACGGTAATCGCTTGACCCACGGCGTTAAGCGTCGCAAGCCGCGCCACTCCTTGTCAAATCGCCACATCAACGACGGCATCCATGTGAAGCCGCCTTCGATCAATGCCACGCGCAGATCGGGGAACTGGTCAAAAGCCCCTTCCGACACGAGGCTGAGCACCTGCGCCTGAAACACCTGAGACATGCCCACATACTCTTCGAGATACGTAGAGGGCCAACCCACGGATGTCGGAGGCAGGCCGGGCGCGCCGCCGTAATGAATCCCGACTGCGAGGTCATGCCGACACGCAGCGGCGTAAATAGGATGATAGCGCCTGTTGCCGTAGGGCGCCTGCGAGCGAACTGGCAGCATGACCTGTACAAAGCCCGGATGATCGCCCAATCGATCAATCTCGCGCGCTGCCAATTCTGGATTCTGGCTCGGTACAATCAGAGAAGCCCTGAGCCGCGGCTCAGGCTCAAGCCAGTGTTCAATCTGCCAATCATTGACTGCGGAGGCAAGTGCTGCCGCGAGGTCTTCATTGTGTACGCTTTGTACGCGATACGCACAAGTAAGAATACCGCATTCTACGTCCCAGGCATCTAGAGCATGTTCCCGTAGGAGAGCCAAATCGGAAGCAGGTCGGTCCGTTGAAGGCTCCGTGATTCCGGGTCGCGTCGATGTCGGCGCACCGCGCGGATAATCATTTGCGTCAGGTCCATAGAAACCGGAATCTTTGCAATGATCTACCCAGTAGTCCGGCAGGTACGGGTAGAGGATGTCAAGCGGCGGCAATGGGTTGTGCAGATCGCAATCGATTACCGGCCAACCTGCCTGAATGAAACCTGGTTTCCCATTTGATGATGCCATGAAGCTACCTTCCTGTCGTGAATTTCTCTCTCAATTTTCAATGGTGCTCAGTAGGTCTAGCATACCTAGCATACCTTCTCTATCCGGTTTTGTCAATACAAAACGGGTGTTGACGGGACATCCTAGCGGCTTAGAATCGCACCCGTAGTACTGGAGATTGAACGAAGTTCAAGAAGACATCTCGATAGTCCTATATTTCACGCAGGCCCGGTAAGTGCGATCAATCGAACGATCAACTGAGTGAATAGCGAAGGCGATAGTAAATCCCATAGTGAGTGCGATAGAGGTCCCTTTCTAACCGCACCGGACTGCACCAAGAAACTATCGAATTTAACTGATGATCTTCATATAATCTCCACCACTCTTTACATGAGTGTCTTCTGCGCATCCCATGTCTTACAGAACAAACAACATTTTCATCCGCGTGACGGTTCGCTCATCCGCTCCCGTGCCTGACGGGAGAGTTCTGCCAAATGCCCATCGTTTGCCAGGTTCTGCTCCAAATGCCGCATACGTTCAGGTCCGGCTGTGCGTACCATTTTCTCCCCATATTTGCGATTGATCCAAAATCGGGAAGCGGTTGCAATCTGACTGCGCAGGTCATCCAGCCGATCTTCAGGATAGCGTTGGCTCAAATTTATAGTGAACATGCGCCGCCGAACGCCTCCGCCAAATGCCGCGTGTTTGGTGTTATGATTGAACATAACAAGGTCGCCGGGATGCGTCTCTAAGACAGCCGCCGGTATATCTCGTCCATGTAGCCCCCACTGTTCTTGACTATTCCCAATGCGATTGCTCAACGCATCTGCATACCCGTCACCGAGGAGATGACTGCCCGGAATGACCCGCAGTGCTCCGGTGTCACGCGTCAAATGATCGAGGTAAAAAGCGATTTTGATGTACATCGGATCTTCCGGTTTCCGTGCTCCATCGGAGTGCCATCTGGTCTCTCCTACGTAGAAGTTCCCGTCGCTGCCCGTATAATTAAAGTCATCCCCTAAGATTGAATAAGCAGTACCAAGTATACGTGGATCGTCCAACAAAGTACACAGCACCTCGCTTTGATCGATAAACGGAACGATACACGAACGAGCCTTCTCATCGTGGGGCTTGCCGTTGTGTCCGCCCCCGTGCATCTCCCAAACAGTCTCGAACTCACTCTGAATCTCTTCGATTCGGTCAGTCATCAGCCCGGGAAAACTGAGATAGCCAAAAGTACGAAAGAAACTCAACTGTTGTTCGGTTAGCTTAAATTTCTGGTCTTCCATTTCTTCTCCTTACAAGTCTCTTTATCCGATTCACGTAATCAATGCACTTGAATCATAGAGAGATGGCATTACCATCCCATCGGACACCACGGCTTGATGTGGTAGGAGAACATAGCATCGGCACGCCCTAGGGCACCATGCTTCCGTTCCTCAATGCGCCCGGCGCGTGCAAGGGTTGAGAATGTCACGCCACCCAAATAGGTGCCAGCCAAATCGGAGGCGGTCAACACAAGCTCCGGCGATTTGCGTGAACGCCGACATTCCGCCCCATCCGGACCGCCAACCAACTCATAACACCCTTCATTCCAGGGGCAGAACGTGTCGTGTAATTCAATCACCAAAGATTCGCTCTGAGAGTAACATCGGCTCGACAAAGCAACCTGCGCATCCATCAACCGCAGCCATTTTGCGTCTCGGGTTAATCGCTGCAAACGGCGGGGGTCAGCCAACATCCAAATCAAGGAGTCATCCACCGGACGATTCGGAGCGACTATGGAGGATTTGAGATCGACACCGAAGCAAAATTGCCATAAGGACGCATAGGCGTCGCGAGATGTCGCCATAAGCCCGACCACTCTCAGCGTGTCGCCAATTGTCCGGTAGATTACATAACCATCAACGTTGTCGCCCTCCTCATAAACGACATAATAGTTGGCACTGCAGCCGTCTCGCCGGAAGTCGAAATCACTGGCGATATAATCCCACACATAGTCGGGGCGGCGCACCCAGCCAGGTCTGTCTGCCCCGGTACGCTCGAACACTTCTGGAAATCTGCTTCTCATCTCGCAAGTCTTTACGTATCTGGTTTGTCCTTTGGATTCGATAGGTGGATTAAACGCTGTGTGTTCCCTAGCAACTGTCCAGTCCTCGCGATGCGACCCGATGCCGTATCCATAGCGCCCGTAAATGATACTTTCCGACGCACCTAGGCCAGCAATCGGCTCTCCGCGATCACGGATGTCTTGAAACTGTCGCTTCATCATTGCCGTCATGATTCCGCGTCGTCGATGAGTCGCCTGCACGCAAACATGACTCACGCCTGCCATCGGTAACACATTCCCGGGCACCCGAATATCCAAGGAAAAAGCGTGAATCGTCGCGACGATCTCTCCCTTGTCGAATACCCCAACGTACGGTCAATCTCAAAATGGTGCCTGGTCATCGGTAATTCCAGACTAAGGTCAAATCCGAGCGTACGCCCCATAGGTTTCGTCCACGCCTCATATTGGTCGTCCTCATCATCAATTGGACGCATCTCCCATTCCATGTCTTGCCTTTCCCTAGAAGACTACAGTAGACATCTTTCCAAAATAATTTCGGTTGTTTCGGGATTTTTCACAGTGTTGATTGGCCAAAGGATCCAATGTACAGTCAAGAGATTAAGGAGATTTGCCTGTATACCTGTTACCCGCTTGTCTGCTTACCTTCCTGCTCTGATCCTCTGTATCTCCATGATTGAATTAACGCAAGTTGCATTCTATTGACATTTCGATCCTCTGGATCGAGGAAAGAGACTCCGACTAGAACGTGTTACTTGCTGAATGAATTATTCCGACAGGGATAATGGCGTGCTACCAAGTAACACACCACATAGCGCTCCGCTGGAGCGCGGAAATCTGGAGATGCTGCATTCTATTGACATTGAGGATTTCTATCGCACTCGCTATTCACTCGTTTGATCCTCTGGATCGAGGAAAGGACTCTGACTAGTAAGTGTTGCTTGCTGGATGAATTATTCCGACAGAGATAATGGCGTGCTATCAAGAACTACTATCGCGGTCGTTATTCCTTCCCTCGATCTCTCGTAATTCATTGGTTGATTACTCGCTAAATGATATGCTCAAAAGCCATCAATGGGATTAAGGGAGCCCGCTACGGTGAGCAGACCCCGGGGCTCGTTTACAGTGACGCCGTCGAAATTAGAGCGGATTTTTTCAACAAACTCTGAAATTGCGCTTGAAGCCTTGCCGGGCGTGGCTCGAAGCCGTTTGCGACACACTTCGCTAAAGTCCGCTAAAGTCCGCGCACATATTTCACCCCACTTTTTTGAGGAACACCTGGATAGCGGGTTAGAAAGTAATGATGCGTCTATAAATTTGCCGTGCTCAATACGTTGCCACATCCGGTCGTCTCTTGTCTCAATGAACGCTTGGATCCTTGTTTTTCGGAGCGTCGGTTTAAGCGGCTTGTTAGCATTTTCTGAAATGGAGAATTCCTTTGCCGGAGCGGGTTCTCAGGAATCGTGATCTTAACAAAATGCTAACAGAAAAAAGTTCCGCCGCCATGATGGCGGGTATATTACAATATACAACACGCACATTAAGTTGTCAATCTAATATTGGCAAGTTGCGGGGAAGAAAAATTGGCTGACAGTGTTTATCAGGGCATAGCCAAATTATATCAGGGCATAGCCAAATTATATGTCATCTTCCGCATAATAGACTTGTGCAATCTCGAATTTTCACATGCCAGATCTTAGGGTATATATTCACAAACGAGAATAAATCACCAAGGTACTACCGTGAGTCCGATTGATTGACCGGTTTTGCCCTTCCATCATCAACTTCATTTCTACAAGGTAACACACCACATTGCACAGGATCTACTATCGCACTCACTAAGGGATCTCTATCGCCTTCGCTGTCCACTCAGTTGATCGTTCGTTTGATCTTCTGGAGTGCAGACGCGAGGAGGGATCGTATTCTATTGACATTTCGATCCTCTGAATCGAGGAAAGAGACTCCGACTAGAACGTGTTACTTGCTGGCGATACCAGCGTTTGTGAATCGTTCCGGTAGAACTACTGTAAGAGATCGGGCGCGTGTACAACGATCAACTGAGTGGTTAACGAAGGCGATAGTAAATCCCGTGCGATAGGGATCTTCAAGTGAAGACGATAGAAAATCCCTTGCGGTAGTTAATCCCGTAGAAGTTCCCGCGCAACGCAATTTCCTATTTATTACCCGTCTTACGGTTTTAGGGCGGTGACTAATCATTATCCACTAGTCACTAACACTCATGTGCTACATTCCCTTGAAGAAATCAACCAAATCTTTCCCGTGCGTTCTCGCATTGACCTTGTTGTCAATCTTGGAAATCTTCCCCGCTTTGTCAACAACGATGGTAATGCGCTTGCTAAGGTCGCTTGGGCTATCCGCAGCACCGAAAAGCAAGCTTAGGTTACGCCCCGTGTCCACAAGCAGCGGGAAGTTCAAATCATGCTCCTTCACGAATCTTTTATGCGACTCGGCATCCTGAACACTGATACCGAAAACTTGGGCATCATGCACGGAAAAAGCGCTCGACTCATCCCGGAGCGAGCAAACCTCTGCCGTTCAGCCACCCGTAAAATCCTTGGGATAAAACGCTAACACAACGCTCCGCTTTCCTTTGAACTGACTGAGTTGATATCTCTCGCCATCTTGGTCGACCGCGATGAAGTCGGGCGCAGGTTTCCCGACCTCCAGTTCAACGGGCACGTGTTCCTCAACAAACTTGACGACATCTGCGCCATGATTCGCAACGTCAACGTTCTCGTCAATGACTCTGATATATCCGGCTTTGTCAATAATGAACGTGACGCGATTAGAGGCGTTGAACCGTTCCATTATCCCACTATAGATTTTGCTCACCGCAAATCCGGTGTCTGCAAGCAGTGAAAAACCAAACTTCTCAGCTTCTTGAAATTTCTTATGAGATTGCACATCATCAACACTAATTCCAAGCACCACAGTGTCAGTATCTTCAATCCGGCTCAGCTCATCCCGGAGCGAGCGTAATTCCGTTGTTCAGCCACCGGTAAAATCCTTGGGATAAAACGCCAAAACGACGTTCTTGCTACCGAGATAATCGCGCAGGTTACGTTTAACGCCATCTTCATCCATTAACGTAAAATCCGGCGCTGCCATGCCAATCTGCAGTGCTTTGAATTCCTTCATTGATTCTCCCTCCGAATCTGCATACACAGTGAGTAACACGAATGTAGTTAAAGTTAGAACGATTGCCTTTATTGAAGCGCTATACATATCATTCCTCCTTGAGGATTCTCTCTGTAGATCTTTACGAATTATACGTGTCCGACGCCTCACCTGTCAAGATTCTAGTATCGACATATCAGGGGAAACGCATTTTATTCTCTGCCTGACAAAATGAAAACCAGACTAAGTTTGTGATAATTTTCTTAAGTGTCGTAGGTTGGGTTAAACCGAATTTGTCAATAGTCCCAAATCCAAGAGACGTTTTCGAATACCCACTGTGACGAAAGTGCCAAAATTTGAGTGAGAGCCAATACCAATCGTACATTCTTCCGCCATGAGATTGCCTTTATAATTAGATGCATTTCCCTTGGTTGGCATATCATTTCGGATTGACGCCTTTGAGGAGGTCTGTTATTATCATTTCTCAACAGTCACATCCCGCTAGTTGCCAACCATCAAACCTCAATCACCAACCGCGTCAATATTGTTATGGAAAACCGAATTGAAACATCCATCTCCGAAGACTTTTTAATCATTGCAAACCCAATCTCCGGAAAAGGCAAGAGCAAGGAAATTGCCGGAAATGCTCATGAACGACTCACAACCAACGGACGAAGCGGCAGGCTCGCCCTGACAACCCGGCGAGGCGATGCGCATCGTCTAGCACAAGAAGCCATTCAGAATGGATGTCGGTGGCTGATTGCATGTGGCGGTGATGGCACAATCCACGAAATTGTCAACGCGATCGCGGCAAAACCACATATCGTATTGGGACTGATACCGTGTGGAAGGGGTAACGACTTCGCTAGGGCGCTCAAGATTCCGAAAGACCCGGAGCAGGCTATCCAAGTCCTACTGAGCGGCAAACCTTTTGAAATTGACGTTGGCAGGATTGGGGACGTATATTTTGATACGATAGTCACGTGTGGGTACGATGCCGAAGTAAGTCGACGGGCTTCGGAAGCAAATGTTCCGTTCTCTGGCACGGCAACCTACGTATACACCGCAATCACAACACTTTTTTCTTATAACTCCCCAGCAGCACGGATTGAAGGTGACTTCGGCGTGTATGAGGGCGGTATTCTCTTGGCGGCTACCGGGATTACACCCCACTATGGGGGCGGTTTCAAGATTGTACCTAACGCGGTCTTGAACGATGGTCTGCTTGATGTTTGCATTATTGAACCCGTGTCCCGACCAACGGTACTACGTATG
This sequence comes from Candidatus Poribacteria bacterium, assembly GCA_965220415.1. GTDB lineage: Bacteria > Poribacteria > WGA-4E > WGA-4E > JAJDTR01 > JAJDTR01. The sequence continues at coordinate 6,110,851 of OZ244829.1, forward strand.
CTTGTAAAGCTATTTTGGGGCGGACATACATCCCATCCCGCGGTCAGTATCCAACGTACAAAATCGCTGACTATTCAGACGGAACCCCCAACCCTTCTTTACGCGGATGGCGAGAAGATAGGTTACACTCCTGCTACGGTGGAACTCGTCGAGCGCGGGCTTACGGTACTTGTGCCCGCGGAATGATACACAAAACCGAAGCGTGGGAATCATGAGCGCCCTCTACGGTGCACCCCGGGAATAGATTGTCGAATTCGAGTCGCCGAATTTCACGCTTGTTTAAGCTTGCCTATACTGCGAGCGTGTTGAATCCACGTGTATAATTTGCGAAGCGAAGGTTCTGCTGTCTGCCAAACTTTCCGTCTCAATCGCGAATGAATTTTTATGTAGCTGCAGAAATCGTACCTCTGTGCTCTGTACTGCTCTTTGTGAGCGATTAAACCGTGATGTTCGGACGGAGAGGCTCCGAAATCCACCCACTCATATCCTCTTCCGCAGGCCCAATGAATGATGTGGTGGAAGATGGCGTTATTCGGACGATGTTCTAAATTCGTCGGGTCGGATGCTTCGCACCATAGCGTTACAGTTCGATTGAAATGAAGATACAACAATCCGGCAATGACAACCCCATCGCGCTTTGCTATTGCCAATCTCCCAATTCGACTTCGATAAAGAAACTGAATTAGAGATCGCGGCTTGGGCGTGCCGCCCAATCGCTTGACAGTTGCAAGATAGAGTCTATAAAACTCTTCCAACTCGGCGTCGGTATTCGCTTCAGAAACGCTCACACCTGCTTTTTCCGCCTTCCGCACCGCACCTCGAACCCGCTTGTTATACGCTGTCCATAGCACCTCATAGTCTTCTGACGTTTTGAGAAGATGGGTGAATAACGTCCTGTGCTTTTGGTAACCGATTTCGGTGAGTCTGCGACCATATTCTGCGGTTTGGGTGGGTGAAAGCGTAAAAAACGCCTCGCAAATTCTCTGATTGTGTACCGCATCTGCGAGGTTCTTATCCGTCGATTCAATTAACGTATTGATATCCACCTCTGCACCAGCGATGAGTTGGATACCCCCGAACAGATTCCACGGCATTGAATGTAACATCTTGATACCGGGAATCGGTTTGAAAACAAATGCAGGAAGCCCGCCAATCAAGGTACTATTCTCCTTAATTAAGTAGTACATTGGTGACAGTTGCGCAAACGCTTGGTCGAGGGCGACTCTCCAGGCCGTTGAGTGAAACGCGTTGCTTCCCGGACACTGTTTTAAGACCTCATCCCACGAGTCCTCACACTGAGAGTTCAACGGTTCAAATGTATACATGCGTGCTTTTATCAGTTGCTGTACCCTTCAATCGTAACACACCATCGGCCGGATAGCCCTCGGATTCCTTCATTACAGATGCTGCGATTGTTCCAGCAAGTTCGGCTCTTGACATGTCTCCTAAACCCATCCGACTTCAAGCATTATATCTGACAAGCAGACGTTCTGCAAGTACATCCAGTTTTTTATGTTGGACATTGCCTACCATCCCCATACGCGCTGCCGGCATCACATACTTAACTCGAACCTCCATCGGAATTCCCGAATCCCGTTTTTCAAGCAGTGTCTCGGGTTTTCAAACACGTTTCATTCTTTTCTCTTGAGCAGATTGCGGAGGTGTGGTATGATTCGATCGTGATTTCGGATTGATTGAATTAATGAGTGTTAGGTCAACACTGGTCGTGCGCAGTTGACCTGTAAAATTGAAGGATTACATATGCCAGAGCAAAATGGATTCTCCGAATTAGCTAGGTTAATGCATCAGCATCCGGATCAGAAGCATGCGTTGAGGAGTACCCTAGCGGAAAAATATCCACAGGAAACGCTTATAGATTCTTTGGAAAATCAGAAACCGCTTACATGTCGAGCTGCGGCGTATGCCCTAGGTGAAATTGCTAACGAAGACGCCATACCGTCTTTGGTTACTGCGCTTACGCATGAAGATCCGGGGACGCGCGCCAATGCTGAACAGGCACTATGGTCAATCTGGTTTCGGTCTGACGATGAATCGATTGACGCCATGATGCAAAAGGGTGTAGACCACATAAAAAAACAACGTTACGACGAGGCGGTTCAAGTATTCTCGGACGTCATTCGGATAGCCGCTAACTTTGCAGAAGGATACAATCAGCGTGCAATTGCATACTTCATGAGTGATGAACTGAGTAAATCAGTTGAAGACTGCAAAAAGACAATTGAACTCAATCCTTTTCATTTTGGCGCATTCGCAGGAATGGGACAATGCTATCTGAAACTGGGAGACCTTGCGGCAGCGTTGGATGCTTTTCAGCGAGCTTTGGACATCAATCCGAACCTCTACTCTATTGAGCGGATTGTCTTGGAGATTCAAAGTATGTTGCAGCAGCATTTCGGAGAAAATTAGAATCAAGCCGTTTTGCTTCACGTTAGTTCCCGGAATGAATACACTGATGCGCTTGCATGCACCAAAGGACAACAGTCGCTATACTGGCATATCGAATCAATTGGTGTATCAATGGACGTTGCGGCGTGTCTTCCTTGCCGTTGTAACACTCGTCCTTCTTTTATTGATGATTCATCAACTCTTGTCGCATGTTGAGCTTCGCGACAGTTTAGATACGATGTTTCTGTCGCAAGTTCTCTTGGTCTTAATCGTATCACCCTACTTTTCAAGCCGCGCACTCTCCAATCACTTTAGTTGTACTTCATCAGATGAACTCGTGGTACTGAGCCGGATACGCCCCACAGCCACGCTTGGCCCTATTGTCGTGGGTAGCCAAGTTACCCTTATCCTCTTCCTGGTCGTGTCAACCTCGGCAATCGTGCTTTTCAACGAATCGGGTCGCGATGTGTCGTTTACGAAACTGCTATCCTATTACGGAGTGCTTCTTGCGACGGTATTTTCGAGTTCACTTATCGGTGTATTGGGCTGGCGTTTTTTTTGCAACGAGATTCATACCGTTCAGTTTGCATACGCCGCTTCACTGCTGATGGTAGGCGGTGTTTTCATGTTGTCACTGCCAAATCGATACCTTGGCACTTTAACGGTGCTAGGTCGTTTTTCGGTTATTCCGGTGTTCCTGTACATCAACCCGCTAGTCGCGGTGTGTCAGATTCTTGATATAAATATATTCAGAATGCCGCACTTGTACGAATTGACCCCGCTCCCGTCCTACCTGTATTTTTATCCCAAATGGTACGGCGTCTGCGGTTTTCAAGTTTTGCTCGGACTATGTTGCCTCTTCATGGTATCAAGGCTTGGTTTTGTCAAAGGGTTTCGCCGCGATAAGGCTTAGGTTCCACATTATGGACGCTCCCATCGTCAGTGTATCAGGTATTCGTGGTATCGTTGGCAAGTCTCTGGATGCGGCTATGTTGACACAGTTTGCTACCGCGTTTGGCACTATGGTTAACACATCAACGTGTCAACAGGACAACGACAAGGAGAGCGGCCCCGTTCGTTCCAAAACTGTAGTAGTTGGTAGGGATTCGCGTGCGTCGGGCGAAATGGCGCGCCATTCGATTCTTGCCGGACTCATTGCGACCGGTTGCAGGGTGATTGATGTCGGAATGTGTCCGACGCCAACAATCCTGATGATGGCGAAAGAATTAAAGGCAAGCGCCAGCATCGCCATCACTGCAAGTCACAACCCCGTGGAATGGAACGGCTTGGAATTTGCGCTCGAATCAGGTCGCTTATTGAATCGGGATGAGCGAGAGCAATTCGTGGAAATCTACCGTTCCGAGGATTTCCATCTTGCCACATGGAGCCAACAAGGGGCGGTAGAAACCTATCAAGGCGCTGTCAAGCGGCATATAGAAAAGATTCTGGATTGCGACTGGATAGACCTTGAATTGGTGCGTGAACGTGCCCTTCGCGTTGCAATTGATTGTGGTAACGGCGCGGGTAGCATCGCAAGCCCACAATTGCTCAAGCAGCTTGGGTGCCAAGTAGTTAAAGTCAACTGTGTGCCGGACGGTCATTTTCCACGCTCGGCAGAACCGACTCCGGATGCACTTGATCGGCTGTGCGAAACCGTCCATGCGGCCGGCGCAGACATCGGGTTTGCGCATGACGGAGACGCTGATCGGCTCGTTCTTGTGTCTGAAGACGGTTCGCCGCTGAGTAGCGAGTACACGTTCGCGCTTGCCGCCGATTTTGTCCTTAACAAAAGAAGCGGCCATGTGGTTAGCACGGTCTCCACGAGTCTCATGATTGACGACATCGCTGATCGACATCGCGCTCAAGTTCACCGTACTCCCGTTGGTGTAGGTTTCATCGTTGAAAAAATGCGAGAAACCAACGCTGTCATAGGTGGCGAGGGTACTGGCGGCGTGGTTTTCCCCGAAATACACTATACGACGGATGGTCTCGCATCTATCGCCGCCATCGTTCATCATCTCTCTGAATCTAACAAGAGAATTTCATCGTTGGTTAAATCAGTACCAAGCTACACAATGTGTCAAAAGAAGCTGGAGAGCCCCTCGCAATCGGTTTCTGAAGCCGTGGTAAAGCGTGCTGCGGAGATTTACGCGGACAAAGGTCAACTGGCTACGGAAGACGAAGTATCACTCGACCTAACAGACGGTGTGAAGCGCGTCTGGAAAAATAGCTGGGTCAACGTTCGAAAGTCGGGTACCGAGCCGGTAATTCGGATATTTAGCGAGGCTCGAACTTCTGACCGAGCCGAAGCGCTCTGTAATGAAACAGTTGAAACCTTGAAACAACTAATGACACATGAGAGTTAAACAAGAATGTATGCTCGAAAATTGTCCTCCCCGCTGGGGCTGTTAGAGGCTGGTGCGCAGTGCGCACCCTACAATTGTACTTTTCAACTAGGCTCTAAACTCTTTTCCGGACGAATCGCGAAACCTGAAATCATTTCACTGGGGTCCGTGTTTGCCCTAAGTTTTTTTGTCATTGAGAATTTACGGAGAGATTTATGACGGACAAAAGTGCCTTGAAACTAGCCTGTATCGGCGGCGGGACCGGTTTGTCGTCTTTGCTAAGCGGTATTAAGAGGTATACAAGCGCAAAACATGACCGGTCCGAAATCATTGATATGAACAAGCTCGCCGCTGTTGTTTCTGTCTTTGATGACGGCGGCAGCACCGGAAGACTGATTGAAGAATTTGATGTGCTTCCCCCGGGAGATACCCGAAAGTTGCTATATTCACTTTCCGACGCGGATGAATTGCTTGCACGGTTATTTGAGTACCGTTTTTCCAGCAACGGCGACTTGGGCGGACATACAGTCGGAAATCTACTCTTGATTGCATTGACCGAACTGAGTGAAGGCAGTTTTCCGAAGGCGATTCAGGCGGCCTCGGAACTCCTCGCCGTACGCGGAAGAATCATTCCGGTGAGTCTGGACTATACAATGCTATGCGCGGAGTTGGCGGACGGTGACGTGGTCCAAGGGGAATCGCAGATTCCAAATCGTCGGAACCGTGAACCGATTCGACGAGTATTCCTCGCACCGCGTGATAACGGGAAGACCCATCAACACGCATCATTAGACGCCTATCAATGTGTCGCCCATCAGGAGGCTATCGAAACCATAGTAAATGCCGATGTGATAATCATCGGCCCCGGCAGCCTATATACCAGCATTATGCCCAATCTTGTTGTCAAAGGCATTGTAGATGCAATTCAGGCTTCGGATGCCATGAAAATCTACATCTGCAACGTTATGACTCAACCTGGGGAGACGGACGGGTATTCCGTGACTGACCATGTCCGGGCAATCTACGATCACGCAGATGTTTCACTGGACTACATTGTAGTGAACAACCAACCGGCACCGGACGAACTGATTAAAAGGTATGTTCAGAAGGAACTATCAGAGCTCCTGACAAGGATTCAATCGCGTGCCGAAGAAGGGCTCTCACTGCTTGAAGACAACAAGGTCCGTCCAACAGATCTGGTTATGAGTCTGACAAACTATATTTCTCAAATATCCGATGAAACTCGGGAACAGATGGCTGACACGACGAAGGTACAGGTGCTTTACGATTTGGAACGTGACAATTTTAAGGAAGGACATGTTGTCGAAGCCGATCTCATTCGCGACACTGTCGTGGTTGAGAATGGGGTGCAACTGAATGTGATTCGTCATGATCCCGAAAAACTCGCGCGCACTTTAATCAAGGTGTTGGGGGATCATCGGAAACTTCAGGAATCCGTTTAAACAGTTCGCAGCACGTGCTATAACCACCGACCAAAACCTCCCCTTCCGGGCCTAAACCTTACGCATACTTGAGTCGTGTGTCCTTTCTTTGTCCCCCCTTGAATGACAATCTCCACTTCCTTATAGCTAATCATGCGGTAGAGATTCCCTTGCCCGCTCATCGAAAAGACCCAATTGTCGCTGTTAATGCGCATGAATTTTATTGAAATGATGTGACACGTGGAACAGAAAGTCCTACAAGCCTGTAAATGCTCGAAGCAGCCCTAAAATTTGATGTGACTTCCCCGGTAGAAATCCAGAATTTTGTTGAGAAATGTGGGAAAATCGTGATACACTCCTCAAGGAACAAGAGCATCGGCATTAACGGAAAGGAAACTGTGGTATGGGTCAATTTGTAAAGGCGGCAAAAACTGATGAGATTCAGGCGGGCCGCAGCATTGGTGTCAGGGTTGAAGGCGTATTTGTAGGAATCTATAACGTCGCCGGTGAATATCATGCGATGAACAACATTTGCCCGCATCTCGGAGGAGTCTTGAGTTACGGATTCCTGAGTGATAGTGTGATTACCTGCCCACTCCACATGTGGGAGTTTGATATAAAAACCGGAAAATGCGTTTGGCCCGGGCAGACATGTATCGCAACTTATCCCGTAAAAGTAGAAGGAGACGACATTTTTGTTGATGTCAACTCGCCGGTTTACGCGAAAGCAGAGGCATAAAATTGGTTCGCTAGGTAGATCTGTGTCAAAGATAATTTCGGCATGAACACCCACCAGCACTTGTAGACATTAAATCCGCTAACCGATAATTCCCGCCGCATCTAAGCGGATCTTAGTATAGCATCTATCGCAAAAATTTTTTGCACCCCTGATTGCACGGGGCGGTGCCAGTGAAACATTAGTCAACCGCAGCACGACAAGGAGGTTCGCGTCATGGCTTCAACTGTGGTACCGACACAAACCGTCGCTGGTTCAATCCATATAGAGGATCCGTCAATTGACCATGTAGATCAAGCCAATCTCGTGTATCACAAACTATGCGCCGCCGAAACATTCGAACAAGGTGAAGGCAAGCCATTTCATGTGAACGGCACGCACCTTGCCGTTTTCCGATACGGGGGCAAATTTTATGCTGTTGACAACCGCTGCCCGCACATGGGTTATCCAATGTCGGAAGGTAGCATTAGAGATGGTGTCTTAATCTGTCATTGGCATCACTGGGAATTCGACCTAAAATCTGGTGGGTGTTTTCTCGCGTCGGGCGACGACTTGAAGGCTTTCCCCGTTGAGTTGCGAGACGACGGCAATCTATACGTCGGACTGGCGCGCGGGGAGAAAGAAGCGGCAAAGCGTCGCGTGATAGACCGAGGGAAAAGGGCACTTGAGCGCGGGCTTAAAGACCGAAGTTCGTTCTTTATTGCGAAGGCGGTCACAGCGCTTAACGATGCGGGAGCATCTCCGCAGGAGATTATTCAACAAGGTCTATACTACGGCGCGAACAAGAGCAGCGACGGTTGGTCGTCCGGTGTTACCATACTGACGCTTGCAGCCAACCTGTGGGATGAAGTAGACGACAATGATCATAATTTATTTCTGGTACACGGACTTGCCCAGATAAGTAGACGAACAACGGGAAGTTCACGTCCCTACCGCGCACCGTTCCCGGGCACAGACGAGGAACACGATCTCGACACGTTGATGCGATGGTTTCGGTACTTTGTCGATAAGCGTCATGCCGGGGCGGCAGAACGCATTTTGTTAACTCTCCAAGATCGTGGCTATGACAAATCGGTGATTGCCGATTTTGTGTTTACGGCAGCAACCGACTTCTACTTTACAGGGGATGGCCACGCACTTGATTTTGCGAACAAAATGTTCGAGGCGTTGGATTACGTCCAATGGGAGGGCGCTCACGAAATGCTGCGTCCAATCGTCGTCGATCTCGTAAGTCGGACGCGACACGAGGAGACATCGCGTTGGGCGGACGCAGTGCCCGTCTTGGAACCGATATTTGAGCGGTTAGATGATATATGGACCGAGAATCAATCAAACAACGCCTCTCTTGACACGTCGGAGTTTGCGCAGACCATGCTTGGGGGCGAGTTCGAGCCAATTGTCGAAGAAATCGAGCGAACGTTACGTGCAGGCGTAAATCCCGTCGAGATTTGCCGTGCGATGACCTACGCATCTGCTATCCGCACGGCGCGTTTCCACCTGAAGAACGAGGGCGATTGGCACGATGTGGCGAATATCTATTCATACGCCCATGCGCTCTACTGCGCCTTCCACTATGCCCCAAGCAAAAAGCTACTAAGAGGTATCTTCCACGGTGCAGTCTTCCTCGCGTACCTACGCTGGTTAAACATGCCTGCTGCCCGTATCCCGACACTAGGACAGCGACTCGACGAAGAATTCGACTCTGTGGACAAAATGTTGGAACGCCTACAGGAGTTCGCAGACTTTCAAAAGGTCTATGAGGCTGAGATCCTCGTCAGCCAGTACCTTGAGGAAGGGCATGATGTAGGCAAACTTCAACGCACACTCGCGCACATCTTGCTTCGTGAGGATGCGGAACTTCACATGTTCCAAGTGTTAGAGGTTGCGTTTCGACACTACGACTTGTCGACTGATCCGATGGAAAAGCGAATGCACCTTTTGGCTGCTACTCGATACATCACGGCGCAAAAATTGATGAAAGGTATTCTATGGTCAACGGAGAACGCGGAGCGACTAGCGCGCGGTGAGTTGCTCAGTGAGCGTGAGGATGATGACTAAGGTGAGCTTAGAGCGAAACTGCGAGGCATGCTCGAATGTTATTACTATGCAATTCCTGTTTGGCGTCAGCTCCAGGAACTATTCGACTTCCCACATCCGTTTAAGCGCCAAGAACTTGCGCTCAAACTCGTGAGAATCTCCCTTCAGGCTCTCGATTGCGTAACGGGGAAGAATCTCGCGGAGAGTTTCTTCAAGCATTTCAATCTGTATCCAGTTGTGCTTTAGGAGTGACAGGACATCACAGAAATCTTCAGCGGTAGCGCGTTCGATTTTGCTAAGCGCCATACTGTATGAATCGAAATGAAAAACCTCAAGTTTGCCGTACCGTCCCAAGAACTGAAAACGCGTTTCGTAACTGGACGGCAATGGGATAAAGTGACCTGGAGAGGTTTCCTTCACTTTTACGTTTAACTCCTCCTTGAGTTCGCGTACAACTTGGATAAATTCGGTGTGGTCCGTAGGGTGCAAATCAAAAGCTAAATCAATGTCTAACGTCTGCGTTCTGAATCCTTCATAAACCATCGTTGTACCGCCAACGAGATAGACTTGCCCTACACCCGTAAAACGCTTCCCAAGTTGATTGAGGAATTCCTCAATCCGATGGCGATTCACCGAATCTCGAAAACTCATTAATTTCTTCCATTCTTAACTGGGCAAATAGTAAGTCCATCACTTTGAGATAAGAGGCACGCCAGTTAAAGTGATACGGCGATCGGCTCGCATGCCACTCTGCGAGTGCGTATAGACCGTTCTTACCGTGTCGCTCCTCAGGTTCGGGAAGGGAAAGTTCTTTGGAATACAAATCAGGTAGAAGCGGAAATTCTTTCATGTAGAGATTTAATCGCGGCATCCAATACCGCTGTAAGTAAACCGCTGCCATATAGAAGATTTTCAATTCGGTGCGTGCGGGATCAACTAATTGCCCTACAAGGTCTGGTACGATTGAATAGTTCCTTGGATGCCGAATAAATAAAGCAATAAGAGCTAGGCGAAGGCGTGGATCGGCGCTCTCTGCCATGCGTTTTATCAAGGTTGGTAGCGGAAGATTGACTTTAGTTTCCTGTTTTATGTCGCCTGAAGCCAAGTAACATATGCCAAGAGTTCGCAAGTTTTCGATAATCAAATCCCTGTCATTTTCAGCAGTATCAATCATTTTGATGTCTTTCGATGATTACCAGTGTGGTCAATCTCATTACGGGAAACCGCACGTGCCCCCGTCTGGTATTATTTCTAAGTTTGGCAGGATAATACTACACTTCTTTGAGAAAGGCAAGGAAAGGCATCGAATTCGCCAATTACAAGCCTCGCAATTCTATAGTCATCCAAAATCGCATGTACTTACACCTTGTTGGCGATTTGAAGATTGAAATTTTTAGCAATGGGCTTACTGTAGGAGATCGAGCGAGTAAACAGATCGACTGAGCGATTAGCGAAGGATCAAATGAGCGAACAGATTATACGACCGGATAGGGAGTGCGACCAGGGGAAACGCATCTAATTTAGAGGATGTCTCATGACGGTAGAATTTACGATTTCTGTTGGGTTTCACTCATATTTTTGGCATGTTCATGCAAAGTGGGAACTCGGAAACGCCTCTAAGATTAACGATCATTAACGAATTTCGCTCAACCCAACCTACGATCTTTAGAAAAATTGCCACAAACTTAGCCTGATTTTCTTTTCTGCCAAGCAGAAAATTTAGATGCGTTTCCCCTGGAGTGCGACAGAGTTCCCATAGTAATTCCTGTGCGATAGAAATCTTCTCGTGATCGTCACGTCCTATCACTAGCAAAGATTGCTTCGACAGAAGACGCACAATAAATTGCGCTGCGACAAATCGCACCGTGCAAATCCAAACTGTATCGGACCACAAAATGGTTTACAAACGCTGCCGTTACCGACGAATTGCCCACCCAAGTTGGCAATCTTACGCCGCGTCCGTCAGTATCAGTCATTCTTCCCCCGACCATTACATTTTTCCCGCAAAACTCGTAAAAAGTGCATCCAACCTTGTGGAATAGTGAATGACACCGGTAAGCACTGCAACGGATTGCTGAACCAATACAATGGAATGTTTATGTTGCGGCACGTCACATCACGCTATTGATGTTGGAGTGGTCTTGATCTGATTGCCAGACATTTTGCCACGGGAGATATTAATGCCTATTACCGAAACGGAAACTTCGACGCTAGACACCGTTCCCGGTGCGATTGAGGAAGTACTACGGAATGAAGGGATTGACATCCCAACTGTGCGCTTTGCCGCGAGGACCGATGTCGAGCCCGACGGATCTTTTGGTGAAGGCTGGTTTGTATTGACCGAAATGGACGTGTTGGCGCTCGACGCAACAGGAAAAATCCTGCATCGTGTTCCATATAAGGGGGTAACCGGCATACGGGCGGAAGCGGTTGTTGATGGCGGCATCCTTGTTCTGGAGAAAGAGGCGGACGCTCTTGATTTCCTCCAATATTCCAACGGACTTGCGCCGAAGTTCGGATACATCGCACAGTTCCTGAGTGAAGAAATCGAACATCTGCAAGGGAAACGAGAAGAAGCACCGGTTTGGGACTATAAAGAAGAAAAGAAATTCTGCCAAACATGCGGCTTGCCACTACGAGATGAGTTTTCGCCTTGTCCCGCGTGTACGAAGAAGCATCGCGTGCTGCTACGGATCCTGGGCTATCTCAAGCCGTACAAGGCGGCAACAGCATTGTTAATCCTCTTCGTACTTGGTACTACCGTACTTTCCATTGTGCCTCCCTACTTTTCTCGCATCTTGGTCGATGATGTACTGGAGTTGAACGATGCTGCCAGAGTAGTGGGAGAGGTTTCAGAGACGCGTTTGGGTCAATTGTTTCGAGAGATTCAAATCGCTTCCATTGCTTTGGCTGTCGCGGTCGGATGCCTACTGGTAGTTTACATTATAGCGATGCTCACTGACGTCTTTCTTGGTCGCTTGAGCGCATGGTTGACGCTTCGTCTGACAGCAGATATCCGAGTCCAAGTTTATAGTCGACTTCACAGCCTCGCCATACGATTCTTCGATAAACGCAAGACGGGGACGGTAATTTCCCACATCACGGAAGACAGCCAGCGTCTCCAATGGTTTCTACTAGACTTTCTTCAATTTGTTGCTGTCGATGTGTTGGTGATTTTCGGAATTGGAATTATGCTTTTCTCAATGAACTGGCGATTAGCCTGCTTCATCCTGATTCCGATCCCTCTGATTGTCATAGGAGCGAGATGGTTCTGGAAGAAGGTGCACGATCTATGGCACCGCGCCTGGCGGCGGCGATCCAAACTGTTTGATGTCGTGAACGACTCAATATCGGGCATCAGAGTCGTTCGGGCATTTGGTAGGCAAACGGGAGAAATAGGCAGGTTCTCAACCGCGAACGAGGACGCCCGGCATTACGACACCTATGCCGAAACCGTATGGGCGACATACTATCCGCCACTGGCATTCGCCGTATCGCTCGGAAGCCTTATCGCTTGGTATGTTGGTGGTCTTCAGATGATTGCAGGTGATATGAAGTTGGGTACTCTCTTCGCGTTTCATGCCTACCTGGCAATGTTCTACGGGCCCTTGAGGCATATAAGCCCGTTAATCAATTATGCCTCGCGTGCGATGACCGCCGCCGAACGAATCTTCGAGGTCATTGATTCCCAACCGGAGCAGCATGACGATGGTACACTTGTTTCAATGCCGGAACTTAACGGGGAAGTCGAATTTCGTAACATGACCTTCGGCTACGATTCGCACAAACCTGTATTGCAAGATATCAACCTTCATGTAAAGAGCGGTGAAATGATCGGTTTAGTTGGACATTCTGGCGCAGGCAAATCAACAATGATTAACCTGGTCTGCCGATTCTATAACCCTGATTCCGGAGGAATCTTCATTGACGGTGAAGACGTTACGAAAATTCGACTAGAAGATTTGCGGAGCCAGACCGGGGTTGTGCTTCAAGAACCATTTCTCTTCAGTGGCAGCATAGCGGAAAACATCTCCTATGCAAAACCGGACGCGACGATGGAAGAAATCATCGCAGCGGCGAAGGCTGCAAACGCGCACGAATTTATTGTGAAATTTCCCGACGGCTATGACGCGGAAGTCGGCGAGCGAGGAGGGCAACTTTCGGGAGGCGAACGCCAACGTATCTCAATCGCGCGGGCAATCCTGCACAATCCGCGCATCCTGATTCTGGACGAGGCTACCTCATCGGTTGACGTGCAGACGGAAAAGAAGATTCAACAAGCAATCGATCGGCTTGTTCAAAACCGGACGACTTTTGCAATCGCGCATCGCCTCTCAACTTTGCGTAGTGCCGACCGACTCTTTGTCATCGAAAAGGGACGAGGTGTTGAATGTGGATCTCACGAAGAGCTAATGGAACAGAAAGGAATATATTATAACCTCGTAGAAACACAACGGCAGGCATCTGAGATTCGCTCCGCAGCGCAAATGGTCGAACGGTAACGAAAAGGTTGATGGAGCGGTTCAATTCACGGCGGGGCCAGAATTCCGCTGTCACCACACCACTGTCCATCGTTAATGCAACGAAGAATTATACATATGTGAATTGCGTTATGCGCTTTGTGGAAGCGATCAACCGACCGGACAGGGGGGCGATAGCTAATCCTGATAGTGAATCCCGCGCGATAGAGATCTCCTTCCTTGTCGCGATTACCTTTGCGGGGCTGCCGAGGATTGAATAGTTTGGAGGGCAATCTATGAATAGTGAGAAACAGGACATGCGAGAAAAGTCTCTTGGCGGTGGCTCAAAATCAGTGCCAAGACTTGATTTTGACGACGACGACTTTACGCCGAAATATTTAAACCCCGAGAAGATACGGCTGTTTCGTTCGCCAATGGGATCTCCGCGCTTGGAAATTCGGGATGAAATGTGCTATCCACGGGTAACGTTTCGGCGAATTCGCCCCCTTTGCGACCCTGAACACTATATTTCGTTCGGTGCCGGAGATGAAGCGGAAATCGGCATTGTCGTAAACCCCTCTGAGCTAGATTCTGAAAGTCTTAATATTGTTCGTGAGGAACTCGACAAGCAATACTTCACTCCCGTCATCACCAAAATCCGCCGGGTAAAAGAGCGATTTGGCGTCCACGAATGGGAAACGGATACATCACGGGGGCGTATCACCTTCTCTGTGCAGGGGCTGCACCAAAATATCAAACAGGTTCCGCCGGCACGGATTCTCGTGACTGATGTTCGAGGAAATCGTTACGATCTTCCCGATTACCGAAAACTGGATCCAGTCAGCTTCCATCAAATCCAGCGGTATCTGTAGCTGATGAGGAAATTAAATCCTATAGTCATTGACGCTAAAGATTCCAAATATAGGACGTCCTCAGTTTGGTTTGTAGTAGCGGTCAGGTGAGGCAATAAATTGATCGAGTAAATGGGGAGTGACCAAGTAAGTGAGCAACGAACAATCAACCGAACGGATAGTGAGGGCGATAGAAATTCCATGGAGATTTCAAGGCGATAAAGGTCCCATAGCCAGCCCCGATAGAAATCCGTTAATTCGTTTTCTGTAGGCAGCCCGCCCAGCGATAAGTGAGGACGATAGAGATTTCTCAGCCTTTCATAGCACCAGAGGTGCGAAAGGTGTGTAGAAGCATCGAAAACTGCAGGGACGCCAAAATATAATGAATCGATCTACGTGCGAATACTCTCAATTTTTGTATGTTTTGGTGTATATCGCCATCGCCGATTGACACACAATCATTAAGTATGTGTGAGTATGAGGGTAAATGGCTATAAACGAAGCATTCCCCCTACTGAACGCAACTCCGTGCGATTTTTCGATTGTTATGAGCAAACTCGATAATGGAGAAAAATCTCGCTGTCAACCACGTGATGGTCCAACAATTCCAGTTCGATTAAGTCGATAAAGTTGAACCCTGCTCCCCCAACAGGGGTTGGAACATCGCGTCCACCGATTATTCGTGGAGACAGTGTGAGATAGATCTCGTCGATGAGGTGTTCGCGAAACATAGCGAAGTTGACCTGTCCTCCCCCTTCAATCAGTAAGTTTTTTACGCCATACGTCCGCGCCAAAATTTCAACAATCTGTGGGAAATCAACTTCGTCATTCCCCGCAATATGTACGGCATCTGCTACACTGTCCAAAATTTTCAGGCGATTCGCGGGGATACGCTTCGTAGTAAAAACGAGAGCTAGCGCGCCGTTTGGCTGGAACATACGAGCAGATTCCGGTACGCTGCCGGTACCGCTAACAATCACTTTGATTGGCTGGGGTGACAGACCGCGTTTAACACGCTCGTCTTTGTAGATTCCGTCTTCCGTGAACGTTGGATCGTCCGCAACAATTGTTCCTGCGCCCACAAGGATAGCATCCGCGCGAGTTCGAATCTCTCTCAGTCGGACTTTGTCGGCGCTGCCTGTAAAGCGGGGCCCCGTGCCATCACGCGTTGAAATCTTTCCGTCAAGACTCATCGCCATGTTTAAGAAGACATGCGGTTTGCGACGCAGGTTTGACATCTATTGAAAACCAATAGGGATGATAAGCTCGACTTTGTACATTTAAGTGGTATAACAGGCGGTGTCAATCAAGCGTTGAAGAAAATCAGGGGAGATTTTAACCATCTGTTTTTTTGGTTGACCATTGAAAAAGTCTCAGCGGTTTCTAGTGCCATCACAGCGGGGCAAAATGCCCCGCCTACGGGGTTGGTTTTGCGCGGCTTTCCGTACAATCCAACCGTCGTACTTTTGTACAAAGTCGAACTTACGTCCGATGACGTTTGGACTACTACTGTCATTAAACTCCGACAATCAAGGTATTCGCATAACTCTCAGTTCGGACGAAGTCAGCTATCAATTCTTGCCATATCTTCTTAGAAAATGAACCACGTTAGTTCCGGTGTGCACATCGTGATTTATCAGCGCAAGATTGCAAGTCTACCAACCCTTTCGATTTCCCGATTTTCCGACTCAACGGTAACCCTGTAAAAGTAGGTACCGTTAGCTAAGCGGTCCCCATCTTCGTCGCGCCCATCCCAGTATGTTTCGTTGTAGCCCCGACGCGCCGACGCGTCGGGAATCGTGCGAACTAGCCTGCCGGCGATAGAGTATATCTTGATGGTAACATGCTCCGGGCTCTGCACGAAATTGTAGGTGAAGAAGGTACCGGTACGTATTGGATTGGGAACGTTCCACACTTCTTCAATCTCTACAGCTTCGTCAAGCTGAAAACGGAATACCTCTCCTTCGTGGGTATTTCCACTCGTGTCGCTCGCGAAGATTTGAATGTGGTACTCGCCGTTAGCCAGACTCGGTGCATAGACAATAGTACCTTCTTCGGGCTGCGTTTCATTAAACACCAAGTCGTATGCCTCGCGAGGAAGCGAGCCAAATTCGCCATCCGCTTTGCCAAACGAGAATTGTATGTTGGAAGAATCTAATCCGTAATCATCGACTAGTCCGACCTCAATCTTGGGCTGCTCATGCAGAGTCATTCCGTCCGTTAAGAGTTCCTGATTTAAGCGGATTTCAACTTCCGGGGGTTCTATATCAGGTGGATCCTCCACAATGAGAATGAACTCGCTATATCCGCCATCGTATCCAAGCTCATTCCCGTTCAAATCTTTTGCCCAGAGTCGATGGAGATAGCGACCTACGGAAAGAACAGGGGCGTAGACAATCGTAACCGGTGTGACTTGTTCCGGATTAGTTATTGTGAATTTGGTAATTTCCTTGAATGGTCCGCCATTCTTGCTAACGATAAACCGGAATGCATCCATATCAATTCCATTCAAATCTTCAAGAATCACGGAGATTTGTGGCCGAGGTGAAATCACACTTCCGGAATTCAGCGGTTTGCCATCGACCCATAACTTGAGCTTGGGCGCACCTGTGTCCGAATTTGCCATGAGCGCGAACGGATTGAAATCGGACACCTCGGCGGATATCGTGCCGACTGTTTTGGTGCTGAACTTAAATTTGTCGCCATACGCAAACGGTTCGTCACCGAGCGCAATCAACACCTCAATGCCAGGATCACTGATGAATAGTGGCTCATCAACCGACCCGAGTAGGATCTCGCCGTTCACCATACCATCAGAAAGGTCTAATCTCTCATGAATCTCAAATGTCCGATCGTCTCTAAAGAGAATCAGCCAATCCCCGAGTCGGAATTTGTCCCCGGATTCAATCGATAAGTTAAGTTCCGGAATCCCATTACCGCGGTTGCTATTCCTAATCTCGGACACATATAAACGGTCAAACCGATCCAATTTGGTTTCAAATGTTAAGATGTCCCCAAATTCAAACGGTCGGCTAATATCAGCCTCCTCCACCCTCTTTATTTCTAGTTGAATTCCGAAGTCGTGATAAACGAAAATCTGACCCGGCTTCCCAAACCTACCTACCTGCTCGATGACACTACTATCCGTTCGACGTAGCCGAACTATGTAATGTTCCGAATCTACAAAAAGTATGATCCACTCGCCTAAGGGAGTACGTTCTGGATCAATTCGAATCGCTGAATCCTGCAACTCGTAGAGATTTCTGTTTCTATTCTGTGCCGGCGTTAGAAATCTCTCCTTCAAAAGATCCCCGTTTTCCTGATAGTGGATTGTTGATGGCATCCGCTTCCAAGTATTTGTCTGTTCCTGCCAAGTATAGATACCCATGTTACTCATGGCGTCGCCTAGGCTGTTGGCGTCACGAGGTGGTTGCAAGCTAAGTTGGTCGTTAAGGTAATCGCTTTCAAATCGAAATCTAACTTCAACGGGCAGCTTAAGTTGCATAACTGTTGAAGGCAGGTTGATTTCATAAGCCTGAAAGGCGCCGGCGTCTTGACGAATGAGTGTGTTTTGCACACTTGCCGGCCGGGGAATAGGTACGATCCTTAGGTCCGGCTGCGAGGAGACGGGAGCCTCAAGGGCATCAACGGATAGCGTTGTTGGTTTTAATGAACCAACTGTGAAAAAAGCTTCGAATACTCGATCTAAACTGGCGCATGTGAGTTCACTTTCCGGTTGCAATGTAAACTCGTTAACATCAAAGGAAAAATCCCCCTTGTTATCCGCGGATTGTACTTCATCAAGTGCTCCGAAAACCCTATTCTCCGGAGCGTGGTCTGGCGGTGTAGGATCGACAAAAACATGTATTTCGTGGTGCCCTCGCGAAAGTGGTTCGTTCAAAGTTAAAACGGCGGTTACTTGCTGATGAGTGGTGTCTCCAGGCTCCCAATCATTCGTGTTCACCACTACCTTCCCGATTACCTTCGCGTCCCGGTCAATCTGGTAATCCACATTTCGGTCGGGATCCCCCTCCGTAAACCAGACTTCAACATCTACTGGGACGTCATTGCCCCCATCGTTAATCAAATCCGCCATCAGGACGGGCACGTTATCGTCCTCCAAACGTAAATAGCGAATAGACGCGTCGTCGATTGGATTCGGAGCAATAGCGAGATTGGCGTTAGCCGGTACCTTTACCGTTTTTCGCTCTGTTTCCGATGGATAATAAACAACATTATTGCCTTGGTCCGTCGCGAGAATCTGGTAGATAACTGACCGATTAGCCTTCGGAAGTGGAATTGGGGATTGTAGTCGCCACCACTGTCCTCCGTTGATTACGGGAACCGAATATTGCGGATCGGGAACCATGGGCGTGGTATGCGTCTTGTATTCAGCGGTATCGTGCCAAACTGCTTCGACGGACTTGATGCCGGCTCGTCCCGCATCATCCGCAATGTGTAAATGGAGACTTAGAGCATTGGCTTCTTCTGTGTCCAATTCCTCTCGTACGTCATGAAATATCGGCTGGTCCGTCCAAAACTCCGCACCGCCTATAGCCGTGTGCTCGCCATCGCTTGCGAAGAGTCGGACAATGCCGCGTCCAGCGGTCACACCAAGCGGCACATCAAAGCGAATGGTGCCAAAGTCACCTTTCCAAACATTAAGATTGTCCTGCCGCATGGACAGATCGTTGTACGGATCTTCGTCAAAACTATTTGCGTATAACACTGCCGCCGACAGCCGATCTACACTAAAGTCAGTCGCTTTTAGGAATCTATTCTTACCCGTGGCTAAGGCAATCCCATTACGTCCAACTGAATTCTGCTTAACAACCAATTGCTTGCTAGAATTCAACGCAGAGTCATCTAATTCGACTTTTATCTCCAGATCCGGTAGTGCCAACCGCGTCGCCGGATCCCCGAAGAGGGTGTATTGTTCGGCTCCGGGAATCCAGCTCAGTCTGTTATTGCTTATTGCGCTTCCGATAAACTGGATCTTCGCATCAGCAGTTATAGCGCCGAGAGTTGATGGTTTCACGCTGAATATGGAGTTGAATAGATCCTCATCAAACACGGCATTCGCGGTAGCAAAGGTCAGGCGTGTGGCACTCAACGTGCCAATTGCTCCATGTCTTCCTATCATGAATTCTTCACTCAAACTGCGCTTGCCGAACTCGAGAGGTTTGTCAAATTGCCCATTGAGACAGGTCGTCGTCACGACAAAGGGAAGGTGTTCATTCCTCAACTTTGAAATATTCTCAATGCGAAATATGCCTTCATCTGCCCATGTTTCGGACCCGCCATGCCCTGCGTATTCGAGGATCAGCAGACCTTCATTAATAGCTTGGATAATTAGCCCGTTTGTACGGTGAGGACTCTCTATTCTCCTCAGATAGATTTCACGTGTATCGTAAGCAATTGGAATAAATTCCTTGATGAGACGATTGCGACTTTCTTCGAAAATCCAGTCAATACTGTTACTCTTTTCGTCATCTGAAACTTGGGCAAGAGTACGCTGCCATACGCCAAGTTCTGGGTTTTGTTCATAATCGATCAGTTTCTTCACCATGGTGTCGAGCTCACGTGGGTATTGAACGGACAATCGTCCAATGAACATGTCCGGCAGCGTATCATCTCCGACGACGGTGACAAATCGATGATCCATTGACGTTTCGCCGCTAACCGGTGCCCATCCGTGAATTGTGGGGACATAGATGGGATACAGATTAAAACTCCTGTTATCCAGTCGATAGAGCGCGACAGTTGCCCTCTTGTAATCGTAATGCGCATCGCCAACGAGTAGGACATAGGATGGAGCCGGTTGTTGCCAACTGGTGTATGCGTAGCGTAAGAAGTGTTGGATTGCAAACGGGCTAAAGATACCGTGATTGAACTGTTCATACACATCGTCAATGTCTACAACAGCAACAGAATACCCCTGAGAACGTCGAAACTCCACCAGAGGTTGTATGCTTTCAATAAAATCTTTGTGGCTGATTACAATGTAATCGGCTTGATTGGCAGGGTCTCTGAGTTCCTCCGGCTTGGCTGGCACAATCCTGGTGGCACTTAGGTAAGCGCGGTTATCAAGCACAAAATAACTTGATGGTTGAGTGACCACATCCTCGAACGTGACTTGAAAATCAAGGCTGGACGTGCGACTAATTCTCCCGTTTACGAGTTTTGCATCGATGCTGCCGTTGTGTATCTTATAGATATCAATGTCGTCGGTGCGTAAATTTTCGACACGATATCGCACAATTCCGTTAGATTCAGGCTCTGTGGTGGAGTTAAACTCTAATGCTCCGGATAAAGCCTTGAAACTATGCCAATAATCCAATTCAAACCAATCAACGTAAAACTCAACCTCGTCTGTAGACAAACGAGAATTATCTTCAGCAATCACGGTTAATGTATTGGTCGAATCATGGACGAGAAACTGACGCTGTTGAAATTCATGAATCGTCAAGAGATCGTCTTGCCTTCTCCAGTCCTGAGTTCTCGCGATCCACTTATTGTTGAGAAGTAACCTTGCTTTGTGAGTAAAAAGCGAGGCGCCTTGAAGTCTGACACGGATCGTTGCGGGACGATTTATCAATTTGCGCGGGATGGCACCCGGGGTGTTGATGGGAAATCCCTTGCTGTCTCCCGCCTTAAAACTAGCCCAAAAGTAGTGATCTGCCAGTTCTAAACGGGCATCGGCCGCCTCTAAAGAATTATGAAAGATGTCTCTTTCAAAGCGTTCTGTTTTCAGGAATGCCAGCGGGGCGCTTGCGCCGCGTGTTTTTAGCTGGGCGTCTCTAACTCCCACGCGTGAGTTCTCAAGACCATTCCAAGATAGCCAGTATACATTTGTCTCGGTAAATTTGTTTCCAACAAGCTTTTGACCATAGAAGACAATAGAGTCCTCACGATCAAACTTGCCGTCTTCTGCTTTATCAACGACGTAAACGCCTACCATGCGCCCATTGTTTTCAATCTTTATCGTCTCTAAATCAATCTGTGAAGGATCTGCGCCCGCCCGTTCAAGCCTGTGATAAGCAATTCGAAACATACCTGTGCGCGTAATCGCGAGTTTGTATCTTTGCTCCTTATTTCCTTGTGCAAACGCGGAGGCTAGTTGAGCCCGCGACTGTCGTACCAATCGCCATGCCTTGGCTTGGTTGTAATTGAGCAGCCTCGTTTGAAACAGTTCCTCAAACGCTCTTGATGGCTGGTAGGTGGTAAACGCCTGAGAATCGGAGGAAACCGGTTGATTGAAATCAATTCGGATCTGTAATTCCCGACAGATTTTGAGTTTCGACAACTGGGGGTTATATTGAATAGGATGAATCTGAAGTTGCGCTACACGCTGATCTCGGATAAATCCCACCGGAACCACCTCTACCAAATGTGTTGGATAGAAACGATTTTGGCGATAGAAATCCGTGTTTGGCTCATATCGAACCGCGGACGGGACAGGCGAATCTTCGGATTGGCGAACAACATCGGACTGAACGGGCAGGATTTTCTTGGTAGAGCGAGTCTCAATTCGGGAGTTGATAATGGTGGCTTGAGGAACTTCGCGGACCGGTATGCCAATTAACTGTGAATGGGTAGGGAGTTTGGGATATCCAACTTTCAGCGTGTGTTGAGCGCCATTAAAGGATACTTGGGAATAGGTCTGTCCATCAACATTCTCCTCGCTAAACTGTAGTTCGGGCAACTTGATTTCAACGACGAGGCTCGCCGAGTCGGCATAAACCGTGCGGACGATCGGTTCTGCCCAAGCCGGTACGTTTAAGCAAACGAGGAAGATTAAAGGATAGAGTAGGCGAAATCTAGTGAGGTGGACGCGAAGCGGCGCGAACATAGCCTCCTGCAAGTTGTACACTGGACGCACCCTCTTTTATCGCATTGCGGGTCAAAGTAGTAGGCACACGCCGTGTGCCGTAACTGATAGGAGATCAAAGGAACGATTAACTGAAATCAAGCGACTGAATAAGATCAACCGAGCGACTAGCGAGGGCGATAGAGATCCTATCTTCAGGCCGGGAATTCCTGAGATGCATTAAACACTTATCAAGAAAACCACCTAATATCTCGGTCTACTTAATAACTGCCATGCGCTTCACCGAAGTGAAGTCGCCCGCCCGAAGTTGATAAAAATACAAACCACTCGAGACCGGTTCTCCGTTAGCCGACTTTCCATCCCAACGCGCCGCCGTGCGTTTTTGTTCATAAATCCCTGCTTTCTGATGTCCTAAATCCAATTGACGCACTAAGGTGCCCGAAATGTCATAGATTAAAATCTGAACATCGGCATCAACCGCAAGCTGATAGGGAATCCAAGTTTCCGGATTAAAGGGATTAGGATAGTTGGACAACAGCTTCGTTTCTCTGACAATTGCCGGCGCACGTCCCAGCCAACTCCTCAGAAATTCTCGTGCAATTATTACCCCCGACGATGGATCCGGGAGCGCCTCTAAACTATTGAGCGCTTCGCGCATGTTGGTAAGTCGCTCTTCAGAAAAATACGTCGTGATACTCGGTGCAGTTGACCGCGAGGTGCCTTCGCCAAGGTGCGAAGCAACGAGAGCCAGATCTGAAACGTCCACCAAGCCATCAAAGTTGACATCCGGTGCCGCTTGACTAGGCGAAGTTTCGCCAAATTCACCTGCCACGATAATAAAATCAAGAATATCAACTGCACCATCCGAGTTCACGTCTTCAAGATTTCGAAATCTTGATTCGCCCTCAAATCGATTTGCGGACACTGCACCTCGAAACCCGCCCAGGTGGATTCGAAAATCTGGCACGGTCACGTAATTGTCTCGATGAGCGCACCGTGTAACATGCTTTTGATTCAACCAACAGGCTCCCCGTAGCACACGATGTTTTCCTGTCGCTGGTCCCCTGGGATTCGACCACTTGTGCGACGTGTGGTAGTATCTCGGGTGATACCAATCGAACACCCACTCCCATACGTTACCTACCATGTCGTATGCGCCGTAAGGGCTGACGCCCTTGGGATAACCTCCGACAGGCGTCGTTCTGTGCGGTCCTGCCTCCCATGAGTTCAGGCGGGTTGGATCCCATTGATTCCCCCACGGATACAGGCGGCCATCTACGCCCCTGGCAGCCTTTTCCCACTCAGCTTCAGTCGGTAACCGTTTCCCCGCCCATTCTAGGTACGCCAATGCGTCATTATAGCTAACTTGAACGACAGGATGATTATCCTTGCGTCGAATTGAGCTGCCGCGGCCATGCGGTGCGCGCCAGGACGCTCCTTTCGGGCGCGGCCATTCATTCGATCCGTCCCACAGATATCCCCAGCCCTGTTTCTCGGCATCCGTGACATATCCGGTGGCATCGGCGAATTTCTTGAATTGCTTATTTGTGACCTCGTACTTGTCGATGTAAAACGAATCGAGATAAACGCTGTGCTGCGGTTGTTCATGTGCAAAGACCTCCCGGAGCAGGTTCTCATTATTCCGTCCCTGCACGATTTTCTCAAGTTGTGATTGGCTTGTTCCCATGATAAACTCGCCCGCCGGAACTAGCACCATCTTTCCATCATCCTTCGGGTGCGTGACTTCGGTTCCGGCAATCTCTCCTAATATCACGGTACTGAGCCCTTGGAGTCGCACATCCACCCTTTCACGGGTGCGCAATTGAATCGTCGTATCTATTGGAGTATGCCTGAAATTTGCGACGATTATGCGATTTGAACCGCCGTCCATGAATGTGACCGCCTTGACGAAATCGTCGTCCGTCTTAAGCCAGTGAACTTCAGTCGCCGCAATCTTTCGTGTCGATGGAAAATCGGCATTAAGAAGAATATAGCCCTGAGATCGGATAACGTCGTTCTGTTTATATCGCTGTCGTTTCGAATCGGTCGCATAGTCAATTCGATCGCTAATCTGCCCGTTCCAGATATTCCTTTTACCCGCAAAGATTTGAAATTGACCGTTATCCGGTACACTGATGATTCCAAGTTTATTGTCTATATTGACCCAATTGGAATCCATGGTCACGGGATCTGTACTCACTCCTCTGATGCCACGCAAGCGTACGTTTCCCGAACCCCAATATACCTGTCTCGCACCGTTGTTAAAAATATCGTTTGGCAGGTAATACGATAATCCTGACTGCTCCAATACATGAATCGGCCTCTTTGCCACCAAGAGTTCCATCATAACAGCCATCTTGTTTGTGGGCAGCGCGGCAAAACTGATGTAGTGATCAACTCCGAAACCACTCTTAGATCTTCCTTCTTGAATGTGTCCGGTAGTAACGAAACCATCTTTTGTCAGTCGATTGTTGTGACGTATGGTCGTTCGATCCGAATCAGCGTTATCTATCACTAGATTTCCAATCAGATTGGCTTCTGCCCACTCTGTCATATAGTCGTCTCCCGGTACAAACAAAGCCATCGGATACCGTCTGGACAGATGTTTCCAACTAAATGATGCAAACACATCCTTATTGCGGGCATACAGAAAGTCGCAGTACCTGCTGTAAAAGTTGCCTTTGACACTTTCTTGGAAGTCATAAGAACTCTCTGCGCGAATTAGAGGCGCGAAGTGGTGAAGCAGGTACGCTAATCCCAGGTTCGCGTAACAGTCGGTTTCATAAATTACCGACCAACCCCTGCGCTGATGCCCGAACCTCCTGCTGAAAACGCTTCCCCTGCTGCTCCGTTGCTGTTCCCATTGAAACGCCCCGAAGCGAAGTTGCTCGATGAATCGAGCGTCGGCATC
Organism: Candidatus Poribacteria bacterium; assembly: GCA_965220415.1. Classification (GTDB taxonomy): domain Bacteria; phylum Poribacteria; class WGA-4E; order WGA-4E; family JAJDTR01; genus JAJDTR01. The sequence goes on from OZ244829.1 coordinate 6,135,870, forward strand.
GCGGAACTCGTTTTGAAGCATTGCCAACATGGGCACGATAAAGTAAGGTCCATACACGTGCCTAGCCCAATCTTTGCCCTGTAGGTAAGCAAATCGCCCCGAATAGAGATGGGTTTTCTTGAGACCATTCCAAACATCTAACACATGATGAAACAGTGATTGGGGTACGGGCTGACCGTTGCTAACAAAGGCGTAATACGCCCAAGCAAGGGAATGCAAAGGGACAGCAATGTAATCGAAATTGTAACCACCGTGTCCCTCGAGCGTGAAATCTGGATGAACATTAACCGTATAGACCCATTCATTTACACGTCTGCCATCAACAACGGTTGGGTCTCTTCTATCCTGAGCCACCGAAAACGTGTTCATGAACATCTCTTGTGCCTTAATCAACCAGTTTTTCGCGTTCGGATGAGTTGGATATAGACTGGCAGCCCAAGCCAAAACTTCGGAATTTATGGCATTGAATTCGGCGTGTGTATCTCCATACGCGCGGGAGGCAGCGCGCTGCTTTAGCTGATAATTTGCTTCGTGAATCACAACGCGACGAATAGCATTCCGTTCGTCCAAGGTCAAATCCTCCCAAATCAAACGCGCTCCTGCAACCGCTTTGGAAATTACCCATGGCGCTATCCACTGATTCGGTTGTTTTCCCCACTTCCGTCCATCAACACAGACGTTATTCCCGGTGACATGCGTCTCCGTTAGATAGCGGAGGCCCGCCCGTGCTTGGGTAAGAAGCCAATCTCGGTCTATTCCGGAGACAGACGAATCGTAATTCTCATCTGCTTTGAGAAGCGCACACACAAAAATAAAGTTCGCGTGAGATCGCATTTGATTGTGATCGTGGGCACCGCTGCCAAAGTACCCAATCTGCGGATCCCCGCGATAGTTGCCTGTCCAATGCAACTTCGCGTATCTCGGAAACTTCTGGAGGAATGAGATATAATCGGATTTATTTGGGTAGTCTTTGCCGTAATACGTGTGTGGAAGGGGCGGGGCTGCCGACAAATTGGATCCGTAGAACAGTGAAAGTGTGAACAGCACAAAGAGGGCGGTGTGCTTGAATTTCTGTTGATTCATCAGGTACTTAGTGGAATCCCAACGAGTTTTACTTCGGTAATGATATAGCGTAATTTGTTTCTGAATTATTCGTAACCCATCTGCAAACAAATATGTGTCTGCTACCGTTTATGTCGAATGAATCCTAAAACTCAACGCATTGAAGTCGAATCTTAAGTATATTCGATTTTTGGTCAAAGATCAATTTCTTTATCTATCTCGCAAGTCAAATAAGTTCGACTTTGCACAAACGTACGCGGTTGGTGCGATCAAGCGAATGGATAATGAGCGATCAACGAACGAATAGTTAAGGCGATAGTAGATCCTGATAGAGTTACCATATAGATTCCTTTCCAACCGCACCCACCTCGTTTCTACAATATAGGGTCACGCAGCACGCCGGTTATTTGAAACTGTGACAAATCCCCCTCGACGTGCATCAGTGAGAAGTCTCTCGAATCGGAGATGGGTTCAGGGGCGTAGGTTGGGTTGAACGAGAATTCGTTAATGATCGCTGATCTCGGGCGATTTTTCGAGTGTCCACTTTGCCTGAACGTGCCAAAATTTGAGTGAAACCCAACATAAATCGTACGTACTACCGCGATGAGCTATCATCTATTACTATACTACACACCGCTGGAAATTGCGTATTTTCAAGCGTCTGGCGGTAGTTGTAGGGTGGGCAGTGCCCACCCTACAATCACTATTACAAACAGTAATTACCGGGAAAGAAAGCGCACTAATACCCAACGCAAAGTATAGATGCGTTTCCCCATGGTATTCAACATGTCTAAAATTGACATCCGCACAGTGTTGTAGTAATATTCCGACTGACGAGAGAGAATCGAACATAACCTAGAACGCCTACACCTGATATGACAGCATGAATTCTTCACGTTGACTTCGTAAATACTGCACGGTGATGTGTTTTGAAGCGAACTGACAACGGCTATCATATTTAACACCTGAAATCGCATCAATTTCGCAAGGGCGGAGGTGAAACTGATGTATCGTAATCTGTTGCTCTGTTTTATTTATACCATTGTCAATCTAACATACGCTGGTTTTGGTGAAGCGGATTCAGCAGTCGATGCCCATTGGGGTTGCGGTACGCCAACCCTATGGTGCAACAAGCAGACTCCGCGCCAGCCGGTTGCTAAAGCGCCGCAGCAGCCGCACCTCCCCGCTGCGCCTGCCCCCGAAGTCCATGTAGGAAAAACCGAACAATTCTTCACGCATATTCCCGAGCAGCTAGTGGAAGGTACGTGTCTCGCCATCGGTGAAAACATCTATCTGTATATCGAAACCGCGTTCCAACACATGATGACCGCCGCCCAAGCGCGCGAGATTGTCGCCGAATTTGACTCTCGAATTTATCCGCAAGTTCATCGTTGGATCGGATTCGAATGGCGGCCGGGCTTGGATCTCGACACAAGAATAACCGTGCTAATGCACGATGTTGGCGCAAATAACTCGGGCAAGGATTTCGGCGGATATTTTTCGTCGGTAGATCAAGATCCAACCGCACTTAACAGCAATCACCGAGAAATGGTCTATATGGACATTTTCCAGTTTCGAGAACGATCGCGATTCACGTTTTATAACAGTTTGGCCCATGAATTCGCACATCTTGTCAACTGGTATCAGAACGGTGGAACGTCTGATGAACGTTGGATTGAGGAGGGGATTGCATCGTTCATCGAATGGGCAATTTATAGAAATGTCCACGGTATCTTCATTGACGGCTACTTTGAAGAGCCCGAAATATCGCTGACTTCGGGGAATACGTTTGATACATATTATGGCGCGTCTTTTACACTTCTTCTATATCTGTTTGAACAGCACGGCGGCGAAAAGTTTATTCGTGAGTTCGCCCGGCAAGATCTCCTCGGCACACGTGGAATTGACGCAACGCTGTCATCATTGGGTAAGTCGGAGCGTTTCGCCGATGTTTTTCAAAACTGGGCGCTTGCGAATTTTGTTAACAACCTCTCGCGCGGAAAATCATTGGGATACAGAAACATGCGGAACCGACGGATTGCGGCACCTGTCCAAGAGGTATCAAGCTATCCGACTGTCCGCTCCGCCGTAGTAGAGAACTGGGGGGCGCGGTACATCGTATTCCGTAACTTACCGAACCGGATTGAAATCACTTTGGATGGCAGCGCCGATGGCAGCTTACATGCCCAACTTGCCCTTTTGCCGAGCCGCGGCGCCGCTTCCGTCCACTCAATAGTTTTTGATGAGGATAACAACGGACGAATGGAGTTTAAGGACCTGAATTCGCGTGACCGAGTTGTACTGGTGGTAACCTCCACCGCTGCGCAATCGTTTCGTTTTGCCGCCACTACAAATGGTGCGTCTGGTATCGTCGTTGGTCCCCCGCGCCAACTGGATTCATCTGCGTTCCCCAGAGCAACTACTCACGCACTCGGTAATCGGTCCCAACCAAGCCACAAACGCAACTATGTAGATTTCAAACTGGAACCGGTATCACAAGTGCATTTATCGAGCTATTACCAGGATTTGGTCGTCAGTGAAGGAGTGGTTTATGCGGTGAGCGATTGGGGGTTGGAAGTTTTCGATCTTGAGACCCCGACCCATCCACAGTTGGTCGGCAAGATTGCAACCCCGGGAAACGCGCAAGGCATCGCAATCAATGGCGAAACAGCATACGTTGCGGACGGTGCGGTGGGTGTAACGCTCATAGATGTGCGGCGTCCCGATAGTCCAAAGTTGGTTAAGACAATCGGAGCTTTCGAGAGCGTCCGCCGTATCAAGATTGCCAACGAGAAGGCATACGCACTAGATATCAAAAAGGGACTCCAAATCTACGAACTTGATGAAATACATAATCAGCCAAATCCACAGCCAATCGGTTCCTTGCAAACAAGTGGATTTGCATTGGATATAGAGGTAGACGGCGACACGGTTTATTTTAGCGATGATAACCAGGGATTTCAGATTCTCGACTTCGAATGCATTAACATCCCGGCATTTGCGGGAATTGTTGACACACTCGCCCTTGATTTCGAGGTTGTAGATGGACACGCTTACGTAGCATCGGGCGACATGCGGATTGTTGACGTGCGAAATCGCCTTAAACCGAGAAAAATCTCAAGCATTCGAACACCCGGCTTCGCAACAAGTATTAAGTTTCTCGAAGGATACGTTTATCTCACCGACATCCAATCGGGTCTTTATGTGATTGATGTCCGTAATCGTCATCAACCGCGAACTGTTGCGATTCAACCAACTTCGGGAGACGCCACGGGCGTGGATCTATTCAAATCCGATGTGAACGAAACGTTTGGATACATCGCCGACGGAAATCGCGGTCTACAAGTGATTGACGTCAGCATACCCAATCGCCCACAGTGGTTGCATCGTTACGATGCCTCCGGCGAGGCTCACGGTATGGACATTCTGCACACGGAAGGGGGAAGTCGAATTGCCTACATTGCATGTGGCACGGGCGGGATAAAGGTAGTCGAATTTGAGAATGCATTCGACGCCGTTTTTAGGCATCGCATACCGCTTAGGGGCACGGCAGTGGATGTTGGGGTTGAAAATGGGCATGCCTACGTTGCCGCGGGAGAAAGCGGTTTGATTATCATGGACATCGGCAACCCTGACGCCTCACGAATGGTTTCACATATTCGGACCACCGCGCCCGCTTGGGGGATCGAAGTCAACGAAGGGTATGTATACTTGTGCGCGGATGATTTGATCGTAGTCGATAGCCGCGAACCAACGAACAGTCGCGTCGTCGCCCGGCGCTCTATGCCGGGAAGTGCTTATCGAATAGCAATCGTCGACAATGTAGGATACGTGGCGGCTCTCAACGGAGGGCTACAAATCTTCGACGTGGAGAACCCTGCCAATCCCCGAGCAATCGGAAGTTACGAATCACAGGGGAACGCGACAAATATAACTGTCGTTGGAAATCGGGCCTATCTGTTGGACACGATAGCAGGCGTACAAATCTTAGACTTGAGCAATCCTCGGCGTCCCGATTCCATTGCCGAATATCAAACCGACGCGCTGCCGATCGCCGCACAGATTCGTGGTGACTACCTCTTTCTGCTTGATCAGGAATGGGTGCAGATTGTGGATGTACGAAATCACAATCTGGTTTCACGCCCAAACTTTCAAGCGGCGTTACGGTTCCCGTCCGACTTGGCTGTGGTCGGTGATGCCGTGTATGTCACAGATCGCCACGACCTGCGCATCTTCAAGGCTAACGAACACCTCTTCGAACTGTCAGTAGAAGATCCCACCGTATTCCGCAAGCCGCCGAGCGCGGCAAAAAATTCTATTCCACTTTACATCAATCGACTCGGACAGAACTTCCCGAATCCGTTCAATCCTGAAACATGGATACCTTACGAGATTGAATCAGATACGCTGGTGACCATCCAAATCTTTGACACGCGCGGCTCGTTGGTTCGCCAACTTGATGTGGGGCATCAAAAAGCTGGAGAGTACGTCACACAATCAAACGCAGCGTATTGGGACGGTAGGAATGAAGTAGGGGAGCCAATTTCAAGCGGAATATATTTCTATCAGATTTTGGCAGGCGACTTTGCTGCTACGCGGAGAATGGCAATCCTTAAGTGACCCAAGTTGCCACCTTTGTAGCACGATCTGTTAGATTGTGCTTCTGGTGCGTAACTCGTGCGCAAACTGACAGTTTACGCTACGAAATCTCCGCGATTATTGGGTCATTTTCAATAAATAACGATGGTCCATGTCCATAATCTTGTAAGTAGCAACTTGCGTCAAAGTAGTTTTATATGGCTGCTTGAGCCCCTGATTTTCAACACAAACTTCTCCGCCCACCATATTTCGGCTGAGGTGAAATTTTCCGGCCTGACCAGAAACTAGACACTTACCGGGACAATTTCACTCTGCTAAATGCGCGCATCCCGATGCGCGATTCAGCAAGATTCAGGAGCAGAGAGAATGTTTAACGAAGAACGCGATAAAGGGAAGGTGCCCTGTCTCTTGAAACATTACCGGAGGGAATTTCTACAATCTCAAACACCTGCTCGGAATCTGCGCTGAAGGTAACGGTCAACACATCACCAACCGCAAGCTCCTTGCCCGCCTTGGCTCTCTGCCCGTTAACCAAAATCTTCCCGCTGCTACAGACAGCATTGGCAACGCTTCGCCGCTTAACGATTCGGCTCACCTGTAGGAACTTGTCCAATCGCATCTGGTGTCCTCAAAGCGAGATCTTCAAGGGCTTCGGCGACCTCGTCATCCTCGGTCAAATCTCCTTCAAGCGTCTGAGAATCCTTCAAAGCCAATGCCAAAACTTCGGTAATGTCATCGACCTTATGAAAACAGATATTGTCGCTAATTTCGTCAGGAATCTCGGGAAGATCTTTGTCATTGTCACCGGGAATAATGATGGTCTTTATTCCATTTCGGTACGCCGCCAAGACCTTCTCCTTTAAGCCGCCGATGGGGAGCACATGACCGCGCAGCGTAATTTCGCCCGTCATGGCAACGTCCTTGCGAACCTTCTGACCTGTCAGCACCGACACGATGGCAGTGGCAAGCGTGACGCCCGCGGAGGGACCATCTTTCGGTACAGCGCCTTCGGGAACGTGTATGTGTACGTCATGTTTCTCGAAGAAATCCGGAGGGATTTTAAACAACTCCGCACGAGAGCGTATATAAGCCACAGCCGTCTGCACGGACTCGCGCATAACCTCTTGCAGTTGGCCCGTCATTGACAACTTACCCTCTCCCGGCATAGTCGTGGCTTCAACTGGCACAATGTCTCCACCTACCTGCGTCCAGACCATACCGGTGGCAACTCCAACTTCATCCTGTTCCTCGGCTTTGGACCGGGTAAACTTGGGGGGACCAAGGTATTCCGTAATGTTCTCGGTATTGACGTGGATCTGCTTGTCCTTGCCATCTCCTTCATCATGCGCCGCCTCGTCTTTTACAATCTGCTTGGCAACTTTTCGGCAGATACTCGTAATTTCACGTTCAAGATTTCGGACGCCGGCTTCGCGAGTATACCGCTGGATAATTTCGGAGATAGCCCCATCCGATATGTCTATCGAGCGATCGGCAAGCCCATGCTCCTTGAGTTGTTTGGAAATTAGGAAAAGATTGGCAATCTTGTGCTTCTCAAATTCAGTGTATCCGGGCAACTCGATGATTTCCATTCGGTCTTGCAGCGCGGGCGGGATTGTAACGCGCGTGTTCGCGGTTGTAATAAACATTACCTCGGATAAATCGTATTGCACGTCCAAATAATGATCTCGAAAAGTGTCATTTTGCTCGGGATCAAGAACTTCAAGTAACGCGGACGCGGGGTCTCCGCGAAAATCGGAACTCATCTTATCAATTTCATCCAAGAGAAAAAGGGGATTCTTCGATTTGGCGTCTCGGAGCCCCTGAATAATCCGCCCCGGTAATGCCCCGATATACGTGCGTCGATGGCCGCGGATCTCAGCCTCGTCCCGCACGCCGCCAAGCGACATTCTTACAAAATTTCGCCCTGTGGCCCGTGCGACAGATTTGCCCAACGAAGTTTTTCCGACACCCGGCGGACCGACTAGACAAAGAATTGGCCCCTTCAACTTTTCGACTAATTTCAATACCGCCAAATACTCAAGAATTCGCTCCTTCGGTTTTTCCAGTCCATAGTGATCGTCGTCAAGGATTTTCTCCGCCTCTTCAATGTCGATCTTATTCTCGGTTCGATCTTGCCACGGCACAGCGAGTAGCCAATCAATATAAGTGCGGATAACACCCGACTCGGCAGACATCGGCGGCATCTGTTGTAGGCGATCGACTTCCTTTAGTGCCTTTTCTTCGGCTTCCTCCGTCATTCCTGCGGCCTTAATCTGTTCACGGAGTTCATCTATCTCGGCGACATCATCGCCCCTGCCAAGTTCGTTTTGGATGACCTTCATCTGTTCCTGGAGATAAAACTCACGATGCGTTTTCTGAACAGATTCGCGGACTTGCGTATTGATTTTGTCCTTTATTGCTACAAGATCCAACTCTTGAGACAGATATTCAATCACCAGTTGGAGACGTTTGATTGGATTAGTTTCATCCAAAACAGCCTGCCTTTTTTCAGAGTCGACATTTGTGAAGTCTATCATCGTATCTGCAAGCAGCCCGGGTTCCTTCTCCTTCTGCGCAACAATCTGTGCATCGGGAGATGTCTGTTTATTGGCTTTCATGTACTTTTCAAAAGTCGCGAGCGCCTTTTTCATGAGCGACGATGCTTGCTCTGATCGATCCGACTCCTCGTCGATTGTCTTGACCTCCGCTTGCAGAAAGCCGTTTTTTTCAAAGCAGCGTATAACTATCGCGCGAGTCTTCGCTTCAATGGCTATACGAATGGTTCCGTCGTTCGGATCGTACGATTCAATGATATTTGCTACCGTCCCAACGCGATGAAGCTCTTCTGGTCCAGCGTTTTCTACCTCTTTATCTTTTTGATTCACCAACAGTACAATCTGGTTCGTGTCTATGGCATGTTTCGTCGCCAATACTCCCATAGTACGAGCCGCAATCAGTGGTTGCCGCACTCGAGGGAAAATGACTTTACCGGGCAACGTGATTACGGGTAATGTGGTGTTATGATCGTCCTGACGGGTGATAACTGAATCAGGATCCATGGTAGTCTCCTTTTGGACTAGTTTGAATTAGGCGCTAATTGCTTCTCGATCTTCGTGAACCAAATCAGGCGGCTTACTGTTCAACACGCAATCCGCGGTAATTATACACTCTCGCACACCTTCTAATGATGGAATTTCATACATCGAATTTAGCATGATTTTCTCCAGGATTGCTCTTAATCCTCGCGCTCCAGCCTCTCGTTCAATTACCTCTTCGGCGATTGCGCTCAACGCCTCATCCGTCGCGTGGAATTTAACATCTTCATACGCCAACAACTGAGTGTACTGCTTGACAAGTGCATTTTTGGGTTCTGTTAAAATACGAATCAGCGCATCTTCGTCAAGCTCGTGCAACGTGGCAACGACCGGCAATCGACCGACAAACTCCGGAATAAACCCGTACCTAATCAAATCCTTGGAAATAACTTGCTCAAGAATCTCGTGCAGTTTCTTTTCGCGCTTGCCTTGGATCGGAGATCCGAATCCCACGGTCTGCTTCCCAAGCCGCTCCTGAATGATTTTTTCGAGTCCAATGAACGTTCCGCCGCAAATAAATAATATCTTCGTTGTATCGACTTCGATGAATTCCTGATGGGGATGTTTGCGGCCGCCTTGTGGCGGGACGCTTGCCATCTTACCCTCAAGGATTTTCAGTAGTGCTTGCTGTACCCCTTCGCCGGAGACATCCCGAGTAATGGATGGGTTCTCGGATTTGCGGCTGACCTTGTCAATTTCATCAATATAAATGATGCCGGTTTCGGCACGCTTGACATCACCGTCCGCCGCTTGAACTAATTTTAGAATGATATTCTCGACATCTTCCCCTACGTACCCGGCTTCAGTTAATGTAGTCGCATCAGTAATTGCAAATGGAACATTAAGAATTTTCGCCAGCGTCTGCGCGAGGAGTGTTTTCCCTGTACCGGTTGGACCAATCAGCAGAATGTTGCTCTTGTCTAGTTCAATTTCGGAGTTCTTTTGGTGTTTTAACCGCTTGTAATGATTATAGACTGCAACCGAAAGATTCTTCTTTGCCTGCTCCTGTCCGATTACGTACTCGTCGAGTTTGGCATTGATTTCGACAGGGCTGGCCAACGGTAGTTGATCCGAGAAATTGGAAAAAGAGTCCCTCTTTTCCCGATGGTACTCTTCATATTCCTCGGCGAGGATCTCATTACAAACATCTACGCATTCATCGCAGATGCTAACCCCGGAGGATCCGGGCGCCGAGAACAGTTTTCTGCGCACCTCTTCCTTGCTTGTATTGCAGAAGGAACACCGAATTTTGTCATCCATGGCGTTTGACATAAACAATCTCTCAACTAATACTACATGGTCTACTCGCCAAAAATATATGGCGTGGTTTCAATGGGACTCGCTTGATCCTAGGAGGCTTCACAGAAACGGTTTAGTGGGAATATCAATGCTAACTAAACACGAACAATCGACGTAATCCCATAACCTCGTAAAGCACAGTTCAAGCACTCACAGAAACACCCGTAAGCACTGTCTATTTAGAAGATAAACCATTAAACCAGCCAAGCTTAACTAGATTCGGTTTTTTCCTCTGTGACCGCGCCGCGCTCCGATACAACATGATCAACGATACCGTACTTAAGCGCTTCCTGAGAGGTCATGTAGTAATCACGGTCCGCGTCAGCTTGAATCTTTTCCATCGGTTGACCGGTATGAGCTGCTAGAATTGAATACAATTCCTCCCGTATTCGCAGAATTTCCGTGGCGTGGATACTGATGTCGGAAGCCTGACCACTAATCCCCGTGGTAATCGGCTGGTGAATCAGAGTTGTTGAGTGAGGTAACGCGTATCGTTTTCCTGCCGTGCCTCCGGCGAGCAAGATTGCACCCATGCTGTACGCCTGCCCGAGGCACCACGTTTGCACATCCGGTTTGATATATTGCATCGTGTCATAAATCGCTAATCCAGCCGGAACCGATCCGCCTAACGTGTTTATGTAGATTACGATGTCTGCGTCAGGGTCTTTACCCTCCAAGAACAAAATCTGAGCCATTACATTGTTGGCGACAGCATCATCAATGGCTGAACCTATCATTACAATGCGGTCTTCAAGCAATCGTGAGTAAATGTCGTAAGATCGCTCTCCGCGGCTCGTTTGTTCAACAACAATGGGAACAAGATTCATGAGGTCAGTCTAAGAAACTATTAAAGATACCTTTTCAGAGGATCGATCAATCAAGAATCTATAAATCTTCTCGGATCGTATCTGCCCTCTAAACTCTTCCAGCCGATTGCTGGCTTTAAGCGCACTTGTGTATTTCTGTACGTCCCTGTTCTGTTGCTCGGCAACCCGACGGATTTCCAAATCCAACTCATCATCTGTGACCCGAATATTCTCATTCTTGGCGACTTCGTCGAATATCCACGACAGTTTTGTTTGCTTTATCACGTCTTCGCGAAGTTGCGAGGGCAGCGTTTCCATGTCGACCCCCGCTTCTTCCGGTGTTTGATTGTCCTGTTTCAGTTTCTGTTGAAAATTTTGGATATTCTGTTCTACATACTGATCGACGAGCGAATCCGACAGCTTGATTTCGGTTTTTTCAATCAACTGTTCTACAACTTCCTCCCTTTGACGTATGTAGCTGAGTGCCTTTTCCTCTTCGACTAAGTTGTTCCAGATTACTCCGAAGAGTTGTCCATAATTTTCATATCCCAAATCCTTCGAGAATTCATCGTCTAGCTCCGGGACTTGCTTCTGGGTAATAGCATGTAACGTGACCTTGATCAGTGCATGTTTACCCGCGAGAGTCGAAGGTGAAGCTTGAGCATCAAATTCTGTTTCAATCTCTTTCGTATCACCGGGGCGCATTCCCACGATTTCCGACTCGACCTTTTCGTTTAGGTTGCCTTTACCTAACTCCATGTCAGCATCCTGTTTTGACAAATCCTCTATAAGCTGGTTGTCTACGAAGCAATCTACATCAACTCGCACGCAATCTCCTACTTGAACCGGTCGTTCCTCGTCGACCGGATGATAAGTTGCATGTTGATCTTGCAACACTCGAACGTACTCGTCAACCTGTTCTCGTGGAATGTCGGCGGGAGTTTTGTCGACAACCAAATCCTCGTATTTCGGGAGATCAAAACTAGGCTTCACATCAACTGTTGCTTCAAAGACAAGAGGGTTGTCCGCTTTGACTCTAATCTGATTCAGTGGAGGGGAAAAGTCAGGATTACTTAGTGGTAGGAGTAGTTCAGATGTCAACGCCTCCTCGTAAGCGGGTAGCACTAGATTGTGGATGGCTTCCGAGTTGATATGATCGCCAAATCGTGCTCGGATCATACCGAGTGGAACTTTACCCCTTCGAAAACCGGGCATGGAAACCTGCGTTCTTAATGCACGATAGTTTCGTTCAAGTTCTTCGTTGACAGCCTCAACAGGGATTTCAATCTTTAAGCGAACGCGACCGTTTTCTAGGCGTTCAAGTTCAACGTTCAAGTAGACCTCCTGTTTACGTGCGAATCGGCAATGATGGGCGAGAAGGGACTCGAACCCTCACGAGGAATAACCCCAATAGATCCTAAATCTATCTTGTCTACCAATTCCAACACCCGCCCGTAAAGGAATGTAGTGCGCCGCGAAGGAATCGAACCTTCAACCGCCTGATTAAGAGTCAGATGCTCTGCCAATTGAGCTAACGGCGCATTGGAAACATGCGTCCGGAGGGACTCGAACCCCCAACTTATAGATCCGAAGTCTATTGCTCTATCCAATTGAACTACGGACGCATAAGACGGAAAACTGTTCGCGAAAGAGTATCGAATAGCTCGGACGCATCTCAGTGCCGTTATGTTAGGCGCGTGCCCCAAAAACACTAGCCATCCGGTTCCTTTGCGCCATTTTCGATATTCTCAAAAGAGATGGGGTGGGTGATGGGATTTGAACCCACGACCACTTGATCCACAGTCAAGCGCTCTACCGCCTGAGCTACACCCACCATGGGGGAAGGATATACGCCCGGCAGGATTTGAACCCGCGGCCTACTGATTAGAAGTCAGTTGCTCTATCCAACTGAGCTACGGGCGCGACAGTATTCAAAATAAGTATCGGGGCGAGAGGATTCGAACCTCCGACCCTCTGCTCCCAAAGCAGATGCGCTGACCGGACTGCGCTACGCCCCGTCGATACAACCCCAGGAAAAGCACGCAAAATATACCATATTTGAAGGGCACTTGCAAGCCAAAAATCCAAAGGGTTTTCTATCCAACCGTCAATGGCATGAGCAGATGTTAATGAATCAGGCGTAAATATTGGACAAATGACACGCAGCCAATCGAAATCATGTACACCGGCTGGTTGTACAAAAAACGAGGGATTGCGGCGTAAAGTCGATGCCAGGTTGAAATTGCATGCTTGGCGATTGTCTGCTAAAATAAATGGTGTGAACCTAGACCGACTTCAACCGGATTACTGAGCTATGACACTTTTGAGCGTTGAATTTCGCAGGCAGATTGATCGGTTACATCTTCACTCTCGGAGTGTTTTTCGAGGTAAATTCAAAGGAGAACGACGTAGCACCAACAAAGGCACCGGTGTCGAATTTGCCGATTACCGTGTCTATGAACTGGGTAATGACTTGCACCATGTTGACTGGAACGTATACGCTCGATTGGATCGGCTTTTTATCAAACTGTTCCGGGCAGAAGAGGACCTGCCCGTGAGTATCTTGTTGGACAATAGCAAGTCAATGGACTTTGGCGAGCCGACCAAATTCTCGCAGGCAAAGCAGCTTGCTGCCGCCTTGGGTTACATCGGTTTAGCGGGATTGGATCGAGTTGCTATCCATGTTTTCTCGAATCGCGCGCGCCCGGTAGTTCCCCCAACTTATGGAAAAGCCCAATTCCTCAGGATGTCGAGGGCGCTTGAAGCCGTTAATGTTGGAGGACAAACAGATATGGCGACATGCCTGAAGTACCTAATCACACATTCGCGCCAAGCCGGAGCAGCCGTAATTATTTCCGACTTTCTTGACATTAACAGCTACACATCAAGTCTTAAACAGCTTCTAGCTCGCAAGTTCGATTTGACACTAATTCAAATTCTGGCAGATGCCGAGATAAATCCGCAACTCTTGGGTGAATGGCGATTGGAAGACTCTGAGACCGGGACCGCTAAAGAAATCACGATTGATGAGGGGACACACACCGACTACAAAAGGCGACTTGATTCGTACTGCAGCGAGTTGCGACAATTTTGTGTGAATCGTGGAGCGAATTATGTGCGTATTACCAATCAGACACCAATCGAGCAAGTGGTGCTTAGGGATTTGCAAGAAATCGGGTTCGTTCAGCGATAAACGGCTAAGCCGCGCTAGCGGAGTGGAATTGCATTCGTACCTATTTGAACACCTCTAGTTGGAATCCACATCATGGTGGTAATTCCATTTCATTTGAATAACGTTGTATATGGTGTGTTTCAGGCATGCTATTTTAAAGAGACCGATACCAGAAATCACCCTATACGTCAACCTCGGTAGACGGGGATCAAGCGAGCGGATAGCGAGTGCGATAGAGATCCCCTTGCCCGGCATTGAAAAGACTTGATTGACGCCAATAATGCACTTGCGAATCTAGGAAAATGGTATAACTACGTGTAACGCCGACATGCCAGTTATTGGCGAGAGGGCATAGTTATTGCACTCTCCTTGTACTGATGCCTCTCCGAAGTAGTAATCTCTATCAAAATCAGTCAAGCCGCGGTTCGGTAAATGAAATCTAAATAACCACGATTTGGGGTAGAAATAATGTCCTTCAGAGTATCACCAACAGCACCTCAAGAACATCAAGCGCCAAGGAACATGACGGATTTGGAAATTGAAGGTTTATTGAGCAAGCGAATCGCTGTCTTACAAGGTGGAAAGTCCGGCGAAAGAGAAGTATCATTGCGGTCTGGGGCTCGCGTAATCTCGGCACTTAGAAACCTCGGCGCAAATCCAATCGTAATTGATCCGATCTCCGATGACTGGATTGACAAAATTCGATCACAAGCCGTTGAGATTGCGTTCCTTGCGCTGCACGGAAAAGGGTGTGAAGACGGTACGATTCAGGGAGTTTTGGATGCCTTTGAAATTGCGTATACCGGTTCAGGAGTGCTCGCCAGCGCTCTCGCCATGAACAAGATTATGACGAAGCGTGTGTTGTCCACGACCAATGTTCCGACGCCAGGCTATCTTTCTGTGGACCCGGAAGCCGATCTGCCGAAGCAATGCGACGAAGCGGTTGACCGATTTGGCTTACCGCTCGTGGTTAAACCGACCTCGGAAGGCTCAAGCATCGGTGTATCAATTGTTAAAGAAGTCCCGGAATTGAGACGAATCGCCCACAAAACCCAGTTCGAGTTTGGAGACATATTTTTCGAACAATATATTAAAGGCCAAGAAATTACGGTTGGGTTGTTGGGAATGAAAGAAAATCTTCGCGCCCTATCAGTGCTTGAATTGGTGCCCAAGCGTGAGTTCTACGATTACGAAGCAAAATACACCGAGGGGATGACAGAATTCATTCTCCCAGCCAGACTGTCGCACCGTCTAACCAAGCGCGTACAAGAGATTGCCGTCAATACGCACAGGGCAATCGGTTGTTGGGGCGCGTCGAGAGTGGACATGTTGGTTGATACGGATGGCTCTCCGTACGTAATGGAACTGAACACGCTTCCCGGTCTAACAGAGTTGAGCGATCTTCCGGCGCAAGCAGAGGCGGACGGCATCTCTTACGAAGAGCTAGTCTTCGAGATTTTGGTAAGCGCGGTGAAACGCGACACCTAATACCAACTCGCTTGGGTAACAGTACATATGTAGGGTGGGCACTGCCCACCATCTCTTTGTGGTGCGATTCGCAGCCGTGGCCTTCTACGCTCATCTCCCAGAGTGTATTAACTGTTGAATTCTCAACAAATCAAAAATCCCGACCGATAGAGATTTCGTGAATCACGGTTCAGACAATGTCAACTACCGCCCACCCTACACTTAACCATATATTCTCTGAAAATAAACCACTAGCGCAATGGAAAAACGGGTAAATCAAACAACTATCAAGCTTATCCAAGGGGACATCACCAGAGAAAACGTCGACGCTATCACAAACGCCGCCAACGAAAAACTTGCGGGAGGCGGAGGGGTCGATGGCGCAATCCACCGTGCCGGCGGTCCAAAGATCATGGCGGAGTGCGACGAGATTCGTGCTCGACAAGGCGGATGCCCCACGGGACAGGCAGTTATTACAACGGGAGGAAATCTCCCTGCACGGCATGTCATCCACACCGTGGGACCGATTTGGCGTGGCGGAAATTCAAATGAACCCGCATTGCTCGCGAGCTGCTACCGTGAAAGTTTAGATTTGGCGCTTCGGAACGCTGTCGGTACAATCGCCTTTCCCTCCATAAGCACTGGAGTCTACGGCTACCCAACTCCTAAAGCCGCCGCCGTTGCACTGAACACGGTGAAAGAGTTTGTGAGCGCACATCAGGGCATAAAGGAAGTTCGATTCGTTCTTTTTGATGACGCCACATATCAATGCTTCAAGGATGCCCTCTCCAGCTTGGACACATAGTTTCACGAGGTGGTATAGAACATTAATTTGGACAAGGCAAAATTCTCCCGCCGTTCGTTAATCTTACCAGTTTATCTACCAGCCCTTCTACTCGCCTTCGGACAAGGCGTCGTCACTCCGACATTTGCAATTTATGTAAAGTCTTTTTCTCTTTCTTATACCCTCACTACGTTCGTCATTGCGGTGGCAGTCGTTGGCAACCTTCCCGCTGGCATCTTGGTGGAGCGCATTGGTCGAAGACCTTCGATGATTATCGGCGCGATTCTTGACGCTCTTTCCATGCTCGGTGTGGGACTCGCCGCCAACGTCTTTCAACTCATCCTTTTTCGACTGATTGGTGGAATAGGCGGAACATTGTGGTCGCTGTCTCGGCATGCCTACATGACGGATGTTATTCCGAGGGGTGAACGAGGACGGTCAATCGCTCTCTTCGGCGGCATCAACCGAATCGGGGTTTTCGGG
The DNA here is from genome assembly GCA_965220415.1 of Candidatus Poribacteria bacterium. Classification (GTDB taxonomy): domain Bacteria; phylum Poribacteria; class WGA-4E; order WGA-4E; family JAJDTR01; genus JAJDTR01. Next base: position 6,152,637 of record OZ244829.1, read on the forward strand.
GGGCAAGTGATTGCTATCTTCCTCGGCGCGAGTCTTCGCACGCCGTTCTTTGTGTACTCCGCCGTCGGCGGATTGACAGCTATTCTTTGTACACTCTCTGTCTCGGAAACCGGGAATGTCCCTGCCAGCTCTGCGTCCGTGGACCTTAAACGATTGCCGAGGCTACTGAAAACACATTACCGAGCTCTGTTAACAGCCGGTCTCGCTCAAATCTGTGTGCAAACACTTCGCCAAGGCAGGTGGGTTGTAATCCCTCTATATGCCAGTGAGATTGTCGAATTGCCCGCACGCACCATCAGGCTAATCGTGATGATTTCTTCGGCTGTAGATATGTCGCTGTTCCCGTTGGCAGGATTTCTTATGGACCGTTTTGGAAGGAGATACTCGGCTGTTCCGTGCTTCCTTATCTTTGCTACAGGCATGGTATT
>CBDCPW010000001.1:0-3504 GCA_965220415.1 Candidatus Poribacteria bacterium
CATACTGCAAGAGCGGGACATTGGCATATAGTGGCACTGGTCCTGATGGCTTTGTTCAGGAGTGCCAAAACCGTGGAAAAGGGATAATTATTTCATCTGTCGGCGCTCAGTGCGGAAAGGTCTTCAAGGCAAGTGGAAGCTGGACCGCAATCAATAATACCATCGCCATTACCGAAAAAGAGTCTCGATATGACATTGATTACTTATATTTTATACTTGAAAGACAGGAAGTGCTTCATCGGGAGGGGGGTGCTCAACCTTTTATCAGCCAAAAAGAAGTGATGGGTGCGCTCATTAACTTCCCCCCACTCCCCGAGCAGAAAAAGATCGCCGAGATACTGTCGGGGATTGATAGTTTCTCCTCATGCTTATAAGAATTAAAGAGAAAGAAAAAGAAGCTGTTTTCTGCATTGTTGACAGACATTTTCGATCAATTGACATCTTGTGCGATACTCACAAGAATTGGGGACATTTGCGAGGTTAAGCGAGGCGCTTCTCCGCGACCAATTCAAGATAGGCGATGGTGGGGAAATGGAAGGGGTTGGACGCGAATCTCTGATGTAACGAGTGCAGGGAAATATCTTTTCTCTACCAAGGATAGACTTTCTCAAAAAGGAGAAGAAAGGAGTATCTCGATTAACCCAGGAGAGATAATACTTTCAATCTGCGCTACCATAGGATTGCCAATTATAGTAAGGACACCAGTGTGTATTCACGATGGGTTCGTGTGGTTTGATGGCGCATCAATCACCGCAACCAGTGAATACATGTATTACTATTTCCTTTCAATTCGCAAGCATCTTCTCTCAGGTCGTCAAATTGGCGCTCAGGGCAATCTGAATACTTCCATAGTTGCAGATCAAGTCATCCCGATTCCGTCAAGAGAAACCCAAGATAAAGTTGTAGGCATGATGAGTAACATTGAAGATCAGATCAAAGCGCTTGAAACGAAGATTCAATCAGTCTCAATTCTGAAGGCCGCAATCGCAGCAGACTTACTCAGCGGCCGCAAGCGGGTCACCATCCAACCATGACAAGCAACGAACGCCACCTTGTAGAAGCGCCTGCCCTTGAGCAACTCAAGGGTCTGGGATGGATTCATCTGGATGGCACCACGCTTGCGCCAGAGCAGAGCAACCACCGTTCATCCCTCAAGGATGTGATGCTGACCCCCAATCTGGAGCAAGCCATCCAACGCATCAACCCCTGGATCAGCCGGGAAAACCTCCGCAAGGTGGTCCGTGAAGTCACCCTGATTCAAACCTCCACGCTGATGGAGGCAAATCAATGGTTCTGGGAACACCTCACCCAATACTTCAGTGTTGATCAGGATCTGGGCAGTGGCCGCCGTGGGCAGACGGTCAAGCTTATTGACTTTGACACCCCAGAGAACAATGAGTTCCTTTGCGTTGACCAGTTCAAGATCCAGGGTCCGGCCCAGACCATCATTCCCGACATCAGCCTCTTTGTGAACGGGCTGCCGTTGGCAGTGATGGAGTGCAAGTCCCCCTTCGTCACCAATCCCATGGCGGAGGGCATCAGCCAACTGCGCCGCTACGCCAACCTGCGCAATCCAGGCGACACGGAAGGCTGCGAAAAACTCTTCCACTACAACCAGGTAATGATCTCTACCCATCGGGATGGAGCACGGTTTGGCACCATTTCCTCATCCGTTGAGCACTACCTGGAATGGAAAGATCCCTATCCACTGGATCAAAAGGAGCTGGGGGATGCCCCAACTGGCCAGCAGGTTTTGATTCAAGGGTTGCTCGCCCCGAAGACGTTTCTGGACCTGATCCGGAATTTCACCATCTTTGAAACCGAAGGCGGCCGCACCGTCAAGAAAGTTGCCCGGTATCAGCAGTTCAGGGCGGTTCAGAAGACCGTTGCCCGCCTCAAGGCACCAGGGGACCGCAAGAGTAAGGGGGGCGTCATTTGGCATACCCAGGGATCAGGCAAGTCCCTCACCATGGTGTTCCTCACCCAGAAGATCAGGCGAGATCCTGCTCTACGGGACTGCAAACTTGTCTTCCTCACGGACCGCACCCAACTGGATCAGCAACTGACGGCCACGTTCAGACGGGCGCAAGGAGAAAGCGTCCTTCATGCCTCGTCGGTCAGCCATCTCAAGGAACTGCTGGCCAAGGATGCTCTGATCTGGTGACCGCCACCATCCAGAAACTCCAGGAAGGAGACAACCTGGGGTTTTCCTGTCTCAACGACTCTGACCGGATCATCGTTTTGGCAGATGAGGCACACCGCACCCAGTACGGGACTTTGGGCGCTGCCATCAACGCTGCCCTGCCCAATGCCCCCAAAATTGCGTTCACAGGCACACCCCTGATCACGTCCCAGAAGACCACCGGCGAGTTCGGCGCCTATATCGACACCTACACCATTGAGCAGGCCGTTGCTGACGGCGCCACAGTCCAAATCCTCTATGAAGGACGGGAGGCCCACACCAAAGTGACGGGGGACTCCCTGGATGCCCTCTTTGATCGCTACTTCCAGGACAAGACGCCAGAGGAAAAGGAGGCCATCAAGAAGAAATATGGGACCGAGCGGGCAGTGCTGGAGGCGCCCCAGCGGATTGCATGGGTGGCCCTGGATCTGGTGGAACACTACCAGAAACATATCCTCCCCAATGGGTTCAAGGCCATGGTGGTCACTGCCAGCCGGGAAGCAGCGGTCACCTACAAGCAGAAACTGGACGCCATTCCCGATGCCCCTGAATCGGCGGTGGTGATCTCGGGCCAGCACAACGACCCGCCCCACCTTGCGAAATGGACCAACCCTGCTGACCACAAGACAACGGTGGAACACTTCAAGCAACCCATGGGGGAGCACCCCCTCTCCATCTTGATCGTCAAGGACATGCTGCTGACCGGATTTGATGCCCCTGTCTGCCAGGTCATGTACCTGGACCGCAAACTGACAGACCACAGCCTGCTGCAAGCCATCGCCAGAGTGAATCGCACCAGGACAAACAAGTTCCGTGGGTACATCGTTGATTACTTCGGCCTCACCGACTACCTGGCAGAGGCATTGCAGGTTTTCTCCTCCACCGATGTTCAAGGCGCCCTCAAAGATCTCAAGGACGAAATCCCCAAACTTCAGGCAGCCCACACCAGGGTCAAGCAACACTTGAGGGGCGTAAACCTCCAGGACACCGATGCTTGCATCACCAAGCTGGCAGACGAACTGAAACGCCAGCGGTTTGAGGCGGACTTCAGAACCTTTGCCAAGCAGGTGGAGATTGTCCTCCCAGACCCCGCCGCAACCCCCTTTCTTGCTGATCTCAAGGCATTGGGCAAGGTCATCATCGGCTGCCGCAACCGCTATCGGGACGAGCAGTTGGACATCGTCGGGTGTGGGGAAAAGGTGCGCACCCTCATTGAAGACCATGTGCGCGCCACCGGCGTTGATCCCCGCATCCCGCCCACCAAACTCTTTGACGTGGAGTTTGAGCAGGTGCTTGCCGCCCAGACCAGCGACCGACCAGGC